>NZ_CP136423.1:0-1200000 GCF_034356035.1 Blautia hydrogenotrophica DSM 10507
ATGAACATAGTAGCTGAAAAATGGGATGAAATACTACAAACCATAAAAATTGACCATGACCTGTCAGATATTTCTTTTGACACCTGGCTAAAACCACTTAAAGTCTACAGTGTGGAAGGAAACATTGTTACTATTTTAGTTCCTTCCGAACAGGTAGGACTAAATTATATCAACAAAAAGTACAAACTTCCTCTACAAGTAACAATTAGTGAACTTACTGGAATCGACAGGTGTGAAGTTCAATTCATTCTTTCTGACGATGTCAAGAAAATAACTTCAAAGAATTTAATATCCAACGATACCCGTTTTGAAGAGGCAAACTTAAATCCCAGATATACTTTCGGTACTTTTGTAGTCGGTAGTAATAACAAATTCGCTCACGCCGCATCTCTCGCAGTAGCCGAATCACCAGGAGAGATTTACAATCCACTCTTTATTTACGGAGGTGTTGGTCTTGGAAAGACACACTTAATGCATTCCATTGCCCGTTTTATATTAGAACATAATCCTGACAGTAAAGTACTTTACGTCACCAGTGAAGAGTTCACCAATGAACTGATTGAAGCAATTCGAAACGGCAATAACACTGCAATGACTCAATTTCGAGACAAATACCGCAATATCGACGTACTTTTAGTCGATGACGTACAGTTTATTATAGGAAAAGACGCAACACAGGAAGAATTTTTTCATACTTTCAATTCCTTGCACAGCGCCAAGAAACAGATTATCATATCCTCAGATAAACCTCCGAAAGATATGGAGATCCTGGAAGACCGAATCCGTTCCCGTTTCGAATGGGGGTTAATCGCAGATATTTCCTCTCCCGATTATGAGACAAGGGTAGCTATCTTAAAGAAAAAAGAGGAAATGGACGGATACGATATCAACGAAGATGTCATAAAATATATCGCCACAAACATTAAATCAAACATTCGTGAACTGGAAGGATCTCTAAATAAAGTAATGGCTTTCGCCAACCTAGAAAAACGTGAAGTCACAGTAGAACTGGCAGAACAGGTACTGAAAGATATTATTTCACCAGATCAACAAAAAATAATTACACCAGAATACATTATTAGTATGGTGGCAGAACATTATGACATCACAATAGACGAAATTAAGGGAAATAAGCGAAACTCTAAAATTGTCATTCCCAGACAAATTGCCATGTATCTTTGTAGAGAAATGATCGACATTCCTCTGAAATCTGTAGGTAAATGTCTAGGAAACCGAGATCACACCACAATCATGCATGGCTGCGAAAAGATAGAACACGAACTCCAGACTTCAGACACAATGAAAAATACCATTGAAGTATTAATGAAAAAAATTAATCCACACCGTTGAACAAGTTATCCACTTTATAGGCTGTATAAAACGTTTATAACTCAAAATAACTGTGTATAAGTTTACTTTCCAATTTTTCATCAAAATTTAGATGAACCCTTTTACACAAACCATTCACAAACTTAAAAATGTTTTTACACACAGTTATCCAAGCCTCAAAAACCCTATTTTTCAGGCTTAAATTGAGTTTTTCACAAATTCACAGCCCCTACGGCGAGGACTACGAACTTCTTCTTTTATATATTATAAAAAAACCCACTTTTTTTCTCAGAAGGGAGTTATTCACACTATGAAAATTATTTGTTCAAAAAGTAACTTATCAAAAGGAGTAAATATAGCACTCAAAGCAGTACCTTCAAAGACAACTATGCCTATTCTAGAGTGTATCTTAATTGATGCAACTGCCAACCAAATTAAATTTGTCACAAATGACATGGAACTTGGAATTGAGACTATGGTAGATGGAACCATTTCTGAAAAAGGAATGATTGCCTTAGATGCCAAGATCTTCTCTGAGATTATACGAAAACTCCCAGATAATGATGTCACAATTCAAACAGATGATAAGTTAAATACTCTGATAACTTGCGAAAAAGCAAAATTTAATATACCTGGTAAATCAGGAGAAGATTTTGTTTATCTTCCGATGATTGAAAGAGATGCTAGTATAACGTTGTCTCAATTCACTCTAAAAGAAATGATTCGTCAGACAATATTTTCAATTGCAGTCAATGAAAACAACAAATTAATGACTGGAGAATTGTTTGAAATCAAAGATAATTATCTAAAAATAGTGTCTTTGGATGGTCACCGTATAGCGATCAGGCGAATGGAACTGGCAAAAGACTATGAAGATAGAAAAATTATAGTGCCTGGAAAAACGTTGAATGAAATCAGTAAAATTCTCTCTGGAGAAGTAGATGATCAAGTAACGATATATTTTACTAAGAATCACATATTGTTTGAGTTTGATCAAACCTTAGTTCTTTCCAGGTTGATTGAGGGAGAGTATTTCAGAATTGATCAGATGTTGTCTAGTGATTATGAGACGAAGCTAAAGATTAATAAGAAAGAGTTTTTAAGCTGTATTGATCGTGCAACACTTTTGGTTCGTGAAGGAGATAAAAAACCAATTATTATAAACATCACAGATACTTCCATGGTGCTTACCATAGATTCTGCTATGGGTTCTATGGATGAAGAAATTGATATTGTAAAAGAGGGAAAAGATATCTTGATCGGATTCAATCCGAAATTTTTGATTGATGCTCTGAGAGTAATTGATGACGAAGAAATCACCATTTATCTGGTGAATCCAAAAGCCCCATGTTTTATTAAAGATGATAAAGGGTCTTATACGTATCTGATTCTCCCGGTAAATTTTAGCCAAGCCAGGTGAAGAACCGCTTGATTTTAGGAGGAAATGATGGAAATTAAGTTGAGAGAAGAATTTATAAAATTGGGACAGGCAATCAAAGCGGCTGGTTTAGTGGAAGATGGAGTCGAAGCAAAGTATGTGATTCAAGAAGGTCTGGTGAAAGTAAACCAGGAGGTGGAAACTCGAAGAGGCAGAAAATTAGTTGAAGGCGATGTGGTCTCATTTGAAGATAATGAGATTAGAATTGTCAGGTGATCTATGTATATTGAATCTGTTCAATTAAAAAATTTCAGAAATTATCAGTCCCTTGAATTGGAATTTGATCAAGGGACTAATATCTTATTTGGAGATAATGCCCAGGGTAAGACAAATGTTTTGGAGGCTGTCTATCTGTGTGGTACGACAAAGTCACACAAAGGAAGCAAAGATAGAGAGATGATTCATTTTGATGAGGAGGAATCCCATATCAGAATGATCGTAAAAAAGGAGCATATTTCTTATAAAATTGATATGCATCTGAAGAAGAATAAGGCAAAAGGCATTGCGATCAATGGAATCCCGATCAAAAAGGCGAGAGAATTATTTGGAATTGTAAATTTTGTATTTTTTTCTCCCGAGGATTTGAATATCATAAAAAATGGTCCGGGCGAGAGAAGAAGATTCTTAGATATGGAATTATGCCAATTGGATAGGATTTATTTGAATGATTTGGCAAATTATAATCGGATAGTAAATCAGAGAAATAAGTTGCTGAAGGATTTGGCGTTTCAGCCTGAGCTTCAGGATACCATGGATATTTGGAACCAGCAGTTAGCTAGTCACGGGAAGAAGATTATAGAAAAGCGTTATTCTTTTGTGAAAGAGTTGAATGAACTGATTCAAAAAATTCATCAAAATCTGACTGGCGGAACAGAAAAATTAGAGGTTACTTATGAGCCAAATGTAGAAAGTAATAATTTTGAAGGAGAGTTGCAGCGTCAAAACAGGAGAGATATGCAGCTTAGAACGACCACAGTCGGCCCTCATAGAGATGATCTGTGTGTGACAGTCAACGGAATTGATATTCGCAGATATGGTTCTCAGGGACAGCAGAGAACTGCAGCGCTTTCTCTGAAATTGGCGGAAATTTATCTGGTTAAAAAGTTGATAAAGGATACGCCAGTACTTCTATTGGACGATGTCTTGTCAGAGCTTGACCGTAATAGACAGAATTACCTTTTAGACAGTATCCATGATATACAGACTTTGATAACTTGTACTGGACTGGATGATTTTGTAAACCATCAATTCCAGATAAATAAAGTTTTTAAAGTAATAAAGGGAAATGTTTATCTGTTTCATTAATCCAATAAAAACTATAAATATAGTTGTGTGGATGGGCGCCTTTTCATGAGTAAAACGGTGGAGCCAGGCATAATAAGCGTGCAGTACAGTTTTACAAAAAGCGCTGGCTGAACTGTTACTAATTGGGAGATTAAGGGAGAGAAAGAATTTTGACAAGGGTAATGGCGTATGATAAACTGGGTTTAATTATGGAAAGTTGGTGAATGCGTTGGACAAAGAAGAATTTCGGATAAAACTAGAAGAAATCAATAAGCTGATTGAAAAAAAAGATTATGAGAGTGCCATGGATATTGTGGATAGTATTGATTGGCGTAAAGTGAAAAATATCCGTACGCTCTGTGTCGTGGGTGAGATTTATGCTGCCAATAAAAGATATGAGGAAAGTAAGGAAATCTTTCTCCTTGCTTACCATCGTGCGCCCATAGGAAAAACGATACTGTACCGTCTGATAGAAGTGTCGCTGAGGATGGGAGATGTAAAAGAGGCAGAAGAATTTTATGAGGAGTACAAAAATATTGCTCCAAAAGATACAAGCTGTTATGTCCTTCAATATAAAATTCTGAGAGTGAAGAAAGCTCCGATAGAAAAGCAGATTGAAATTCTTGAGGAGTATAAAGAAAAAGAATTTACAGAGAAGTGGTCATTTGAACTTGCAAAGCTCTATTATAAAATCGGAGAGAGAGAAAAGAGTTTGGAAGTTTGTGATGATTTAATACTCTGGTTTAGTGAAGGAAAATATGTGACAAAGGCCTTAGATCTGAAATTAAGGATGGGGGCTATTTCTCAGAGTGAGAGAGAAAAATATGAGAAACAATTTATACCAAAACTGATTACTCCAGAGGAGGCAGCGGTGGTCAAAGAGGAAGTGCAGGATGCTCAGAGTGAAAATTCTGAGGAAGAGCTTTCTGTGAAGGCCGGCGAGATTGAAAAAATCAAGATCAAACAAGAGGCTGCCAATGCGGGAGTTGGAGGAATTGTTGAGACTACGGGAGTTCTTCAAGAAAAGATTGCCAAAGGCATCAAGGATATTTTCTCAGGAATCCATAAAGAAAGAAAAGAAGAAGAGCTTTTTGATCAGAGGTTGGAAGAAGATAGTCAGGTAAGTGATGAAACTTCTGAACTTGAACAGGAGATGAAGCCACAGGAAGTAGTCGACGATATTGAAAAATCCGTAGATGTTGAAGAAGCACCGCCGCTGGAATCAGAAAAACTTCTGGAAGAACAGCAAAAAGAGGAAGAAAATTTCATAGAAAAAACAGAAGATTCTGAGGAGAAGCCTGATATATGGAATGAGCCATTAAAGATGCCGGAGTTAAAAATTCCGGATAGGATAAAGCTTTCGAATCAAATCGAAGCGCCGAAGGCCAAAGTGATTCCAGAATTTGTTCTTCCTACGGATGAGGAATTAGCAAAGCAGCAGGAAGAACAAAAAGAAGAAGAGAGTAAAGACTTAAATCTTGAGGATATGATTCTTGCAGCAGCCAGCGAACAGGGAATTGAGGTTCCAGAGGACTATGAAGATGCTGTGAAGAAAGAGACTGTGGATGAGGAAGAATTGTCAGAGTTCTCTGACATGGATTCTTCTGAAGAAGAGACAGTAGAAGAAACGGTAGAGGCAGATGTTGAACCGGAACAAGAAGTGTTTGCAGGGCGTGAAAAAGAGAGTTATGCGGATAAGCCAGAATCTGAGGATTATGAAGAATCAGATTTAGAAGACGACGGACTCGAACTGGAGCAATTTAACTTAGATGAAGAATTGAGTAGAGAGAGAGAAGAATTTGTAGCTTCTCTGGAAGTTGATGACAGTGAGGAAGAAACCGAAAAAGAGGATTCTCTGGTAGTTGAAGCCTCAAACCAAGATTTAAAAAGGGAGCCTCAAGATTGGGACAATGAAAATAACAGGGAAGAAGATATCGAGGTTCTAGATGACATTCTTGTAGATACAGATACGGAGATTGTGCCAAGAAAGATGGCTTTTGATGATGAGGAAGAGAAACTGTTCACGTATTTTGTAAAAATACCGGGAATGAAGGAACAGATTTTGGATGCATTGTTGGATGTACAGCTTTCAGCAGCCGATAAGACTTCTAAGAGTGGAAATGTCATTGTCATGGGAAACAGGGGCTGTGGTAAGACCAGATTAATTCAAGGGTTTGTGCCTGCGGCTTGTAGGGAGCTGAATTTAAAGGCCGTAAAAGTAGCTTATGTCTTTGGTGATGAATTAAATGGGCAGGATATTGCAAAAGTAGTGGACAAATTATCCGGTGGATTTTTGGTAATTGAGCAGGCAAATCAGCTGAGTGCAGATACCGTAGAGCAGTTGAATAAGGCAATGGAATTTAGGACAGACGGTCTGACAGTTATCATTGAGGATGAAAAGATTGGCATGCGCAAACTGATAGCAAAGTATCCGAAGTTCGCGGCAAAGTTTACTTCTATGGTCAATATTCCGGTGTTTACAAATGATGAATTGGTGGCTTTTGCAAAGATTTATACGAAAGAAAATGGGTATGTGATCGATCAGATGGGAATTTTGGCGTTGTATAATCTGATTGGTGATAATCAAAAAGAAGATGAGCCGATGACGATTCAGGCTGTGAAAAAAATGGTGGATGCTGCGATTGAGAAAGCTGAGAGTGGAGCGAGGAAGCTGACAAGGAATCTTTCAAAGAAACGGACGGATGTAGAAGGAATGATTGTCCTGTATGAAAAAGATTTTAGCTGAAAAAGTTTCTTAAATTTCGTGATAGCAGAATGATACATAAAACGAAAAAAGAGGGGAAAATTTATGACCAAGCCTTATTTGGGAGATCCGAAAAATACAATTGAGATATTAAAAAAGTATGATTTTGTCTTTCAAAAAAGGTTTGGTCAAAATTTTTTGATTGATACTCATGTTTTGGACAAGATTATACGGGCATCAGATATTCAGAAAAGTGATTTTGTCTTGGAGATAGGTCCTGGGATAGGAACAATGACTCAGTACTTAGCAGACGCAGCCAGAGAAGTAGTGGCGGTGGAAATTGATAAATCTCTGATTCCGATTTTGAAAGATACTCTGAGTAGTTACAGCAATGTGACTGTCATCAATGAGGATGTTCTCAAAGTAGATATCAGAAAAATTGCAGAAGAACGAAATGAGGGAAAGCCCATAAAAGTTGTCGCGAATCTCCCGTATTACATTACAACTCCGATAATTATGGGATTGTTTGAGAAAAAAGTGCCCATTGAGTCTATCACGATTATGGTGCAGAAGGAAGTAGCTGACCGGATGAAGGTTGGTCCTGGTACGAAGGACTATGGGGCTTTATCCTTGGCAGTACAGTATTATGCGGAACCTAAAATGATTGCAAATGTGCCATCCAACTGTTTTATGCCCAGGCCAAAGGTGGGAAGTGCTGTGATACAATTACTTCGGCATGAGAAGCCTCCTGTAGAAGTGGACGACGAATCTCAGATGTTTGCAATGATCAGAGCATCCTTCAACCAAAGAAGAAAAACCTTGGTAAATGGACTAAAGAATAGCAGAGAGTTGAACTTGCAGAAGGAAGAGATTGAGGAGGCATTGACAGCTTGTGGGCTTTCATTGAATGTGAGAGGAGAAATGCTGACCCTGAAGGAATTCAGCGATCTGAGCAATTTTTTAGTGAGAAAACGTAATGTTTCAACATAGAAATAGAAAAAGAGACTGCTGTATGCGATGGTCTAGGCAGTCTCTTTTTCTATACGTTTCTATATTTTTAAAGGAAGGAGAGTCGGTTGTTTTAAACAACCGACATATGAAAAAGAAATTATAAAAATAATTGGTTGTTATTATTTTTATGGTCTTAGTATATCCATAAATTATGTTTAAATAATGATGAACTTGTAAAGAAAAGATGAACGAATGGAGAAAAAATTGTGAATCGTAAAAAATATATAAAATTGTAAAAAAAATAGTGATTTTAAACAAAAAAATTAGAAAATTTTTAGATTTTATTTAGAGCTTATGGGGGTATAGTGTGATAGAATAAGAGATAATTTGAAAAATCTAAGAGTTACAGAGAGGAATGGAAACTATGTTATAATCATTCAGTACAAAAAAATCAAATATACTATGAATAATCTTATTGAGAAAAGAGGAATGACTATGAAAAGAAAAAGATGGTTGTCTGCATTGATAGCGGTAATCATGGTTATGATGCTTCCATGTTCTGTAATGGCAGCACAGGAAACCAAACCGTATCTTTCTTTAGGAGCAGATTTAAATGATACGGAAAAATCAGCAGTTTTGGAACTATTAGGTGTAAAAGAGTCTGAGTTGGGAAACTATACAGTCATTAATGTCACGAATGCAGATGAACACAAGTACTTGGACGCTTATTTGGACAAAAAAATAATCGGAAGCAGGGCACTCTCCTCGGTGAAAGTAGAACAGACTGCTGAGGGAAACGGTATTCGAGTGACTACAAAAAATATATCATATTGTACCACTGAGATGTATCAAAATGCATTGGCTACAGCTGGAATAAAAAATGCGGATATTATAGTTGCAGGTCCTTTCAGTATATCGGGAACAGCAGGGTTAGTCGGAGCGATTAAGGCATATGAGACAATGACTGGACAGAAGGTAGACAGCGACAATGTCGATACAGCGACCAATGAGCTTGTAGTGACTAGTAATTTAGGAGAGACTTTAGAGGACCCGGAGAAAGCTGCGGAATTGATTGCGTTTATCAAGAATGAAGTAGCTTCTCAGAATTTGACGGATGATCAGATCTCAGAGTTGATCAATCAGGCATCAGAAGAATTTGGAGTAACTCTCTCAGAAGAAAATAAACAGAGTATTTTGGAGCTGATGAAAAAGATAGATGATCTTGACCTGGATGTGAATCAGCTGAAAGATCAGATTAGTAATCTATATGATAAATTGGACAGCATGGGAATACATATAGATTTAGACAGTGAAGAAGTACAAGGATTTTTTTCAAAGATTGTGGAATTTATTAAAGACTTTTTAAATCGTTTGGGATAGAAAGACGAATACTATATCAAAAAGTGGAGTGTTTTATGAAAAAAATTGTGTAATTAAACTAAAATTAATACTTTTTTTATGAATTATTCATATATTATTGTTATAATAAATTTGTTTTAAATATTTAATTTTGTTTAGCGTAATGTTTTCATTACACATATAAATTTTTTCATAATAATTGCCCTGGTAGTTACCTGCCAGGGCACTCCTCATTTATAGGGGATTTAGGGTATGCGAACCAGATAATATGTGCTAGAATATATGTACAATATTGTTAAAATTTGAAAGGTCGGGTGTATGATATGACAGAGACAATGAAAGATTATGAGAAAGAACTAGAAACCTCCTTTCAGGAGATTGAAGAGGGAGAGATTTTAACCGGAACAGTAATCGGGATCACAGACAAAGAGGTTACTCTGGATTTAAAGTATTACACAGAAGGAGTCATCCATGTGGAAGATTTTAGTCGTGAGCCGGGATTCCATGTAAAAGATGAGGTACATACAGGTGATGAGGTATCAGCTATGGTGATGAGTAAAGATGATGGAAATGGAAATATTTTATTGTCAAAGGTCGAAGCAGACGATGTATTGGCATGGGAAAAACTGAACACATTAAAAGAAGAACAGACAGTTTTGGATGTTGTGATAAAAGGTGTCGTTAAGTCTGGAGTTGTAGCTTATGTGGAGGGAGTGAGAGGCTTTATTCCTGCTTCAAAGCTGAGCTTAAGTTATGTGGATAATTTGGAGGAGTATCTGAATAAGCCAATTCAGGTGAGAGTGTTTGAGGTAGATAAAGAAAAGAAACGGCTGATTTTATCCGCCAGAGAAATACTGAAGGAAAAAGCAGACGAGGAGAGAAAAGCTAAAATCTCCAATGTGGAGGTTGGTCTGGTGACAGAGGGGATAGTGGAAAGTCTTCAACCATATGGAGCTTTTATAGATCTGGGAAATGGATTGTCCGGTCTGGTTCACATCTCACAGATCAGCGAAAAGAGAATTAAGAGTTGTTCTCAGGTTCTTGCGGTGGGTGATAAAGTAAAAGTAAAGGTTATCGCGATTAAGGACGGAAAACTGAGTTTGAGTATGAAGGCTTTGGCTGATGTCGCTGCAAAAGAGATTGAAGAAGAGGTTTATGAACTTCCAAAAGCTGGAGAGGCGACTACTTCTTTAGGAGCGCTGTTTGCAAATATCAAGTTAGATCAGTAAAAAGGAAATAGTATGAGAGGTCAGAAGAGAGTATATATTATTGGGCATAAAAACCCCGATACAGATTCTATTTGTTCTGCGATTGCTTATGCAGATATCAAGAACAGGACCACGTCCGGCAAAGTGAAATATGTAGCCAGAAGAGCAGGGCAAATCAACGAGGAGACACAGTATGTTTTAAATCGTTTTGGAATTGAGGCGCCTCCCTATCTTGGAAATGTGGGAACACAAGTAAAAGATATGGATATTAGGACGAGTCCTGATGTAAATAAACATATGCCTGTGAGAAATGCATGGAATCTGATGAGAGAGAATGGGATTGTGACGCTTCCAATCAAGGATGAAAACGGTACATTGGAAGGGCTTATCACCATTGGGGACATTGCACAGAGTCTTATGTGTGCGGACAATTATACTCTAGGAAAAGCAAGGACACAGTATTTGCAGATTGCACAGACTTTGGATGCAAGGGTCGTTGCTGGGGATGAAGAAGGTTACTTCGAGAATGGAAAGGTCTTGGTGGGAGCTCTCCATCCAGACAGAATGAAGGAGTATATAGGTGCTGGTGATTTGGTCATCTTAGGAAACAGAGAAGAAGATCATCTGAAAGCACTGGAAGAAAAAGCCAGTTGTCTGGTTATTTGTTTGGATTCAGAGGTGAGTGAAAGAGTTCTGAAAGTTGCTAGGCAGCAGAAAGTGACAATTATTGTGACTCCTTTTGATACGTTTACAGTGGCTAGAACCATTAATCAGAGCATCCCTTTGAGGTACTTGATGAGGACTGAGAATCTGGTTACGTTTCATACTGAGGATTTCACAGATAGTATCCAGGACGTGATGGTTAAGAATAGACACCGTGCCTTTCCGGTCATCAGTAAACATGGAAAGTGTATTGGTACGATTTCCAGGAGAAATTTTTTGGGAATGCACAAGAAAGAAGTGATTTTGGTAGACCACAATGAGAGAAGTCAAGCGGTAGATAATATTGATAGTGCTCAGATTTTGGAAATTATTGATCATCACAAGTTAGGAAATATTGAGACAATGGCTCCGGTTATGTTTCGAAATCTGCCGGTGGGATGTACGGGTACGATTATGTACCAGATGTACAATGAAGCGAGATTAGAGATTACTCCTCAGATAGCGGGACTTTTATGTGCAGCTATCATCTCAGATACGTTGATGTTCCGATCACCGACTTGTACGATACATGACAAGATGGCAGCAGGTGCTTTGGCTTTGATCGCAGATATTGAGATTGAAAGTTTCGCAAAAGAGATGTTCCATGCTGGTAGCAGTCTGAAAGATAAATCGTCAGAGGAAATTTTCTATCAGGATTACAAGAAATTTATCTCAGGAGAACAGACTTTTGGGGTTGGACAGATCAGTTCCATGGAAGCGGAAGAGCTTGGAAGAATCAAAGAAAAATTGATTCCATTTATGAAAAGTGAATATGGTCGAAATGGGGTATCCAGTGTGTACTTTATGCTGACCAATATTTTGGAGGAATCTACAGAATTAATATTCTACGGGGAAAACTGCGATAACCTGCTAGAAGAGGCTTTTCATGTGAAGGCCCAAAATAGAAGCGTAATATTGCCAGGTGTTGTCTCCAGAAAGAAACAGTTGATTCCGGCTTTGATGGAAGCAATGCAGGATATTTATTCTTGATGCTGTGAAAAAAGAGAAGTCAGAGGAGTATTTATGGGAAAACAGACTTGGAAACCTGGAAATATGCTGTATCCTCTTCCAGCAGTGATGGTTACTGTGGCAGATTCTGAGGGCAAAGATAATATTATAACTGTTGCGTGGGCGGGAACCGTGTGTACAAACCCGCCCATGGTGTCTATTTCTGTGCGCCCTGAGAGATTTTCTTATGCTATGTTAAGGCAGACAGGGGAATTTGTTATAAATTTGACGACAGAAAAGCTTGCCTATGCCACAGATTACTGTGGTGTAAAATCTGGAAGAGATGTAGATAAATTTGAAAAATTAAAATTGACAAGAGAAAAAGCTGATTTTGTTAAGGGTCCTATGATTGCGGAATCTCCCGTATCAATAGAATGCCGTGTAGCAAAAGTGGAAGAGTTAGGTTCACATCATCTTTTTTTGGCTGAAGTGGTGGCAGTTCATGCAGATGAGGAATATCTCGATGAGACGGGAAAATTTCAATGGAATAAGACAAGGCCTTTAGCTTATTCTCATGGAGAGTACTTTGGTTTAGGAAAAAAGATAGGAAAATTTGGCTATAGTGTGCGCAAAAGAAGGAAAAAAGAGAGGGATAAGAGATAACAGAGAGATTTAATAGTTGAAAAGAAGAATTCAAAATGCTATAATGCTACATTGAACTTAAAGAAATTTGTTTAAATTAAGGGAACATAGGATTCTATGAACAATATTATACTAATTGGAATGCCAGGTGTAGGAAAAAGTACACTTGGAGTCGTTCTGGCTAAAGTTCTTGGTTTTCAATTCATAGATGCAGATCTATTGATTCAAGAACAAGAAAGAAAGAAACTTCATCAGATTATCAAAGAGGTCGGAATCAATGGATTTATGGAAATTGAGAATCAAGTTAACGCTTCTATTGAAGCAGAGAGGTCTGTGATCGCCACAGGAGGGAGTGTGGTGTATTGCCGGCAAGCTATGAGTCACCTCAAAGAGATTGGAACGGTTGTTTATCTGAAAGTTTCCCTGAGTACCTTGGAGAAGAGGCTTGGAAATCTAAAAAGGAGAGGCGTTATTCTAAAAAAAGGACAGACATTGAAGGATTTATACGAGGAAAGAGTACCACTTTATGAGAAGTATGCGGATGTTGTTGTGGATGAAAAAGGAAGAGATCTAGAGGAATGTCTACAGTTACTTTTGGAGAAATTAGATACTGAAGTTGAAGGGTAGAACGTTACTGTGAACGGAGTGAACAGTAACACAAAAATGAGGCTCGTGTAAGTAGAACAGTTGTTTTGATTTACAAATGTAAAAAAATGTTATAGAATATTCCAAAAAGTAAATATTTTATGACATGGCTGTAAACAAGTTGAGACTGAATTATTAAGCGTTTTTTATAAAATCAGCCAGGTGAAAATTAGACGATGCCTTCAGAGGAGTTAATAAATAAACTTAGAGGTGTGTTATGGAACAGTATGTAATTAAAGGCGGAAATCCTTTAGTTGGTGAAGTAGAGATTGCCGGAGCTAAAAATGCAGCGTTGGGAATTCTTTCAGCAGCTATTATGACAGACGAGACTATTTTGATTGAGAATCTCCCGGACGTCAGAGATATCAATGTGTTATTGGAAGCTATTTCTGGAATTGGCGCACAGGTGGAGAGAATCAATAGTTCTACAGTAAAAATTAACGGTTCGACGATTTCAGATGTCAGTGTTGACTATGAATACATCAAAAAAATTCGTGCTTCTTATTATTTGTTGGGAGCTCTGCTGGGAAAATATAAACACGCAGAGGTACCTCTTCCGGGAGGCTGCAACATTGGAAGCCGTCCGATTGATCAACATTTAAAAGGTTTTCGTGCTCTAGGTGCGACCGTAGAGATTAAGCATGGAGCGATTGTGGCCAGAGCTGAGAATATGCATGGAAGTCATATCTTTTTGGATATGGTATCAGTGGGAGCTACGATCAATATTATGATGGCAGCAGCTATGGCTCCGGGCAGAACAATTATTGAGAATGCGGCGAGAGAGCCTCATGTCGTGGATGTCGCAAACTTTTTGAACAGTATGGGTGCGAACATCAAAGGTGCGGGTACCGACATTATACGTATTAAGGGTGTAGAAAAACTACATCGTACGGAATACGCAATTATACCAGATCAGATTGAAGCAGGCACTTTCATGTTTGCGGCGGCGGCTACAAAAGGCGATGTGACGGTTAAAAACGTGATTCCAAAACATCTGGAGGCGACGACTGCGAAGTTAGAAGAGATTGGATGTCAAGTGGAAGAATTCGATGACGCGGTTCGCATCGTGGCGAACAAAAGATTGACTCGTACTCACGTGAAGACTCTTCCATATCCGGGATATCCCACAGATATGCAGCCACAGATAGCGGTCACACTAGCTTTGGCCAAGGGTACAAGTATTGTGACAGAAAGTATTTTTGAAAATAGATTCAAATATGTTGACGAGCTGTCCAGAATGGGCGCCAATATAAAAGTGGAGGGCAACAGTGCAATTATTGATGGAGTGGAAGGATTGACTGGTGCCAGAGTCAGCGCTCCGGACTTGCGAGCAGGAGCGGCTCTTGTGATTGCAGGATTGGCAGCAGAGGGCATAACGGTAGTGGATGATATTGTGTATATTCAGAGAGGCTACGAGAGATTTGAGGAGAAGCTGAAGAGTCTTGGGGCGGAAATCGAGAGGGTTACTACAGAAAAAGAAATTCAGAAATTCTGCCTTCAAGTAGGATAACATATTTGGGAATAATGATAGTTTTTCTCTTATTCAGAGTGGTGGAGATATTAAGGATCAGTGAAACCACGGCAACCCCTGACAAAAGGAAGGTGCCAACCTGAGCGAAGAAATTCGAACAATAAGAGGATTTGATAAGATAATCTATTGAGTCCATCTTATGATGGACTCAATTTTTATTTACTAGGAAAATCCGTTGGATTTCCTAGTAAATAAAAGCCCTCCGGGCAGGATGCGCAGGCCGCAATAGGGTAGTTCACCGCAAAGCGGTGTTGCGGCGGCGAACAAAGTGAGCTGCACCCTTCAAAAACGGAAGGGATGGGGGAGCTGAAGTGGGCTTGCCTACTTTGTTACTAGGAAAATCCGTTGAATTTCCTAAGATCAAAAAAAAACTGAAAAATATCAAGAGGAGAAAGAAAGATGGAAAAAATTTTATTTACTTCTGAATCTGTGACCGAGGGACATCCAGATAAAATGTGCGATCAGATTTCTGACGCAATCTTAGATGCATTGATGGAACAGGACCCTATGAGTCGTGTGGCGTGTGAGACTTGTACCACTACAGGATTAGTACTTGTTATGGGTGAGATCACAACGAAAGCCTATGTAGACATTCAAAAAATAGTCCGTGATACAGTACGAGAAATTGGCTATACCAGAGGGAAATTTGGTTTTGATGCAGATACCTGTGGTGTGATCACTGCCATTGATGAGCAGTCCTCAGACATTGCTATGGGTGTGGATAAAGCTTTAGAGGCAAAAGAAAACCAGATGACAGATACGGATTTGGATGCGATTGGAGCAGGAGATCAAGGGATGATGTTTGGATATGCCTCTAATGAGACAGAAGAATACATGCCTTATGCGATTAATATGGCACATAAGCTTGCGCGTCAGCTGACAAAGGTACGTAAGGATGGTACTCTGTCGTACTTAAGGCCTGATGGTAAGACTCAGGTGACTGTGGAATACAGTGAGGATGGAAAGCCGATTCGTCTGGATGCAGTGGTATGTTCTACCCAACATGACCCTGATGTGACACAGGAACAAATTCACAGGGATATTAAAAAGTATGTATTTGACCCAATCATTCCAGAAGAAATGATTGACAGTGAGACAAAACTGTTTATCAATCCCACGGGCCGTTTTGTAATTGGCGGACCTCATGGAGACAGCGGTTTGACAGGCAGAAAGATTATTGTGGACAGTTACGGTGGATATGGACGTCACGGAGGCGGAGCATTTTCTGGAAAAGACTGCACAAAGGTAGACCGTTCTGCGGCGTATGCAGCTCGGTATGTGGCTAAAAATATTGTTGCAGCTGGACTGGCAGATAAGTGTGAGATTCAGCTCTCTTATGCGATAGGAGTGGCACATCCGACTTCTATCAGCGTGGAGACTTTTGGAACAGGAAAATTAGAGAGCACAAAATTAGTTGAAATTATCCGTGAGAATTTTGACTTGAGACCTGCTGGAATTATCAAAATGTTGAATCTGAGAAGACCGATCTATAAACAGACAGCCGCATATGGCCATTTTGGAAGAAACGATTTAGATCTTCCATGGGAAAAATTGGATAAGGTTGATATTCTTAAAAAGTATTTATAAAAAATTAAGAGACTCCAAATACCGTATATGTTATAATAAATACAAATATCGACATAGGACGGGATTGGAATGAAACTAAGGACAAAGATTATAGTGGGTTTTCTCATGATTATTCTGGTGCCACTGCTGCTGTTTGCTGCTACTTTGTACGGTTTGGGAGAGTATCAGGCGCAGCAGCACGTGACAGAAGAAATGAGTGAGGAACCCACCTATGATATCAGCATATTAGATAGCGCTTCAAGGACAGCAAGAGTACAGTTAATGACGAAAGATTTATTCTTTTCTGCATTTATGATTTTAGTTATTACTGGCCTTTCTGTAGGATCTTGGATTTATCGGAGTGTCGCAGGACCTTTGGTAAAATTAAAAAAAGCAACTCATAATATCAAAGCAGGAAATTTAGATTTTGTTTTGGATGTAGAGGGAACGGATGAATTCTCGGAACTTTGTAAAGACTTTGAGGACATGAGAAAGAGACTCAAGGAATCTGCAGAGGAGAGAGTTGTGCTGGATAAAGAAAATAAGGAATTAATCAGCAATATTTCTCATGATTTGAAGACACCTATGACGGCAATTAAGGGATATGTGGAAGGTATTATGGATGGCATTGCAGATACCCCTGAAAAAATGGAGAGGTATATCCGGACAATTTACAATAAAACAAATGAAATGGATCATCTTATCAATGAGTTGACTTTCTATTCTAAAATTGATACGAATCGCATTCCCTATACTTTTAGCAAATTAAATGTAGAGGACTATTTCAATGACTGTGCGGAAGAACTGAGTGTGGAGATGGAAACACGCAATATTGAATTGGTCTACGCAAATTATGTTGATAATAAGGTTCAGATTATTGCCGACGGCGAACAGATTAGAAGAGTGATACATAATATTATCAGCAATTCCATTAAATATATGGATAAGAAAAAAGGAATCATCCAGATCAGGGTTAAAGATGTGGGAGATTTTATTCAGATTGAGATTGAGGATAATGGAAAAGGAATAGCTGCCAAAGATTTAACGAATATTTTTGATCGTTTTTATCGTACAGATGTGTCCAGAAATTCTTCAAAAGGTGGAAGCGGAATCGGCTTATCTATTGTGAAGAAGATCATGGAAGATCATGGGGGCAAAGTGTGGGCCACTAGCCGGGAAGGAATAGGGACAATCATGTACTTTGTGTTAAGAAAATACCAGGAGGTGCCAGCAGAATGAGTAAGATTTTAATTGTAGAAGATGAAGAAGCGATTGCAGATTTGGAAAGAGATTATCTGGAGATCAGCGGCTTCGAGGTGGAGATTGCTCATCGTGGCGATATTGGACTAAAGAGAGCTATGGAAGAAGATTTTGATTTAATTATCCTAGATCTGATGCTTCCAGAAGTAGATGGGTTTGATATTTGCCGACAGGTGAGAGAGATTAAAAATACGCCGATTATCATGGTATCGGCAAAGAAGGATGATATTGATAAGATAAGAGGACTTGGTCTCGGAGCAGACGACTATATGACGAAGCCTTTTAGTCCCAGCGAATTGGTAGCCAGAGTAAAGGCACATTTGGACCGTTATGAGAGATTGGTGGGTAGCGGAATGCCTAAAAATGATGTGGTTGAGATTCGTGGAATTAAGATAGATAAAACGGCTAGAAGAGTGTGGGTAAATGGTGAGGAGACAACATTTACAACGAAAGAATTTGATTTGCTTACTTTTCTTGCAGAAAATCCGAACCGCGTGTTTACAAAAGAAGAGTTGTTCCGAGAAATCTGGGATATGGAATCAGTGGGGGATATTGCTACTGTGACGGTTCATATCAAAAAAATCCGTGAGAAAATAGAATTTAATACAGCGAAACCTCAGTATATTGAGACGATCTGGGGCGTAGGCTATCGATTTAAAGTGTAAAATGCGGGAATTATATCATCAGTTAAAAAGTTATAGCAAAAAGGATTACTATCCCTTTCATATGCCGGGACATAAACGTAATCCTTTTTCTTTGGAAAAAAACATACCATGGGAAATGGATATCACAGAGATCGACGGTTTTGACAATTTGCATCATCCAGAAGGAATTTTGGCGGAGGTTCAAAAAAATGCTGCAAAACTATATGGCGTTCGGGAGAGTTTTCTAAGTGTCAACGGTAGTACAGCAGCATTGCTGACGGCAGTTTCAGCGGCGATGGAGCCAGGGAAAAAGATACTGATGTCTAGAAATTGTCATAAGGCTGTATATCATGGAATTTACCTCAGAAATTTGATTCCAGTCTATCTATATCCAGAAGTATTCAGAGAGTATGAAATCAATGGGGGCGTCGATCCAGAGGAAGTGTCGAGAGCTTTGGATGAAGACAGAGATATAAAAGCTGTGTTAATCACGTCGCCGACTTATGACGGTATTGTCTCTGATATAAAAAAAATCAGTGAGATTGTACACAGATATGGAATTCCTCTGATTGTGGATGAAGCTCATGGGGCACATTTTAGGTTTTCTGAATTTTTTCCAAATTCTGCTGTGGACGAAGGTGCAGATCTGGTTATTCAAAGTATGCACAAGACGCTTCCGGCATTGACTCAGACAGCACTTTTGCACAGATGCAGTGACAGGGTAGAAAGAGACCGTCTGCAAAGATTTATGGGAATCTATCAAAGCAGCAGTCCGTCCTATTTATTAATGGCCAGTATTGACTGGTGCGTAGGATTTCTGGCGGAAGAGGCGGCTTTGTATTGGGAGGCTTATGTCCAGCTTCTGAAAAGTACGAGAGCAGATTTAAAAAAATTAAAAAATATACGTCTCGTAGGAGAAGAACTGATAGGAAAAAAAAATGTGAAGGATGTGGATTTGTCTAAGCTTCTTTTTTGTCTCCCAGAAGGAATAGGAAATGGACACTGGCTGAATCACAAACTGAGAGAAGACTACCATTTGGAGATGGAGATGGAAGCGGAGAGATACGTGTTAGGAATCTCTTCTGTATGTGACAGTCAGAATGGAATGAGACGGCTGATAAAAGCTATGGGTGAGATAGATGCTCAGGTTCCGTCAGAAAAACGAAGAGAATGGGAAAAAAGATTCGTTATAGATAAAGAGGATATGCCTGTGCAGAAAATTACTATTGCAGAAGCTTTGGAAAAATCCACAAAGAAAGTTCTTTTAAATCAGAGCGAGGGAGAAATATCTGCGGAATTTGTTTATCTCTACCCGCCTGGAATTCCTCTGCTTACGCCAGGGGAAAAGATATCTAAAAGCCTTTTGAGGGCTTTGGACAGATATAGGAAACAGGGAATTGAGATCCAAGGATTGGCGGACTTAGAGGGAAAATGGATAAAAACAGTGGTATGAGGAGTAAGTTGGGAGAAAATGGGAAGAATTTTCTATATCATGGGAAAAAGCGCATCGGGGAAAGACAAAATTTATAAGTCTCTTTTGGAAAAGACAGATTTGAAGCTTCATCGCCTGATTTTATACACAACGAGGCCTATTCGATGTGGAGAAGTAAATGGAAATGAGTACTTCTTTGTGGACAATGCTTATTTTGAGAAGATGCTTTTAGAAGGAAAAATTATTGAGTACCGTTCCTACGAAACTGTGCATGGAAAATGGACGTATTTTACAGGGGATGATGAGCAGTTGGATTTGAAGCATTGGAACTATCTGGGAATAGGGACGCTGGAGTCTTATAAAAAGCTGAAAGATTATTTTGGCCAGGATAAAATTTGTCCAATCTATATAGAGGTCGAGGACGGAGAGAGATTGTCCAGAGCTCTGATTCGTGAAGGAAAACAGAAAATTCCTCAGTATGCGGAGATGTGTAGACGTTTTTTGGCCGACTGTGAAGACTTTTCAGAGGAAAAGCTACAGAAAGTTCAGATCGACAGACGGTTCGAGAATGACGATCTCTCTCTTTGTATTGGAGAGATTGAGGATTATATCAGATTAGAAATGAACGGTGTGAACAGTGATGAAAATAGAACTTTAAATTAAATGTTATTTGTGTTAACATAAATATAAAAATGACACATGATCAGGGAGGTGATTTTTGTGAGCGGTTTTGATTCAATTATTGGTCATGAAGATGTAGTGGAACATCTGAAAAACGCCATAGAGACAGGAAAAGTATCCCATTCTTATATATTCTATGGAGATAAGGGTGCAGGCAAGAAATTAATGGCATCTACATTTGCCATGGCGCTTCAATGTGAAAAAGATGGATTTGAACCTTGTCAGACTTGTGATTCGTGTAAAAAAGCACTGGGCAAAAATCATCCAGATATCATTCAAGTGACCCATGAAAAGCCTAATTCCATAAGTATTGATGAAATACGTCAGCAGTTGATTTTGGATGTCGATATAAAACCTTATAACAGTGAATATAAGATTTATATTATTCCAGAGGCAGATAAGATGACGCCACAGGCACAGAATGCCTTGCTGAAGACTATCGAAGAGCCACCAAGCTATGCGGTGATTATACTCTTAACAGAAAACGTTGATGGGCTTTTACCGACGATTCAATCCAGATGTATACGTTTGGATATGAAGGTAGTGGATGATGCGCTTGTGAAGGACTATCTGATGGAACATCTTCAGGTACCGGATTATCAGGCGGAGGTGGATGCATCGTACGCCCAGGGAAGTATAGGGAAGGCAAAAGAAGCGGCTACCTCAGAAGACTTTGCGAAGATGACTGAGAATGTGCTGCACATTTTAAAAAATGTAAATCGCATGGAAGTCTTTGAGTTGGTGGATGCGATCAAAGAGATTTCTCAGGACAAACAAAATGTCAATGACTATTTGGATATGATGATGTTTTGGTTTAGAGATGTGCTGATGTTTAAGGCTACCAGAGAGATTGACAATCTGGTATTTAAACAGGAAATTAATTATATTAGGGAACAGGCAAGTGAGAGGTCCTATGAGGGATTGGAAAAAATTTTGGAAGCCTTAGAGAAGACCAAGACCCGTCTGAGAGCGAATGTCAATTTCGATCTTGCTATGGAATTGCTGTTCCTGACAATCAGGGAGAAATGACATGATAAGAGTTGTTGGTGTTCGATTTCGAAACGTGGGAAAAATATATTATTTCAGCCCCAAGAACCTGCAAATTGAAGCAGACGATCACGTAATTGTGGAGACAGCTAGAGGAGTGGAGTACGGAAAGGTAGTTCTGGCTCCTAGAGATGTGGAAGATGAAAAAGTGATTCAGCCTTTGAAAGAGGTAATCCGCATTGCAACGCCGAAGGACGATGAGAGAGAAGAACAGAACCGAAAAAAGGAAAAAGAAGCGTTTCGGATATGTTTGAAGAAAATACAGGAGCATGGCTTAGCCATGAAATTGATCGATGCGGAGTATACTTTTGACAACAATAAAGTATTGTTCTATTTTACCGCAGACGGAAGAATTGATTTTCGGCAGTTAGTTAAGGATTTGGCTTCCATTTTTAAGACCCGGATTGAGCTTCGCCAGATCGGTGTAAGGGATGAGACGAAAATTTTGGGAGGAATGGGAATCTGTGGCAGGGAGCTTTGTTGTCACACATATTTGTCAGAGTTTGTTCCTGTTTCTATTAAGATGGCAAAGGAGCAGAATTTATCTCTGAATCAGACGAAGATATCGGGAGTCTGCGGGCGATTGATGTGCTGTCTGAAAAACGAACAAGAGACTTATGAGGAGCTGAATAAAAAGCTTCCGGCTATTGGAGATGTTGTCACGACTCCTGAGGGACTGCAGGGAAATGTACACAGTGTGAATGTGCTTCGTCAACAAGTAAAGGTAGTCGTAGATATTAACGATGAGAAAGAAATTCGGGAATATAAGGCGGAAGAATTGAAATTCCGTCCACGTAAGAAAAAAGTAAAGCTGACAGAACAAGAGCTGAGAGAACTGAAAGCCCTAGAAGATGAGGGAGGAAAATCCAAGTTAGAATGAGAGATGTATTGTTGGAAGGAGAACGCCTGGACGATCTTCAAAATGGATATTGTCTGATACAGGACCCGCAGAAGTTTTGTTTTGGAATGGACGCAGTTCTGTTGTCTGGTTTTGCAAGAGTAAGGCCGGAAGAAAAAGTGTTGGATATGTGCTGCGGGACAGGAATCATACCGATTTTGCTGAGAGCAAAAACAGAAGGTAGAGACTTTACTGGCTTGGAGATACAGGAAATGTGTGCTGATATGGCCAGGCGAAGTGTTTCTTACAATCATCTGGAAAAAGAAATTCGGATTGTAACAGGAGATGTGAAAGAAGCTTCTGCCATTTTTGGCAGGGCTTCTTTTGACGTAGTTACCTGTAATCCGCCTTATATGATAGGACAGCATGGCTTAGTCAATCCCCATATGCCAAAAGCAATTGCGCGCCATGAAGTTTTATGTACTTTGGAGGATGTGGTAAGCCAGGCGGCCAATGTATTAAAATCAAAGGGCAGATTTTATCTGGTACACCGGCCGTTTCGCCTGACTGAGATATTGGGAACGCTTCATGAGCATAAGTTAGAGCCGAAAAGAATGCGCCTGGTCTATCCTTATGTGGACAGGGAGCCTAATATGGTGCTGATTGAAGCGCTGTACGGAGGAAGGTCCAGAATTACCGTGGAGAAACCGTTAATCGTATATGAAAAACCGGGTGTGTATACCCGTGAAATACTCGAAACCTATGGAATGGGCTAGAGTTTTGGAAAGGAGCGTAAGATGAGCGGAAAATTATATCTGTGCGCGACACCCATTGGAAATCTGGAGGATATCACCTTTCGGGTATTGAGAACATTAAAAGAAGTGGATTTGATTGCCGCGGAAGATACGAGAAACAGCATAAAGCTCTTGAATCATTTTCAGATTTCAACACCTATGACCAGTTATCACGAGTACAATAAAATTGAGAAAGGCCGAAAGCTCGTAGAAAAGCTATTGAGCGGAAAAAACATTGCGCTGATTACGGATGCAGGGACGCCGGGAATATCAGACCCGGGAGAAGAACTGGTAGACATGTGTTATCAGGAAGAAATAGAAGTCACCTCTCTGCCAGGTCCGGTAGCTTGTATCACAGCTTTGACTATGTCAGGACTTCCGACCCGTAGGTTTGCATTTGAGGCATTTCTGCCCGCAGATAAAAAAGAACGGAAAAAGGTGTTGGATGAATTGATTCAAGAGACGCGGACCATTGTTTTGTATGAGGCACCCCATCGACTGATAAAAACGCTGAAAGAGCTTAGGGAGTTTCTTGGAGACCGCAGGGCAACTCTGTGCAGAGAAATCACGAAAAAACATGAGACAGCTTTTGTGTCCAGTTTAGATGGACTGCTTGAATATTACCAGACTCAGGAACCAAAGGGAGAATGTGTTTTAGTGATCGAGGGAAAAAGCCAAGCAGAGAAGGAAGAAGAAAGTCGTAAGGAATGGATGAAAATGACTTTGGAAGAACACATGAAATATTACGAAGAACAGGGAATGGAGAGAAAGAACGCCATGAAACAGGTGGCGAAGGATCGGGGAACTACCAAAAGAGAAATTTATCAGAAACTGCTCACAGATTAAATTCTGTGGGCAGTTTTCTGTTATAGGAAATGATTTGCTAAGGATGTGCACGTTTTAGGGGTAGAAACAGTTCAGCCAACGCCATTCGTAAAATCGTACTGCGTATTTATTGTGGCTGACGCCACCATTTTGCTCATGAAAAGGCGCTTAGTTCATACAAATGTTCTCTCACAAAAACATACAAGTATGTTTTATGCTTCCCGTACACTGTATGGATGAACTGTTGTTGCTGTCCACTCACCTGCGGTTCGTGATGCACGCAAACTGTTACAGAAGCCAAATAGTATATCGTAAAATAGCTGGAAAATCAAGTGATTTTATGATATACTAGATTAGTATAAGTGTGTCTAGTTATTATTCAATATTGACCACAAACCCTCGGTTTACAAGAGCAGCACAGATATTGTTTTGAAGGAAATCAGATGCAACCAATTGTTTTTCCAGGGCACTGTGTGTTCTTGTAAATTGAGGGACTTCGTTGGCACTTGTGGAGTTGGATGATAGCATCTAAAAATGAACGGGAGGAATAAGATGGGTACAGAAAATTTGGAAGAATACGGGGCCGATCAAATCCAGATTCTGGAAGGACTGGAAGCTGTACGTAAGAGACCCGGAATGTATATAGGAAGTACATCCAGCCGTGGGCTGCATCATTTGGTCTATGAGATTGTAGACAATGCAGTGGATGAAGCTCTGGCTGGATTTTGTGATGAAATACAGGTGACGATAAATTCGGGAGATTCCATTACGGTCATTGACAATGGACGGGGGATTCCTGTGGGAATCAATCACAAGGCAGGAATACCGGCTGTGGAGGTTGTATTTACAATACTACATGCAGGCGGTAAATTTGGCGGCGGAGGATACAAAGTGTCCGGAGGACTGCACGGAGTAGGTGCGTCAGTGGTAAATGCACTGTCAGAATGGCTGGAAGTTACGATTTATCATGAGGGAAAGGTCTATCGCCAGCGATATGAGAGAGGAAACACAGTCTACAAATTAAAGATCGTGGGAGAATGTGAGCCAGAGAAGACAGGGACTATGGTAAGCTTTCTGCCGGATAAAAAAATTTTTGAGGAGACAGTGTACGACTATGATATTTTAAAGCAGAGATTCCGTGAAATGGCCTTTTTGACAAAAGGTCTGAAAATTGTGCTGACGGATGAGAGAACAGATGAGAGAATCAGTCATACTTTTCACTACGAAGGCGGAATCAAAGAATTTGTCAAATATCTGAATCGTAGTAAGACGGAACTCTATCCTGAGGTTATTTATTGTGAGGGAGAAAAAGACGGAGTGTTTGTGGAAGTAGCCATGCAGCACAATGATTCCTATACAGAGAACACCTATGGATTTGTAAATAATATCACAACCCCTGAAGGGGGAACCCATGTGGTAGGTTTTCGAAACGCTCTGACAAAGACATTTAATGACTATGCGAGAAAGAATAAGCTGTTAAAGGACAGTGAGCCGAATCTCAGCGGTGAAGATATTAGAGAAGGGCTGGCAGCCATTGTCAGCGTTAAGATCGAGGAACCACAGTTTGAGGGTCAGACGAAGCAGAAGTTGGGTAATAGTGAAGCTAGAGGTGCGGTGGACAATATTGTGAGTAAACAACTGGAGCTGTTTTTGGAACAGAATCCATCTGTTGCTAAGGTGATTGTAGAGAAATCTCTGCTGGCACAAAGAGCCAGGGATGCGGCGAGAAAGGCCAGAGATCTGACTCGCAGAAAATCTGCGCTGGATGGAATGTCCCTGCCAGGAAAACTGGCTGATTGTTCTGATAAAAATCCGGAAAACTGCGAGATTTACATTGTGGAGGGAGATTCTGCCGGAGGTTCAGCAAAGACTGCCAGAAGCCGCGCTACTCAGGCAATTCTTCCATTAAGAGGTAAAATCCTCAATGTGGAGAAGGCAAGGCTGGATAAAATTTATGCAAATAAAGAGATCAAAGCGATGATTACAGCTTTTGGAACCGGAATCCATGAGGATTTTGACATTACGAAACTGAGATATCACAAGATTATCATTATGACGGATGCCGATGTGGATGGGGCGCATATTGCGACTTTACTTTTGACATTTCTCTATCGTTTTATGCCAGAATTGATAAAACAGGGGTATGTATATTTGGCGCAGCCGCCTCTCTATAAAGTGGAGAAGAATAAGAAAGTATGGTATGCGTACAGCGATGATGAGCTGAATCGGATTTTGACAGAGATAGGTCGTGATGGGAATAATAAAATTCAGCGATATAAAGGTTTGGGAGAGATGGATGCGGACCAATTGTGGGAGACTACTATGGACCCAGAAAAGCGTATATTGCTGCGTGTCACCATGGATGAGGAATCTTCAGCGGAAATTGACTTAACATTTACAACTCTGATGGGAGACAAGGTCGAGCCGCGGCGGGAGTTCATCGAAGAAAATGCACGGTTTGTAAAAAATCTGGATATTTAACCAGACGAACTGAAGCTCAGTTAGCAGGAGGAAGATAATGGAAGACAATATTTTTGACAAAGTCCATGATGTTGATCTGAAGAAGACCATGGAGACTTCTTATATCGATTACGCGATGAGTGTAATTGCTGCCCGTGCGCTGCCCGATGTAAGAGATGGATTAAAACCAGTACAGAGAAGAGTTCTGTACTCAATGATAGAATTGAACAATGGTCCTGACAAACCGCACAGAAAATGCGCGCGTATTGTCGGAGATACCATGGGTAAATACCATCCCCATGGGGACAGTTCCATCTATGGAGCACTGGTAAATATGGCCCAAGAGTGGTCTACGAGATATCCTCTGGTGGATGGACATGGAAATTTTGGCTCTGTGGACGGAGATGGAGCGGCTGCTATGCGTTACACAGAGGCACGTCTGAGTAAAATTTCTATGGAAATGTTGGCGGACATCAATAAGAATACAGTTGATTTTGTCCCCAACTTTGACGAGACTGAGAGAGAACCGGTGGTTCTGCCCTCGCGCTATCCTAATTTGCTGGTGAATGGAACTTCCGGTATTGCAGTGGGAATGGCTACAAATATTCCACCTCACAATCTAAAAGAAGTGATCGACGGAGTAGTAAAAATTATTGATAATATCATCGAGGAGGACAGAGATACCAGCCTGGAAGAAATTCTCCAAGTGATAAAAGGGCCTGATTTTCCGACAGGGGCTACGATACTGGGTACTCACGGAATTGAGGAGGCATACCGCACAGGAAGAGGAAAAATCCGTGTTCGGGCAGTGACAGATATTGAGAGCCTGCCCAATGGAAAGAGCCGTATTATAGTCACAGAGCTTCCATACTTGGTAAACAAAGCACGTCTAATCGAAAAAATTGCCGAGCTGGTAAGAGATAAAAAGGTTGAAGGGATTACAGATCTTAATGACCATTCTAACCGGGAAGGTATGAGAATATGCATTGATCTGAAAAAAGATGCCAATGCCAATGTAGTTTTAAATCAATTATATAAACATACGCAGCTTCAAGATACCTTTGGAGTGATTATGCTGGCGCTGATTAATAATCAGCCAAAGATTATGAATCTCTTAGAGATGTTGAAGCATTATCTGGCGCATCAGGAAGAGGTTGTTACCAGGAGAACGCAGTATGAACTGAACAAAGCGCAGGAGAGAGCACATATCTTAGAAGGACTTTTAAAGGCATTGGATAATATTGATGAGGTAATTCGTATTATCCGAGGGGCCAGAACTCCTCAAACGGCAAAAGAGCAATTGATGGAGAGGTTTGGATTAACGGAGGTTCAAGCTCAGGCAATCATTGATATGCGATTGAGAGCGCTGACAGGTCTGGAAAGAGAGAAACTGGAAGCAGAATATGCGGAGTTAATGGAAAAGATTCGAAAATATAAAGCAATTTTGGCCGATAGAAATTTGCTGTTAAGAGTTGTGCGCGAAGAGATTCTGCTGATTTCAGAAAAGTATGGAGATGACAGGAGGACACAGATCGGATTTGATGAGTTTGATATTTCCATGGAAGATCTGATACCAAAACAGAACACGGTTATTACTATGACTAAATTAGGGTATATCAAGAGAATGACCGTAGATAATTTCCGCAGCCAGAATCGAGGCGGAAAAGGGATTAAAGGAATGCAGACCATCGAGAACGATTATATTGAAGAACTCTTGATGACTACCACTCATCATTATCTGATGTTTTTTACAAACACAGGAAAAGTCTATCGTTTGAAAGCCTATGAGATTCCAGAGGCTGGACGTACGGCCAGGGGAACTGCGATCATCAATCTTCTTCAGCTTGCGCCAGGAGAAAAGATCACAGCAGTAATTCCGCTCAACAAGTTTGAAGAGGGAAAATATTTGATGATGGTCACCAAGAAAGGGTTAGTGAAACGGACTCCTATTTTGGATTATGAACATGTACGGAAGACAGGATTAGCCGCGATTGTGCTAAGAGATGAAGATGAGCTGATAGAGGTAAAATATACGGATAACAAGAAACATATTATATTGGTTACGAAAGAAGGCATGTGTATCCGATTTAAAGAAAATGATGTCAGAAGCACAGGAAGAGTGTCCATGGGAGTAAGAGGTATGAATCTGTCAGACAGCGACGAAGTTGTAGGTATGCAGCTAGATACGCAAGGGGATTGTCTGCTGTTTGTATCAGAAAAAGGAATGGGAAAGAGAACATCTATAAGCGAGTTTACCTGTCAGAACCGTGGTGGAAAAGGAGTGAAGTGTTATAAAATCACTGAGAAGACTGGAAATGTGATTGGTGTCAAGGCAGTGAATGAAGAAAATGAGGTGATGATGATTACTACAGAGGGAATCATCATACGCCTTCAGTGTTCAGACATTTCAATGCTGGGAAGAATTACTTCAGGTGTAAAATTAATTAATCTGGATGAAGGGGTAAAGGTCGCCAGTGTTGCAAAAGTAAGAGAAAAAGTAGAGGAAAGTGCACAGGTATTAACAAGTAATTTGTCGCAAGAGAGTACAAAAGGGGAAGAATAGTTATTATGAAAAAGGGAGTTCGTTTACTTTTAGTATGCTTAATGTTTATAGTGGTCGCCAGCGGCTGTGGGGTTAGTCACAAATCGCCGGAAGGAGTGGTGAAATCTCTGATCAAAGCCTATGACAAAGAAAAAGAAAAGACAATCTTGGAGTGCTATGGAATTGATGAAAAAGCAGATAAAACTACGCAGGCGGAGATTGATGGGACCATAAAATATTTTAAAGCACATGATGCAAAAAGTATCGAAGTGATTAAATGCGACACAATAAAAGAATACAAAAAATATGCATTGGTATATGTATATTATGAGCTAAATCTTGGAAATAAGAAAGCGTATCCTTGTATTTCAACGTATATGACCAGAAAGAAAGATGGGAAATATTATATAATGCCTTCTGATGATATCACTGAGAAAATGAGTCGACAGGCGGCGACCGACTATGCTGCTTTTATGAACACAGATGTATATAAAGACTACACGAAAGCTTATGAGGTGTTTATAAAGAAAAATCCAGGATACGAGGATAAAATAAGCAGTAAGTTATTATAAAAAATTCTGCAAAGCATTTACATTATAGGAAAGAACTTTCACATATAAATGTGACAGGGTCTTTCCTATAAGTGAAAGAGATAATGTCAGAGGGAGCTTCTGACAGTTTAATCTCTATGGGAATGTAGAGAAAATTCTTTTATAAAGAGATTGAAAAAGGAAGAGGCGCAAGTCCTCTTTGTTTTATGAGGAGATAGAAAATGAGGACAGTACAAGTTCAAGAAATCACAGAACAGATTAGAGAAATGTGTATTCTGGTAAATCATGAACTCTCACAGGATATGCAGGAAAAATTGGCAGAGGCGAAAAGCTGCGAGGAGTCTGTTTTGGGAAAGCAGATTTTGGAACAGCTGGAAGACAATCTGAAAATTGCGAAAGAGGACCGGATTCCTATCTGTCAGGATACGGGGATGGCAGTAATCTTTTTGGAAATTGGCCAAGATGTACACCTAGAAGGTGGAAATGTAGAAGAGGCTATAAATGAGGGAGTGCGACAGGGATATGTGCAGGGATATCTGAGAAAATCTGTGGTAAAAGACCCTCTGATCAGGGAAAATACGAAAGATAATACACCGGCAGTCATTCACTATTCCATTGTTCCGGGAGAACAAATAAAAATTACTCTTGCTCCAAAAGGATTTGGAAGCGAAAACATGAGCCGTGTCTTTATGCTGAAACCGGCAGATGGAATAGAAGGAGTGAAAAAGGCAATCTTACAAGCGGTAGACGATGCAGGACCGAATGCCTGTCCGCCGATGGTAGTCGGAGTAGGGATCGGTGGTACTTTTGAAAAGTGTGCGTTGATGGCAAAACAAGCGTTGACCAGACCGGCAAACGAAAGTTCCCCAATTCCTTACATAAGAGATTTGGAAAAAGAGATGCTGGAAAAAATCAATAGTTTGGGTATTGGGCCAGGTGGATTGGGAGGAACAGTGACAGCTTTTGCAGTCAATATCAATACCTATCCTACACATATCGCAGGGCTGCCAGTGGCAGTTAATATATGTTGTCATGTGAACAGACATATAGTAAGAACAATATAAAAGGAGAAAAGGTATGGAGAAACAGATATATCTGCCTTTAGAAACAGAAGTAATCGAAGAACTGCGAGCAGGTGATTATGTAAAATTAACTGGAACTATTTATACAGCGAGAGATGCTGCTCATAAGAGAATGTCAGAGACTTTGGATAGAGGAGATGAACTTCCAATTAATATAGAAGGGACAATAATCTACTATATGGGACCTTCCCCGGCCAGAGAAGGCCGCCCTATTGGGTCAGCAGGTCCTACTACGGCCAGCCGGATGGACAAATACGCACCTAGACTGATGGATTTAGGAATGAGAGGTATGATTGGAAAAGGAAAAAGGACAGAAGAAGTCAAAAATGCGATTGTCAGGAATAAAGGAGTATATTTTGCAGCCGTAGGAGGAGCGGGAGCTCTGTTGTCAAAAAAAATTCTCTCATCTAAAATAGTGGCTTATGAAGATTTAGGTACAGAAGCGATTCGCGAGTTAGAGGTAGAAGATTTTCCAGTTATTGTAGTGATTGATTCACAGGGAAATAATTTATATGAGACAGCGACGGAAGAATGGAGAAGACTGCCATGAAAAGAATATTGATGATGGTATTTCGAAACTTGATTTTTGTACCTTTTGGCTGGATAAGACTCTGCTATTATGCAAGTCATGTAGACAAATATACAGAAGAGCAAAGATATGCAATGTTGAAAAAAATTGTATACAGGGCCAATTGGGGAGGAAAAATTACGATTGACGCCCATGGGGTGGAGAATATACCGAAGGAAAAAGGATTTATTTTTTATCCAAATCATCAAGGATTATATGATGTATTGGCAATCATTGATGCGTGTCCAATACCGTTTGCAGTGGTTATGAAAAAAGAACTGCAAAATATCCAATTCTTAAAACAAGTGTTTGCATGTATGAAAGCATACGCTATGGACAGAGAAGATGTAAAACAGTCCATGCAGGTAATTTTAAATGTCACAAAAGAAGTGAAACAAGGAAGAAATTTCCTCATTTTTGCTGAGGGAACTAGAAGCAGGCAGGGAAATAAGCTTTTAGATTTCAAAGGCGGTAGTTTTAAGGCGGCCACAAAGGCAAGATGCCCTATTGTACCTATAGCATTGGTGGATTCTTATAAGGCTTTTGATACAGGATCTGTGGAGAAAATGACAGTACATATTCATTTTCTGCCTCCACTTACCTATGAGGAATATCGAGATATGAAAACCACCGAAATTGCAGATGAGGTGAAAAGGCGTATTGAAACTGCTATTTCGGAATATGAGAAATAGAAAAAATGTAACTATTCAGCCATAACAGCTCGGATTAACTGCTGTGCAGCTTATATCGCCGCATATGCGGCCAAATCCTCGCATATGACTAAGTGCCATATGCCTGATAAGAGACAAACTTCTCTGCAAGTAAGCTTGCTCCGGATTTTTGTTCTCATCAATCGCATGGCTGAATAGTTACAAAAAAATATAAAAAATGGAAAAAAACCGTTGACAAGGCGGTTTTTTTTATATATAATTCAATATGCGCTTGTGATTGGCGCATAAAAAAATTGCAGATTTTATATAAATCAGGCATTGGAGAAGTACTCAAGTGGCTGAAGAGGCGCCCCTGCTAAGGGTGTAGGTCGTTTGCGCGGCGCGAGGGTTCAAATCCCTCCTTCTCCGTTCGTTATATTAATCAGTCAAAAGAAAGTCAAAAAAACTTGAAAAAAGTTCTTGACAGGAGAGGAAAGACATGGTAGTATAACAAAGCTGCTTCAAGCGAGGCGCCAGGAACTGACAAAAAAGTTTAAAAAAGCTAAAAAAGTTCTTGACAAACAGAAAGCGGTTTGGTAAGATAATCAAGCTGACTCGCGAGAGGGAAGCAAAGAACCTTGATAACTGAACAGTAAAACACATAGAACTCGAAAATTCTTTACATTCAAGAACGGTTTGAACGAACCAAAAGCAGTAATGAGGAATTAGGATAGCCAAGGGTTATCCTGAGACATCAAACACTAATTCAGAGAGTTTGATCCTGGCTCAGGATGAACGCTGGCGGCGTGCTTAACACATGCAAGTCGAACGAAGCGATAGAGAACGGAGATTTCGGTTGAAGTTTTCTATTGACTGAGTGGCGGACGGGTGAGTAACGCGTGGGTAACCTGCCCTATACAGGGGGATAACAGTTAGAAATGACTGCTAATACCGCATAAGCGCACAGCTTCGCATGAAGCGGTGTGAAAAACTGAGGTGGTATAGGATGGACCCGCGTTGGATTAGCTAGTTGGTGAGGTAACGGCCCACCAAGGCGACGATCCATAGCCGGCCTGAGAGGGTGAACGGCCACATTGGGACTGAGACACGGCCCAAACTCCTACGGGAGGCAGCAGTGGGGAATATTGCACAATGGGGGAAACCCTGATGCAGCGACGCCGCGTGAAGGAAGAAGTATCTCGGTATGTAAACTTCTATCAGCAGGGAAGAAAGTGACGGTACCTGACTAAGAAGCCCCGGCTAATTACGTGCCAGCAGCCGCGGTAATACGTAAGGGGCAAGCGTTATCCGGATTTACTGGGTGTAAAGGGAGCGTAGACGGTTTGGCAAGTCTGATGTGAAAGGCATGGGCTCAACCTGTGGACTGCATTGGAAACTGTCAGACTTGAGTGCCGGAGAGGCAAGCGGAATTCCTAGTGTAGCGGTGAAATGCGTAGATATTAGGAGGAACACCAGTGGCGAAGGCGGCCTGCTGGACGGTAACTGACGTTGAGGCTCGAAAGCGTGGGGAGCAAACAGGATTAGATACCCTGGTAGTCCACGCTGTAAACGATGAATACTAGGTGTCGGGTGGCAAAGCCATTCGGTGCCGCAGCAAACGCAATAAGTATTCCACCTGGGGAGTACGTTCGCAAGAATGAAACTCAAAGGAATTGACGGGGACCCGCACAAGCGGTGGAGCATGTGGTTTAATTCGAAGCAACGCGAAGAACCTTACCAAATCTTGACATCCCTCTGACCGGGAAGTAATGTTCCCTTTTCTTCGGAACAGAGGAGACAGGTGGTGCATGGTTGTCGTCAGCTCGTGTCGTGAGATGTTGGGTTAAGTCCCGCAACGAGCGCAACCCTTATTCTTAGTAGCCAGCAGGTAGAGCTGGGCACTCTAGGGAGACTGCCAGGGATAACCTGGAGGAAGGTGGGGATGACGTCAAATCATCATGCCCCTTATGATTTGGGCTACACACGTGCTACAATGGCGTAAACAAAGGGAAGCGAAGGGGTGACCTGGAGCAAATCTCAAAAATAACGTCTCAGTTCGGATTGTAGTCTGCAACTCGACTACATGAAGCTGGAATCGCTAGTAATCGCGAATCAGAATGTCGCGGTGAATACGTTCCCGGGTCTTGTACACACCGCCCGTCACACCATGGGAGTCAGTAACGCCCGAAGTCAGTGACCCAACCGAAAGGAGGGAGCTGCCGAAGGTGGGACTGATAACTGGGGTGAAGTCGTAACAAGGTAGCCGTATCGGAAGGTGCGGCTGGATCACCTCCTTTCTAAGGAAAAGAGAAGGAGTAGAGGAGACATGTGTTTTACTGTTGAGGTATTAAGGGAGGAGGAAGTTCTTGCGCACAGGGGTGCGAAGAACAGCTTTCGTACTAAGTTCGGTGCGGAGCGCCTCACTAAGTACTCAATGCTTCTGGCGGCGATGCGTTTGGGGGAGACACCCGTACCCATCCCGAACACGACGGTTAAGACCCAGACGGCCGAGGGTACTGCACTGGAGACGGTGTGGGAGAGTAGGTGGCTGCCAGATTAAAAGAAAATAACAGTGGAAAGCTGTTGAGATAAAACGGCATGGTCGGAACCATGCAACCTACATCAGCAGGGAAATGCTGTTCCAATAACTGGTTTTACCAGTGATGAAAGCAGAGAAGAGATTGTCTGTTTTCATGGCTGATAAAACATCAGTCAGGATTGTACCTTGAAAATTGCATACATGAGAAATAAATCCTTGAAAAACGCCGTGTTGCCTGGTAGGGACGCATTCAATGGTGCACTTACTTAGGTAACGCGCAAGATAGGAAGACATCGATGATAAGTTATCATCAAGAGGAAAGAAGGCCAAGCTGTTAACGCTATAACAGCAGATGGTCAAGCAAAAAGAGCGCAGGGCGGATGCCTTGGCACTAAGAGCCGAAGAAGGACGTGATAAGCTGCGAAAAGCCGCGGGGAGGAGCAAATATCCCTTGATCCGCGGATGTCCGAATGGGGAAACCCGGCAGAGAAGACCTCTGTCATCCATACATGAATCCATAGTGTATGGAAGGGAACCCGGGGAACTGAAACATCTAAGTACCCGGAGGAAAAGAAAGAAAACTCGATTCCCAAAGTAGCGGCGAGCGAAATGGGAGGAGCCTAAACCAGTGTGCGTGCACACTGGGGTTACGGACTGCATTTAAGATTCTCTAAGGTTAGAAGAACGGTTTTGGGAAAGCCGGCCAGAGAGGGTGAAAGCCCCGTACACGAAAACCGAAGAGACTGAGCAGGATCCAGAGTACCGCGAGACACGTGGAACCTTGCGGGAAATCAGGGGGACCACCCCCTAAGGCTAAATACTACTTAGTGACCGATAGCGGATAGTACTGTGAAGGAAAGGTGAAAAGAACCCCGGGAGGGGAGTGAAAGAGAACCTGAAACCCTGTGTTTACAAGCTGTGGAACACCCTTATGTGGTGAACCGCGTACTTTTTGTAGAACGGTCCGGCGAGTTACGCTTACTGGCAAGGTTAAGGACTTAAAGGTCTGGAGCCGTAGGGAAACCAAGTCTTAATAGGGCCAAAGTCAGTAAGAGTAGACCCGAAACCGGGTGATCTATCCATGTCCAGGCTGAAGTTGCCGTAAAAGGCAATGGAGGGCCGAACCCACATCCGTTGAAAAGGGTGGGGATGAGGTGTGGATAGGGGAGAAATTCCAATCGAACCCGGAGATAGCTGGTTCTCCTCGAAATAGCTTTAGGGCTAGCCTCGATTTAGATTTGCGGAGGTAGAGCACTGAATTTCCTAGGGGGCGTCAAAGCTTACCGAAGAATATCAAACTCCGAATGCCGTGTAATTGATGATCGGGAGTCAGACTGCACGAGATAAGTTGGGCAGTCAAAAGGGAAAGAGCCCAGACCTCCAGCTAAGGTCCCAAAGTGCGTGTTAAGTGGAAAAGGATGTGGGATTTCGAAGACAACTAGGATGTTGGCTTAGAAGCAGCCATACATTCAAAGAGTGCGTAATAGCTCACTAGTCGAGAGGTCCTGCGCCGAAAATGTCCGGGGCTAAAACACGACACCGAAGCTGAGGAATCGAAAGATTGGTAGAGGAGCATTGCATGTGGGACGAAGCAGTACCGGAAGGAGCTGTGGACTGCATGGAAGAGAGAATGCCGGAATGAGTAGCGAGAATAAGGTGAGAATCCTTATGGCCGAATATCCAAGGTTTCCAGAGTAAAGCTGATCTGCTCTGGGTAAGTCGGGGCCTAAGGCGAGGACGAAAGTCGTAGTCGATGGACAGCAGGTGGAGATTCCTGCACTGCTGTGTAACAGAACTGTGGGGACATATGTGGTGAGTGCGAGCCGGGAATGGGAAGCCCGGTGCAAGCGAGGTACCAGTCACGTAGGCAAATCCGCGTGGCAATGGGAAGACGTGATGCGGAGCGAAAGTTAGTAGCGAAGAGCGTAAGCCATGTGTCAAGAAAAGCCGCTATTGTTTATACAGTACCCGTACCGGAAACCGACACAGGTGGATGAGGAGAGAATCCTAAGGCCGACGGAAGAAGCATTGTCAAGGAACTCGGCAAAATGACCCCGTAACTTCGGGAGAAGGGGTGCCACAGAAGATGTGGCCGCAGAGAATAGGCTCAAGCAACTGTTTAGCAAAAACACAGGTCTATGCAAAACCGAAAGGTGAGGTATATGGGCTGACGCCTGCCCGGTGCTGGAAGGTTAAGAGGAGGAGTCAGGAAACGAAGCTCTGAATTGAAGCCCCAGTAAACGGCGGCCGTAACTATAACGGTCCTAAGGTAGCGAAATTCCTTGTCGGGTAAGTTCCGACCCGCACGAAAGGCGTAATGATTTGAGCGCTGTCTCGACAATGCATCCGGTGAAATTGAAGTACCAGTGAAGATGCTGGTTACCTGCGCCAGGACGGAAAGACCCCATGGAGCTTTACTCCAGCTTGATACTGGGATTCGGTATTGCATGTACAGGATAGGTGGGAGACGAAGAAGTGAGGACGCCAGTTTTCACGGAGTCGGCGTTGGGATACCACCCTTGCGGTATTGGGTTTCTAACCAGCAGCCGTGACCCGGCTGGGGGACAATGTCAGGTGGGGAGTTTGACTGGGGCGGTCGCCTCCGAAAGGGTATCGGAGGCGCTCAAAGGTTCCCTCAGAATGGACGGAAACCATTCGAAGAGTGCAAAGGCAGAAGGGAGCTTGACTGCGACACCGACGGGTGGAGCAGGTACGAAAGTAGGACTTAGTGATCCGGTGGTATTAAGTGGGAATGCCATCGCTCAACGGATAAAAGCTACCCTGGGGATAACAGGCTTATCACTCCCAAGAGTTCACATCGACGGAGTGGTTTGGCACCTCGATGTCGGCTCATCGCATCCTGGGGCTGTAGTAGGTCCCAAGGGTTGGGCTGTTCGCCCATTAAAGCGGTACGCGAGCTGGGTTCAGAACGTCGTGAGACAGTTCGGTCCCTATCCGGCGTGGGCGTAGGATATTTGAGAGGAGCTGTCCTTAGTACGAGAGGACCGGGATGGACTGGCCGCTGGTGTATCTGTTGTTCTACCAAGAGCATGGCAGAGTAGCCAAGCCGGGAAGGGATAAACGCTGAAGGCATCTAAGCGTGAAGCCCCCCTCGAGATGAGATATCCCATTCTTAGGAAGTAAGACCCCTTGAAGACGACGAGGTAGATAGGGCAGAGGTGGAAGTGCGGTAACGTATGGAGCTGACTGCTACTAATCGGTCGAGGGCTTGACCAATAGCCAGGAGAGGAAGAGAAGGCTTCTGGCAGCCAGATTTCCAAGGAATCATGTATGCAGTTTTGAAGGTGCAATGCCTTTTAATTAAGGCCCAGTGGCTCAGTTGGTTAGAGCGCCGCCCTGTCACGGCGGAGGTCGAGAGTTCGAGTCTCTTCTGGGTCGTCCACATGATACTCATGTGTGTGCAAATGGGATCTTAGCTCAGCTGGGAGAGCATCTGCCTTACAAGCAGAGGGTCATAGGTTCGAGCCCTATAGGTCCCATTTAAATTTATATGGATGGATTCCCGAGTGGCCAAAGGGGACAGACTGTAAATCTGCTGCAAATTGCTTCGGTGGTTCGAATCCACCTCCATCCATTTGCCATTAGGCCATAGGTCAATGTGCTTCATATGCCGATGTGGCTCAATTGGCAGAGCAGCTGATTTGTAATCAGCAGGTTATCGGTTCGAGTCCGATCATCGGCTTGAATGAAAAAAGTAACCATTATATGGTTTTATATTGTCGCGGGGTGGAGCAGTCTGGAAGCTCGTCGGGCTCATAACCCGAAGGTCATAGGTTCAAATCCTGTCCCCGCTATTTTGTGCCTAGTTAGCTCAGTTGGTAGAGCAGAGGACTGAAAATCCTCGTGTCTCTGGTTCGATTCCGGAACTAGGCACTTTTGGGGCATTAGCTCAGTCGGTAGAGCACTTGACTTTTAATCAAGTTGTCCGGGGTTCGAATCCCCGATGCCTCATGAAAGATAAATTTAGAATCTCAGTTTTTGAGATTCTTTTTTTGTGCAATAATCTCAGCAAATGACTGCCGTGTTCACATGAGCAGACATTAAAAGTTAATCAATGCCAATTTCTCCTTCCTGGACAGCTGTTTGATCGAATATTCTCTTTTCATGGCTTCCTGACGTGTTAAAAAGGCCTCATAATAGACGAGAACGACAGGAGTGCGGTTTCGTGTGTATTTAGCGCCTTTTCTAGAATTATGGGCGTTTAGACGCTGTGAGAGATCGTTGGTCCAGCCTGTATAGAAAGTTCCATCCGAGCATTGGACAATGTAAGTGTAGTTCATATTTATTCCTCTGACGGTAAAGATGCTGCGATATCTATGTAAAGGGATGCCGAATACCTGATGGCGGAGAAGGCATCCCAGTCTATCTGAAGCAATCGATGAAATAGTATATTTCCCATAAAGAACAAGTAAGAGTAGAGAAGTCGATTGCGGGCTTTCTTTGGTATCTTCTTTATTATACGTAAATTTTTCTGATATGTGAACGTATGATTTTAGATTTTTAAATTTAGGGAAAAGCGTAAGTGAGTGAACAGTAACAAATATAAAAAAGGCCCAAAACGGGCCTTTTTTATATATTGTCCTTAAGGAAGATAGGTAATGGGATCGATAGGTTGGTCATCTTTTGTCATAGCGAAGTAGAGACTGCTTCCTTCGATGCTGTAGTATTTACTTGGTTCAGCGATGTAACCTAATATGGTACCTTCTTTTACTGTTTGTCCTTCTTCTACTAGAAGATCTGTCAGTTGTCCGTATACAGATTGATAGCCGTTACCCATATCCATGGTAAGAGTAGTACCGGTCTTAGCTGTGTCAGCAATTGAAGTGATCGTTCCGTTTGAGGCAGCCTTTACAGGTGCGCCGACTACGGCTTTTACTACAATTGCAGGATTTAGTTTGTACTGATCTAGAGTAGAAAAATAAGTAGTGTTTTCCATACTGTAATCCATCATCAGCTCTCCCTCAACTGGCCACTGCATCAGTGAGGCTTCTGTGAAATTTACCTGTGGAAGAACAGAAGCGGATGTGCTTTGTGTCTCTTCTTCAGAACTGGTTTCACTGTCCGGGTTATCTGTTGTCTCTTCTGTTTCAACAGGGGTTTCTTCCTCAGTCACACTTGGCTCAGAATCTTCATCACTGGTTTCTGCTGACTCCTCTAAGTTTGCCTGGACATCATTGGTATCTGCGTCCACGGAAGGTTCTTCTTCAGCCTCAGCCAATTCTTCGGTGTTCTCAGTCTCGGGAACGGCTTCTTTTGTCTGTGGTTTTGATTGAAATAGTGTAATACCCAACGCAATGATGGCAGCTAATAACACGCCATTGACAATAATTCTTGTGATGGTTCCTTTTTTCATCATATTCTTTTCACCTCTATCATCTTTTCTATAAAGATAGGGTTGCCAGAATCTGAGAGTCTATGCAATAGTTTTCAATTTATTTGAGAAAATATGCTTGTGTCACTTATCATAAGATATCTTAAAAGTCAGTTGTAGTCAGCATAAGTGATGGAAAATACCAAAGCAGAATTTCATCGTAGGTACTGCCATCCTCTGCCATAATTTCGGCTCCATACTGGCTTAATCCGACACCATGTCCTTGACCTTTACATAGAAAACGCAGGTTGTCACCATTTTTTTGTATGGAAAAACAGCTGGATGCCAAACCGAATTCATGGCGAAAATACTCTCCGGAAAAAGTTGTGTCATCAGCATTGAGAGTGAGAACATAACCGGAAGAATCTGTTTTTTGTATTTCGAGTGAAGAAGGAAACTGTTGGGAGGCAATATCTTGAGTTGTAAAATAGTTGGGAGCTTCAAGGTCCTGTGAGCTGTCCACCGATTTTAGATAGGAAAACGCAGAATTGTGGAAAACTTCCTCGCCGCTGCGGGTTTTTCCACAGCTGACTTCGTGATAAGGGGTTAGGCAAGGAGTATTTTCAAAAGTCAAAATCTGACCGGAGGTGCTCTCGGTGGCATTTTGATAAGAATCTGATATGAAAAAAATTCGATACCAAGATGGCGAGGACAAAATATCAGAAAATTGAGTTTTTAATATTTCTAAGAGAGATTTTCCCTGGGATTGTTGATAGTTTAGATTCGAGCGGGCTATAACTGCCTGGGTTTTGAGAGCTTCTGAGGATTTATTATCGTCAATCTGTAGGCTTAGAAGATAGGGAAGAAATTTTTCTGCTTTGGCAGGTTGGAGGAGAGTACAAGCCTGTGCTCCGTGAAAAACGAAGGTACAGAGGAAAGGAAAGAACAGCAGGATAAAAAAGGAAGACAAAAAAATAGAAAGACGTGTTCTCATATCTGACCGCCGATAAGTTGTTCTCTTAATTAGAGTATGTGAGATGTTATGAGGATATACACGAACTGTACCTAAAAAGAGCCTGCGATTAGAGTCGCAGGCCCTTGACATCTTTAATTCGAGATAAAATAATATGGGTTTGAATACGGATGGCACCCTCTAGAGAATCAATTTCTTTGCGAATAAAATGGTCAAGTTCGTCTTGACTAGCTGCGACCGCATGAATGTGGAGGCAGCAATTGCCGCTCATTCTGTAGATCTGAGTGACTGTGTCGTTGTATTTTAGTTTGTCGATAATGGCATTCAGGTATTTTGGCTGTGTCTCAATCTCAAAATAACAGGAGACTGCTCCGCTGATTTTTTGAGGATTGATGATAGTTGTGTATTCTTCGATAATTCCTTTTTTTTCAAGGGCGTCAATACGACTTTTTACAGCGACTCTGGAAAGACCAATGATGTCACCGATTTCTGAATAGGAATATCTTGCGTTTTTGGTCAACAGCGAAAGTATTTGCTGATCGAAAGAATCCAGATTGTCTAAGTACATAGAGCTTCTCCTTTTTTGTTTAATATATTTTTGTTATATTATAGCACAGATCATATAAAACGAAAAGTAAGTAATAATTGACGATATGAATAAAATTTGATATTATTTTATTCATAAAGAATGATATTAATTTCGAAAGGAAAATAAACTGTGGAATATCGTCTAACTGAGGGAAGTATCACAAAGAATCTGTTGAAATTTGCTTTTCCGCTGATGGTAGGAAATTTACTGCAACAATTGTATAATGTGGCGGATACTTTGATTGTAGGAAGATTTCTCGGAGCAGATGCTCTCGCAGCCGTGGGCTCGTCTTATACATTGATGGTTTTTTTGACGTCGATATTACTGGGGCTGTGTATGGGGAGCAGCGCTTTCTTTTCCATGGAATTTGGGAGAGAAAACTATGACAGATTGAAAAAAGGATTTTTTATTTCCTTTGTATTGATTGGTTCTGTTACAATTTTACTGAATTTTATCGTATTTGCTCAGATTGATTTCATTATTGAATTGCTTCAAGTGCCGGCAGAAGTTGTGAAGCTGATGAGAGATTACCTGTTATATATCTTTGCGGGAATTTTTGCGACATTTCTTTATAATTATTTCGCAAATCTTTTGAGAGCAGTTGGAAATTCTGTGACACCACTGGTATTTTTAGCCTTTTCATCAGTTTTAAATATTGTGCTGGATTTGGTTTTTGTACTTGTGTTTCACTGGGGAGTCAAGGGAGCAGCGATGGCTACTGTCATCTCGCAGTATGTGTCGGGAGTCGGAATTATGCTCTACTATAGAGTTCGTTTTCCGCATCTTCAGATTCAGACACACCATATGAAATGGGACGGACAGATATTGAAGGAAATTGCGGGGCTATCTTTTCTGACGTGTATTCAGCAATCAATTATGAATCTGGGCATTTTAATGGTGCAGGGATTGGTAAATAGTTTTGGAACAGTTGTGATGGCAGCTTTTGCGGCGGCGGTGAAGATAGATTCGTTTGCATATATGCCAGTTCAGGACTTTGGAAATGCATTTTCTACTTATATTGCACAAAATTTTGGAGCGGGAAAACGGGAACGTATCCAAAAAGGAATAAAAAGTTCTGCGCTGGTATCCTTTGGGTTTTGCCTATTTATCAGTTTTGTGGTCTGTGTCTTTGCAAAGCCATTGATGGAAATATTTGTGGACCCGTCTCACATAGATATTGTGGGAGTGGGAGTCAGGTATCTGAGAATTGAAGGCGCTTTTTATTTTGGGATTGGGTTTTTATTTCTTCTGTATGGCTTTTACAGAGCGGTCAATAGACCGGGCATGTCCGTGGTATTGACAGTGATATCTCTGGGGACCAGGGTTTTTCTAGCTTATACCTTGGCGCCGATTCCATCTATAGGAGTGACGGGAATTTGGGCATCGGTCCCCATTGGCTGGATATTGGCAGATTTGACAGGGGTTATTTATTATAGGAAAAAGAAGAATCAGATTTTGACAGTAAGAAAAGAATTTCTATGAATAAGGATGCAACTAGCGCAGCTCGCCGCGGGAAATTATTTCACCACGACAAGCTGCGCTTTTTAAAATTCAGACAGCCAATGGGCAGACGAAAAAGTACATTACGATAAAGTGACAGATACTTCCAGCCATCACGAAAATGTGAAAAATCTCATGTGAACCGAAATTCTTGTGTTTGGCATCAAAGATTGGGAGTTTCAGACCATAAATGACACCGCCGATGGTATAGATAATTCCACCGGCTAACAGCCAACCAAATCCAGCATGGGAAAGTGAGTGGTAGATAGGAACCAGGGCCAAAACACAAAGCCAACCCATGCCAATATACAGGATGGAAGAGACCCATTTCGGACAGGTAATCCACGCCGCTTTAAAAATGATTCCTATGATTGCGATCGTCCACACAGCGATACAAAGGCCATAACCTAGGGTATTGTTTAAAGTAATCAAGCAGATAGGAGTATAACTGCCAGCTATCATAATAAAAATCATCATGTGATCGATTTTTCTAAGACGACGATTGACTTTCTCTGTGGAGTCTACGGAGTGATAGACTGTGCTTGCAGTGTAGAGCAAGAACATGGTGAAAATAAAAATAGCAAGGGGGATGATAGTCTCAGCTCCAGAAGAGCTAGCTGCTTTAAAAAGCAATGGTACTGCGCCGATTAGTGCTAGCAGCATTGCGATACCATGGGTGATTGCGCTACCTGGGTCTTTTAATTTTAATGTCATAAAAAGTCGCCTCCTGTTATAAATAAAACTTTGACAAGTAGTTTTTAAAACTATATATTAAGTATATGATAACTATAACACTTTTTATTCAAAAATCAAGAGGTTTTTGGAAAAAAAAATCTCCCGGAAAGAGAGATTTTTTAGATCAAATGTATTTTTTTCCATTTCCCTGTGAGAACCCGAAGCAAGGAGATTAGATAGTTGATAGACCAACCAATGGGAACAGCCATCCAGATTGCTTGAATGCCCCAACTATGAGCAAAATGGTTGGCAATAAATACTCTCAGGGCGAGATTGACTAAATTTGCCAGTGTAAAGATCAGCATGTCTCCGGAGGCTCTGAGAATCGCGTCAGTACAGCATTTTAGTCCTATGAAGATATAAAAAAAGGACTGGAAGATCATATAAGCAGAGGCCACAGAATAAGCTTCTGTACCAGAAGAGGCATCCAGAAAACCACTCAAAAATGTATTGCCGAACAAATGCAAGATCAGGCAGAGAAAAACGGCAATGGATGCATCTATGAGGTAACAGGCTTTGTATGCTTGCTTCACACGTTCAGGTTGCCTAGCCCCTAAATTTTGGGCGGAGAAGGAAGACATTGCGTTTCCAACGGCAGTCATGGGTACAATGCATATAGATTCTATGCGCATTCCAGCGGTGTAGCCAGCCATTACAGAGGAACCAAAGCTGTTGACGACGACTTGGACTAAAAGCATTCCTATATAGACGATAGACTGCTGCAAGATAGAGGGAACGCCGATTTTGGTCATTTTCCATGTAATGGTTCTACTGTAGATTTTTTGGGGATCTGAGGTCTGTGGACTGTCTGAGAGGCCATTGGTTTGATAATTAGCTTTAAGTCGGCGCATTAGTAAAAGAAATGAGACGATGGATGAGATTCCTTGGGCAATCAGAGTGCCCACAGCAACGCCTAAGACTCCCAGGTCAAGTCCTATCACAAACGCCAGATCAAAGAAGATATTCAAAACAGAAGAAAAAATTAACAGACAAAGAGGTGTCTTCGAATCTCCCATAGAGTTAAAAATAGAAGCAAGTATATTGTACATGAACAAAAACGGGAGGCCATAAAAATATATTTTCAGGTAGATACCTGCCTCGGCCAATACATTTTGAGGCGTATCCATCCATATTAAGATTTGGTGATGAAAAAAAGCTCCGAAGACTCCTAGAAATAAACTGATTCCCAGAAAATTGAAAAGGGCAGTGTAAATGGAAGTCTTCATTTTTCGTATATTTCCGGCCCCCAGATATTGAGAGATAATCACAGAACTTCCAATCCCACCTCCTATGGCAATGGCGATAAACACATTGGTAATAGAATAGGAGGCTCCCACTGCAGCCAGAGCGTTCTCGCCTACGTATTTACCGACTACAGCAGAGTCTACGAGGTTATAAAGTTGCTGAAACAGATTTCCAATCATCATGGGGACTGCAAAAAGGAAAAGAGTTTTTCCTGGTGAGCCTGTGAGCATGTTGGATTGATTCATGGCAGATACCTTCCTTAATTGTTAAAATTTCCTCATTTCTTTATTATATAATGAAAAAGAAAATAGTTCAAATAAAGTGAGAAAGGTTAAACGCGTATAAATTCCTCTTTTTTACAGATACTACAATCATCTACACGATGAAGATATAAAACGGAGGGATTTTTATATGAAAGCTACAGGAATTGTCCGAAGAATTGACGATCTTGGAAGAGTGGTAATACCAAAGGAAATTCGTCGCACACTTCGGATTAAAGAGGGAACTCCTTTGGAGATATTTACAGACCGTGAAGGGGAGATTATCTTAAAGAAGTATTCACCGATTGGCGAACTTAGCATTTTTGCGAAGGAATACACCGAAGCTCTTTCTCAGACGACAGGTTTGATTTCCTGTATCGCGGATCACGATCAAATCGTGGCAACCTCTGGAAGTGGAAGCAGGGAGTTCCAAGGAAAAGAAATCAGCCAGGAACTGGAAGCTTTGATTGGAGGAAGAGAAGCAAAGTGCAGTAAATTTGGAGAAAAAGGACACATTCAGGTAGTCAAGGAACAGAAAAATGAAGCTCCTTCACAAGTGATTTGGCCGATTATCTGTTCAGGCGATGCTATTGGCGCGGTTATTCTGATGGGCAGAGAAGAGAAAGACATTATGGGAGAGACTGAGAAAAAACTGGTCCAGACAGCCGCTGGTTTTTTAGGCCGTCAGATGGAACAGTGACTTAGCTGATGGTATTCTTCCAATGTCATCCCAGTCCATTTTAAGTAGACAGACAGAGATTTAGTGACATACCGGATATGCCAGGGTTCCCAGGGGTATCCGGTAATATGCTGTTTATCCTTAGGATAGCGCAGAATAAAGCCATAGAGTGGAGCATGGGCATAGAGCCATTTTCCCTCAGGGGTGTCTGCAAATTTTTCTGACAAATTAAGGCCAATGCTGAGACAGGACACATCCAAGGCAAGACCACTTTGATGTTCGCTTGCGCCAGGCGGTGCAATTTGAGAAGAACCATTGTATAATTGTGATTGACGACTGTAGGAACGGTAACCGGAGATACCATAAAGTTGGATATCACAGGAGGAGGCCAGTGCGAATAACTCTCGTGCCGCATAGGCAGCCTGTGGCTCCAAAAGACGCTTTGGATCTGTGAGAGGGGCGTCAAAAGGAATTCCGGCATCTATCAGAGAGACCGGGCGATAATCAGGGGATAACGGATGGGACCGATTGATAAGACGTGTATACTGAGACATAAAAAACCTCCTTTTGCTTCGTATAACTATATGAAACAAAAGGAGGTTTTATGTTAGAAGAATTCTTGATCGTCATAGAGATTCTCAGAACCCATTTCATCCAGCAGGCGAGTTTTCAGATCATAAAGTTTTTGAGAAAGATCTACATAGACTTCATGAGGATTGATGAGACGTTTGGATTCTTCCCAGAGAGTATCCATTTCCTGACGGCAGTATGCCTGAAGTTCCATCACGGAAGGTGAGTGGTAAACTTTTTTGCCATTTAGGAATATTGGAGTTAAAAGCTCTCTCATAATATAGGTTCCTCCCAGGACACGAGTCTTTTTCCAGGTGTCAATGGGATCAAAAATTACCATAGTTTCGCTCTCGTCAAAGGTTTCGTCTGCGAGACAGATTAAATCAGCTTTGATTTTACCGGTGGATTTATTGTAAATTCGATAAATCGTTTTGTTGCCGGGATTTGTGACTTTCTCTGTGTTCTCGGAGAGTTTGATTTTGGGGATAAATTCATTACTGTCCTTATCCTTGATTGCGGCTAGCTTGTATACACCGCCGAATGCAGGGTTATCGTTACAGGTAATTAAGTTTGTGCCGACTCCCCAGGAGTTGATTTTTGCGTCCTGAGCTTTTAAGCTGTCAATCAGGTATTCGTCCAAATCACTGGAAGCAGAAATGACGGCGTCGTCAAATCCAGCGGCGGCAAGCATCTTATAAGCTTCTTTGGACAGATAGGCTAGATCGCCGCTGTCCAGACGGATTCCGTACCGGGTCAGAGGGATTCCCTCTTCACGCATTTCTTCAAATACCCTGATTGCGTTGGGAACTCCGGATTTTAAAGTATCGTAGGTATCCACGAGCAGAATACAGGCGTCCGGATAGAGCTTTGCGTAGGTTTTGAATGCGGTATATTCATCTGGAAAGCTCATGATCCAACTGTGAGCATGGGTACCAAGTACTGGGACATCGAACATTTGTCCGGTGAGTACGTTGGAGGTACCGATGCAGCCGGCGATAATGGCAGCTCTTGCGCCAAAAATTCCGGCATCAGGTCCCTGAGCACGGCGAAGTCCAAATTCCATAATACCGTCCCCGCGGGCGGCGTGTACGACTCTGGATGCCTTGGTCGCAATCAGACTTTGATGGTTGATAATATTTAAGATTGCAGTTTCTAAAAGCTGTGCCTCGATGACGGGAGCGATAACTTTTAACAGAGGCTCATGAGGGAATACGACTGTACCTTCAGGAATAGCATAGATATCACCGGAAAAGTGAAAATCGGACAGATATTCCAGGAAATCTTCGTCAAAGGTATGAAGACTGCGCAGATATTCGATATCATCAGAAGAGAAAGTAAGATTTTCGATGTACTCAATGACCTGTTCCAGACCACAGTTGATAGCATAGGCTCCTCCACAGGGATTATTGCGGTAGAAAACGTCGAAGATTACTGATTGGTCTGTGGGATTTTTAAAATAGCCTTGCATCATTGTCAATTCGTAGTAATCTGTCAACAGAGTCAAATTATTTGCTCTCATAGTTGTTCTCCTTATTCTTATGTTTTCACGAGTATAATTGACTTTTTATCAGTCCTACCCTTATCAATTGAGGGTAGCATCGCTATAAGTATTCCTGTTCACTCACTTGCAGTCCGTGAGCAACAACACGCTTCGCAATGCACACAAACTGCTGTTGCAGCAGTTTGGCGCGAGTATGTCTCGGGATTTTTGTACAAAATATACAAAAACACCTCGCGGAATATTGAAAGTCTAAATTGTAACGTATTCCTATTATACCACATGTTTTCTTAATGTAAAATGAAAAAACCTATGCTATAATGAAAATAAATGTAAAATCTTCTGCTTAAGCAGTTACATTTTTTTGAAAAAAATGAAAAAAGTGCTTGCATTATTAAAAGACATAGTATATAATTCATTTTGTCGCGTGAATAGGGCTATCGCCAAATGGTAAGGCAACGGACTCTGACTCCGTCATTTCCAGGTTCGAATCCTGGTAGCCCTGTCTGAGAGAAGGATTTTGCAGGTGTCTGCAAAGTCCTTTTTGTGTTATGTAATAGAAAAAACCTTGATACGCTAGGTTGAGGTGTCTCGCAAAGCGAGCAAAAAATTTAGATTAGAAACATCATATCGATGAAGGATGAAAAGGACGGGTGAGAGATATGGGGTATCAATTTAGGAGCAGAGTAAGATACAGTGAAATCGATGAAGATGGAAAGCTGACACTGCCAGCTATTTTAAATTATTTTCAGGATTGTTGTACGTTTCATTCTGAGGATGTAGGCTTAGGAATGAAAAAATTGAGAAAAATACACAGAGGCTGGGTTTTGTCATCCTGGCAGATCATTGTGGAGCGCTATCCAGAACATGGGGAAGAGCTGACAGTGGAAACTTGGCCTTATGATTTTAAAGGTTTTATGGGAATGAGGAACTTTATATTGCGCACTTCTCAGGGCGAGAGCTTGTGCAAGGCGAATACTCTGTGGAGTTTTATGAATACGGATTCTGGGATGCCGGTAAAATTGCAGCCGGAGAACACACAGGGATATCAATTGGAACCTAAATTGGAGATGGAGTACGCACCTAGAAAAATCGGACTTTTGAGTCAGGGAGAAAAGCGGGAAAGTTTTCTGGTGCAGAAACATCATTTAGATACCAATCATCATGTGAACAACAGCCAGTATATTACGATGGCTACAGAGTATCTTCCAAAGGATTTTGAAATCTGGCAGATGCGGGCAGAGTATAAAATGCAGGCGAGACTGGGAGAACGGATTATACCTTGGGTATCCGAGGAGCCCAAACGTTGTGTGGTGTCATTGAATCAGGAAACTGGAAAGCCTTATGCTATAGTGGAATTTAGCAAGAAAGAAAAATAAAGAAAAGGAGAATCTATGATTCAATTAGGTAAGAAACAGAAATTACAGGTGTTAAAGAAAGTGGATTTTGGAGTATATCTGGGAGAGCCTATGCAGGCAGATGTGAAGGAGAAAGTACTGCTTCCGATCAAACAGGTGCCGGAACAGACAAAGGAAGGTGATATTCTAGAGGTGTTCATTTATAAAGACTCTATGGACCGTATGATTGCCACTGTGAGAGAACCAGATCTTCAGGTGGGAGAGACGGCCGTCTTGAAGGTAGTTCAGACTTCTAGAATCGGCGCCTTTTTGGACTGGGGACTTGAAAAAGATCTTTTGCTTCCATTCCGTGAACAGACGATGAGGGTAAAGGAGGGGCAGGAGTGTCTGGTGGCGCTCTATATTGATAAAAGTGAGAGATTATGTGCGACCATGAAAGTTTATCCATATCTGTCATTGAGAACTCCCTATGGAATGAACGATGAAGTGCAGGGTCGTGTCTATGAAATCAGTGAACGTTTCGGAGTATTTGTGGCAGTGGATGACCATTACTGTGCGATGGTGCCAAAGAGGGAGGCACAGGGGAAATTTAGAATTGGAGAGGTTCGAAAATTCCGCGTGACTGAGGTGAAAGAGGACGGGAAAATGAATCTGAGCGCTCATCAAAAAGCGTATCTTCAGATTGGAGAAGACGCGAAACTGGTTCGAAAGGTGATAGATGAGTTTGCAGGAGTGTTACCTTTTGATGACAAGGTCTCTCCTCAGGTGATCGAGAGAGAATTCGGTCTCAGTAAAAATGCGTTTAAAAGGGCAGTGGGACATATGTTGAAAAACGGAGAGATCGAGATTAGAGATGGAAGAATTTACAGAAGAGATTGACACGAATACGATGATATGTTGATAGATGAATGGTGACAAAGATGCCTTGTGCGACACAAAGGAGAATTGGTGATGAATTTTACACATCTTCATGTTCATACAGAATATAGTTTGCTGGATGGGTCGAATAAGATTACAGAGTATGTGGAGCGGGTCAAAGAATTAGGAATGGACAGTGCGGCCATCACGGACCACGGAGTTATGTATGGATGTATAGATTTTTATCGTGCCTGCAAAGCAGCAGGAATTAATCCAATCTTAGGATGTGAGGTCTATGTGGCTCCGAGTTCCAGATTCGACAGGGAAACTGGGGCAGGAGAAGATCGGTATTACCATCTGGTGCTTTTGGCAGAGAACAATCAAGGCTACAGTAATTTGATGAAAATTGTCTCAAAGAGCTTTGTGGAAGGTTTTTACTATAAGCCTAGAGTTGATCTGGCCCTTTTGAGGGAGTATCACGAAGGAATTATAGCGTTAAGTGCCTGTCTAGCCGGCGAAGTAGCCAGATATCTGACTAGAGGAATGTATGAGGAAGGAAAAAAAGCGGCACTGAGGTATGAAGAGATTTTTGGAAAGGGAAATTTCTTCCTGGAATTGCAGGACCATGGCATTTCTCAGCAGCAGACGGTGAATCAGCAGCTTTTGCGTATGCATCAGGAGACGGGAATTGACCTGGTGGCTACCAATGATGTGCATTATACTTATGCAGAAGACGAAGCACCTCATGATATTCTTTTGTGTATTCAGACAGGTAAGAAACTGTCCGATGAGAATAGGATGCGTTACGTGGGGGGACAGTATTATGTAAAGTCTGCCGAACAGATGGCGGAGCTTTTTCCCTATGCTTTGGAGGCTCTTGAGAATACTTATAAAATCGGACAGCGGTGCCATGTGGACATTGAATTTGGAGTTACAAAGCTTCCAAAATATGATGTGCCTGAGGGGTATACGTCTTGGGAATATCTGAATAAATTGTGCTTTGAAGGATTGGAAGAACGTTATCAGCCGGTGACGGAGGAACTGAGACAACGCCTAAGCTATGAGCTGGACACGATAAAAAATATGGGGTATGTGGATTATTTTCTCATTGTATGGGATTTCATAAAGTATGCGAGGGACCATGGAATCATGGTTGGCCCTGGAAGGGGCAGTGCTGCGGGAAGTCTGGTGTCCTACACACTGGGAATTACGAAGCTGGACCCAATGCGTTATGATCTTCTGTTTGAGCGTTTTTTGAATCCGGAACGTGTCTCGATGCCGGATATTGATGTGGATTTCTGTTTCGAGCGCCGTCAGGAAGTTATCGACTATGTGGTGAAAAAATACGGAAAAGACCGGGTGGTTCAGATTGTGACTTTCGGTACTTTAGCTGCTCGAGGTGTGATTCGGGATGTGGGGCGAGTATTAGATATGCCTTATTCTCAGGTGGACACCATTGCGAAAATGATACCTACAGAACTGAACATTACGATTGATCTGGCTTTGAAAAAAAATCCAGAACTGGCAAAAGTATACGAGGAAGACCCGGAAATTCACCATTTGATTGATATGGCAAAGCGTCTGGAAGGACTACCGCGACATACTTCTATGCATGCTGCCGGAGTAGTAATCAGCCAGAAGGATGTGGATGAGTATGTGCCACTGTCAAGGGCGGCTGACGGTACGATTACTACCCAGTTCACGATGACTACTCTAGAAGAGCTGGGACTTTTGAAGATGGATTTTCTGGGACTTCGCACGCTGACAGTGATTCAAAATGCAGTAGAATTGGTGGAAGCGGACAAAGGCATTCATCTGGATATGGATGCGATTGACTATAACGATCCGAAAGTTTTGGATTCTCTGGGAACAGGACATACGGACGGGGTATTTCAGCTAGAGAGTGGAGGGATGAAAAGCTTCATGAAAGAGCTAAAACCTCAGAGCTTGGAGGATGTGATCGCTGGAATCTCCCTCTATCGTCCTGGCCCGATGGATTTTATTCCCCAGTATATCCGAGGAAAAAATCATCCGGAGACGATTACCTATGATTGTCCTCAGCTAGAACCGATTTTGAAAGCGACTTATGGGTGTATCGTCTATCAGGAACAGGTTATGCAGATTGTGAGAAATCTGGGAGGTTATACGTTAGGCAGAAGTGACCTTTTACGAAGAGCAATGTCTAAGAAAAAAGCTTCTGTGATGGAAAAAGAAAGGCAGAGCTTTGTCTATGGAAATGAAGAAGAGGGTGTACCGGGTTGCATCAACAATGGAATAGATGAGAAGATTGCCAATAGAATCTATGACAATATGATAGATTTTGCAAAATACGCTTTTAATAAGTCTCATGCAGCTGCCTATGCGGTAGTTTCCTATCAGACGGCTTTTTTGAAGTATTATTATCCGGTGGAGTTTATGGCGGCATTGATGACTTCGGTGATTGATAATCCAGGAAAGGTATCGGAGTATATTTTCACCTGCAGAAAGATGGGAATACAGATACTGCCGCCAGATATTAATCGCGGTGAAACCGTGTTTTCTGTGGATCACGGTGCAATACGTTATGCACTGGCAGCTATAAAAAGCATTGGAAAATCTGTGATTGACGAGATCGTTAAAGAGAGAAAAACCAATGGAGAATTTGTCTCGATGAAGGATTTTGTGACCAGAATAAATAATAAAGATATCAATAAGCGGAGCCTGGAAAATTTTATCAAGGCAGGAGCTTTTGACTGTCTGGAAGGAAACCGCAGGCAGCAGATGATGGTTTATCCTCTGGTTATGGAGAGTGCGATACAGGAAAAGAAAAATATGATGGCGGGACAGATGAGCCTTTTTGATCTTGTGGGTGAGGAGGATAAAAAGGACTATGAAATACAGCTTCCGAAGGTGGAAGAGTATGACCAGGACACGCTGCTGAATTTTGAGAAAGAAGTGCTTGGTATCTATATCAGCGGACATCCCTTGGAGAAATATCGAGCTTTGATGGAAAAGAATGTGACCGCATGGACTTCAGATTTTCAGCCTGACGAGGAGACTGGTTTTCCCAAGGTAAAAGATGGGGTTAAAGCTATCATTGGTGGTATGATAACGGAGAAAAAGGTTAAGTACACTAGAACGAATAAAGTCATGGCGTTTCTGACCTTGGAAGACTTGGTGGGAATCGTGGAAGTTGTGGTGTTTCCAAGGGATTACGAGAAGAATCAAAGACTGATCGAGGTGGATAACAAGGTTCTCATACAGGGAAGAATCTCGGCAGAAGATGACCGAGCCAGCAAATTGATTTGTGAAAAGATTCGGTCTTTCGATGAGATGCCGAGGGAACTTTGGATTCAGTTTGAGTCTCGGCAGGATTATGCTCAAAAGGATGAAGAATTGACGCAGCTTTTGAGAGAATCACCGGGACGAAATGCGGTAGTGGTTTACCTGAAAGATGTCAAGGCCATGAAGCGTTTGCCGGTGTCATACAATGTTCAGATAGAGGATGGGATGCTGGCAAAACTGGCTGGAAAGTTTGGCGGACAGAACGTGAAAGTTGTAGAAAGAGTATTGAAAAATTTTTAGAAATGCTTTAGAATGGACAAAAGTGTGTAAAAGTATAAAAACCGCGATAGATCATCATATAAGATGGAGGAGATTTTATGACGGAAAAAAAGGCAATTAAGACAATTGGAGTTTTAACCAGTGGTGGGGATGCGCCGGGAATGAACGCGGCAATCCGCGCTGTTGTGAGAAGGGGAATCAGCAGCGGACTGAAGGTTAAAGGCATTTACAAGGGATACAATGGCCTTTTGAATGAAGAGATTATAGACATGACAGCCAGAGATGTTTCAGACACCATCGAGCGCGGCGGTACAATTTTGTACACTGCAAGATGTGCGGAATTCCGCACGGAAGAGGGACAGAGGCGAGGCGCTGAGGTCTGCAAAAAGCATGGAATTGAGGGCTTAATTGTCATTGGAGGAGACGGTTCTTTTGCGGGTGCACAAAAATTAGCAAATCTAGGAATTAATACGATTGGGGTTCCAGGGACGATTGACCTGGATATCGCCTGTACAGAGTATACGATAGGGTTTGATACAGCGGTAAACACTGCGATGGAAGCGATTGATAAGGTTAGAGATACCTCGACTTCTCATGAACGCTGTAGTATTATTGAAGTAATGGGAAGAAATGCAGGGTATATTGCGCTCTGGTGTGGAATCGCCAACGGAGCGGAGGATGTCTTACTGCCAGAGCGTTATGATTACGATGAGCAGAAACTGATTAACAATATCATTGAGAGCCGCAAAGCAGGTAAGAAACATCATATTATTATCAATGCGGAGGGTATCGGTCATTCAGAAGCTATGGCAAAGAGAATAGAGGCTGCCACAGGCATTGAGACGAGAGCAACGATTCTCGGGCATATGCAGCGGGGAGGGTCTCCGACCTGTAAAGACCGCGTGTATGCTTCTATAATGGGAGCAAAAGCAGTAGATCTTTTAAGAGAAGGAAAGACCTGCCGAGTGGTGGGCTATAGACATGGAGAGTATGTGGATTTTGATATCAACGAGGCTCTGGCAATGAGAAAAGATGTGCCGGAATATCAGGTCGAAGTCTGCAATTCTCTGTCGCATAACTATTCAAAGCTCAATAAATAAAATATGGATGGGAAAAGATTTAAAAGTAAAATTAAATTGAGTACCCCTCAGATCATTACCCTCGGCTTTGCGGGGGTGATTTTCGTAGGAGGACTTCTTCTTTGGCTTCCATGGGCGACTGTGGAGGGGGAATATACTTCATTTACAGATGCGATGTTTACCTCTACGACTTCTGTCTGTGTGACAGGGCTCGTCACACAGGTCACAGCGACACATTGGACGTTGTTTGGGAAAATCGTGATTTTGGGACTGATTCAGGTGGGAGGCCTGGGAATTGTATCTTTGGTGAGTCTGGTGTTCATCACAGTTCGAAAGAAAATTAATCTGAAGAGCCGTCGGATTATACAGGAAACTTACAATCAGGACCATCTATCAGGCATGGTTGTGATGGTCAAGAGAATTGCCAAGGGAGTTTTTATAGCGGAAGGATTAGGCGCGGTGCTCTATGCATTTACTTTTGTTCCACGGTATGGGATTGCCAGAGGAATTTGGTATTCTGTCTTTCATTCTGTCTCAGCATTTTGTAACGCAGGAATTGACATTTTAGGGCCGGACAGCCTGAGTTCCTATGTGGAAAATGTGCCTGTGAATTTGATCACAATGTTGCTGATTATCACAGGTGGAATCGGATTCATTGTCTGGTGGGATTTGGGGAAGAATATCAAAAAGGTATACAGAAGAGAGATCACTCTGAGGAATTTATGGAAAAATTTGCAGCTTCACAGCAAACTGGTCCTTAATATGACGGCTATTCTCTTAGTGGCAGGTATGGTATTCATTTTGATTTTTGAGTATGATAATCCTGAGACAATTGGAACATTGACGCCCAGCGGGAAAGTATTGGCCTCAGCCTTTCAGTCTGTCACTACCAGAACGGCAGGATTTCTCACGATTGACCAAGCTGGTCTGAGAGACCAAAGTGTGCTGGTATCTCTGCTGTTGATGTTTATCGGTGGTTCTCCCATGGGAACGGCAGGGGGAATCAAAACGACCACGATAGCAGTGCTGATATTGACAGTAAATGCTTATCTGAGAGGAAAACAGGATGTGGAAGTATACCACCGAAAGCTTCGGGAATTGCAGGTGAGAGCTGCGATAGCGGTGTCTATGATTTCATTTGCCGTTTTAATTATCGTGGTTATTGTGTTGTCGGTGATGATGCCCCACGCAGACTTCGTAGATATTACTTATGAGCTAACTTCCGCTCTGGGGACTGTGGGACTGAGCCGAGGAATGACTCCAGCATTGAGCACCGCGGGCAAATGGTTGGTAATTTTTTCTATGTATTTTGGTCGGATTGGACCGATCACTCTGGTGACAGCTATGTTTCTGAAATCCAACAAACGACCAGGGAATGTGAGGCTGGCTGAGGGAAGAGTTCTGATTGGATAGGAGTAAAGTATGAAGAAGAGATCTTATGCAGTAATAGGGCTTGGAAAGTTTGGATATACAGTTGCACTGACTTTGGCGGAGGCAAACTGCGATGTCATGGTGGTGGACAAAGATCCAGAGATAGTGCAGGAGATGTCGGACAGAGTAGCTTATGCAGTCTGCGCGGATGTGACAGAAAATGGGGTTATGGAGTCTCTGGGCGTGGGAAATACGGATGTGGCTGTGATCGGTATCGCTGAGAGTATGGAGGCCAGCATCACAGCGGTCATCCATGCAAAAGATGCGGGTGTTCCTTATGTTCTTGCTAAGGCGATGAATCCCTTGCATGGAAGAATTCTGACGAGAATCGGCGCCGACGAGGTGATTTACCCTGAAAAGGCTATGGGGATGAGAGTTGCTAAAAATCTGATTTCAGGTGGATTTGTGGATTTATTTGAGATTTCGGATAGCTTTAGCATCGTGGAGACTAAAGTCCCAGAAGAGTGGATTGGCAAGACATTGATTGAGCTTAACCTGCGTGAGAGATTGAATCTCAATGTGATAGGGATAAAAAAAGAAGAGAAGGTGACGGTTAATATTGATCCCAGCGAAATGCTTCAGAGAAATGAAATTTTGATTGTCATCGGAGAGAATGAAGATTTATCCCGGATTTGTGAATAGGAGTTATTATGATTACGAGCGCCAGTAATGGACAGATAAAAAATATCATACAACTGCAGCAGAAGACAAAAGCCCGGAGAGATCGAGGGCTTTTTGTTGCAGAAGGGCTGAAAATGTTTCAGGAGGCACCGGACTCCTGGATTGAAAAAGTTTATATTGCGGACAGGCTGTATGAGGAGCAGGAGATTCAAAAGAGATTAGGGAGCCTGCCAGTGGAAATTGTGGATGATCGGATTTTTCGGCAGATCAGCGATACAAAAACCCCACAGGGGATTCTATGCTTGCTGCGTTGTCCCCATTATCGTTTAGAGAAAATTCTAGAAAAAGAGAATCCTCTGTTGATGGTCTTAGAAGATCTCCAAGACCCGGGGAATGTGGGAACGATTATCCGAACGGCGGAAGGGGCCGGGGCAGATGGAATACTGTTGAGCAAAAATACGGTAGATATCTTTAATCCCAAAGTGATTCGGTCGACAATGGGGTCTATCTATAGAATGCCTTTTGTATATATAGAAAATATGGAAGAGGCATTGAGACTGCTGAAAAAAAAGAAGGTCAGCACTTATGCTGCTCATCTTCAGGGTAAAAATACTTATGACGGGGAATCCTATCTTCGGGGGACTGCGTTTTTTGTAGGAAATGAAGGAAACGGTCTTAGTAGACAGCTCTCGGAAAAGGCAGATTGCTGGATACGAATTCCCATGGAAGGACAGGTGGAATCCTTGAATGCGGCTATGGCAGCTGGAATTTTAATGTACGAAGCGGGGAGACAGAGGAGAAGGAGGGTTTGAGAGATGACTCCGATGATATGGTTAGGGCTGGTAGCGGTGCTGCTACTAGCGGAGGCAATGACAGTCGGCCTTACGACGATTTGGTTCGCCGGGGGCGCTTTGGTGGCAGCTATCGCTTCTTTTTTTCAGGTGAATCTGGTTATTCAAGTACTCCTATTTTTGGTGATATCCTTGGTATTGCTGATTTTTACGAGACCTTGGGCCATCCGGTTTATGAATTCCAACAGAGAAAAGACAAACGTGGACAGTCTGATCGGAGAAAGCGCAGTGATTTTGGAAAAAGTCGACAACTTGAAAGAGACGGGAAAGGCGCAAGTGAGAGGGATGGAATGGACAGTTCGCACAGAAAAAGATGAAGAGACGGTTGAGAAGGGTGAAGTGGTAACTATTGTGAAGGTACAAGGCGTGAAGTTGATTGTAAAGCGCCGAAAGGAGGAGATTTTATGATTTTGTTACTGATTTTCATTGTTTTGGTCTTGGTAGTGGCGGCATCCTGCGTCAAAATTGTACCCCAGGCACATGCAGTGATTTTGGAACGCTTGGGTGCTTACCAATCTACTTGGGGAGTAGGGATTCATTTTAAAATACCTTTTATCGAGAGAATTGCCAAGAAAGTAAACCTGAAAGAACAGGTAGTGGATTTCCCACCTCAGCCTGTGATTACGAAAGATAATGTTACGATGCAGATTGACACGGTGGTTTTCTTTCAGATTACAGATCCTAAGCTCTTTGCTTATGGGGTGGAAAATCCAATCATGGCGATAGAGAACCTCTCTGCCACGACGCTGCGTAATATTATCGGTGACATGGAGTTGGATGAAACTTTGACTTCCAGGGAGACGATCAACACGAAGATGAGAGCTTCCTTGGATGTGGCTACAGACCCGTGGGGAATTAAAGTCAATCGCGTGGAGCTCAAGAATATCATGCCGCCGGCGGCAATACAGGACGCTATGGAAAAACAGATGAAGGCGGAACGAGAAAGAAGAGAGGCGATTCTGATTGCAGAGGGCGAGAAGCATTCCACAATCTTAGTTGCCGAGGGAAAGAAACAGTCAGCGATCTTGGATGCGGAGGCTGAGAAACAGGCGGCGATTCTGAGGGCAGAGGCTGAAAAGGAAAAAATGATACGGGAGGCAGAAGGCCAGGCTGAAGCGATCTTAAAGGTGCAGCAGGCGACAGCGGATGGACTACGCATGATACGTCAGGCGGGAGCAGATGAAGCGGTGCTGACCTTGAAGAGTTTGGAGACTTTTGAAAAGGTGGCTGATGGAAGATCTACAAAAATTATTATTCCTTCAGAGATACAGGGACTCGCTGGACTTGCGACTTCTCTGAAAGAAGTGATGAAGAGTGACGATCAAGCGGCAAATTAGAGGAGAGGATGTAGAGTGAAGCCTGTCTTAGATTTGGAGAGGGAATACGGAGTGGTCTTGGAAGGTGGAGGCGCTAAAGGAGCCTACCAGATCGGTGTATGGAAAGCGCTTCGGGAGGCCGGAGTGAAAATAAAAGGAATTTCTGGAACCAGTGTGGGGGCGATTAATGGCGCATTGATGTGCATGGGAGATCTGAAAAAGGCCGAACACATTTGGGAAAATATTTCTTATTCGAAGATCATGGATGTGGACGATACCCTGATGAAAGAATTTTTTGATGGAATATTGACGCTTCGGGAAACCGTAAACTTATTTTTTCAAAAGGTAAAAGAGGGCGGCATGGATATTACTCCTCTGAAAAAGCTTATAGAAGATTCTATTGATGTGAACGAGATTTCACATTCGCCGGTGGAATTTTATTTAAAGACATTTAGTTTGGATGAGATGAAGGAACTGGACGTGGATGTAAGACAGCTGGACCCTGCTCTGATACCGGATATGCTGTTGGCCAGCGCTTACATCTTTCCAGTGTTCAAAAATGAGAAACTTCACGGAAAAACCTATATGGACGGCGGCATTATTGATAATGTGCCATTGGACTGTCTGGTTAAAAGAGAATATAAGGATATTTTGTTGATTCGCATTTTTGGAATTGGTAGATATAAACCGGTTAAAATACCGGATGGAACAACCGTAACGACGATTGAACCTAGGGTTGATCTGGGAAATATTATTGATTTTGACTCTGAGAAAAGCAAACGCAATATGGTGATCGGATATTTTGACGGTCTCAGAGCGGTCTACGGACTTGGAGGACGGATTTATTATCTTGATGAGCAGGAAGAAGAGACGGATTATTTGATGTATCTGGCAAGTCTGAGGAACGAGAAGGAATCACTTAGAAAATTTATTGAGAAGGAACTCCCTAAGATAGCTTCAGAACTGAGGCTGACAGACTGGGATTACAGAGAGCTCTGCCTGTCTGTTTTAGAGGCTACAGCGAAGCTTTGCAGAGTTCCAAAGTATCGCGTTTATACAGTGAAAGACTTGTTAAGGGAGATCAAAAAGAGAGTAGAGACCTTGGAGAACACAGAGAGTTTTCCAGATTTTGCACAGAGAGTAATCAATGTTACTGTGAGCAGTAATTTATAAATAGCTAATATACATAAGGAGGAAGATTCATGAACTTAAAAGGACGTAATTTTTTGACATTGAAGGACTATTCACCAGAAGAGATTGTTTATCTGTTGGATTTGGCGGCAAATCTAAAGGCAAAGAAAAAAGCTGGAATTCCTATGGACTGTCATAGAGGAAAAAATATAGCGTTGATTTTCGAGAAGACCAGTACGAGAACTCGTTGTTCCTTTGAGGTGGCTGCTCATGATCTGGGAATAGGGACTACCTATTTGGACCCGAAAAGCTCTCAGATCGGAAAGAAAGAGAGTATTGCGGATACGGCCAGAGTGTTGGGAAGTATGTTCGAAGGAATCGAGTACCGTGGCTTTGGCCAGGAAATCGTGGAAGAACTGGCGAAATATGCGGGAGTGCCGGTGTGGAATGGGCTGACGAATGAGTATCATCCGACACAGATGTTGGCAGATCTTTTGACAATCCGAGAGAATTTTGGGCGTTTGAAGGGTATTAAACTGGTGTATATGGGAGATGCCCGTTATAATATGGGAAACTCTCTGATGATTGCCTGTGCGAAGATGGGTATGCATTTTGTGGCCTGCACCAGCAAAGAATATTTTCCAAATTCCGAACTGATTCAGATTTGTGAAGGATATGCGAAGGATAGTGGAGCCACTCTGACTTTCACAGAGAATGTAGAAGAGGGTACGAAAGACGCAGACGTGATCTATACGGATGTCTGGGTATCTATGGGTGAGCCGGACGAGGTGTGGGAGAAGAGAATCAAAGAGCTGACGCCTTATAAAGTGACGAAAAAAGTTATGGAAAACGCAGCAGAGGAAGCGATTTTCCTTCACTGCCTTCCAGCTTTCCATGATTTAAAAACAGAGATTGGAAAAGAAATGGGAGAGAGATTCCAACTGGCAGAGTTAGAAGTAACAGATGAAGTTTTTGAGTCTGAACAGTCGAAAGTTTTCCAGGAAGCAGAGAACCGGATGCACACGATTAAGGCTGTAATTTTGGCTACGTTGGGAGAACCGGATGAAAACTGAATTGCTGAAGATATTAAGGGAGACAGACGATTATGTCTCAGGGCAGGAACTGTGTGATCGTCTGGGCGTCTCTCGAACGGCTATCTGGAAGCGGATAAAAAAACTTCAGGAAGAGGGCTATGTGATTGAGGCGGTACAGAACAGAGGGTATCACTTGATAGAACTGCCAGATTTGATGAAAACAGATGAGGTGAGAAGCTGGCTTTCCTCCAAATGGCTGGGAAAGGAGCTTTATTATCAGGAGTCGGTGGATTCCACGAATACCTGGGCTAAGAAACTGGCCGAGGAGGGGGCACCCAATGGTACTGTAGTACTGGCTGACGAGCAGACGGCCGGCAAGGGGAGGAGAGGACGGACTTGGAAAAATCCTAAGGGAGCCAATATCGCCGCGACTTTTTTGCTGCGGCCCCAATTTATGCCGGAGGCAGCTCCTATGCTGACTCTGGTTATGGGGCTGTCCGTAGCCCAGATATGCAGAGAGATGGGACTGGATGCCTGGATTAAATGGCCCAATGACGTCGTGGTTTCTGGAAAAAAGATCTGTGGAATTCTCACGGAGATGAGCGCCCAAGTGGATTATGTGAATTATGTGGTGATTGGCGCGGGAATTAATGTGAACCTAAGTGTTTTGCCTCCTGAGTTAAAAGAGATTGCGACTTCTTTCTATCTAGAAAAGAAAGAAGTTTTTCCCAGAGCTCAGATTATCGCTAGAGTCATAGAGGTATTCGAGGAAAACTATGAAATTTATACGAAGACCAATGATCTTAGTCAATTGGCAGAAACGTATAATCAAATGTTAATTAACCATGGACGCCAGGTGAAGGTCTTAGATCCCAGCGGAGAGTTTGCAGGGGTATCCGGAGGAATTGACCGAAGTGGACGCCTTTCAGTGAAAAAAGAAGATGGAACCGTAGTGAAGGTGATGGCTGGAGAGGTCTCAGTGCGAGGACTTTATGGCTATGTATAGATGAGGAGAAATTCATGTATCAGGAAAATGTTGTGCTTTGCGGGGCCAGCGCTTATGAACAGAAATTCTATTTTAACCCGGATTTTCAGGCACTGCCGGAACAGATCAGGCAGGAATTGCAGATTATGTGCGTTTTGTTTACAGAAGATGTCGGCGGGATATTGACTTTGGAATTTACGGAAACCGGAGAATTGGAATTCAAGGTGGAAGCTTTGGAGGCGGATGCTTTTTTCGATGAGATTGGAAGCGCATTGAAGATTAAACAGATACAGCGGGAGAAGAGGGAATTTTTGGAGTCTCTGGAATTGTACTATAGAGTTTTCTTCCTTGGGGAAGAAGCGGACAGCGAGGAAGTGGAATGAGTCTGCGGATAGGAACAGTGGTTTTGGACAATCCCCTCATATTGGCACCAATGGCAGGAGTCACAGACCTGCCATTTCGCTTGTTATGTAAAGAGATGGGCGCGGGTCTGCTGTGCATGGAGATGGTAAGTGCCAAGGCCATTTATTATAAGAATAAGAATACAGAGAGCTTAATGGAAATTCATCCGGCGGAGCATCCGGTGTCTTTGCAGCTTTTTGGCTCGGATGCGGATTTGATGGCTCAGATTGCCACTCAGATCGAGGAGCGTCCTTTTGAGATTCTGGACATCAACATGGGATGTCCGGTTCCCAAAGTGGTAAATAACGGGGAAGGCTCCGCGCTTTTGAAAAATCCAAAACTGATTCGGGAGATTGTGACAAAGGTATCTGGTGCGATTCGAAAGCCCCTCACTGTCAAGGTGAGGATAGGCTTTGAGGGCTATCCGGTGGATGTGGTGGAGATCGCGAAAATTATTGAAGATTCGGGAGCAGCGGCAATTGCCGTGCATGGAAGAACAAGAGAACAGTATTATTCAGGCCATGCGGATTGGGATGCAATCAGGAGAGTAAAGGAGGCAGTTCAGATTCCGGTAATTGGAAATGGAGATGTGGATTCTCCACAGAAGGCAGTTCAACTTCTGGAAGAGACGGGATGTGACGGAATTATGATTGGACGTGCGGCTCAGGGAAATCCATGGATTTTCCGGGAAATCAATCACTGGATGAAGACAGGGGAATTCTTACCAAGGCCAGGACGGTCTCAGATTGTGGAAATGATTTTGAGGCATGCCAGGCTTCAGATTGAATATAAAGGTGAGTACACAGGAATTCGGGAGATGAGAAAACATGTGGCCTGGTACACACAGGGTCTGCCCCACTCCGCCAGACTTCGCCGTGAAGTAAATCGGGTGGAAGCTTATTCTCAATTGGAGGAACTGATGACATCCCTAGTGGATTGATTGTGACTGTGAGCGGAGGATTCCTTTTTATGTAACTATTCAGCTATGCGACTGATAAGAACAAAAATTCGGAGCAAGCTTGCTTGCAGAGGAATTTTGTTCTTATCAGGCATATGGTGTTTAGCCATAAGCGAGGATTTAGTCGCATATGCGGAGATATAAGCTGCGTAGCAGCCAATTCGAGCTGTTATGGCTGAATAGTTACCTTTTTATAGTGTGAAAATGGCTTAAATCTTGACATTTCTGGGAGTTTTCGCTATAATACTGGAATTGCAAATATCTTTAGAAATAAAGAAGAGATGAAGATGAGAGTAGCACAAAAGAAAGAAAATTGACGAGTGTTTTAGATATAATGTAAGGAAAGGGAGTTAGCTGAAAAATGGAAGGAAAGAAGAATTTACTCACGTATGCGGGCCTGAAAAATCTGGAAGAAGAGCTGCATGATTTGAAAGTGGTAAAAAGAAAAGAAGTAGCTCAGAAGATCAAAGAGGCTAGAGAACAAGGAGATTTGTCTGAGAATGCGGAGTACGATGCTGCAAAGGATGAACAGAGAGATATTGAGGCTCGAATTGAGGAGATTGAAAAAATTCTGAAAAATGCAGAGGTTGTAGTTGAGGACGAAGTAGATTTGGATAAGATTAGCGTCGGCTGCAAAGTGAAGCTGTACGATTATGAGTATGAAGAGGAGATTGAATTCAAGATCGTAGGTTCCACAGAAGCAAACAGCCTGCAGGGAAAGATTTCTAATGAGTCTCCTGTAGGGAAAGCTTTGATCGGAGCGAAGGTGGACGACGTAGTCAAAGTTGAGATGCCTGCTGGTATGGTGGAATATAAAGTATTGGAAATTCAGAGAAACGTCTAAGATAAATATAGAAGGAGTGAAAAGAGTGGCAGGACAGAAGAAGCAGGAGCAGGATATTAATCAGTTGTTGAAGGTGCGTAGAGAAAAGTTGGCGGACCTTCAGGCAAATGGAAAAAACCCATTTGAAATTATGAAATATGACGTCACCCATCACAGCGAAGATATTCGTGAACAGTTCCAAGAGCTGGAAGGGAAAACCGTATCTGTCGCGGGCAGGATGATGTCAAAACGTGTCATGGGCAAGGCTTCTTTCTGCCATGTTCAGGACCTGAGAGGACAGATTCAGTCCTATGTAGCCAGAGACAGTCTGGGCGAGGAAGCCTACAAAGAATTTAAGAAGATGGATGTGGGCGATATTGTTGGCATAAAAGGAGAAGTTTTCCGCACAAAGACCGGAGAAATTTCTATCCATGCCGCGGAGGTTACTCTGTTGTCAAAGAGTCTTCAGGTACTCCCGGAGAAGTATCATGGACTGACAAACACAGATCTGCGTTATCGCCAGAGATATACAGATTTGATTATGAATCCGGAAGTGAAGGACACTTTTATCAAACGCTCTAAAATCATCAGCAGTATCCGAAAGTATTTGGATGCACAGGGCTTTATGGAAGTGGAGACTCCGATGCTGGTGGCGAACGCAGGCGGTGCGGCTGCCCGTCCTTTTGAGACTCACTTTAATGCTCTGGATGAGGACTTTAAGCTTCGCATATCACTGGAATTATATTTGAAGAGATTGATTGTGGGCGGCATGGAGAGAGTCTATGAGATCGGCCGTGTTTTCCGCAACGAGGGACTGGATACCCGTCATAACCCGGAGTTTACCTTGATGGAGCTGTACCAGGCTTACACAGATTATCACGGCATGATGGACTTGACGGAGAATTTGTACCGTCATGTGGCTCAGGAGGTTCTGGGAACCACCAAGATTACCTATAATGGAATAGAAATGGACTTGGGTAAGCCATTTGAGAGAATCACCATGGTGGACGCTGTAAAGAAATATTCTGGTGTGGACTTTAACGAGATTCACACGCTGAAAGAAGCAAGAGCAGTGGCGAAAGAACACCATGTGGAGTATGAGGAGAGGCATAAGAAGGGAGATATTCTCAGTCTGTTCTTCGAGGAGTTTGCGGAGGAACATTTGATTCAGCCTACCTTCGTTATGGACCATCCCATCGAGATCTCTCCGCTGACCAAGAAAAAGCCGGAAAATCCGGAGTATACGGAGAGATTTGAATTCTTTATGAATGGCTGGGAGATGGCGAATGCCTACTCAGAGTTGAATGACCCGATTGACCAAAGAGAGAGATTTTTGGCGCAGGAGGAGCTTCTGGCTCAGGGAGATGAAGAGGCAAACCACACAGACGAAGATTTCCTGAACGCGTTGGAAATCGGAATGCCTCCGACGGGAGGAATCGGTTTTGGAATTGACCGTATGTGTATGTTGCTCACTAATAGTGCTGCAATCAGGGATGTACTTTTATTCCCAACCATGAAGTCACAGGGCGCTGCAAAGAATGAAGCAAACAATGCGGTACAGTCTGCTCCGGCTGAAAAGACAGTGGAAAAAGTAATTGCTGAAGTGAAAGAGGCTTATGATTTCTCTAAGGTAGAAGTGGAGCCTTTGTTTGAGGATATGGTGGATTTCGATACCTTCAGCAAGTCGGACTTCCGTGCTGTGAAGGTAAAAGAATGCGAGGCGGTGCCAAAGAGCAAGAAGCTTCTGAAATTCGTTTTGGATGACGGCAGCGGAGAGGACCGCGTAATTTTAAGCGGAATTCACGACTATTATGAGCCGGAAGAGCTGGTTGGGAAGACCTTGATTGCGATCGTGAACCTACCGCCGAGGAAGATGATGGGAATTGATTCCTGCGGTATGATTATCTCAGCGACCCACCTTGTGGAAGGAAGAGAAGGGCTGAACCTGCTGATGGTGGATGACCGGATTCCGGCGGGAGCGAAGTTGTATTGATTCTGAAAAAAGAATAAGACAGCCGGGAGCGAGAAAGTTCCCGGCTGTGATGAAAAAACCTTGAGATGCCTTTGAAAATCAGGCAAATCAAGGTTTTTATTAGTTTACCATCTTCTATTCGTGACAGTATTTACAAATCCGCCAACGGATGCGGTGGCGCCGCAGACGCCAAGTATGGCCATAACGGTTGCGGAGATTGCGAAACCTCCGGCAACATTTTCCAATTCATCCTCCTGCAGTTCTTCAGATGCTTTTGCAGCAAGCATTTTTTGCAGGCAAAGAATATCATCGATGGATAAATCCAGATTTTTTTCTTTTAAAGCAGTTTTTACTTCTTCAGCAGTTTCACATTCCAAAAGTGAATTTACAAAAACTTCGTCAGAAAAAATATCTTTGATTAACGCTTCGTTCATGATTACCACCTTCCTCTTGTAAAGGTATGTACAAAGGTACCACCACTGGCTGTCGCACCGATAACACCGGCGATGGCAGAAACGATTCCGGCTGTAATCGCGAAACCTCCGGCAACATTTTCCATCTCATCTTCGGATAGTTCTCCGTTTTCCTGTGAGGTAAGTGTTTTCTGAATTTTTAAGATGTCGTCGATGGATAAATCCAGGCCTTTTTCTTTTAAGGCAGCCTGAACCTCTTCTGCGGTCTCCATTTCGGATAAAGATTTAAGAAAGGCTTCATCGGAAAAAATTTCTTTGATTAATGCTTCGTTCATAATTATTCTCCTTATAATACTAAAGATGTTTTTATATAAGTTACGTACTCTAATACACGAAAATACAAAAAACGTTACAAAATTTGAGAAAATGTAACATTTTTTTTGGTGCGGTGTATTAATTAATGAAACCTGTATGAATTAAAGGAGAAAATGCGTGGCAAAGATAAAAGAATTTATAGAATATTTGAGCGCGGAAGAGTATACGGGACTGTTTCGTGAAGCATGTGAAAAAGGATGGGAGAATATCAAAGACCAGTATGGAGATTTGGATGTAAGAGAAACCATACAAGAAGTACATTTGGCACAGAAAGAGAGAACTTGTGATTACTCCATAAAAGTCGAAATGGAAAAAGATCCCCATATGAAAGAATACTGGCTGGAACTGGACGATACGGCTTGTGGAAAGCTGCCTATTGAACCTTGTTGGTTTGTAGACGCTCAAAAGGCTGTGCCCGGAGAAAAAAATGACTGGATCTATGAGCGGGTGTTTCGAAAGAAATTGACAGAAGAAGAGATTCAGAGTATTCGACCAATGTTAGATATCTGCATTGGCCTTTTAAAAGGAAAGAATGAAAGTTTGTTTCAACTAGGGATTATGGAGGGAAGAGGGGAAAAATCCGTTCGTCTGTTTACCAGTGAATTGAGTAAGAATGATTTTCTAGAATATCTCAGAGAATTGAAATGGGAAGGAAATATTGAAGAATTAGAAAAATGGCTCACAAAACTGGAACCTTACGCAGAGAGAAAACAGTTTATTTTGGATTTCGACGTGTTTTCGAGAGGGATTTCCGAAAAGATAGGGATTAATTTTGGAACTCGAAATAAAAAAGAAAGTACGGTCACAGAATTTCTTGATTTTTTGGTGAAAAACAAGCTCTGTCTGGAATCAAAAGCAGAAGATGTCAAGCGATGGATTCAAAGGTATCCTTCACACACCCCGTTTATAGAAAATGATATCTCACATTTTAAGCTTCCCTTTGCGGACGGAAGAGTCACAGATGCGAAGGCCTATTTGCGGCAGGGGACGATTCCCTATGTGGAGCCGCTGGTCTATGAGACTCCGTGTCTGATGAATCTGGAACTGACGACGAAATGTCCACTCAGATGTCCTCAGTGTTATTGCACTCTGGAAGGAGGAAAAGACCTGCCCCTGGAGTTGGCAGAACATTGGATAAGAGAAGCTGAAAAAGCGAAGGTGCAGACCATTAATTTAAGCGGCGGTGAGACCATGTGTTACCCGCATATTCATGAAGTAGTACGAAGCGTTGCAGAGAAGGGAATGGAACCTAATATTGCGGTGTCGGGATATCGTTTTACGAAATCGGAGTTGGAGCAGTTTATTCAGGATGGAATCGGGGAAATCTGTGTTTCCTTAAATGCTCCGTCCAGAGAGAAAAACAGTCTGACAAGGGATGGGTTTGATCTTGCGGTTCGGGCATTGGAAGTGCTGAAAGAGGGCAGATTTCCCAGGACGTGTATCAACTGGGTGATGCACAACAGCAATGCGGATACTTTTTCGGAGATGCTGAAGCTAGCGGAGGATTATCGAGTGAGCGCGATCGCGGTCATGGTATTTAAACCGGACGCGGCGAATCAAAGGAAAAGTCTGCCCACTGTGGAACAGATGAAGACGGTGTCATCCGTGATAAAAAGATATAAAGGCCCTGTGAAAATTGAGATAGAGAGCTGCTTTTCCCAGATGCGAGCCCTCGTGGGAAAGACTTTTTTCTTCAACAAAAACGTGGGAGTCACGCGGGGCTGTGGAGCAGGAAGAGATGCCGTTTCGATTACCGTGGATGGGGAAATTACTCCCTGCAGACATATTGAAATTGAGGAAAATACAAAAGACTTAATGGAGTACTGGAAAACTTCGTCAACGGTGCAAAAGCTGAGAACTGTGGAAGAAAGAATGGAAGAACCCTGTTCCGCCTGTAGTCTTCGCAGAAACTGCCTTCCGTGTATGGCAGTAAATCTAAAGATGAATAAAGCTTTATATATGGGTGAAAATACCTGTGAATTATGGAGGGATTGATATGGAAGACAGAGTGATATTAGTAGACATTTTTGATAATCAAATCGGTTCCGGGGAGAAAATGAGAGTGCACAGAGAAGGAAGGTTGCATCGCGCTTTTTCGGTGTTTTTGTATGATGGCAGGAAAATGCTGATTCAGCAAAGAAATCCGGAGAAATATCATTCCGGAGGGCTTTGGGCAAATGCCTGCTGTTCCCACCCAAGAGACCGGGAGACGCTGGAAGAAGCCGTGGACAGAAGAATGTCGGAAGAACTGGGAATTCAGCCTGAGGTTCGGGAAATTGACAGCTTCGTTTACCGTGCAGTGTATGGCGATGGATTGTCAGAATATGAGTATGACCATGTATTTTTGGGAAAATACCGAGGAGAAGTACAGGCAAATCCAGATGAAATCAGCGAAGTAAGGTGGGTGGAATTGGATGAGCTGTCCAGAGATCTTCAGATGCATCCTGAAAAATATTGCGCCTGGTTTTTAATCGCAGCGCCGAAGGTTATCAAAAAAATTCAAGAAGAATGGGAAGATAAGTAGGAAAATTTATGAGTAAAATACCTGTATATATCATGGAAGAGCATCATGAAGCTTTTTATTACTGGAATTATTTTATAGAGTGCGGACTGATACCACCGAAGCACAATTACTTGCTGCATATAGATCATCATGATGATATGGAAGCGGGCGGATATGACTGGGATTTTCGGATTCCCTGGGAGTCTCTCGAACAGATCAGGACGTTTACCTATGAAAAACTGGGGATTGCAGATTTTATTACGCCTGCCTTATATCAGGGGATTTTTGATACCGTTCATATAATGAAAAATCTGCTTCCCAAACCGTGCACAGAGATGGAATTTTTTGTACAGCGTGTGGGAAAAGGCCATCTCAGGCAGGGAAAGTATATTCCATTTGTTCACAGTGGATATAAAAGAGAGAAAAATCCAGATTACAGTTTTTATACGCTCAGAGAAAACGGTCTAAATGATTGGACGGAACGAGAAAGAAGTGTGGTTTTGGATCTGGATTTAGATTATTTTTGTTGGGATGATTCCCTGAGCACGGCGGGTGTGAAACAGATGGAGATTACAAGAGAAGCTTATGAGGAGTATTGGGAAAATCTCTATCATCCGTTTCGGATTCTTCCCAAAAGGCTGATGCAGGCGAAAGAAAAGGATGGAAGATATTATCTGGAATATCGGGAGTTTGTGAAACCGGATGCGAAGCCGGATAAAGAGAGGATAAAAAACAGAATTAACCATTTGCTGGACTGGCTGGAAACGGAAAAGATCAAGATAGCAGTGGTTGACATATGCAGGTCCAGGTATTCAGGTTATCTGAATAATGAAATTTTTCCTTGGGTCGAGGAGGAATTTTTGAAAAAGTTGGGTGAAAGAACAGATTATGTAAGGAGAGAAATTGGGAGAAATGAAGATAACAAATAGAAAAAATGATTTGGGAGTGGTTCTTCAGGTGGAAGGAAGAATCGACACTTATACGGCAGAGACATTTGAGCAGGCGCTCTTAGAGCTTTTGGAAAAGGAGTCAGTGGTGACAGTCGATTTTGAGGATGTGGAATATGTGTCCAGTGCAGGCCTGCGCGCGCTGCTGAATGGACAGAAAAAAGCAAACAGTCAGGGAAAAGAGATGATCTGTGTCAATATCAATGAGACGGTGGAAGAAGTTCTGGAGATGACAGGCTTTATTGATATTTTAACGATTGAATAAAGTGTGGGACAAAGGATGAGAGAATGGACAATTCCTGCCACGAAAGAGGCGGTGGCAGCTGTAATGCATAGCCTTGAAAGAGAAATGGAAGCAAATGAGTGTTCAGAAAAAAAGAGAAGACAGCTGAATATAGCGTTGGAAGAGCTGATGGTCAATATTGTAAATTATGCCTATGGGGAAGAGCACGGAATAATCAGGATTTCCTATGAGTTCTGGAAGACAGAAGGAGGCGTCTGTCTGAAACTGATCTGTGCAGATCATGGAAAGAGCTATAATCCGCTGAAGAAAAAAGAGCCGGATGTTTCCCTGCCGGCAGAAAAAAGAAAGGCGGGAGGACTGGGGATTTTTATGATGAAAAAACTGGTAGATTCCATAGAGTATGAAAGGGTAGGAGGGGAGAACCAGATTACAATCATAAAACAAATGAATTGATAAAGGATACGCGCAGCAGTTCAGGTATACGCCATTTAGCGGCTGCCTGAATTGCTGTGGTCATGTGCTGTCAGTCTGATTTCACGCTTGTAAGGAAAAATTAGGTATGCTATAATAATAATGAAATTTCAGGGCAGAAAACTGTTATAAAAAAGGATTGACAAAAATGGCTGGAAATCGTTATACTCGCGACAGACAGACAGACAGACAGACAGACAGACAGACAGACAGACAGACAGACAGACAGACAGACAGACAGACAGACAGATAGTTAAAAGTCTGTCTTTTTGGCATAGAAACACTTATAAGGGCACTGCGATGTCAATAGGGCATTGCAGTGTCCTTTTTGTGTGCGCGTCTGACGGCGCAGATAGATTTTTAAGGGAAGGGTGGTGAAAAAATGAAGAAAGAATGGAAGACAGACGCTGAGAAAAAGCTTCGGAAAGAAAAGAAGACAGATAGAGAAATCACTCCGGAAGAGATGGAAAAAGTATCTGGTGGAGCGAGTCGCTATCAGCATCGCAGGCCTGTACGCTAAAAAAGGAGCCGCTTCGGCGGCTCAAATAAAGGAGACAGAGAAAAAATATGGATGGGCATGTAATCCGGGAATGTCTTTATATGGGAATCATGTATCTGCAGATTATAATATTTATGGCGTTTATGATTTCTAAGACGTTGGAACTTGAGAAGACGCAGAGAACTGCCGTTGTGTACTGGGGAGTAGCGGGGCTGTCCGCTTTTTTGTTCGGAATGGGAATTCAGTATGCGGCGCAGCAGATGATTGCATTTTTAGATCAGAAAGCATTTCAGAGTGAAGGCGGAGCCATCGTGCAGATGTACTACAGCGGCGTAACTCTTGTCCATGTGGTTCAAAATATGATGCCGGCCCTGATCGCCACTGCTTTTGTTTTGGTTATTTATCGGGGAAAAAGAAGTACAAAGGTATTCGTATCGCTGTTGTTTATGTTGGTGGTGGCCGTAACCTTTCAGTTTTTTTCAGAAATTACTTATATTTTCTTTTCCGATGGCGATAACGGTTATTTGCGGAATCAGCCGGTGCCTATTGTGAGAAGTCTGATAGATTTTGGATGGCTTTTTTGTATTATCTGTATCTATAGAAAATTTCTAGAAACTTCATTGAAAAATATTTTGGAGACCGCCAGAGAACAGATTGTACATATTATTACGATTTCCTGTCTCGCCTACATAGCATTTGAGGTTGTGAAAGGGACTTTGGATACTTATGGAATTACACTAATGGCTGTAGACCCTGGAAATTTTTTGATTGCAGTTACAATCATTACTGCGCTGATTCTTATTTACATTTTAATATATTGGTCCATCTTCAAGGTGGTGACCGTATCAGCCAGTTCGGCAAAAGTAAAAGCAGAGCTGGATGTGGCGAGCAAAATTCAGTTATCAGCTCTGCCCAATAAATTTCCTGCTTTTCCGGACAGAAAAGAAATAGAAGTTTATGCGGAAATGTTTCCGGCAAAAGAAGTCGGAGGAGATTTCTATGATTTTTTCTTCATTGATGAGGAACATCTGGCAGTTCTGATAGCAGATGTCTCAGGAAAAGGGGTTCCGGCCGCACTGTTTATGATGAGTGGACGGGCGGTCATACGCAATCAGGCGTTTTTAAAGATGAAGCCTGGAGAGATATTGAAGAATGCTAACAATCAGTTAGAAGAGAACAATCATGAAGGTATGTTTATCACGGCTTTTCTCGGTATTCTCAATGTGAATACGGGAGAATTTGAATACAGCAATGCAGGGCATAATGTGCCTTATCTTTGCAAAAAGAGCGGAGAAGTCATTCCAATTCCGGTAAAATCCGGATTTGTTCTGGCGGGAATGCGGAATATACGATATAAAACGGAGAAAATAATTCTGGAAAAACGAGAGAAGTTAATTTTATATACGGATGGGATAACAGAAGCGGAAAATCCTCAAAAAGATATGTATGGAGCAGAACGCCTTATGGAAGCTCTCGGAGACTGTACGGAGAAGACGGTAGATGAAACAGTCAGGAAGATTGTTGTATCGGTTGAAAATTTTGCGCAGGATTCGGAGCAGGCGGACGATATTACTGTTTTGGCGGTGGAAAGACTGTAAAAGGGTAGATAAGATGGAAGATATCCAGTTTGAAAATCTATATAAACAGTATAAAAATAGAATTATTGCTTATATCAGCAAACGGATTTCATCGCAGGAAGATGCGGAAGAATTGACGGGAGATATTTTTTTAAATTTATACAAGAACAGAGGGTCATATGAAAAGGAAAAAAGCAGTATGGAAACATGGATTTTTGCGATTACAAATAACAGATTAAAAAATTATTATAGAGATCGAAAAGATGAAATTTTGACAAATTCTGTAGAAATATATGAGTCTTCTTGTGAGATTAGCGTGGAGAAAGAGGTTTTTCAAAGACAGATGAAGGAAGATATCTCCTGGGCGTTGCAAAGACTGTCAGAGAGAGAAAGAAAAATTCTTGTAAAAAAGTACTATCAGGGAAAGGGGGCAAGAGAAATTGCGGAAGAAATGCAGATCACGGAGGGAAATGTCCGGGTAATTGCCAAGCGTTCCCTGGATAAATTAAAGAGAATTATAAACGAAAGATTAGGAGGCAACAATGTCTGATTTATTTAGAAAGTCAGCGATTGAGAAACTGTCATCACCGGAACAACTGGATAAGGCGATTGTTATTACCCCGCCTTCCTTCTGGATTGCGTTAGCAGGAGGAGTCTTGATTGTTGTTGTAGCTCTGCTGTGGGGGATTTTTGGAAAATTGCCAGTAAAAGTGGAGACGAATGGGATTTATCTGAGCGATGATGGAACGAGGGGAGTTTATTCGGAAGTTTCGGGTGTCGTGACAAAGATGAATGTAGAAGATGGAGATTATGTAAAGAAAGATCAGGTGGTCGCGTATATTGGCGGAGGAGAACTGGCCCAGGAGCAGAAGAATCTTTCCAAAAGGATTTCTTCCGTTCAAGACGTAACCTTGAAGAGTAAAGGGGATAAAGCTACCTCGGACAACAAATCCCTGCTGGATATAAAAAGTGAATTTACGCCCCTTCAGGCCACCTACGAGCAAAGCAAAGAGACTTTTGAAAAGAAGAAAAAAGAATTAGAGAGTCAGAAAAATAAAGTTTCAGAGAAAAAAGCGGAGGCAGACAAATTAAAAGAACAGTACTATGACTCGATCGGAGGAGCCGGCGCTCAGGAACAGTTGGAATACACCGAGGCGCAGGCAGACTTAAGCAGCGCGAAACAATATTATGAAAGCGCCTATTCCCAGTATGAGCAGGCAAGGACGCAAAAAGACGCTGCCGATCAGAGTTACAGCTTAACGGAGCAGAACTATTATATGGTTCAGACCAGTACACAGGCGATTGAGACAAGGCTGAATCAGAAAAAGGCCGAGCTTCAGGGAAAGCAGGAAGAACTGAACAGATTGGTGCAGGCGGGCGCAGAACAAAGCGAGATCGACCGGATGCAGACAGAAATCAATCAGATGGAGACTGAACTAGAAGGAATTCAGGAACAGGCGGATTTCGCTCAGAAGGAATTGGCTGACGCGGCGGAGTCCTATGGACAGGCTCAGATGGAGTTAAGCTCGGCCGAGAGTGTCTATACTGCGGCGGAAGCGGCATACGAGAGATATGGAATGGAATATGAAAATGCGGAAGCGGCCTTCGAACAGGCAAAAGCACAGTATTCAGACATTTTAGCTTCTCAGGAGTTTGCTACGAGAGACCAGACGGCGGCAAACAACGAGTATTCTCAGGCTATGTCAGAGTATTCTACGGAAAAATCCATGTATGAGTCGATGAAACAGGAGGTAGAAAATCTGGAGATCCAGACAAAACAGGCTAAAAAGGAAATGGATATGAAAAGCGCGAGTCTTCAGAATTCTTTCACAGCCACCAAAGAGTCGGTTTTGGACAGCCTGGAAACAGAACTGAAAAAATGTACAGAGAACCTTAAAAAATACGAAATTGTTTCCTCGACAGAAGGAGAAGTGCAGGAACTAGTCGCGGATATGGGAAGTATTGTCGGTGCCGGTTCTGAGATTATCAAAATCAAGCAGAAGGAGGACAGTCAGGAAGTCATCTGCTATATTCCTGTCTCAGAAGGCAAAAAGGTGAAAGCAGGAATGGAAGTTATGGTTTATCCTACGACTGTGAATACACAGGAATATGGCCATATGAGAGGAACAGTCAGGGCAGTCTCAGATTATGTGATTTCTTCTAATGAGATGAAGAAAAAATTAGGAGATGAGACTTTAGTTCAGGCATTTTTGAATACGGGTCCGGTTCTTGAGGTGATTTGTACTTTGCAGGAAGATGACAGCACAGTCAGCGGATACGCATGGTCCAGCAAGAAAGGTGCTGATATTGAAGTAACAGAGGGAACGATGCTGACGGCCAATATTGTAACAGAGGAAAAAGCTCCGATTACGATGCTTTTGCCTTATTTGAAAGAAAAGCTTACGATTAAGGCAGGTTCAGATGCTGACGGAAGTAGCACAGGAAATTTGGCGGCAGAGTCAGGCAAAGAGGTGTGACATGGGGAAACTTTATGCAAAAACGCCGACAATTTATCAGATGGAGGCGACAGAATGCGGAGCAGCGTCCCTAGCGATGATTTTAGCTTATTATGGAAAATATTTACCGTTGGAGCAGATGCGTATAGAAACTGGCGTGTCCAGAGACGGATGCAATGCAAAGAACATCATGCGCGCGGGAAAAAAATTTGGCCTGGAGGTGAAAGGCTACCGCAAGTCCCTGGACAGTTTATTGGAAGTAGAACCTCCATGTATTATACATTGGAATTTTAATCACTTCGTCGTTTTTGAAGGCCATAGAGGGAAATACTATTATATCAACGATCCCGGAATGGGAAGGAGAAAGCTAAGCTACGAGGAACTGGACGCGGCATTCACCGGAATTGTTTTGACTTTTGAGAAAACGGAAAATTTTCAAAAAACGAAAAAGGAGCGGACATTTTTTTCTTTTGTCAAAGAGAGGCTGAAAGGGCAGTATTTGTCTATTCTCGCGCTGGTAAGCATTGGGCTGCTGCTGGTATTTCCGGGGTTGATCATTCCGGTATTTTCTCAGATTTTCATAGATGATATTCTGCTGGGCGGAAATGATAAGTGGACAACTGTATTTTTGTGTATTATGGGATTTACCATGCTGTTTCAGGCGGCGCTTATGTTTTACAGGGGAATTTTGCTTCAGCGCCTTCAAAACAAAATGTCTATGATCTCGGCCCATAAATTTCTGTCACATATGTTTCGGCTCCCCATGGGATTTTTTGACCAGAGATATGCCGGAGATCTGGCAGAGCGTGTGGAAAACAACAATAACGTAAGCGTGTTTTTGGCCGGAGATCTGGCGGAGACGGTACTAAATATCTTTGTGGCGGTGTTTTATCTGGTGCTCTTGCTGTTGTACAGCCCCGTTTTGACTTTGATTGGCATTGTCAGTATTGGAATTAATGTGGTACTGATGAAAGTAAGTTCCAATGCCATTGCGAATTCCACGATGAAAATGCAGCAGGATCAGGGGAAGATGATCGGAGCTGTATTTGCGGGTCTGAATATCACCAGCACGCTGAAAGCGTCGGGAGCGGAGAATGAGTATGTCAGCCGTGTTTTGGGGTATTACGCGAAGACAATTTTGATGGAGCAAAAGCTGGGAAAGCTGCAGCAGATTTTAAACGCGGTTCCGGAGGTGTTTACTGAGATCGCGAATGTTCTGGTTCTGATGTTTGGGGGACTGTTGGTTATCAAAGGAGAGATGACGGCAGGTATGTTGGTGGCTTACACGAGCCTTCTTGCTTCTTTTATCGAGCCTGTAAATAAGCTGGTGGGATTTATTCAGAGAATCCAGACTTTGAAAGCGGATATGAGTCGTGTGGAAGACATTATGAGATATGAACAGGATGGGAAATTTGAGGAGGCGGAAGAAAAAATTCCTATGACGGCGAAACTGACGGGTGAGGTGGAGTTGAGAGATGTTTCATTTGGATATAATATTTTGGAACGTCCGCTGGTGGAAAATTTTAATTTTCATTTGAAAAGTGGGAGCTCCATCGCGTTTGTGGGGAGTTCCGGGTGCGGAAAATCTACTGTGTCAAAGATTGTAAGCGGGTTGTATCTTCCCTGGAGCGGAAATGTTTTTATGGACGGGATGTCTCTGAAACAGATTCCAAAAGAAATTTTAAGCTGCAGCGTATCGACAGTCAGTCAGGATATCACTTTATTTTCCGGAACGATCCGGGATAATTTAACCATGTGGAGCAGCAGTGTCCTGGAAGAGGATATGATCCGGGCGGCAAAGGATGCCTGTATTCATGATATTATCACGAAAAAACCAGGGGCGTATGAGTACGAATTGACGGAAGGCGGTTCTAATTTGTCAGGAGGACAAAGGCAGCGCCTGGAAATTGCCAGAGCTTTGGTGACGAATCCGACGATTTTGATTATGGATGAAGCGACAAGCGCCCTGGATCCTCTGGTTGAGAAAGAGATCGTTGACAATATTAAGAGAAGGGGATGTACCTGTGTGATTGTAGCTCACAGATTGTCAGCGATTCGCGATTGCGATGAAATTATTGTCATGGACAGAGGCAAGATTGTGCAGAGAGGGACACATGAGGAACTGAAAACTCAGGAAGGCCATTACCAAAGATTAATTCAGAATATTTAGGAGGAGACTGTATGGAATCAGTTTATCTAAAAGGCGGAAAAATGTTCCTGACTGATCAGACGGAAATGGCCTTTCGTGTTGACGAGGGACATGTTCTGATTTACATAGTGCCATATGCAGAGGGAAAACCAGGAAGAAGATTTCTGCTGTATGAGGCGGAAGAAGGAGATAAAATACCGGCTTTTGCCTGGGAACATGAGCAACTTGGAATCTGGCGGTTCGGCCTGGTGGCTTTGGAAGAGGCCAGAATTCATCCTTATAAGCCGGAGAATATGGACGAGGAGAAAATGGAATTTGCGAAGCTGATACAGCTTCGCCTTTTCTCAGCGGATGAATTTGAGGAAGAAATAGCAGAACAGTACAATATCAATATTATCAAAGAAGAAGGATATATCTACGCAGCTTCACTGGAACAGGAAAGTACATACGAGAAGGGCCTGCAGATTATTTTGGATATGTTCCGGAAAAAAAGACATAGACAGAATACACCGAAAAGCGGAAACCGGATGTATGACGCCGCGGCCTTTGTCTGTGATTTCATGGGAGTATATATTGCTCCTTTTGAGAAGGTCAAAGAAAGCTGCCGAAAGAAATTCAGCCTTTGGGATATCGGGAGATTATCCCATTTTACCAGCAGAGAAATTGTCTTAGAGGAAAATTGGTATAAGAAGGATTCAGGGCCGATGATTGCGTATACGGCCAAGGGAAGGCTGCCTGTGGCCTGTGTTCCGGCAGGACCGGGCGCCTATACCGCTCATGACGTAACTACGGGAAAAAATTACCGTGTAGATCAGAAATTTGCGGACAGCTTAGAGCCCAAAGCAGATATGATTTACCGGCCGTATCCCAACAAAAAAATCGGATGGAAGGAATTGCTGACTTTCGGGCTGAAAAGTGCCTATGTGAGAGATTTTGTGAATATCGGCATTATGGCGCTTATCGGAACGCTGATAGGGCTGCTGTTACCTATGATAAATGAACAGTTATATGACAAGTTCATACCGATGGCAGACAGCAGCGGGCTGGTGCAGATCTGCATGGTGATTTTGGCGTGTACGGTAGGAAATCTCACATTTACAATTGTGAAAAATTTAGCAACCTTTCGAAGCATGAATGCAATGGAATATGCGGTACAAAGCGCTACCTACGATCGTCTGTTCAATCTTCCGGAAAGCTTTTTCCGGGAATACGAATCCGCAGATTTGGCTTCGAGAGCCATGGGAATCACGACGATCTTTCAAGTTATGGCAGATGTCATGGTGAAAACTCTTCTAAGCGGTGTTTTTTCTTTGCTATATTTATGGAGAATGTTTCAGTATTCTAAAAATCTGGCGAAAGTGTCGATTGTCATGATTTTGGCAGCTATGCTCCTGATTGGTTTTATCGGATACCGGCAGACCCGGTACGAAGGTAAGAAAATGGAAATAGACGGAAAGTTGTCTTCTATTATGTATCAGTTTTTATCGGGAATCGCCAAAATCAGAATTGCAGGGGTGGAAAACCGGGCTCTATATGAATACCTGAAGCCTTATGCGGAATCCAGAAAAATTTACATGAAAAAAGAGAAAATGGGCATTGTAGTGGATAGTCTGATAGCGGCGCTGCAGGTATTTTTTTCTATTGTACTGTATTATATTATGATTCGCAAAAATGTGGGGCTGAGTGTCGGAAGTTTTATGGCGTTTATGACAGCGTTTGGTTCTTTCTCCGGGGCTATGCTGCAGGTAGTTTCCTCTTTTTTGGATGTAAATGCAGTGGTACCTGCGTATCAGCGGTGCAGACCTATTCTGTCTGCTCTACCGGAGTATGAGGAGAACACAGTACTGCCAGGGATTCTTACTGGAGATGTGGAGGTCTCCAACGTAACATTTGCGTATGATAAAGAGTCAGGCCCTGTGCTGAAAGACGTTTCTTTTCATATTAAACCAGGAGAGTATATTGGCGTCGTGGGAGCGTCCGGCTGCGGAAAGTCTACTCTGATGAAGATTCTTCTGGGGTTTGAGCGTCCGCAAAAAGGAAAAGTTTTTTATGACGGAAAAGATATTGACAGTATGGATAAGAGGGAATTGAGAAAAAAATTCGGCGTGGTGCTTCAGGACGGTAATTTGATCTCGGGAAGCATCTATGAGAATATTACAATTACAGCTCCCCATACGACAATGAAGAGAGTACAGCAGGTTATTCAGGAAGTAGGACTGGAAAAAGATATTAAAGATATGCCGATGGGACTTCATACGGTGCTATCTGAGAACAGCGGGACAATCTCGGGCGGACAGCAACAGAGAATTCTGATTGCAAGGGCGATTGTAGGAAAACCGAAGATTTTATTTTTTGACGAAGCGACATCAGCGCTGGACAATGTGACACAATCCATGGTCTGTGAGAGCCTTGCGGGCTTGAAAGCGACGCGCATGGTCATTGCGCATCGTCTCAGTACAGTTATGGATTGTGACAGGATTTTTGTTATGGATCAAGGAGTGATTGTAGAACAGGGAAATTATGAGGAACTCATGCAGAAGAAAGGGGTGTTTTATCAATTAGCAAGCCGTCAGATGGCCTGAGGCAGTTTAGAATAAGATACAGAGCGGATAACTATGAAGAAAAAAGTTATCCGCTTTGTATTTTGTTCGATAAGCCTGGCAGGAAGTTCTTCTGCATTGAATAAACCTCTCTCAGATGATATAATTGGAGCATATTTTGGAAACAGAGCTGTCCTGGCGGAACGGGAAGCTTTTGCAGAATGAAAAGCTTGGATAACGAAAGAGAAAGGGAAGAGGTTATGAGACTAAGTGAGCTTCAGATAGGGAAGACAGCCACGATTCTTTCCGTGGGGGGAAGCGGGGCTTTGCGGCAGCATTTTTTAGATATGGGCTTGATTCAGGGGACAGAGGTCACAGTGATGAAATATGCTCCCATGGGAGACCCCATTGAATTGAGAATCCATGGGTATGAGTTGACTATCCGGCTGGAGGACGCGAAAAATATAGAAATCAGCGAAGCACATCCGCCGGTTTCCTCTGGAATGGATGTCCGCAGCTCAGAGACACCGCATCCAGGATATGGAGAAGGGGGAAAATATCATAACCGGAAGAACGAGAATCCTTTGCCAGAGGATGAAGTACTCACTTTTGCATTGGTGGGAAATCAAAACTGTGGAAAGACGACGCTATTTAACCGGCTGACAGGGGCAAAACAGCATGTGGGAAACTTTCCCGGCGTGACGGTGGACCGGAAAGACGGTGTAATCAGAGGACATAAAAACACTCTGATTACAGATTTGCCGGGTATCTATTCCATGTCTCCATACAGTAATGAAGAGATTGTGACCCGGGAATTCATTCTGAGGGAGAAGCCAAGAGGGATTATAAATATCGTAGACGCGACCAACATCGAGCGAAATATGTATCTGACTATGCAGCTTATGGAGCTGGGATTTCCCATGGTGATCGCGTTGAATATGATGGATGAACTCAGAGAGAATGGGGGGTCTGTTTTAGTAAACGATATGGAAGCTGCCCTTGGTGTCCCTGTGATTCCAATATCTGCGGCGAAGGGAGAGGGCATCGAGGAGTTGATTCAGCATGCGATACATATAGCGAAATATCAAGAAGCGCCGATGTCCATTGATTTTTGTGAAAAAGAAGAAGGGATTCATAGAGGAATACATGCGGTGATGCATCTGATTGAAGATCATGCCAAGAGAAATGGGATTCCCATTCGTTTTGCTGCCAGCAAGATCTTAGAGGGAGATAAAAAGATTTTAGAGCAGCTTCAGCTTACGGAAAACGAACAGGAAACTTTGGAGCATATCGCAAAGCAGACGGAGGAAGAGACAGGGCTGGACCGAGCAGCGGCTATCGCGCAAATGCGTTTCCGGTATATCGAGAGTGTCTGCCAGGCGACGGTAGTAAAGCCCAAGGAAAGCAAGGAACGGGTTCGGAGCAGAAGAATTGACCGGTTTTTAACAGGAAAATATACGGGGATTCCCGCGTTTATCGGAATTATGGGGCTTGTGTTCTGGCTGACCTTTAATGTAATCGGAAGTACTTTACAGGGTATATTGGAGCTGGGAGTTACTTGGCTGACGGAGGCTGTGGACGCTGCGATGGAAACAGCCCATGTGAATCATGCTCTTCACTCCCTGGTGATAGATGGAATTTTTAACGGAGTAGGAAGTGTCCTGAGCTTTTTACCGATTATTGTGACTTTGTTTTTCTTTCTCTCGCTTCTGGAGGACAGCGGTTACATGGCCCGGGTCGCTTTCATCATGGACAAGCTGCTGAGAAAATTGGGGCTTTCCGGCAGGAGCATTGTTCCGATGCTGATTGGATTTGGTTGTACGGTGCCCGGAGTGATGGCAAGCAGAACTCTTCCTTCAGAGAGGGACAGAAAGATGACCATTTTGCTGACCCCGTTTATGAGCTGCACTGCAAAGCTGCCGATTTATGCGTTTTTTACTGCGGCATTCTTTCCGAATTACGCGGCGATTGTGATGATTGGACTCTATTTGTTTGGAATAGCTTCTGGAATATTAATGGCTCTGATTTTCAAGAAAACGAAGTTCAAAGGAAAGGCGGTTCCTTTTGTCATGGAGCTTCCCAACTACAGAATGCCTGGGGCAAAAAATGTGGGGCATTTGCTTTGGGATAAAGCGAAAGATTTCTTACAGAGGGCGTTCACCGTCATTTTTATAGCGACGATTGTCATCTGGTTCCTACAGAATTTCGATATGAGTCTGAATATGGTTTCAGATTCTCAGAACAGTATTCTGGCTGTTGCAGCGGGTATTCTTGCACCGATTTTTATTCCCGTCGGCTTTGGAGATTGGAGGATTGTAACTTCTCTGATCTCTGGATTTTTGGCGAAGGAGAGTGTTGTATCATCCTTGACTGTGCTGTATGGAAGTACCGGATTGCTTCAGAATAGCTTGGCTGTGCCGGGCGCTGTTTCACTGTTGGTCTTCTGTCTGTTGTATACTCCGTGTGTGGCGGCAATTGCATCTGTGCGAAGAGAACTTGGAGGCAAGTGGGCGGCCGCTATGGTGTTTGGACAGTGTGCGGTAGCGTGGATTGCATCGTTTTTGATTTATCATATTGGGATTTTATTTTGAGTTTAGTTTATAAAAAATGAGATATTCCGTGCCATGCGTGGAATATCTCATTTTTTTATGTAATAGGAAAGCCTTTTCCTATTACATAAACGCTCCGCTAAGGATACGCACGCCGCAAGGCGGCGCGCAAAGTGGGATGTGCCCCTTAAAGACTGAGGGGATGGGGTACTGAAGTGGGTCTGCCCACTTTGTTCAATAGAAAAGATCTCATTATGGCGGTGTATATTTCGGATTTCAGTTTAGAACTTTTATATCGCTGGTACCTGGCTGCCCTACCGGCAGTGAAGTATCGCTGGGCCAGTAGGTTTGGTTTGGATCAATGCTGAATGTCAAGTGCTGTCCGTTGTATTGACTTAGACCTTCGCTGTTGAAAATACGGATCATGGAAACTTCTCAGCTCCGTGTTCCCGGGTCGCCGCCAGATCTCAGGTCCATAACCTGCGGCGTATCTAGCACAATCAGATGGTAGCTCATACCTGTGGATGAGCCGCCGTTGGGGTCCGGCGTTCCCTGTAGAGCAATCACCTGGTCGTAGCTGTAGTTGTCAATAGTACCTTGAAAGACAATTCTTCCGCTGTCTTCGGGAAGGGCAGCTTCTTCTGGCGCTTCACTGCTTTCCAACGCAGTTCCCTCTGAGCTGTTTTCAGTATTATTGGAGGCTTCGGTTGAATTGGAGGTAACGGCCGTCCAGTTGTCAAGGGCATCGGTATTGCTGACGTCGTTCCAGTTGATCGTTTCGCTGTTTAAAGCTTCGGGAACTGAATCTCCGAGACGGCCATTCCATTCTGGCGATGTACTGATAGAACCGCCTTCTAATGTGACGCGGGAAACTGACATGTCTCCGGTTCCGCTGGAAACTTCAGTGAGTGATAATCCATTACCATCTCTCATGATGCCTAAGCTGCCGCGGAAACCGCCCACTCCAGCAGTGCCTTCCGTAATGGTTTCTGAGGGCTGGGACATAGTCTGGTCGTCAGGGTTGTACTGAAACACACGTATGAAATACAGTCCATTTTGGGTTTCCTGAGATAAGAGAAGTGCAGGAATTGGATTGTCGCTTTGCATCTGTACAAGGGCATATTTGTAATTTCCCGTGGGGATGTTGCTTCCTGTGGAATCATATGGATAAGAATCCGCCTGACTGAGAATGATCTTATACTGTTCTAGCACCTGGCTATCGGTCTGTGAGTTTTCTGCCTTAATAGACTGCACTTCATCAGAGGATTTTTCTTCTGATTGTCCGTCATCGGGTGTTGGAGTCTCAGAAATTTCAGTGTTCGCAGACGCGCTGGTTTGGGACTCCGATTTTACTTCGGGTGTGTCTGCTGATGAGCTGTCTGTGTCTTTACATCCCAAAAAGCTTAAACTGACCGTGCATATGATTGTGGATATGCATATAAATTTTTTAAACTTCATTTTACGGTTCCTCCTGGTTATTATAAAAATCTTCGTTTATTATACCAAAATGTTGTCGGTGTTCGTAATTTTCATTTATAGAAGATTTTGGATTTTGAGGTTTGTCATGTCTGGATAAAAAGTAATTATGATAAAGCGTGTTTCCTCATACAGAGAAAAATCAAAATTGATAAAAAGAGAGTCAAGATCAGTAATAGTAAATAAGCAACAGATTTGGGATAATACATTCATAAAAGTTGTGCACAATGAATAATCAAGAATATAAGAAATAACCAAGAAGGAGAAAAAAATGGAATTTTTCAACAATGCGATAACACAGGTAAATTCCATTGTCTGGAGTAACGTACTGGTTGTGATTTGTCTGGTGGCGGGGGTATATTTTTCTATCAGACTGAAGTTTCCGCAGATTCGACTGTTCAAGGATATGATACATTTGCTGGTGAAAGCAGACCCTGACAGCAAAAGCGGAATTACACCATTCCAGGCATTTGCCACGACAGTTGGTTCTCGTGTGGGAATGGGAAGTGTGGCCGGAGTTGCCACAGGGATCTACTTTGGAGGGCCAGGTGCGGTATTTTGGATGTGGGTTTTGGGACTATTAGGAGCGGCTACAGCACTCATGGAGTCCACACTTGCACAGGCTTATAAGACTAAAATTAATGGAGAGTATATTGGAGGTCCTGCGCTGTTTATAGAGAGAGGACTGAAGATTAAGCCATATGCGGTTTTGTTTGCATTGGCTACAATATTAGGACCTGGAATTTTAATGCCGGGGCTGCACGCCAATTCTGTGGCGAGCACATTCCAGAGATCTTTTGGCACAGGAATGATTACAGGAGGCGTGATCTTATGTGTGTTTCTGGCTATTGTAGTATTCGGTGGCGTGAAAAGAATCGGTAAGTTTGCTGAGAAGGCAGCTCCGATCATGTGTTTGGTCTACATGTTGATGGCGATCGGAATTGTTGTGATTTATTTCAAAAATATTCCGGGTGTAATCGGCCAGATCTTCGGTTCCGCGTTCGGGGTGGATGCGGTGTTTGGAGGAATCGTAGGTTCCGCGATTGCGTGGGGAGTAAAAAGGGGTGTGTACTCCACAGAGGCAGGCCAAGGTTCTGGTGCGATTGTATCTGCGGCCGCTGAGGTGACGCATCCGGCAAAACAGGGACTGGTACAGGCGTTGTCCGTATATATTGTTTCTTTTATTGTTTGTACTTCCACAGCTATTATTTTGCTCTTGAGCAATTCCTATAATGTCATCAATGAAACGACGGGGAAAATGATTGTTGAGTATCTGCCAGGGAGTCAGTATGGTGTAGGTTGGTCACAGGATATTCTGGAAGCCACCTATGGTTCTCTTTTGGGCGGTAAGCTGTTTGCGATTATCATTGTATTGTTTGTGTTCACGAGCCTGATTGGGTATGAATACCAGGCTGAGAGCAATGTGAATTACCTGTTTAAAGGGAAAAAGACAGCAGTCTGGGTAATTCGTACAATCTTTATTCTGTCCACTTTCTCAGGTGTTTTGGTCAACGCAGATATTATCTGGACGATGGGAGATACAGGAGCAGGTATTATGACCTGGCTGAATATTATCGCAGTTGCGCTGATGTCGAAGCAGGCTTTTGCGATATTTAAAGATTATGAGGAACAGAAAAAACAGGGAAAAGATCCTGTCTTTCATCCAGAGCAATTTGGAATTGACGATCCGGAAGGAATCTGGGCGATCGAAGAAAAACGTAATTAAATTACATATATAGTGAGAAATTTGAAAGGAGATTTTTAACATGTTAAAGGTAACAAGAGCTACAGATCCAGTTTTGGCGGGATTAGTGGACGAGGAATTAAAACGTCAGGAACATAATATTGAAATGATCGCTTCTGAGAGTACGGCGCCGTTGGCAGTTATGGAGCTGACCGGAAGCGTGTTTACCAATAAAACACTGGAAGGCTATCCGGGAAAGAGATTCCAGGCAGGCTCTCATATTGCGGATAAAGTGGAAGAATTGGCCTGCGAGAGAGCGAGAGAGCTGTTTGGAGCAGACCATGTGAACATTCAGTCTTATTCCGGTTCCACCGCAAACTACAGTGTGTTTGCATCTATTCTGGAGCCAGGAGACAAAGTGTTGAGTATGAGACTAGACCAGGGAGGCCATTTGACTCATGGTTCACCTGCTAACTGGGTAAGTAAGATTTATCACTTTGAATTCTATGCGATGAACTCGGAGACAGAGTTGATTGATTACGACGCACTGGAGGAGAAAGCAAAAGAATACCGCCCGAAATTAATTATCGCAGGGGCTAGTTCTTATTCCAGACTGATCGACTATGAGAGAATCGCGAAAGTAGCAAAAGAGGTAGGGGCTTATTTCATGGTAGATATGGCTCATGTGGCTGGACTGGTGGCAGCAAAAGTAATTCCAAGTCCGATTCCGTATGCTGATTTTGTGACTTCTTCTACCACAAAGACTTTCTGTAGTGCGAGAAGTGGTATGGTATTCTGTAAAGCGGAGCATGCAAAGCTTCTGGATAAAGGAACCTTTCCGGGAGCTCTGGGTTCCATTCAGTTACATACCATGGCGGCTAAAGCATGGTCCTTTCAATATGCTGCGTCTGATGAATTTAAAGCGATTATGGAGCAGGTAGTGAAAAATGCGAAATGCTTGGCAGAAGAGCTGACAAACTATGGATTCCGAATTGTGAGTGGCGGAACAGACAATCATCTTCTGGTGGCTGATCTGAGAGGAAAACACATCACAGGAAAAGCATTCCAGAACGCGCTGGACGCTGTGGGAATCACTGTAAATAAGAATATGATTCCGTTTGACCCAGAGAAACCATTTGTGACCAGCGGTGTCCGTATTGGATTGACAGCAGTTACACAGAGAGGATTAAAAGAGCCAGAGATCAAAGAGATCGCGGCAATCATGAATAAAGTTGCAGACGCGCCGGAAGATCAGGAAAATCTTGCGGCCTGCAAAGCACAGGCAGAGGCTCTGATTGCGAAGTTCCCACTGTATCCGGCAGGAGCCTTTGAAGACTGATAAAAGAAGATAGGCAATCGGTAATGTTTTATGCCATGTCCCTCCGAACGTGAGCGATTGTCTTGCAACAAATCATAAAGAGCTGCCAAATGAATGGCGGCTTTTTATGAATACTAAAGCAAGTGAACAAGTTGTAAAGATAGAAGAACAAAATTTGACAAGAACCGTGGATTCTTTTATCTTTATTAAATAACAACTCTGATTATCTCCAAAAAGCCCGGAAATACGGGCATTTCACGGGATATAAGAACTGAATTTACTACCGATTTACTACTTTCGGATTGAGCTTTGACACGCTTCTGCCTCCCGTGAAGCCCACCGCCCAAATAGTGACACATCGAAAATCGAATACGACACCGCAGACGGCGGCGTTCTCTTTTCCCCTTTGGGGAGATCAGGACGCCGCTTTTTTTGCGCCCAAAACCAGAAAGGAGGCGACCGCCTATGTACTTTACTTCCGGCAGCGACCGGGCCTTTGAACAGCTCATGCAGACGAGGCCGGGCGCAGATCATTTTGACAGCGGCGAGGCCGGAGCGCCGGAGGACTGCGGCACCTGCCGTTTCTACCGCCCGCACTGGAAGTACCAGTTTTGTGTGTATGAGGAATGTCCCTACCAGCCGGGCAAGCTCACCGCCCTTGACGGCGCGGTGAAATTTCAAGTGAAAGGAGTGGACGACGAGATGGCAGTTTTTCGAGTGGAGAAAAACCGGGGCTACACGGTGATGTCCAACCACCACCTGCGGAACAAGGACTTGTCCCTGAAAGCCAAGGGGCTGCTGTCGCAAATGCTGTCCTTGCCGGAGGATTGGGACTTTACGCTGAAAGGCTTGTCCCTTATCAACCGGGAGCAGATCGACGCGATCCGGGCGGCTGTCCGAGAGCTGGAACAGGCGGGCTATATCGTGCGTTCCCGTGAGCGTGACAGCCAAGGCCGCCTGCGCGGGGCGGATTACATCATTTACGAACAGCCCCAGCCTGTGCCGGATTCACCTACATTGGAAAATCCAACATTGGATAATCCAACGCAGGAAAAGCCTACGCAGGAAAAACCAACGCAATTAAATAAAGATAGATCAAGTAAAGAGAAATCAATTACAGATGGATCAAATACCGATTCCATTCCTATCCTTTCCCCTCCCTCTCCTTTGGGGGAAGAAGCGGCTGCGCCGCCGGAACGGAAAGGAACGGGAGCGAAATCACAGAGCGCCGTAGAGATTTATCGGGAGATCATCAAGGACAACATCGAGTATGAACACCTTTGCCAGTACGCCAAGGGGATTGACCGGGATATGCTGGACGAGATCGTGGACTTGCTGGTGGAAACCGTATGCAGCGCCCGAAAGACCATCCGCATTGCCGGGGACGATTACCCCGCCGAGCTGGTGAAATCCAAGCTGATGAAGCTGAACAGTTCTCACATTGAGTTTGTCTTTGACTGTATCAGCAAAAACACCACGGAAATACGGAACATCAAAAAATACCTGCTGGCGGTTCTGTTCAACGCCCCAAGTACCATCAACGGCTATTACACGGCGCTGGTGGCCCATGACATGAACACAGGCAGTTGGGGAACCCCGCAAAATCGGTGATTTTGTGGGGAGAGGAGAAACAGCGAAATGAGCGAGCTTTTCACGCTTGCGTGGAAACAAGCGATATGGAGCTTGTGACGACGAGAAAGGAGGACGGCCCTATGAAACAGGGTGCTTTGATTTTTGACGAGCAGACAGACCGCTACGACATCCGCTTTGACCTTGCGGACTATTACGGCGGCCTGCACTGCGGAGAAACTTTTGATGTGATGGTGGGCGGCAGATGGAGGCCGACCCGCATTGAAATGGCCGAGAACTGGTATCTGGTGGGAATCCATGCCGACGATCTCTCCGGCCTGCGGGTGCGGATTTAAGCCATCCGCCTGCCTGCTGACTTTCCAAAGGAGGGATAGCAGTTGCAGGAAGAAGTAGACCAGAAAACCATAGCGTTAGCGGTTAAGACGGGCAAGCTCACCGCCCAAGTGCTGCAAGCGGCCATCCGAAAATATCTGGCCGCCCGGCAGAAAGGGACGGGCAAGGCCCATCACGGCCAGCAGAGCTTACGGCAGCTCAAAAAGGACGGTTCCGCCCTGTCCAACATTGAGATCACCGACGCCAACATTGGCTTATTTAAGCCCTGCGCCAAGAAATACGACATTGATTTTACCCTGCGGAAAGACCGCACCACCCATCCGCCCCGGTATATCGTGATCTTCAAATCCAAGCAGGCGGACAATCTGGAACAGGCGTTTAAGGAGTTTACGGCCAAGAAGCTCCAACAGCAGGAACGCCCCTCCATCCGAAAAACCCTTGCCGTCCTGAAAGAAAAGGCAGCGGCCAGAAGCAGCCAGCAGGCCAAGGAGAAAATCAAGGAAAGGGGGCTGTCACGATGAAGCCGGAAATGAAAAAGCTGATAATCGCCAACCTGCCCTACCTGCTGTTCGTTTACCTGTTCGGCAAGCTGAGACAGACCTACCGGCTGGCGGCTGGGGCGGACTTGTCGGAGAAACTGCTGCACCTTGCGGACGGCTTTTCCCTTGCCTTTGAAAGCGCCGCCCCCAGCTTCCACCTGTTCGATCTGGCGGTGGGTGTGGCCGGTGCGGTGGCACTGCGGCTGATGGTGTACTGCAAGAGCAAGAACGCCAAGAAATACCGCCGGGGCGTCGAGTACGGCAGCGCCCGTTGGGGCGGGCCGAAAGATATAGCCCCGTACATCGACCCGGTGTTTGACAACAACATCCTCCTGACCCAGACGGAACGCCTCACCATGAACAACCGGCCCAAAGACCCCAAGACCGCCCGGAATAAAAATGTGCTGGTGATCGGCGGTTCCGGCAGCGGCAAGACCCGGTTCTTTGTGAAGCCCAACCTCATGCAGTGCGTGTCCAAAGACTACCCGACCTCATTCGTGATTACTGACCCGAAAGGAAGTCTGATCGGCGAGGTGGGCCAGCTCCTTGTGCGGTGCGGCTACCGGGTAAAGGTGCTGAATACCATTAACTTTTCCAAGAGTATGCGCTACAACCCGTTTCGCTACATCCATTCGGAAAAGGACATTTTGAAGCTGGTAAACACGCTGATCTGCAACACCAAGGGCGAGGGCGAAAAGAGCGCCGAGGATTTTTGGATCAAATCGGAACGCCTGCTGTATTCGGCCCTCATTGGCTATATCTGGTACGAAGCGCCGGACGATGAAATGAATTTCACCACGCTTCTTGAAATGATAAACGCCAGCGAAGCCCGCGAGGACGACCCGGAATTTCAATCCCCGGTAGACCAGATGTTTGAACGGCTGGAAGAAAAAGACCCGGAACACTTTGCGGTGCGCCAGTACCGTAAATTCCTGCTGTCGGCAGGCAAGACCCGCAGCTCCATTTTGATAAGCTGCGGAGCCAGATTAGCGCCCTTTGACATCCGGGAGGTGCGGGAGCTGATGGAGGACGACGAACTGGAACTTGATACCATCGGGGATAAAAAAACAGCCCTGTTCCTGATTATGTCGGACACGGACACGACCTTTAATTTCATTCTGGCAATGGTGCAAAGCCAGCTTATCAACCTTTTGTGTGACCGGGCCGATGACAAATATGGCGGGCGGCTGCCCGTCCATGTGCGGCTGATTCTGGACGAGTTCGCCAACATCGGCCAGATTCCAAACTTTGACAAGCTGATCGCCACCATCCGAAGCCGGGAAATCTCGGCTTCTATTATTTTGCAGAGCCAGTCGCAGCTAAAGGCCATTTACAAGGACGCGGCGGAAATCATTTCCGACAACTGCGACTGTACGCTGTTCCTTAGTGGCAGGGGCAAGAACGCCAAGGAGATCGCGGAGGTGCTGGGCAAGGAAACCATTGACAGCTATAACCAGAGCGAGAACCGGGGCGCGCAGACCTCCCACGGACTGAACTACCAGAAACTCGGAAAGGAGCTGATGAGCCAAGACGAAATTGCAACGATGGATGGAGGTAAGTGTATTTTGCAGGTGCGCGGCGTGAGGCCGTTTTTCAGTGAGAAATACGACATCACCCGCCACCCCCGCTATCAATACCTCTCGGACGCTGACAAAAAGAATACCTTTGATGTGGACAGCTACCTGTCGTCCCTGCGCCGGAAAAAGCGGCGCGTGATAACGGAGGACGAACCCTTTGACCTCTACGACATTGAGCTGTCGGAGGAAGATTTTGCCGCGGAATAAAGCGGCCACAAAGAAAGGAGCGTGACCGATGGGACACTCGGACGAATGGACATTTGCGGATTATTTCAAGTATGAGAAAGAAATCTACCGGGCGATCATTTCCGCTGCGGTGCTGTGCCAGTGGATCGCGGAACATGATACCCCGCCCACGGACGGGGAAGCCGAAGAACTTGCAAGGGAAATAGACCGCAGACTGTGTGAAGCATGGGGCGAGATTTTTTCGCTGGCTGTGCTGGAATGGCGGGACGGCCAGTAACTCCGGGCTGTCTGCGGATTGTGAGGCTGCCGCTGTGAACGGCGGCTTTTTTTGCACCCAAACACCATCACAATCTGAATTTATGGAGGTATATTTATGGAATTTTTCAATAGTGCAGTTGATACTTTGCAGACCATCGTTGTGGGCCTCGGCGGGGCGCTTTGCGTATGGGGCGGCGTCAATCTTTTGGAGGGATACGGGGCGGACAACCCGGCAAGCAATGCTCATGTACGGTAAGGAAGCAAGCAACCGAAAACAAGAGATAGACCGCCAGCACTACACTATTCCGAACCAAAGACCAAAAGATAAGCATTGTGGGAAAATCTAAACTTTTGGATTTTCCTACAATGCCGACTACGGCGGAATCCTTCCCACTCCTTATATCTTTATTTCCGTATACATTGAATTTGTATTTAGTAAATGCTATAATGTCCCTATTCAAATTATAAATGTGTTGAATTAGTTACATGTACATATTTTTTGTGCCGCATAAATACCCTGTTGAGGTTGTCGTTCTTTGTCCAGATGTGGAAACAATAAAAGGAAGGGAACGATACAGGGAGAAAACAGGCTATTCCGGCTTTACGGTTGAAACCTTATACGATACATTTATGCAGACAACACCACGGATCGGCTTTTGGCTGGACAATTCCAACCAAACACCACAGCAGACAGCAGAAACCATTCTGAACGCCAGAAAGTCGGTATGATTGTTACATATAAGGGGAAGAAAAATTTCTTTTAGGTACTTTCTTTCCTAAAACTAATGTGATATAATAGCATCATTCCAAAAAAGGAGTAAAAAATATGCGGCAAGGTATTCTTAAATAAAACTATAATCAAATAGTGGGAACAAAGGATTATGATAGTCCCTTTTGTGGGGGCTTGGTTTTTTGTACCCAATTTAAGAATACTTTTGCCTTATCAATTTTGACATATCCGAAAAACAGCAATCACAAACAGGTGTATGCTGTATATGTGTATGTCCGCAAATTATAATCCCCAGTGGTAAAAGTATTTTACTGCTGGGGATTTTTATGCCCTTTTGGGGCTGTAAAAGGAGGACAATCACATGAAAATAATCAATATTGGAATTCTCGCCCATGTAGACGCAGGAAAAACAACATTGACGGAAAGCCTGCTGTACACCAGTGGAGCGATTGCGGAACAAGGAAACGTGGATAAAGGAACTACAAGAACAGACACTATGATTTTGGAACGGCAGCGCGGAATTACCATTCAGACAGCGGTTACTTCTTTTTGCTGGAATGATTATAAAATCAATATCGTGGACACTCCCGGTCATATGGATTTTTTAACCGAAGCATACCGCTCTTTATCTGTCCTTGACGGAGCTGTTTTAGTCATTTCGGCAAAAGACGGCGTACAGGCACAAACCCGTATATTATTCCATGCGCTTCAGAAAATGGACATTCCGACAATTATCTTTATAAATAAGATAGACCAAAATGGGATCGACCTGCGGCGTGTTTACCAAAGCATTAAAGATAAACTTACCAGTGATATGATTGTCATGCAGGAGGTTTCCCTGTCGCCAAAGATAACCATGACCGATATTTCTGATTTGGACAAATGGGATATGATTATTTCCGGAAGCGATGAACTATTAGAACGATATGTTGCAGAGGATTCTTTGGATATACAGGAATTACAATATGAAAAGTGCAAAAGAACCAGATGCTGCTCTTTGTTTCCTGTTTATCATGGGAGTGCAAAAGACAATTTAGGAACAGAAAAACTGATTGAAGCGATTACAGAAACTTTCATTACAGAAACAGACGATATTCAGTCTGAATTATGTGGATATGTTTTTAAGGTTGAGTATACAGAGCGGAAAAAACGGCTTTCTTATTTACGCCTGTATCATGGGACGCTCCATTTACGGGATACCCTGCTGCTGTCAAAAAAGGAAAAAATAAAGATTACAGAAATGTGTATTCCGTCAAATGGTGAAATCGTCCCGGTTGACCATGCCTGTCCGGGAGAAATTGTTATTTTAGCTGATGATACTTTGAAACTGAACGACATTCTGGGAAATGAAAAACTCCTGCCTCACAAAACACGGATTGATAATCCCATGCCATTACTTCGGACAACGGTAGAGCCGCAAAAGCCGGAGCAAAGGGAAGCCCTGTTAAATGCCCTCACAGAGATTGCTGATACAGACCCTCTTTTGCATTTTGACATTGATACTGTTACACATGAGATTATATTATCTTTTTTGGGAAAAGTACAGTTAGAAGTTATTTGTTCGCTATTAGAAGAAAAATATCATGTGGGCGTGGCTATGAAAGAGCCTTCGGTTATTTATCTGGAAAGACCGCAAAAAAAAGCGAGCTACACGATTCATATTGAAGTGCCGCCGAATCCGTTTTGGGCATCTATTGGTTTGACTGTAACACCGCTTCCTGTTGGAAGCGGAACACAATATAAAAGCGAGGTATCTCTCGGCTATTTAAACCAAAGTTTTCAAAATGCCGTCATGGAGGGTGTGCGTTATGGAATGGAGCAGGGCTTATATGGCTGGGGAGTGACAGACTGCCAAATTTGTTTTGATTATGGAGTTTATTACAGCCCGGTCAGCACCCCCGCTGATTTTCGTTTTCTTGCGCCTGTCGTGTTGGAGCAGGCATTGAAAAAAGCAGGAACACAACTGTTGGAACCATACCTTTCCTTTACCCTTTTTGCACCGCAGGAATATCTTTCACGGGCTTATAATGACGCACCAAAGTATTGCGCAATCATTGAATCAACCAGACTTGAAAAAGATGAAGTTATTTTTAAGGGGGAAATCCCTGCCCGTTGTATTGGTGAATATAGAAATGATTTGAATTTTTATACAAATGGAAGAAGTGTCTGCATTACAGAATTAAAAGGGTATCAGGAAACTTCCGGCGAGCCTGTGTTTCAGCCACGCCGCCCGAACAGCCGTTTAGACAAGATCCGGCATATGTTTCAGAAGATAATGTAACATCTTGCGCAATGCAAACGTTCATTGCTGGCTATTGCGAAATATCATTGATAAAATCAGCATCAGAGAGGAGGAACCATTTTGAACCAGAAACAGACGGATATTACAACAGGAAAGCAAATACGTCATCTGCGAACACAATCGGGAATGACACAGGAAGAACTGGCTGGGAAATTGAATGTTACCCGGCAGGCGCTATCGAATTGGGAGAGAGATGTTAATGAACCCGATTTAAATACGTTGAAAAAAATTTGTTTTCTTTTTGGAGTCCACATGGACGATTTTGCGAAGGAGGTAATAACAAAAATGGAAACATGTGAAAAAAAGAGAAACGACAATTTAATAAGTATGATATGGCAATTGGACTTTTTTATGGTGTCGGGATATTTCTTGGCATTGGTATTTTCTTTGTTGGCGGTTTTATGACAATGTCGGGTGCAGGGTGGGGAGCATCACTATTTGGCGGTGGCTGTTTTTCTCTTGTATTTGGCTTGATATGCCATGCAGTTATTACATTGAGAAGAAATGACAAATGATGACATATCCTGCTTTCTAGTCTTTTCGGTCATATCGCGTAAAAAAGCCGCTGCTTTTGGCTTTCCAATAGCGGCGGCAAAGGGAAATATCCTTTGAATACCTTACAGAAGAAAAGTTTTGCAGCATTATAAAAATAAAAGCCTATACCATTTTGGAAAGAAAAGATACATAATAGTCAAGACGGCAACAATCAGAAGTTATGGAGGGTAACAATGGAATATAGTAAGGAAGATTTAATGGAAGCAAAAAGGCAAATTTTGGGAGTGGGAGAGAACATGGGAACAGAGGAAAGCAAAAAGATCTGGGAGAAAAACGCACAATTTTGGGATGATGCAATGGGTGACGAATCCAATGAATTTCACAGAGAGGTAGTACGTCCCAAAGTAACGGAACTTCTCTCTCCTGATCCTTCGGATTACATTTTGGATATTGCGTGCGGCAATGGAAATTATTCTTCGTATCTTGCACAGAGAGGCGCTTCGGTCGTCGCTTTTGATTACAGCAAAAAAATGATAGAATTGGCTAAAAGACGGCGATCACAATATGCAAAACAAATTGAGTTTTGCGTAGCGGATGCGACCAATAGAGAAAGCTTATTAGGATTAAAAAGAAATCGAGCCTTTACGAAAGCAGTTTCTAATATGGCAATTATGGATATTACGGATATTGAACCGCTTTTTATGGCTGTTTATGAACTATTGGAGGAAAACGGGATTTTTGTCTTTGCAACGCAGCACCCTTGTTTTATCACATTGACTGAAAAATATATGACACCGCACAGTTACTATGATATAGCGATCGAAGGGCAGCCGGAGGAGCAGATTTATTATCATCGTTCCATACAAGATATTTTTAACCTTTGTTTCAGAGCTGGATTTGTCATTGATGGATTTTATGAAGAATGTTTCAAAAACAATAAAGAAATTCCTATGGTAATGATAGTAAGGCTTAAAAAGGTAAAACGTGATAGCTTAAAATAAATTCAAGTTTGCCGGATAAATAGCAAACCCGGCCGAGCCAGTCAACGGTCAAGATGAACGGGCTTCGCCCGCCGTTGACAGCCCCGCCCGGTTTTGCAGTTAGGCAGTCAAGGAGCGACAGCCTAAAGTGCTGCCGCCCCTTACTATCATAAAAAGCAACTACTAACCAGCCACAGCCCTTTTGGGAGGAAAGGGGGATTTTCCATGACCTGTACAGAAGAATATCGGGAACATATCGAGTACACTTTCCATGCCTTTTGCAAAGTCGTTATCCGAAATGCAACGATCAACGCAGCGAGGACACGGAGCAGGAAGCACAAAAGAGAAATATCCCTTGAATACCTCACAGACGAAAAGCACTACCCTTTAGGCACGACAGATGAATATTTCCAAGCCCCGGAGCCGGACGAGGAATACATACTTACCCTTTGCGGCGATACGGTCATTTTCAGCAGCGGTTTACTTGCGGAAGCCCTGTCACGGCTGGACGAACGGGAGCGGGAAATGATTTACCTGTCCTTTTTCAAGCGTATTCCACAGCACGAAATTGGCAGACAGTACGGGCGCAGCCGCAGCACAGCGGGCTACCATATCCGAAAAGCCCTACGGCAGCTCCAAGCGGAAATGGAGGGAATGGCATATGAGAAATAATAGGCTTCTCCCCTATGAAACAATCGTCCAAGCCGCCAGCGGGGAGCCGGAAGCGGTGGGAACTGTATTGCAGTATTACCGCCGCCGCATACAATGTGCCGCCCGTGTGAATGGACGGGTAGACCAAGATACAGAGGACTACATCACCCAGACGCTTCTCACAGCTATTTTCAAGTTCCGCTTTGGGAGATAGCCCTACCGCCTACAACTGAATAACCGCCGCTTCGCCGGCAACCAGAAAGCAGTAAATCTATTCAACAGATTTGCTGCTTTTTTTCGTTCCTGTTTGGCATTTTTGAAAATCCCCAGTATGAAAAAACAAAAGGGAAAATAGCCGCCGCAGTTGGCAAAATCCCTTACTTATCCGTAGAGGGTATCAAAGAAAAAAATACTGCCATTGTCCGCCTATTCCGGCTTGCGTGGTGTTGTAGGGAATAGAGGGGAAATTCTAAAAATCTCCGTCCATTTTGCTTTGCGTGGTGTTGTAGGTAGTGAAAGGAAAATTTTCAAGATAAGCCGGAATAGCGGGTAGCAAAGCCCTTTTGAAACGTTTTGTTAGCGGAAAGGACGGGAGCCGGGGAACGCCGGAGTTTTTCAGAGCAAGATTCTACCGAGGTGCCAAAATTCGCTCTCCGCTTATTTTTGCCCCTGCGGGAATCTTGTTGGGGAGTGCCTTCCCCAAACCCTGCTATGCGCCCTGTCGGGCGAGAAAGGAGGTCACAGACCATGCGAAAGAAATACAATACGCCCCACCGCCGTCATGTGGTAAAGACCCGCATGACCGATGAAGAATACGCCGACTTCACCGGGCGGCTGGCGGCTTATGAAATCAGCCAGTCCGAGTTTATCCGGCAAGCCATACGGAAAGCGACCATACGCCCCATTGTCACCGTTTCCCCGGTCAATGACGGGCTGCTTGCCGCCCTCTCCAAGCTCACGGCAGAGTACGGGAAAATCGGCGGCAACTTAAACCAGATTGCCCGGAGCCTGAACGAATACGGAAGCCCCTACCGGGGGCTGGAAAAGGAAGTGCGGGGAGCCGCCGCCGACCTTGCCGCCTTGAAGTTTGAAGTCTTGCAGAAAGTAGGTGAAGCCGTTGGCGATACTCAAACATATCAGCTCTAAAAATGCCAACTACGGGGACGCTGAAAAATACCTCACATTCGAGCATGACGAGTTTACCATGAAGCCCACCCTTGACGCAGACGGGCGGCTCATACCGAGGGTAGACTACCGCATATCCTCTCTGAATTGTGGCGGGGAGGATTTTGCCGTTGCCTGTATGCGCTCCAATCTCCGCTACGGCAAGAACCAGAAACGGGAGGACGTAAAGAGCCACCACTACATCATCAGCTTTGACCCACGGGACGGCCCGGACAACGGCTTGACCGTTGATCGGGCGCAGGAGCTGGGCGAGAAGTTCTGCGCCGAGCATTTCCCCGGACACCAGGCCCTTGTCTGCACCCACCCGGACGGACACAGCCACACCGAAAATATCCATGTGCATATCGTCATTAACAGTCTGCGGATTGCGGAGGTTCCCATGCTGCCCCACATGGACAGGCCAGCGGACAGGAAAGCAGGCTGCAAGCACCGCTGTACGGACGCAGCTATGAACTATCTGAAAGCCGAAGTCATGGAGATGTGCCACAGCGAGGGGCTTTACCAGATAGACCTTTTGAACGGCAGCAAAGAACGCATTACCGAGCGTGAGTATTGGGCGCAGAAGAAAGGACAGGCTGCCCTTGACAGAGCCAACGCCCCTATTGCTGCGGACGGTATCGCGCCCCGGCAGACCAAGTTTGAAACGGATAAGGCGAAGCTGCGCCGGACTATCCGGGAAGCCCTTGCCGCTGCTTCCGGCTTTGATGAGTTTGCCGCCCTGCTTCTCCGGCATGGTGTGACCGTCAAGGAGAGCCGGGGGCGGCTAAGTTACCTCACGCCGGACAGGACGAAGCCAATTACCGCCCGGAAGCTGGGGGACGATTTTGACCGGGCTGCTGTCCTCTCCGTTTTGGAGCAGAACGCCGCCAGAGCCGCCGAAAAACCCGCAGCCATAGCGGAATACCCCGGCAGTATCAAAGACCGCTTACGGACGAAAAAAGAAGCGAAAAACGCCCCGAACAATGACGCTGTACAGCGCATGGTAGACATAGCCGCCAAGCGAGCCGAGGGGAAAGGACGGGGCTATGAGAAGTGGGCGACCATGCACAACCTCAAACAGATGTCGGCTACCCTCATGCTCTACCAGCAGTATGGCTTTTCTTCCCCGGACGAGCTGGACGCTGCCATTTCCGCAGCCAACACCGCCACGCAGGAGAGCCTTGCCGGACTGAAAGGGCTGGAAGCCGCTATCCGGGAGAAAAAGGAATTGCAGCGCAACCTTTTGGGCTATATCGGCACGAAGCCCGCCCGTGACGGTCTGAAAGCGCAGAAATCGGAGAAAGCCCGGAGAGCCTACCGGGAACAGCACGAAAGCGATTTTATCATAGCGGACACAGCCGCCCGTTATTTCCGGGAGCATGGAATAACCAAGCTGCCAGCCAGCAAAGCCCTGCAAAGGGAGATTGAGCAGCTTACCGTCCAGAAGAACGCCGGATATAACGACTACCGGGAGAAACGCCAGCGGGCGCAGGAGCTTCAGACAGTCAGACGCAATATCGACCAGATTTTAAGGGGCGCACCGAGCCAGCAGAAAAAGCGTGAACAGGAGCGTTAAAGACCGCCCCGAAATGATACCGAAACCCTACAAAAATACAGGTATGATATGAACCCTTACCGCAATACTCCCCGACTTCCAAACGGGGCTTACAGGGCAGAAAAAGCCCGAAAATGATACCGAGAACATACAGAAAATGCCCCCTATCCCGCTACACCGATAGGAACGGCAGAAAGGAGCTTACCATTGCCGAGAATGAGCAAGAAGCGGCGGCTGGAATGGTCTTTCTTCCTCAACCACCGCAACCGTATCACTTACAACGACCTATGCCGGGGCTGCACCCGTGACTGCAAACAGAGCTTCCGGGCGGTTATCATACTATGCCCTCGCTATTATTCCAAACGCTGGAAAAAGGAGGACGCAGCCTATGGCAGATAACCGCAAATATTACTACCTCAAGCTGAAAGAGAGCTATTTTGACGATGATGCAATCGTTCTGCTGGAAAGTATGCAGGACGGCGTTATCTATTCCAACATTCTCTTGAAGCTGTACTTGAAATCGCTGAAAAACGGCGGGAAATTGCAGCTTGACGAGAATATCCCCTACACCGCCCAGATGATTGCGACCATTACCCGCCAGCAGGTAGGTACCGTAGAGAGAGCTTTGAAAATCTTTATGAAGCTGGGGCTTGTGGAGCCTTTGCCAAGCGGCGCACTCTACATGAGCAACATTGAGCTTTTAATCGGCCAGTCCTCTACCGAGGGGGAGCGCAAGCGCAGGGCGCGGCTGGCTTTGCAGGAACAAAAAGCCCTGCCGCAGACAGGGGCGGACAAATGTCCACCATATCGAGCGGACATTTGTCCACCAGAGATAGAGATAGAGAAAGAGATAGATATAGAAATAGAAAAAGAGAGAGAGTTAGAAACGGGACACCCCGCCCCCGCCGCCTATGGCAGATACCACAATGTCATTCTTTCCGATACGGAGCTTGACGGGCTGAAAACAGAGCTTCCCGGCAAGTGGGAGTATTACATTGACCGCCTATCCTGCCATATCGCTTCCAGCGGGAGGAAATACAAGAGCCATGCAGCCACGATTTTCAAGTGGGCGCAGGAGGACGCAGCCAAGAAAGCCCCGAAAAAGGGCATACCCGATTATACCTGTAAGGAGGGCGAGAGCTTATGACGAATGGATTTGATGAAATGATTTTGAATATGACCGACACCACGCCGGAGCCGGAGGACTACACCGGCGAGGACGGGCTTTTATACTGCGGGAAGTGCCACAAGCCCAAAGAGGGCTATTTCCCCAAAGAAACCGCCGCATGGCTGGGGCGTGACCGCCACCCGGCAGAATGTGACTGCCAGCGGGCAGAGCGTGAGGAACGGGAAGCCGCAGAGAAACAGCGCAGTCACCTTGAAACTGTCGAGCGGTTGAAGCGGCGGGGCTTTACAGACCCGGCTATGCAGGGCTGGACGTTTGAGAACGACAACGGCAAGTGCCCGCAAATGGAACACGCCCATTTCTATGTGGAGAACTGGGAAACCATGAAAGAGCGCAACATTGGCTATCTGCTATGGGGCGGCGTTGGCACAGGCAAGAGCTATTTTGCGGGCTGTATCGCAAATGCCCTTATGGAGCGTGAAATCCCCGTGTGCATGACAAACTTTGCATTGATATTGGGTGACCTTGCCGCCAGCTTTGAGGGCAGGAATGAATATATCTCCCGACTTTGCAGCTTCCCGCTGCTTATCCTTGACGATTTTGGAATGGAACGGGGAACGGAATACGGCTTAGAGCAGGTCTACAACGTGATTGACAGCCGTTACCGCAGCGGCAGGCCGCTGATCGTCACGACTAATCTCACGCTGGAGGACTTGCAGCACCCGGAGGACACCGCCCACGCCCGCATTTATGACCGTCTGATTGAAATGTGTTCTCCTGTCCGCTTTACCGGGAGCAACTTCCGAAAAGCCACGGCGCAGGAGAAAATGGGACAACTGAAAAAGCTGATGAACAGAAAGGAGAGCCGCCTATGACCAACACCCCAAAGAATGACCGCAGCACCCGCCGCCCGGATTGCGTGACGGAAATCCGCATAGGTAATTCTGTCCTTGTCGTTTCCGGCTATTTCAAGCAGGACACCACCGCCACCGCCGCCGATAAAATGCTGAAAGTGCTGGAAGCGGAAGCTGCTACACAAAAATCGGCAATTTGACGGGACGTAAAGAAGCAGAAAGGACTGTACAGCCAGCCCCGGCGTGTGGTATGATAGTCATACGGAATAGTGGGGCTGGCTGTCGGAAATGGAGGACACTATGTTAAGACAGACCACCCGAAACCTTATTACCGCCCTTTATCCGAGATTATCCCACGAGGACGAGCTGCAAGGTGAGAGCAATTCTATTTCAAACCAGAAGCGTATTCTTGAAACCTATGCGAAGCAGAACGGCTTTTCCAATCTGCAATGGTACACAGATGACGGTTATTCTGGGGCGAACTTCCAAAGACCCGGTTTTCAAGCCATGCTTGCGGACATTGAAGCCGGAAAAGTCGGCACCGTTATCGTCAAGGATATGTCACGGTTAGGGCGAAACTATCTGCAAGTGGGAATGTATACGGAAATGATTTTCCCACAGAAAGGCGTCCGCTTTATCGCTATCAATGACGGAGTGGACAGCGCACAGGGCGACAATGATTTTGCCCCTCTGCGGAACATTTTTAACGAATGGCTGGTGAGAGATACGAGCAAGAAAATCAAAGCAGTAAAACGGTCTAAGGGTATGAGCGGGAAGCCCGTCACGAGCAAACCCGTATACGGCTACTTTATGGACGAGGACGAAAATTTTATCATTGACGGGGAAGCCGCCCCTGTTGTGCGGCAGATTTACAGCTTGTGCCTTGCCGGGAACGGGCCGACCAAGATAGCCCGTATGCTCACAGAGCAGGAGATCCCCACGCCGGGAACGCTGGAATACCGTCGGACGGGAAGCACCCGCCGCTACCACCCCGGCTATGAGTGCAAGTGGGCGACCAATACCGTGGTACATATCCTTGAAAACAGGGAGTACACGGGCTGTCTGGTAAACTTCAAGACGGAGAAGCCGTCCTACAAGACCAAGCACAGCGTAGAGAACCCCATTGAGAAACAGGCGATTTTCGAGAACCACCATGAGCCTATCATTGACACCCAGATGTGGGAGCGTGTGCAGGAGTTACGCAAGCAGCGCAAACGCCCGAACCGCTATGATGAAGTGGGCTTATTCTCCGGCATACTCTTTTGTGCCGACTGCGGCAGCGTCCTTTACCAGCAGCGTTACCAGAACGCCACCCGCAAGCAGGATTGTTATATCTGCGGGAGCTACAAGAAGCGTACCCGTGACTGTACGGCGCACTTTATCCGCACCGACCTGTTGACCGCCGGAGTGACCGACAATCTGCGGAAAGTCACCAGCTATGCAGCGAAGCACGAAGCCCGGTTTATGAAGCTGCTGATCGAGCAGAACGAGGACGGGGGCAAGCGCAGGAACGCCGCAAGGAAAAAGGAGCTGGAAGCCGCCGAGAAGCGTATCAGCGAGTTATCCGCTATCTTCAAGCGGCTGTATGAGGACAGCGTGACCGGGCGCATTTCAGACGAGCGTTTCACGGAGCTGTCGGCAGACTATGAAGCCGAGCAGAAAGAACTGAAAGAGAGAGCCGCCGCTATCCGGGCAGAGCTTTCCAAAGCGCAGGAAGCCACGGTAAACGCAGAAAAGTTTATGAATGTTGTCCGCAAGTACACCAGCTTTGAAGAACTTACCCCTACCCTTTTGCGTGAGTTTGTGGAGAAAATCGTTGTGCATGAGTGCAGCTATGACGAGAACGGCACACGCAGACAGGACATTGATATTTATTACTCTTTCGTTGGCAAGGTAGACCTGCCCGAATGACCGCCCGACCTATCCGGCGCAATGCGCAAACGCCGGATAGGAACGGCAAAATTTTTTACACTTCTACTACTTCTTTATCACACATCAGCAAAGTCACAGGGAATCAAGCAGCTTGTCGCCGGAGGTGGCGTTGCCCTGATCGGCATGACCCTTGTTCCGCTGCTGTCCGGGCTGCTGGGATAACCCCATGTGTGTTAGAAAACTCTCCGCGCCCTCTCTGATCTGGGAGGGCGCGGGAAAGGAGGTGTCCCCACATGATCGGTGATTTAATCGGGGAATGGATCAAAGGAATCCTGATCGACGGTATCATGGGCAACCTGTCCGGCCTGTTTAACACAGTCAATACCAAAGTCGGGGAAATCGCGTCGGATGTGGGCAGTACCCCGCAGGACTGGAACGGCGGCATTTTTTCCATGCTGCAAAACCTGTCTGAAACGGTGATCGTCCCCATTGCGGCGGCCATTCTCGCCCTTGTGATGTGCTATGAGCTGATCGACATGATTGTAGAAAAGAACAATATGCACGACTTCGACAGCTCCATGTTCTTTCGCTGGATTTTCAAAAGCGCCTTTGCCATCCTCATTGTGACGAACACATGGAATATCGTTATGGGCGTATTTGACGCCACCCAGCAAGTCGTCAACCAGAGCGCCGGGGTGATTATCGGAGATACCAGCATTGATTTTGACACGCTGCTCCCCGATCTGGAAAGCCGCCTTGAAGCAATGGACATTGGACCGCTGCTGGGCCTGTGGTTCCAGACCCTTGTTGTAGGGCTGACGATGAACATTCTTTCCATCTGCATTTTCCTTGTGACCTATGGAAGAATGATTGAAATTTACGCCGTGACCGCATTGGGGCCGATCCCCCTTGCCACGCTGGGCAATGCAGAGTGGCGCGGCATGGGCCAGAACTACTTGAAATCCCTGCTTGCGCTGGGCTTCCAAGCCTTTTTAATCATGGTGGTTGTCGGGATTTATGCGGTGCTGATCCAGCAGATCGGAACCGCTGACGACATATCCGGCGCAATCTGGGGCTGTATGGGCTATACCGTTTTGCTTTGCTTCTGTCTGTTCAAGACGGGAAGTATCAGCAAGGCCGTATTTACCGCCCACTAAAGAAACGAGGTGACTTTTTATGGCTTATGTAACTGTCCCCAAGGATTTAACCAAGGTCAAATCCAAGGTAGTATTCGGGCTAACGAAACGCCAGCTCATTTGTTTTGGCGGTGCGCTGCTGGTAGGCGTCCCGCTTTTCTTTTTGATCCGGGGCCGCGTCCCGACCAGCGCGGCGGCGCTCATTATGGTGTTCGCCATGCTGCCGGGCTTTCTGCTGGCGCTTTACGAAAAACACGGCCAGCCCCTTGAAGTGGTGGTACGCCAGATCGTAGCGTGCTGCTTCATCCAGCCCAAGGAACGGCCCTACCAGACCAATAACGCTTATACCGCCCTTGTGCGGCAATCCCAAATGGAAAAGGAGGTCAACGCCATTGTCCAAAAAGCAAAAGAACGAAACGAGCGCAAAAGCGCCGGTCAAGCTCACCCGCGCCGAAAAGAAAGAGATTCAGGCCGTCATCCGAAAGTATAAAGGCGACGGCAAGCCCCATTCGGCGCAGGCCAGTATTCCCTATGAGGCCATGTATCAGGACGGCGTATGCCGGGTAACGCCCCGCACCTTTTCCAAGTGCATTGAGTTTACGGACATCAGCTACCAACTGGCGCAGGCGGACACCAAGACAGCCATCTTTGAAAACCTGTGCGACCTCTACAACTATCTGGACGCTTCCATTCATGTGCAGTTTTCCTTTATCAACCGCAAGATCGACCCCAAGCAGTACGCCAAGAGCTTTGAAATCCGGGCGCAGGGGGACGACTTTGACGACATCCGCAGCGAGTATTCCGACATTTTGCAAAACCAGCTTGTGAACGGGAACAACGGCCTGATGAAGCGGAAATTTATGACCTATACCATCGAGGCAGACAGCCTGAAAATGGCCCGCGCCAGACTGCGCCGGATCGAAACCGATCTTTTGGGCTATTTCAAGAGCATGGGGGCCTCCGCGTGGGGACTGGACGCAAAGGAACGGCTGGAAGTCATGCACAGCATTTTCCACCCGGACGGGGAACCGTTCTCCTTTGACTGGAAGTGGCTTGCTCCATCGGGGCTTTCTACCAAGGACTTTATCGCCCCGTCCTCGTTCCGCTTTGGCAATGCCCGGATGTTCGGGCTGGGCGGCAAATACGGGGCGGTGAGCTTTCTGCAAATCCTCTCCCCGGAGCTGTCGGATGAAATGCTGGCCGACTTCCTCAACACGGAAAACGGTATTGTGGTGAACCTCCATGTGCAGGCCATTGACCAGAGCGACGCTATTAAGACGGTCAAGCGCAAGATCACCGACCTTGACGCCATGAAGATTCAGGAACAGAAACGGGCTGTCCGCAGCGGCTACGACATGGATATACTTCCCAGCGACCTTGCCACCTACGGGCAGGACGCCAAGGAGCTGCTAAAGACCTTGCAGAGCCGGAATGAACGGATGTTCCAGCTTACCTTTTTGGTGCTGAACACCGCAGACACCCGGCAAAAGCTGGAAAACGATGTGTTCTGGGCTGCCGGGATCGCCCAGAAATACAACTGTTCCCTTGTGCGGCTGGACTACCAGCAGGAACAGGGGCTTATGAGCAGCCTGCCGCTGGGGGCCAGCCACATCCAGATTGAACGCTCCCTGACGACTTCCAGCGTGGCCGTGTTCGTCCCTTTTGTGACGCAGGAGCTTTTTCAGGGCGGCGACGCCATGTATTACGGGATCAACGCCAAGACCGGCAACATGATTATGCTCGACCGCAAACGGGCGAGGTGTCCCAACGGGCTAAAGCTGGGGACACCGGGAAGCGGCAAAAGTATGAGCTGTAAATCAGAAATTTTGAGCGTGTTCCTCTGCACCCCGGACGATGTGTATATCTGTGATCCAGAGGCCGAGTATTACCCCCTTGTGAAGCGGTTGCGTGGGCAGGTGGTGAAGCTGTCGCCTACCAGCAAAAACTATGTGAACCCGCTGGACATCAACCTGAACTACTCCGAGGATGAAAACCCGCTGGCCTTGAAATCCGACTTTGTGCTGTCGTTCTGTGAGCTTGTCATGGGCGGCAAGAACGGGCTGGAAGCCATTGAAAAGACGGTGATCGACCGGGCGGTACAGGTGATCTACCGGCCTTATCTGGCAGACCCCAAGCCGGAAAATATGCCCATCCTTGCAGACCTGCACAAAGCCCTTTTAGACCAGCATATCCCGGAGGCCGACCGGGTGGCGCAGGCCCTTGACCTGTATGTGTCCGGCAGCCTAAATGTGTTCAACCACAGAACCAACATCGACATTCAAAACCGCATTGTGGCCTTTGACATCAAGGAGCTGGGCAAGCAGCTAAAGAAAATCGGTATGCTCATTGTCCAAGACCAGATTTGGGGGCGCGTCACCCAAAACCGCAGCAAGGGCAAGGCGACATGGTATTTCTGTGATGAGTTCCACCTGCTTTTGCGTGAGGAACAGACGGCGGCCTTTTCCTGTGAGATTTGGAAGCGTTTTCGTAAGTGGGGCGGGATTCCCACAGGTGCGACACAGAATGTGAAAGACCTGCTTTCCTCCCCGGAAATTGAGAACATTTTGGAAAACAGCGACTTTATCTGCCTGCTCAATCAGGCCAGCGGCGACCGCAAAATCCTTGCGGAACGGCTGAACATTTCGCCCCAGCAATTACGGTATGTGGACAATTCCGAACCCGGCGAGGGGCTTCTCATTTACGAAAATGTGATCCTGCCCTTTAAGAACCCCATCCCGAAAAACACCCAGCTCTACCAGATCATGACGACCCGGTTAGGCGAGGGGGCGACGGTATGAGGCACAAGGAGGTGAAGTCATGGAACCCTTAAAACCCCGCGACAAGGTAACGCAGCACATGACCCGCGACGGCCTGACGCTGGATAACCAGACCACCGGCGAAAGCGTCAATGTGTCCAGCCGGGAGGCCGAGCAGGAATACACCGCCCAGCCAGAGGGCGCGGCGGAAAAAATACTGGAACGGGCGGATGAACTGCACGACCGCCACAAGGCAAAGAAAGCGGCCAAGGACGCCGGGGAAACCGTGGCGCAGGCCACCAGCCCTGTTTCCCGGTTGCAGTTTACCGCCGAGGAACGGGCTTCCCCGGAGCTTGCCCCGTATATCAAAAAAGCGGAAAAGCGGGCGGATAAGCTGGAAGCGGCCAAAGAAGCCCTGCCGAAAAAGCGCGTCGTCACCAAGGAAACCGTCTATGACGAAGCCAAGGGCAAGGCCAAAAGCAGGCTGTATTTTGACAAGGTGGAGAAAGCCCCTCCCCAGCTCAAACCAAACCCGGCCAGCCGCCCCATACAGGAAGCCGGGCTTTACCTCCACGGAAAAATCCATGAGGTAGAACACGAAAATGTGGGCGTGGAGGGCGGCCACAAGGGGGAGGAACTGGCGGAACGGCAGGCGAGCCGCATGATCCGCAGCGGCGTCCACCGCCATAAGCTCAAACCCTACCGGGCCGCAGCCAAGGCCGAGCGAAAGTCCATTGCCGCCAACGCCGAGTTTGCGTATCAAAAATCCCTGCGGGACAACCCGGAGCTGGCGCAGGCGGCCAAAAATCCCGTTTCCCGCTTCTGGCAGAAACAGCACATTAAGCGGGAATATGCCAAGGCAGCAAGGGCGGCGGGCCAGACCGCACAGGGGGCGGCAAGCACCGCCAAGACCACGGCTGCCGCAGCCAAGAAAGCCGCAGAGAAAAGCAGACAGGCCGCGTCCTTTGCCGCCCGGCACTGGAAAGGGGCGCTGATCGTCGGCGGCGTGGGCCTCATGCTCCTGCTGGTGATGGGCGGCCTGCAATCCTGCACCGCCATGTTTGGCAGCACCGGGACGGGACTTGCCGCCACCTCCTATCTCTCCGAGGACAGCGATATGCTGGGAGCCGAAGCCGCCTATGCCGCGCTGGAAGCAGACTTGCAGCACGAACTTGACAACTACGAAAGCCTGCACCCCGGCTATGACGAATACCGTTTCGATCTGGACGAGATCAAGCATGACCCCTATGTGCTGACCTCCATCCTCTCCGCGCTGCATAACGGCGTGTTCACTTTGGGGGAGGTACAGGGCGACCTTGCCATGCTCTTTGAAAAGCAGTACATCCTGACCCAGACCATCGAAACGGAAACCCGCTACCGCACTGAAACGAGGACGGACAGCGAGGGAAACACCTACACCGCGGAAGTCCCCTACACCTACTACATCTGCAATGTGAAGCTGGAAAACTTCGACCTGTCCCACCTGCCCATCTACATTCTCACCGAGGAACAGATGGGCTTTTATGCTGCCTATATGCAGACTTTGGGCAACCGGCCAGACCTGTTCCCCAACGGCAGCTATCCCCACGCCTCCACCCCGAAAGAGCCAACCTACTATGAAATCCCCCCGGAGGCGCTAAAGGACGAAGCCTTTGCCGCCATGATCGCGGAGGCGGAAAAGTATGTGGGCTATCCCTATGTGTGGGGCGGCAGCTCCCCAAGCACCAGCTTTGATTGTTCCGGCTTCATTAGCTGGGTTATCAATCATTCCGGCTGGAATGTGGGACGCCAGACGGCTCAGGGGCTTTACAACATCTGCACTCCCGTTTCCCCGGAGCATGCCAAGCCCGGCGACCTTGTATTTTTCGTCGGTACTTATGACACTGCCGGGATGTCCCATGTGGGGCTGTATGTGGGAAATTCGGTCATGCTGCACTGCGGCGACCCCATTTCTTACACGAACCTCAATTCAAGCTACTGGCAGCAGCATTTTTATTGTTACGGGCGTTTGCCTTAAACGCCAGAAAGGAGTAAATCACTATGGCAATGAACAAATTGGAACGCATTGAAAAGGATATTGAGAAAACCAAGGGCAAGATCGCGGAGCTGCAAAAGCAGCTTCGGGAGCTGGAAGCGGCCAAGACCGAACAGGAAAACTTGCAGATCGTCCAGCTTGTGCGCGGCCTCAACATGACCCCGCAGGAGTTCGCCGCCTTTGTGCGCGGCGGCGCATTGCAGGCGGCCCCGGCCCCGATCCCGGACTTTGAACAGGAGGACAGCGCCCATGAAGAAATCTAAACTGTTCCGCACCTTGACGCTGGCTGTGGCCGCTGCGCTCTGCATGGCGACCACGACCGTTACCGCCTATGCCGGAGGCGCTGACCCTGACCCTGTGCCGCTGCCGGAAACCACCGAAGCCCCCGCAGAGGTGCCGGAGGAAACCGAAGAACCCACCACCGGCGGCATGGAGCCGGAGGGCGTACCTGTTACCCCGCAGGGCAACGCTGCGCTGGTGGATGATTTTTTCGGGGATAAACAGCTTATCACTGTCACTACCAAGGCCGGGAATTATTTTTACATCCTGATCGACCGGGCCAACGAGGACAAGGAAACAGCGGTGCATTTCCTCAACCAAGTGGACGACGCCGACCTGCAAGCCTTGTTGGAGGATGGAAAAAAAGAGCCGGAGGTCTGCACCTGTACGGCCAAATGTCAAGCTGGGGCCGTCAATACGGCCTGCCCGGTCTGTAAAAACAACCTGACCGCCTGCAACGGGCCGGAGCCGAAGCCCCAGCCGGAGGAAGAACAGCCGCAGGAGGAAAAGCCAAGCGGCATGGGCGGCCTTGTGGTGTTCTTTGTGGTGGTGCTGCTGGGCGGCGGCGCAGCCCTCTACTTCCTGAAATTCAAAAAGGAAAAAGCCGACACCACAGGCAATGACGATCTGGCCGAGTATGACTTTGGCGAGGACGAGGACGACGAGGACGAAGCCCCGGAGCCGGACGAGGATATGACAAGTGAAGATGGAAATAAGGAGGACGAAGTATGAGCTATCAGTTAGTAATTGCAGAGAAACCAAGCGTAGCCCGCAGCATTGCGGGCGTGATCGGCGCGGACAAGAAACAGGACGGCTACATGGAGGGGAACGGCTATCTGGTGAGCTGGTGTATCGGCCACCTTGTTTCCCTTGCCGACGCCGGAACTTATGACGAGCGTTTCAAAAAATGGCGCTATGACGACCTGCCGATTCTGCCGCAGGAATGGCAGTACATCATTCCCGACGATAAGAAAAAGCAGTTTGACACCCTGCGTTCTTTGATGGAGCGCCCCGATGTCACCGGCCTTGTGTGCGCCACCGACGCCGGGCGCGAGGGGGAATTGATTTTCCGTTTCGTCTACCAGATGGCGGGCTGCAAGAAACCGTTTCAGCGCCTTTGGATTTCCAGCATGGAGGACGCGGCCATTCAAGACGGCTTCGCCCATCTGAAACCGGGAACCGATTATGATAACCTGTATCAGTCGGCCCTTTGCCGGGCGCAGGCGGATTGGCTGGTGGGGATCAACGCGACCCGGCTGTTCTCTATCCTCTACCACAAGACCCTGACCGTGGGCCGTGTCCAGACGCCGACCCTCAAAATGCTGGTTGACCGGGAGGCCAAGATCAGCAGCTTCCAGAAAGAGAAATACCACATCGTCCAGATCGCGGCGGGCGGCATGGAGGCGGCCAGTGAACGCATGGGAAACGCAGACGACGCCAAGGCCCTGAAAGCCGCCTGTGAAACGGCGCAGACCGTTTGTGTGTCGGTAACACGGGAGAAAAAGACGGAGCAGCCGCCCCGCCTCTATGACCTCACCACCTTGCAGCGGGAGGCAAACCGCCTGTTTGGATTTACCGCCAAGCAGACCCTTGACTATGCCCAGCAGCTTTATGAAAAGAAGCTGCTGACCTATCCCCGCACTGACAGCCAGTATTTGACCGATGATATGCTGCCAACGGCGGAAAGCCTTGTGTCCGGCCTGTGGCCTATGCTTCCCTTTGCGGCGGGGCTTGACCTGTCCCCGCAGTTTGGCCGAGTGCTGAACAGCAAAAAGGTGAGCGACCACCACGCCATTGTCCCGACAATGGAATTTGTGCAGAGAGGCTTTGACGGGCTGACCGAGGGGGAAAAGAAACTGCTGTCCCTTGTGTGCTGCAAGCTGCTGTGCGCCGTGGCCGCGCCCCATGTGTACGAAGCTGTCACCGCTACATTCACCTGTGCCGGGAACACCTTTACCGCCAAGGGAAAGACCATCCTGACCCCCGGCTGGAAAGAGCTTGACCGCCGCTTTAAGGCGTCGTTCAAAACAGACGCCGACGACACCGCCCCGGAGCCTGCGCGGGAACTTCCCCAAATTACCGAGGGACAGACCTTTGACAAGGTAACTGCCGCCGTCACCGAGCATTTCACCGCACCGCCAAAATCCTACACGGAAGATACCCTGCTTTCCGCTATGGAGCGCGCCGGTGCGGACGATCTGCCGGAGGACGCCGAGCGGCAGGGATTGGGAACCCCGGCCACCCGCGCCTCCATCTTAGAAAAGCTGGTGCAGATGGGCTTTGTAGAGCGCAGGGGCAAACAGCTACTTCCCACCAAGGACGGCCACAACCTTGCCTGCGTGCTGCCGGAGGTGCTGACCTCTCCCCAGCTTACGGCACAGTGGGAAACGGAGCTGACGGCCATTGCCAAGGGACAGGCCGACCCGGAGGGCTTCATGGCTGGCATTGCAGAAATGACAAGGGGCCTAATTGCAAACTACTCCCAGATCAGCGAGGACGCGCAGAAGTTGTTTCAAACCGAGCGTGTGGTTATCGGCAAATGTCCGCGCTGCGGGGAAAGCGTCTACGAGGGCAAAAAGAACTACTACTGCGGAAACCGAAGCTGCCAGTTTGTCATGTGGAAGAATGACCGATTTTTTGAGGAACGGGGCAAGGCGTTCACCCCGAAGATCGCCGCCGCGCTCCTTAAAGACGGAAAAGCAAAGGTAAAGGGCCTGCGCTCCATGAAAACCGGCAAAACCTATGACGGGACGGTGCTTTTGGCTGATACTGGCGGCAAGTATGTGAACTACCGCGTGGAACAGAGGGGCAAGAACTAAAAACAGCAAGCATAGGGAGTGTAGCCACACTCCCGGCAAAATCCCTGACCCGGCGCACCTGCCGGGCCGGGGATTTTCTCTTTGGGGAAGCCCCAAACCCCTTGTATCCAGCAAATTTACAATTCATCTATTCCAAGATACACCATGTCATAGTATAATAAAGCCAACGATAATATCCATTTGAGGTGATAAGTGTGAAAATATTAGTTAGTGCTTGTATTATGGGAGTGGATTGTAAATACAATGGAAAAAATAACAAAAATCTGGCAGCTATCAACTACTTAAAAGATAAAGAAATTATTTGCATTTGTCCAGAGCAATTAGCAGGTATGGCTACTCCCAGACCTTGTGCAGAGATTGTGAATGGTGTAGTAACAGACGAAAATGGAAATGATGTTGATTTGGAATATAAACGAGCAGTATCAATGGCATTATCCAAAATTCAACATGAAGATATTGAGTTAGCTATACTACAATCCAGAAGTCCTACCTGCGGAGTAAATCAAATATATGATGGTAGCTTTACCGGAAAATTGATTTCTGGAATGGGATTGTTTGCAAAGGCATTAAAAGAACGAGGCATCAAAGTTATTGATGTTGAAGAAGTAGAAAGCTTTAATTTGTTAGACTGTCCCCAGCTTCAATCAATCTAACCCAAACTTTCAAAATTGAATATCAGCCGCTTATTATCGGCCCACCCAGCAGGAAATTTTTCAAAGGTTTCCTGCTTTTCTTATGCCATTTTTCAGAAAGGATGTGAACCCAAAATGTCTTACAGCTCCTACGACCACGACGATTTAGAACCGGCCAGCACCATGCGGATCGAGCGCCGGATTTACTTTGAAAGCGGCAAGGCCGATCTTTCCGAAGCGGTAAAGCTGCCCCTTGCGGAGCTTCTTTCCCTGCGGGCGGAAAGCGCCGCCGCAGAACAGGAAGTGTTTGACCGCCTGAAAGAACAGGCCGCCGCATGGGAGGAACAGGCCGGAAGAACCCTGCTTCTGGACAAAGCCCTTGAATATGCCCGGACGCTTCCCGTCACCCACACTGCAAACCAGTGGGAGGTCCCGGACGAATACCGCCATATCCGCAGCAACATGGTTTACCAGATGGATTATTCCATTTCCGAGAATACCCGGTATGACAGCGCCGCCCAAAAATCCGTTCCCTACTCGTGGACGCTCCGCTGGGGCCTTTATACCAACGCACCCCACGGCAACCCGACGGAAAAGATCACCGGACAGGAACGAAAAGTCTTTTCCAGCCGGGAAGAACTGGACAAGTACCTGAATGGCCGGATCAAAGCCCACGACCATTACTTTACCGAAATTTCCCCGGCCATCCCCAAGGAATACGCCGACTGCTTTAAGGTCAACGGCTGCCTGCTCCCCGGCTACACCATTGAGGGGGAGGAACCGGCAAAAGCCGCAGAGCTTCCCGCGCAGGAAGAAACCGCACAGCCGCAGCAGACCGTAGCCACCCCGGAAAGGAGGGAACCCGTGAACGAAGTATTTTCTATTTTTCTTGATAACCGCGCCGAGGCGCAGACCGGCGGGCCGCATGGCTACTGGCTTTCCCTGCCGACTACCGCCGAACAGGTACAGGAAGCCCTAAAGGAAATCCACATCACCGCCGACAACCAGCAGGACTTGTTCATTGGCGGCTTTTCTGCCCCGGAGGGAAAACCGCTGGAACTGCCGGAGGATTTGATAAAGGCCGCCAGCGTGGACGAACTGAACTTCCTTGCCGTCCAGCTTCAAAGGCTGGACGCCGTGGAGCTGGCGGAGCTGAACGCCGCCATGCAGTCCCCGGCAAAAATGCAAACCATCGGGCAGCTTTTAGACTACGCTGAAAACACCGATTGTTTTGTCTTAATCAACGCCAAGGACAGCCGCAGTCTGGGGGAATATTATCTGAATGATTCCGGGCTGTTTGTCGTTCCCGACCCGTGGAAACCGGCCATTGACACGGAACGGCTGGGGAGCTTTATCGCCAGCGAGGAACAGGGAACCTTTACCGATTACGGCTATATCCTGCGAACCAGCGACGAATGGCAGCGCGTCCATGAGGGCCAGCCGGTGCCGGAACAATACCGGGTGATGGCCTATCCTGCGCCGGAAATTCTGCGGGAGGAAAGCAAGGTACAGCCGGAGGCGGCAGCGCCTACAAAGGCCCCGCAGCCTGTCACCCCCATTCTCTTAAACGGCCAGAACAGCGCCGAGCGCATGAAAGAGATCACCGACCGGCTGGAAACCGGCATACAGGAGCTTTTCGAGAGTGAACGCTACAAAGCCTATCTCACCTCTATGGCGAAGTTCCACAGTTACAGCTTCAACAACACCCTCCTGATCGCCATGCAGGGCGGACAGCTTGTGGCGGGCTACAACAAGTGGCGGGACGATTTTCACCGTAATGTAAAGAAAGGCGAAAAGGCCATCAAGATACTGGCCCCGGCCCCGTTCAAGGCAAAAAAGGAAGTGCAAAAGCTGGACGCACAGGGCAGGCCGGTGATGGGAAAGGACGGAAAGCCTGTTACCGAAGTACAGGAAATACAGGTTCCGGCCTTTAAGATCGTTTCCGTCTTTGATGTGAGCCAGACCGAGGGGGAACCGCTGCCCTCTATCGGCGTGGAAGAACTGACCGGCAGCGTGGAACGCTACGGGGAATTTTTCAAGGCGCTGGAACAGACCTCCCCGGTTCCCATTGGTTTTGAGGACATTCCGGGCGGTTCCCACGGCTACTACCACCTGACGGAAAAGCGGATCGCCATTCAGGAGGGCATGAGCGAATTACAGACCCTAAAGACGGCCATCCATGAGATCGCCCATTCCAAGCTCCACGCCATCGACCCGGAAGCCCCGGCCATAGAGCAGGCCGACCGCCCCGACAGCCGCACCCGCGAGGTGCAGGCCGAAAGTGTGGCCTATGCCGTCTGCCAGCACTACGGGCTGGACACCTCCGACTATTCCTTTGGCTATGTGGCCGGTTGGAGTTCCGGCAAGGACTTGAAAGAGCTGAAAGCCTCCCTTGAAACCATCCGGGCCACCGCCCATGAACTGATTACCACCATTGACGGCCATCTTGCCCAGCTTCAGAAAGAACGGCAGGCCCAGCAGGAGCAGCCGCAGGCCGCGCCGCTGGAACAGGCCGCCGAGCAGTCAGACCCGGACAGTGTATTTTCTAAGCTGCCCCCGGAGCAACAGCAGGAAATGACCGACAGCGTAAAAGCCATGCTGCAAACCCTCATTGACGCGGATTTGAAATCCACCGGCGAAGTGTCGCAGGGAACCAAGGAGGCGGCGCAGGCGCAGGGCTTTACCATTGCCGGGGATGGAACGCTGGAACAGGCCAAAGCCCCGCAGGAGGCCGCCTACCGTCTGGAAAGCGGCGATTACCTGTATATCCAGACATCGGAAACCGGCTATGACTACACGCTGTACGGCCCCGACTACAAGGAACTGGACGGAGGCCAGCTTGATAATCCCGGCCTGTCCCTTGCGGAAGCCGGAAAAGAAATCCTTGCCATCCATGAGCTACCGGCTGGGACGATGGAACCCCTGACCGGCGACAGGCTGGATGATTTTCTGGAAGCAACCGAACAGGCCAACGCCATTCCCCAGCCGCAGGCATGGAACGGGATCGACGGCCTTTTGAATGGGAAACCGTTCATGCCGGAGGCGTCCCCGGCTGACCGGGCCGCCGCCCTGATCGAGCTGGCAGAGAAAAACGCCCCGCGTTTGGGCAGCGAGGAACGGCAGTTGATCGTGGCCTATGCCGAGGCCGTGGGCGATAACGACAAGGTGATCGGGCTTATCAACCGCCTGTGTGAACAGGGCTATGAGCTGCAAAAGGGCCAGATGGATTCCTTTGTGAAAAGCGAGATCGAAAGTGAGATTGCCATTGCCAACGCCCAGCGGCAGATCGCGCAGAATCCGGCAGCGGAGCCGGTTGTCACGATCCTTTGGAGTGAAAGCCCCCATCTGAAAGACGGCCAGCAAATGCCGCTGCATGAAGCCGAGGCCGTTTTCAAGGAGCTGGACAGTGCCAGACGCCATGAACAGGAGCAGCCGGGCTATACGGGCCATTGGTACGACAAGACCAAGTTCCGCATTGATTTTACCATGCAGGGCCAGCCGGACAGCTACGAGGGACGGCAGGACTTTGGCGACGGGGACGGTTCCCTGATCCAGCATATCCGGGGCTATCACGAATACTACGCACAGGATGAAAGCTGGAAAAACCATGTGCTGCACCATGAGGGGCCGGAGGCATGGGAGGCGGACAAGGCCCAGCGGGATATGCTGCTGCATGAGTTTGTCCCGTATATGGAGCTGCATTGCAATCTGGCCGCTATGGAGCAGGAGGCCCGGCGTCCCCTGCGATCCGGGGAAACCCTGACGCCGGAACAGACCGCTTATTTCAACGCGGTTTTGGACTATGTAAAGGAGTGCCGCCCGCTTCTCAATCAGGGCCAGTACCACTTGCCGGAGCCGCCGCAGCTTGCCGACTTCGACCAGAGCTTGCAGGCATACAAAAAACAGATCGAGGCAGAGCTGGAACAGGAGGCCGCCGCTGCCGGGCTGACGGTGGAGGAATATGTTGCCTCTGATTATGAAGCACCGGCGCAGCCCAACTTTTCCATCTACCAAGTGCCGCCCGGCCCGGAGGGGCGCGACTTCCGCTACCGTTCCTATGAGGACTTGCAGGCGGACGGGCTTTCGGTGGACAGGAAGAATTACCAGCTTGTCTACACCGCGCCGCTGGACAAGGACACCACACTGGACGAGATTTACCGCCGCTTCAACATAGAACATCCCGCCGATTACAAGGGACATTCCCTTTCTACGGGGGATATTGTGGTGTTCCGGCAGGATGGGAAACAGACTGCCTACTATGTGGACGAGGGAGCCGACTACCGGCAGGTGCCGGAGTTTTTCGCCCAGCCGGAAAAGCAGCTCACGCCAGACGAGTGCATGACCGGCGAACAAATCCAGACGCCGAGAGGCCGTTTCTATCTGACCGACAGGAGCCGGGAACAGATGGAGGCCGCCGGGTATGGATTCCACCACCAGTCGGAGGACGGCAAGTATCTTATTATGGCAAACGGCACAAGGGCCTTTGCCATCCCCGCCCAGCAGGAAAGCCATATCAAGACGGCAGAAATGTCCACCGAGCAGAATTACAACATGATCGACGGCATGATGAACAACGCCCCGTCTATGGAGGAACTGGAAGCAAGGGCAAAAGCTGGGGAACAGATTTCCCTTTTGGATGTGGCCGAGGCAGCCAAGGCGGAGGCCAAAAAGCCCAAGCAGACCCGCAGGACGACGCAGAAACAAAAGAAACCGTCCATCCGGGCGCAGCTTGCCGCCGCCAAGGAGGAACAGAAAAAGAGGCCCCCGGCGCGGGAAAAATCAAAAGAAATGGAGGTATGAGGAATGTATTTCACCGTGGAAGAAGAAAACCTGATCTGTCTGTACCACAACGCCGACCACCGCAGGACGGCGGCAAATCTCCGGGCAGTTTTGCCGGACATGGACAAGGAAATGGCGGCGCTGGCCTGCCAGACCGCCGATAAGCTGGCCGCCATGAGTGACGCCGACTTTGCGGCGCAGCGGTTCCACTTCACAGACGAATAAGCAAAACGCCGGGCGCGGAGGCTATCAAAGCCTCTGCGTCCGGCATTTTTATATGGTCTTAAACGCTGAAATCATATCGCGAATATTTTGAAATCTTTTGGCTTTATCCGGGTTCAATCCTTTCTCAACAAAAGATCGTAAATTCTGATTCGTAATTTTTTCTGTATTAGTTTTACCTGTCATTACAAAATAAATAACTCTGGTGAGAGCATAAGTTTCGTGAACTATGCCATAAGTGTTAAACCCCTCGACAACCAGTGCAGGATCATTAAAATAGCCCTTGAACTCCGTATTAACTGTTGTTAGCGTACTATCAGGAATTTTTACAAGTCCAAAATCCGAAAGTTTAACCACAAGGGTATCGTCGTACTCTTTTATCAAAATATTTTTAGGGCTTATATCACGATGTAGATGTCCTTTTGAATGAAGATAATCAAAAGCGCGTAATATTTGTTGGGCGATTCCTTTTCGCTGTATAATTGTTAAGGTGGAGTTATGAGCAGCGATATATCCGTCCAGTGTATAATCCATATATTCCATAATATACTCATTTTTATCGGGATTGTAGCAGTAAACTTCAAGTATGTATGGAGAAGATAGATCATTCATTACATCAAATTCTCTTTTGAAACGGGCAATTTCTTTATCTGTAAGTTCCTTTTTTGCGCGCTTCAAAATAAAAGGTCGATTATAAAAAGTATCCTTATATTTATAAACATTAGCATAAGAACCGTTTCCGATCAGTTTCAAATCAAATGTAAAATCTTGTTGCTTATGTGAAATGGTTATGCTACTAAGAGGTAGAAAAATAGGAAGCGTATAATATAATTCGACCTTTGCCATATTGGGCGGCAATGAACTTCCACCGCTTGAACTAAGAAAATCTCGACAGCGTGTGAGTAAATCTAAATAGTATGGGTCTATTTGAAAGGCTAAAGGAGTTTCCTTTAGTGAACTTACTAAGCCGAATATCATTTCAATTCTCTTAATTAAATCTCTACTCGGTTCTGCCCAAAAGTGCGCTTCATGTTCCCCGGTTGGTAGTCTTTCATTCATTGTTCTAAAAAGCCCAACCAGATCATGATGTAGGGTCATAAGAATTTCCCGCAGTTTTTGATTTCTAAAGGATTTATATAAATCGGAGTATTCCGCATTTATTTGACTACATGATAATAACTCTCTGTACTGTGATTCAATATAGTTTTCAATATTCATATAAGTTCCACCGTTTCCCGCTTTATTTTACTGTATTATATCATGCTATTACATAATCGGCAATTATCCAAAAACGCCGGGCGCGGAGGCTATCAAAGCCTCTGCGTCCGGCGCCTCTTTTTTGTCCATTTTCCCGCATTTAGAACCCCGTTTTGAGGGGAACAGGATAACTTTATCCACCTGCCTGCCGACCATGCGGAAAAACCCTTGATTTCCGTGGACTTTTACCGCCCTAAATGCGTAGACAGGAGGTATCTTTTTCGTTGGCGCTCTGCCTCTTTCTTCCGGCGTACCTGCACCGCACAATCCGGGCAGTATTTGGCCCGGTTGGAGTTGGGCGTAAACGCAGCCCCGCAGACGGCGCAGCGTTTGATCTCGTCCCGGCCTTTGGTGATCTCGGCGCACAGGGCCGCGTCCAGCGGCAGGACGGCCACCTTGAACCACCGGCACAGCAGCGAATAGGAAATACTCTGCACACAGACACATTCCTCCCCATCGTCCAGCAGGAGGCAGTTTCCGTTACAGTAGTTGCAGCACTCATGGGTGAGCCTGCGGGCCTTGCGGTATTGGGGGTAACTCATTCTCGGTATGTTCATCGTTCCTGCGTATGCTCCTTTTCCGGCGCTGTCCGCAAAATGCTGTCTACATTCTGTTTGACAATGCCGTATTCTTTCAATTTCTGTTTCGCTTCGCTATACTGTGCGGACAGCCGTTCCCGTTCTGCGTCCAGCTTTTTATACTCGGTTTTGAGGGCGTACAGGTTGGGGAGCTTTGTGACCCCGGCCTCTTTGAGCGCCTTTGCTGCCGCCTCATACAAGATCAGTTGGCTTTCATGCTGCCGCCGGAACGCGGCCATGTCTTTGGCGTTTCGCAGTTCCAGCGCCACAGGCCGGAGCTGCTTGTAGGTGGAGAGGTTTTTTATCAGCAGCACCATATCCCCAAGGCGGCGTTCTGCGTCTTTCAGGGCGGAGGCCGCCGCGTCGTTTGCCGCGCTGATCTCGGCCAGCCTACTTTCCAAGCCCTCGTAGCTGTCGATCTGGTGTTCTGTAATGAAGTTTAAGGAATTGGCGGCCTGCTTCAAGTTGTGCAGCTTCGCCCATCGCGCATAGCCCACCGACTGCTGGGCCTTGATACTGTCCTCCAAGGCGATCCGCAGGGAGATTTCCCTGGTGCTTCTTCTGCGCGGCCCCCGGTCGATGGCAATGCCCTTGATCCGCTGGGTGATCCGTTCCTCGGTGTAATCCTCCCCCAAGGTCTTGCAGCGGGTGAAGCGTTCCTGTCCGGGGGCGCGGAATGAAATAAACTTGCCCTGTTTGACTTCATAGCCCTGCGCCTCCATGAGCCGCAGAAAACTATCAAAGTCTTTGGCCTGCGGGATGGCCGCGTCGATGGCGATTTTCAGTTTTGCTTTCCAGCTCTTACCCTTTTTCTGTGCGTCCCACTCGGCGTAGGTCTTGCCTTTGTCCTTGCCGGGCTTTACCACAGACAGGCCGTGTTCCTTGCACAGCCGGTCGCTGGTGCGCCGGATAAAGGCATAGCTCTGGCGGTTGGAAATGTACTTGCGCTGGTTCGCCATATCCACGGCGCAGAAAATGATGTGGTTATGCAGATGGCCCTTGTCGATGTGGGTGGTAATCACATAGGGGTATTTGCCTTGCAGCACTTCATCGGCAAGCTGCCGCCCGATCTCATGGGCCTGTTCCGCCGTGGTTTCCCCCGGTTCAAAGGCTTGTATCAGGTGGTGGGCCAGATTGTTGCCCTTTTGGTACGCCTGATCTAACAGCATTTGAAATTCAATATCCGCCGTTTCATAGGAACAGCCATAGGAAGAAACGAACAGCTTTTCATCGGTCTTGTCCGGGTTCTCGATGTAGTCCAGCGCCTTTTTCAGCGTTGACTTGATAGGATGGATCTTTGTAACTGCCATATCTGTGCCAGCGCCCCCTTGATGTCCTCCAAGTCCTGCGCGTACACAGTCCCGGTACTGTTGATACGCCTTGCAATCTGGTTGATGTTGACGCCGATCTTTTGCAGCTCTGCGGTCTGCGCCCGGACAGGGCCAGTGTCGATATGGACGATATAGCCGTCGATCAGCATTTTCCGGGCGTAGGCAGAAAAGTTCTTTGTGCCAAGCTGGGCCATCTTCTGTTGGATCAGCGCCCGTTCCTCCGGCGTCACCGGGACGCGCAGCACAAACTTCCGTTTTCGGTTTGCCACTTTCGCACCTCCATTCATTCAGGGTTTTGGGGACTTCCCCAAGATACAAACGGGAAGCCGTTTGCCGGGAGTGTGGCTACACTCCCTATGCTTGCTGTCTTTGTTCTTCTTCCCCTAAAAAGCGTTCTGCCCCCAAGGAAATACCCGCAAAATCCCGGTTTTTCCGAAAACCGCACAAAAAAAGAGAGGGCGCAGCTTGCGTCCTCCCAAAAACAAAACAGAGGGTTATCATGCACCCTCCGTTTCGTCATTCTTCTGTTGAATTTGAATGGCCCCGTCAATCGCGCCCTCGATGATCGGCAGAAATTCTTCCGGGCAGAGTTTCAGCTTGTGGCTGACCCGCTGCCGCTGTGCGCTTTCCTCCCGCATGATCTCCGGGTTAAAATACCGTTCCACGGGAAGCCCGCAGATTTTGATAAGCTGTATGATAACCGGCAGGCTGGGAATCGTGCCGTCATTTTCGATGTTGGCAAGATAGCGCCAGTCGATATTGACCTGTTCCGCCAGCGTCTTACGCGATAACTGCTTGACTTTCCGCGCCTCTTTTACATCTGCGCCGAAAGTTTCAAAGCCGGGACAATCTTTGATATTTGCCATATAGCACCACCCATCTACATTGTATATTTCATATTTTCTCAATGGAATGTTGCTATATGCAGTAAGATTAAATTTTATAATTCATATTTTGTGCCTTGTACGGAAAAGCAGGCTATCCTATAATAAAGAAAAAGCACTTTTTTGAAAAAATCCGTCCGCTGTAACATTTCGCGGACATTTGCCTGTTATACTATCTGCAAAAAGCAAAGGAAGTGAGGATATGAAGCAGATTTTAATTGTCGAGGACGACAGTTTTTTGAATAAGATGTTAGACTATAACCTGACCGCAGACGGCTACGGCGTGACTTCTGCCCTAAATGCCAGAACCGCAGCCGAAGCTATCCGCCAGCGGGAATTTGATTTAGTGCTGCTGGACATCAACCTGCCGGACGGGAACGGTTTTGAGCTGTGCAAGCTGATAAAGCCCCAGCACCCGGACACCATCGTAATATTCCTGACCGCCAACGATCAAGAGAGCGACCAGATACGGGGCTATGAAGTGGGCGCGGTGGACTACATCACAAAGCCCTTTGTGATCGGGGCCTTGCAGCGGAAAATCAAAGCAATGTTCGCCATGCTGGAACACCACAAACCGGCTAAGGACATTTACGACGACGGGCGGCTGTTTCTGGACTTCTCGGAGCAGACGGCTTCCTTAAACGGCAAGCCCCTGACCCTATCCCCGATGGAGTACAAAATGCTGAACCTATTTCGTAAAAATCCCCGGCAAGTGCTGACCCGTGGGCAGCTTTTGGAAAAGCTGTGGGATATAGACGAGAGGTTTGTAGACGAACACACCCTGACAACCTCCATCAGCCGGATTCGCAGCAAGATCGAATCCGACGGCGGCGCACCCTACATCAAGACCGTTTACGGCATGGGCTATCAATGGACGGGAGGCGAGGCAAAATGAAGTTTCAAAACCTATCGGTAAAGCGGCTGTTTGGCCGGGTGGCAATGGGGCTTGTCCTCTCCATGTCCGGGATCACCATAGCCCTGTTTCTTGTGACGAAACAGATGGCGGTGCTGCTGACAGGCGGGGCGCTGCTGCTGTGCGCCCTTGTGGGAATTTTTGTACTGACGCAGGCGTTTGGAAAACGGTTGTCACAGTTTACCGCTAACTTATGCCAGACCTTAGACCACATGATCGCCGGGAATGAAGCGCCCCAGCGCCCGGAGGACAGCGAAACCCAGCTTGCCAGAATCGGACACCGGCTGGCAAGGCTTTACCAGATCATGCAGGAGAACCGCCGCCGGGTAGACGAGGAACGGCAGGAGTTACAGACCCTTGTATCGGATATTTCCCATCAGGTGAAAACGCCGGTAAGCAATCTGAAAATGGCGACGGACACCCTGCTGGAAAAGCCCATGACCGAGGCGGAGCGCACCGACTTTATCCGGGGAATCCGCAGCCAGACGGATAAGCTGGACTTTCTCTTTCAGGCTCTTGTGAAAACCTCCCGGTTGGAAACGGGCGTGATCCAGTTGGATAAGAAGCTGGGCCTCCTATTTGATACCGTGGCGCAGGCCATGAGTGGGATTGTGTATGCAGCGGAGAAAAAGGAAATTGCCGTGTCCGTGGACTGCCCGGAGGATTTGGTCGTTTCCCATGACAGCAAGTGGACATCCGAAGCCCTCTTTAACCTGCTGGATAATGCGGTGAAGTACACCCCGGCAGGCGGGAAAATCGCTGTGTCGGTGGTGCTGTGGGAAATGTATGTGGAGATCAAAGTGACCGACACCGGCAAGGGCATTTCAGAAAGCAATCAGGCCGCCATCTTCCGGCGCTTTTATCGTGAGGAAGAAGTACACGAACAGCAGGGCGTAGGCATTGGCCTGTATTTGGCCCGCGAGATCGTAACGAGGCAGGGCGGCTATATCAAAGTGGTTTCGGAGCCGGGCAAGGGTTCGGAATTTTCCATTATGCTGCCGACTAAATAGAACGCGGCGGACGGCCATTTCCGGCTGCCCGCCGTAAATTTTTTTGAAATGTCCGAGCGTTGTAACATTTCACCCTGATTTTCAATGAAATTTTTTGGCCGCTGTAACATTTCGCGGACATTTGGGTTTTACAATAGCCTTATCAACAAAAGTGAGGAGGCAACGCAATGGAACTGACCCCGACCTTGATTTTGAATCTGGCGCTGCTGATCGTCCCGCCCGTTGCCCTTGTGCTGGTGTTCCGGCAATGGCTGGCCCGGCACATCCGCTGGACGGTTGCCTTGACTGCCCTCTGTGATGTTCTCCTGTTTTGGGATGAATTGTTCTACTATGAGAGCTTCGGCCTGTTCGCTGTGCTGACTCTGGTACAGTTGGCGGCCACCGGCGCAATAGCGTTCCGCATTTATCACAATATCTATTTATAGGAGGAAGGAGTATAATTATGGAAGGTATTACAAACAATCAAACGGTTTCAGCTACGCAATTAGGCTTATTTGAGTCTATTGCGGATTTATTGCTGATTGATCCTATTTTCATATTTGGAATAGTTTTAATTGCTGTACCCTTGATGTTAATATGCAAAAAGGAAGGTAGTGTTCATAAGGGAAAGATGATTTTTTTATCATTGGTAATGTACTATTACTTGTGTGTAATGTTGGGACATATCGTAGGCATTCCAACCTTGAAAGAATATATAAGATTATCTCGTTTGGGAGAAACATTCTTTAATCCAAAATTAAATTTAATTCCTTTGAGTGATGGATTTAGTTTGAGTTTTGTCCTAAATATTTTTCTTTTTATCCCGCTGGGATTTTTGTGTCCTTTTATAAGCAAAAGTTATAAAAAGATGAAAAATACTCTTTTAATTGGTATTGGTCTTTCGCTATTTATTGAAATTGCCCAGCTATTCACACTGTATAGAGCAACCGATATAAATGATTTACTAACAAATGTGATGGGGACATTTATAGGGTATCTATGTTCAAAATGGATACTTAGCAAAAGAGAAGGGCTTGAAGCTTATTCAGAGACAACACCTATAAAAAGAGATTGTACGGTATATGTACCTATCATTATTATAGCGGTTACTAGCATATTGGGGTTTTTTAGTTGAAATGAACCATATCAACTAAAGTGAACAAATAAGGGAGGCGACGCAATGGAACTGACCCCGACCTTGATTTTGAATCTGGCGCTGCTGATCGTCCCGCCCGTTGCCCTTGTGCTGGTATTCCGGCAATGGCTGGCCCGGCACATCCGCTGGGTGGTTGCCTTGACTGCTCTCTGTGATGTTCTCCTGTTTTGGGATGAACTGTTCTACTATGAGAGCTTCGGCCTGTTCGCTGTGCTGATTCTGGTACAGTTGGCGGCCACCGGCGCAGCAGCGTTCCGCATTTACAACAAACAAAGAAAGGATTGAATTTTATGAGCATTTTACAGACTATCGACCTGAAAAAGTATTACGGCACAGAGCCGAATATCACCCGCGCCCTTGACGGCGTGAACTTCTCCGTAAATGACGGCGAGTTTGTGGCTGTTGTGGGAACCTCCGGCAGCGGCAAGTCCACCCTGCTTCACATGATGGGCGGGCTGGACACTCCCACCAGCGGAACCGTGATTGTCCGAGGCGAAGAACTGGCAAAGAAGAACGACGAGCAGCTTACCATCTTTCGCCGCCGCAACATCGGCTTTATCTTCCAGAACTATAACCTTGTTCCCATCTTGAATGTGTATGAGAACATCGTCCTGCCGGTGGAGCTGGACGGGGACACGGTGGATCAGAAGTTTTTGGACGAGATTGTTCACTTGCTGGGGCTGGAAGATAAACTGAAAAATATGCCAAACAATCTTTCCGGCGGCCAGCAGCAGCGTGTGGCTATCGCCCGCGCCTTGATTACCAAACCGGCTATTGTTCTGGCCGACGAGCCAACCGGCAACCTTGATAGCAAGACCAGCGCCGAGGTGCTGGGGCTTATCAAGCGCACCAGTGCAGAGTTCCGGCAAACTGTTGTGATGATTACCCACAACAACGACATTGCCCGCCTTGCAGATCGGATTGTCCGCATTGAGGACGGCAAGATTGTGGAGTAAGGAGGTGGCAGGCTATGACATGGCCTTTTGAGAATGATACCAGCGCCATTACAAAGAAGCTGGCAAAGAAAAGTTTGCAAAGCGAGAAGCGCCGGAATCTGATGGTGGTGATTGCCGTTGCACTGGCGGCGTTTCTAATCTGCTTTACGGGAATTGTGTCTACTTCCCTGACACAAATGCAACGCAATCAGGTTGTCGATACTTATGAGGCGGTCTGGCTGGGCGTGGAGGAAAACGACATTGAAACCCTGAAAGGACTGCCGGAGTTTGAGCGCGTAGGCGGCTACTATATGCTGGGTGAGGAACTTTCGGAACAGGGCTATCATGCGTCTTATGTGTATTGCGACGCGCAAATGATGGAGATTACCAAGGCGCAGATGGAGTTGTTAGAGGGGAGGGTTCCTGAAAAAGCAAATGAAGTTGTCGTAAGCGAATACTTTCTTTCCACCTATGGAAACAATGCCAAAATTGGGGACACTGTGACCTTAGATACCGAGAGCTTTCATGGTAATTATGTTGTTACCGGCATTATGGACAGCGCAAATGAGAAAGAAGCGAATACCTGCGCTATCATTCTTTCCAAAGCCGCCCTGACAGAATGGGCTGGGTTTGACCCGGCTGGGTATCGTGCCTATGCCCATTTCAAAAACAGCGACCAGTTGGACGAAGAACTGATGACCTCTTATTGTAGGGAGATTGCGGAGGAATATCAGCTTCCTATGCCCAAAATGAACAGTAAGTATTTTGCCTATGCTTCTAAATCCTTTGATTTTGCACTGATGGCTAGCGTGATTGCCATTGTTCTGATCGGCGGCTATATTGTGATCCAGAGTATCTTCCGTATCTCCATCAATGACAAAATCAAGAGCTACGGGCAGCTTCGGACGATTGGTGCAACGCCAAAGCAAATCAAGCGGATTGTAAAGCGGGAGGGGCGTAAACTCGGCAGTATCGGGATTTTGATTGGTACAGTGCTGGGTGTATGCGGCGGTTTTCTCCTGTTTTCTAAGGGTTTTAACGCTGTTTCCTATGTGGCAACGGTTATTTTGACACTCATAAGCAGTTGGATCATGGTATCTGTTTCCATCCGTAAGCCGGTAAAAATTGCGGCAGGGATTTCCCCGATTGAAGCCGTCCGTTTTACCCCGGCGCAAAAGGACATCCGCAGCCGGAAAAAGAATATCAAGCTCAATCCTGTTTCAATGGGAATTGCAAATTTTAAGCGTGACCGAAAAAAGACCGTTGCTATTGTAGCCTCATTGAGTTTGGGCGGAATTATCCTGCTTGTGGTATCCTCCATTGTTTTGCTGCGCTCACCAGAGGCACTTGCAAGACAGTTTTTCCCGGACGGCGACTATAAAATTTATTTGGATTCTGAAATGACAGAAGAAAAGGTTATGGCAGCGGGAAATCCATTGAATGAGGAATTGAAGCAGGAAATCTTATCTATTGATGGCGTTACAGATATAATTCCAAGCAGGCAATCTCTCCATGCAACTTATAAAACAAAGATTCATCAAGCTGGTGGTATGTGCGATATGCTGACCGACCAGAATTATGTGGCAGTTGAAGCGGCTTTGACAGAGGGAACCATGCCAACAGATTCCCGTAGTATTGTAATTGACTATAATGTGCTAAAGCAGAATGAGGATATGGGTGTTGGTTCAACGGTTGAGATTTCTTTGGGAGAAGAACAGCCATCCGTTTCTGTTACCATATCGGGGTTATACGCTCCTGCAAAGGTATATTCAGGACATGGCAGGATGCACTTAGATGGGGCAACTCTTTTTGCACCAGAAGCGTTGTTCCACGAACTGCACCCGGAAATCACCTCTTTTGACTATTCATGGAGCATTGTAAATGACCCTAAAAAAACGGACTATGTGGGAGCTGAATTGAAAAATATTGTTGCCAGCCATAGTAATATTGCCTTAGATGAAATCAATACAGTGATTGAATATGAAGAAATGACAAATTCTTTTGCGTTTGGCAGTATGGAGATACTTTCATGGTTGGTATTTCTCTTTGGCGTTATCAACCTTATCAATACGACACTCTCTAACCAGATAGCCCGAAAGCAGGAAAACAGTATTCTGCGTTCTATCGGCCTAACACAAAAACAGCTATGTAAAATGAACATCTGTGAGGGGCTGTGCTATGCGCTCTTTGCAACATTGGCGACGCTGATCGTTGGGCTTCCGGCTTCCATCTTTGCTTGCAGAAAAATGAGTGTAGGTGCTTTTGCCGGAAATGTAGTGCCTTACAAATTCCCGGTTTTGGAAATGGGGCTGTTCATTCTGGTGTTGTTCGGAATGGAGCTGATCTTGTCTGTATGGACAATCCGTAGACAGAAAAAACAATCCCTGATCGAACAAATGCGGGTAATGGAATAACCGTATGGGATCGGCGGGGCGGCGTATGCTGCCCCGCCTTTTTCGCCATTTCTCAAAAAAATTTTTGAAATGTCCGAGCGTTGTAACAATTCAGCCTGTTTTTCTGTCGAAATCGAAGGCACCTCGGACATTTGTGTAACATTTGTAGTTTATGCTTATGGTAAATCAATATTGGGGGTGAGGACACATGAAAAAGATACTGCTGATCGACGACAGCGACACCTATACATGGTGTCTGCAAAAATACTTACAGCACCGGGGATACTCGGTGAAAACGGCTTGCACGCTGAAAGAAGCGCGGGCGGCCATCCAAGAGGAAATGCCGCTGGTAGTCTGCTGTGATCTCGACCTGCCGGACGGTTCCGGCATGGACTTTCTGGACGAGGTACGGGCCGCAGACAAGGAGCTGCCTTTTATTCTGGCGTCCTGCCATGACAAGGACGACTACGAACAGGAGGCTATGCGCCGGGGCGCAACGCTGTGCATGGACAAAATGAAAGGGCTGCTGCTGCAAGATAAGCTGGTGGAATACGCTTACCGGCAGTTATCCGGCGAAAAGGCCCCGACTTTTCACAAGCTGCTCTTTGTCCATGCGGAAGATACCAACGCCGGAGTGCTGCGGGCTGCTATGCTGCAAAAGGGCTTTGACCTGATTCTGGTTCCCTCGATTGGGGAAGCCAAGCGCCGGATTTTTGAGGATAAGGAAATAGACCTGATCTTGTGTGATGTGGAACTGACGGACGGCACAGCAATGGAGCTGTTTCATACACTGCGGCGGGTGGCGGGGATGTTCCAAATGAAGAATCCCCCTGTCCGGCTTCTGCCGTTCTTTATCCTCACCGAGAACAACGACCTTGCCACGGAATATGAATACCGGCATGAGGGCGTGAATGACTATATCACCGCCCCGGTCAATATCCCGGAGCTGATCCGGCGGGTTTTGTTCTTTGTGGAATGAAACGAGCCTACATATTCAAACATCTGCCTCCACAGCGGGGAAAAGAAAAAAACCGCTGACGGGCAGAGGATTTCGTGCGCTTTCCTGTATCACTGACGATACGGCGGTTTTGAGTAGATCAAGGCCGCCGTTTCTTTTTGCTTCGACGACCCCTGCACCGTGTTCTGGCATGGCGGCTTTAGGAGGGAGCCGCTATGCAACGAAAACCGCTTCGACAAATTCTGACAGGGGTTAGCCTGTCAAAAAAAGCCGTCCCCCGGCAGCGGGGACAAGCGGCTGCGAGTATGTACTATACCATGTAAGAAAAGAACATATTGCTTTTTGTTTCGCCCTGTGGGTCTTTGACCTGCCGGGCGAATTTTGTTATTTCCTGCGGTCTGCTATCCGGTGCAAAAAGAAATTTCAAAAAAGTGAAAAAAGGAGGCGTTTAGCGGGCAGCCAGAGAGATTCCATTCGCTCTATTGGCGGAAAGGGAGAGAACCACCACATCCCCCATAGAAAGGGGGTGAGAAGATGGAAGCGATCCCCCGCAAATACGGTGAATGGGGCCAGTTTGACCGCTACTGCAAGCTGGTTCTGTACCATGAGGCGATAGATTATCTGCGGGAAATGAAGTGCCGCCGCGACCGTGAAGTGTCGCTGGACGCTCTTTCCCCGGCTGATTGGGACAAGCTCTCGACCGTAGATCGGTATTCCTGCGACAGCTTTATATTCAGTTCGCATGGCTATGACCTACATATCGACAACGAGCTTGTGGCCGAAGCGTTTGCCAGCCTGCCAAAAGACGAGCAGAGTATTTTGATTCTCCGCTTTGTTCTGGATTTGACTGACGAAGAAATTGGCCGCCTGATGGGAATGTCCCGCAGCGCAGTACAGCGCCACAGGACAAGCACCCTGAAAGACTTGCGTATAAAATTGATGGCGTTCATGCCGGAGGGAGGTTAAACGCGGATGAAGCAATCCAGTTACAAGGGCAAAAGCCCTCTACCTGATTTTGTGATCGACGCGGCCTGCGCCGGTAACGCCGAAGCCGTGGAGCGTGTCTTGCAGCATTATGACGGCTACATCAATAAGCTGTGTACCCGGACGCTCTATGACGGCAGCGGCCAGCCTCATATCTGCATTGACGAGTATATGAAGCGCCGATTGCAAATCAAGCTGATCCATTCCATCGTTAGTCCCATTGGCGACTGACGGTTAAGGCCCCGGCCATAGACAGGCGGCTTTCCCTTTCCCCGCCTGCCTGTTTCCCGGCGGCCCCTTTGCTCCTTGACAAATACGCCCGCAGGATAATGGCGGCGCGTCATAGGGCAGACGGATACATTCTGTCTGTGCCGAGCCGGGCGGCAGGTGCGCCAAGAGGCTTTCCCTCATTGGGGTAAGCGGAGCGATTTTACCGGGCCGTAAAGCAGGTGTGGCAGCCTGCGGGCGACGACGCGCAGACAGGACAATGATACGCCCTTGCCGTCGTAGTCCGAGCGTTTGAAGCGTCGCAGGCAACGAGCAGGGCCGCGTGAGAACCACGCGGGGGTGAGATTCCCGTGGAGCTGTGCCAGCAGCCGTCCGTTATTTTCTGCCCACTTTCACAACAAACAACCTTTGTTTTGAAAAGAAAGGGGGCCATGTTATGAGTAATAACGATGTGCCTATTTGGGAAAAATACACGCTCACCATTGAGGAAGCGTCCAAATATTTTCGGATCGGGGAAAACAAACTGCGTCGGCTTGCCGAGGAAAACCCCACCGCTGGCTGGGTGATCTTAAACGGCAACCGCATCCAGATCAAGCGGAAGCAGTTTGAAAAAATCATTGATTCCCTTGACACAATATAGTGAAAAAGGGCCTTGCGCGTGTTATAATAGGTTATAAGCGTGTCAAGGCTCTTTCCGTCATGGAAAGGAGCATGACGAAATGCCAAGAAAAGAACGAGATGAAAAAAGACGGGACAACAAAGGCCGCCTTTTGAAGTCTGGAGAGAGCCAGCGATCAGATGGAAGATACGCTTACAAATACATTGACACCTTTGGAGAAACCCAGTTTGTTTACTCATGGAAGTTAGTACCTACCGACAAAGTACCTGCCGGAAAGCGGCCCTGTCTTTCCCTGCGCGAGAAGATCAAGCAGATACAGAAAGACCTTGACGACGGGATAGACACCATCGGCAAGAAAATGACCGTGTGCCAGCTTTATGAAAAGTACACCCGGCAGCGCGGGAATGTGCGGAAAGGAACCCAAAAGAGCCGCCAGCAGTTGATGAAACTTCTGTCCGAAGATAAGCTGGGCGCGGCCAGCATTGACAGCGTGAAGCTGTCCGACGCGAAAGAATGGGCCTTGCGTATGCAGGAAAAGGGCGTTGCCTACAACACCATCTGCAACAGCAAGCGTTCCTTAAAGGCCATCTTTTATATGGCAGTACAGGACGACTGCCTCCGCAAGAATCCCTTTGACTTCCAGATCAATGAGGTTATCAACGACGATACCGTACCAAAGGTGCCGCTTACCCCTACACAGGAAAACGAGCTTTTGGACTTCATGCAGAACGATTCCGTCTATGCCAAGTATTATGACGAGGTGGTGATCCTGCTGGAAACCGGGCTTCGTATTTCCGAACTCTGCGGCCTGACGCCCGCTGACCTGAATTTTGAAAAACGCTTTGTAAATGTAGACCACCAGCTTTTGAGAAGCACCGAGGATGGCTACTATATCGAAGCGCCAAAAACAGAAAGCGGATTCCGTCAAGTGCCCATGAGCGCAGCCGCCTATGAAGCGTTTGAGCGCGTGTTGAAGAAGCGCAGGGACGGCAAGGGCATTGAGGTTGACGGTTATAAGGATTTCCTGTTCCTGAACCGGGACGGCCTGCCCAAAACCGCCGTCAACTATGACGCCATGTTCAAGTGCCTTGCCAAGAAGTACAACAAGTGCCACAAGGAGCCGCTGCCCGATGTGATGACGCCGCACACCATGCGACATACATTCTGTACCAGAATGGCAAACGCGGGCATGAACCCCAAGGCGTTGCAGTACATCATGGGACACGCCAACATTGTAATGACGCTGAACTATTACGCCCACGCTACTTTCCATTCCGCACAGGAGGAAATGGAACGGCTGCAAGCCAAGGCAAAAACCACCGCAGAGGCCAAGCCGGAGGCTACGGCGGAAAGCGCCGAGGAAACCAAGGCGGCATAAGTAGTACGCAGAATTTACTACTGCTTTTACTACTTTTGAGAGCGAAAACATGAGGGGTAATAAAAAGATTTGTGAGGTTCTTCCGATATGAAAAGTGCCGGAAAAGCCCGGAATGACGGGCTATACCGGCATATAAGAACATCTAAAGAGATAATTAGAAATCTATTAAATGATTAGAAGGAAGAATAAGAAATCAGAGGAGGCGTCAGATGGTTCGGCAGAAGACAGACTGGGGAGAAGTTCTCTGGTTGACAGAAAACAAAGAAATCTTATCAATACAAGGGCTACAGGTGGGGCTTGTGAGTCTCTATGCGGGGAGCTGCCAACCAAAGCATATTCATTATGACGAGCAGGTGATCTATGTTGTGCAGGGACAGGCAATTTCGGTTCTGGATGGTGAAGAGAGCCATCTCAGAGTCGGAGAGTTTTATCATTGGAAGGCTGGAGTAGAGCATAGGATTTATAACACTGGAAATGTCCCCTTTCAGCATTTGCTAGTCTCGAATCCCGTCATTGAGGAGGTTAACCAGGAATTTCCAGAGAGAGAAGAAGCTGACAAAAAGCCAATTGCACCGGATTTAATCTATATAGCGGCAGAGGCGATTCGAACCCAGTTTCTGGAGACTCTTCACTATGGCTATGCGATTTTTGATTCTCTTGGGAATCTGATTCTCCAAAGCCAGTATTTTCCAGAATTTTGTGTGGAATGCTGTCAGCCATCCAACAATGCGGGTATCTGTTCTTGTATGAGGCAGGTTTCACCGAAGGAATGGGAACAAGAACACGTTTACTACTGTAAAAATGGGATGGAAGTCTATCACTATCCGATCTGTTTTCGGGGTGTTTTCCTAGGCTATATCCAGAGTGGCTATATCCGGCATTCTGGGAGCGGAAAGGGAAAGATTGAGAATGTTTATGATGTCCCAGAAAGTGTGGTTGCGGGAATCAAATCTCTTTTACAGAGAATTGTGAAAGCGATTAAGAACTTTTGCGAATTCGAACAATTTCGCAGGGAGCTCATGGAAAAGGAGTTGTGTATTGCCTCTCATGAGGAGTCCCAGAGAATCCTGGTGAAGAATCTTCAGGATACGCAGTACGCCATGACAGACTTAAAAATCAGCAATCATTTTTTATTTAATACCTTAAACAGTATGGCGTCCATGGCGCTGGACGGTGGATTGATGCCGCTGTATCAGTCCATTGTGGACTTGTCGAAGATGTTCCATTACACGCTGCGGACTCAGAATTCCACGGTTCCTTTGGGAAAAGAAGTGGAATATGTGCAGGCATATCTACAGCTTCAGAAGCTGAGGTACGAGGACGATCTGGAAGTGATCTATAAAATTGACCGGAAGACACTACAGGCAAGGGTTCCGTTTAATTTTCTTCAGCCGATTGTGGAGAACGCGTTCGTACATGGATTTTCAGAGACAGTTCGAAAAAAAATAAAAATTGTCTCTAACAGGAAGAAAGATATGGTAGAGATCAAGATTATCAATTCGGGAAATAAATTGACTTCTCAGTCCTGTTATGTGATAAACCAAGGAATTCAAAGTAGCACTTCCCATGGACTGTCTATGATTTATTATAAATTGCAGGCTGTGTTTGGGGAAAATTGTGAGTTTAGGATCGGCTCTGAGAAAAATGGGGATACCTGTTTTCGGATACAAATACCATTTCGAGTGGTGAGCACGGAAAGGAGATTGTATGATTCGGGCAGTGATATGTGATGACGAGAAGGCGGCTTTAAATATTATTCGTCACTTTCTGGATGCACAGAAGCTTCCCATCGAGATCATTGGGACGGCGGAGAACGGGAGAGATGCCTGGAGCCTGATAAAGAGAGAAAAACCGGATTTGGTTTTCATGGACATCCACATGCCCTATATGAACGGGTTTGAGATTATCCAGAAGATGGAAGACAGCAAGGTGATTATCATCACCGCCTATGATTCTTTTGAGTATGCACAGAAAGCTCTCAGACTGGGAGCCAGCGATATCATATCAAAACCCATAGAATTTGGACAGTTAAGACAGGCGATTGCCCGTGCGGTGGGCTGGAAATTCACCGGCAACGAGATCGTGAATACGATTCTTGAATATATCTATGAACACTACGCTGAAAAAATAGAGTTGGAGACTCTGGCAGGCATTACCTTCTGTTCTGAGAGCCATATTGCGAGAGTTTTTAAGAAACATACGGGGATGACGATTGTTTCCTATGTGCATAAAGTGAGAATTGAGAAAAGCGTACAAATTCTAGAGGACGGACAGATGTCTGTCAAAGAGGCAGCTGAGGCGGTGGGATATCAGAATCTGAATAACTTCTATAAATATTTTAAGCTGTATGTAGGAGAACCACCGGCGTCTTATGTCAGAAAGAAGAGGCAGGCTTAGAACAGTATGAGAGAAAGGGAATGAAGCATGGAAAAGATAGACGGCAGGAAAATTGCGGAAGAGATTCCGATTATAAAAGATATACAGGTGGAAAAAGAAGTCGTCTGGGTGAACCCAGACAAGAAAGCGTTTGTTAAGAGCGCCAAAGACTCAGAGTTGGCTATGGCCGATGTGGAGGATGCGGAATTGAGATTGAAGCGCTTTGCTCCATTTATCATGAGGTGTTTTCCAGAGACGAGAGACAGAGGAGGAATCATAGAATCCGTTCTGACTCCGATTCCGAACATGCAGGGCCACATCAACGAGAAATATGGAAGTGAGTTAGAGGGAAGGCTCCTGTTAAAACAGGACAGTCATCTCGCGATTGCCGGTTCTGTAAAGGCCAGAGGCGGCATTTATGAGGTTCTGAAACACACGGAGGATTTGGCATTAGAACACGGTCTTCTGAGCGAAGGGGACAGCTATGAGAAGCTGGCAGATGAAGAATGCAGAAAATTCTTTCAGGACTACACGGTGCAGGTGGGGTCCACCGGAAATCTGGGTATGAGTATCGGTATCATGAGCGCAGCAGTGGGTTATAAGGCGATTGTCCATATGTCAGCGGACGCGAAACAATGGAAAAAAGATCTGCTGCGCAGCCATGGAGTGACGGTTATGGAATATGAATCGGATTATAGTGAAGCGGTAAAACACGGCAGAGAACTCTCTGATCAGAATCCGAAGAGTTATTTTGTGGATGATGAGAATTCCAGAAATTTATTTTTGGGCTATGCAGTGGCAGCGAAACGTCTGGTGAGCCAGCTGAAGGAACGGAACGTCGCTGTGGACGCAGAGCACCCTATGTTTGTGTACATCCCTTGTGGTGTGGGTGGAGCGCCGGGAGGCGTGACCTTTGGTTTGAAGCAGGTGTTTCAGGATGCGGTACACTGCTTTTTTGTGGAGCCGACCCAGGCACCTTGTATGCTGGTGGGAATGGCTACAGGACTGAACAGCAGAATTTCCGTTCAGGATATTGGGCTGACTGGCCTGACCCATGCGGACGGCTTGGCAGTGGGAAGACCGTCTGGTTTTGTGGGCGGCGTTATGAAGACGATGCTCAGTGGAGAATTGACAATACAGGATGGAAAGCTGTATGATTATATGAGAGATCTTTTGGAGACGGAGGATATCTTTCTCGAACCCAGCGCTTGCGCTGCTTTTCAGGGGCCAGTTAAGCTGAATAAGAGTGAGGAGCTGAAAAGATATGTGAAAGAGAATGGACTATCTGACAAGATGGACCAGGCTTCCCATATCGTGTGGGCTACCGGAGGCAGCCTGGTGCCGGAAAAAATTCGTGAGGAGTACAAGAACACGTACTTAGTGTAGTACTGGCGGCGTGTAAAACGAGAAATGCCCCTCAAGGTTGAGGGAATTGGAAAATGATAGGAGGTTACTATGGAGAAAAAAATTATCAACACGGACAAAGCACCTGCAGCGGTAGGACCTTATGTGCAGGCAATTCAGAAAGGAAATATGCTGTATGCATCCGGTCAACTGGGCTTAGTGCCTGAGACAGGAGTATTGGCAGAAGGGGTGCAGGCACAGACAAAGCAGTCTCTGGCAAATATACAGGCAGTTTTGGACGAGGCAGGATTCGCAAAAGAGGATGTTGTAAAGACCACCGTATTTCTGGCGGATATTCGTGACTTTGCTGTTGTAAATGAGATTTATGCAGAATATTTTGGAGATGCAAAACCTGCTCGGTCCTGTGTGGAAGTGGCAAAGCTCCCCAAAGATGGTTTGGTGGAGATTGAATTTGTAGCTATAAAATAACAAACAGCGAGTAGAAGGCCTGGAATTGAATCCCACTAGACCTTTGAAAGATAGATAAGAAGCAAAGAGGCAGCTTTAAGATCCTGGGGTGATCTTGAAAGCTGCTTTTTCTTATTACACAAACGCTCGATGCTACTTTGCTCTGTGATTAGCCCGGCAAGCGGCTGCCGTGTTCACATGAGAAGACGTTTACCAGACAGAGAACAGTCACATTGTGAATTGGTGGCTAAAAAAGGATTGACAAAAGGTGAGGAGGATTTTTATAATAGCTTCAAAGATAGTTAGAAATAACTAACTTTTATTGGGCGAATATGAAAGGGGCACTGAGATGGAAAAGGGAAATAAGCTTGATGGCTTCAGCGGGAAAATCGGAGAAAATATACCGTCTACCAATGCCGAAAAAGAGGAAGATCTTTTAGAAACTCTGTATCTGTGGTGGAATAGAGGAAAGCAGATTACGATGTCGGAGATTTGTATACATTTGAATATTACTAAGCACGAGATAAATTATCTTGTGAAACAGATGGTGAAACATGGGTATTTAAAAGAACCAGGGAAGAGTAAAGTCTTAGAACTTACTGATTTTGGAAAGACACAGGGAGCAGAATGCTTGACCAGACATCAATACCTGACACAGTTTTTGCAAATGGTCTGTGGATTAGATGAGGAGCAGGCTCAGGAGGACGCGTGTCGTATGGAGCATGTGGTTAGTGGTGGTGTGATTCAGGGAGTTTGTGAGTTTTTGAAGTATGGGAATACGTATGACCGTGTAGCAAAAAATTTGAATTTAGATACTATGTATGAGGAAGGAAATTATATTTTTCGCATGGGAATTTACCTGACAGAGCAAAGATATCCGAGAGTTTTATCCGAGGAATTTTATGAATTCTCGGAGAAGATATGTATGCAGATAAAAAAAGACACCAGTTATTTTTATCTTCAGCCGATAACAGGAAACTATTCAAAGAAATTGTGGTATAAAGATGAGGACAGATGGATAAAAGCGCAGAGGACAGAGCTGGGATTTCGGATTCCATCGGACATTTTTAGTTTCACACTGAGCACAGTAGTTCCCATCACAGAGGGAGATGGAATTATCGCATTTACGGCAGAGGAAGAAGAACTGCCGTCTGACACAAAATGCCGGGAATTAAATGTCCATATATGGTAAAGGGATTTACGCATGAAAAAGGGAGAAAGCTTTAAGAGAAGAAACCACCCGACAATGATGCAGATTCAATATCTGATTGAATTGGAGAAGATGGGGAAAAAAAGAGGAAGAGTTGCGATGATCGCAGAGATCTGTGGTGTGAATCACGGGTCTGTGAGCCGCTATTTGAAGGCTTGCAGCGAAAATGGCTATCTGAATTCTGATTATGAGTTCACAGGACTGGGAAAGGCTTACATAAAAGGATATATAAAACTGATTGAAAATCTGAAAGTCTATCTGCATAATATTGGAGTTGCAGACAGAGAAATTCTGTTAAATGTCAAAGACATGGTAGAGAATATAGACTATTATACGCTGTCTTCCATGATTCGAAATAATCAGAAGATACGAAGCATCTATTCTGTAGAAAAGAAAGAAATCCTTTCTAAAAATTTTTTGGCTGAAGTTCTGGGACATGGGATGTGGGAAGTCTATTTTATGATTTATCAGATGAATCAGCAGCATGGATGCAGTATCTCTATGGCAAACAGAGGATTTAAAAAACCAGCGGTTTTGAGGCATAATAAGAGAGTAAGCTGGTTGGAGTTGTCCATCTGTGAGATGACCGCGAAATCCCGTGTGAACGGAGAAAAGATGACAGGACATTTGGAATCGCTGAAATACGAACAGAATGGAATGCTTCATCTGGCACAGATCAGAGATGGAAAGCTGAGAATACCGTTGGAGGCATGTAGATTCCACAGAAGACAGGGAGGAGAAGTAAAGGGGATGATTCCAGTGACTACTACCTGTAATGTGGGAAGAACGCATATGCCGGAGAGCACGGCTTTGCTGGTTTTCTGGCTGTAGAACTGGGAAGGGGAGTTTGGAAAATCCTTACTGAAAAGAGAACAGGATGGCGGGTGGGAATATCTTTAGGCTGATGAGTCAGAGAAGCCCAGCTTAAAGGCTTTTATAATGCAAAAAAATTTAAAAATTTTTAAGATTTAAGCACATATAGAGAAAAGTTGTAATCAAAAGAAAAGTGAGAAGAAAAGACTGTGCTCTCAAAGCACGAAGCAAAAATCTGCTGTTGACATGTTTTTTTAACTATGATACATAGAATGTGAGAAATAGTCTTGATTAACTTAAAAGTATGAAAATGGTGTCAAAGATAGACACATATTTTTTTGAAATCAGTGTTAGTTTAGACTAATAGATAGGCGTTCTAAATTTAATAAAGGAAGGGACAATAAAATGAAGGCAACGAAAAAGGAACTATTTGCGGGATTGTTGAGCATGGTCCTTGCCCTTTTACTGGGGATAGTCATTCCTGTCACTCCGGTGAAGGCAGCGTCAGGAACAGTATATACTTGTTCGGTCACTCCCTGCTATGCACACCCGGTAACAGGCGAGATTGAAGACTCCGGTGGGGAGGCGTCCTATGCCACTGGTCAGGGTATGGTTGAGGGAGCTGTGTATACCACGGGTATCCTGGAAGTCACAGACAGCGGGGAATACTATCTGACGATTCGGATGAGTCTGATGGATTTAACCTCTGGTCATAGCTTTTGGGTACAGAATGTAGGAGATTCAGGCTGGTCGACGCCTGCGATGGGAATCACAGGAAACGGAAGCGATTCCAACGGCAATACGGCGGACATCTGTATTCAGGTTCCCAGCGAGAACTGCGTAGTCAGAGGCAGCATGTATGTGGACCTGATGGGAAGAGACGTAATTTTCTATTGTTATCCCAGCAATTTTTCCGAGGGTAACAACACGGATATGAACGCGACGATGGTGACTTCGACAGCAGGAAGTGATGACGCTGCAAATATAGCTTCGGTGGACAATTCAGGTACAGATACTGTGGACAATTCAGGTTCAGAATACTCCGGTGCTTCGAACCTTCAGGTACAGGCAGCTCAGGAGACGACGTCCACACCGACTCCCGCTCCTACGGCAACGCCGGTACAGAGTCAAGCGGTTGATGCAGGGGGAGAGGATAAGGATAAAAAGACGACAAAGCTACAGAGCAGTATTGATACCCCAGCGATTCCGTCGGCCGAAGAGCCTTCGACAGACAGTACCCTGAATAAATCCCAGGGGTTAAGCCTGTCTACGGCTGAGGAAGGTTCAGGAACCATGGAGGCAGAGGGGAACAGTGGGGGAAACCAGGCAGTGACTTTGATTATCGCGATTACGGTCTCAGGTTTAATTTTGATGGGAGCGGCTGCGGGAATTGTTTACTTGTTCCGAAAAAACTGGAGACGATGGGGCGGTGGTGATGACGATGATGAATAAAAATGTGCAGAGAAGACTGTGGCTGATACTGGCTCTTTTAGCTATGGCTTTGGCAGCTTCTAGCTTGACAGGCTGTGTGGACCAGAATCGGGGAGACTCTAATGAGACTATTACAGAGGCTGAAGGCTCAGAAGCTGACCATGAGAGTACGACCACTCTGTTGGAGATCGACGACCCGCAGGAGAAGGCGGCAGTGGAGGCTGCCAAGAAAAAAGTAGCTGCGATGGATGAGGAACCACGGATTGTCGCTACTTCTGCGGCGACGGCGGATATCTGTGATAGATTGAATCTGGATTTGGTGGGAATTTGTAAAGCCACGATCTCTGATTTGCCAAAGGAATACCAGGATCTTCCTCAGGTGGGAACGGCAATGGCTCCTGATATGGAGATTGTTGCCTCTCTAAATCCAGACTGGATTTTAAGTCCTGCCAGCCTTCAGGCGGACCAGCAGCCGAAATATGAGGCGATTGATACGGACTGGGCTTTTTTGAATCTGAGAAGTGTGCCAGGTATGTATCGGTCTATTCAAGAACTGGGCGAGATTTTTGACAGAAAAGAAGAGGCCCAGAAGATGGTAGATGAATTCACAGAGTTTTATGACGAGTATAGGGATAACAATGCGGGCAAAGAAAAGCCGAAGGTGTTAGTGCTCATGGGGCTTCCGGGGTCCTATATCATTGCAACGGAGAATTCCTATGTGGGAAGCCTGGTTGAGCTGGCAGGTGGAGAGAATGTCTATGCCGGCACTGGACAAGAGTTCCTGACGGTGAACACAGAGGATATGAAGACGAAAGAGCCGGATGTAATTCTTCGCGCGGCCCATGCGCTTCCTGACCAGGTGGTGGAGATGTTTAAAGAGGATTTTGAGACCAATGATATCTGGAAGCACTTTGACGCGGTAAAAGAGGATAGGGTCTATGATCTGACCTATGAGCTGTTTGGAATGAGCGCCACCTTCCGTTATCCGGAGGCGTTAGAAGTGCTTCAACCGATGCTCTACCCGGAGAGTAAGGAAGACCAGAAAAAGGCAAAGAAGAACAGTGAAAAAGCGACGAGGGCGGCCAAGGATTCTGAAGCTACGGAGAAGACGGACGAAGAGACTCTGAAAGAGACTACTAAATAGGAAGGAGGGCAAAATGGAGACAAAAGAAAAAGAAGCGGAAGCCCTGATAACGGAGGAAACAGTGAACTCAGAAGGCCAGGACAAGAGTCGAAAAAAGAAGAAAATGGCCAGAGCAGTGATGTCTTTTGCGGTCATGACGGTTTTGCTGGTGATTTTGTTCTTTGCGGCGGTGAATATCGGAAGTCTGAAGGTCAGCTTTGGCGATTTGCTGGGTGGGCTTTTTGTAAAATATAACGAAGATGTGGCGACGATCTATGACCTGAGATTTCCGCGTATTATTATTTCTATGCTGGCGGGAGCAGCGATTGCGGTCTCTGGTGTGTTGTTCCAGGCGGTGTTGAAGAATCCGTTGGCAGACCCTGGAATCATCGGTATTTCCAGCGGAGCCAGCTTTGCGGCTGTATTGATTATAGCGTTTGCACCGACCTTGTTTTTCTTTACCCCTCTGTTTGCATTCTTGGGAGGCGTATTGGCGTTCTTTCTGGTCTACAGTCTGTCCTGGAAGGGTGGGCTAAGTCCTCTGAGAATCATTTTGGTCGGTGTCGCTGTGAACTCTATGTTTACTGGTCTGTCTAGTGCGATGAACTCTATGAGTGGAGGAAACATGTCAGGGGTGGCGTCTATCGTAAACGGCAATATCACAATGAAGATCTGGGACGATGTAAAGACGCTGGTTCCTTATGTCGTCATTGGATTAATTTTGGCGGTCATCTTCTCAGGAAAATGTAATCTGCTCTCCTTAGAGGATAAGACGGCGAGGAGCCTGGGAGTCAACGTCAATACCATGAGAATCACGATTTCCCTGGTGGCTGTGCTTTTGGCTAGTATCTCCACGGCAGTGGCGGGAACGATCAGTTTCCTCGGCTTGATTGTGCCGCATATTGGAAGAATCTTGGTCGGAAGCGATCACAAGGCTTTGATTCCGTTTTCCATGCTGTTCGGAGCGTTTACTTTTCTGCTGGCAGATACCATCGGAAGGACGATTGCGTCGCCGTACGAAGTGTCCGCATCCATTATCATGAGTGTGGTAGGTGGCCCATTCTTTATCATTCTGCTGAGGAGGTCGAAAAAATATGCAAGCTGAGAATAAAATACTTGAGGATATAAAGGCTGTGGCGGCAGAGACTGCCAAGACAGCAAAGGCGGACAAGCCTGCAATGGAAGTGAAGAACTTGTCGTTTTCCTATGGTAAAAACAAGATTCTGAAGGACGTGTCTTTTCAGATTCAGGACGGACAGATCACGACGATAATGGGAGCCAACGGCAGTGGCAAATCCACGCTGTTCTCACTGATGACGAAAAATTTGTACCCCAGAAAAGGAAAGATTTTTCTCCGTGGGAAGAACATTCAAAATCTGGTATTGAAGGATTTTGCCCGCAAGGTCTCGATTGTACACCAATATAATACTTCCAGTGATGATATTACGGTGGAGCGGATGGTCTCCTTTGGTCGAACCCCTCATATGAAAATGATGCAGGGCAGAAGTGATGAGGATGAGAGATTGATACAGTGGGCGATGGAAGTGACAAACATTGAGAAATACCGAAACCGGGAGGCTTCACGGCTCTCCGGTGGTCAGCGCCAGAGGGTGTGGATTGCCATGGCTCTGGCCCAGAACACAAAGATTTTGTTTTTGGACGAACCTACTACATATCTGGATATCCGTTATCAGATCGAAATTTTGGAATTGGTGAAAAAACTGAATCAGGAGTTCGGAATTACCATCATCATGGTACTCCATGATATCAATCAGGCGATTTATTTTTCGGACAAAGTAATCGGTCTGAAAGACGGATTGGTGGCAGTGCAGGGAAATCCTCAGGATGTCATCAGCCGGGAGAGCATCAAGCAGCTGTATGGAATAGAATTAGACGTAACACAGGTGGAAGGAAAAACATTTGTATTGACAGTGTAGGAGAATATTATGAAAAATAACCCGTTTAGGATTTTTTGGATGATTCTGGGACTGCTGTGCCTGGGATTGGGAACGATCGGCGTAATATTGCCGATTCTTCCGACGGTGCCTTTCTATATGGTGACCGTATTCTGCTTCGCGAGGAGCTCCAAACGTCTTCACGATTGGTTCTTAGGGACGAACCTGTACAAGAAGCATCTGGAGAGTTTCGTGAAGCAAAAAGCAATGACCCTTCGGACGAAATTTTCTATCGTGGGCACAGTTACGGTTATTATGGTGATTGGCTTTGTTCTCATGAGCAAGGTGCCTGTGGGAAGCGTGTGCCTGGCCATAGTCTGGGTGTGCCATGTCCTGTATTTCTTCCTGAGGGTGAAGACCGTTAAGGACGGCGAGGAAGAGAGAAAAGATCATAGGGAAATGACTTCTTCCGCGGTGAAGGAAGCGGTAGATCAATGAGTGACATTAAGAAAAAGCGGCAGAAAGAACAGATAGTGGTCAGGAAAATGATTACTCTCTATTGTTGGAAGAACCACCAGTCTCGGCACGAAGGAGAACTGTGTTCTGACTGTCAGGAACTGTTGGATTATGCCATGGCCCGCAGCGAGAAATGTCCGTTTATGGAGAATAAAACCTTTTGCTCCAATTGTAGGGTACACTGTTACAAACCTGTTATGAGGGAGCGAATTCTTACAGTCATGCGTTTTTCAGGGCCGAGAATGCTGTTGTATCATCCCATACTTGCCGTGTGGCATCTGATATGCAGCGTAAAGGAAAAAAGAAGGATGAGGGATAGTAATGATTAAAGGACGTTTGGTGAGATTGTTATCTCATGCGAAAAAATATATTGCGTATCAGGTGCTTTGGCAGTGGCTTTCTCTGCTTTGTCAGGTCTTGAGCGTGTACTGTCTGGCTGTCTTGGTAGAGAAAGCCTTCCTGGGAGAGTTAGTGAAAAATACAGTTCTGGTGTACGGAATTTCCATTTTAGGGGCAATGGCACTTCGTTTTTTCTGTGACCGCCAGGCCTCCTATGCTTCTTATGAAGCGAGTGTGGATGTGAAACGTATTCTAAGGGAAAAGGTATATGGTAAGCTGCTGCGTCTGGGTGCTTCCTATCAGGAAAAAGTATCTACCTCGGAGGTGGTTCAGATGTCAGCGGAAGGCGTAGAACAGTTGGAGACTTATTTCGGCAGATATCTCCCGCAGCTTTTCTACAGCCTTCTTGCTCCTGTTACGTTGTTCATCCTTCTGTTCTTTGTAGACTGGAAGGCCAGCCTCGTGCTACTGATTTGCGTACCGCTGATTCCCCTATCTATCGTGGCGGTGCAGAAATTCGCTAAGAGGTTGCTGAATAAATACTGGGGCATTTATACGGAGTTGGGTGACAGCTTCCTGGAGAACCTACAGGGGCTGACCACCTTGAAAATCTATCAGGCCGACGAACAGAAGGCAGGAGAAATGGATGAGGAATCCCAGAGATTTCGGCAGATTACGATGAAGGTGTTGACGATGCAGCTGAACTCCACCAGTATGATGGACATCATTGCCTACGGCGGAGCAGCAGTGGGTATGATTGTGACTCTGCGGGAGTTTGCGGCGGGAAATTTGGGAATCGCAGGCGCGCTGATGATTATTCTGCTGGCGTCAGAGTTTTTCATTCCTCTTCGGCTTTTGGGGTCATTTTTCCACATCGCGATGAACGGGATGGCGGCCAGCGATAAAATCTTTGCACTCCTGGATCTTCCGGAGCCGAAGGAGAAGACAGGGGTCCTTGTCGGCGGACCTTTGTCTATCCAGGCCAGGGAGGTGCGTTTTTCTTATGAAGAAGACAGACAGATTCTAAAAGGAGTGTCCCTGGAATTTCCAGCGGGTAGCTTTACCTCTTTGGTAGGAACCTCCGGGTGTGGCAAGAGTACCATTGCCGGAATTTTGATGGGAAGAAATCAAAATTACCAGGGCAGTATTCGAATCAATGGACAGGAACTCTCAGAAATTTCAGAGAAAAGTCTAATGGAGAAAATTACCCTGGTCAGCCATAACAGTTATCTGTTCAAGGGGACCGTTAAGGAGAACCTAAAGATGGGAAAACCTGATGCCTCTGACGGGGAGATGAACCAGGTTCTTGAAAAGGTGAATCTTTCAGGATTTTTAAATGCCCAGGAAGGGCTGGATACACAGTTGTTAGAGAAAGGCAGCAACTTCTCTGGTGGACAGTGCCAGAGGCTGGCTCTAGCAAGAGCGCTGCTCCATGACAGTCCAATCTATATCTTTGATGAGGCTACCTCGAACATCGACATGGAGAGCGAGGAAATGATTATGGAGGTCATTCACCGTCTGGCCGAGACAAAGACGGTTATCTTGATATCCCACCGTCTTGCCAATGTGGAAGGCTCTGACTGTATCTATATGCTGAAGGACGGGATGGTGGCACAGCATGGCACTCACCATGAGCTGATGGCCCAGGGCGGCCCATACCGTGAGCTGTATCAGTATCAGAGAGAATTAGAGATGTACAGCCAGAAGGCATCCAGAGGAACACAGGGGGCGGCTGCTTTGAAATTTGAGACAGGAACAGGGGAGGTGACGGTATGAGCAAAGCCGAAAAAAATACAGGAGTGGTGGGACACAGAAGAACCGGAATTCAGATCATGGGTCAATTGATTGGGCTGGTCCGTCCCCTGCTGCCGGTCATGTGTGCGGCGATTTTGCTGGGAGTGATCGGCTATCTCTGCGCGATTTTCCTCACGATTCTGGCAGGATATGGGATGATTCACGGAATTCTATCGGTATTGGGAGTTAACACGACTCCGGAAAACGCAGGCTTTTTGGCCTCTTTAAGCCTGGTCAGTCTAGCTGTGGTGCTGGTGGTGCTGGCTGTGTTAAGAGGCGTTCTTCACTATGGAGAGCAGTACTGTAACCATTTTATTGCGTTTAAGCTGCTGGCGATCATTCGCCACAAGACCTTTGCGGTGCTTCGAAAGCTCTGTCCCGCGAAGCTGGAAGGAAGAGACAAGGGAAATCTGATATCAATTATCACCTCAGATATTGAACTGCTGGAGGTCTTCTATGCGCACACGATCTCTCCCATTGCCATCGCGTTTTTGACATCCCTTGTGATGGTGATCTTCATCGGCGTGCATTCGCTGGGAGCGGGTCTGCTGGCACTGGCAGGCTATGTGACGGTCGGCGTGGCGATACCTCTGGTGAACGGAAGAAAGGGCGCTGCAAAGGGAATGGAATTTCGAACCTCCTTCGGTGATCTGAACAGCTTTATCCTGGGTTCTCTGAGGGGGCTAGATGAGACGATTCAGTATGGAGACGGACAAAACCGTATGAGCCAGATGGAGAAACGTTCCAGAGAGCTTGGCAAAATGCAGAAAGATCTGAACCGTCTGGAAGCGTCCCAGAAGTCGGTGACGAACCTGGCAATTTTGCTGTTTTCCTTTGGGATGCTGTTTTTGATGCTCTATTCTTATCTGGGAAGTAGTGTCAGCTTTGAGAATTTCTTGATTGCGACCATTGCCATGATGGGGTCTTTCGGACCGGTGGTAGCTCTGTCGAGCCTCTCCAACAATCTAAATCAGACTCTTGCCAGCGGGGAGAGGGTGCTCTCTCTTCTGGAAGAGATTCCGCAGGTGGAGGAAGTGACCGGGCAGGAAGAGATTGGCTTTGCGGGGGCGGCAGCTTGCCAGGTGGATTTCTCTTACGAGGAGGAGCAGATTTTGAAGGACTATTCCATCCAGATTCCCAAGGGGAGAATCATTGGTATTCACGGAGTCAGCGGCTCCGGGAAGTCTACGCTGCTGAAGCTGCTGATGCGTTTCTGGGACGTGCAACAGGGACAGATGCAAATCTCCGGGGAAGATGTCCGTAGAGTGAATACCTCGAATCTGAGAGATTTGGAGTCATACGTGACGCAGGAAACTTATCTGTTTCACGATTCCATTGCCAATAATATAGCGGTGGGAAAACCGGGAGCTGATAGAGATGAGATCATGGAAGCTGCAAAAAAGGCTTCCATTCATGATTTTATCATGACCCTCCCAAAGGGCTACGATACGCAGGTAGGGGAGCTGGGAGATACGCTCTCAGGCGGGGAGCGGCAGAGAATCGGAATTGCCAGGGCTTTTCTTCACGATGCGCCGCTGATGCTACTGGATGAACCTACCAGTAATCTGGATTCCCTAAATGAGGGAATGATTTTGAAATCTCTAAAGGAATCCTGGGATGAGAAGACGGTAGTTCTGGTCTCTCATAGAAAATCCACAATGAATCTAGCAGATATCGTCTATACGATGGACCATGGACGCCTTTCGTAAATCGGAAAGGGAAAAGATTACAGAACGGTTTGGAAGCAAAAACAGGTACCATGAAGGTTTGGCGCGATAAGCCCGGTAGACGGCTCCTTCCAAGTCCCGTCCCAGAATAGTCTCCAGGACTGTATCGAGACATTTAGAATTTTTTCATTATAAAACGAAGTATTTCCGGAGTAAAGGACAAAAGTAATGCCCGTATATGAATATGAAAGGGAATAATAATGGCAGAACTGCCATATTTCAAAATGAAATTATTTTATATGGACGAAATGAGAGTTTCTATTCATGAAAGGTTTGATAGTATGAAACAGTATTTTAGAGTGGAAACAAAATGTATTTTGCCCCGCCGATTGACTATGACAAAGTGATGAAAAATATCTCGTATGATAAAGTGATTATTGTTGGGAAAATACTTTTCAGAATTGTGTATGTCTAATCAACTTATCCACATCTAAAACTTATTGCTTATGGTTTTGTGAAATTCTTCAAAAAGCAAAAGGGGCTGGCTTTAGCTGAGTTAGGCAACCCCTTTACTGGTGGGAATATTTTTGGATAAAACTGTAAAAAAATGCCTACATAGTCTCGTAGGAGATCATTTCTGAGATAGGCTTCCTCATTTTGGCGTGTCTGTCCGGACTTTGTGGAGTTTCGTCTGTGTAACCAATGGCCAGCAGATTTATGGGCTCTAGATTGTCCGGCAGGCAAAATTCTTCACGGACCACGTCAGGCTTAAAATTACAAATCCATACGGAACCCAGACCTAGATCGGCGGCCTCGAGCATCATGTGATCGGTCAGAATAGAGGCATCAATATCTGTAGTTTTTTTGCCGTCATGAGGGCGAGTCCACGCTTTGGAACTGTCCGCGCAGATGAGAATAGCCAGGGGTGCGCAAAAGATATTAGCGGCTTTCGACAGTTTTTGAAGGCCATTTTCTTCCTGTATAATCAGCATGTGAACGGGCTGTTTATTGCAGGCGGTAGGCGCCGCCTGAGCGGCAGCCAGAATCTGTTCTAGCTTTTCGATTTCTACCTTTTGAGAGGTGTAGTGTCTTACGGAATATCTTTTCTTTGCCAAATTTAAAAAAGTCATAATTTACCTCCTGATATTTGATATAAAAAGTGTTTTTGTGTGTTCTCTAGTTCCCATATTAGGGGATATCAAAATAATAAAATAATTTTCTGGCAATGGCAACCATTGAAAACGGAAGGAAGGTTTTTTATAATGAAGAATAGGGGGAGTTGACAAAATCTGAGAGCAGTGTATAATGCAAAATTATATCATACCATATGAATTCAGCAGATATAAAATACGAAAGAGAAACGGGCAAGCCTTGATTAAGGGAATCTTGTCCGTTTTTTGTAAGGAGAATAGTTTATCACGATGAAGCGAAAAAGTTATTGGATTTCATTTTATGAAATCGGCTTTGTTTTATGAAAGGAGTGGAAACTTGAACCAATTTATCGAGAACTATTTAGAAAATATTATTCCAGTGCCGTTTGAAATTGAGACAAGTGAAGGAATTAGCAGGCTAGGCGAGGGAGTTCCTAGGTTTACTGTGACAATCAAAAAGATGCCGAGTAAAAAAGAGTTGATGACCAGTACCTCCCTGACTCTAGGGGAAGCCTATATGAGGGGAGACCTGGAGGTAGACCGGGATTTGTATGAGGTGTTGGATTTGTTTATGGGTAAGATGGATAAGTTTACCACAGATAAAAATGCGCTAAAAAGTATCATCAAGACTTCCATGAGCAAGAAAAATCAAAGAAGAGAAGTGCGCTCCCACTATGATATTGGAAATGATTTTTATGAGCTTTGGCTGGACGAGACGCTGAGCTATTCCTGTGGATATTTTAAGACAGAGGAAGACACACTGTATCAGGCTCAGATCAATAAAGTAGACCACATTTTAGAGAAGCTTCATTTGGAAAAAGGAATGAGACTGCTAGATATTGGATGTGGTTGGGGCTTTCTCCTGAAGAGAGCGGCTAAAAAGTATGGTGTCCATGGAGTAGGAATTACTTTAAGTGAGGAGCAGAAGAAAAAATTTCAGGAAGATATCGTAAGAGAAGGAATGACAGACCTTTTGGAGGTACGACTCCTGGACTATAGAGAGCTGGAAAAATCAGGAATGGAATTTGACCGAGTAGTCAGTGTGGGAATGATAGAACATGTCGAGAGAGGCAATTATGAACGGTTTATGAGGAATGTGGATGCTGTCTTGACCCCGGGGGGATTGTTTTTGCTTCATTATATCAGTGCTCTTAGGGAGAACCCGGGGGATGCCTGGATTAGAAAATATATTTTTCCAGGCGGTACGATACCGAGTCTCCGGGAAATTATCAATATCCTGCCGGATTATAATTTTTATACTTTGGATGTGGAGAGCCTTAGGAGGCACTATAACAAAACATTGCTCTGTTGGAGAGAAAACTTTAGGAAATGTAAAGACAAGGTGGCAGCGGATAAGGGAGAAGACTTTGCTAGAATGTGGGAATTGTACTTGGCGTCCTGCGCAGCGACCTTTCGCAATGGGATCATTGATTTGCACCAGATTTTAATCTCCAAGGGAGTAAATAATGACCTTCCCATGCTGAGAGTTGTATAAAAAAAGACCGAGGGCAGCGATGAAAAGCTGTCCCCGGTCCTTTTTATGTAATAGGAAAGAGCTTGCCCCACTTTCAGAAGAAATTCAATGTCAGCGGGCGAAAGATTCGTTCGCCTTCTTAACAAATCAACGTTTTTATTTTAGAATGAAGGCAGCAGTTTTTGCAAAAACTAACACATAGATAAGAGACAGAGGAGACATGCTATGAATATCTTTGACATTTTAGGGCCTGTGATGGTAGGGCCGTCCAGCTCGCACACTGCCGGAGCGGTGAGAATTGGACTGATTACTCGCAGACTTTTGTCACAGAAGCCTGTGAGTGCGGAAATTTTGCTGTACGGTTCTTTTGCTGCGACAGGAGAAGGACATGGAACAGATCGGGCGCTGGTGGCAGGACTTCTGGGAATGCAGCCGGATGATATGAGAATTCCGGACAGCTTTGAGCTGGCCAGAAAGGAAGGGCTGGAATTTGTGTTTGGGCAGACGGACTTGAAGGATGCCCACCCGAACAGTGTGGTGCTGTCTGTGAGGGGAGAGAACGGGCGGGAACTGTCTGTGCAGGCCAGCTCTCTGGGCGGCGGTAGAATTATGGTCAATAAGCTGGATGGAATTGATGTAAACTGTAGCTGTGAGATGCCGACTCTGATCGTTCATAATCTGGACCAACCGGGGCATGTCTGTGAGGTGACTTCTATGTTGGCCCATAAATCTGTAAACATAGCCAATATGTCACTGTACAGGGACCGCAGAGGAGGCAGGGCTGTCATGGTGATAGAGACTGACCAACCGATACCAGAGGAAGCAGTTCGATGGCTGGAACATTTGGAGGGAGTTCTGAAGGTTACTTATATTAATGCACAGGAGGGGAGATAAGATGGCGTTTCAATCATTTCAGGAGATATTAAAGCTGTGTGAGAAGGAGAACTGGGAGTTCTGGGAGGCTGTAGCTAGAGACGATCAAAATGAACGCGGTGTGCCGCCAGACGAAGCTTTTGAGAAAATGAGAAGAATGTGGAGGGTTATGGTGGAGTCCTCGGAAAACTATGACAGCGAAAGGAGGTCCAACAGTGGCCTTGTGGGAGGAGATGGCGGCAGGATGTTCCGATATGCACAGGACCGAGAACCTCTGAGCGGATATTTTATGGGAGAAGTGATCGCCCAGGCTCTGTGTATGGGAGAATCCAATGCGTGTATGCGAAGAATTGTCGCAGCCCCGACAGCGGGTGCCTGCGGAGTGTTGCCGGCGGTGCTGATACCTCTCTGGAAGAAGGAAGAGCTCCCGGAGGAAGAGATTGTACGTGCACTGTATACGGCAGCAGGAATCGGTCAGGTGATCGCAGCGAGAGCTTATATTGCCGGAGCGTCCGGTGGGTGCCAGGCAGAGATTGGAACAGCCAGTGCTATGGCGGCAGGAGCGCTGGTACAGCTGCGTGGCGGTGATGGTGTCCAGATTACTCATGCGGCGGCTATGGCCTTAAAAAACCTGTTGGGTCTGGTATGTGATCCGGTGGCAGGACTGGTGGAAGTTCCTTGTGTGAAACGAAATGTGGCAGGGGCAGTGAATGCTCTGGCAGCGGCAGACATGTCCCTGGCGGGAATTGTGAGTCAGATTCCGCCGGATCAGGTGGTGGACGCGATGAAAGAGGTGGGAGACGCTATGGATTCCAGTCTGAAAGAGACTGGAAAGGGCGGGTTGGCTGCTACGCCCCGTGGAAAATCTGTGAAAATATCCTGTAGAATTTGAAAAAAATTGTTAGAAATGGCAGGATTCGGTCATGTTTTATAAAATCGTCTGGACGATCAAAGGGCTTTAAGTTATAATGTGTAAGATGATACTGGGATTTTATGTGCATGAACCGTGGTAGAGACCGCAGTGTCATGAGGGAAAAATTTTTTCGAGGGAAGTCGAATGAGTAAAAGGGAATATTATAAAAGAACGGTAATCTTCTTGCTGGCGAGCTTGGTGATCATTGCCCAGGCGTTGGTTTTTGCTTACCTTTGGTATAACTATTACAGAGAACTGATCTATAAACCTTTTTGGAGACGTGGAAACTGGGTGTTGGTAGGCTTGTATGCTCTGATCGACGTAATGTTTTCAAAGCTTTACGGTGGGCTGCGTGTAGGATATCTGAAAAGAATTGACGTAGTCTATTCGCTGACTCTGGCCACGATTTGTACGAATATTGTGGTGTACTTTCAGATTACGCTGATTAACCGATGGTTTTTGTCTCCAACGCCGCTGCTGCTGGGTACTTTGGTGGAATTTGTAATCATTGTGGTGTGGGCTTTTGGATCCCAGTATGTCTATTCGCGATTATACCGTGCGAGAAAGCTGCTGGTCATCTACGGAGACCGAAAACCGGATGAGCTGATACAGAAGATGAATTCCAGAAAGGATAAGTACAATGTCAGCGGGAAAGTTCATGTCAACGAGGGCGAGCGAAAAATCTACCGGATGATGAGGGATTACGAGGGAGTGATTATCTGGGATTTGCCTTCTCAGATTCGCAATAGATATTTGAAATATTGTTTTGCCCACTCGATACGCTGTTATGTGACTCCGAAGATTTCAGATGTGATTTTAAATGGTACAGACCGTATTCACCTGTTTGACACCCCTCTGCTGATGTCCAGGAATATGGGGCTATCGGCGGAGCAAAGATTCATCAAAAGAGCTATGGATTTGGTGATTTCTTCCGTGGCCATTGTGGTCTTCTCTCCTCTTATGCTGCTGATCGCGCTGTGTGTAAAGGTCTATGACGGAGGTCCGGTGTTCTACAGGCAGGAGCGCTTGACTTTCATGGGAAAGACTTTTATGATTTATAAATTCCGAAGCATGTGCGTGGATTCGGAGAAGAATGGAGCCAGACTGGCGTCGAAACATGATTCGAGAATTACACCTGTGGGAAAAGTCCTCAGAAACCTGCATTTGGATGAGCTGCCCCAGTTGTTTAATGTCTTTTTAGGAGAGATGTCGCTGGTGGGACCGCGTCCGGAGCGTAAGGTGATTATGCATGAGTATCAAAGGGAGATACCTGAGTTTTACTATAGATTGAAAGTGAAGGCGGGTCTTACTGGCTATGCACAGGTCTACGGAAAATATAACACGACGCCCTATGATAAGCTGAAACTGGATTTGTTCTATATAGAAAACTATTCATTGCTGTTGGATATCAAGCTTTTATTTATGACTGTAAAAATATTCTTTCAGAAGGAAGTGTCTGAGGGAGTGGATGACGACCAGAAAAATGCATTGAAATAGAGGAGGAAGAATCGTGACGGAGACAGAACGGTATTCTGCCCTGATGTCGGTATATGATAAAGAAAAACCAGAATATCTGAAAGCCAGTATTCAGAGTATGCTGGACCAGACAGCGCCGCCGGCGGATTTTGTAATTGTCTGCGACGGACCGCTGTCCCCGGAGCTGACAGAAGTTCTGGAAAAATTCCGGGCAGAGAGGCCGCAGCTGTTTCAAATCGTGCCGTTGGAGAAAAACGGAGGGCTGGGGCCGGCTCTGAATGAGGGAATGAAGTATTGCAAATATTCTCTGATTGCCAGGATGGACAGTGACGATATCAGTATGCCAAAACGCTGTGAAAAACAGTTGGCCTGCATGGAGGATGGTGATTATGCTCTTGTGGGAGGCACTGTTTATGAATTTGACGGGGAGGTCACGAATATTGTAGCCGTGAGAAAATGTCCGGAGAGACATGAGGAAATCAGGCATCAGGCCCGGCGGAGAAATCCATTTAACCACCCGCTGATGATGTATCGAAAAGAAGCGGTAGAAAAAGCCGGCGGATATCAGCACATGCCTTTGTTTGAGGACTATGATCTCTGGGCGAGAATGCTGAAGCTGGGATACAGAGGCTATAACATTCAAGAGCCGCTGCTCTATATGAGAGCTGGAAACAGAATGTATGCCCGCCGTGGTGGTTTTTCCTATGCGAAAAAGGCACTCAGATTTCGCTGGAAGTTGAAGAAAATGGGGATTTCTACCATGGGAGACTTTTTCGTGGCGGGACTGGGACAAGCTGTGATCTGCATATTGCCCAATTGGGCCAGACAGAGATTTTACAGGAAGGTTCTTCGGTCTTAGAAAGGAAGATGATAAGATGGTCAAGGGAAAATGGAAGCGAAAACTATACTTTGGAGGAGGACAACTTCTATCCGTTCTCAGCAAGTTGATTCCAAAAGATTCCAGGCGTATCTGCTTTTTTTGTAAATCCGGACTGGATGATAACAGCGAAGCTCTTTTTACCTATTTAAAGAAGCGAGGTTATCAGAAAAAGTACCGAATTTATTGCGTGGTGGACCATCCGGACCAGTATAGACAGTTAGAAGAGGAAAATGTTTTTATGATCTCGGTGAAGGGCTGCTTGTGGCAGCTTTTTCGCTCGCGCTATCTCTTCTGTCATGGAGAAATGCTGGCGATTATGCCTACGAAGAAGCAGATTTCTGTAAACTATTGGCATGGAACGCCACTGAAAAAGATCAATGGAATGCTGGATAAACTGGGAAATTACCGATATGATTTTTTTACTTACATCACAGCTGCGGCTCCGATGTTTCAGCCGGTTTTTGTCCAAGCTTTTGGGTGCAGGCAGGACCAAGTGCTGTTGTGCGGCCATCCGAGGAATGACTATCTCTTTCAGACGGAAGAAGGGTTGAAGCAATTGGGAATTGATTCTGCGGAGTATGAGAAGATTTTTCTGTGGATGCCAACTTATCGAAAATCCAGAGACGGATATATCCAGGATACGGAGGAGTCCTGTGAGGAAATCGGCGGCCTGCCGCTGTTTGCGGATGTGGAGGAGCTAGGGGAGCTAAACCGTTTCTTGGAGCGCCAGAATTGTCTTTTGATTTTGAAAATGCATCCGGCCCAGGATTTGAGCAGACTGAATCCAAAGATACGGCAGTATCGGCGCATCTGTTTTTTGACCAATGAAGATATGAGAAGACGTCAGGTCCCTCTGTACTCATTGGTGAAAGAGGCAGACGCCCTGATTACGGACTATTCCTCGGTTTACTTTGATTACCTGCTGTTAGACCGTCCGATAGGGTTTGTGCTCGAGGACTTGGAATCCTATGAGGGACACCGGGGCTTCGTAGTACCGAATCCGCTGGATTACATGCCGGGAGAGAAAATCTATTGCAAGGAAGAGCTGTTGGATTTTTTCAGAAAGGTGGTAAACGAAGAGGACAATTTCAAAGAAGAGCGTAAAAAAATCTGTGACCAGGTGAACTATTATCAGGATGGAAATAACTGTGCGCGTCTCCTGGAGTTGATTCATTTGGAGGTAGATCATTCATGAATGAAAAAATGAGAAAGGCTGTGAAGCCTGTCTATAATGCGGGAAAACAGATCTGGTATGGGACGACGGGCTTTTTCTACGGACATGGAATGTTTCTCAATGAAAATTTTCGGCGTCTGGCTGGCTATCAGAATCTTCACAAAGGCGAGAGATGTTTTTTGATTGGAACGGGGCCGAGTCTGAGGGCCGAGGACCTGGATATGATAAAGGATGAGTATGCCATAGGATGTAACATGCTCTACAAGCTCTACGACAAAACTGTATGGAGACCGACCTACTACTGCATGACGGACCGTGTCTACGCGAAGCATCAGAGCCAGGAGATGGTCAGATATGTCGACGTACCGATTTTCACACCCCGGTCTACCTATCAGAGAATGACGGGAAAATCCAAAAATATCATCTATGTGAATGATATTTATGACTATGAGACTTACAAAATCCGAGGGAAAATGTTGTCTTACTGCTGGCTGAAAGCGAGCGTCATGCTGTTTATGATGGAGCTGGCAGTCTATATGGGATTTTCTGAGATTTATCTGCTGGGTGTGGACTGTACGAATACTTACACGGCCAACGGCCATTTTATCAAGGACTACATGAAAGAAGACACAAAGAAGGCGGAAGACCAGAGGATTAAGAGAGATTTGAAAAAGAAGCAGCTCACGCCGGAAGAGATGGGACTTCACAATTATCGCCGCTCAATTGAAGCCTATGAGGTGGTGCATAAGTTTACGCAGTCCTGCGGTGTGAAGATCTATAATGCCACAAGAGGCGGCGATCTGGAAGTATTCCCAAGAGTCACCCTGGAAAACTTAGAGGGGATATGTTAAGATGAGTATAATGTGTGAAGAATATGAGAAATGAGGAGAATATTGATGAAAAAAGTAATCACATACGGAACTTTTGATTTACTTCACTATGGTCATGTGAACCTGCTTCAGAGAGCGAAGGCTCTGGGAGATTACCTAGTAGTGGCTCTGTCCACAGACGAATTTAACTGGAATCAGAAGCAGAAGAAATGTTATTTTTCCTATGAGGAACGCAAGCGTCTGTTGGAGGCAATCCGCTATGTGGACCTGGTAATCCCGGAGGAATCCTGGGAGCAGAAAGCCAGCGATGTCCAGGAATATCATATCGACACCTTTGTGATGGGGAATGACTGGGAAGGAAAATTCGACTTCCTGAAGGAGTACTGCGATGTGGTCTATCTGCCGAGGACACCGGAGATCTCCACGACACAGATAAAGAAAGATCTGAAAAAATAAGGAGACCAAGGATGAGATTTAAGAATGATTTGCAGAAATATTGGAAGTATACGCAGTACGCGGCAAAATCTCAACTGAAATCAGAGGTTGCCAGCTCTTACCTGAACTGGCTTTGGTGGATTTTGGACCCACTGCTGTTCATGCTGGTCTATACATTTATTGCGTTGATTGTGTTCAAGAAATCTGTGGAATATTTTCCGGTGTTTGTGTTTATAGGTTTAACTTGTTGGAATTTCTTCAACAAATGCGTTCTGGGAAGCGTGAAGGTAGTGAAAAACAATCGTCAGATTGTGACGAAGGTGTACATTCCCAAATTTCTGCTGGTAGTGCAGAAAATGCTGGTGAATGGTTTTAAGATGGTGATTTCTTTTGGCCTGGTTATCATTATGATGGTCATTTACCAGGTGCCTGTCACCTGGAAAATTTTGTACTTTTTTCCGTTGATGCTGGTATTGGTGCTGCTTACCTTTGGAATCAGCAATATTATGCTGCACTTTGGTGTATTTGTGGACGATCTGCAAAATGTGATGACGGTGGTGCTGCGTCTGATTTTCTACATGTCCGGTATCTTTTATTCCATTGGACAGACGGTGCCGGAGCCGTATCAGACAATTTTGCTGAAATGTAATCCGATGGCGTTTATTATGGATTCTCTACGCCGTTGTATGCTGTACTCTCAGCTTCCGGGACGGAAAATGCTGATTATCTGGGGAGTGATTGGTTTGATACTCTCGGTGATATCGGTAAAATTGGTCTATAAATACGAAAACAGCTATGTAAAGGTGATTTAGTATGGAGACAAAAAATGCGATTGACGTGAAAGACTTAAAGATCAGTTACCGGTGCTTAAAGTCTTTCTCGATTAAAAGAAGTCTGTTAAAATTAAAAAAATCCGAGGTGGAGGTCTTTGAGGCGGTAAAAGGCGTGAGTTTCTCAGTTCCTGAAGGGGAAATTATGGGAATTGTCGGCAAGAATGGCAGTGGAAAATCCACAATGCTGCGGGCAATCGCCGGTATTTTTTCACCGGATTCCGGGGAGATTGATCTTCACGGACATTCCGTCTCCCTGTTGTCCATCGGAGTAGGGTTTCAAAAAGCTTTGACTGGCCGGGAGAATATTGTCCTGTCGGGGATGCTGCTGGGATTTTCAGAAGAGCAGGTTCGGGCTAAGATGGACGAGATCATTAAATTTGCAGAGTTGGGGCGTTTTATTGATATGCCGGTCCGCACGTATTCCAGCGGAATGTATTCCAAGCTAGCATTTTCCATTACAGCAGTGTTGGAATCCGACATCATGCTGATTGACGAAGTGCTCAGCGTGGGTGACGTGAAGTTTAAGAAAAAGAGTTACAATAAGATGAAACAGTTGATTTCCAACAAAGACCGGACGGTTATCATTGTTTCTCACAGTTCCGAGACACTGAAAAAGCTGTGTACTAGTTTGATGTGGCTGCACGAAGGTGAGATTAAGATGATTGGTGAGACGGGTAAAGTGTTGGATGCCTATGAAGAATTTATGGCAAAGTAAAGGAGAGACAAAATGTCTGGAAATTCCTGGGCGAGAGAAAAACTGAAAGGGTTTTCTACAAAATGTCCTGGTCTGCTTAGGTTCTACAGGCGATCCAGAGAAGATGTGAAGAGAAAACAGTTTGCCACTCTTCAGAGAGAAAATCCGGTGGATGAAAAGCTGGTTGTGTTTGAGTCCTTCTGGGGAAAATCTTACAATTGCAGTCCCAAGGCGATCTATGAGGGAATGCTGAGGGATAAACGTTATGACGACTATCATTTTATCTGGTCTTTTCAAGATACGCAGGCTCATCGCCAGCTCTTGGAGAACCCCAGGACCCGGTTGGTCCAGAGAAACTCCAAAGAATATGAGATGGCCTTTGCAAAAGCTAAGATTTGGATATATAACATGTCGGTCCCTGAGTACATGGAACCGAGTAAGAACCAAATTTATGTGGAGACCTGGCATGGAACTCCACTGAAAAGAGTGGGCTGTGATATTATATATGAGAGCGACTGTCGCAGAAGTCGTCAGGAGACCATTGCGGCATTTGAGAAGAAGGGGGCGAAGGTGGATTATCTGTTGTCTCCTTCTGTGTTTTATGACGAGGTGATCACGTCGGCTTTTGGGTTGAAAAAAAGTGGAAATGAGGCTGCCGTGGTTCCTACGGGTTATCCTAGAAACGACTATCTGTATCATTACAGTCTGGATGATCTGAGGCAGATCAAGGAGAGGCTGGAAATTCCGGAGAATAAGAAGACACTCCTGTACACTCCTACCTGGCGGGAGAACCAATATCAGAGCCAGGGTGGGTTTGCCAGCCATATGGAGATAGATCTAAATGAGCTGTTTCGGATTTTGGGAAACGATTATGTGCTGCTGTACCGGGCTCACCATCATATTAGCACTTATGACTGGAAACAGGAGTGGGAGGGCCGGGTGATCGACGTGACAGGCGTGGAGGATGTCAATGAACTGTACATCATTAGCGATATGCTGATTACGGACTATTCCAGCACGATGTTCGATTACGGGAACCTGGGAAGGCCGATGATTTTCTATATGTATGATTTGGAAGAGTACCGGGAAAAACTCAGAGGATTTTACTTTGATGTGGAGGAGCTGCCGGGGCCTATTGTAAAGACTACGCAGGAGCTAGCCCAGGCTATTTTGAAGCTGCGCGAAACCTTCGTATACGATGAAAAGTACCAGAGATTTCAAAAGAAGTTTAATACCTATGAAGACGGCGACGCTACCCAAAGGACGCTGGACCTTCTGCTTAGAGGAAAGGATGGGAATCAATGAGAGTAGTTGGAGTTATCCCGGCCAGATATGGGTCTACCAGGTTGCCGGGCAAACCGTTGAAAGAGATCTGTGGAAAGCCGATGTTGGTCTGGGTCTATGAACGAGTCAGGCAGGCGAAAAGGCTGGACGCGGTCTATGTGGCCACAGACGATGAGCGGATAGAAGGAATGTGCCGGGAGTACAGGATTCCCGTGGTTATGACTAGCCCATCGCATCCTACTGGTGCGAATCGGCTCCAAGAAGTCTCCGAGACAGTGAAGGCAGATTTTTACGTTCAGCTCAACGGGGATGAACCACTGCTGGATCCTTCATTGGTGGACGCTGCGGTGCCGGAGAGTGTGGAGTTAAAAGAAGCGTTTGGGACCAATATTATCACGAGGATGCATAGTCCTTCAGAGGTCATGGACCCTGCCAACATTAAAGTAGTGTTCGACGAAAGCTTCAAGGCACTGTATATGTCCAGAACACCGATCCCTTATCCGTTTAAGAGTATTGAATTTGAGTACTATAAGCATGTGGGAATTTTGGGATATAATAAAAAAATGCTGGATTTTTACCGGGATTCCGTTCCAGGGCGGTTTGAAAAAATAGAGGGAATCGACACGCTGCGTTTTATCGACTACGGAAAGAAATTGCAGTTTATAGAAGTGGAACACTGCCGCACGCTGTCTGTGGATACGGAAAAAGACTTGGAGAGGGTGCGAAGGATTATGGAAAATACATTGTGAGAAAAAGGAGGGAACCAAGATGCCAGGAATTCAGACTTTAGACTGTACGCTGCGTGACGGAGGCTATCTCAACGACTGGGAGTTCGGTTATAAGATGATCTGTCAGACAGTCCGCCAGCTGATTGCCTCGAACGTGGACTATGTGGAACTGGGTTTTTTGAGAAATGAAGACTATCAGCCGGACCGAACGGTGTTCAGGCATGTGAAGGATGCCTATCACATACTCCCGAAGGACTGTAAAAACACAAGATTTACCTTGATGTCCCTGCACAACAAATACGACATCAGCCAGCTAGAAGACTATGACGGAGGGCCGATTCAGCGTATCCGCGTGACTTTTCATGACTATGATGTGGAAGAAGGTCTCGAGTACTGTCGCAAGGTCATGGAAAAGGGATATGAGGTGGCTTGTAATCCCATCAATATTATGGGGTATTCTGATGGGGAGCTGCTAGAAATTCTCAGAAAAGTCAATGAGATTCATCCCACGGTATTTTCTATCGTAGATACCTTTGGCTCCATGAAGAGAAACGATCTGATTCGGCTGTACTCGCTGTGTGAGAACAATCTGAGCAAGGATATCACCATCGGTTTGCATCTGCATGAGAATCTATCTCTGTCCTATTCTCTTGCCCAGGAATTTTTGAATATTAAGAGTTACAGCCGAAACTGTGTGATCGATGGTTCTCTGCTGGGAATGGGGAGAGTGCCGGGGAATTTGTGCATCGAGCTGATTTTGGACTATCTCAACAATAATTACGCGAAGACTTATAACATTGATCCGATTTTGGATGCCATCGACGACTACATTGTGCCGATCAAGAGGTTGGAGCCGTGGGGATACAGTACGGCCTACTCTTTGTCCGCAAAATATAATCTGCACAGAAACTACGCGGAATTTCTGCTGAACAAGGGCAAGCTGAAAGCAAAGGACATCAATCATATTTTGGCGTCCATTGAAGACTGTAAAAAGACGGCCTTTGACGAGGCCTATGTGGAAGAACTCTATTATCACTATCAGGATTGTGCAGTGGATGATGCTCAGGCGAGAGCCGCATTTTCTCAGAAGCTGAAAGGCCGGGAGATCCTGATTCTGGCTCCAGGAGGTTCTTTGGAGAGGGAAGAGGCGAGAATTCAGGCTTATATTGAGGAGAAGTCTCCGGTTGTGATCACCGCGAATTTTAAGAGTGAGCTTTACCGGGCGGATTATTTGTTCTTCAGCAATGTCAAGCGCTATGAAGAATATGTGAACGGGCCGATGGAAGAAGAAATCCTGGTGACCTCCAATCTCAAGGAAGGGGCAAAGGAGGCGGCCGGGGTGTTCAATTACCACGATTTAACTTATGATGAGAACGGAGTGTTTGACAACTGTACCGTTATGCTTTTGCGCCTGCTGAAGCAGATTGGGATTGAGAGGGTTCACCTGGCTGGGTTCGATGGGTATGAGGAAAAACCGACGGATTATGTCAGCAGTATCCTGGACTATCAGGAGAGACGCAAGGGAGCTGCCCATACGAATCAGCTCATTCGCACTCTTCTGTCTCCGATCAGGAGTCAGATGAACTTAGAGTTTCTGACGCCGTCTAAGTATGAGAAAGAAGAATGAGCATGAAAGAGATAAAGTTGATTATTTTGGATGTAGATGGTACTATGACAGATGGCGGGGTCTATATTGACAATCGCCGTATTGAGACAAAGAAATTCAGTATCAAGGATGGATGCGGCATTGTGCTGGCACATGCGATGGGACTGGAATTTATGATACTCACAGGCAGAGAGAGCAATTGCGTGCTGCAGAGGGCGGAAGAGTTGAAGATTCGCCATGTTTACCAGAATGTGGGAAATAAGATTTCTTTTTTGAAGAGTTACATGGAAGAAAATGGATTAGAGGCGGACCAGCTGGCCTACATCGGAGATGATTTGAATGATTTGTATGCGATGCGCCTTGCAGGAACTGCCGTTTGTCCTCAGGACGCCGCAAAAGAGATAAAAGCTCAATGTGACTACGTGCTGAACGCGCGAGGAGGAGAAGGCGTGGTACGTGAGTTCGTGGAGCTTTTGCTGAAATCCAGAGGACAGTGGGAAACCGCCATAGAGAGAGCTTTTGGTGAATAATCGTTTGAGGGGATGTAACTGAAGAGTGAAAGGGGCGCGGACGGGAAGGGAGTGGCCAAAACCGCGCCAGAGTATGAATCAATAGGGGAGTCTATGGAAAAATTACAAAAATTGCGCAGGGGCGTGACGGCGCTTCTGTCACTGTTGATATTGATCATAAGTATATTTGAGACAGCTACTGTAAATGCAGGGATTAAAGAAGCAGACGTATTTTTGGATTCCAACTGGACTTATGCAGGGGAGAGTACTCCGTTTGCTGATGGAGGATGGCTACAGGCGATCTGTGACACGGAAAATTACATAATCGGAGTGGAAAATGCTTCCAATACCAATTCCGACCCGGATACCCTGGTTGCGTTTTATAAGAACGATTACGATGAAAATGGAAATCCTGTTCAGCAGTTCAGTTACGCAAAGCATGTGACACAGATGGACTATGAGCACTGTAATGGGATGACCTACGACCCAGTGGATAAACGGATTTTGATAGCAGGCGGAAAGGCCCTGAACAAAGAAAATACAGGTTGTATTTTCATCGTGGACAGTGAAACTCTAGGATACATTGAAAAAGTCAAGATCGCGGAGAAGGGAAGGGTCTCGGCGGTGGACTACTGGGAGAAAAATGACCAGTTTGTCTTTCTGATTGGAGTCACTCAGACTTCTTTTAAGTTTGTAATCACGGACCGGGATTTCAATGTCTTGGATGAGTTCGCGGGGGTGGACTCCTCGGCGGGCAATACGTTTCAGGACTTCTGTATCTCAGGAGACTATATCATTAGTATCCCTTTCATGAAGAGAACTGCTGAGGATGATACGCTTCAGGTGTACTCTTTAACAGAGCAGCGTCTGGTCGGCACCTATGGCTTGTGGTTGGAAGGGGAAGAAACCTATGTGGAGCCGGAGTCGATCTGTGAGATAGCGCCGGGCAAGCTGCTGATCGGAAGTATGCAAAAGGACCCTAACCGAGTCGTCTTCTACACGACACAGGTGGCCGCCGCGTTCAGTGTGAGGACCGATGTGGCGAACGGTACTGTCACCGACAGTCAGCAGGTGCTGGACCAGGGAACAGATTTCACAGTGGGCTATGAGCCGAATGAAAACTATGAACTGAGAAAGATTTACGTGGACGGCGAGAAGCAGAATATCTTAGAGTATCCCACAGAGTATACGTTCTCGAACCTTCAGGACGACCATGAGATTGATATCGTTTACACTGAGATACCGAAATTTCCAGTGGTCGCAAAAGCTCAGGGAGGCAGAGTGAAAGCGGCTGAACCTTATGTGAGACGGGGAAAGGACGTGAGTGTATGGATTAAGCCTTACGAACACTACGAGCTGGACTGGCTAATGGTTGACGGAGAAATCGTGGAGTTAGAAGACGGGGCAAAAAAATACACCTTTGAGAAGTGTCAGGGGCCGCCAAAGCTTTATGCTTACTTTAAAGAGAAACCTGTCTTTGAGATGAAGGCCGAGGTGCTGGGCGGTCAGATGCAGGTGGAATCCAAGAGTGTATACCGGGATGACGATTACACTGTGAGGTATCAGCCGAATGAGAATTACGAATTCGCCCATCTGTATATTGATGGAAAAGAAGTGACGGATTTGACGAATGAGCAGAAGGAAAGCTATACGTTTTCCAATGTACAGGAGAGTCACAGCATTCGTGTGGAATACCGTTGGAAATATCTTCCGTACGTTCTTGGAGGAATCGGAGTGATTCTTCTGGTGATCTTGATCTTTGCCTATATCCGTTTTCTGCGCTGGTTGAAGAGAAGAAGAGTTTCCAGGCAGAGAGAAGCGCAGAAGAAGGATTTTCCGGTCCAGGAGGGAAGTGCCGAACCGGAGAAACTGGCCGATACACTATCTCAGGAAGAACTTCAGGAGGTCTTAGGAGAGCTGGAAACTCTCTCCAAAGAACTGACCCAGGAGATTGAGTCGGCGGATGGCGAGGTTACCAGTGAGGAAAATATAAATACTGGAGCTCAGACGGAGCCGTCAGAAGAAGAGAATGCGGATGTAGAACAGGAGTCAGAGAGAAAAGAGGCTGCCGAGGAACCAGCGGAGGAAGAGAGTGCTGAGAAAATACGGGAGCTGGAGAAAGAGAAGGCTGGTGAGTTGGAACAGGTGTCTGACACGGAGAGAGGACAGAAGAGCTAGGCGAAAGCGTAACAGTTCAGCCTTTCGGCTTCACTGTCACAAATGTATGCACACAGACTGCGAGAATCGCAGTCTGGCACCTGCTGTCCTCGGGATCCCGCTGCAAATGCAGCGTGACGCCTCGCGGAATAGTGACAGGCTGAACTGTTACGCGAAAGCCGCATATATAGGGGAAAAGACTTGACTTTTCATGCCGCCTGTGATATAGTGAACAGGCGACATGGAAGTAGGTCTTTTTTTTATGCCTAAAATCATAAATCAGGATGAGAAAAGGCATACATGGACTGTGTAAATATTACAGTGGAGGTGGAAGTTGTGCGAGTAAAGATCACATTGGCATGTACGGAGTGCAAACAGCGTAACTACAATATGACCAAAGAGAAAAAGAACCATCCGGAGAGAATGGAGACCAAGAAGTATTGTAGATTCTGCAAGAGACATACAGTACACAAGGAAACTAAATAAACCCGTCATTGGAAATGCGAGGAAAATAATGGCAGACAAGGAAAAAACAACTGGCAAGCAGAAAAAAGGAAGCTGGTTCGAGGGTCTTCGGGCAGAGTTCAATAAGATTATCTGGACCGATAAGAATACCCTTGTAAAACAGACTGTTGCAGTGGTTGTGATCACTGTGATACTGGGCGTAATTATCAGCGTATTTGACAGTGCAATTCTGCATGGAATTAATTTAGTAGTCTAAGAGGATGAGGTGATCGTATGTCAGAAGCAAAATGGTATGTTGTCCATACCTATTCCGGGTATGAGAATAAGGTAAAGGCGAACATTGAAAAGACAATCGAGAACAGACATCTGGAAGACCAGATTTTGGAAGTGCGGGTTCCCATGGAAGATGTCGTAGAGATGAGAAACGGTACTCAGAAATCTGTGCAGAAAAAGTTGTTTCCGGGCTATGTGCTGCTGAATATGGTGATGAATGATGACACCTGGTATGTAGTTAGAAACACTCGTGGTGTCACTGGATTCGTCGGACCGGGATCGAAGCCGGTACCTTTGACGGAAGAGGAAATGCGTCCTCTGGGCATCCAAGAGCCGAGCATCGTCGTGGACTTCGAAGAAGGCGACGAGGTGGTGGTTACAGGAGGAGCCTGGAAAGACACAGTGGGCATTATTCAGAGCCTGAACATCCAGAAACAAGTTGCGACAATCAATGTTGAGCTGTTCGGTCGTGAAACACCGGTGGAAATCAGTTTCTTGGAAATTAAAAAAAGTAACTAAGGTAACACAAAGTGGGAGGGATACACCCCCGCCAATACCACATAGGAGGTGCCTGATATGGCAAAGAAAGTAACAGGATATATTAAATTACAGATTCCGGCTGGGAAAGCAACACCAGCACCACCTGTCGGACCAGCTCTTGGTCAGCACGGTGTAAACATTGTACAGTTTACGAAAGAGTTTAATGCGAGAACCGCAGACCAGGGAGACCTGATTATCCCTGTAGTAATCACAGTATATGCGGACAGAAGCTTCAGCTTCATCACAAAGACTCCGCCGGCAGCAGTTCTGCTGAAGAAAGCTGCTAATATCAAATCTGGTTCCGGTGTTCCGAACAAGACTAAGGTTGCAAGCGTGACCAAGGCTCAGGTTCAGGAAATTGCAGAGCTGAAGATGAAAGACTTAAATGCAGGATCTGTGGAAGCTGCTATGAGCATGATTGCTGGTACTGCGAGAAGTATGGGTATCACAGTAACCGAGTAATTGCAGACGAGAATCTTGCAGGACTTTGTGAGAGAGAAACGAAGACACGCAGAAATCAAACGAGTGGGAGGGAGATTCCCGCTATTACCACAGGAGGTTAATGAAAATGAAACGAGGAAAAAAATACGTAGAAGCTGCGAAAGCAGTGGACCGCAGCACACTTTACGATACCGCAGAGGCTATCAGCCTGGTTAAGAAGACAGCAGTTGCAAAATTCGATGAGACCGTTGAGGTTCACATTCGTACAGGCTGTGACGGACGTCACGCCGATCAACAGATTCGTGGAGCAGTGGTACTGCCTCACGGAACCGGAAAACAGGTTCGTGTTTTAGTATTTGCCAAGGACGCGAAAGCGGATGAAGCTCTGGCAGCAGGTGCAGAGTTCGTGGGCGGACAGGAACTGATTCCGAAGATTCAGAATGAAGGATGGCTGGACTTTGACGTAGTTGTAGCTACTCCTGATATGATGGGTACTGTAGGACGTCTGGGACGTGTCCTTGGACCGAAAGGCTTAATGCCAAACCCAAAAGCAGGAACCGTTACTATGGATGTTGCAAAAGCTGTAAAAGAGATCAAAGCTGGTAAAATTGAGTATCGTCTTGACAAAACCAACATTATCCATGTGCCAATCGGCAAGGCTTCTTTCACTGAGGAGCAGTTGGCCGACAACTTCCAGACCCTGATGGAAGCAGTTTTAAAGGCAAAACCAAGCACACTGAAAGGTCAGTACTTAAAGAGCGTGACAATCGCTCCTACTATGGGACCTGGTGTGAAGATCAATCCTTTGAAATTAGCTTAATAGAGAATAATATAAGACACCTGCTGTTTGGCAGGTGTCTTATATTATTAGGAGAGGCATTTCACGCATCAGCGTGAGATGCCTTTTCTATAACAATTTGGAATGTCAAAATATTTACTTCATGTTAGCAAAACGCTCCACTGCTTTTGTGAAGCTCTCAATTGTCTGGTCAGCGTCACCGTGTTCAATGCCGTCACGGACACAGTGCTTAATATGTCCTTCTAGTACAACTTGTCCTACTTTATGCAGTGCGGATTTTGCTGCATTTATCTGGGATAAGATATCTTCACAGGGGATATCTTCATCTACCATTCGATCTATAGCTTGAACCTGGCCGATAATTTTTTTCAGCCGCCGATGCAGGTTATCAGAATCCATACATTGTTTCATATTATATACCAGCCTTTCGAACCTATATCTATGTTCTATTATATAGAAGCTTTAGGTCTTGTCAAGAATACCTGAAGGGGAGTAGAAAAATAGTTTCAAAGAACACGGAAAAAAACAGGAATAATTTCTGAACAGCAGGCAATATATTTACACTGTACACGTTTGTGATTGCGATTGCAAAACGTTTTCCGGAAAAATGTAACTCGTTGACTGTGTCTGAGAAAAGAGGGGAAACGATGAGGAAGAGGTAGATCGTTCTTTGCGAATATGGTAACTGGAAAAGCGGGACAAGCTCTCGTTGCTGTTATGGAGGATTGGTTATGAAAAAGAGAGAAAAGATCAAACAGAAGTTTTTAGTACTCATTTCATTGTTGGTGGGAATTTTTGTGCCCGGTACGTCAGCAGAGGCAGCAAGACAAAGGCTGGTGATTAGGCCGTATCAGAATGTCACAGAAGTGTTCACAGAGACCATGGCGGAAAATACAGATCACAAAACAGATGGCAAAGAAACGGACAAGATTGTTTCCATATCCAGAAACGGAACAGCATCTTCCGTCGAGGAAGCTGCTTCATCAAAGGAAAACGAGAACAGGACAGAGAACATAAATGTAGACCAAAAAACGGTGAAAGAAAGCAGGAGGAAAAGACTGGGCAGGAAGTTAAAAGCCGCATTTTCCTCTTTGAAAAATAGGAAATTGATTGTAAAGTTCAGGCGGGGAGCAGGGGTAATTCCCGGAAAGATGAGGAAAATATTCCACAGGCCGAGGAAGGCTGTGGCCTAAAAATAGAGATGGGTAATTTTAGTTTATATTGATATTATTGTGTAAGAAGACAGGAGTTGTCTCTTAGCAGGTCAAAACTGCATACCATGGTACACGGGAGCTACTATACCGGATCTCATGTGCCAAGGTACGCAGCTGAGAGGCGGATGACACGGAGCGTCTGTTTCATCTAGGGTTGGTCCTGGGTTAAGTTGTGGAAAGTATTCCGGTGTAGACAGGATTCAGAAAAGGTTTTTAGAAGACTCAAGGAGTAGGTGTGTGAAAAGAGGGCGTCAACAGGTAGAGCGCGTCAGTCATAGCTGGAGATTAGACACATTGAAAAAGAGTCTTGACAATTGAATATAGATATGGTATATTCACACAGGAAACTGCCGAAGACAGTAGGTGCCGTAAGGCATAAGGTTCAAAACGCCTACCGAGGAAAGTACATTCTTGAAGAAGATTTGTATGCCTTGCTGTCTGTGCAGCAAGGCATTTTCTTTTGGATTGAACGGCGGTATACAAAATCTATAAGGAGGTGTACCATTTCATGGCAAAAGTAGAACTGAAACAGCCGATCATTGAAGAGATTTCTAACTGTATTAAAGATGCTCAGGGTATCGTTCTGGTAAACTACAGCGGACTTACAGTTGCACAGGATACTCTTCTGCGTAAGGAGCTGAGAGAAGCTGGTGTTCACTACAAAGTATACAAGAATACAATGATGAATTTTGCATTCAAAGGTACTGCTTGTGAACCACTGTGCGAGCATCTGGAAGGAACAAATGCTCTTGCAGTATCTGCGGACGATGCTACAGCGCCGGCGAGAATTTTGGCTAAATATGCAAAACAGTTCCCGAAATTGGAATTGGTTGCAGGTGTAGTGGAAGGAAACTACAACGACAAAGCTGGAATCGAGGCTCTGTCCAACATTCCATCTAGAGAAGAATTGCTTGGCAAATTGCTGGGAAGTATTCAGTCACCGATTGCAAACTTTGCACGTGTTATTAGCCAGATTGCAGAAAAAGGTGGAGACGCTGCTCCGGCGGCAGAGGAAGCTCCAGCAGCAGAATAATCAGAACTGGATTATTCTCGAGATAAATTGAAAATAACCCTAAAAAATTAATGGAGGTAAATAGTAATGGCAAAATTAACTACCGCTGAATTTATCGAAGCGATCAAAGAATTAACCGTATTAGAGCTGAATGATTTAGTAAAAGCATGTGAAGAAGAGTTTGGTGTATCCGCAGCAGCAGGTGTTGTTGTAGCAGCAGCAGGCGGAGCAGCTGAGGCAGCAGAAGAGAAAGATGAGTTTGATGTAGAGCTGACGGAAGTTGGACCAAACAAAGTTAAAGTTATCAAAGTAGTTCGTGAAGTAACTGGTTTAGGTCTGAAAGAAGCAAAAGCTGTTGTTGACGGAGCTCCTAAGGTTCTGAAAGAGGCTGCTTCTAAAGCTGAGGCTGAAGATATTAAAACGAAACTGGAAGCTGAGGGTGCGAAAGTTACTCTTAAATAATCAGACGGTATATTTAAGTGTACAAAAGCGTTGCGGACGACGGAGAGTCGTCTTGCAGCGCTTTGTTATGTTATAGGGAAGAGCTTGTCACATTGAAGCGTGAAAGCCCTTTCCTATAACATAAACGCTCCGCTATGGATGCGCACGCCGCGATAAGGTAGTGCACGGCAAGGCGGTCGGTGTTGCGGCGGCGCACAAAGTGGGACGCGCCCCTCAAGGTTGAGGGGCAGGGAAGTTGAAGTGAGCTTGCCCATTTTGTTCACTTATAGGAAAGTTCTTTCCTCTCGATTTTATGGCTATTAATTTTATAGAATCTTTAGAAAAAAAGTGTTGACACGCTGAGAATCGTTATGCTATAGTAAAAAATGCACTATTATGGCAAGATATGCCTACAAACCAAGTAGGATATGCGGTAATAAATAAAAAAACAGGGGTGAAACGTCAATGGAAAAAAACAGAATTCGTTCTGTAACAACTGGAAAAAGTATGCGAATGAGTTACCAGCGGCAAAAAGAAGTCCTGGAGATGCCCAATCTGATCGAAGTCCAGAAGGATTCCTACCAGTGGTTTCTCGATGAAGGGTTGAAAGAAGTCTTCGATGACATCTCTCCGATTGCAGATTATGGCGGAAAACTCAGCCTAGAATTTATTGACTTTACTTTGTGCGTTGACGATGCGAAATATACCATAGAACAGTGTAAAGAGCGAGACGTGACCTACGCCGCGCCTTTGAAAGTTCGGGTAAGACTAATCAACAAGGAAAATGACGAGATTAACGAGCATGAGATCTTTATGGGAGATCTTCCGCTGATGACCGAGACGGGCACCTTTGTAATCAACGGTGCGGAGCGTGTCATTGTCAGCCAGTTGGTACGTTCTCCTGGTATTTATTATGCAATCTCCCACGATAAGGTTGGTAAAAAGCTGTATTCCTGTACGGTAATCCCAAATAGAGGTGCATGGCTGGAATATGAGACGGATTCCAATGACGTGTTTTATGTACGTGTAGACCGTACGAGAAAAGTCCCAATTACTGTTTTGATCAGAGCTTTAGGGTATGGAACCAACGCTGAGATTATTGAGCTGTTTGGTGAAGAACCAAAGATTCTGGCAAGTTTCACGAAAGACACTGCTGAGAGCTATCAGGAGGGTCTCTTAGAGTTATACAAAAAAATTCGTCCCGGTGAGCCGCTGGCCGTGGAGAGCGCGGAAAGCTTGATTATGAGTATGTTTTTTGACCCCAGAAGATACGATCTGGCGAAGGTGGGACGTTATAAATTCAATAAAAAATTGATGTTGCGCAACCGCATTGCGGGACAGGCGTTAGCTGAAGATGTGGTGGACGGAACTACTGGTGAAATTCTGGCAGAAGCTGGCACCGTTGTGAGCAAGGAGTTAGCTGATGATATTCAGAATGCCGCGGTTCCGTATGTATGGATTCAAACAGAAGAACGCAAAGTAAAAGTTTTGTCCAGCATGATGGTAGATATTCGGAAGTATGTGGACGCAGATCCAAAAGAGATGGGGGTTACAGAATTAGTATACTACCCAGTTCTCGAAAAAATTCTGGAAGAAAATGACAATCTGGAAGAGATCAAGGCTGCAGTACACAGAGATATCCACGACTTGATTCCGAAGCATATCACAAAAGAGGACATTTTAGCTTCCATTAACTACAATATGCACCTGGAATACGGCTTGGGCAATGATGATGATATCGACCATCTGGGCAATCGTCGTATCCGTGCGGTGGGAGAGCTGCTCCAGAATCAGTACCGCATCGGTCTGTCCAGATTGGAGAGAGTGGTCCGCGAGAGAATGACCACTCAGGATATCGAGGGAATCTCACCCCAGTCATTGATTAATATCAAACCGGTGACAGCAGCAGTGAAGGAATTTTTCGGTTCTTCCCAGCTGTCACAGTTCATGGACCAGAACAATCCTCTGGGTGAGTTGACTCACAAGAGACGTCTGTCTGCCCTGGGCCCTGGCGGTTTGTCCAGAGATCGTGCAGGATTTGAGGTTCGAGATGTGCACTATTCTCATTACGGAAGAATGTGTCCCATTGAGACCCCTGAGGGTCCGAACATCGGTCTGATCAACTCACTGGCGTCCTATGCGAGAATCAACCAGTATGGTTTTGTGGAGGCGCCGTATCGTAAAATTGATAAATCCGATCCAAAGAACCCGAGGGTTACTGAGGAAGTTATATATATGACAGCCGACGAGGAGGATAACTACCACGTTGCTCAGGCCAACGAGCCGTTGGATGAGAATGGGTATTTTATTCGTAAGAATGTATCCGGTCGTTATAGAGAAGAAACCCAGGAGTACGAGCGTCAAATGTTTGATTACATGGACGTATCTCCGAAGATGGTATTCTCTGTGGCGACTGCACTGATTCCATTCTTGCAGAACGACGACGCGAACCGAGCTTTGATGGGTTCCAACATGCAGCGTCAGGCTGTGCCTCTGTTGACGACGGAAGCCCCAGTAGTTGGAACTGGAATGGAGACGAAGGCGGCTGTGGACTCTGGCGTGTGTGTGCTGGCTAAGAAAGCCGGTGTAGTTCAGCGTGCCACATCAACAGATATCAGTATTAAGAATGATGATGGTACCAGAGATGACTACCATCTGACCAAATTTATGAGAAGTAACCAGAGTAACTGTTATAATCAGAGGCCCATTGTGGTACAAGGTGAGCACGTGGAGGCTGGACAGGTAATTGCTGACGGTCCATCTACCTCGAATGGTGAGTTGGCGCTGGGTAAGAATCCGCTGATCGGATTTATGACCTGGGAAGGCTATAACTACGAGGATGCGGTACTGCTGAGTGAGCGTTTGGTACAGGATGATGTCTACACTTCTGTTCACATTGAGGAATATGAGGCTGAGGCCCGTGATACGAAGCTGGGACCGGAGGAGATCACCAGGGACGTGCCCGGTGTGGGAGACGATGCGCTGAAAGATCTGGATGAGAGAGGAATCATCCGTATCGGTGCGGAAGTGCGTGCAGGTGATATTCTGGTGGGAAAAGTCACACCGAAAGGTGAGACGGAGCTGACTGCGGAGGAACGTTTGCTGAGAGCAATCTTTGGCGAGAAAGCCCGTGAAGTCAGAGATACTTCCCTGAAAGTGCCTCACGGCGAGTATGGAATCGTCGTGGACGCGAAAGTATTCACGAGAGAGAATGGTGACGAGCTGTCTCCGGGAGTAAACCAGTCTGTCCGCATTTACATCGCTCAGAAGAGAAAAATTTCTGTGGGTGACAAGATGGCCGGACGTCACGGAAACAAGGGTGTTGTTTCCCGTGTGCTGCCAGTAGAAGACATGCCGTTCCTGCCAAATGGCCGTCCTCTGGATATTGTGCTGAACCCTCTGGGCGTGCCGTCACGTATGAATATCGGTCAGGTGTTGGAGATTCATCTGAGTCTTGCGGCAAAAGCTCTGGGCTTTAACATTGCCACTCCGGTATTCGACGGTGCCAACGAGAATGACATCATGGATACCTTGGATATGGCGAACGACTATGTAAACATGGAAGATTTTGCGGACTTCAAGGAGAAATATAGGGAAGTTCTGGCTCCGGATGTAATGGAGTATTTGGAGAACAATTTGGAACACCGTAAGCTCTGGAAGGGCGTACCGATTTCTAGAGACGGAAAAGTGCGCCTGCGCGACGGACGTACCGGAGAGTATTTCGACAGCCCGGTAACGATCGGACACATGCACTACTTGAAGCTGCATCATCTGGTTGACGATAAGATTCATGCCCGTTCCACCGGCCCGTACTCCCTGGTGACACAGCAGCCTCTGGGCGGTAAAGCTCAGTTCGGCGGACAGCGTTTCGGAGAGATGGAGGTTTGGGCTCTGGAAGCGTACGGAGCATCTTATACATTGCAGGAGATTCTGACTGTGAAGTCTGACGATGTGGTCGGCCGTGTGAAGACCTATGAGGCGATCATCAAGGGAGACAATATCCCTGAGCCGGGTATTCCGGAATCCTTCAAGGTTCTCTTAAAAGAACTTCAGTCCCTGGGTCTGGACGTGAGAGTCCTCAACGAAGACCAGACCGAGGTGGAGATCATGGAGAGCGTGGATTACGGTGATACAGATCTGCACTCCATCATTGAGGGAGATCGTCATCGTTCGCAGGATGAGTCCTACGGAGCAATGGGATATACGAAGCAGGAATTTTCCGGTGAAGAGCTGGTAGACATCGACGAGAGTGAAGACGACAGCGAAGACGAAGATGAAGATTTGATTGAATTGGAAGATTCTCTTGACAGAGAAGAGTAGAAAGGGGTAAGAAACAAATGGCAGAAATGAACAACAATGAAACCTATCAGCCAATGACTTTCGATGCCATCAAAATCGGACTGGCGTCCCCTGAGAAAATCAGAGAGTGGTCAAGAGGCGAGGTGTTAAAACCGGAAACCATTAACTATAGAACTCTGAAGCCAGAAAAAGATGGATTGTTCTGTGAGCGTATCTTCGGACCCAGCAAGGACTGGGAGTGTCACTGTGGGAAATATAAGAAGATTCGCTACAAAGGTGTCGTCTGCGATCGCTGTGGAGTGGAAGTTACCAAAGCAAGCGTTCGCCGTGAGCGTATGGGGCACATTGAGCTGGCTGCTCCTGTCTCTCATATCTGGTATTTTAAAGGAATTCCTTCCCGCATGGGATTGATTTTGGACTTATCTCCGAGAACTTTGGAGAAAGTGTTGTATTTTGCAAACTACATTGTACTGGACCCGGCAGGTTCCGGGCTTCAGTACAAGCAGGTGCTGACTGAACGTGAGTATCAGGATGCCAGAGAATCCTACGGCTACAGCTTCCGTGTAGGAATGGGCGCTGAGGCGATCAAGGAGCTTCTGGAGAGTATTGATCTGGAGAAAGAGTCCGTAGAATTAAAAAAAGGTTTAAAAGAGTCCACAGGACAGAAGCGGGCGAGAATCGTCAAGAGACTGGAAGTCGTAGAGTCCTTCCGGGAATCCGGCAACCGCCCTGAGTGGATGGTGATGACGGTAATCCCAGTGATTCCACCGGATCTGCGTCCGATGGTTCAGCTGGACGGTGGAAGATTTGCAACTTCCGACCTGAACGACTTATACCGCAGAATTATCAACCGCAACAATCGTCTGAAACGTTTATTGGAGTTGGGAGCACCGGATATCATTATCAGAAATGAGAAACGTATGCTCCAGGAGGCAGTGGATGCACTGATTGACAACGGACGCCGTGGTCGTCCAGTCACAGGTCCTGGAAACCGTGCGCTGAAATCACTTTCTGATATGTTGAAAGGTAAATCCGGACGTTTCCGTCAGAACCTGTTGGGTAAACGTGTGGACTATTCCGGACGTTCGGTTATCGTTGTAGGACCAGAGCTGAAGATTTATCAGTGTGGTTTGCCAAAAGAAATGGCAATCGAGCTGTTCAAACCGTTTGTCATGAAGGAGCTGGTGTCTAATGGCACTGCTCACAATATAAAGAGTGCCAAGAAAATGGTGGAGAAGCTGGAGCCGGCAGTATGGGATGTTCTGGAAGAGGTAATTAAAGAGCATCCGGTTATGTTGAACCGTGCCCCTACTTTGCATCGTCTGGGAATTCAGGCGTTTGAGCCAATTTTGGTAGAAGGTAAGGCGATCAAGCTGCATCCTCTGGTTTGTACTGCGTTCAACGCAGACTTTGACGGCGACCAGATGGCAGTTCATCTTCCGCTGTCCGTGGAGGCTCAAGCAGAGTGCCGTTTCCTGCTGTTGTCTCCGAACAACCTGTTGAAGCCGTCTGACGGCGGTCCGGTGGCGGTTCCTTCACAGGATATGGTGCTCGGTATCTACTATCTGACCCAGGAGAGACCAGGCTATAAGGGAGAAGGAAAATACTTCCGCAGCGTCAATGAGGCAATTTTGGCTTACGAGAACGATGCGATCACCCTTCAGTCTAAGATTAAAGTGCGCTGTACAAAGACTATGCCAGATGGAGAGGAAGTCACAGGAGTTGTCGAGTCTACTTTGGGACGTTTCCTGTTTAATGAGATTCTTCCTCAAGATTTAGGCTTTGTGGACAGAAGCGTTCCTGGAAATGAGTTGCTCCTGGAAGTGGACTTCCATGTGGGTAAAAAGGGTCTGAAACAGATTCTGGAAAAGGTTATCAATACACATGGTGCAACCAAGACTGCTGAGGTTTTGGACGATATTAAATCCATGGGTTATAAATATTCCACGAGAGCGGCCATGACTGTGTCTATTTCTGATATGACCGTGCCACCACAGAAGCCGGAGCTGATTAAGAAAGCTCAGGATACGGTGGACTTGATTACGAAGAACTACAAGCGTGGTTTGATTACCGAGGAAGAGCGTTACAAGGAGGTCGTGGAGACTTGGAAAGAGACAGACGATGTGTTGACTCACGCTTTGCTGTCCGGTTTGGATAAGTATAACAACATCTTTATGATGGCGGATTCAGGAGCCCGTGGTTCTGACAAACAGATTAAACAGCTGGCAGGTATGCGTGGATTGATGGCTGATACGACCGGTCACACCATCGAGCTGCCGATCAAATCCAACTTCCGTGAAGGTTTGGACGTATTGGAGTACTTTATGTCCGCCCATGGAGCCCGTAAAGGTCTGTCCGACACCGCGCTTCGTACCGCTGACTCCGGTTATCTGACCAGACGTCTGGTGGATGTCTCTCAGGACTTGATTGTTCGTGAGTCTGACTGCTGTGAGGGCAAGGGAGAGATTCCAGGTATGTATGTGAAGGCATTCATGGACGGCAAGGAAGAGATTGAGAGCCTGGAAGAGCGTATCACCGGAAGATATTCTTGTGAGACTATCTGCAACAAAGACGGAGAGGTCCTCGTGAAAGCGAACCATATGATTACGCCGAAGCGTGCGGCCCGCATCATGAAAGAGGGCGTCAGCAATGAGACTGGCGGTGCCATTGACCGCGTGAAGATCCGTACGATCCTTACCTGCCGCTGCAAGGTGGGAATCTGCGCGAAGTGTTACGGAGCCAACATGGCGACCGGAGAATCTGTACAGGTCGGAGAGTCTGTAGGTATCATTGCCGCGCAGTCCATCGGAGAGCCTGGTACTCAGCTGACCATGCGTACCTTCCATACCGGAGGTGTGGCCGGCGGAGATATCACACAGGGTCTTCCCCGTGTGGAGGAGCTGTTTGAGGCCAGAAAGCCGAAGGGTCTCGCGATTATCACCGAGATCAAGGGTGTGGCTACGATCAGTGATACTAAGAAAAAACGTGAGATCACAGTCAACGATGTGGAAACTGGAAATTCCAAGACCTATCTGATTCCTTACGGTTCCAGAATTAAGGTTATGGACGGCCAGGTTCTGGAGGCCGGCGACGAGCTGACAGAAGGTAGTGTAAATCCTCATGACATTCTGAAGATTAAGGGTGTCCGCGCTGTTCAGGATTACATGATCCAGGAGGTGCAGCGTGTATACCGCCTTCAGGGTGTTGAGATCAACGATAAGCATATCGAGGTCATTGTACGTCAGATGCTGAAGAAGATTCGCATCGAGAACAATGGAGACACCGATTTCCTGCCGGGTACTCTGGTGGATGTACTAGATTTCGAAGAAGTAAACGCGCAGAAGGAAGAGGAAGGCTTAGAACCGGCAGAGGGCAAGCAGGTGATGTTAGGTATCACGAAGGCTTCCCTGGCGACAAATTCTTTCCTGTCAGCGGCGTCCTTCCAGGAGACTACGAAGGTTCTGACGGAGGCAGCGATTAAAGGAAAGGTTGACCCGTTGATCGGTCTGAAAGAGAACGTAATCATCGGTAAACTGATTCCGGCTGGCACAGGTATGAAGCGTTACAGCCAAGTGAAATTAGATACAGATGAGCAGCTCGTAGCTCAGGCGACCGAGGAGGAAGAACTGAGTGAGCTGGAAGATGTGGAGTTGGAAATCAGCGAGATTTCTGATGAATCTACAGTTCAGACAGAGCCCGAAGAGATTCTGACAGAAGAATAAAGTATAATCCCCTCTTATTTGGAGAAGATTCAGATAAGAGGGGATTTTTTGTGTTATAGGAGAGGACTTGTCATGCTGATGCGTGAAAGTCCTTTTCTATAACATAAATACTCCGTTAAAGATGCGCACGCAGCAATAAGGTAGTATACCGCAAGGCGGTGTTGTGGCGGTGCGCAAAGTGAGCTGCGCCCCTCAAAGATTGGGGGGATGGGGAGCTGAAGTGGTTTTGCCTACTTTGTTCTTTCGTAGAGTGTGCTCCTCAAGTTTGAAAGGATGTGCTGGTGTTGGTTGAAATCTAAATGTAATGAATAGTCGTTTAAATGTAATAGAAAGTATACCGGGGGGTAAAATCCTGATATAATTAACTATGATGTTTCTAAAAAAATCAATGATATCATAACTGGTTGAGAAGTATATCAGAGAGTGGAAAGTAATTAGAGTAGAATTATAGATACGAGAAGGAATGAAATTATGGGTGCTCGCAGAGTTTTAGTGTGCGATGGAAATGAAAAGGCGCTGGAAGAGCTGACAGGAATGATGGAGGCATATCTGAGTACCGGAGATGAGATTATGACTTTTCAGGAGCCTGAAGAAATGCTGATGGAGATCAAAAAGGGAGAGGAGTTGCCTACGGTCATCTTTTTAGATATGGAATTGGGAAAGACGAGTGGGTTAGAAGTTGCTGGAAAGATCTTAGAGAGACACCATGAGATACCAATTATTTTTACGGGAAACATTTTGGCGGATATTTCCAGGATTTTTGCAGTGAATCCGGTATATTTTTTGAAAAAGCCTATTTGTTCTGAGCAGCTTTGGGAAGCTTTAAAGAAAGGATGGGAACGCGCTCAGGAGCTAGAGAATAAGAGCATAGTCTTGGCAAATAGAGGGATTTTATACAGAGTGAAGTGCGGAAGTATTCACTATGCTGAGAGTAGTAAGCGAGTTATCACACTTATGGGCGACAGGGAGAAGTGGACAGTCTATATGAAAATGGACGAACTGGAAAAGCTCTTGCCAGAGAATTTTCTAAGGTGTCATAAAAGCTACATGGTGAATATGAATCAGATAGCTAGCTTTGCGGCGGAAGGAATTATATTGGAGAGTGGACGGAAAATCCCTGTCAGTAGGGCAAAATACCAGGAGGCCAGAAAGCGATTTTGGGAATATTTTAATGAGCTTTCCCCAAAAGAACAGAGAAATGAAGAGGAGGAAGAGAATACCAGCGAGGACAATAGAATAAATGGTTAAAGTGCTACAGTGAACAGGAAATAATCCTGTTTGCTGTATTTTTTTACTGCATAAGCTTCCGGACAGCGGCAGGCAAGCTTACTTGCCGAGATGCACAGACATTGGACGGGGCAACAGATATGAGCACGCAGGCGTATGCGCCGGAGTGCGAATGCCTGTCAGGATTGAGGGAGTGCGATGTACGGAGCAATCCGCAATATCACGGTGATAGGGAAGAAGGTCTTTTCCTATTCAATTCTGCTGAAAGTGTTAAAAAAACAGATGTTTTTTGGTATAATTAAAATTACAGGTGAAATTATGATTTTGGTATAGTAGAGGCACATAGGAGGAGGGGAATACATGGCAAGGTTTTGTACTAATTGTGGGAGAGAATTACAGGAAGGCGAGAGCTGTGACTGTCAGAACCGGATGATTAGAGAGGAAAGAGAAACAGATGCTGGGGCAAAAGGTGCCGAACAGAGGTCCGGTCAAAGAGACAATTATCGCCAGGGAGTATACCGTCAGGGTGGATATGAACGGGGGAATTACCGCCAAGAGCCATATCGCAGGGAAGGTTTCCCGTCCGACACTTACGGCCAAAGACCAGGGCAGCAAAATGAGTATTTCCAGGGAGGTTACCGACAGGGAAATTACTCACAGGGAGGCTATCGTCAGGAGCCGAATCCACAGGGAAATTACCATCAGGAGCTATATTGGGGGGAAGTAGGCCGGCAGAAACGCCGTCAGGAATCACACCAGTCAAGAGGCTACCGGTCAGATACATATCCACAAGGGGATTACCGTCAGGGACCAAATTCACAGAGCGGTTATAATCAGGAACCATATCGGCAGGAATATTATCAGGATGTAAATGAATGGAAGGGAGATGGCCGTCAGAACCTCCATCAGAGTGCCTTTAACGAAAAGCGGCAGAACGGTGGAAAAGAGGATTTGTTCAGACATACCAGAAATATTTTCGCACAGATACCGGCACTTTTGAGCCGTCCAGATACCACGATGCGTACGATATCGAAGCAGAATAGCAGTATCTTAGGACTAGAGATGCTGAGTGTTCAGCCGATTTTGATTTTGCTGTCAGCGCTTTTCCTGAATCAAAAAATGAAGTCCCTGTCTTACGGGATGGTGGAGCTACCCGTGTTGAAAATATTTTTGCTGTCGCTTGTGGGAGTTTTTGCTGTTGCGTATTTAGAAGCAGCAGTGCTCATGCTCATGGCGAAAGCCTTTCGAGGGCAGACCACGATTCACAAAATGATTTGTACAGTAGGGTATAAGTATTTAATTAATAGTTTGGCGACGCTAATCAGTTCATTGCTGTTTTCTATTTCTTCGAGAATATTGCTGCTGCCGGCAGTGATGATACTGATTTTGGGAATGCTGGCTTCGTATCTGTTTTTCGTCGAGGGGTATCGGAATGCGGTGGAAATCAATCCAGACCGTAGACTTTACGCGCTGCTGACGGGAGAGCTTATTTTCTATATTTTGATTGTAGTGATTGTGTTCTTTTTGTTGGTATCGGTAATTAGTTCCCTTCCATTAATGTCAGTGGGTAATTATTATTGAAAATATATAATAAATAACAGGAAGGAGAGATAGAACATGTCGTTGCGTTCAAGATACGTGCCACAAAAAAGTCAAAAAACTTGGCAGCTGACAGCAGCTATTTTGGGGGTCGTCTGTGCGTTGTTTTTGGTGTTGATAGGATTTTTTGTGCTCTCCGAAAAGAAAATAGGCCAACATGCGGAAGTCACCGTGTCGGACGAAAAATTTACAGATAATTTGGAGACTTATTACGACAATATGGAACCGGTGCCGTATTCCAGTTATGTGGCGGCTGGCAGCCAATAGAAAGGGGGAGGGTCGGATGATTTGTCCGAGGTGTGGAAAAGACAATCCCCAGGGGGCCAGGTTCTGTATGAATTGTCGGTATTTACTGGAGTCTGAGGAAGATTTTCAGGGAGATGAGAAAAATTCCAATCTGGCTAAAGTTATCATCGGAGTCGAGGCAGTTCTACTTATAGCTTTGGCTGTACTCTTTGGTGTGATTGGTAATTCCATGACAAAGCCAGAGAAAATTCTGGAAAATTATTGGGAGGCGCGCGAGGAAGGAGATTGGAATCGTGTCTACGACTGCCTTGATGTGTCTGATTCAGAGTTTTTGACCAGGCAGATGTTTGTGAATGCCATGAGGAATCGAGCAGGTGTGGACTCATGGTCTATGGAAGGTGAAAGCGAGGAAGGAGAGACAAAGGGTTTCACGGTGATTTATGAAGATACCGCCTGGGACAGCGGAAAACCTCAAGAACAAGTGACGACGTTGGTATCCAAAGGAAGGAACTGGTTGTTCTTTCAGAATTGGAGAGTGACGGTGGAGGATTTGACAGTGAGAGATGTCACGTTTTATTTGCCCGTGGGCAGTCAGTTGGAATTGAATGGGCAGGAGGTTTCGATGGAAGGCGTTTCTGATGAAAATGGAACCATAGAATTGCAGGTTCCGCAGCTTTTTTCAGGGGATTATCAGATAAAGGTAAAAAAAGAAGGAATGGAGACTTATCAGACGAACCTGACTCTGGGAACAGACGATCAGGGTTTTGAGTATGAGGTGATTTTGAGGCCTTCTAAGAAATTGGAGACGGAATTGGTAGAACGTTCCGGGGCTGCTTTGCAGATGATTCTTCAGAACGCGTTGTCAGGAAAAGATTTTGGAACGGTCAGCGAGTTGTTCTCTGAGACAGCGATAGAGAGCGGCGAGGTGTCTGAGCAGTACAATGAAATCAAAGACATACGCAGTGACGGGCGGATAGAGGGAGTTACTTTTTTTGAAATTTACGAGTTGGAAGGAGAGCTTTCGCCAGACCAGACAGGAGTGGCAGGCCAGGTTTTTATGGAGATGGAAGGTCAGGGAAAGAAGCATTACGTCTCGGAATTCATGGGAGTGTTGAGTCAGGATATCTCAGAAGGAAACTTAAAGTTGAGCTTTGACTTTGTGGAAGAGAATGGACAGTGGAGATTGAACAGTATGCCAATTACAGAAGAAGATATTAGGTATATATAGTAAAAAATCTTTATCAGATGGGGAAGACTCCCGTCTCTGTAGGGAGTGAACAAGAAATTGGTATCCGTGGCGGGTGTCAATTCCCTGTCTGATAAACGCTCCGCGAGGATGCGCAGGGATTTGGAGGTGAATGATGTCGTCTGATGCCGACCTGAATCCCGCGCCAAGACTCGCTTGCGAGTCTTGAACTTGGCAAAGGCAGTCTCAGAAGATGAGACTGCCTTTGACGCAACTGACGAAAGCGGTTTTGACTATAATTAGGAGGCAAAAATGTCATATAAAATTCAGTATGCTTATACATGCAGCCGAGGGAAAGTTAGAAAAAACAATGAAGATAATTTCTGGGTGTTGGGAAATTATTTGGAAAGGCTCAACGGTGGAATGGCGACAATTGTGGAGGGCCAGGTGAGTCAAAAGACAGTTCCTGCTTTTGGGGTATTTGATGGAATGGGGGGAGAGAGCTGTGGAGAGACAGCGGCTTTTTTAGCGGCAGATACCTTTCAGCAGTGTTACCAAGAGGATGAGGGAGAGTGTCAGGATTATGTAGAGGAGTTTCTCAGAAACTCTTGTATCTCCATGAACAATGAGGTGTGCCGTTATGCCTGGGAACACAGGGTAGATTGCATGGGGGCGACGGCGGCATTGCTTGTATTTGGAAGAACGCGGATTGGAGTCTGCAACGTGGGGGACAGCCGAGTATACCAGGCGTATGATGGAGCTTTTCGGCAAATTTCGAAAGATCACGTGGCACGCGTCAACGGAAACTATAAGAAAGCACCTTTGACTCAGTATATAGGGCTCCCAGAGGAAGAAATTAGGCTGATACCCTATGTGGTCAGCGGGGAATACCATGAAGGAGATCGGTTTTTAATCTGTTCGGATGGGCTGACGGATATGCTCAGTGACGAGGAAATCGCCCAGATTATGGGGGCCTACAGCGAGGTGAAAGATGCAGTTTTTTATCTGTTGCAGGCTGCTATGGGAAGAGGTGGGAGAGACAACACGACAATCATCTTGTGTGAGCTACGGGCAGAAAAAGCCGAAAAGTGGTATCGAAAATTTTAGAAGGAGTGGTTATTTATGAATCAGGGAGGGATGGATTGTACCAGCCATTATGGAGGGTACCATATGAGCGGGAGAGGAATGCGTCGTCTGACAGTTTTTGTGGGAGAACAGTCGCCCAGAGAGGTGGACTTGGGACAGTTTCACAAAGAGTATATATCATTTGGACGGTCTCCGGATAATGATTTGGTACTGCCTTCGCCCAATGTGTCCAAGCATCATGGATTTTTTCGGCTGACGGCCAATGGAGTGTATGTGGAAGACTTGAACAGCACCAATGGGCTTTTATTCAATGGGACAAGAGTAGCCAGTGGTCTTTTGAGAGAGGGAGATATCCTGAGAATTGATGATGAGAGGCGAAGTGTGACAAGCGGAGTACTGTTTTTCTTCAATACTTCTTCAGAACATCACTCATGGAAAAAACGGGAGATGGGAAAGGCCGGAGAGCTTTTGATAGGAAGAGAGCAGCGGTGCGACGTAGTCTTAAATCACGTCAGCGTATCTAAGAGACATGCCAGTATTGTAAGAGAGGGTGATGCCTTCTTCGTTGTGGACCACAGCAGCACCAATGGAACCTTCGTCAACGGCAGAAGAGTTCAGGGGAGAAAACCGCTTAAAGAAAAAGATGTGCTACGAATTGTGGATACCCGTCTGATTTTTGCCAACGGGTGCCTCTATTATTGCAGCTATAAACGCGGGCTGGGAATCGAAGCAGTCCATCTTGTGAGGACAGTGAAAAATAAGGGAGAGACTTTTAATATCTGTAACGATGTCAGTTTGTCCATTGAGCCGGGAGAGCTGGTGGCTATTATCGGCGGGTCTGGCGCGGGAAAAACGACTTTGATGAATGCGATTTGTGGATATAACCGTCCGACCAGCGGCCAGGTTCTGATTAACGGAGAGGAGTTATATGACACCTATGATGCCTTGAAAAACATTATTGGGTATGTACCACAGCAGGACATTGTCTACGATAACTTGACCTTGTTTTCGATGCTGGATTACGCGGCGAAGCTGAGGCTACCGGATGATATGTCTGAGCAAGAGCGACGGCAGCGGGTGCATCAAGTTATCGATATTGTGGAACTAAAAGGCAAAGAGAATACTATGATACGCCAACTGAGTGGCGGCCAGAAGAAGAGGGCCAGTATCGCAGTGGAATTGTTGTCGGACCCAACCTTGTTTTTCTTAGATGAGCCGGCGTCTGGGTTAGATCCAGGTACGGAGCGAAATTTGATGCGTACTCTAAAAAATATGACAAACACCGGAAAGACTGTAGTTCTAGTTACACATAGTACGCTGAATTTGCAGGTATGCGATAAAATTGTTTTTATGGGCCGAGGTGGTAATCTGTGCTTTTATGGGAACACCCGGGAAGCGGAAGAATTTTTCCACGTGGACAACCTGGTGGATGTGTATAACATGATGACAGAAGACCCAATGCGGTGGAAAAGTCTGTATAATCAGAAAGCCCAGAGAGAACGAAAAGGCGGCGGGTACAAAGAAGTGCATTCCCGGCAGTCTTATAGCAAGAAAGCTAAGAGTAAGCATAGCCGTTTGAGGCAGACAGGGATTTTGAGTTCTAGATATTTACAGCTTTTGATTAACGACAGGCAGAGGCTGGCTATGGTGCTGCTTCAAGCGCCGATTTTGGCCTTGCTGATTTCTCTGGTGAAAAATGGTTATCAGTTTGAGCGGTATGATATTACGAAATCTCTTCTTTTCGCCCTGTCCTGTTCTGCGTTTTGGATAGGAATGTTGAATGCGATTCAGGAAGTCTGCAAGGAGCGAGCAATACTGCGTAGAGAATATATGACTGGGCTGCATTTGGGGGCCTACATCACATCTAAGCTCTTAGTTCTGGGGGTCCTGTGCTTGGTTCAGTCTCTGTTGTTGATCGGAGTTTTTTGGCTGACGGTAGGAATTCCGGAAGAGGGGCTGTTTCTGCCGCCATTTTTGGAGATGTTTCTGACGGCATTCCTGACGGCGTTTTCTGCGACAGCTATGGGTCTTTTTGCGTCATCCTTGTTTAAAAATCCAGATCGAGCCATGACGGCAGCGCCCATTTTGCTGATGCCTCAGATTTTGTTCTCAGGTCTGTTGTTTAAGCTGAAAGGAGTCACTACGGTTCTGTCCTGGTTTACGATCTGCCGATGGTCCGTGGAGGGATTTGGGTCGTCCGCGAATCTGAACGGGTTAGAGTATACCGTTGAGGTCAATGGAGAGATACAGGAGTTTCCTCATGAGGCTGAGGCATTTTTTGAGTTTACCAAAGCTCATATCGCGCAGGATTGGTTTCTTCTGGTGGTTTTTGTGGCAGTGTTCTGTATTCTGAGTGGATTAGTTTTGAGAAGTGTAAAAAAATAATCAAGCGTGCTGCCTGCTGTGGTCTTTTGTAAGGTACCTCAGACGGCAGCCGTAAATCGGGAAGGTGTTGAAGATGGGAAGTTTATGGCAGGATTTGGACTTTGAGCGGACAGTACAAAACACGGTGAGAGATTTTGAGTTTACCAAGCGTGCCTATAAAGATTTCTATCATGTAGTAAATTTAGATGAATTTGAAGACCAGGATGCACAAGTGATCTTCCAGTATCTCTATAAGAAAATGGGGATGGTATCTTTTGGGGATTATCTGAGAAGGTATCTCTATGAACGTTCGATGATTGCCAAGCCGTTTTCTCTGGTCCCATTGGAGGATTATAAGAATATTATTATCCAGTCTTTTGAACAGACAGGAACTCCGAAATCGATGAGACCGACATCGACGAAACTTAGAACATTGGCGGCGAATTGGCTGACTCAGGCGTCTGTGAAAAGGGAGACTATTTTTCTGCTGGGATTTGGTCTGGGTATGGAGGTCGGTGAAGTCAAAGAGTTTTTACTGAAAGCGCAGAGGGAGAGGGATTTTGATTTTACAGATCCCTGCGAGGTGATCTATTGGTACTGTTATCGGAACCACCATGGCTATGAGGCTGCACAGAGGATGAAGCAGCGGTATGAAGAACTCCCCGTTACGGGACAGAAAAGAGATTTGAAGGACTGTCTGGATGTGTTAAGAAGCGGTCAGATTCGTCTGAATACCCATGAAGGGGTCTGGAAATATCTGGGCTTACTGCGGGAAGGGAGCCTAAAGAGCGATCAGGAGGCTTACCGATGGTTCGTCAGGCTCATGGAGCATAGCCGCAGAATTATTGCGAGAATGTATCAAAAAGACGTGGAGGAAGTCAGAGGCAGCAAAAGGTGGAAAGCACAGGACATATCCCCGGGGGATGTGGAAAAAGTGATTTTTAACGGTGTGCCTGTAGACAATATGGGAAACCTGAAAAAGATGTCTGCCTCGATTCTGTCAAAGCATTTTGCTCAGAAGAGACTGAGCCGTCAGCGAATCAACCAGATCTTGAACAGAAAACAGCAGGTGGAGAGGTTTGACTTGATTACCCTGGAATTTTTTATCATTTCCCAGGAGATGGAAGACGCGGATGCCAAGGAGAGATACCGCTTTTTCCGGCGCGAGATTCAACAGATTTTAAAAGAGTGTTCCATGGGAGAACTGTATATCGTAAATCCTTATGAGTGTTTTATTTTAATGTGTCTGTTGACAGATTGTCCTCTGGCTGTGTTTTCAGAGATCTGGGAAATGTCTTATGAGGCGGAGGAGTTGTAGAAGAGTCTGGAGAGGAGACATAAGATGAAGAGAAAGGGTTTTTGGATGGTGCTGGGATTCATCGGTTGTTTTCTGCTGGGCGTAGGACTGTATTTTGTGGTGCATCAAAGGTCAGGACAGTCTGAGGACCAAGGCAGCGAAAAGCTGGAAATGACTTCCGGCCAAGTCAGGCGCTCAGAGTCCGAGAAAAGGGAGGAACCGCCAGTGACAGAGATTCCGAAAGAGATTGTGCAGACGCAGGATAGCCTGTACACATATGAGCAGATGGTGAAAGATCTAGAGACTATGGAGCTGTGTTTTCCGGGACAAATCCAGGTGAAGGAGCTGGGAGTTACAGCAGATGGAAGAAGTATCAAGGAGGCTGTTCTGGGGGATGAAAAGGCTGAGCGCCATTTGATGATTCAGGCGTCGATACATGGCAGGGAATATATGAACACTCAGGTGGCGATGAGACAGCTAGAATTGTTTCTTCGAAACTATGAAATTGGAAGTTATCGGAATATGACCTATGAGGAGCTCCTTCAGGGCCTGTGTGTGCACGTGATTCCCATGGCAAATCCTGATGGTGTGACGATCAGCCAGTATGGACCTAAAGGAATCCATGATAAGGAGTGCCGGCAGATTTTGAAACAGTGCCGGGAGGCTGATGGGGCCGACGGTAGAGATTATTGGAAGAACTGGAAAGCCAATGCCAGAGGAGTGGATTTAAATCGTAATTTTGATGTGGGATGGCAGGAGTTTCAAGGAAGCCTTCGCCCATCTTCAGAGAGATACAAGGGGGATGTACCAGCTAGTGAGACGGAGACACAGGCGATTTTGAGCATTCCCCAAAGATACCCTGTCGTGGGCTGTATGGCTTACCATTCTTCGGGAAATCTGGTGTACTGGGACTATGGCAGCCGGGGTCAGGTGTATTTGGAAGACCAGAAATTGGCACAGACAGTCAGTGAGATTACAGGATATGAGGCTCATTCTACGGTGTCAGATGGAACAGATAGTGCAGGGTGCAGTGATTATTTTGTATTAAAATTAGGGATTGCGGCAATCACAGTGGAGAATGGGACAGGAGACTGTCCGCTGGATTCAGAAGAATTTCCAGTTATTATGGAAAAGAATGAGAAACTGCTTCCGGGATATCTTTGGATATATCAAAGTGGCAGATGAGAAATAAATGGAGGGAAGGGATATGGAAGAGAGATATTCGGGCTGGCCAGAATGGGAACTGATAGATAAACTAGGAGAGGGCTCCTTTGGAAAAGTATACAGGGCCAGGAGAGTGGAAGGAACACGGGAATTTTACTCGGCAATCAAGATTGTCACAATTCCCTACAGCGGTGCCCAGATGGATGAACTGGGAATGGAAGGCATGGACGAGAAATCCGTGCGTAGGTATCTGCGAGGAATTGTGGACGAATGTATCAATGAGATTGAGATGATGGAGCGTCTGAAAGGAAATTCCAATATTGTCGCGGTGGAAGACTTTAAAGTGGTGGAACATCCAGATGCCATCCGCTGGGATATCTATATACGGATGGAGCTCTTGGAAAGTTTTGTCAAGTATCTCCGTCATAGGAAGATGACTGAGAAAGAAGTAATTCGCCTGGGAGTTGATATCTGTAGTGCACTGATTCTCTGTGAGAGGCAGGGAATAATCCATCGGGATATTAAGCCAGAGAATATCTTTGTCTCGCCGACGGGAAATTTCAAGTTAGGAGATTTTGGAATTGCCAGAAAGCTGGAGAAGACGGGCAGAGCAATGTCTCAAAAGGGAACCTACTCCTACATGGCACCGGAGGTCTTCTACGGGAGAGAATATGATGCCAGCATAGATACTTATTCTCTCGGCGTTGTGTTGTACCGCCTTTTAAATCATAACCGAGGGCCGTTTTTGGACCCATACCGAGAGGTTTTGACTTATCAGGACAGGGAAGAGGCGCTGCAAAAGAGAATGAGTGGAGAACAGCCGCCTGTGCCCTGTGAGGCCAGTGAGACAATGGCAGGGATTATTCTGAAGGCGTGCAGCTATTACCCGGAGTATCGGTATCAGAGCGCGGTGCAGTTAAGAGAAGAACTGCAAAGAGCGGCGAGGGGAGAAAGACGGGGAATTTCTCCTCAGGAAGAGGAGACCGTGGCAATTGGAAGAACAGTTCCGAAAGATGTCCGGCAAAACAGTCTGATGTCAGAAAAGCCCGTCAGAAAGAATAAAAATAAGATTGTTTTTCTGGGAGTTGGGGCAGCTGCAGTGATTGCGGCCGGCTTTTTGTGCTCAATGGTTTTTCTGAGTTCCGACAACACAGAAGTTTCAAGTCAGGAGGAAGTCAGCAGTCAGGAGGAGGTGCAGAAAACGGAGGCATCACCGTTGCCGACTCCCACGGATGTTCCAGCCTCTAAAGAGGACAGCACTGTGCCAGAAAACGAGGAAAATCCTGATATGGTCCAGGAGCCTGCGGCATTGGAGTCTTCTGAGTCTCCAAATTCGGTAAATTATGAAACTTATTACGTGGTGAACTGCCGTGAGAGTATCACACTGCGGACGAGTCCTAGTACCTCAGCGTCTGAGATTTGCCAGATTCCTCTAGGAGCGTCAGTGAGCTATGTGGAGACGGCGGAGAATGGATTCTATAAGATTATCTATGATGGGAGAACAGGATATGGTTTGGCTTCTTATCTGTCCACAGTGCCGAATTCATCCGAGAATAGTCGGCAGCAGTCTTACCCAACCTATTACGTGGTGAACTGTCGTGAGAGTATCACACTGCGGATGAGTCCCAGTACTTCTGCATCTGAGATCTGTCAGATTCCCCTAGGAGCATCGGTCAGTTATGTGGGCGGAGCAGAAAATGGTTTCAGTAAGGTTATCTATAATGGAAATACGGGTTATGCACTCTCTTCTTATCTGTCGCCCGATGCGGTAGTTGGCAATGGCACGGAAAAGGTTTATGAGGTAGTGAATTGTCAGGAGAGCATTACGCTGCGGACGAGTCCTAGTACTTCTGCATCTGAGATTTGTCAGATTCCTCTTGGGGAGACAGTGATCTTTTATGGCGAAGCCGGAAATGGATTTTACCAGGTGGAGTATGGGGGGAAGAGTGGTTATGCTCTTGCGTCTTATTTAAGAAGAGTATGAATAGGCGGCGCTCCTTCAAGGATGAGGGGCGCCGCTCTTTATTTACTAGGAAATCCAACAGATTTTCCTAGTAAATAAAAAGTCCTCCCCCGGCCAGGATGTACAGCCGCAATAAGGGATTTCACCGCAAGGTGGTGCGCAAAGTGAGACACGCCCCTCAAAGATTGAGGGATGGGGAGTTGAAATGGGCGTGCCCACTTTGTTATGAAAAGTTCTCGGGTTTTACTGGTTGAAATAGCCATAGATTGCGTTGGACAGCGCTTGGATATTGGCCTGGGCCTGGGCGGTGTTGGTGAGATTCTGAGCCATGATGCACAGAATAAAATCATTGCGCGGTGCGCTGTATATAATGGCAGCATCGTTTTCCACAGTGTCCAGCTCTCCGGTTTTGTTGGCGACCTGTGCGCCGTCGATGTCAGGGATTCCGGCAGGAATTTTGTTTCGACGTTCCTGCTGTTTCAGAAGCTTATACATCAGTTCAGGGTAGGTGAGAGATTCACTATTATTGTAAATCTCCCGGAGAAGCTTTCCGCAGTCGGTCACGGAGGTGTAGTTGTCGTCACCTGTATTATCTGCCAGGAGCATACGGCCCATATGAGTGTTTGTATAGCCGTGTTCCTCACAGAAAGAGTTTACAGCAGCCATGCCGACAGAGGAATCGCCGCCGCCTAGCCAGGTGACGAGATTATTGGCTGCGTCGTTGTCGCTGACTGTGATCATGGAGGTGAGTGCGCTGTTTACAGTTTCCCGGCCGCCTCCGGCTTCGCAGACCGCGTCATAGTTTTCATAAACCGTACCCATGATAAAAAGCTTGATTAGGCTAGCCGCTTGCATCTGAGAGTCTCCGACGGTACAGCTGGCGTTTGTGTTCAGATTTTCAGCGTAGATAGCCCAATTGCCGTCAGAGGCGTTTAGAGTATCTACCTGTGTCTGAAGCTGGGTTTGAAGATCTGACAGATCGCCAGTGACTACTTTGGTCTCTCCTTTGGGAGAAGAGAGCGTGCCATCTTCCGCGGAATTGGACTTATTGTCTTTGGAGGAGCTCTGTTCGGCCTGTGCCTCATCTGCGGAGAAGGAAGTAGTGTCATTGGCGCTGGCTGAGTTTAATGTCCCGGAGAGAGTTGATATTTCCTTTACGGTTTTTTCTAATTTTGTGACTTGTTTGTCTATAGAAGCAGTTTTCTTGGCGAATATTCCTAAGACAACAGTTAAAAAAACAACCAGGCAGACCAATACTGTGATCAGCACGATCAAGCCGGTATTTCCTCGATTATCTGTGCGAAAAGAGGAGGATGAGTTAGATATTTTCTTCATAATAATACCACCTGTGTTATTGTGCTAAGCCGAAGTAGGCGTCGATTCCGTCCGCGATACCTGCGGCCATGGTTTCCTGGAAAGCAGGATCAGCCATCTGGCGATCATCCGTTTCATGAGTCATAAACCCCATTTCTACGATGGTGACAGGAATTTTACTCCAGTTGATACCCGTCATATCGTCCGTGTAAATGATTCCCCGATTGTTGAAACCTGTGGCTGCGCAGTAGGAATCAATGATGCACTGGGAGAGTCGGTTGCTCTCGTCATAGAGGTCGGCCACATAGGGATTGCCAGAAGATGGGCTCATAGTAAGTGCACCGCTGGCAGTGTGGGAGTCGTCTCCATTGGCATGCACACGTACCATGATTTCAGCGCCGTTGTCCGAAGCAAATAAGGCCCTCTCAGCATTGCTGATCGCTGCGTCGTTGTCAGTACGGGTCATGACGACCTGATAGCCCCGGTCGATGAGAATCTGCTGAAGTTTCAGTGAGACATCCAAATTGAGCTGATATTCGTTCAGACCGGTGTAGCTGCCGGAGGTTCCTGTACTGCATTTTGCTTTTGGCACAGAGGAACCTGGGCCGTTAGGTTCTGTGGCGCTCATATCTACCCATTCGCCCTGGTGCCCGGGGTCGATACACACTACATGGCCATTGGAAGCGGTATTGACGTTTTCGCCGGTGCTTCCTGAACTGTTGAAGACGGAGGGCTTGTTGGAAGTGTCCTCATCGTCAGCAGCAGCTTCCCCCTTTGCTTTTTCCTCAGCGGCTTTCTTGGCGGCCTCTGCTGCGATCTGTTTTTGTTCTTCTGTTTTCTGTACTTTTTTCATCTGCTTCTCCTGCGCTTGCAGACTCTCTTTTTGAGCTTCAGCTTGCTCCAAAGTCTGTTCTACATGTTCTTGGGTACTCTGTGCTTTTTTTAAGGCTGTAAAACCCAGAATAAAAATTCCAATAGCGGCAATAATTCCCAATAGGGATAAAAGAATATAAAATACTGTTAGATGTTTTTTCATAGCGCCTCCTCACGTACTGTAATTACTTATATTAAGAGCAGTTTTGGCCGCTGTTTCCCTGGTATTATACCTCTTTTGACAGAATGATACAAGAAGGTCGTAACTATTCAGCTATAACCGCTCGGATTGGCTGTTTTGCTGCTTATATCGCCGCATATGCGGCGAAATCCTCGCTTATGGCTAAGCGCCATATGCCTGATAAGAGCAAAACTCCTCTGCAAGCAGGCTTGCTCCGGATTTTTGTCCTTATCAGTTGCATGGCTGAATAGTTACAGAAAGTCAAACTTTTTTTGCGGAATTCCTTGACAGCAGCGGTTTCGCGGGCTATAATGATCGAGCGTGCATGAAAAGCGCAATCTTTTTTCATGCCTAATTTTAATAGCAGCCGCAGAACCCATGAACATGAAATGGAGAGAAAATCGGGAGGTGAAATGGAATGCCAACATTTAACCAGTTAGTAAGAAAAGGAAGACAGACTACAGTTAAGAAATCTACAGCACCAGCGCTGCAGAAAAGCTACAACTCTTTAAGAAAGAAAACGAGTGACATGTCTTCTCCTCAGAAGAGAGGTGTTTGTACCGCTGTTAAAACCGCAACTCCTAAAAAGCCGAACTCAGCTTTGAGAAAAATCGCCAGAGTTCGTCTTTCCAATGGAATCGAGGTTACCAGCTATATTCCAGGTGAGGGACACAACCTGCAGGAGCACAGTGTTGTTCTGATCCGTGGAGGAAGGGTAAAAGACTTGCCAGGTACCAGATACCACATTATCAGAGGTACTCTGGACACCGCAGGTGTTGCTAACAGAAAACAGGCTCGTTCCAAATACGGAGCTAAGAGACCTAAAAAATAATTCGACAAAAGATTATTGAATCAATAGAATCACAGAGACGATTACAATTTGTACGGTTATTCCATATACCCTGTCGGTTGCGGGTTAAATATGATAGAATTTTACCAGTGCGAACATACATTGGCTGGATGACAGCCAAGCAGCCCAGATGGGCGCTGCCCAGTCAGGGGCTGTGAGTAATCTGTGTGAGTACCTATGAGATAATCGAAAATGGCGTAAGCCACAGAATGATTAAGGAGGGAAGTAACGTGCCACGTAAAGGACATACTCAGAAAAGAGACGTGCTGGCAGATCCGCTGTACAATAATAAAGTGGTTACCAAGCTTATCAATAACATTATGTTAGATGGTAAGAAGGGTGTCGCTCAGAAGATTGTATACGGAGCATTTGCCAAAGTTGAAGAAAAAGCAGGCAAACCAGCACTTGAAGTATTCGAGGAGGCAATGAATAATGTGATGCCTTCTTTGGAAGTAAAAGCAAGACGTATCGGTGGAGCAACTTACCAGGTTCCGATCGAGGTAAGAGCTGACAGACGTCAGGCGCTGGCTCTTCGTTGGTTGACAACCTACTCTCGTAAGAGAGGCGAAAAGACCATGGAGGAGAGACTGGCGAATGAACTTCTGGATGCGATGAACAATACCGGTGCATCCGTGAAGAAGAAAGAAGACATGCATAAGATGGCAGAGGCCAACAAGGCATTTGCACATTACAGATTCTAGAGGAGGAAAATCCATTGGCTGGAAGAGAATATCCATTAGAGAGAACCAGAAACATTGGTATTATGGCGCATATCGATGCGGGTAAGACCACTCTGACAGAGCGTATCTTATATTATACCGGTGTTAACTATAAGATTGGTGATACTCACGAAGGAACCGCTACCATGGACTGGATGGAGCAGGAACAGGAACGTGGAATCACAATCACTTCAGCCGCTACCACTTGTCACTGGACCTTGCAGGAACAGTGCAAGATGAAGCCAGGTGCTCTGGAGCATCGTATCAATATCATTGATACCCCAGGACACGTAGACTTCACGGTGGAAGTTGAGCGTTCACTCCGTGTACTGGATGGTGCTGTCGGCGTCTTCTGTGCAAAGGGTGGCGTAGAACCTCAGTCTGAGAACGTATGGCGTCAGGCCGACACTTATAACGTACCTAGAATGGCATTTATCAACAAGATGGATATCCTGGGTGCGGATTTCTATAACGCGGTAGACCAGATCAAAACCAGACTGGGAAAAAACGCGATTTGTCTTCAGCTGCCGATTGGCAAAGAGGATGAGTTCAAAGGTATTATTGACCTGTTTGAGATGAAAGCCTACATCTACAACGATGAAAAAGGTGAAGATATTAGTATTGTAGATATTCCAGAGGATATGGCAGACGACGCAGAACTGTACCACACAGAGTTGGTAGAGAAGATTTGTGAGTTGGACGACGATCTGATGATGGAGTATCTAGAAGGCGAAGAGCCTTCTGTTGACGCTTTGAAAGTAGCGCTGAGAAAGGCTACCTGTGAGTGTTCAGCAGTTCCTGTATGCTGTGGTACTGCGTACAGAAACAAAGGTGTTCAGAAGCTTCTGGACGCTATCGTAGAGTTCATGCCAGCTCCGACTGACATCCCGGCTATCGAGGGTGTAGATATGGATGGAAATGCAATCGTGAGACATTCCTCTGACGATGAGCCGTTCTCCGCACTGGCATTTAAGATTATGACTGACCCATTCGTTGGTAAGCTGGCTTACTTCAGAGTATATTCCGGTATGATGAACTCCGGTTCTTATGTGCTGAATGCTACGAAGAACAAGAAAGAGCGTGTGGGACGTATTCTGCAGATGCATGCCAACAAACGTATGGAATTGGATAAGGTATATTCCGGAGATATCGCTGCTGCGATCGGATTTAAATTCACTACTACCGGTGATACGATCTGTGATGATCAGCATCCGGTTATCCTGGAATCCATGGAGTTCCCGGAACCTGTTATCGAGCTGGCAATCGAACCTAAGACAAAAGCTGGACAGGGTAAACTGGGCGAAGCGCTTGCAAAACTGGCTGAGGAGGACCCGACCTTCCGTGCACACACCGATCATGAGACTGGTCAGACGATCATTGCTGGTATGGGTGAGTTGCATCTGGAAATTATTGTTGACCGTCTGCTTCGTGAATTTAAGGTAGAAGCAAACGTAGGTGCACCTCAGGTAGCATACAAGGAGACCTTTACAAAGGCTGTGGAAGTGGATAGCAAATATGCAAAACAGTCTGGTGGACGTGGACAGTACGGTCACTGTAAAGTTAAATTTGAGCCTATGGACGCCAATGGAGAAGAACTGTTCAAGTTCGAATCCACAGTAGTCGGTGGTGCGATTCCGAAGGAATACATTCCGGCTGTCGGTGAAGGTATCGAGGAAGCTATGAAGGCCGGTGTTCTGGCTGGATTCCCGGTAGTAGGCGTTCACGCGAATGTATATGATGGTTCTTACCATGAAGTCGACTCCTCTGAGATGGCATTCCACATTGCCGGTTCTCTGGCATTCAAGGATGCAATGTCAAAGGCTGCTCCGGTACTGCTTGAGCCGATCATGAGAGTGGAGGTAACAACTCCGGAGGACTACATGGGAGATGTTATCGGTGATATCAACTCCCGCCGCGGACGTATCGAAGGTATGGACGATATCGGTGGAGGAAAGATGATTCGTGGATTTGTTCCGCTGTCCGAGATGTTCGGTTATGCGACAGACCTGCGTTCTAGAACTCAAGGACGTGGTAATTATTCCATGTTCTTTGACAGATATGAGCCGGTGCCAAAATCTGTTCAGGAAAAGATTATTTCCAAGAAAGACTGATGCTGTAATCGTACAGTATACAAAATGCTTGCAAATATCCTTGATTTGCAATATAATCAAGGATAGCAGGTTCAAATCGAAAATAAATGCGCCCAGTGGGCACGAAATGATTAAGGAGGACGTTTTAAAATGGCTAAAGCTAAATTTGAGAGAAACAAACCACATTGTAACATTGGTACCATTGGACACGTTGACCATGGTAAAACAACTCTGACCGCTGCTATCACCAAGACTCTGAACTCTAGATTAGGTTTAGGTGAGGCTGTGGCATTTGACAATATTGATAAAGCTCCAGAAGAGAGAGAGCGTGGAATCACTATTTCTACCGCACACGTAGAGTATGAGACCAGCAAGAGACACTATGCACACGTTGACTGCCCAGGACATGCCGACTACGTTAAGAACATGATCACTGGTGCTGCTCAGATGGACGGTGCTATCCTGGTTGTAGCTGCTACCGATGGTGTTATGGCTCAGACAAAAGAGCACATCCTTCTGTCCCGTCAGGTAGGTGTTCCTTACATCGTTGTATTCATGAACAAATGTGACATGGTAGACGATGAGGAGCTGTTAGAGCTGGTAGACATGGAGATCCGTGAGCTGCTGAACGAGTATGAGTTCCCGGGAGATGACACTCCTATTATCCAGGGTTCTGCTCTGAAAGCTCTGGAAGATCCGAGCAGCGAGTGGGGCGACAAGATTCTGGAACTGATGGATGCAGTTGATGAGTACATTCCAGATCCAGAGCGTGACACTGACAAGCCATTCCTGATGCCAGTCGAGGACGTATTCTCCATCACTGGACGTGGTACTGTTGCTACTGGTAGAGTAGAGCGTGGTGTTCTGCATGTATCTGACGAGGTTGAGATCGTTGGTATCAAAGAAGAGACCAAGAAGACTGTTGTAACTGGTGTTGAGATGTTCCGTAAGCTGTTGGATGAGGCTCAGGCTGGTGATAACATCGGTGCTCTGCTTCGTGGTGTTCAGAGAACTGAAATCGAAAGAGGACAGGTTCTGGCTAAACCAGGTAGCGTTACCTGCCATAAGAAATTTACCGCTCAGGTATACGTTCTGACCAAAGACGAGGGTGGACGTCACACTCCATTCTTCAACAACTATCGTCCGCAGTTCTACTTCAGAACAACAGACGTTACTGGTGTAATCGAGCTGCCAGCAGGTACTGAGATGTGTATGCCTGGTGATAACGTAGAGATGAGCATCGAGCTGATTCATCCGATCGCTATGGAGCAGGGTCTTACTTTTGCTATCCGTGAGGGTGGACGTACTGTAGGATCAGGCCGTGTTGCTACCATCATTGAGTAATCATTGGTATCGAACACTTGATGAGTGCTCGGCACGAATTTAGTGAGAAAGCCGTTCTTTAAGCAAAGCGAAAAGAACTACCTTAAATTTTATAGATTTGGTATCGTAGGATACCGTATGTTCAAGCGTAAGATACCCCGGAACCGTAAGGTTTCCGGGGTTTTTCTGTTAGCGTAGAAAAAATATCGCATTGTGTTAGTCTGGGAGGTCGGTGAACAAGACGGAGATGTGGATACCCAGCGCCTGAGCGATCAGTGCACACTTTTCGATGGTGATGCTGTGTTCACCGCGTTCAATGCGTCCATAGTAGGCGCGGCTGATCTTACAAATTTCAGCGAACTCTTCCTGGCTGCAACCTTTAGCTTCCCGAAATTTTCTCAGATTATTTCCAAAATAGTAATTGATTTTATCTGGTGAAATCATATATATAACCTCTCTTTGGTACTTAGTATAACATAAAACGTCATATATAGCGTTGAAATCAATGGAAAATATTAGTATTGTGTAGATAGACGGAATACAAAAGGAGGAGAGAAATATGGGTTTACAGTTGAAATTCAAGGTGGAATCCATTCGGAAGATTCCAAATCCTTACCTCTCAAAAGAGGACGGAGAGAAAAAAGCAATGATGTACATGGCAATTTGTGACGTTAAAAATCTACCAGATAATATTCCAATGGAGACTAATCCCAGAAAACAAAAACTGACGATGGGAGTACCGAAAAAGATTAAGGCTTCTCTGCTGGACGAGTCATATCTAGATTTTTACCTGTTGAACAGAGGGCTATGTATTTCGGCGGCGGATGTCACTTTTAACAACTATTCCAATGAGATCTGTGTATCATTTGATGATTTTGAGTGCCATGGGGATGTGGATGGCGGTCACACCTATAAAGTTATTCTGGAGAACCGAGATAAACTAGATTATGGCAGACAGTTTGTGAAGCTGGAATTTCTGACAGGGGTGGAGGACATTTTTCAGCGGCTGGCCGCGGCGAGGAACACATCGACACAGGTTCAAGATAAATCCATCGCTGAATTGGAGAAACGTTTTGAGATTATCAAGAGGGCTGTGCAGTATGAGCCTTACGCGTCGAATATTTATTTTGAGGAAAACGATCAGGGGAATATAGATGTCACAGACATATTAGCAATTTTGAATATGTTTAACCTAGATTTGTATCCAGACATGGAGAAATTTCCTACAGCTTCTTACAGCAGTAAGAAGAAATGTATTAATACTTATATTGACTATCACAAACGGTACGGGGAGTCTTCAGAGAATCCATACATAAAAATGGAACCGATTATGCGGGATTTATTTAAACTCTATGATTATATTGAGATAAATATGGCGAAATATTATAAAGAGAAATTTCCAGTTGGAAAATACGGTTTGACCAAAGGTGTGTCAGTGGCCAAGAATGGAGAGCTGTATAGGTCTAAATTTTATGGCAATAGGATGGAATATCTCTCACCGACAGGTTTCATCTATCCGATTTTGGGTGCGTTCAGAGCTCTTTTGAGAGAAAAAAATGGTGTGTATACTTGGATGAAAAATCCATTTATCGTGGTGGATGACTTAGGCGGGGAGCTCGTGGCGACTACAGTGGAGAGGAGTAGGACTCTGGGGAATAATCCTCAGTCAGTGGGAAAAGACTCCGGGAATTGGAAGACGCTCTATATGACTGTAAAACTGGGACTTTTGGAATAGATGGAGAGTAAGAAAATGCTTTATAATCAAAGGGCAGAGGTAATCCTGCAACAACTACAGTTGCAGGCAGTGGTAAAAATCAGTGATTTGACGGAGCTGCTTCATGTCTCTGTGGACACCGTGCGGCGGGATTTGAGAACGATGGAGAGCCAGGGAATGGTCAAGTGTGTGCGAGGAGGTGCCTGCCTTCCGGACACGCTGGCAGCTTTTTCGAACTTTAAAGGGAGAGAAATTATTCACAGCGATTTAAAGAGAGAAGCGGCAAAAAAAGCTGTGCGTTATGTAAAAGACGGCACTTTGATTGCTCTGAATGCGGGTACCACAAACACAATTTTGGCTCAAGAGTTGGCTTTGCGAAACGAACATTTTACCGTTGTCACCAATAATCTGGCAGCGGCCCAGATCTTAATGCAGAATCCGCTTATTGAGCTCATATCCATCGGAGGAATGGTGGATGTGATGGAAAAATCTACCTATGGTACGGTCTGCGAGCAGGAATTTCAAAATTATTATCCCGATTTGGCGTTTCTTTCGATTAACGCGGTTAATTATCAGGATGGCTTTACAGATTTTCGTTACCATGAGGAAGGAGTCATTCAAATTCTTGCGAGAAATTCCCAGCAGACTATCGCAGTGATGGATTCCAGTAAGCTGGGAAAGCGTTCTAAGAAGAATGTACTGACTTTCAATGAGGTGGACAGATTGTTGATGGACGATGGGGTGTCGGACAGGCTGAAAGAAGAATACGGCCAAAAAGGTTTGAAAATTGAATAGAAAAGGCAGGGGCAGAAGGAAGAAACTGTGGCGTTCACTTTGATTTAATGCACACAATTTCTGACTTTTGTCTCTTTTTTTTGTTTACTTATATTTTACTTATATTTTAACTGAATATGCTTGTTTATGCTGTAATTTTGGTATAATATCTAGATATAAACAGCAAATAACAGTAAAAAGAAAGGAAAAGCAAGCATAAAAATGCAAGAATTGAGCAAAGAGAAGGATTGGAATTATTTTTATAATCCTGTGAGAGTGATACAGGGAAGGGGTTGCACGAAACAGACTGCGGACTTGGCCCGCAAGCTTCTTCCGGAGGGAGGGCGAATCCTCCTGCTTGTCTGGAATGAGTCGGTTTTTGAACAAAAAGCGTTTCGGCAGCTGAGAGAAGAAAAAGATTTTTCGGTACTTCCCATGTGTTTTCAGGAATCTAATCCTACAGTGGAACAGCTGTACGGAATTTTGGAAAAAACAGAGCCGTTTGGGCCTCAGGTGGTTCTGGCTGTGGGTGGCGGCAGCACCCTGGATGTAGGGAAATCACTGTGTTGTCTCTACGGCAAGTCTATTACCTCGGCAGAAGCCCTGCGCATATTCATAGAAAAGAAGCAGTATGGTCCTAAAATGGCCAAATGGATTGGGATTCCCACAACAGCGGGAACCGGGAGCGAAGTGACCTGTTGGGCAACTGTCTGGGACCCAAAGGCAGGGGTGAAGAGGTCTTTGGAGGATCACGGCAATTATGCATATGCAGCTCTGGTGGATTCTAGTCTGACCGAGTCGATGCCTTTAAACCTGGCAGTATCGTCAGCACTCGATGCGGTTGCACATGGGGCGGAGAGCTATTGGGCGAAAAACTCCAATGTGGTTTCAAGGGCACTGGCCTTAAGAGCGATTAAGCTTATCATGGGGCAGATAGATGGTCTGCTAGAGGGTAATCCTGACGCACCGGATAGGATTTCCCAGGGGAGTCTGTTGGCGGGGATGGCATTTAGCAACACAAAGACGACGGCCTGTCATTCGATCTCCTATCCACTCACCATGGAGTACCGCATTCCGCACGGTACCGCAGTGGGAATGCTCCTGGCGCCTATCCTGGAGAGGAACCAGAAGAAGACAAAAGACATGGGGGCTCTGCTTCAAGCCATGGGTGTAAAAAGCTCACAGGAAGTGAAACAGAGGATTCAGGAGATATTTGAAAAAGCAGGAATCCCGTCTTCACTGAGCCAGTGGCAGGTGGAGTACGGTGAGCTTTTCCGGTTGGCTCAAAGAGGTATGACAAAGGGAAGGGTAGATAACAATCCGGTGGAACTCACTCCGGTTATGATAGAGGATATATTAAAAGAGATATATTGATGGGAAAAAGCTAAAGCGAGAGAAGGAGAAAATCATGAGAAAATTTACAGAAATCAGTGCAATGGCGATAGCAGTTATTTTAGGAACTTCTGTGATGATAACCGGATGCGGAGCAAACGGCAGTCAGGAGGCAGACGGCGAGGCGGCAAAGACCGAGGAAAAAAGTTCAGCCGGCGGAGAAGATGGGGTTTTTACGATCGCATATGCGCCCAATGAATCCACGGACCAGAGCACAGACGCCCGCAATGGCTTAGCAAAGGACTTGGAGGAGGCTCTAGGATGTGAAGTAGAAGAGATACAGGCCAGCGATTACAATGCGATCATCGAGGCGCTGCGCACGGACAAGGCAGATATGGCATATCTGGGAGCACTGTCTGTGGCCTTGGCGGAAGAACGAGCAGGCGCGGAACCGATTGTGATGAAGGCTGAGGACGGAGATCCTGAGAAAGCCGTCTATCACTCTGTACTGGTGGCCAACGCCTCCAATGATGAGATCAATTCCATTGAAGATATAAAGGGAAAGACCATGGCCTTCGTGGACCCAGATTCCACTTCGGGAAATCTGGTACCTGCAATGGACATCATCCATGCATTTCCGGACGAGGAACTAAATTCTGACAAGCTTCACACAAACGGGGACTTTTTGGAGGCGGTGAGTTATTCAGGTTCTCACCAGGCAGGTCTTCAGGCAGTCATAAAAGGGGATGTGGATGTGGTGCCAATTTCTGACCAGATATTGGCGTCTGAGATTGCCAATGGGAACGCCAAGGATTCAGATGTGAAGATCATACATGAGTCTGACGCGATTCCGGCTGAGGGGATGGTAGTGGCGGAATCTGTGGACGAGGATACAAAGAAGATGCTGACAGATTTCCTGACATCTTATGACAATGAGGCCTATTTTACCGATGTAATCAAGAAAGAAGGCGCGCGTTTTGTGGAGTGCAGTGCTGAGGACTATGAGCCGATTGTGGAACTGAATAAAACGCTGAATCAGGAATAAGGAGAGAAGCAGCATATGAAAAGTTTGTTGAAGTTTGAGAATGTGAGCAAAAAATATCCTAATGGCGTCCGGGCACTGAAGGATGTGTGCTTTGAGGTGAAGGAGGGAGAATTCGTCTCCATCATCGGTCCCTCCGGTTCAGGGAAATCCACGATTTTGAGGGCGGTGAACAAGCTGATTACAATCAGCGGAGGTACAGTCAGTCTGGATGGCGTCTCCGTCTCAGAGCAGAGAGGAAAGAATCTCAGGCGGCTGAGAAGAGAGGTCGGAATGATATTTCAGAACTATAATCTGGTCTACAGCCTCTCTGTGCTGCAGAATGTATTGCATGGCTGTTTAGGATATATGGGCGGTATCCGCGGAGTGTTTGGAAGATACACAGAAGAGGATAAAAAGAGAGCAATAGAGCTGTTGGGAGAGTTGGGAATGGAGAAATACTGCTATAACCGGGCTTCCGATTTATCAGGTGGGCAAAAGCAGAGGGTTGGAATTGCCAGAGCAGTGATGCAGGAACCGAAGCTGCTGCTGTGTGATGAGCCGATAGCATCTTTGGACCCTTCTAGCGCCAAGACAATTATGGACTTGCTGAGGGATATGACACAGCGCCGAAATATCACCTGTATGGTGAATCTCCACCAGTTGGATGTGGCTTTGAAGTATTCTACGAGGATTATCGGCCTGTCAAAGGGAGAAATCGTCTTTGACGGAGCGCCTGATGAGCTGAATGATTATTTTATAGAGCGGATTTACGGGACGTCTAAGGAGAATCTGATGATGGGAGGTGAGACCGTTGAGAGAGAAGATTCCGCTGATTGCGCGTAGCCAGAAGATCTGGTATACGGGATTTCTGGCAGTTTGCATTTTGCTGTTCTTACTCACCTCCTGGTACACGAATTTTCGGGTGACGACTCTGGTGAGGAATGGAGATGCTTTTTGGGATTTCATCACGAAAGATTTCCTTCCACCAGCGTTGCCTCAGGCCAGTCGAATTCCTAGTGTGTTCGCCAGTGTTTTGGTGACGCTGGCATTAGCGTTGTCTTCCACGACAATTGCTGCGATTCTGGCATTTTTTGTCTCCCTGTTTGGGAGCGAAAAGGTCTCACCGTTTCCGAGAATAGCGAAATATGTGAGAGGCTTTGCCACATTTTTACGGAATATTCCGGCGCTAGTCTGGGCATTCATTTTGTTTTCTTCACTGGGAATAGGAACAGGTGTGGGGTTTGTAGCCCTGTGTATTACGAGCTTTGCATTTATGGTTAGAGCTTTTGTGGAGACGATGGAGGATGTGTCTCAGGACTGCGTGGAAAGTCTTCAGGCTGTAGGAGCGAGTTTTCCACAGAGAGTGTCCCAGGCGATTCTTCCTTCCTGTCTCAGCGGGTTTTTATCTTGGTTTTTGTACTGTATTGAAGTAAATATACGGGCGTCGACGATCGTAGGAATGGTAGGAGGAGGCGGTGTGGGACTGACATTGTTTTCTTATATCAAGGGATTTCAGTACGATGTGGCGCTGAGCATCATTTTGTTGGTGGCCGTCATGGTGATTTTAGTGGACCGGGTGACAGAGCGGCTTCGAAAGGAGATACAGAAATGACAAATGAAATTGCACAACAGAAAATAGGACGGCCTTTGATCTTGGAGTGTCACAGGAAAATACCTGTAAAATGCCAGAACAGAAACCGCTTGGTACCGATTTTTTTAGTTGCGACAGTGGTGCTCACGGTGGCGAGTTTGTTCTATCTTCAAATAGACTGGATAAAGCTACTAAGTCGTGTTCCAGACATTGGTGGTGTTTTTTGGGAGCTAGGGCACTTGGATTTTGCAAATATGAGTGTGATCGGAGAGGCGATGTTGGAGACCGTATCTATCGCGGTACTCTCGTTACTCTATAGTTTGGGCTTCGGAGTTATTTTTGGAATGCTGGCAGCCAAATACATCTTTCGGCTTCCCTGGTTGTCAGTGATAACACAGTCTTTTTTTACCTTTTTGAGAGCAGTTCCAACCCCTGTGTGGGTACTGCTTATGATGGTGTGTTTAGGGATGGGACCGGAGGCTGGAGTTGCAGGTCTGTGCGTACACACAACGGCATTTTTCACAAAATCCTTTGCCCAGAGTTTTGAGAGTATCTCCGAGGAGACAGTGGAAGCACTGGAGGCAGTAGGGACCAGCCGGCTGAGTATTTTTACAAACGCCGTTTTGCCGGCAGCGTTTTCACAGATCGTGGCCTGGACGGGAATGCGCCTGGAGACAAATTTTTCAGAATGCGCGGTTCTGGGAATGGTGGGAGCCGGAGGCATTGGTTTTGTGATTTCTAGAAATCTGCAGAGTTATGAGTATGGAACAGCCGGAACAGCGATTTTGTTGGTATTCGTAGTGGCCTATGCCATAGAGAGAATGTTTGTGCAGATTAAGAAAAAAATATGAGAGTTGAGGATGCACATGCCGCAATAAGTCATTTCACCGCACTGCGGTGTTGCGGCAGTGCACAAAGAGCCAAAGATAGTAATTTATAGACTGATTAATTATTTATATCCGCTTCCTCCGCATTTCCAACAATTCCCTGTGCCGCCGCACGCTGTACAAGGAATACTTTGTCCGTAATTACTGTAGGTTCCTATGCCGTCACAGATGTTACAGGAACCAAGACCATTGCAGATGCCGCACCATTCTGGTACGGGTTCAGATACAGTATAGTCGCTGTAGCTGTCTGGTATGATAACTGGATTTGAGCCAGAATCATTTGGGACGGGATTACTTGGTACCGTATAGTCAAACTGCATTTCCTGATTTGTACTTGGAGCTATATAGAGATCGTCACTGCTATTTTTTGAATTACTGAAAATTCCATATAAGGCAAAAATCAAGATGCCAGCTATAATAACTTTACTTGAACTTTTCATTGAATTCCCTCCCCGCATTAAAATAATTTTGAATATATAAAAATTATATCATAAAAAAGAAAGTGAAGGTAGTAAATAGCATTTTACAGTGTTCTAAAAACAATTACGTTGTGTTGATGCGAAAGAATGCTTTTCTATCACGCGAATGCTTAAGGTTCCAAAGGAAGATCCGTTTATAATGAAAATTTTCAGAAAAGTTTCATATATTATTTTTAATTAAAAATTATAAATAAAAAATAATAAATTTTTTTATGAAAAGTGTATATTGCAAATAAAATGTTGTTCAGGTATAATGCAATTAATCAAGTAGGGGGAACAATTAAGTGGCGCTTAAAAAAAATTTAGACGTTGTTATTTTTGAAAAATTTTATGATGAAATTGTTTGCGGAAAGTGGACGGCTGGAGCTCTTTTAAATATTGACGAGATGGCAGACCGGTATGATGTGAGCCGTACACCTGTGCAGCAAGCTTTGAAAAAGATGAATACACTTGGTATGGTCAAGTTTTCTTCGAAAGGACACGTCTATGTGGAATCCTTTGATAAAAAACAAGTGAAAGACATCTGTGACGTTCGCCTTTTATTGGAGTTAGAGGTATTGCATATTATTGAGAGAGAGAACATAGCGGTGGATTTCCAGAGGCTTGAGAAGGTTAGCCAGGACTGCTTGAACTCAAATGTTGCAAATGATATGGTCGAGACCAGACGCACGGACTTGGCTTTTCACAAGCTTTTGGTACAGCAGGCGGGAAATGAATGTTTGTTTGACTTGTTTAAAAAAGTGCAGGGACAGTTTATGGTTGCGAATTATCTAGAGAGCAGCCATACTTCGAAACAGCAAGGAGTAGCAGCTGATGAGCATGAGCAGTTGTTGCAGGCATTGAAAGACGGAGATTTTGATACAGCGCGTGCTGTTGTGACGAGACATATTAAGGGTGCGTGTGAAAAAATTATATCTAGAATTAAAGATTAGAAAAAGAAGGAAGAGGTTCCTTTTTATTTTTGAATTAATTAAAAATTAAAAATGTAAAATATTTAATTAAAAATAAAATATTAAAAGATACCAATTCGACGGAAGTCGGATAAAAATATATCAAAGGAAAGGAAGTAAAAAAATGAAAGTAAAAGAAAGTGCAAAAAAACCTTATGGAATCTGCCCCGCGTCCATGACGATCTGGAATGCAGATCAGACTTACAACAAAACAGGAATGGAAAAGTATCTGACATGGCTGTTGGATAACGGTGCCCATTCTATCTCCATCTGCGGCAGTACCGGTGAAAATGCGGCGATGAATATGGAGGAACAAAGAGAGATTATCGGCCATGTAGCTTCTTTCTTAGATGGACAGGTTCCGCTGATTGTCGGTACGGGACGTTACGATACACTGAACACCATTAAAATGAGCAAATATGCCCAGGATTGCGGTGCGGATGGCGTTATGGTTATTTTGCCTTATTATTTTAACCCTCATAAAAAAGGCGTTATGCAGCATTACCGTGACTTGAGAGAGGCATTAGATATCCGTATTATGGTTTACAATAATCCTTGGTTTGCGGGATATGAACTGACGACGGCGGAGGTAAAAGAGCTGGTTGATGATGGAACCATTCAGGATATCAAGGCTGCCCACGGAGATCCTAATCGTGTGCATGAGCTGAAATACCATATGGGAGATAAGATTAACGTATTCTATGGTCATGACTATTGTGCAATGGAAGGTATTCTGGCCGGCGCTGACGGATGGCTCTCCGGATTTCCAGCAGTTCTGCCGAAACAGTGTCGCGCGCTTTGGGATGCGGCTTCCGCAAAAGATGTAGATGCGGCGATTAAGGCGCAAAATAACATTCAGCCGTACATTGACTATTTCTTCTATGACAAGGTAGATGGAGTTCCTCATTGGCAAGAGGTTTGTAAATATACTCTTCAGGCTCAAGGCTTGGATTATGTAGGTGTTCCACGCAGACCGTTGGGAGAACTGGATGCAGCAAACAAAAAGAAGATAGAAAAAATATTAGCGGATATGGACTGATTTGAAAATGTTGTTATTGAGTAAATACGAAACGAGGTTCTGTGTAAGGAGGTAACTTATGAAAAAGATAGGAGCGATGAAGAAAGTCGTAGCATTCATGCTGTCGGCAATGCTGATGGTATGTCTAGGTGCGTGCGGTTCCTCTTCCTCGGATGGAAGCGCTTCTGCGGACAAAGAGGCGCAGACATTGAATAAAGTCTTAAAAAATGGAAAGCTGACAGTCGTCTTGAACATTGGAAATGCACCGTGGACTTACAAGGATGATTCTACAGGAGAGTACACTGGTATGGCGGTGGAGTTGATTCAGGGGTACTGTGATCAGCTCGGTGTGGAGTGCTCCATAGAACCGCTAGAATTCAGTTCGCTGATTTCTTCGGTAAATAGTGGAAAAGCAGATATCATCTGTACGAACCTATCCAGAACTGTAGAGAGAAGTACAAATGTGATGTTTTCTGACCCAGTGGGAATCGACTATGGAGTTGTAATCTGTAAGAAAGGCGCTTTTTCCAGCTTGGATGAGGTGAACCAGGAAGGCGTCACGCTGACTACGGAGACAGGGTCCTCTTTTGAAGGTGTAGTTGCGGACGTATTTCCCAACGCTACTATGAGTGCGGTGGACACGACACCAAACGCTCTGGCTGCGGTGAACGCGGGACGTGCGGATGGTATGGTCACAAATCTGGCGATTGCGAAAGAATTGGTGGCAGCCAATGAGGGGCTGGAGATTATGGAGGATTATTGTTATACAGATGTGATGGCATTTGCTGTGGACAATACCTATCTGAATACTACCTTGCTGGGATCTTTTAATTCGTATTTGAGAAACATTAAATCGAACGGTACATACGGTGAGATTTACGAGAAATACATTGGCACAAAATGGGAGCCGACGTACACAGACTCTGCCGTATAAAATTAGAAAAATAACATGCAGAGAGGCTGTCATTTCCTGTGGACGGGTTCTGATATGACAGCCTCTGATTTCAGAAGCCTGCTGGTAAGCAGCGGTTTGGAAAGGAAGTATCCATATGAATGCAATACAGTTTGCGAATTGGCTTCCAGATTTATTGTCAGGGTTAAAGATAACGGTTCTCGCGTCCATAGTGGCGATTTTGACATCAGTGGTCTGGGGGTGTGTTCTCGCTTCACTGAGATGTCTGAATCTGCGGGTGTTATCGGCGGTTATCAGAATTTACATAGTGATTTTTAGAAATGTACCTCTTTTGGTTGTGATGTTTTTTCTGTTTTATGGTTTGCCTCTGGTGGGCGTCGATATACCGGCTGTTTTTTGCGGCGTGATATCAATCACCTTGAATGAAGGAGCGTTTGTGGCAGAGATTATCCGAGGCTCTATCAAAAATATGCCCAGAGGGGAAGTCGAGGCGGCGAAGAGTTTGGGATTGGGGCGGCTGACGATTATCAGACGTATCACATTTCCGCTGGCGTTTCGCGCGTCCATTCCGATGCTATTGGGGCAGTCCTCCATAGTGATTAAAGATACGAGCTTGTTTTCAATGATTATGATTATGGATTTGACCAGGGCAGGAAGTCAGTATTACGCAACTTATTTCAGCCCTACGGCCATCTGGATTGTCGGTGTTGTGTATGTGGCGATCTTCCTGATCTTTACGATAGTTGGAAGAGTAGTCGAGAACAAGGTAGTCGTGAAAAGGTAGAAGGGGGAATAAAAGTGACAGCCCTTGAGATGGTACAGTATATAGTGGACGGAATCGGCATCACATTTAAACTGGTTCCGTGTGTGGTGGTATCAACACTGATTGTAGGTATTTTAGTGGGAGTCGTTCGATTTCGAAAGATTCCGGTTGTTTCTCAGATCATTGATCTCTATGTGACAGCGATGAGAGGAATTCCTCCGTTGGTTGTGTTGATGATGCTTTATTTTACTGTGAACATGTCCTCAGCGTTTATGACGGCTTTCGTTGCGCTTACTCTCTATCACGGCGCTTATGTTTCGGAGGTGGTCAGGGGCGGTCTGACAGCGATTCCCAGAGGCCAGATGGAGGCAGGAAAGTCTCTCGGTCTTGGATTTGTTAGGATTATGTTCAGTATTTACCTGCCCCAGATTATGAAACAGATTATTCCTACGCTCTGTGGGCAGTATATTTTGGTTGTGAAAGATACGACGCTGGTCTCCGTTGTAGGGTTACAGGATTTGATGTGGAATGCAAAGGAACTTATGGCGGTGACCTATAAGCCGATGGAAATATATTTAATTGTCGGTTTGATTTATTTTGTGATCTGTTGGGTGATTGATATCATTGCCAATAGGGTAGAGAATAAGGTGACGGGTGTATCAAAGGCCCGTATGCGGGAGGTGACACAGTGATGGATGGTGAGAAAAGGGAAGTTCTTGTGGAGTTTAAGGATGTCTGCAAGTCTTTTAAAGGTGGAGAGGTAAAAGTACTGGATCATTTTAACTTTACTTTTTTAAAAGGTGAGACACATGTGATCTGTGGGCGCAGCGGTGCCGGAAAGAGTACCCTCATACGCTGCATCAATTATCTGGAGCAGATAGACAGCGGAGAGATTCTAGTAGAGGGGGAAGCCGTCACAAAGAAGAACGTACAGGATATTAGGAAGCGCTGCGCGATGGTATTCCAGGACTTTAATCTGTTTCCCCACATGAGTGTCCTGGAAAACGTCACCTTTGGGCCGATACACTCTCTGCATGTCTCTAAGCAGGAGGCAGCCAAGACCGGAATGGAACATTTAGAGCAGGTGGGATTGGCGGATAAGGCAAATGCAAAGCCTTGGGAATTGTCAGGGGGACAAAAACAGAGGGTAGCCATAGCGAGAGCGCTGAATATGCATCCCGATATTATTCTGTTTGATGAACCTACCAGTGCCTTGGACCCGGAAATGGTTGGAGAGGTCACGCAGATCATGGCGAAGCTTTCGAAAGGAGGCATGAGCATGATTGTGGTGACTCATGAGATGGGATTTGCCCGGGAGGCAGCTCACAGGATTTCGTTTTTGGAGAAAGGACAGTTCATAGAGACAGATTCGCCGGAGGTGTTTTTTTCACATCCTTCTCATCCCAGTGTGCAGAAGTTTATTGACCAGGTATATAATGTTTGATTTGACAGTGGAGGGAATAGAATATGGAGACTTCAAAGCTGACACGGCAGATTCAAAAATCGAAGATTCGTGTGATGTATGATCTGGCGCGGAAAAAAGAGAACGTGCTGAACTTCACAGTCGGAGAGCCAGATTTTATGACGCCGAAAGAGATTGTGGAAGTGTCGAATCGGTACTTTTCGGAAGGATATACCAAATATACGCCGAATGCAGGTGTGCGAGAGCTGACGGAAGCGATTGCCCAAAAGTATGAATCTGTAACCGGAAGAAACATTCAGGCAGATTCCCAGGTGATTGTCACTGTTGGAGCCACAGAGGCACTCTTGGTGGCCATGCAGACGGTTATGGACCCGGGGGATGAAATTTTAATCTGCGGCCCGTATTTTCCGTCCTATATTAATCAGATTTTCATCTGCCACTGCAAACCTGTGATTGTACCCACGGCGGAGGAGGATGGATGGATGCCAAAAGCAGAAGAAATTGAAAAGCGAATGACACCCAGGACGAAAATGCTGCTCTTGAATTCTCCGTGTAATCCCACAGGTGCAGTGATTGACGAGACGACTCTGAGAGAGATTGCAGCTCTGTGTGTGAGACACCAGATCGTCGTGATTTCCGATGAGGTGTATAAAGACATTCGTTACAATGAGGAACCGTATTTCAGCATCGCCTCGGTGGAAGGAATGGAGGAGTTGACGGTCATTGTGAACTCTTTTTCGAAAACTTATGCGATGCCTGGATGGAGAGTAGGTTATGCGGTGGGGCCGGAGTGGATTCTCTCGCAGATGCCGAAGACTCATGATGTGACGGCGGCCTGTGTCTGTGCACCTTTTCAATATGCAGGCGCCTACGCGCTGAGACACTGTGACGCGCGGGTGGAAGAGATGGTGGCAAAGTTTAAGGCCAGGAGGGACTTGGTATACCAGGGCATCAATAGTATTGACGGTCTGAGCGCTGTACAGCCGCAGGGGGCATTTTATCTGTTTTTCAACATTAAAAAGTTAGGAATGACTTCGGAAGAGTTTGCCTATGAACTTTTGGACAAAGAAGGAGTGGTGTTGGTTCCGGGGACGGGCTTTGGGGAAGAAGGCGAAGGGTATATTCGGTTTACCTATGCGGCGGATGAGGAATCTTTGAAGAGGGGCTTGGAGCGGATACAGCGTTTTGTGAGGGGAAACTGTTAGGCGAGAGGATTAAACACAAATCAGCGCTTAGGCTATGCTATAATACCTTCAGTGGAAAGGGAGGGGCGATTATGGACATATTCAAGGCGCTGATTTTCATAGGATTGGCGGTCTTTTATCTGAGAATATTGGGAAATTATGGGCGGAGGAATCTGACGGCGGTCAATGTAATACTGTGCTGGATTGCTTTCAGGTGCGACAGTGATCTGAACGTAGAGGTGCGGTATTCCTGGGTTCTTCTGCTTTTGCCAGCGCTCTCGCTGATCCTGGGGTGGAGGCGGACAAAAGGTAACCGAGTTTTTACAGTCTTTTTGCTGATTTTCTATAGTATAGTGATACGGTGGCCGTATATTTACAAGGAATTGTTTCCCTGCCATAACATGGAGGAGGACTTTGGTTGGGGAGTATACAGCAATGAGAATGTGGCTGGGATGCTGTTGGTAGCCGGCGGTTTGACGGCTCTGCTGTGGAGCCTGAACCGGAAACTCTGGAAACTGGAGGCTCTGCAGGCGGTGAATGTCTGCATCGGGGCCTTGTGCATCACCTACGGAGCGGAGTTCTTGCTGGAGGAGACAAATCTGGGAAGGGTATGGAATGCAGTTCTGTTTGCGGCCGCTTTTTTGGTCAGTGCGTTAATTTCCAGAAGGAGTCCGTGTGCCCCGGAACGAAGGAGAAGGGGGGCTTTTGCAGTGTCTGTGCTGGTTCTGGTGGGAATTGCAGCAGGAGGCATGGCCCTGGCAGGAGAACTGGTTAAGCCTAAGGTGCACTTTTATGACACAGAGCCGTATGAATATCTGGCCCTGGTGAGGGACAAAGAGCTGAATAATTATTTTATCAATGAGAGAGGGGAGAAAGTACTTTCCTTGGGAACTCTTTCCGTCTATCAGCAGGAGGCATACTCCGACACTTTTTTGTTTGAGGCAGAGGATGCTACTGGGATATATCTGTTCAATGAGAGAGGAGAGTGTGTGGCGGACTCCTATTCCTCTTATTTTTTCCTGGAGAGGGAAGGGCTGATTCTAGCGGAAGATGCTGTCAGCGGAAAATTCGGAGCTGTCAGGCCGGATGGAGAGACCGCGGTGCCGTCTCAGTATGAAAGTGTGGAGGAACTGGTCCAGGAGGAAAATCTTCGCATGGAGGAAGCGCAGGCTTCGGCGTCGGAAGATCCGCAGGGAGAGCTGAGACTGAAGAAGGGGGAGAACGGAGTTGGAGTTGAGGACGAGGAGGGGAGAGAGATCATGCCGGCTGAGTATGTAGATGCCGGGTTCGATGAACATGGATACATCTGGGTGGACTCTGGAAGAACATTCTATGACTCCATCAGCAAGGATTACTATGGCAGCAGGGGATTGTATGACAGAGACGGGAACGCTGTTTTGGCTCTGAAGAAAAACAGGGCGGTCTGGGCGGACTGTGACAACGGATGGTTTCGCGTCATAGAAGGACGCTATGGAGAGGAGGACACCTTCTTTTTGGATGAAAACCTGGACCTGGTTTTGGACCTGGGGAGGACTTATCAGAAGGTGGAGGGATTTCAAAAAATCCGCAGATGAGCTTGACAAAAGAGTTGTATATAGTATAATCAAGGTGTTCACTCGGAGGGCGAGTCATTCAATGAGAAATGGTAAGCTGGATAAGGTGATAGGCTGTGATGCCTATTATTTTATCCGGCTTTTTTATTGCGTAGGAAACTTTGTTCCCTATGCAATAAAAAAGCCGTACAGGCCGACGGTGTAAATGAATTCAAGGTTATAGTCGAAGGAGGAGACAACGTGGACTTGTTAAGAGGAAAGATTAAGAATCTGTATTTTAAGTATCTGGCAGCGGCGTTTGGGAGCGCACTGATTACATCTATTTATTCCATTGTGGACATGGCTATGGTCGGGCAATACCAAGGACCGGAAGGAGTGGCGGCTTTGGCCGTGGTGGCTCCGATCTGGAATGTGATCTATAGTTTAGGCCTGTTGATGGGGATAGGCGGTTCCGTAATTTTCAGTACGCTGCGCGGGGGAAAACGAAATAAGAAGGAAGATGAGAATGAGTATTTTACAGCGGCTGTGATAGGATCTGTGGTGCTGGCGTCCCTGGCATGGGCGGGAATTATCTGTTTTGAGCGGCCGGTTCTCCTATTTTTCGGGGCTGAGGAGGTTACGCTTTCACTGGCACAGGTATATTTGGTACCGATTAAGTATGTATTTCCTTGCTTTTTGTTTAATCAAATGCTGGCCGCGTTTTTGCGGAACGACAAAAATCCTGGTCTGGCCACCGGGGCGGTGCTTTCCGGCGGAATTTTCAACGTGGTGGGAGACTACGTCTTTGTCTTTGTGCTGGACATGGGGATTTTCGGTGCAGGTCTGGCGACGGCGATGGGGTCTGTGATCACATTCCTTGTGATGCTCACCCATTTTTTGACCAAGAGAAACACTCTTGCACTGGTGCGGCCATTCAGAGCATTGGACAAAATGCGAAAAATTGTCATTACGGGTTTTTCTACTTTTTTCATCGACGTGGCCATGGGAATCCTAACAGTGCTGTTTAACCGACAGATTGTGAAGTATTTAGGAACCGATGCGTTGGCGGTGTATGGAGTGATTGTCAACGTCAGCACCTTTGTGCAGTGCTGCGCCTACAGCGTGGGACAGGCGGCTCAACCAATTATTTCGATCAATTACGGCGCGAAGCTGGGAGGCAGAATCAAGGAGACGTTGAAATATTCATTGGCTATGGCGGTATTTTTCAGCGCATTCTGGACAGCGTTGACGCTGATGGTTCCAAATTTGTTTATCAAGATATTCATGAGTCCGACACCGGAGGTTCTGCAAATAGCGCCGGGAATTATACGGGTCTATGGAATTTCCTTTTTGTTGCTGCCACTAAATATATTTTCAACCTATTATTTCCAGGCACTGATGAAGCCCAAGGCAGCGTTTTTTGTCTCAGTGTCCAGGGGAATGGTGATCAGCGGGTTGTTAATTCTGTCTTTGCCGGTTCTTTTGCGGCCAGATGCACTCTGGATGGCAATGCCTGTGACAGAGCTGGTGGTGGTAGTCTTCGTGATGGCGCGGATGAAAAAATATACGAAGGAGCTTTCAATCTCTTAGAGTTTTGCTGTGACAAGTATATATGATAATTGTCAAATATAATTGACATATTGAAGAGAAAGGCGTATGATAAACACAGGAGAGGAGGGGACGAATGAAGAACCTACGGATGAAGCTGGCGAGAATGGAAAAAGATTTATCTCAGATTGAGCTGGCGAATCGTATCGGTGTCACGAGGCAGACGATTGGCATGATCGAAGCGGGTGATTATAACCCCTCGTTGAAGTTGTGCATCGCTATTTGCCGGGAATTGGATAAGACCTTGGACGACCTTTTTTGGGAGGAGGAATAAAAATGGGAAAAAATGGATTGGATGAGAGACAAGAGCAGATTACAGCCAAGGCTGGGGCGCTGGGGTTTTATGTGATGTTTTTGACCGCCGTCTTTGTCATATTGGTTCAGTTGCTCTGGAATGGAAGTATAGAAAATGTAATTGGAGAGACACTGATATTGATCGCGGGCGGCGTGACCTGTCTGGTAGGCTATGTCAAAAATGGGATTTGGACGAATAATCAGAGCAGTATGAGCGTGTGGCAGAATCTCTTGGGTAGTGTGGTGTGTTCAGGCATTTTTTCCGTCCTCTATGGAATTGTAATCAGAAAAAAAGCAGGGCCAGATGTGGAGATAGCAGGGTATGTAGCCGCTTTTTTCCTGGGAGTCACAGCTCTATGTTTCATCTGCCTGGCGCTTCTGGGAAGAACGGCCCGCAAAAAGAGAAAGAAACAGGAAGCCAAGTATTTAGATTAGGAGGAGATTTTATGGGAGAATTTCGAGAAGTGAAGCTTTGTTCCGTGGGAGATAGAATTCAGGCGGAGATGATCTTGGAAGTTCTCAGCAAAAATAGAATTCCCGCCTACAGGCAGGGTAGCGTTATGGATATCTATGGAGGAAATTCTCTGGAAGGTGAGGAGATTTATGTAGGTAAAAAAGATCTTCCTAGAGCCAGAGAAGCCCTAGAAGGCATGGGAGTATTGGAAGAGGAAACCTATGTGCCACGAGACAAGAGAGAGAAAGAGCAGGGTTCAGGAGTTTTTACCGTCGTGAAAGTTTTTTTGACAATTGTGGTGGCTGCCGCTGTGATTTTAGCGGCTATGATGGTGGGATTTTAGATGGATGAAAACGAAAACTTTTGTTCGCTGAAAGTGACATCAAAATAGACAAAATTATCTGAGACTATTTGTGAAAATTAGTCTATTGCCAGAAAAGTGAAAGTATGCTATTATTGCCTCATCAAAAGAGAATACTGAAAGCGAGAAATGAGGATGTTGTCTGTTCCGTAAAAAGAGCAGGACATACATCCTCTTTTTTTAACAAAGTATTCAAAAAATCATGCGCGTGATTGAAAAAAATATTAGGAGGTCCATTATGGAAAAAAGGAGTTTATTTTATCCGCTGGCTCAGGAAGGGTTGACAACTCTTCGGATTCAGTATGATTGGAAGACCGATCATGTATTTTTGCAGGCGTCTAAGGACTGGGACGAGGATTTTGACTGGTCACGCTATAACCATGATTTTTATGTGGAGAGTATTAAGACGAGGTCTGCGCGTCTCCTCAACGATCAAGAGACGAGAGAGATGTTTGTGAAGTATGGGCTCGGAGATTATTTGGAGCAGGTGATTGATTTGCTTCGCCAGGGCAAACATTTTGGCATTGACTGTTTTTATAATAAACGTCTGGATATTAAATATCTTGGAAATATGCACAATCGCCAGAGAGGAATCAATAACACTAGACACGGTGTGATGAAGGGCGGTATCCGCCGTCATGGAAAAGACGAAGATGAGTTGGAAGTAATCATTGACGGTCTGAATTTGGCCAGGGCGATGACCTTTAAGAACATTGCCGGAGAACTTCCCGTGGGAGGGTGCAAATCCTGTGTGATTATGGATGAGCTGGATTTGAAAGACATGGATGTATGCGGGTTCCTGGCATTCTGTTTGGATGAGATTCGCTGCTCTACAGGACCAGATATGGGATTCCCAACAGAGATGACGGACGTAATGAAGGACAATGGGTTTAGTGTCCAGTACACCTGTGGGCCAAACGGTCCTCTGGGCTCTTCTGGGCCGCCAACTGCCTACGGTGTTTATGTAGCCTTAAAAGAAGCAGTTAGATTCCTGACTGGCAGCAGTGACATGACGGGTATGTCCTTTGCGGTTCAGGGCCTGGGTGAAGTAGGGGCTGCGATGGTGGACAACATCGCGAAGGATGTGAAGCAGGCGAAGATTCTGGTCGCAGATATCGACAGCAAGAGACAGCAGGAAATTGTGGAGAAATATCACAGGGAAGGTATAGACATCAAAGCGATTTCTCCTGACGAAGTTTTGTATGCGAAGGTAGATGTGTTCAGTCCGTGTGCGATGGGTGGAATCCTCAGCGAAGAGACGATTCCGAAGTTGAACTGCCGTATTATCTGGGGTTCTGCAAACAATCAGATCAAAGCTAGCAGTGTGGAAGAAGAGTGTAGGCTAGCAAAACTGATCGCTGACCGGGGAATTTTGTTCCAGACCGATTGGTGGCACAACACCGCAGGTGTAATGTTCGGATATGAAGAGTATAAGTATCAGAATGATGCGAGCCTGGAAAGGACTTATGCGGATATAGATCGGGTACTGCCGAAGAATACTTGGCAGAACTTACAGAAAGCAAAAGAACTGGGGATCACTCCGACAGAGTGCGCATATAAGACTTGTATGGATGAACTATACGGAGAAAAATAAGGCGAAGACGGGAATGCAGAGGAATCTGCGTTCCCGTTTTTGACGTGCAGACAGACATCACTAGTGTAGCAGGCAGAGAGGAATTTTGCCTGTTTTTTTTGCCTTAAAAGTATAGGGGTACTGTGCTGTTACCGATTCTCAGCAGATTTTTTTAAAGAAGTTATAATGTAAATTTTAAGAAAAAGAATTTCTTCGCACATTGCAGGTCAGTAATCCGTTAAACTAATATACACGGGGAATTCTGGTACGGCCGGCGGAAATTTCAGGTGTACATACGGAGGAAAGGAGGTTTTCTGGGATGTCCATGGACTTGGAGAAAGAGTATGAAAAAATATATCGGTACTGTTATATGAGACTGAGACATCAGCAATGGGCGGAGGATGTGACCCAGGAGACATTTCTGCGCTTTTTGGAGGCTGACGGGTACCAGGAGACGGGGAAAAGGCTTCCCTATCTCTACACGATTGCCAGGAATCGGTGCATGGACTATTGCCGAAGAAAAACATCATTGCCTCTGGAACAGGAGATTCCAGTGAAGGGACAGGAGGAGAAAATTTTGACTCTGACGGATTTAAAGAGGGCGATAGAGAGATTGGAACAAGAGGAGAGAGAACTGATTTTTTTGAGATATGTCAACGAGGTACCCGTGGGAGATATTGGGAAGATCCTGGGACTTTCCCGTTTCGCAGTGTATCGGAGACTGAGGGAGATTTTAAGAAAATTGAAAATAGAACTCAGGGAGGAGGAAGGCAAATGAGAAAGAGGCTGAAAAAGGAATTGGCCCGGTTATATGAGGCACCGCCGGCTCAGAGAAAAGAAGAATTCTTTTGGGGTGTGGAAAAACCGGGGATATCCCACTGGCAATTTCTGAGGATTCAGATTTCCTATGTCAGAAAGTGGAATTGGGCGGTGGCCCTGCTGATGCTGGCGACGGTGAATCTTGGATGGCTTGAAGGACAGATTTTATGGATTATGGGAGCAGTGACGCCGTTTTTGCCACTGGCTGTAGCTGCGGAATGCAGCCGTTCCAGACAGTGTGGGATGGAGGAGTTGGAACTAGTTTCCAGATTTTCCATGAAATATGTGGTGGTCTCTAGAATTTTGATCTTGGGTCTTTGCGACCTGCTAGTGCTCGTTTTCTTGGTGTGCGTGGGGTTCAGCAAGACACGGGCAGATTTGCTTTATTGCAGTGGCATGGTACTGAGTCCCTATCTGGTGAACGCGTTTCTGAGCATGTGGATTGTCCGCAGAGTACACGGCAGAGAGGGTACCTATCTGTGTATGGTGTTGACAGTGATTGTGAGCACGGCGGGACTTTTGCTGAGAATTCTGGGCCAGCCTTTACCTGAGTTGATTGGGGCAGGGGGGATGGCTGTGGGGCTGTTGGTCTTGACAATACTCACAGTACGGGAATGTGTAAAATTTATAGAACAATCGGAGGAATACGTATGGAATTGACAGTAGACCGACTGACAAAACAGTTTAAAAATAAGATTGCCGTGGACCGGGTATCTTTGACTTTGAGACCAGGGGTATGTGGCCTTTTGGGGGCCAACGGAGCGGGAAAGACAACATTTATGAGGATGCTGTGCGGCGTTTTGAAGCCCACCAGCGGAACGGTGACGTTCCAGGGACAGGATGTGTCCACGGAAGAATACCGGAAGAACTTAGGTTATCTTCCGCAGGATTTCGGTTATTATCCAGAGTTCACCGGACGAGATTTTCTGATCTATTTATCCGTGCTGAAAGGGATGGATAAGCGGTCGGCTAGGAACCGGAGTCAAGAACTACTGGAGACCGTAGGGTTAGAAGAGAAAGGGAAAAAGAAAATTAAGACTTATTCCGGAGGAATGAAGCAGAGGCTGGGAATTGCTCAGGCGCTTTTGAACCGTCCTAAAATTCTAGTGTTAGATGAACCGACGGCGGGGCTGGACCCAAAAGAACGAGTACGCTTCCGCAGACTGCTGGAACGGCTGGGAAAGGAGAGTATTGTGCTGCTGTCTACACATATTGTCTCGGATTTGGAGAGAATCGCGGATCGGATTTTACTGATGCAGGATGGGAGACTGACCTTTGACGGCCCTTTGGAGTCCGTGGGGGAACAGTTGGAAGAGTTCTATCTGGAAAAATTTGGGGAGGATGACTTATGAAAAATTTTTGGCTATTGGTAAGCTTCGAATACAGGAAGCTTCTGAAGAGAAAGAGTGTGTGGATTACCCTTGGGATCATATGTCTGTTTTGCGTGTTTTCCGGCAGCAGCGAGCTGTTTGGAAGTTACTATGTGGAGGGGGAAAAGGTGGATTCCCATTGGAACATGCTGAAAAAAGATCAGGCTGTGTCGGAACGCTATGAGGGGAGAAAAATCGACCAACAGCTTTTGGACGAGCTGGCCGGATTAGATGCTGAGAGAAGTTCCCAGATTCCCGATGAACTGATGGCTTTTGTGATAAAGGTTACTGGGGACGACAGCTTTGACATCTCTCAGGAAGAGCTTTATTTCATGAGAAGAGAAAAGATGGAAAAAGAGTGGACGGAAACCTTTAAAACTCCAAAAGAGAGGCAGTATCTGCGTGCTCTCGATGAGGAGCTGAACCAACCGCTGACTTATCACTATTCCCGGGGATATCGAATGGCAGTCGATCTGATCTATACGCTAGGAGTGATGCAGACGCTCTTGGCTGCCATCTGTATTCCAGCTATTTTTTCTGAAGATCATTTGAGAAAGACTGCCGTGTTGACCAGGAGTAGCCAGTATGGACGGAAGCCTTTGTTGTGGGCGAAACTATTTACGGGTCTGAGTTTTTCTGTGGGGAGCACTTTACTTATGTATCCCTTTTTCTTAGTTCCCGTTTTTGTGATCTATGGAACGGATGGCTTTCAGGCGCAGCTTCAGCTTTTTCAACCCAGTGATGTCTGGCTGTTGACGGCAGGAGAACTCCTTTTGATACTGGTTGGTCTTAGTCTGTTGACGGCGCTGCTTCACGGTGCCGCAGCCATGGTACTGGGAGAGAGGCTGAAGAGCAATATGACTCCCATGGCAGTCATGGTGGGATTCTTGCTATTTTCCCTTTTGTTCAATGTTCCGGAACAGTACCGAATATTGAGCCAGATTTGGGATTACCTTCCCGCAAACCTTCTGGCTTATTGGGGGGCTTTCAATGATTGCCTAGTATTTATCGCCGGACATTATCTGTGCGAATGGCAGGTAGCGCCAGTGGCGTATTTTGCAGCAATAGCGGGTCTGATCTGGACATGCTGCCATTTTTATAGAAAATACCAGGCAGAATAGTCAATGGATAAAAAGCTCTGCGACGGAGTAGAGGGCGGCTTTTCCGCTGAGAATCACTCTGTCTCCTTCCATCCGGCAGTAGAGCGTGCCGCCGCGCCGAGACGCCTGATAGGAGGTAAGGGTGTTTTTTTGTAGGGTTTTTGTCCAATAGGGAATGATGTGGCAGTGACCGGAGCCGCAAACAGGGTCTTCAGAAACGCCGCATTTGGGGGCGAAGGTCCGAGAGACACAGTCAGTATCTGTGCCCTGGGCGGTTACATGCAGCAGCAGACCGTCCAGTTTTTTTATTTTATCTAGGTCTGGGACCAGAGACTTGACGGCGTCTTCCCCATCGAGGATACACAGAAGGTCGCGGCCCATCCAGACTTCTTTAGGTACGGCTTGAATTGCATCGGTGATCTCAGGAGTGACAGATACCGGTTTTAATTCGTAGGCTGGAAAATCCATCTCAAAAAGCTCGCCTTTTCTTGTCACGGCCAGTTCTCCGCTGAGGGTGGAGAACACGACACAGTCTTTATCTTTTTCCAATTGAGTTAAAATAACAAAGGCACAGGCCAGGGTTGCATGTCCGCAGAGGTTGATTTCGCCTTCCGGTGTGAACCAGCGTAGATGGTACTGTTTTCCTTCTTTTACGGCAAAAGCAGTCTCGGAAAGATTGTTTTCAATGGTTATATTTTTCATCATTTCTTCAGAAATCCAGTTGTCCAGAATACAGATAGCAGCAGGGTTTCCAGAGAATATTTTGTCCGTAAAAGCGTCAACAATATATTGTCTCATGGCAGCTCTCCTTTCTTTTATGCATTTGTTGTTAGAATTCAAAAATTCTGGAAGTAATGTTTGCGGTCGTCGGGTGTTGGTCTTATTTTAACACAGAGTGTCGAAGGCAGAAAGAGGAAACCTCTCTGTGCTCGAATATTTTGAGAATCCTTAGAAAATCCTTAGAAATAGTTGTTACTCTCAAGATACAAAGACACACAGCAGGTATCTTTGTATGTTGCGTGTCTCCTTACCGTGACTCGGCGGGAGATTCCGGGGATACATTCAAGACAGGAGGATTTTAGAGATGGAAAGAGCAGTTTCTGTTCAAAGAGAGGTGGGGCTGTCGGGGACAGCGCTGAAAATGGTTGCGCTGGTGACGATGTTGCTGGACCACATTCACTACTTTTTTGGGTATACAGGCCTGGTGCCGGAGTGGTTCAGCATGGCAGGAAGAATCAGCGGACCGCTGTTTTTATTCTGCGTGGTGGAGGGATTTACCCATACCAGAAGCAGAAAGAAATATTTTCTCAGAATTTATGGCATTGCGGTGGGAATGGGCCTGATTTTATATCTGATGAAGGCGTTTGGTCTTTTTGTGAGAGCAGATGGTTTTTATCCTGCGAACGCGGTGATGGCGGAGTTTGTAATTTTAATGGTTATGTGGCAGGGAATGGACTGGATTGGGGAGAAAAAGCTTCTGAGAGGAATTTGTGCGCTGTTTTTACCGTTTGTGTGGTATTTCGGCGTGGTGGGAATCTTCTGTCAGCTTTTTACGCCAGCGGTTCCGGTGGTGGCTTTTTTGAGTCACACGGTGGTTCCGACACTTAATATGTCGCCAGATGTATCCATTGTCTATCTGGTTTTGGGTCTGATTCTGTATGGACTTCGAAGACGCAGAGGCTGGCAGGTACTGGCTTTTATGGCAGTGGATTTCTCGTGGTTTTTTGGGGTTGTGATGCGAGTTTTGTCTTCACAGCCAGATTTTTCCATAAGCCAGATGTTTACTACCTATTATGAGTGGTATGGAATTTTTGCGGGGATATTGATGCTGTGCTATAATGGGCAAAGAGGCGCAGGCTGCAAACGACTTTTCTATGCCTTTTATCCTGCGCATATCTATGTTCTATATGGGTTGTCCTGTCTAGCGATGGGATTCGTATTATAAGAAAAATTTTGCGATGATGAAGGATAGAAAGTAAGCTGTGCCCTACAGGATGGACATCTTGTACATGGAGTATTCAAGCTGCCGAGGGCTGGTGATAAGGAGAGAGTATGGCAAATATTTTAGCGGTAGATGATGATGAAGATCTCTGTACATTACTGAAAAGAGCTCTGGAAAGGGATGGTCACCAGGTCACGGTGTTAAAAAGCGGTGGTGAAATCCGGGAACAGCATTTGCGGTGGGCAGACTGTATTGTCCTGGATGTGATGATGCCCGGAGAGGATGGTTTTGAGACTTGCAGGAGGATCCGGGGGCTGGCGGACTGTCCGATCGTATTTCTGACTGCAAAGACGGAGGAAGCGGATATTTTGACTGGGCTGGGAATCGGCGGAGACGACTATTTGACAAAACCGTTTCGATTGGGAGAACTGCGTGCTCGGATTGCTGCCCATCTGCGCAGGGAACAGCGTATCCCTCAAAACCGGGTACGGCGAGCGGGACTGGACTTTGACCTGGGAGAGCGGGCCGTATACCGTCAGGGAAACCTGGTCAGATTGACGAAAGGGGAATACGGCATTTGTGAGTATCTGGCTCTCCATGCAGGTCAGACTTTTTCCAAAGAACAGATTTATGAGGCGGTGTTTGGCTGGGAAGGGACGTCGGATGAGTCGGCAGTCACGGAACATGTCAAAAATATACGGGCGAAATTAAAGAAGGAAGGAGTCTCCCCGATAGAGACTGTCTGGGGAATTGGCTATCGATGGTTAAGAGAAGAGCAGATAGAAAGTGGAAGCTGAGCAGCCTGTTTTGGAGATATCTCGTCACGACGGGCGTGATGGTGGCAGTATGCACAGTGCTCTGGTGGATGGCTGTGGTAGCCTGTATTAGTGTAGGATTTGTCTATCAGGCCAGCGTGGGGGCCAGAAATCTGCAAAAGACACAGGAGCGGCTTCTTAGACAGGAAGAATTTCAAGGAGAAGAGATTCCCTTTTACTATGACTGGTGCCTAGTCAGTGAGGATGGTACGGTGCTGCAAGCCAAGATGTCAGAGAAAGTGCTGAAGCAGGCGAAGAATGTGGAAGGTGACGATGGAATGCGTGTTTTTCCGTATTCTAAGTTCTTTCATGCAGTGTCATTGAAGGATGGAAGTCGGTGCGTGTTGGCTTATGATTATTCGATGCCTTATGTAAACCCTATGCTGCAGAGATACCTTCCGGATTTTCAGGTGACGGCTACTCTTTTGCTGTTTGTGTGCTGGGGTGTCATAGCTGTGACTAGAACCAGAAAATATACGAAGATTCTGCAAAATGACACGAGAGCAGTGAGAGCCGCCGCGGATTTGGTGGCCAGTCAAAGACTGGATGAGCCGATTTTGCCGGAGGGAAAGATTCGAGAACTAAATGATGCGTTGGAGACCATCGAGAAGCTCCGGGTGGAGCTGGCGGCCTCTCTTTCCCGGCAGTGGGCAATGGAAGAGCAGAGGAACCAGGAGCTGGCTTCTCTCTCTCACGATCTGAAGACGCCGCTGACAGTGATACGTGGGAACGCGGAGTTGCTGGAAGAGGAAGAGCTGGCGTCCTGGCAGGAAGCCAGTGTGGAGGCGATTCTGAGGGGAACGCTGCATTTAGAGGAATATGTACAGGAGCTGCGCAGTGTGGCGGCCGGCTCGGGGGAATCCAGCGAGGAGTTTCGCAAGCTGCCTTTGAAAAAATTTATAGAACGGTGTAGGGAAGACGGAGAAGCTCTGTGTGCTGCCAAGAAGATTTCTCTGAAGGTCTGTATGGGTGAAGAGGTGGCAAGACAGTCGGAGGAAGGCTTCTCATTTCGGGGCCAGGAGATGCAGCTTTTGCGGGCGATCAGAAATCTCATTGACAATGCAGTGAGATTCTCGAAAGAGGGACAGGAGATTGTGCTGGAAGTCCAGGAAAAGGATGGCCGCCTGATATTCACAGTACAGGATTCAGGCCCTGGTTTTTGTCAGGAGGCATTGGCCAAAGCCGGAAAAATTTTCTATACGTCCGAAAAGCACAGAGCCTCAGAGGGTCATTTGGGGCTTGGCCTGTACTTCTGCTGCAAGGTTGCGGCCCGGCATGGAGGGGGCTTAAAAATTGAAAATGGAGAGAAGGGAGGCAGGGCAACACTAGTGATTGTCTATGGTTTTTTAGGAGATTTGGGTTGAGTTGTTGTAAAGATATGCTTGTGTTTTGTTGACAAAAGAAATAAATTGTACCCTAATAGTTCAATATAGTTTTTTAGATATTTTACTATTAGGGTACAGTTTATTTCTAGTTTTTTTGAGTTTGGTTTCTTACAATAAAGATTGTGCCGGAGACTACTGCAATCACTGAGGAGACAAGACAATATTGTATACTATCATTTATATTATCTTTAGCGGTTTGTATGCGTTCGTTCGCATATATACTATAACTTGGATCTTGTGCCATGTGTCGTTCATTATCCGCAATCATGCCCTTTCCTTCGAATATAGAGTAAATAGATAATCCTAAGAAGAATAACGCAAAGATTCCTAAGATTAAAAAAAACTTTCCTTTAATATGGCCATATTTTATTATTTGATAAAAAGACTTAATTAATTTTTCTATACAGCTAGCAATAAAAATACTAATAACAAATCCAATGGCAAATCCCAAATATGCATTTCCGATTAATGTGCCTATTTTTACAAAAATGGGTGCAAGGATGTTAATGAAAATCAAGATACCAATGAAATGTTTTTTAATCAATTCAATGGTATAATAAATCCCCATCGCAGTTGTCGCATCTACTTTTTTAGATGAGTTGCTATGATTACGGTGAACGTTGTCAGAATTTGGGTTTGATTTATTTCCATAAATATGAGCACCGTATTTATCATATGTTCCAATTATACCGTCTTCTAAAGTAGAGATATGACCATTATCAGTATTATAAATTTTCCCATCATCTGGACAATAATATCTATTATTTCCTTCTTTATAGAAAGTTTTTCCGTCGATGATTAATCTGTTTCCTTCATCATATCCAGATGAGCCGTTTGAGCCAGAAATTCGTTTTCCATTTTGTCTGAAATCTATATCACTCATATTACTATCCTCCTCTTTTTTTACTATAATACAAAGTGCATATTACGTATATATTTTACTGCATTTTTTAAGCGGAACTTTTGGTGAGAATAAATGTACTCTGGATGCTACAGAATGATTGTTTTCGTCAAAAAAAGATCAGCCGTCCTGAAAAACATTTGCTCTAATAAGGATGTGAGACAGTGAAAATCCTGTTGTCAGGATACAGACTTGCCCAGCGAGCTGACGATTGCTGTGAACGGTACCGATTGCGGTAATAGAGAATACAGGGTATAATAACAGAAGAGACCAACGGAATTTACGGCGGCATGATGAGAAAATTGCGCCGGTAAGAAAGGAGACGAGCAGACATGGAGAGATACCTAGGAGAACAGATTCCAAAGTTGGGATTTGGTTTGATGCGTCTTCCCATGGCGGGGGAAGAAGTAGACATCGAGGAGACGAAGCAGATGGTGGATGCCTTTATGGAAAAGGGCTTTTGCTATTTTGATACAGCCTATGGCTATCTGAACGGAAAGTCAGAGGAAGCCGTGAAGACTGCACTGGTGGACCGCTATCCGAGAGATCAGTTTTTGCTGGCCACGAAACTGCCAGCCTGGGCAGGAGCAAAGACGAAGGAGGAAGCGCAGCGGATGTTCGACATTTCATTGGAACGCACGGGCGCGGGCTATTTTGACTTTTATCTTTTGCACAACCTGGGAGAGAAGAGGACCCATTTTTTTGACGACTATGATATCTGGAACTTTCTTGCCCGCAAGAAAGAAGAGGGACTGATTCGGCATTTGGGTTTCTCCTTCCACGACAAAGCAAAGCTTCTGGATGAGCTTTTGACGAAACACCCGGAGATGGAATTCGTGCAGCTACAGATTAACTACGCAGATTGGGAAGAACCCACGATAGAGTCTAGAAAATGTTATGAGGTGGCCCGTAAGCATGGGAAACCTGTGATTATTATGGAGCCGGTCAAAGGAGGAAATTTAGCTGCTCCGCCTCAGTCGGTGAGGGAGCTTTTTGAGAAGGTAAATCCCGGAGCGTCTCCATCCTCCTGGGCGATTCGATATGCAGCGTCTTTGGAGGGCATTATTACAGTTCTGTCCGGGATGTCCAATATGCAGCAGATGATGGATAACCTCTCGTATATGGAGGACTTTCATCCGCTAAATCAAGAGGAAAAGCAGACCATTGTCAGAGCGCGGGGGATTTTGGATTCTATTCCTACAGTGCCATGCACTGCCTGTGCATATTGCATGAAAGGCTGCCCACAGAATATCGCAATCTATGGAACGTTTCAGTCTGTGAATATCTATAACCTCTATGACAATCTGGAAGCAGCCAGGGGAAAATATGCTTGGCATACGGAAGGACAGGGGTTTAAAAAGCATCAGAGTGTATAGGATGTGGCCAGTGCGAGGAAGTCTGTCCGCAACATATTTCCATCCGGAAGGAACTGGAAAGAGCAGCGGAAGTTTTGGAAAGATAAATAAGAAATGATGGAGAGCCATCGGTATAGAGGAGTCATTCTTTTGCCGGTAACGAAAATGGTGGAGACCTTTACTTCCCAAACATCAGCAATCTCCTCCGGAGGGAGGCCCTTTTGGAGTTTTTTTGAATTTGATTTTTTAAGAGGAGAGATTTACCTTGTGCCAAGCCATCCTGCTGCCCTAATGAGTGTCCTTCTTCAAGTCCAAGTAGACGCCCTTTTTCCCGGGCTTACTTCCTGGGGATTGTGACCATGGGTGTTCAGAAAAATTCGCACCGCGCCGTCTGCTAGGGGAATCCCGGGAGCTTCTGGGCATCGCATCTCGAAGGTATACTGATACCGTCCTTCTCCTTTTCCGTCTGGGAAAGACAGCGAAGCAAGACGTCCCGTCCTAGAATGATTTCCAGGACTGTCTCGAGACATTTGGGATTGTCTATAACCTCCGAGAACAAAAAGCGGTCCAGCAGAGTCGAGTCTTTTAAATGTTTCAATGATTTTATAGTATTTCTCTTTTCATGATAGAGAGAAGCCTTTTCGGTGTAAAGGACAAAGTGAGGGCAAACCTATTTCCGCAATCCCTTCAACTTTGAGGATTGTGTTTTACTTTGTGCGAAGAGCATAGCTGCTTACTGCTGCCTCCTGTGCTATGAGTATCCTTGGCGAAGTGCTTCCATAATTGGGAAAGAGAAAAGGAAATGACTGATAGACGAATTTAAGAAGGGCAGCTGAAAAAGTAAAAACAATAGGGATTTTGCGGCGCAACTGCCGCGTCTTGAAATGAAATTATTGGGATATATCGTAGCACAGAGGAATTTTCTATACATGACAAAATTTAAAAGAAAATAAGTTGAAAATATTGGATAAAAATGGTATATATATCATATAAAGAATAAAATTTCAAGCGAAAGGGGATTAACGAGATGGCAGATTTAAAAGGTACAAAAACAGAAGCGAATCTGAGAACTGCGTTCGCAGGGGAGTCGGAGGCCAGAAATAAATATACTTATTATGCGTCTCAGGCGAAAAAAGATGGATATGTTCAGATCTCTAAGATTTTTGAGGAGACTGCAGCCAATGAAAAGGAACACGCAAAACTTTGGTTTAAGCTTTTAAACGGAGGAAAAGTCGGTCCGACATTGGAGAACTTAAAGGATGCCGCCGCAGGAGAGAACTATGAGTGGACGGATATGTATGCGACCTTCGCGAAAGAGGCCAGAGAAGAAGGATTTGATGACATTGCAGCGCTGTTTGAAGGAGTGGCTGCAATTGAAAAGGAGCACGAGGAGAGATACCGTAAGCTTTTGGCGAACATTGAGGGCGGCTTGGTATTTTCCAGAGACGGGGATATGATCTGGCAGTGTTCGAACTGTGGACATATTGTGATTGGCAAGCAGGCACCGGAAGTCTGCCCGGTCTGTGCTCATCCGCAGGCATATTTCCATATCAAAGCAGAGAATTATTAAAAAATGAAAGATTTGTTTGGAAGTTGCATGAGACGCTGGAAAAAGAGCTTTTCCAGGATGAATGATATTTAGGATAAAAGATATAGGCGCTGTGAAGTGGAGTAGAGATTCTTCGCTTTATAGCGCTTTTGTGTGGTAAGCTAGTTACGGTATCGCGGCGGATAGCAGCCGGAGAATATCTGATGTGTTGGATGAATTTTATAATCCTACACCGATGTTTGCACTCTAAGCAGTGAAGAGTATGAATTGACATTTGGAGGCAAAGAGTTCATGGAATGGGGAAGATCAATTTTAAGTCTGATGTTGTGTTTTGGAATGCCAAAGAGCGGCTATTGCATGGGCGCTTGGGCCAGGTCCTAGGGGTGATCTGCGATGAGGCTACCAGTGCGCTGGACGTATTCGTACAGGCAGACATTGTAGAGTTGCTGAGAAACTTGAAAAACGAGTTGAACCTGACGAGTTTATTTATTTCTCATGATTTGGGGCTAGTCCAGGCACTTTGCGACGAGACGAGTGTCATGTACCAAGGACAGATCATTGAAAAGGGGAAAGTAGAGGATATCATCGACCACTCTTGGGAGGAAGGTACGAGGAATCTGATGGATTCTGTGCAGGATATTTGAATATGACAGCTAGACTGTTTGTGCTGCGCTGTCCTGGAAAATGACATAGCTAAATAATTTCTGCTTTTTTAAGAAATTTCTTATGAAATGTATAGAAAATGGTCAAAAAATGAACACAATTTTCTCTTAAAATAAATTTATTAGATAGAAGAAAGAGAGGTGAAGATATCGGAAACCAGCACACTTTAATAAGCAGAGCCGGTAGGTCTGCTGCATTTAAACAGAGAGGAGCGATAAAAGGCTTAAAAGAGCAGCGATACATATTGATCGAGCAGTGCGCCAAATGACCCAAACGGTGCAGGCACGAGAGAGATATGAAATCGCAGACTGTGGTTCCTATACGTATGAAGAAACATAAGTGAATATGTTGCCAATTAGGATAAAATCTTAAATTTCTTTCTTTGAGAACGCCGGGACTTTACGCAGCAGTCCCGGCGGTTTTGCGTGAAAGAGTGGTCACTTTCCTATTTTGTTGAGTTCGGCTTTTCCAGATGAACCGAAGCAGGTTCTTCTGCTGGAATGTCCGAGTCTGTCTGCGTTTGAGCGGGTTCTCCAGGCAGGTTAGTTGAGTCTGTCTGTGTCGGAGCAGGTTCTTCTGCTGGAATGTCCGAGTCTGTCTGCGTCGGCGTGGGTTCTTCAGGCGAAATGGCAGGGTCTGCCCACGGGGGTACGGGTTCCTTCTGATGGTCCGTCATTTCTGGCGGTATTTCGTCTAATCTGAGTCCGCATTTAATACAGAAAATTGCGTTATCGGCCAGCTTTTCACCGCATCTGGGACAAAGACGCTCATCAGGAAGAGAAGGGGTATCCTCCTCGAGAGGTGGAAACGGATGCCCACAGTAGGCACAGAAAGCTGCGTCGATGGGACTTTCTCCTTGGCAGTCTGGACACAGACGGATACCTTGAAGGAGCTTTAAGTGTTCCTTGGCGCCACAGATTTCTTGATTCAGAACATAGATTGCCTCCATGCAGTCACGGTATTCTAGAGGTGGATTGTCCACATGGTCTTCGTAGAAACGGTGTCCAAGTTCCAGAAAGTATTTCTCTATCTCCTGTTCCTTATTATTGATCTGCATTCTTGTGGTAAAAGAATTTTTAAAAGTTCGGGTACGCTTTGAAACGCCTTTTCCCATTTTTGATATTTTATGTCCTGCTGGCAAAAACATTTCTTTGATTTCCTCCTTTAATGCTCTCCAAAATCCAGTCCATGATACGTTTTTTTCCATATATCATCACAACCTTATCTCTTCAGTATATCTTCTTATGTATGTGCCTGAGTTTCTATGCATTTTTATGTGATAGGAAAAACTTTTTTACGCTAATGTGTAAAAAATTCTTATCACGTCAACGCTTTGCTGCGGATGCGCACGTTGCAATAAGGAATTTCACCGCATAGCTGTGTTGCGGTGGCGCTCAAAGTGAGCAGCACCCCTCAAGACTGAGGGGATAGGGAATTAAAGTGGAATCGTCCATTTTATTCCTGAATTTCACACATAGATGTTTCTTCTATCTTATCATATGTAGGGAAAAAGGGAAGCCTATATTTGTCAGACTGATAAAATCCTTGTACAGTTGAAAAAGTATACACACAAACTGTGGAAACTGCAGTTTGACGCCGGACTGTATCGGCATCGGCTTGCAAGACATTTAAAAAAAGCCCTGCTGTTAGAAAGTGTCTTAAAGCACCAAAATCTATTGACAAAAAGCAGTAGTTTTCATAAACTGGAAAAGATTAGGCACGAAACATTTTGCAGAATTTTGACGGTATATTATTTGGAAAATTGGCTGTGAAAAACTGGAAGCAAAGAAATTCTGCGAGTAAATTCTGTGAGAAAGGGAGGAAAAGGCCCGTGGGTACGAATATTATTGAGTTAAAAAACATTAAAAAATGTTATGACGATATGGTAGTTGTGGAAGATTTTAATCTAGAAGTGCAAAAGGGAGAGTTTGTCACGTTTCTGGGACCCTCAGGCTGTGGAAAGACTACCACTTTGCGTATGATTGCGGGATTTGAGTTCCCTACAGAGGGGGAGATTCTGCTCAATGGGGAGGATATTAGCTATTTGCCGCCGAATCGGCGTCCTATAAATACCGTCTTCCAGAGATATGCGTTGTTTCCGCATTTAAACGTGTATGACAACGTGGCTTTTGGGCTGAACCTGAAACGCCTTCCCAAAAGTCAGATTAATGAGAAAGTCAGACAGGTGCTAGAGGTGGTAGACTTGGAAGGGTTTGAGAAAAGAAGGATATCTACGCTCTCCGGCGGACAGCAGCAGAGAATAGCCATTGCTCGTGCGATTGTGAATGAACCGGATATTCTTCTTTTGGATGAGCCTTTAGGAGCCTTAGACCTGAAGATGAGAAAAGAGATGCAGCTGGAATTGAAATCTATGCACGAGAGTTTAGGCATCACATTTATCTACGTGACCCACGATCAGGAAGAAGCGTTAACGATGTCAGATAAGGTTGTGGTCATGTCTAATGGAATGATTCAGCAGGTAGGCACGCCGGAGGAAATCTATAATGAACCAAAGAATGCGTTTGTGGCGGATTTTATTGGCGAGAGTAATATCTTTGAGGGAAAGATGACTGGGTCCATGACGGTGCGGTTTTGCGGCTGCGATTTTCCATGCGTGGACAACGTGCCAAAGGATACCCGGGTGGATGTGGTAGTGAGGCCGGAAGATGTATTGGTTACAAAGCCGGGCGAGGGGCAGATCAGTGGTATCGTGGATTCTGCAATTTTCAAGGGAATGTACTATGAAATTACTGCTCTTTCAGGGGACAATGAGGTGGTGATTCAAAGCACGAAAAATGCTCAGACAGGCAGTCAGATCGGAATGCGCATTGAGCCGGATGGAATTCACGTGATGTCAGCGGGAACTTTGATTAACGTATTTGAAGGAAACATCACAAAAGAGGGTAAAGTGGCCTTTGCAGGCGGAGAATATGACTGTGATTTGACTCAGCTGTATGGGGGTGCTTATCTGAAAGAAGGAAGTATTCTGGTAATTGCAGATGGTGAAGAATTGGATTTATCTGGTCACGAAGTGATTGTTGAAGTGCCGGTGAAGGCAGTCTCTATGAGTGACGACCCGGATGAGGGGGGTGCTTGTGGAAATATTGTTTCCTTCATATATAAAGGAAACCACTATAACTATACAGTGCGTACTAGCACAGAAGACGACTTTGTGTTGGATGAGGATGACCTCTGGAATGAGAACGACTATGTCAGTCTGGTCATACCGAGAGATGAGATTAGACTGAAATTTAAATAAGGAGGATACTGCCATGCGTAATTTGCGGTTTAATAGAAAACAGCTCTGTATCCCTTACGCGCTGTTTCTAGTCTGCTTTATCGTGGCCCCTTTGGCCGTGATTTTGTATTATGCGTTTACGGATGGAAGCGGACAGTTTACCTGGGACAATTTTATCGGCTTTTTTTCCAATGGGAATGCCATAGGAACTCTATGTTATAGTATGCTGGTTGCGGTGATAGTCACGCTGGTGTGCCTCGCCATTGCTTATCCAGTGGCTTATGTACTGGCGCGCAGCGGTCTGAAGCGGGGACATGTACTCTTGATGCTGTTCATTTTGCCTATGTGGATAAATTTTACGCTTCGTGTTACAGCTCTGAAAGAGATTTTGACATTGTTGGAGGGGAATTTGTCGTTGCATCCATTCTTAAATACAATCATTGCTATGACTTATGACTTTCTTCCATTTATGATTTTACCGCTGTACACCACACTTTTGCAGTTGGATGAGAATTTGCTGGAGGCTGCCAGAGATCTGGGGGCAGGGCCGGCGGCAGTTTTTTGCAGGGTGACGATTCCGCTGTCTATGCCGGGGATTGTCAGCGGAGTGACAATGATTTTTCTTCCGGCTATGACCAACTATGTGATTTTGGATATGGTGTATAATAGTACTTATATTATGGGCTCCTTAATTGGAAGTTATTTCAACATTTATGATTGGAATAATGGCTCCATGATTTCATTGATTCTGTTCGCAGGAATTTGTATTGTTTCGTATTTTACAGGGAAAGTGGACCAGAGTGGGATTGAAAACAGGAGGGCTATCTTATGATGAAGAAAGTGATTTCCTATACATGGTTAGTTTTGGTGGCGCTTTTTATGTATATACCTGTGGCGGTTCTAGCTGTCTATAGCTTTACAGAATCGACGACGATAGGTGCGGTTCGAGGCTTTTCCTTGAAGAACTATGTGACCTTGTTTACGATGTCTGATCTGAGAGACATGATTATCGGAACTTTTGTACTGGCTGTCGGAGCGGCTGTGCTGGCTACGATTTTGGGAACTCTAGGAGCGATCGGTTCTTTTTATTCCAGACCATTTTCCAGGACTCTTTTGGAGACGGCGAATCGTATTCCTGTAGTCAACGCCGAGGTGGTGACAGCGTTTGCTATCTGTATACTTTTGATTGTCGTTCTGGGAATTGATAAGCGTACATTCGTTCCACTGGTGATCGGACATATGGTGCTGTGTACTCCGTTCGTCTACCTGTCTGTGATGCCGAAGCTAAAGCAGATGGATAACGGGCTGTATGAAGCGGCCATGGATTTGGGAGCTACGCCGTTTCAGGCGCTGCGCAAGGTGGTGATTCCACAGATCATCCCAGGTATCATTTCGGGATTTATGTTGTCTATCACGCTTTCTCTGGATGATTATTTCATTACTACTTATACGAAGCCGGCGACTTTTGACACGATCAGTACCTATGTGGTCAATGCCACCAGAGGGGCACAGACACAGATCAAGACAGCGCTATGGGCGTTATCTACAGTGATCTTTGTGGTCGTGGTTCTGGCTGTGGTATTGATGAATCTGGTGGTATCCAGAAGAAAGGACAGTCAGGAGGTAGGTGCGGTACATGAGAAGGAGAGATAGAAAAAGAACGGTCATAAAAAGAGTGACGGTTGGTCTGTTGGGGATTTCTTTGCTTCCGCTTACCCCTGTGGCAGTCTCCCAGGCGGCTGAGAATGGGAAGAAAACTCCGGATAAGATTGTGCTGCGCGTCGCTAACTGGGAGGAATACATCGACGAAGGTGGATGGGATGAAGCGATTGAGTTGGAAGATGAGAATCATTCGGTGATTCTAGGAGAGAATTCCATCGTAGAAGACTTTGAGCAGTGGTATTGGGCGACTTATGGAGTCCAGGTGGAAGTGGAGTACTCCACCTATGGGAATAATGAAGACCTTTATAACCAGCTTACCTTAGGCAATACTATGGATTTAATCTGCCCTTCTGAGTATATGTTTATGAAGTTGATTTCCGAGGACAGATTGCAGCCTCTGTCTGAAAATTTTTTTGATACAGGGGAAGAAAATAATTACTATATTCGCGGAGTATCCGGCTATATTAAGAATATTTTTGATGAAAATACCATAGAAGGACAACCTTGGAGTAAGTTTGCGGCAGGGTATATGTGGGGAACGACAGGAATTGTCTATAATCCCCAGGTGATTTCTGAGGAAGAGGCTTCCCACTGGAAACTGTTAAAAGATCCGAAATATAAAGGGCAGGTTACGATTAAGGACAATGTGAGGGATAGTTATTTTGCGGCTCTGGGAATACTGAATGAGGAAGAGTTGCTCCAAGATAAGCTGGTGAAGTCTGCGCAGCGGCAACAGATGATGGCCAAGATCATGAACCGGACTGATGACCAGACTGTGGAGGCGGCGGAGGATACCTTAAAAGAGATTAAGAAGAACGCCTACTCTTTCGAATCCGACAGTGGAAAATCGGATATGGTGACGGGAAAAGTCCTGGCGAATTATCAGTGGTCTGGCGATGCGGTCTATACCATGGACCAGGCGGATGTGGATGACTATACTCTGTGTTACGCGGTTCCAGAAGAATGTACGAACATATGGTTCGACGGATGGGTCATGCTAAAGGATGGCATTAAGGGAGACCCTGAAAAGCAACAGGCGGCGGAGGCTTTTATTAATTTCATTTCTCGTCCTGACAACGTAGTGCGGAATATGGACTATATTGGCTATACGTCAGTGATAGCGGGAGGAGATTCAGATCTTATTTTCTCCTATGCAGACTGGTGTTATGGAACGGAAGAGGAAGAGGGGACCGTGGAATATCCGGTTGGATTTTTCTTCAGTGGTGACAATTCAGATCAGGATTATATTATCACTGCGGATGCACAGCAGACGAACCGGCAGCTTTATGCTCAGTATCCACCTCAGGACGTGTTGGAACGAACCGTGGTTATGCAGTATTTTGATCGGGAGAACAATGACAAAATTAACCAGATGTGGGTGAATGTACGCTGCTTTGATTTGACTTCTCTGACGTTCGCTGACTGGGGAAAGATTATTTTTGTGGCAGTAGCGGTGATTGTGGGAATTGTCATTTTTCACAGAAGAGATGATGTTTTCCGGAAGAGAAGATAGAAATGCGGAAAAGCTGCTTTTCTGGGAGGAAAGGAATGATAGATGGAATGAGAGAGAGCTTTTTTGTGGCAGCCTTATCTGTAGGCTGCGGAGGCTTTGTGGGTTCTGTGTTCAGATATTGTCTGAGTCTGATTCAAGTGAGGTGGGAGTTCCCCATGATGACGTTTGTTACGAATATTCTCGGTGCGGTGCTGATTGGGATGATTGCTCAGGCGGCGTTGGTGTTTATCTCAATGCCGCCGAATTTTTTGCTTTTTATGAAGACTGGTGTCTGCGGAGGATTTACGACATTTTCTACGTTTTCTTTGGAGTCGGTTACACTGATTGAAAATCATCAGATTAGGACGGCTGTGCTCTATATAGCTTTGAGTATTCTCTGCTGTGTGGTTGGGGTTCTGTTGGGAAAATGGATAGGGATGAAAGTATTCTCCTGAGTGTCAAGAGAAATTTAAAAATCTTTATGCAATCTTAATAGTCTAATGAGAATCCTAATCAGATTTTAACTGAGAATATGATATTCTAATGAAAAATTAATAGAGCTCAGGTGGGAGACATGTTTTTTAATAAAACAAAAATACAGCCGGGACAGATCATCATCGTGGGATTTGCCGGCACGATTTTAATCGGAGCGTTGTTGCTGATGCTGCCTTTTGCGACGAAAGATGGGAGGGGAGCGGAATTTATCGACGCTCTTTTTACTGCCACATCTGCAACCTGCGTGACGGGATTGGTTGTCTTTGATACGTTTACTTATTGGAGTGTGTTTGGCCAGGTGATTATTCTCCTGCTGATTCAAGTGGGCGGTATGGGAGTCGTCACTATGGCGATCACTATATTTATAGTTACGGGCAGAAAGATTGGTCTAAATCAACGCTTTTTGATGCAGGAATCTATTTCTGCACCTCAGATGGGAGGAATCGTCAGGCTGACAGGATTTATCATTAAATCGACGATTCTGATGGAAAGCGTGGGAGCAATTTTGCTGGCTATTAGATTTTGTCCGCAGATGGGGCTGGGCAAGGGGCTTTGGTTTGCGGTCTTTCATTCTATCACGGCTTTTTGTAATGCAGGATTTGATTTGATGGGAGAAAAGGGGGAATTTTCTTCTCTGACTCATTACGAAGCGGACCCTATTGTAAATCTCACGATTATGTTGTTGATTATCATCGGAGGTATTGGATTTTTTGTCTGGGATGATCTAAGAAAGAATAAATTGAGATTTCGGTATTACCGATTGCAGACGAAACTTGTTCTGGTTACGACAGCTTGCCTCTTGATACTTCCGGCAGTCTATTTTTTCTTTGCCGAATTTGGTAAGTCTGTCTGGGGATTTTCATCGTTGTCTGAGCGGATATGGGCTTCAGTTTTTCAATCTGTTACGCCTCGAACTGCAGGCTTTAATACGGTAGATTTGACGCTGGCAGCGGAACCCACGGTTTTTCTGATTATCGTACTCATGGTAATCGGTGGTTCGCCGGGGTCTACGGCGGGTGGATTTAAGACTACGACGCTGGCGACGGCGATTCTGTGTATCCGTTCGGTGTTTCGTAAACAGGACCATATACAATGTTTTGGCAGGAGGCTTCCTTCTGAGATTATCAGGCATACGACGGCTCTTTGTACTCTGTATCTGATTTTGTTCTTGACGGGAGGAGTGCTGATCTGTTCCTTGGAGGATATACCACTTCTGACAGCTTTGTTTGAGACGGCGTCCGCTATCGGAACGGTGGGGCTGACGCTGGGGATAACTCCGGAGTTGGGGGATGCCTCACATATAATTTTGATACTGCTGATGTATTTTGGACGCGTGGGCGGTCTTACAATGATATACGCGCTGCATGGAGATCAGGTTCCAGTGATGGCTCAGATGCCTAAGGAGAAGATCACAGTAGGCTAAAAAGAGGAGAGAACATTATGAAATCTATATTGCTGGTTGGTTTGGGCCGATTCGGACGACATATGGCGATTAAGTTTAGAGAATTAAGACATGAAGTGTTTGCTATTGACTGGAATGAGGAGCGGGTCAATGAATGTCTGCAATATGTGACAAACGCGCAGATTGGGGACAGCACCAATGAACAGTTTATTGCGTCCTTGGGTGTGAGGAATTTTGATCTTTGCATCGTCACGATCGGTGATAATTTCCAAAGCTCTCTAGAAACTACGGCTCTCCTAAAAGAGATGGGTGGTCGTTTTGTGATTGCCAGGGCCAGCCGGGACGTTCATGCGAAGTTCCTGCTGCGCAACGGAGCTGACGACGTGATTTATCCAGAGCGGCAGATGGCTACCTGGGCGGCAGTACGCTACAGCTCAGACCATGTATTCGACTATGTTGAGCTGACAAAAGAGTATTCGATCTATGAGACTACAGTTCCAACTGCGTGGATTGGAAAGTCGATTTTGGAGTTGGAAGTAAGGCAGCGCTATCAAGTCAATATTCTGGCGACGAAGCATGACGGACAACTGGATTCCTTGCCGGGGCCGGACCACGTGTTCCGGGAATCGGAGAGACTATTTGTCATGGGAAACAACAAACATCTGGCAAAGTTTTTGAGAATCAACTGAAAATGTGAAGATATGGAAGCCCTCACTGCAAAGAGGGCTTTCTTTTTTTGAGCGATAGACCCGGCAAGCGGTGCTGCGTGCTGACGGGGATAATTATTTATAAAAAGTTGATATTTTTTGTAACAAGACGAAGAGAATGCGGATATATATGGGGAAGGAGGTGAGGGAATGCTGGATATGGATGTCGTCTATCAAAGACATGCGGAAATGGTGTTTCGTTTTTTGATGACACTGTGCAGGGATGAGGATACGGCAGAGGAGCTGACTCAGGAGACTTTCTATCAGGCAGTGAGAAGCTCGAAAAAATATGACGGAAGCTGCAAGGTCTCCACCTGGCTCTGTCAGATTGCGAAGCATCTGTGGTTTCGAGAGCTGGACAGAAGGAGGAAGAAGACAAGCCTGCCGCTTCAGGAAGAGATGGTATCCCAAAATTCTGCGTTGGAGGAAAGAGTCTGTATCCAGGAAGAAAAGATGGAGGTATTTCGGAGAGTACACATTTTGGATGAGACCTCCAAGGAGGTTCTCCTGCTTCGGATAACCGGAAGCTTTTCTTTCAGGGAGATTGGTGAGATATTTGGAAAAAATGAGAACTGGGCGCGGGTTACATTCTACCGGGCCAAACAAAAAATAGCGAAGGGAGAGAAGAAAAATGAAATGTGAGATTATACGGGATTTGCTGCCGAATTACCTGGACGGGCTGACTAGCCAGGCCAGCAATGAAGCCATAGAGGAACACCTGGAAACCTGTGCGGAGTGCAGGAGATGCCTGGACTCCATGCGGGAAGAGCTTGTTCTGTCAGAGGAGAAGATAAAGGTCCGGAAAAAGGAACTGCGCCCTTTTCGAAAGGCCCACAGAGCTGTGTGGAGGGCAGCCGCAGTCACGGCACTGGTCTGTGTCCTTTTGTGGGCAGGCTATACTTATTATTTTGAGCGCACATGGACTGTTGACTCTGAGGATGTGAAAGTAACCTGGGAGAAGAGCGGAGGAGTGGTCACTTTAAGTTTTCAGCCAGACAGAGAAGGCATATATATCAATGCGGTGCGAACCTCCCACAATCCAGATGTAGTGGAAGTGAAGGCACGGCATGTGAATCCGCTGGGGGATAAGCATCACCGGAACGGCTATTGCGGATACACCTTTGTGGATGAAGATACGATTCTGGATGAGGGTACGGGAGCACCGCTGCAGCTGACTGGGGAGGAGGTTTTGACGGTCAAATTTGAGGATAAGACAGAGAAGATTCCCGTGGCTGCCCTCTATGATGGGACAGGACTTAATTTCAGCCCCAAATAGAGGATTACCGCATCTTCAAAATCCCGGGGATTAAGCCCTGTGACCTTCCGTATCCGGTTTAAGCGGTACTGCAGAGTATTCTTGTGAAGGTAGAGCCGCTCACAGACTGCCACAAGGGACATATTTTCCTCATAGTATACCAGCAGCAGCTCTCTATCCTCGCTGCTGAGGTGGGAGACAGTCCTGGAAAAGTACTCCTGCTGAAGGTCGGAGCTTACGTCGGACAGCAGCAGTTCCAGGTAGAGCTGGTCAAAAAAAACACAAGAGCTTCCGGACAGCTGGGCGCTTTTCAGAGCAATCTGGCAGGTCTGATAGGAATGCATGAGCTGCTGCGGAGAGGTGCATTTTCCAATACCCATGCAGAGGCTGCCTTTGTGCTTTTCCCCAAAATGGGACAGGGTTTCCCGGCAGTTAGTCAGCTTAGGTTCCGGCAGTATGGCCAAATATTCTCTGGGATACTGGAAACAGTAAAGCGTCAGTTCAAGACTGCGGAATAGGTGATAAATCTCAGGTTCCACGGCCGGGATACCCGTCTGGGGAAACTGATGGCCAAGCTGTATCAAGAGAATGCGTGAAGGGGTTTGAAGTTCCAAGTTCAAATCTGACGGCAGAGTTTCGAGATCTTCTGGAGTGATGGGGGCACCTTTTAACAGCTTCTGAATCAGATAACCTCTTTTTTGTTCCAAATCTCTAAGGTGTAGGTTTCCCTCGCTCTCACAGACCAGAAGACGAGTGATTCTCTCAGCTAAATGGGCATATTTGGAGACTTCCTTGGGATCTCCGCTGATTCCGATAATAGCTAGAAGTTCTCCATTGTGATAAACTGGAAGATTAATTCCAGCTTTCGTGCCAGGATAGAGGCTATCCTGAGGAATCTCCATGAGGGTACCGCTCTGAGCTGCACGTCTTCCAATCTCATGGTAGGTTCCTATCCGGCTGGAATCTGTGCTGGCGATGATCTCGCCGTCAGGGGTGATAAAGTTTATATTTTTTTCGCAGACATCACTGACTGCGTCTACAATCTGTGAGGCCAGAGGCCGGCTGATTGGGTATGACATAATTTCCTCCATTTTAGGGATAGATAAATTTAAGACTAAAAAAACTCTGTGAGATAAATCATCCGTATTATATCATAAATTTTGTTATTGAGAACAAATTTAAATGAAAAATTTATGTAAAGTATGTTACATAGAATATACTTTTCTCTTGGGATTTTTGATAAAATACAGAAAAAGTTGTATGAGCGGAGGGGTGTTATGAAGATTGTCACAGTGATTGATTCTTTTAAGGGAAGTTTAAGTTCGATGGAAGCGGGGCGGGCAGCTACTGAAGGGATTCGTCGGGTAGACCCACAGGCGGAGGTACTGGTGCGGCCTTTGGCGGACGGAGGAGAAGGTACGGTTCAGGCCCTGGTGGAAGGTATGGGTGGCAAGCTCTGTCAGGTGACAGTGACGGGCCCGTTGGGAAAAACGGTGAACTGTGAATATGGAATTTTGGAGAAGTCTAAAACTGCAATTTTGGAGATGTCTGCGGCGGCAGGCATCACCCTGGTTCCCAGAGAACAGTTGGACCCCATGAAGGCTACCACTTACGGGGTGGGAGAGATGATTAAAGATGCCATCTTAAAAGGCTGCCGCAGGTTCATTGTGGGTATCGGCGGCAGCGCCACCAATGACGGAGGTGTGGGAATGCTTCAGGCTTTAGGATATGGCTTTCTGGATAGTCAGGGGCAACCGGTAGCTAGGGGAGCTCAGGGATTGAGAGATTTGGTGAAGATCTCTGATGAGGGAGTTTTGCCTCAGTTAAGAGAGTGTGAGTTTCACATTGCTTGTGATGTGACCAATCCCCTGTGTGGAGAGAAGGGATGCAGTGCGGTATTTGGGCCTCAAAAAGGAGCTACGCCCAAAATGATCGACCAGATGGATGAGTGGATGGGAAATTATGCTAAGATTACGGAGAGTGTTTTTCCAGGAGCGGACCCTAACACGGCTGGTTCAGGAGCAGCTGGTGGGCTGGGGTTTGCTTTTCTGGCGTTTACTCCGGCGGTCTTAGAATCTGGGATACAGATTGTATTAAGAGAACTGAAACTGGAGCAGGATATTGCGCAGGCTGATTTGGTGATCACTGGAGAAGGGCGATTGGATGAGCAGACTGCCATGGGAAAAGCTCCTATAGGTGTGGCACGTCTGGCAAAAAAATACGGAAAACCTGTGATTGGATTTGGCGGAAGTGTGACAGACGGGGCTAGAGCCTGCAATCAAAATGGAATCGATGCGTATTTTCCAATTCTGCGTTCGATTGTGACTTTAGAGGAAGCCATGGACACAAAGCAGGCTTATAGAAATCTGGCAGATACAGCAGAGCAGGTATTTAGACTTTTCACTCTGTGATGTGACAGTATCAGTTCAGTCATACGGTGTACGGGAAGTATGAAACGTACTTATATGTTTTTGCGAATGGACATCTACATGAGTTGAACTATTACATGTGACATAACAAAAAAGGTCAAGGGTACTTGACAAAGATGGAGATTGTGGTATGATAGTCCCAAATTTTAAGGACGGGGATGCCATGAATTGGGAAACAGAAATGTTGATCAGCGGGAATGCGTACAAGAGAGTGTATGAGAAGCGTCTGGAAGGCCTTAAATCGAAATATGGCTTGAAAAGAATTGATCTGGATATTTTGTATTTTCTTTGCCGGTACAGACAGAGGAATACTTCAAAGGAGATTACGGAGCAGAATCAGTACACGAAAGGGCATGTATCGCAGTCTATTGAGCGGTTAGTCAAAAAAGGGCTGGTGCGGACTATGCCTGATGAGGCTGACCGGCGATGTCTGAGGATTATTCCAGAGGAAAGCGCGGAGGCAGTTTACGCCAAAATGCACCAAGTGAGAGAGCAGATGTTTGGGGATATTTTTCGGGGGATTTCCCAGAAAGATATAGGAGCCTTTGAGAGAGTCTCTCAGAAAGTTTATGAAAATATGCACGAGGAAGTTTAAACTTCCTCGTGCATTTTTTGCGCGATAAGCCCGGCAAACGGTGCTGCGTGCCAGTGACACGTGTTTAGCACGGACAGGGCGATGGACAAGACAACGTTGTGTTGATTTTTATCTGAAAAAAGTATACAATAGTATTAAAGTGGAGTAAGTCAATGATCAAGACAGTGTTAGGAGGTTAGAGAGGCGAATATAGATGATGTAGCAGAATGACAAAAAAGGATGATGGAGGATTAATATGGAAAATTGTACTATATATTATGATGATATGAATAGACATTGTCGACAGTATGCGGAAAGTTTGAGCAGTCATCCAAATGTGGTCTGCAAAAAAATGTCGGATTATAAAGAGACCTCGCATATCTATGAAGCTAACAGAGCTGTAGGGTTTATTTATCACAGCGGATATGGACAGATTTCCTATGAATTGAATCATATCATATGGAGAATCGTACTTCCAAAAGATAGTTATATTTTTCTGTTGGTAGCTGATGGCGGAAGAGAGATGGATGCGATCAGACTTGTGGCTAAAGAATTGGAGCATCGGGGACACCAGGTTACAAATATTTACTCGGAGTATTTCTTTGACAGGTACCATGTGGTAGACAGGGCTCAGAAGATTTTGACAGACATGGAGAAAGGAGAATCAATCTGGCAGAAAGAACAGGAACGCTTGAAGAAGATGGACAGAAAAGAACTCCGCCATCATCTGAAAGAAAATATGAAGAATTATCGTTCCTATAAAAAACGAAAAAAGAACAGGAAATAGTCTAAGACAGGGAGCGTTCTTTGAGAACGCTCCTTTCTGAACTTGTGTAATAGGAAAGACCTTGTCACGCTAATGCGTGAAAGTCCTTTCCTATTACACAAACGCTCCGCTAAGGATGCGCACGCCGCAATAAGGTAGTGAACCGCAAGGCGGTATTGCGACGACGCGCAAAGTGGGGCAGAGCCCTTCAAGATTGAGGGGATGGGGGAAGTTGAAGTGGGCTTGCCCACTTTGTTTTGTAATAGGAAAGATCTTGTCACGCTAATGCGTGAAAGTCCTTTCCTATTACACAAACGCTCCGCTAGGGATGCGCACGCCGCAATAAGGTAGTGAACCGCAAGGCGGTATTGCGACGACGCGCAAAGTGGGGCAGAGCCCTTCAAGATTGAGGGGATGGGGGAAGTTGAAGTGGGCTTGCCCACTTTGTTTTGATTCTGTGAGACGGGGATGAAAGAAGGACATGAAAAGTTGGTCCGTAACAGAGGAGTATTATGAAAAGAGTTGGTATTATATCGGACACACATGACGTGTTGCGCTGTGAGGTAAAAGAGATTTTAAAGGGTTGTGATGCTGTGATTCATGGTGGAGATATCACGACGGAGGAGGTACTGGAAGAAATACGTCGTCTGGGTAATGTGTATGTGGTGCGCGGCAACAATGATTGGCGGTTCCGCGAAAAATTGCAGAAATCTCTGCGGTTTGAGATTGAGGGGGTACGTTTTTTTCTAACTCATGACAAAAGGGACGTATCGCGGAGACTGGAAGATGTGGATGTTGTGATTTTTGGACACAGCCATAAATATTATCAGGAGACCATAGACGGGCGACTCTGGCTGAATCCAGGAGCCTGCGGGAGACCGAGGTTTGGCTTGGGTTTGACGATGGCAGTGATGGAAATTGAGGAAGGACAGTTCCAGGTGGAGAAGATTTCCCTGGACAGTGTGAAAAAGAGACTTTTTGAAGACCCGAGGAAGGGGATACTGCGATAAATGGGAGATAGACAATGAAACTTATTTTGCACTATATGAAACGTTATAAACGGTTACTGTTTTTGAATATTGTCGCGGTGTTTGGCTTTGCGCTGGTAGAGCTGGGCATTCCGACGATCATATCCGATATGATTGACCAAGGGGTTATGAGACAAGATGAGACCTATCTGATGCAGATGGGGTTAAAGATTGCGGTAATTTCCGTGATAGGAGTCTGTGGCACGATACTGCTGGGGTATTGCTGCGCGAAGATTTCTACGTCCATGACAAGAGACATCCGGCGGGATGTATTTGCGAAGGTTCAGACTTTCTCACACAGCGAAATGAACCAGATCGGAGTAGCATCCTTGATTACCAGGACGAACAATGATGCTTTTCAGATTATGATGTTTATGAATATCATTCTGAGGACTGCGCTGCTGACTCCCGTGATGATTGCGGTGAGCTTTACTTTGACGATCACGACGTCACTGAAGCTTTCTCTTATTATACTTTCTACAGTTCCGATTATCATTGGCGGGGTTGTTCTAGTAGGAAAAATTTCTCAGCCGATCAGTGAGAGACAGCAGGCGTCTTTGGACAATCTTAACCGGATATTCCGAGAAAATTTGACAGGAATTCGTGTCATTCGCGCATTTAACAATGACCAGCATGAGACCCAGCGCTTTGATGCGGAAAATGTACATTTTATGCGCCAGTCTAAGAGATTGTTTAAACTCATGACGTCTACGGAGCCTGTGTTTTTCTTTTTGATGAATTTGGCGGTGATTGCGATCTATTTCGTGGCGAGTTACATGATTGACTCCAGTTCGTTACAGATTGGAAAGTTGGTTGCTTTCATGGAGTATCTGTTCCATGCGATGTTCTCGGTGATGTTGTTCTGTCTGGTATTTATGATGTATCCGAGAGCCAATGTCTCTGCGAAAAGGATTCTGAAGGTACTGAACACGGAGACCACGATACATAACCAGCCGAAGAATATGGAGCCTGATGAGAAAGGAAGCATTCAGTTTGAACATGTGACTTTTGTCTATCCAGATGGAGAAGAGGCAGTGTTGAAAGACCTCTCTTTTACAGTGAAAGAAGGTCAGACCGTGGCATTTATCGGAAGTACCGGTTCAGGAAAAAGTACGTTGGTTCAGCTGATTCCCAGATTCTATGATGTCAGCGAAGGACGAGTGCTTGTGGACGGAGTGGATGTCAGAGATTGGGATTTGGGCAGACTTCGAGACCGGATTGGTTTTGTGGCTCAGAAGGCGAACCTTTTTAGCGGAACGATAGAAGAGAACATTCGGTTTGGTAAAGAAAGCGCCACGATGGATGAGGTCATCCACGCGGCTAAGGTGGCCCAGGCATATGATTTCATTATGGAAAAACCAAAGCAGTTTCAGGAGAAGATCGTAGAAGGCGCCACAAATGTTTCGGGAGGACAGAAACAGAGGCTGTCTATTGCCAGAGCTCTGGTGAGAAAACCAGAAATTTATATCTATGACGACTCTTTTTCCGCGTTGGATTTTAAAACAGATGCGGCACTGCGAAGGGAGCTGAAAAAGGAAGTAGACCGGCAGATGGTGTTGATTGTGGCGCAAAGAGTTTCGACGATTATGGATGCAGACCAGATTATTGTGCTGGATGAGGGCAGAATCGTGGGCTGTGGAACTCACAAAGAGCTGTTGAAGAGCTGCCGGATTTACCATGAGATAGCAGCTTCTCAGCTCAGCGAGGAGGAATTGGAGTATGAATAGGAAGATTGGGTGGAGACAGTGTATGAGGGAACTTCTGAAGTTTGTCCGCCCTTACAAGGGAAAATTTCTTGTCGGTCTCGGTGCGATTGTGTTGGCGACGGGGTTGTACGCAATTAACCCCACGATAGAGGGAGCAGTGACGACGCAGTTGGCCCATGATGCAGCGGGGATCTTAGAGGGAGTCACTGGGGCCAGGGTGCATTTTGACTTGGTGTTTCGGATTTTGCTGATTCTTGGACTCTGTTATTTGATGCGCGCGCTTTCTCAGTTAGTGTCGGCGTTTTTCCTGACCAATGCAATACAGCAGATTATGCATGACCTGAGAAACGCTCTTCAAAAAAAGATACAGAGACTTCCAGTGAGGTATTTTGACGATCATGCTTTCGGGGATGTGCTCAGCTGTGTCACCAACGATGTGGATACTTTAAGCAATGCCTTGCAGCAGACTTTGGCTAAAGTACTGACGGGTGTTCTTACTTTTGTGCTGGCGGTAATCATGATGTTTCGAATCAACGTGGTCATGACGTTGGTGGCGCTGCTGATTATACCGTTGACCTATCTGATTACTCGAACGTTCGTGAAACGTTCCCAGAAGTTGTTTGATTTGCAGCAGAAGACCGTGGGAGAGCTGAATGGGACCATCACGGAGCTGTACGGAGGCTTCAATGAGATTTTGCTGTATAACAAGCAGGAAGCCGCGGTGGAGAAATTTCAGGATGTGAATGAACGTATGGGAAAGGCCGCATTTCGGGCCCAGTTTGTGTCTTCTCTGATCTCACCGTGTATCTCGTTGGTTACCTATCTGATCATCGGAGCTTCCGCAGTACTAGGATGTATCTTTGTAATTCAGGGCAGTATTCAAGTTGGAAATTTACAGGCGTTTATCCGTTATATCTGGCAGATTAATGACCCTCTCTCCCAGGTATCTCAACTCTCAGCTCAGGTACAGTCAGCGTTTTCGGCCATGGGGCGTATTTTCACCTTGTTGTCCGAGGAGGAAGAAGAGCAGAAGGGAAAAGTAGCTCTGGAGCTGTCCAAGGTCAAAGGGAATGTGACTTTTGATCACGTTCGCTTCGGTTACCAGGATGATAAGATTCTGATGGATGATGTGAGTTTCGAGGTGCGTCAGGGGCAGACAGTCGCTTTGGTGGGACCCACCGGTGCGGGAAAAACTACTTTGATGAATCTGCTTTTGCGATTTTACGATGTCCAGGGAGGTTCCATTCAGATTGATGGTGTAGATGTACGGGATATGGACAGAGAGAAGCTAAGAGAGCTGTTTTCCTTGGTACTTCAGGATACCTGGCTGTTTAGTGGAAGTATCTATGAAAATATCCGTTATGGTAGACTGGGAGCCCGCAAAGATGAAGTGATAGAGGCAGCGAAGATGGCGAACGTTCACCATTTTATCCGAACGTTGAGCCATGGGTATGACTCCATGATTAATGAGGAGGGTAATAACATTTCCCAGGGCGAGAAGCAACTTCTGACGATAGCCAGGGCAATCTTAAAAGATCCGCAGATTCTGATACTGGATGAGGCTACTTCTTCAGTGGACACTCGTTTGGAGAGGCTACTTCAGGAGGCAATGCACAGGGTGATGAAGGGACGGACTTCTTTCGTCATTGCCCATCGTCTGTCTACAATCCGGGATGCGGATTTGATACTAGTGATTGAGAATGGCAATATCGTGGAACAGGGAACACATGAGTCTTTGTTGGAGAAAAAAGGAGTCTATGAACGTCTATACCATTCTCAGTTTTCCGGTCAGAGTGTGGATGAGAGCTGGAATGCAGAATGACTGAAATAGAGCGTTGCCATTTTATGGAAGAGAGTATAAAATTAGAGGGGGAAGAGACTGCCGGTGGATGGGGGAGCGGCCGCTGTCGTCTCTGAATATCAAAGTGTGCAGGAAAAACTGCCGAGGCAAATTTCTGCATCAGAAGGATGTGCTCTCTGAGTGTGAGAACGTTCCGAGAGTACGGTTGTAAAATCGGAGGTAGGAAAGATGCGTTTGGAAAAAGTGCAGGATGCATTGAAGAGAAAAAAGATTGAGTATTCTTATACGGAAGAAGATGGTTGTGGAAGCATTGACTTCATGTTTCGGGGCGTTCGCTATCACGTATGGGAGTATGAGGACAATGGCTGGGGTGTTGAGGCAAACCTGAGAAATGCAGGAAGAAGTGAGGAGATCGAGGGAGATTATGATACAATTCTCTCAGAGGAGATTCTCTCCTGGCCAGATATGATTTCATAAAATACGGCAGCGTAAAAAATGGAGCAGTCACTCAGAATTTGATGAGAGACTGCTCCGCTTTTACGTGATAATCCCAACGGTTCGCTCATTCCGAAGTAGGAAAACCTTCAGAATAGTGCAGTTCTCCGTCTTCGTCCACGAACACTCCGCAGACACCTTCCAGACTGTCTAAAAGAGCAATGCCGTCTTTTAGTCCGAGGGCGAAACAGGCTGTACTCAGTCCATCGCCTTCCACTGAGGTAGAAGAAAGAATAGAGACTGAGGTCAGCCCATTATTATAAGGCATTCCCGTTTTGGGATTTAAAATATGGTGATACAGGGTTCCATTTGACTCAAAATATCTCTCGTAAATTCCGGAAGAGACTACGGAAAGATCATCCACGTCCACGGACAAAAGTACCTCGTTGCGCTGAGCAAAGGGTTTTTGGATACCGACAGAAAAGGGTTTTCCATCGGTATGTCCGCCGATACAAAGCACGTTGCCTCCCAGATTGATGGTCGCACTGGTGACGCCTTGTTCCTCTAAATAGTCTTTGAGACGGTCGGCAATATAACCTTTTGCAATGGCACCCAAGTCTAGTTGCATTTCAGGTTGGAGAAAACGGATTTCCTGCCCGTTAAGCTGTACCTGTCTGTAATCTACTAGGGGCAGTTTTTGTTGAAGCTCTTTTGCGCCGGGAATCTGCGGATTTTCGCTGGTGAAATCCCACAGAGAGCTGACAGGGCCTATCGTGGGGTCAAAGGCACCCTGGGATAGCTCAGCGTACTTTAAGCTTTCCTGGATCAGTTCAGCTAATTCTTTAGAAATATGAGAGACTCCGTCTTTATCTTCTAGTTCACCATGGTTCAGTTTATAAAGTTCACTTTCTGGGGAAGTGCGGCTGAAGATCTGCTCATATTTTTGGCAGAGCTTTTCGCACTCCTGCAAAAGCTGTTGATCTTGGGAATCATAGATGGCAATTGTGATTACCGTATTCAGTTGGAAGGTAGTCAAAGAAATAGGCTGTTTGGAGCCGGAAGTCTGGCATCCGCTCAGACAGAGTAGGACCAGAATGAAAAAGATGCAGACCGCACGGCTAAAAATTATATTTTTTAGTTTCAATATTCTAATCTCCCATGTTGTATACTGTTTTCCTCAAGAGGCCACTTACCGTGGAGGGCATACTTATTGTAAAGCCGACGGTTTATTCCTGTCAACTCTGTTATAACAGGAATATGGATAGTATCAGTTCAGTCATATAGTGTACGGGAAGCATAAAACATACTTGTATGTTTTTGCGAGCGGATATCTGTATAAGCTGAGCGCCTTTCCATGAGTAAAACGGTGGCGTTAGCCACGATAAGCACGCAGTGCGGTTTTACGAATGGCGCTGGCTAAACTGTAATAAAAAAATGCTATTGACATTTCTCTAAATTTGTTTTATAGTACTTATCAAATAAAAGGGAGTAGCTGGCACGAAAGTGTTTGCGATGTCGTCAGTACGATCAGAATTCTGGTCCGTATCGTAAGTAAGTAGCGAGACTTTTATTGCATAGCAGTTATGCAATAGGGTCTTTTTTTATTTTTTTCTTATTATTCCCCAAGTTATAAAAAAATTCCTTTTGCATAACACTATATCAAATGTGAAACGCTCTCGTCCTCGGACAGAGAGCATCAAACAAAAGATGTGATCTCAGCTTTAGGAGTAGCATCACAGTGGGACAGGAGGAAAAATATGAGTATGAAAACTTACTATCAGATGTCAGAGGAAGAGATTCGCCAGGAAGTGAATCAGGGAAGTCAGCCCTTGACTGTTGACCAAGTGAGGAACAGACAGAAAGAGTATGGTCCAAATGAGCTGATCGAGGGGGAAAAGAAAAGTTTGTTGGGGATATTCGCAGAACAATTTCGAGATTTTCTAGTGATTATTCTGATGATATCTGCGGCAGTTTCCTGGATCTTGGGTGAAGGAGAATCGGCACTTGTGATTTTAGTGGTCATCACGATGAACGCGGTACTGGGGACCGTGCAGACTGTGAAAGCGGAACAGTCTTTGAGCAGCTTGAAGAGGCTCTGTTCTCCCAGTGCTAAGGTACTCAGGGATGGCGTGGTCGTGGAGATTCCTAGCCGGGAGGTGACAGTGGGAGACGAGGTGTACTTAGAGGCCGGTGATTATATACCTGCCGATGGAAGAATCCTCGAAAATGCCAGTATGAAGACCGATGAGAGCGCTTTGACTGGGGAAAGCATGGGAGTGGAGAAGACTTCGGAGAGGCTGGAAGGGGAACTGGCCTTGGGAGACCGCAAGAATATGGTGTACTCAGGGAGTTTTGTCACGTATGGCCGAGGAAGCTTCTTGGTCACAGCTGTGGGAATGCAAACAGAAGTGGGAAAGATCGCTGGCCTTTTAAAGACGGCCTCTGAGAAGAAAACGCCATTACAGATGAATTTGGACCAATTTGGAAAAAAATTGTCTGTGATCATTCTGATTCTCTGCGGCGCGTTGTTTGGTTTGCAGATGATTCGAGGAGGAGAGCTGGCAGATGCCTTTCTGTTTGCGGTTGCCTTGGCTGTGGCCGCGATACCGGAAGCTCTGAGCTCCATTGTCACGATTGTGCTTGCCTTTGGAACACAAAAAATGTCCAAAGAAGGAGCTGTCATAAGAAAACTTCAAGCTGTAGAGGGGCTGGGAAGCGTGTCTGTGATTTGTTCAGATAAGACCGGGACACTGACACAGAACAAAATGACAGTGGAACACTACTATGTAGATGGACAGAGTGTGAAAGCAGAAGAGCTTGACGTGGAAAATCCATCTCATGTGCAGCTGCTGAGGATGAGTGTTCTGTGTAATGATGCATCTGTCACAGATGGGCAGGAGATTGGAGACCCGACAGAGACTGCGTTGGTCGCTCTCGGAGAGAAATTGGGAGTTCAGGCTCAGACAATCAGGGAAGAGTATCCTCGTCTGTCAGAGCTGCCCTTTGATAGTGACAGAAAACTGATGTCTACTTTTCACCAGCTTCAGAACGGCTACACGATGGTTACGAAGGGGGCCGTGGATGTGCTGGAGAGAAGAGTCTCCATGATCTGCACAGGGGGAAAGGAACGTCCGATTACAGACGAAGATCTCCAGGAAATCCGCAGAGTCAACGAGGAGTATTCTCAGAATGGTCTTCGAGTGCTAGCAGTGGCTTACCGAAAACTGGAACAGGACAGAGAACTGACTTTGGAAGATGAACAGGGCTTGACATTTTTCGGCTTGATTGCCATGATGGACCCGCCTAGGATTGAGAGTGCGCAGGCTGTGAAGAGGTGTATAGAGGCGGGGATACGCCCTGTAATGATTACAGGAGATCACAAAGTGACAGCATCGGCCATCGCGCGGAGAATCGGTATTCTGAGAGAGGGGGACCAGGCCTGCGAAGGAAGTGAGCTGGATGCCCTAAGCGATGAAGAGCTAAAGGATTTTGTGGAGAAAGTGTCCGTCTATGCGAGGGTATCTCCGGAACACAAAATTCGAATTGTGAGAGCATGGCAGGAAAAAGGTAACATTGTCGCGATGACCGGGGACGGTGTGAATGATGCTCCGGCATTGAAACAGGCGGACGTGGGAGTCGCTATGGGAATTACTGGAAGTGAAGTATCCAAGGATGCAGCTTCTATGGTACTTACGGATGATAATTTTGCTACGATTGTGAAGGCTGTGGAGAATGGCCGTAATGTGTACGCCAACATTAAAAACTCTATTCAGTTTTTGCTCTCAGGAAATTTCGCTGCGATTTTAGTGGTACTATTTTCCTCACTGTTGGGACTTCCAGTACCTTTTGCCCCGGTGCATCTGCTATTTATCAACTTGCTGACAGACAGCCTTCCGGCTATCGCTTTGGGGCTGGAACCTCATACGTCCCAGGTCATGAGAGAAAAACCACGTCCTATGAATGAATCTATACTGACGAGAAGATTTCTCTCTAATATTGGTCTGGATGGCCTGTGCATCGGGGTGATGACGGGAATTGCTTTTTTGATTGGCTTGAGCTATGGAGGAACTCTTACAGCCAGTACAATGGCGTTTGCTACCTTGTGTCTGTCCAGACTGGTTCATGGGTATAACTGTAAGTCCTCTCGTCCTGTGATCTTTCGAAGAGAATTTTTCAATAATCGCTATCTTCAAGGAGCTTTTGCAGTGGGATTTGTGCTTTTGAACCTGGTTCTTTTGGTGCCGGCTCTTCATGGATTGTTTCAGATACAGACGCTTCATCTGTGGCAGCTTTTGATGGTCTATGGCCTGGCTCTGGCGAATCTCCCGGTGATTCAGCTACTTAAAAAGGTCAGGATGAGTTGTAAAAGCAAGTAAAGCGGGCTATAATAGGGGGACAATAAGCAAAAGAAAAAGAGGAGAGAACAATGATATTTGAGAGCCATGCTCATTACGATGATGAAGCGTTTGACGAGGATAGAGAAGAACTGCTGAATTCCATGAGGGAAAATGGAATTGAGTATGTCGTCAATGTATGTGCCGCGGCTGATGGGTTGGAGAAAACCCTCGAGCTGACAGAAAAATATCCGTTTGTCTACGGAGCTGTGGGGGTCCACCCGGATGACGCAGGAAAGATGAATGAAGAGATTCTGCAAAGGATTCAGGAGTACTGTCGGTTGGACAAAGTGGTGGCTGTGGGGGAAATCGGGCTGGACTATTATTGGGATAAAGAAAGCCATGAGATTCAAAAGAAATGGTTCGAAGCTCAGATGGAAGTGGCCAGGTCTGAGAGGCTTCCATTCATCATTCACAGCAGAGAAGCGGCGCAGGATACTTTGACAATGATGAAGGGGCTGCGGGCAGCAGAGATGTCTGGCGGTGTGATACACTGTTTTTCCTATTCAAAAGAGATGGCAAAGGAATATCTTGACATGGGACTTTATATTGGTATCGGTGGGGTGGTGACATTCAAAAACGCGAAGAAATTAAAAGAGGTCGCGGAGTATGCTCCGTTGGAACAAATCTTGTTGGAGACGGACTGTCCTTATTTAGCGCCTGTCCCACATCGGGGAAAACGGAATACTTCACTGAACCTGCCTTATGTCGCGGAGGAGATTGCCAGAATCAAGGGAATCTCCTGTGAAGAGGTGGTGGAAGTGACCTGCCGAAACGCGAAAAAAATGTTCGGAATCAAAGACTGAGATCTTTTAAAGATAAGAGAAAATGCCGTAAAACCTTCAGATTTGAGGATTTTACGGCATTCTTTTACTGTATTAGTCACGGACGGTGGTTGGTAAGCTTGCTTGTCGACGCGCACAGAGCAATCCGCAGCTTATACTTTTTGGAGGTGCCGCCGATAGGCGGCATGAGGGTTTGTGCCATAGATTAATAGCCAGAGTCGTCGTAGCCAGAATCATCATAGCTAGAGTCGTCGTAACCAGAATCATCATAACTAGAGTCGTCGTAACTAGAATCATCGTAGCTGGAATTATCATAGCCGGAGTCGTCATAGCTAGAATCATCGTAGTCGGAGTCATCATAGTCGGAACCATCGGAGCTTGACTCATCAGAACTGGAACTGTCTGTGCCTTCTTCACCGTCGGAATTGCCGTTTGAATCTTGGGAGGTCCCCTGGTAGGAATCATCTACGATATTTCCATCCGGGTCGACCATATTGATATACCCGTCAAAGTGGACTTCCAGCAGTCCTGTGCCGGTGGAGGGCTCTACTTTCTGGGACATGATTTCATCGTACAGCTCATAGAGGGTCTCCACGGTGAACTCGTCGGTGCGGACCTCATGCATACTATGTTCGGCGGCGAGCTCATTGGTGTAATCTTTTAACAGATAAGGAGCGTAGACACCTTGGTCATGATTGTAGTGCATGACCAGAGGTTCCACGGATTTGGAAATTACCTTCACGGAACTTTTTCCATTTTTCACCGTTTTCTCTAGGGTGAACTGGGCCATACCACCTAGTAATCCTGTCATATCTTGCTGTGTCGATGCGAAATTTCCAAGAGAGTAGAAAATCAGCATCTCATTGCCCTGATCGTCGGACAAGGTTCCATAGGGTTGAAGTATATGTGGGTGTCCGCCGATGCAGACGTCAACTCCTTGCTGCATCAGGAAAGTTGCCCACTGTTTTTCGTATTCGCTGGGGGCGGGATCTTCTTCATTTCCCCAATGGGAAACGAAAATTACACAGTCGCTGATTTCTTTTGCCTTCTTAATGTCGGTGGCCACTTGCTCTTTGTCAAAAGTATTGATAATATAGGCATCCTCGCCGGTGGCCAGACAGTTATTGGTACCGTATGTATAATCCAGGAGAGCGATCGTGATATCGTTGACAGTGACAGTTTTGATTTCATCGCGCTCTTCTTCCGTCGCGTTGGTTCCTATGACAGTGACTTCGGGATGATTGGTCTCCCAGTAATTTAACTCGTCTTTGATTAAATCCAAGCCGAAGTCGTCAATGTGGTTTGTCGCAGTCTCAATTACGTCGAAACCAGCTTTTACGACCGCATCGCCCACCTCCTGAGGTGTTGCAAAAGACGGATAGGAGCTGATTTCATCATGATTAGGAGTCAAGACGGTTTCCTGGTCAATGAAGGCCAAATCTGCTTCCTGGATATAGGAAGTCATGTGCTCATAGACATGGTCGTAATTCCATTCACCAGAGTCATTCATACCGGACTCATATAATTTAGTGTGGTACAGGTTATCACCCACGGCGACAATGTTCGCTGTGGTCACTTTGGGAGTGGATGCCTCCTCTTTTGCTTTGGCCTCTGCCGCCTCTTTTTTGGCTGCCGCCCTCTCAGCGGGGCCTGTGATCAGAACGTGATCTGCCTGATGAAAGCAAAAACACAAAATGACCAGTGCTGCGATGGAACAGATGAGGCTGATCTTGGATTTGCTCTTTTCTCTGTCATTTAACGGTATATTGTTTCGACTCATAGTATTTTCCTCATAGTTTCTCTTGATAAATATGTAGATTTTTTATGTGATAGGAAAGATCTTGTCACTTTAATGAGTAAAAGCCCTTTCCTATCACATAAACGCTCCGCTAAGGATGCGAACACCGCAATGGAGAATTTCAACGCGTAGCGGTGTTGCAGCAGCGCGCAAAGCGGAACTGCGCCCCTCAAGACTGAGGGGGAGCTGAAGTAAACTTATCCACTTTATTTTTTATTATATATTATAGCAAATTATATAAAAATAAGAAAGATTTTCTTGTACAGATAATCTTTAAAAATATTTTGAATACCAAAGGAAAAGATGGTATAATATTATCACCTTTATGGGAAAACTATTGAAGATTGCAAAAGCGGCGGAGGTGAGTCCATGGAGCACTATAAGATGTTGAATGATATTTTGGTGAATTTGTTTAATGAAATTTTAGGGATTGAAGAGAAGGCATTGACCTCATCTGAATTCAGAGATATCTCTGTGAATGATATGCATATTTTGGAGGCTGTAGGGACTGAGGAGCCGCGCAGTATGTCTTCTGTGGCCAAGAGTCTATCGGTCACAGTGGGTACACTGACCATTGCAATGAATAATTTGGTGAAAAAAGGATATGTAAATCGGGCACGCAGTGAAGAGGATCGCAGAGTGGTCTTGATTTCTCTGTCAGAAAAAGGAGAGAAAGCCTATTACCATCATCAAAAATTCCACGACGATATGATTCAGGCGATCATGACAGATTTGGATGAGACTCAGATGGATGCTCTGACTCAGGCATTGAATAAACTGCGTGCGTTTTTTCGGAAATATTGACGGCAGTTATTAGGCAGAGCCTGTTTGCCTGAACTGAGCCGTTAGGATTCAGGCAAACAAGGCTTAACGACAGACTTTTGTTTTTAAGCGGTTAAATAAATATCAATTTTTTGAGGAAAGACCCAAATATTTTTGTACGATGGGAAAGGGCGCCGGCCCAATTTCGAGGACATCTCTGTGGAATTCTTTTAGATCAAAGGAATTCCCTTCTTTTTGCTGAACAGCACTTTTCAGATCATAAAATCCCAGATATCCAACATAATAGCGAAGATAATTGGCGGGGGTCTCAATGATGTATTGATAGATTTCCTCGATCACAGCTTCGTCCTGAAAACCGAACATTTTTAAGTACTGACTGACCTGACTTAAAGTCCAACCGTGATAGTGAATTCCAATGTCCAAAAGACAGTAGAGATTTAAGTTTACAGAGCGGTTCAGCCAGAGAAGACGGGTGAGCTCAGGGGCAGCGTCTGCGTAACCGTAGGCGTAGGATTCTATATAGGTGGCCCAGCCTTCGATATAACCGCCGCAGGTGATCAAATTGCGGATAGGGTCAGGGTCCTGGCGACTGAAATATAAGGTCTGATAGAGATGCCCGGGAAAGCCTTCATGGGCTAAAGTGGTAAACAATTCCAGGTTAGAGGTCTGGCTGGCCTGGTTGATGTAGATGGTATTTGGACTTTGGGTGTCAATGGGAGGTGTGAGGTAGAAAGCGGGGCTTAGATAGTCTTCCATAGATTTATGGACATATTTTACTTCATACTTTGGCTCTTCTAATTTGGGAAAGTCCTTCTGGTATAAGGATTCCAGTTCCTCTAAAGTGTCTTTGGGTTTTGATTTGGGGAGATCTTCTGAGAAGACACGGCTGATTAGATCAGGGTGTTCTTCGAGAAGTTCAGACATCTCCTGATAGTCCGCGAAGAGTTGTCGGTAGAGACGTTGCTCTATGACTTCCGGGGAGGCGTAGACTCCCACTTGGCTGCGCAGCAGGTACTGATAGTATTCCTGCCCACCGTCGAGATAGTAGAGACCATTTTCATTTTTTCCAGTTCCACGAAGCTCTTCTAGGCCTTCCATCAGGTTTTCGTAGGCTGGAATCAGAGAATTCTCTATCAGTTTTTGATGTGTGGCGATGCATTGCTTCTTTTCTTTTTTGGACAGTCCAGAAAAATCATTGAGTTTATCCTGGAAAATTTCTTGAAGATAGTTGTCAGAGGGGTTTTTGATGAATGCCTGACACTGTTCTAAAATTCGGTCAAGAGTAGTGTCGCTCATGAAATATCCTGCCTGGGATTTTTCGCGCTCGAAGTCCAAGATACTTTTGAAGTAATCACCTACACAGGTTAAAAGCTTTAAGTAATCTGTAATGTCTTGCTTGTCGTAAAAAGCGTATTCGGCCAAAAGTATTGGAAGCTGTGCCTGGGTGCCAAGGCTAGGACTCAAGATCTCTTCTAATAAGTACTGGTCACCTAGGGAACGTTCCGTGTGAAAGTACAGCAAAAGCAGATCTAAAGTCAGCTGATTGTCTTTGGAGAGATCTTCGTAGGAGAAATCCTGGAGAGACTGTTCGTAGTTTTCTAGCTGGGAGTAAGTGGAAGAAGGGTCTGTGGGGATAGTACCCAGAGTGACTTGCTCGGAAGCGACTTTATAATCTTCAGGATGGGCTAAAGTATAGTGGAGGTTTAAGGTGCTGCCATTGACTTCGCTTTGAAACAGCTGTCGAGTAAACTTTTGAAATTTTGCGTCTTCGGAAAATACGTGAGAGGTAAGATATCCAAGACCAAGCCCCAGGCAGAGTGCGAGACAAAGACCAAGACTGATGAACAGGGGCCGACGGGATTTTATGGAAAACATAGAAGCTCCTTTGAGATTTCGATCATCTTTATATTTTATTGGAATGAAGAATCGGGTATGCTATAATTGTTGACAAATATGGATTTCGGCTTTTGAGAAAGGAGACCAATATGGATGAAAAGATCTATGATTTGATTATTGTAGGGGCAGGGCCGGCAGGACTGACAGCTGCGATCTATGCTCTGCGAGCAGGGCTTCATACTTTGCTGCTGGAAAAAAATTTTGTGAGCGGAGGACAGACAGCTAGCACCTATGAGGTAGATAATTACCCGGGACTTCCGGGGATTTCCGGAGCGGAGTTTGGCCAGAAAATCCGCAGTCACGCGGACCAGCTGGGACTGGTATCTGAGAGAGTGAACGTAAAGGAAATCCATGTGGAGGAAGACGGTACAAAAGTAATAAGAACCAGAAAGAAAGACTTTCAGGCGAGGACGGTACTCTTAGCCGTGGGAGCGCGTCACCGTCTGCTGGGGGCAAAGGGAGAAGAGAGACTGTCAGGGATGGGCATATCCTACTGTGCTACTTGTGATGGCGCTTTTTACAAGGACCAGACTGTGGCCGTGGTGGGCGGCGGAAATGTGGCTGTGGAGGACGCGATCTTTCTCGCCAAAATCTGCAAGATGGTCTATGTAGTACATCGCAGAGATCAGTTAAGAGCAGATGACATTCTGCAAAAGAGGCTGTTTCAATTTCCCAATGTAGTTTTCTGTTGGAATCAAGTCTGTGAAGAAATCCAGGGAGAAGAACAGGTCGAGGCGATTCTGCTGAAAAATGTGAAGGACGGCAGCAGCCAGAGAGTGAAGGTTGACGGTGTTTTTGTGGCGGTGGGGATTCATCCCAACAGCGAACCATATCAAGGGCTTGTGAATATGGATGAAGGCGGCTATATTGTGGCAGGTGAAGACGGAAAGACGAATATGCCGGGAATCTTTGCGGCCGGGGATGTCCGAACAAAGAAGCTGCGCCAGATTATCACCGCTGCGTCAGATGGAGCCAATGCAGTGTCATCAGTACAGGACTATTTAAGCCGCCTGTAGATTTTGCAGGTAGTCTCGTCTTCTGGGGATATTTGGGGAATGAAGCAAAGAAAGGGCAGATTATCGCTAATTTTCCCGTGCGGAAACAAGGCAGAACAGAGAGGAATCATCTTGTGGAAGAAAAGCAGTCCTGAGATCATTTCGGTGGAAAATATGATTCTGTGGAAGAGGTTTATGTCGAAAGTTCATTTTTAGAGTAGAAGTAATTATTTTTCTGGATATAAATAGGGATATTTGTCGTAGAAAAACGATAATTGGTGAAAATACACAAAAATGTCATATGGAAAAACCTGGATAAAAAGTAATACACACATTCTTATCCACATTCCGATGAGTTAAAAACCTTGTAAATCCGAGTTATACACCAAGTTATCCACATTATCCACAGGATTTTAAAAAAATTATCCAGATTTACATAAATTGGATTTAAACAAATGTTTTGGTCAGATGTGATAAATCGGTGAAAAATAGAAGAAAATGTCGAAATTCCCTTGACTTTTTTGGAATCAAAAAAGAACAAATATACTTTAACAGAAGACGAAATTATTATTTGTAAATTTGGAATTGTCATATAATACTGAAAAAGTAGAAGAGCTCGTTTTGATTTTCTTTTATTATCAGTTATATGATTGATACTAATCAGAAATTACAAAACGTTTTATATATTTATATGGAAAAGGAGAAAAATATGCGTTTGAGAAACATACCTGGTGCTAAGGAGGCAGTGATGGAAAGTGCCTTCGTAGTGCAAAGGCCGCAGGAGAAAAAAGGAGGCTGGGCACAGGTTTATCCACAGACTGGGCCGATACATATCGAGGTTGGCATGGGAAAAGGACAATTTTTGATGGAACTGGCACGACGTAATCCCCAGGTTAATTATTTAGGAATTGAGATGTATGACAGCGTACTGCTCAGAGCACTGCAAAGAATGGCGGAGATTGATGAATTACCGAATCTATTGTTTATGAGGGAAGATGCCAGGTTGCTGCCGGAGATCTTTCGGAAAGGAGAGGTGGAAAAGATATATCTGAATTTTTCCGACCCGTGGCCAAAGGCACGTCATGCGAAACGGCGCCTCACGTCTCGGGAATTTCTGAACAGATATGAGCGAATTTTAGTTCCGGAGGGAGTAGTGGAGTTTAAGACAGACAACAGGGGACTGTTTGAATTTTCTCTGGAAGAGATTCGAGAGGCAGGGTGGAGACTGCTGGCTTGCACTTACGATTTACATAACGATGCTAAGATGTGTGAAGGCAACGTGATGACGGAGTACGAGGAGAAATTTTCCAGTTTGGGTAATCCCATATATAAATTAGTGACTGCTAGGTAGAGAGGACATGATTCACCTGTGGTCAGCTGTAGCATAGATTATAGTAAATATATGTGAGACGGTGATAGAATGGCATCTCTGAAGAAATTAAAGCAGACAACTGCCCAGTGGGGTTATCTTCACAGAAGCGCCAATGGGCAGCTGCTGCGGTTGAAAAAGTCGGCAGAAGAGATGGATAAAAAATTAGGAGATATGCGCAGAAAGAAAAAGTAGGAAAAATGACGGACTTAGAACAGAAAAATGGAAATTTCAAAAAAATGAAAAAAATGTAAAATTTCCTCTTGCATTTTTCGAATGGTTCAGCTATAATAGGCAGTGCGTTAGAGATAATGCGACATACAATTTCATAAGATGCGCCTTTAGCTCAGTTGGTAGAGCACCTGACTCTTAATCAGGGTGTCCAGGGTTCGAGCCCCTGAAGGCGCATTGGAAAGCACTGTTTTTGCGGATAAGTTGGAGCCGTGGGGATGGTGTTTTTTTGTGTTATGAGAAGTACATTGTCACACTAATGTGTGAAAGTCCTTTCCTATAACACAAGTACGCTGTGAACGTGGATTTCTCCGGTGATTTTGTCGCGAGAAAGTGCAGGCACGTGGAAAGGGAGAGCAGGATGGTGGAAAATACATTACAGAAGGGACGTTATCCTTTGCCGGACGTGATTCGGGGCACGGTCTTGGTCAATGCGGTAGTCTATCATATGATCTGGGATTTGGTGTATATTTTGGGCGTAGACTGGAAATGGTATTCGACGAGAGGCGCCTATTGGTGGCAACAGGCCATTTGCTGGACGTTTATACTGCTCTCGGGGTTTTGCTGGTCGATGGGAGAGAGAAGACTCAAAAGGGGGTTGACTGTGTTCGGCTCCGGTCTTTTGGTTACAGCGGTGACTTTGGTATTTATGCCTCAGAGTAAGGTGATCTTTGGGGTTCTGACATTGATAGGTTCAGCAATGCTTCTTTGGATTCCCCTGGAAAAATTATTGCGTTACATTGCTCCGATACCTGGGTTGGCAGGAAGTATCCTGCTGTTTGGGATAACTCGAAATGTGGGAGATGGATTTTTAGGATTTGAACGGTGGAATCTGCTTGCGCTGCCGCAGACGTGGTACCGGAATCTATTTACCACCTACCTTGGGCTACCGGAGAAGAATTTTTACTCCACAGATTATTTCGGACTGTTTCCATGGCTGTTTTTGTTTGGCGTAGGATACTTTCTCTACCGGCTTTTAAAGGAGAGGAAGTGGCTGGTAGTGCTGGCAGGTCCGCGGATACGGCCCTTAGAATTTGTAGGAAGGCATTCTTTGGAGATCTATCTGATTCATCAACCGGTAATTTATGGATTTTTAGTGTTGTTCTCTTATTCTTGAAAGTGGTATACTTTAAAAAAATATGATTTCAGAAAAAACGAAAGAGGAGGGGACTATGAAAAATATTCTTATTAAATGGAATGAGATCAGCTTGGTGAAGAGAATCATAGGGGGATTGATCGTAGGAATTCTGTTGGGGCTTGTGGTGCCTCAGTTTACAGTCATCTCTCTGTTGGGAGATTTATTTGTAGGGGCGTTGAAAGCGGTGGCTCCTCTGTTGGTGTTGTTTCTGGTTATGGGGGCTCTGGCGCGGCATAAAGAAGGAAAGCAGACCAACATGAAGCTGGTTGTGATTCTCTATATTTGCGGCACGTTTCTGGCGGGTTGTGTGGCTGTAGCCGCCAGTTTTTTATTTCCTATTACGTTGACACTGAGCAAAGGCGTGGAGGATATGGCTGCTCCAGGAGGAGTCGGAGAAGTCCTCAAAACGCTGTTGATGAATCTGGTATCCAATCCGGTAGATGCCTTAGTGAATGCCAATTATATTGGAATTCTGGCCTGGGCGGTTTTGCTGGGATTGGCCCTGAAGAAATCCTCAGCCGGCACAAAGAAGGCGATTGAAAATATCTCTGACGCTCTGTCTCAAATTGTCAAGTGGGTAATCAGCTGTGCACCTTTTGGAGTTATGGGCTTGGTGTTCACTACAATTTCTCAGCAGGGGCTGGAAGCTCTGCTCAGCTATGGGCGTCTGATTCTACTTTTGGTGGGAAGTATGGCCTTTGTGGCTTTTGTGGTAAATCCGATTATTGTCTATTTGGGAATTCGCAAAAATCCATTTCCACTAGTACTGAGGTGCCTGAAGGAGAGCGGAATTACAGCTTTCTTTATGAGAAGCTCAGCGGCTAATATTCCGGTAAATATGAAATTATGTGAGGATTTGGGATTGGATGAGGACACCTATTCTGTGTCGATTCCGCTGGGAGCCACTATCAACATGGGAGGTGCTTCTGTTACGATCTCTGTGTTGGCTTTGGCGGCTGCGAATACAATGGGGATTCAGGTGGACTTTGGAACAGCACTGATTCTGTGCGTGTTATCTGCGGTCAGTGCTTGCGGAGCATCTGGGGTGGCAGGAGGCTCTCTTTTACTGGTACCACTGGCATGTAGTCTGTTTGGAATATCAAATGATGTAGCGATGCAGGTAGTGGGAGTGGGCTTTATCGTAGGAGTCATTCAGGATTCCTGTGAGACGGCGCTGAATTCATCCACAGATGTTCTTTATACGGCAGTCGCGGAATTGTCTAGAAGGAGGAAACAAAACACATGAAAACGATCGGAATGGTGGGAGGATTGAGTTGGGAATCTTCCATAGAATATTACAAAATTGTCAATGAGGAGTCAAACAAAGCGTTAGGTGAGGATAATACGGTTCAGAGTATCATGTACACGGTGAACCTTCATGAGATGATTGGACACATGGAGAGAGGGGAACATGAGATTTTGTGCAGGAAATTGACAGAAGTGTGTCAATCCTTAGAGCGAGCTGGGGCAGACTGTGTGCTTTTGTGCACCAATACGATGCACGCATTCGCAGAGCAGATTCAGGAGTGTTTATCGGTGCCACTTCTCCACATCGCCGACGCGGTAGGGGAGGAGATACAGGAGAAAGGATTGGATACCATAGGATTGATGGGAACTCCTTTTACCATGGAGATGCCCTTTTACAAGAACCGACTGGAAGAAAAATTTGGAATTCATGTCGTTACTCCAAAAGAGAGCGAGTATGCAAAGATTTACAGAGTGATCACCGATGAGCTGACTTTTGGAGTATTGCGGCAGGAATCCAGGGAATATTACCAGTCGGTGATTCAGGAGTTGGAGACGTCTGGTGCTCAGGGTGTGATCTTAGGGTGTACAGAGATTCCGCTTCTGATTAAGCAAAAGGATGCGAAGATACCAGTCATCGATTCCACCACGGCCCACGCGAAGGCAGCCGTGCAGTTTGCGCTTCAAGACTGAGAATGAGAGGATATATTATGAATCAAAAAGAGAGAATGTTGGCGGGCCTTCCCTATAAGGCTTGGTTAGATGGACTCAGTGAGGAACGGTTGGAGACGAGAAAGAAAATCTTTAAGTACAATGGTCTGACGCCGGAACAGTCTGAAGAGCAGGACCGCTTGATCAGAGAGATTCTGGGAAAATGCGGGGAAAGCGTTTACATAGAACAGCCATTTCGGTGCGACTATGGAAGTAATATTGAGGTGGGAGAGAACTTTTACGCGAACTATAATCTGACAGTTTTAGACGTGGCGAGAGTTCGGATTGGGAAAAATGTGATGTTTGGTCCTAATGTTTCTATTTATACTGCGGGGCATCCGATACACCCGGATTCTAGAAATTCTGGATATGAGTATGGAAAGGAAGTCACGATTGGAGATAATGTGTGGCTTGGAGGAAACGTGGTGGTCAATCCAAATGTGCATATCGGGGACAACGTGGTTGTTGGAACTGGCAGCGTGGTGACCAGGGACTTGCCGGACAATGTGATTGCCGTGGGGAATCCTTGTAGAGTTTTGAGGGAAATCACAGAGGAGGACAGAAAGTTTTATTTTCGAGATCAGGAATTTGACGTGGATGATTACAATGATGGAGTTCAGGATATCAGCAACCTGAAAGGGTAAAAGAGAAAGGAAGATGAGATGGCAGATCAGGATGGTTTACTGTTAAGGGCTCTCCAGTATGAGGAAGGACATCCCCGCAGAAGTGGGCATATTTTGAAGGTTCTGGCCTTGGCAGGGATGATTGGACGGGAGGAAGGACTGTCTGAGGAAGAACAGATGATTCTGGAAGCGGCTGCGATACTCCATGACATTGGCATAAAGCACTGTAAGGAAAAGTATGGAATTGCCAGCCAGGAGCTTCAGAAAAAGGAGGCTCCTGCCATAGCCAAAGAATTTTTGAACGATTGCGGTTATCCGGCCTCGTGGGTGGAGAAGATCACGCGGTTCATTCAGGTGCACCATGACTATGACCATATTGATGGCATGGAATGTCAGATTCTGGTGGAGGCAGATCTATGGGTAAGTGCTTTGGAAGAGGAATGGACTCAGGAGAAGATACAGGAAAGAGCAAAGCTCTTTCGCACGGAGACCGGAAAAGTATTATTTTTTAACCTGATAAAATAAGATTTCAGGTTGTGTTTGGAAGCGGAGAGTGTTATACTGAATTCAGCAGGAGACCCGGAAGAGTTGTCTGACAGGAATCCGCAGAATTTGAATATGTAATAACCAATCGTGCTGAAAGACGATGGGCGTGGCCCGGAGTGTAAAGGTGAGCGGACAGAGACTTTTACAGGAGATATTATACCCTTTTGCCGAATGGTGAAAGGGTTTTTTATATGATAGGAAAGACTTTGTCACGCCGATGAGTGAAAATGTCTTCCTATCATACAAAATATCACAAGATCGTACTGCGACGAAAGAGAAGTTGTCGTTAAAGTGACCCGCCGCAGGCGGAGAATCCTGCAAACAGGATTCTTTTTTATGTTAGAGGAATTTCACCACAAAGCGGTGTTGCGTCGGCACGCAAAGTGAGCTATGCCCCTCAAAAATTGAGGGGATGGGAGCCGGAAGTGGGCTTGCCCACTTTTTATGGGATAGGGGGAATTTTATGACAAACAGGGAGAAAATTGACTGGCTGGCCAAAGGCCAGCTGCTGTCAGAGGAGGAACTGGCAGGGCTGTTGAGAAGCAAGACGGAGGAAGACCGGCTGTACGCGGCAGGTCTGGCCAGGACCTTGACAGACAGGTATTATGGAAGAAAGATTTATTTTCGTGGGCTGATAGAGTTCACAAATTACTGCAAGAACAATTGCTATTACTGTGGAATACGGGCTGGAAATGCGAATGTGGTGAGATACCGGATGAAGCCGGAGGAGATCTATGCCTGCTGTGACTGGGGATATCGGGCGGGCTTTCGTACCTTTGTGCTTCAGGGAGGGGAGGACCCTTATTTCGACGATGAAAAAATCGTGGAATTGGTGAGCACAATCCGAGACAGATACCCGGACTGTGCGATTACACTGTCCATCGGTGAGAAAAGCAAGGAGAGCTATCAGAGGTATTTTGATGCAGGTGCGAACCGCTATCTGCTGCGCCATGAGACTGCCTGTCCGGAGCATTACCGGAAGCTTCACCCACCTCAGCTAAGCTTGGAGAATCGTCTGCGGTGTCTGCGGGATTTAAAAGATATTGGCTATCAGACAGGCTGCGGGATGATGGTAGGTTCCCCCTACCAGACAGAGGAGAATTTGGCGCAGGACTTGCTGTACATCGGTGAATTTCGGCCTGAGATGGTGGGAATCGGACCGTTTATTCCTCATCATGACACTTGTTTTCGAGATTGCCAGGCGGGGACATTGGAGGATACTCTGTTTCTTTTGAGTTTAATTCGTCTGATTCATCCGAGAGTCCTGCTGCCTGCGACCACGGCGCTGGGAACGATTGTGGCTGACGGCAGGGAACAGGGGATTTTGGCGGGGGCCAATGTGGTGATGCCGAATATCTCGCCTACGGATATGAGAAAAAATTATTTATTATATGACAATAAGATAGGGACTCAGGATGATGCCGCCGAGAGTCAGAGAAGGCTGGAGGAATCCATCGCGGCTATCGGCTATCAGGTGGTGTCAGACCGGGGAGACTATTGTTGGGAGGATAAGGTATGATTAAGATGGCAATTTATGGGAAAGGCGGGATTGGAAAGTCCACGACGGCTTCGAACCTGTCTTTGGCCTTCGCGAAAATGGGGCTGAAGGTCATGCAGATTGGCTGCGACCCCAAGGCAGATTCCACGAGTTATCTCCACGGGAATCACTCCGTGGATACGGTCTTGGATTTGATTCGAAAGAAGGGTAAGAGTGTGCCCTTGGAAGAACTGGTCACAGAAGGCGCAGGAGGAGTTCTCTGCGTGGAAGCAGGAGGACCGACTCCAGGAATGGGCTGTGCGGGGAGAGGAATCATCGCAGCTTTGGAGACTTTGGAAGAAAAGGATGCCTTTGAGATTTATGAACCGGATATCGTGCTCTATGATGTATTAGGGGATGTGGTCTGCGGAGGATTCGCGATGCCTATCCGTGAGGGTTACGCGGAAAAAGTGTTTTTGCTGACTTCAGGAGAGAACATGGCTATTCACGCCGCAGCAAATATTGCCATGGCCGTGGAAAATTTTGAGGACAGAGGATACGCTTCGCTGGGCGGGATTATCCTAAACAGCCGTAACGTTCCCAGAGAGAGGGAAAAAGTCCAGGAGCTGGCAGAGGATATTCATTCAGAGATTGTGGGTATTCTGCCTTTCAGCGAGGAGGTACAAAAGGCAGAGGAACAACGTAAAACGGTGATGGAGGCGTTTCCAGATGGAGAGATGGCAGCTAGATATCAGGAGCTGGCTAGGCAGGTGCTGACCGCCTGCAAAAAGGAGGAAGTATGAGAGCACTGGGGGAATTGGACGAGAGAGGAGCTTGTGTGACTATTGAGGAGGCAAAGTTTCCGGCACCTTTCGTATCGGGACTGGAATACGCGGCGCCAGCTAGGGGCACTTGGAACATTGTTCATATAGGGATGCTGCTGCCGGAGAGTCATCAGATTTTCGTTTGTGCCCAGGCATGTCTAAGAGGTGTGGTGTTGACGGCTGCCGAGATGGGCGCGTCAGATAGATTCTCCACGATTTCCGTGGAAGATCACAACCTTCTGGATGGAGATATGGAGACTCTGATTATCGAGGGGACCACCGATATTTTAAACCGGATGCCTGAGAGACCTAGGGCCGTACTGATCTATACAAGCTGTGTGCACCACTTCATAGGCTGTGATTTGGACTATGTATATCGAAGACTCAGAGAGAAATTTCCAGACGTGGATTTTACAGACTGCTATATGAATCCCATTATGAGAAAAAGCAAGATGACTCCGGACTCCAAAATGCGGATGCAGCTTTATAGCCTGATTCATGAGAGAATGACCCCGGTCAGGAAGGTGAATTTTATTGGAAACAATGAGCTCACTCAGGAGAGCAGTGAGTTCGTTCAGATGCTTCGAGGAGCAGGCTATGAAATCGGAGATATCTGTCTGTGCAGAACTTATGAAGATTATCAGAAGTTGGGGGAGAGTCAGCTTAATATTACTTGCAATCCAGCCGCAGTGGCTGCGGCAAAAGAATTGGAAAGAAGGCTGGGAATTCCTCATCTTCATTTGCCGTTGTCTTATGATTATGAGGAGATCGACGAGAATTTGCAAAAACTGTCTCAGTACCTGAAGATGGAACTTCCGAATCTTGACATTCTGCGTCGGAAGGCGGAAGAAGAGTTGGCTGAGACTGCGAAAGAGCTGAAAGGCGTGGCAGTGGCTGTCGACTATACGGCTACTAGCCGCCCGCTGGGACTGACAAAGCTTTTGATTTCGCATGGAATATCTGTGAAGGAGGTCTATGCGGACAATTTTATTGAACCTGAGAGATCTGCGTTTGAATGGCTGCAAGCAAACGCGCCTGAGTTGAAATTGTATGCGACTGTCCAGGTGAAAATGGGGATGCTGCCCCACAGCAAGGCGCAGGAGCACGGCGGAAGGCTTTTGGCGATTGGACAGAAGGCGGCTTGGTATACCGGGACGAAATTTCTGGTGAATATGGTGGAAGGTAGCGGACTACTGGGATACGACGGAGTGATTTGTCTGGCCCGCTGGATGCGCGAGGCGGCAAAGAAGGAGGCTGATGTGGAGAAGATTATACAGGTAAAAGGATGGGGGTGTTGTGGATGAACCAGGTGAATCGAATATTATCCACTTATACGGCGGATGTGTCAGGAGTGTGTTCGGCTCTCTATGAGATGGGCGGTATGACGGTTATGCATGACGCATCTGGGTGTAATTCCACCTACAACACTCACGACGAACCACGCTGGTACCACATGCCGAGTATGGTGTATATCACCGGACTCTCGGAGATGGAGGCTGTGTTGGGGGATGAAGAGAAGACAGTCAGGGATGTCGTGGACGCAGCCAGACAGCTCAGTCCCCGTTTTGTAGCGCTGGCGGGAACTTTGATCCCTACGATGATGGGGACAGACTTTCCAGGACTGGCTAGGATGATCGAGAGACGGAGTGGGATTCCCTCTTTTGGTTTTTCCACTACGGGGATGAGTTCTTATGTAAAAGGAGTGTCGACGGCTCTCGCGGGAATCGCGAAACGTTTCTGTCCGGATGAGGTGGAGAAGTTGCCGCGAGGAGAGCACCCCAGTGTAAATCTGTTGGGCGTCACACCGCTGGATTTCTCTGTGACCGGCACGGTGGAGGCTATGAGAGAGCTGCTGGAGGAGGCAGGCTGTCCGGTGGTGAGCTGCTGGGCAATGGGAAGCTCCTGGGAAGAACTGATGGAGGCAGGAAGAGCCCAAGTGAATTTAGTGGTGTCTTCGGCGGGAATGGCTTTGGCGAAAGTGCTGAAAGAAAAGTATGGAATCCCTTATGTGGTGGGGCTTCCCACCGGAGAAGGGATGACAAAAGAGGTGCTGGCGGCTTTGGATATCGCGGCAGAGACCGGAAAAGACCAAAGGCCAGCCGGCGGGAGGAGAATTTCTGAGGAGAAATGGGAGAGTAAGCCTGTCCTGGTGATAGGAGAGGCTGTCTGGGCGGCATCCATGTGCCGCGGCTTGGAGCTGGACTTTGGGCTGCCGGCGAGAGCACTGTGTCCTTTGGAGCTGGATGCCGGTGTACTAGACCGGTCAGACGGCCGTTGTACCGGTGAGGTGGAGATTTCTAGGGAGATGAAACAGGCTTCTTTGGTGATTGCAGATCCTCTATACAAAGGAGTGCAGCCAAAAGACGTACCTTTTTTGGGATTTCCTCATGAGGGTTATTCAGGAAGAATCTGGAGAAGAGAGATTCCTGTGTTTGTGGGAACTTCGTGGAATGAATGGATGAGAAAAGGAGTAGAAAGATGAAGAAGAAGCTAATGGCGATGATGATGTGTCTGACGTTGACCGTGGGGACTTTCGCTGGCTGCGCCGGCGGTGAGACAAAAGAGGCAGAGGACTCTAAGACAGAGGAGATGTCGGATAAAGATTCGGAGCAGGAAGTGAGCAAGGATACAATTACAATCACAGACCATGCGGACCGGGAGGTGGAAGTGCCAGCCGAGATCAACCGAATCGTAGTGGCTGACATTTACCCCATGGCCTCCGTGCTGACTGTATTTTTGGGGTCTGCAAAGAAGCTGGTGGGAATCGACCCCGTGTGTATGAGCGCCGCCGAGTCTGGACTGCTAGGAGAGCTGTTTCCAGAGATTCTGGATGCAGATACTAGCTTTATGAATGGGGCAGATCTGAATGTGGAGTCGCTGCTGGCTTTAGAGCCGGATGTAGTTTTTTGTAGCGCTGGAAACAGTGAGCTGATCTCCACGCTGGAAAACGCACAGATTCCGGCTGTGGGCATCTCTCCTAGCAAGTGGGACTATGATATTTTGGAGACTTACGATCAGTGGACGGCTCTTTTGAGTCAGATGTTCCCTGAGAACAGTAATAAGAGTGAGGAGATCTCAGCTTACAGCAAAGAAGTGTATGAGCAGGTGCAGGAAATGGTAAAAGATATTCCACAGGAAGAGAAAAAGAAGGTTTTATTCCTGTTCCAGTATGATGACCAGCAGATGGTCACTTCCGGAAAGCATTTTTTCGGCCAGTTCTGGTGTGATGCTGTGGGAGCTTTGAATGCGGCAGAAGAGATAGAGGTGGACAATTCCAATGCGGTTATTAATATGGAGCAGGTATACCAGTGGAATCCGGATGTGATTATTATCACGAATTTTACGCCGACTCAGCCGGAAGACCTGTATCATAACGCCGTGGGAGGTGACGATTGGAGCACAGTGAAAGCGGTACAGGATAAACAGGTCTATAAGATGCCTCTGGGAACCTACCGCAGCTATACGCCTAGTGCGGACACTCCTGTGACGCTGTACTGGATGGCTAAGACAGTATATCCAGATCTCTTTCCAGATTTGGATATCACGAAGGAAGTAAAAGATTACTATCAGGATTTGTACCAGGTGAGTCTGACAGACGACCAGATTGAAAGAATGTACAATCCTTCCTCGGCAGCAGCCGAAAATTTTGACTGACGGTTTGGAGAACGTAAGATGGAACATTCCAGAAAGTGGTTTGTCGGATGGGCGATAGGGATTGTAACGGCGATTGTGCTGTTTTCCCTGGCTGCTCTGACGATGGGAAGATATGAAATTACGTTGGGGCAGATCTGGTCGGTGTTCTTTCCGAAGGCCGGGCAGGAAGTGTCCGGCACTGTGGAAAATGTGGTGTTGAATGTGCGCTTACCCAGAATTGGCCTGGCTCTGCTGGCAGGAGCGGGCCTTAGCAGCGCAGGAGGAGCGTTTCAGGCGCTGTTTGCGAATCCACTGGCGACTCCGGACACGCTGGGAGTAGCGACAGGAGCATCCTTTGGCGCGGTGCTGGCTATTTTGTTTGGCTGGCCTTCCATGGCGATTCAGACCAGCGCGTTGGCTGCAGGGCTTTTGGCTGTCGCCCTGGTCTATATGGTTAGCAGGCCCAAAAAAGGCGGCGGACGGGCGTCCGTGGTGATGATTGTTTTAGCAGGAATGGTTGTGGGTTCTTTATTTTCAGCTCTGGTATCGCTGGTAAAGTACGCGGCAGACCCGCAGGATGTGCTACCTACGATCACTTTCTGGCTGATGGGAAGTTTATCCAGTACGACAAAGGAGACTTTGGTGCTGGGAGCTCCGTTTATCTTGGCGGGCATGGCGTTGCTGTTTTTATTCCGCTGGAAGCTAAACGCGATGACGCTGTCCGAGGAAGAGGCGATTTCCCTGGGAATATCCGTGAAAAAAATTCGTGCGGTGGTGGTGCTGGCGGCTGCGATGATTACTGCTTCCGTTGTGTCCATGTGCGGATTGATTGGCTGGGTAGGGCTTTTGATTCCTCACATCTGCCGGATGCTGTTTGGAAGCAATAATCAGAGGGTGATTCCGGCCAGTATGGGGCTAGGAGCTATTTTCATGCTAGTGATTGACACGGCGGCTCGCTGTATGTTGTCGGCAGAGATACCAGTTTCGATTCTCACTGCGATTATTGGCGCGCCATTTTTTATCATTCTTCTGAGAAGAACAGGAGGGATTGCTCAATGAAATTTGAAGTGAGGGATGGCTGCTTTTGCTATGAAAAGGGAAGAGAAATTCTTCGGAATATATCTTTCGTGTTTGAGGAAGCAGGGATTTTGTCTGTGCTGGGCGCGAATGGAGCCGGAAAGACTACGTTGATGAAATGCATGCTGGGACTACTGCCTTGGACTAGCGGAGGGTCCTATCTGGATGGGAAGGACATCCGGGATATTCGGCAGAAGGAATTTTGGAGACGGGTAGGTTATGTGCCTCAGGCGAAATATCCTTCCTTTGTCTATACGGTCGGGGAACTAGTGGTCATGGGGCGCAGTGCGCATTTGGGGCCGTTTGCCCAGCCGGGGGCGAAAGACTGGGAAAGAGTGGATGAGAGTTTGGAGACAGTGGGAATCGCTCATCTAAAGAACAAATTGTGCAATCAGATCAGCGGAGGAGAGTATCAGTTAGCATTGATAGCCAGGGCGTTGGTCACGGAGCCCTCTTTGCTGATTCTGGATGAGCCGGAGTCGAATCTGGATTTCAAAAATCAGATGATTGTGCTGGAAGTGTTAAAGAGGCTGTGCGGTGAAAAAAAACTGTCCGCAATTATCAATACCCATTTTCCAGAACATGCGGTGGAAATTTCCAGCCGGGCCCTGCTGTTGATGAAAGATGGTAGGTCTGTATATGGAAAGGCCGGGGAGATACTCGGAGAACAGTATTTGGAGGAGGTCTTTCAGGTTCCGGTGAGAGTGAGGACGATTTCACTGCCGGAGAGAGACTATACCTGTGTGATGGCGCTGCCGCCTGGCAGTGGAAGTTAAGAATATAAGAGGGAAAATTGTATGGAAACGAGAATTGCATTGATAGGAATTATCGTGGAGGATGGACAGGCAGCGGAGAAGATCAATCGGATTCTGCACGATTATAGCCGCTGCATTATTGGACGGATGGGACTTCCCTACCGGGAGCGGGAAATCTCAATTATCAGTATTGTGATGGATGCGCCCAACGAGACGATCAGTGCGCTGTCCGGCAAACTTGGCATGATTCCAGGAGTCAGCACAAAGACTCTGTACTCAAAATTGCCAAAGGATGAATCTAGAAAATAGAAAGAGAGATAGTATAAGAGGCCGCATATCTGCAAACTATGAAGATATGCGGCTTTGTTGTGTGCTGTCCGCGGTATTGCAGCGATGCGCAAAGTGCTGTGCTTCTGAACAAGAGGTGTACGATACTTAGGACTCAAACAAGAACGAAAATTGTACTTTTCTGTACTTTGTATACCTTGTATATTTGAAGGAATGGAAAATTTGCATATTTCACAAAAAAAGCGGAGTAAACAACAAAAATAAGGAAAGAGTTGATAAAAGTTTACTATAATAATTCTGGGGATTTTCGATGTGTTTTATGCAAATTGGCGAACTTTGACGAGGGAAATTGTTAAAAGATAGTTTATTTTTTCTATTGATTTTTCAAGGGGTGGGAGTAAAATATAAGAATCTTGGAGTAGGCCGTTTAGAGGGCTCGGCCTGACCGGGATAAGGACATTTTTAGAGGGCTTAAAGCCTGGAGACTATAAGCAAAAGGGAGGGACATGAGACGGGAAATATATCAGAGCGTTTAATAGAAGAGCTGAATTGCAAAACTGCGTTTGAGATTCCAGTATTTGGGGGAATACCGGTTTCAGAGTCGGTTGTTGTTACTTGGATTATCATGGCAGTTATGACCATTTTGGCGATTCTTCTGGTTCGGAATCTGAGGGTGGAAAATGTCAGCAAAAAGCAGCTTTTGTTGGAAGCAGCCATCAGTTTTTTCCAGAAGTTTTTTATGGGTGTTCTGGGAGAACGGGGCAAACGGTATGTTCCCTATATGATTACGATTACCCTATTTATAGGGTTCGCGAATATAGTCGGGATATTTGGCTTTGTTCCACCTACAAAGGATTTGAATGTGACGGCAGGACTGGCGATTATGAGTATTTTGCTGGTCGAGTATGCCGGTATACATCAAAGCGGCGTAAAGGGGTGGCTGAAAAGTTTTGCGAAACCCACGCCGGTGATGCTTCCCATTAATATAATGGAGATAGCAATTCGTCCGACTTCGCTGTGTATGCGACTATTCGGAAATATTTTAGGCGGATTTATCATCATGAAATTAGTAGAATTTGTGGTACCGGCAGTGATACCAGCATTTTTGAGCTTGTATTTTGATTTCTTTGATGGATTTATTCAGGCCTATGTATTTGTATTCTTGACCTCATTGTTTATCAGTGAAGCTATAGAATAGAATACGGCTGTTGTTGAGAAGACAGCTGCAATTTAGAGAACGCAGGCGGTCCTGTCTGGTCTGCCGGCAAATCAGGCAAAAGATATTATTATTTTAGGAGGAAAAAAGTTATGTCTACAATGTTGATTGCAATCGGAGCGGCGCTTGCTGTACTTACAGGTATCGGAGCAGGAGTGGGAATTTCAAAGGCAACTGCAACGGCAGTGGATGCAATTGCGAGACAGCCGGAGGCAGAAGGTAAGATCAGATCTACTTTGCTACTGGGCTGTGCTCTGGCAGAGGCAACCGCGATCTATGGTTTTGTTATCGCTTTGTTGATTATTATTATGTTATAAGAAAGGCGGGTGAGATAGGTGATTCAGCTTAATATCAACCTACTCTTCACCATCATCAACCTGCTGGTTTTGTATTTTTTGATGAAGAGATTTTTGATTGGCCCGATCATGAGAGTCATGGACCAGCGCCAGACAATGATCGAAGAAGGACTTGAAAATGCCCGAAACAGTCAGAAAGAGGCAGAAGAATTAAAAGTGAAGTATGATGAGAATCTGCAGCATGTACATGTGGAGTGCGAGGCGATTTTGGAAGATGCCAAGAAGAGAGCTCAAAAGGAGTCAGAGCGTATGCTCCAGGAAGCACAAAACACTGCGCAGCAGATTCAGGTAAAAGCTCGGGAGGATATCCAAAGAGAGAAAGACCAGACTGTGAAGGAATTGCAGACTCAGGTGGCTCAGCTTGCTTTGGCGGCTGCTATGAAGGTCAGCGGGGACAAGAGCAGTCAAGAGCAGGATTTAGAGCTATACGATCAATTTTTGAAAAAAGCAGGTGGTGCCTATGGTACAGACAACCATTAGTTATGTAAAAGTTCTGTATGAACTGGGAATGGAGCTGTCTGTGATCCAAGAGGCGGAGAGAATTCTGAACGATGTTCCGCAAATTCAGGGGGTATTGGGAAATCCGACAATCTCCCGTGAGGCAAAGGATAGAGCCATCTCTAGAATTTTTCCAAAGGAAATTCAGAATTTTATCAAAGTCGTGAACGTTCATGGAAAGACGGCATTGCTCCAGGAGATCTTTCAAGGATATGAGGAATATAGGAAAAAATGCCAGGAAATCATGACGGCCAGGCTTATCTATGTGACCAAACCTACCCAGAAACAGATGGATGAAATGAAACAGTTTTTGTGTAACCATTTCGGAAAAAAGCAGGTGCTCTTGGAATTGATAGAGGACCCGTCTTTGCTGGGAGGGTTTATTTTGCAGGCGGACGACCATGAGTATGATTGGAGTTTGCGTGCGCGTTATCAGAGACTTGGAGAAAAATTAATGCGGAGGTGAATGAAGTGAGTTCGATTAGTTCCGATGAGATTATTTCCATCCTGAAAGAAGAGATCGAAAATTATGAGGAAGTCTGCAAGGATCAGGAAGTGGGAACGGTCATCTCCGTGGGAGATGGAATCGCGACAATTTATGGAATTGACCATGCTATGTACGGTGAAATCGTGACTTTTGAGAACGGTTTAAAAGGAATGGTACAGGATGTTCGTCAGAACAGTATTGGATGTATTTTGTTTGGAAGTGATGAAGGAGTCCGCGAAGGCACAAAGGTGGCTAGGACTCAGAGGAAGGCTGGTATCCCGGTGGGAGATGCCTTTATAGGTAGGGTTGTGAATGCTCTGGGAGCGCCAATCGATGGAAAAGGAGATATTAAGGAGAGCGACTACCGTCCAGTGGAACAGGAGGCACCGGGAATCATCGACAGAAAATCGGTCAGTGTTCCGTTGGAGACAGGAATTTTGTCCATTGACTCCATGTTTCCCATTGGCCGTGGACAGCGTGAGCTGATTATCGGGGATAGACAGACTGGTAAGACTTCTATCGCGATTGATACAATCTTGAATCAGAAGGGAAAAGAGGTAATTTGTATCTATGTGGCCATTGGACAGAAAGCATCCACGGTGGCAAAGACTGTGTCTACTTTAGAGAAATATGGTGCGATGGATTACAGTATTGTGGTTGCCTCTACAGCCAGTGAGTGTGCACCTCTTCAGTACATTACCCCTTATGCGGGGACTGCAATGGCGGAGTATTTTATGTATCAGGGGAAAGATGTGCTGATTGTCTATGATGATTTATCTAAGCATGCGGTGGCTTACCGTGCGCTTTCCTTGTTGCTGGGACGTTCGCCGGGACGAGAAGCTTATCCTGGAGACGTTTTTTATCTGCACTCAAGACTTTTGGAACGTTCGAGTCGTCTGAGTGAAGAAGCCGGTGGCGGCTCTATCACAGCGCTGCCGATCATTGAGACTCAGGCCGGGGATGTTTCAGCCTATATTCCTACCAATGTAATTTCCATTACAGACGGACAGATTTTTTTGGAAGCGGATCTGTTTTTCGCAGGCATGCGCCCGGCTGTCAATGTGGGTCTGTCTGTGTCCCGTGTGGGCGGAGCAGCACAGACTAAGGCTATGAAGAAAGCTTCAGGAAGTATTCGTATTGACTTGGCGCAGTACCGTGAGATGGAAGTGTTTACACAGTTTTCTTCTGATTTGGACGCGGCTACTAAGGCACAGCTTCAGTACGGTAAATGTCTGATGGAATTGTTGAAGCAACCGCTGTGCAATCCTCTTTCCATGGCAGACCAGGTTATTACGCTTGTGGTGGCTACCCATAAAATGATGGTGGATGTGGAGATCAAGCAGGTAAAGAAATTCCAGACGGATATGCTTCGCTATTTTGATGTAAATCATCCTGAGATTGGTCAGGAGCTGACAGAGAAAAAAGTATTGACAGAGGAACTGGAGCAGAAGATTCTTCAGACAGCTGAGGAATTTAAGAAGAGCAGGTGAGACTATGGCAAATGAAAAAGAGATTCAGGCTAGGATGAAAAGCATTCAGGATACCATGAAGATTACAAATGCCATGTATCTGATTTCCTCATCAAAGCTGAAAAGAGCGAAGACTGTTTTGGGAAATGCGGAGCCGTATTTCTATGGAATACAGTCTGCGATTGCCAGAGTTTTACGCCATGTGCCAGATATGACACATGAGTTCTTTAACAAGCGGGCGGATAAGCAAGGCGAGGAACGCAGGATTGGGTTGGTTGTGGTGACTGCTGATAAGGGATTGGCGGGAGCCTATAATCACAATATCATAAAATTGGCAGAAGCGGAGCTGGCCAGAGCAGGCCATGGCAAGTTGTATGTGTTGGGTATTGTGGGGCAGCAATATTTCGGAAAGAAAAAAGATGTGGATATGGATAAGGATTTCCAACAGAATATTCAAAAACCCAGTCTGCATCAAGCCAGAGAGCTCTCTGAGTTGATTGTGGAGAGCTATCTGGAAGGAGAATTGGATGAGGTTCGTATCATTTATACCAAGGTCATCAATGCTGTGCAGATGGAGACTGTCGTTCAACAGCTGCTTCCTCTTGAGAAAGAAGAGGTTGTAGAGCGGAATATTCCTTTGGATTTGCACCGGGAACTTATCACTCTGTACCCTTCACCGGAGGCAGTACTGGATTATATGATACCGAATTATTTGACAGGCCTGATCTATGGATGTCTGGTGGAAGCCTATGCCAGCGAGCATAATTCGCGAATGATGGCGATGCAGTCGTCCACAGACAACGCGAAGGAAATGCTGAGAGATCTGTCTATTCAGTTTAACCGTGCCAGACAGGCAGCGATCACCCAAGAGATCACAGAGGTGATCGCGGGAGCAAAAGCACAGAAAAGGAAGTGAGAAGCATGAACGTTGGAAAGATTGTACAGGTCATGGGACCTGTTGTAGACGTAGAGTTTAAAGACGGCGAACTTCCAAGTATCCAGGATGCCCTGAAGGTGAACAACGGAGGAAAAGAGTGTGTGATGGAGGTTTCTCAGCATATGGGAAATCATATTGTGCGCTGTATCATGTTGTCTGCCAGTGAGGGGCTTTGCAGGGATATGGAAGTGACTGCCACAGGCAGTGGAATTCAGGTGCCTGTGGGAGATCAGGTGCTGGGCCGCCTGTTCAATGTGCTTGGACAGACGATTGACGGTAAGGAGCCGTTGGATAACGCGGAACACTGGGAGATACACCGGGAGCCCCCCACTTTTGAGGAGCAAAGTCCAGTGGTAGAGATTCTGGAAACTGGGATTAAGGTTATTGATCTTCTGGCTCCCTATGCGAAAGGCGGTAAGATTGGTCTGTTCGGCGGCGCCGGAGTAGGAAAGACCGTACTGATTCAGGAGCTGATTCAGAATATCGCCACAGAACACGGCGGATATTCTATTTTTACCGGTGTGGGAGAGCGTTCCAGAGAGGGTAACGATCTGTGGACGGAGATGAGTGAGTCCGGCGTTATCAAGAAGACTGCTCTGGTATTTGGACAGATGAACGAGCCGCCGGGAGCGCGTATGCGTGTAGCGGAGACAGGTCTGACAATGGCGGAGTATTTCCGTGACAAGGAAAACCAGGATGTACTTCTGTTTATTGATAATATTTTCCGTTTTGTGCAGGCAGGTTCGGAGGTGTCTGCACTGCTGGGCCGTATGCCATCCGCGGTTGGTTATCAGCCAACTTTGGCAAATGAGATGGGCGCTCTGCAAGAGAGGATTGCATCTACGAAAAATGGTTCTGTCACATCTGTGCAGGCGGTCTATGTGCCAGCCGATGACTTGACGGACCCAGCGCCGGCCACTACCTTTGCTCATCTGGATGCGACGACGGTGCTTTCCAGAAAGATTGTGGAACAGGGTATTTATCCGGCCGTGGACCCGCTGGAGTCTACGTCACGTATTCTGGAGGCGGATGTGGTCGGAGAAGAGCACTATGAGACGGCCAGAAAAGTGCAGGAGATTTTGCAGAAGTATAAGGAACTGCAGGATATCATCGCGATTCTGGGTATGGAAGAGCTCTCTGAGGATGATAAGAAAATCGTATTCCGTGCCAGGAAGATACAGAAATTCTTGTCCCAGCCGTTCCATGTGGCGGAGACCTTTACCGGAATACCAGGTAAGTACGTGCCGTTGAAGGAGACAATTCGTGGCTTTAAGATGATTATCAATGGAGAGATGGATGAGTATCCTGAAAATGCTTTCTTCAACGTGGGAACCATTGATGAAGTAGTTGAGAAAGCGAAAGCTGAGATGTCTGAGGCATAAAGGAGGATGGCCATGGGTCTTACAGAGTCTACATTTGGACTGGAAGTCATTGCCAGTGACAAAGTCTTTTTTAGGGGGCAAGCTCAGGCGATGAACCTGCCGGTCATCGGAGGGCCGTGGATGATACTACCGCACCATGAGGACTTGATCGCGATCCTGGTGCCTGGCCTTATGACAATTCGCCAGGAGGATGGCACAGAGATGGAAGCAGTTGTCAGCAGTGGAATGGTAGAATTCGTCAACAACAGCGGCAAAATTTTTGTCCATTCAGCGGAGAATCCGGCAGATATTGACCGTGTGCGTGCTGAGGAGGCAAAGGCGAGAGCTGAGGAGAGGCTTCGCCAAAAGAGGAGCATTCAGGAGTACCATCTGAATGAAGCTGCGCTTTCCAGGGCCATGTCCAGGCTGAAAGCTGCCAGCAAATATGAATAATATGGATAGAAGACGATCTTCTGTGCTATAATGGCATGGAAGATCGTTTTTTGTTATAGGGTTTCCTATAACAAAAAAATGCTCTGCGAAGGATGCGCACGCCGCAATGAGGAATTTCACCGCAAAGCGGTGAAGCGGCGGCGCGTAAAGTGGGCTGAGCGCTTTAAGATTAACGAGGATGGGAAATTGAGATGAGCTTGCCCACTTTAATCTTATAGGTTTCCGATAAAAAACTCCGCTAGGGATGCACATGACGCAATACGGCAGTGCTTCGATTTGGAGAAGAGGTGTGATATGGAGAGTAGGAGAGAGGCGTTAGATAAGTTTCGTTCCACACAGCAGGAGAAACTGCGTCTGCGCATTGCGCTTCAAGAATTTTTGAGAGGGCAGGAACTTCCAGAGGCAGTGAGAGAAGAGTATGAGTGTTATCTCAGGAAAAGGCGGCGTCCAGCGGCGGAAGAGCTGATTCAGGCAGGCGAGGTCGCCGGCTTGAAGATTTTGAAGGACAGGAAAATTTTGGATTTGAACTTTCTGGATTTCTATCTGGAAAGAGCGAGAGCCTGCGGACAGACGGAGGTAGTGGCCTGGCTTTTGGGTCTGAAATATCGAGAAGGGTTTGCGGAGAAAGACTATGAACTTTGAGGACAGGGAAGATGACGGGGATTCAAGCAAAGAGAGATAAGATGGGCGGAGAAGAACGGTATGAACCGGAAATGCAGGGGGCAAGAGTCCTGCAGGTAATACGAAGCCGGCTTCAGCTAAAAATGCCGGAGTTTTCAGCCGCGTTCGGGTATTTTTCCTATTGTCCATCCTATGAGATTGAGGGCTTGGGCACAGATGGTGAAATTCTTTTTTATCATCCACAGGAGACGGTGAAAAAGTTTTTGGAGGAAGAGGAGACACTGCTGCGAGAATATTTTCATCTGGTGCTGCACCTGTTGTATCTCCATGTGCCTGCCTCTGGAAAGAAAAAGGAGGAGTTCTGGAATGCAGCCTGTGATTGGACCGTGGAATATCTCTCAGAAAAAGTCTATGAATTAGGAGCTCAGGGAGAGCCAGAGCTTATGAGGTCAAAGTGGTATGAGAAGCTAGAGGAGATATCCTTACCGGTGCAAGCGGATGAGGTTTATAGATGGCTTTTGAGGAATCCACAGGATGTGGCAGAGATACAAAAGGTTTTCCACCGAGACGATCATAGTCTGTGGAAAACGGAGAGTACAAACCGGGAGACTTGTGGAAAAAAGGGGGATTCCGGGGCTCAAGAAAGACTTGCGCGCATGGGAGAGGTGGCTCGCTGCTGGAACCAGATTCGGTCTCAGATTGGAATCCAAGCTCAGGAACAAAAGCGCAGAACCGGAGTCAAAAGCGGGACGGTGGAGGCGCTTCTGACATTGAAGAAAGAGAAAACTTATGATTATCGCAGCTTTCTGAGACGGTATGCAGTTTTTCGAGAGGAGCTTTTAATAGATATGGAGAGTTTTGACTATCTTCTGTATGTCTACAGCCGGGAACACTATGAAAAACTGCTGCTTTTGGAACCTCTGGAATCCATGGAGGTTCATCGGCTGGAAGAATTGGTGATCGCAATCGACACCTCCGGTTCCTGTTCGGGAGAGGTTGTACGACAATTTATGGAGGAAACCTATCAAATTTTGAGTTCTAGGGAGAGCTTTTTTAATAGGATGAATGTAATAATCATACAGTGTGATTCTATGATTCAGGGGTATACGAGAATACGCTCCCAGGAAGAGTGGAAAGCTTACGTACAGAATCTGAAAGTCCGGGGATTCGGCGGGACAGATTTTCGCCCGGTATTTCAGTTGGTGGAGAGAAAGAGAAAGCAAGGAGAGCTGAAAAACTTAAAAGGGCTGTTGTATTTCACGGACGGGGATGGGATTTTTCCGGAAAAGGGGCCTGACTATGAGACGGCATTTGTATTTTTGAACAGCCAGTATGAGAAGGGAAAGGCGCCGGACTGGGCAGTGAGACTGAATCTGAATCTGGACCTTTCGTCCACGGAGCAAAGGAGCAGGTCATGAATATCAAAGAGGCAAAAGAAGAAATCATTCATACGGTTCAGGCCTATACGGCAAAGGACGAGGAGGGGAACTACCGGATCTCGTCCAGACGCCAGAGGCCACTGTTGTTGATTGGGCCGCCGGGAATCGGAAAGACGGCAGTGATGGAACAGGCCGCCGCTCAGTGTGAGGTGGGGTTGGTGGCGTATACGATTACCCATCACACTAGGCAGAGCGCGGTGGGACTTCCTCTAGTGGAGAAAAAGGTATACGGGGGCAAGGAATATACAGTTACTGAGTATACAATGAGTGAGATTATCGCTGCTGTCTATGAGCAGATGGAACTGACGGGGAAGCAGGAGGGAATTCTGTTTATCGACGAGATTAATTGTGTATCAGAGACTTTGGCTCCGACTATGCTGCAATTTCTTCAGTGCAAAACCTTCGGGAATCATAAGATTCCCCAGGGATGGGTGATTGCGGCTGCGGGAAATCCCAGCGAGTATAATAAGTCGGCTCGAGAGCTGGATATGGTAACTCTGGATAGGGTGAGGTGCATCCAGGTGGAGGCAGATGTGAATGTTTGGAGAGAATACGCGCAAAGTGCCAACATTCATGGGGCGGTTCTCTCTTATCTGGAAGTAAAGCCGCAGAATTTTTACCACATGGAGGCCAAAGGAGAAGAGAGGCAGTTTGTCACAGCCAGGGGCTGGGAGGACTTAGCGGAACTTTTAAGGGAGTATGAGCGAATGAATATCCCAGTGACAGAAGATGTGATTGGTGAGTATCTGCAGTGCCCAGCCATCGCTGAGGATTTTGCCTCTTATTATCGGCTGTATCGGAGGTATCAGGGAGATTACCCCATGGGGGAGGTGCTGGACGGCACGATGGACCTTGCCCGCAGGCAGAAAATGAAGGAAAAACTGCAGCAGGCCAGAATTGACGAGAGGCTAGGAGCTGTTCAGCTGCTGCTGTCAGGAATTCATGGAACGCTCAGCCAGTATGAGGCTAAGAAAAAGACTCTGGATAGACTGCACCAGAAATTGACGACATTGAAGACTTGGGGAGAGGGACGAAAGGAACAGGAAGCCCAGGTGATTTTTGCAGAGTTTATCAGACAGCAGGAATATGCGGTGCAGACACGCCGGCAGGCTGGTGTTCTAGGGGAGGAAGAGGAGAAGACAGAGGAGAGATGTCTGCGCACGCTGCGGCGAGCAGCCTATCAGGTCAAGGAACAGAGAAGCCAGGACTGGCAGGAAGGTTTCGAAGTGTTTAAGGCAGAATTTCAAAGAGAACTTTCTGGGCTTCGCAAAAAGGAAGGGGAGATCGCCGCAGCTATAGATCGGGCCCTGGAATTTGTGGAGGAAGTGTGGGGAGAGGGGCAGGAAATGTTGGTCTTTCTCACAGATCTCACACGAAGCGCAGACAGCGGAAAATATTTACAGTACCATCCTTGCCCCAGGTATTTTGCACACAGCGGTTTGTTGATGGTACAGGAGCAGGAGGAAAAGCTGCGCCGGCAGTTAGAGAAAATTTATCCGATGGGGGATATTCCCCCCATCAGATAAACGCTCCGCGAGAATGCGCAGGGATTCGGAGATGAATGATGTCGGTGAAGTCGACCCGAATCCCGCGCCAAGACTTGCGAGCGAGTCTTGAAACGGGCAGGCAATAAAGGCCAGTAAAATTTGAGGAGAGTTGAAGATGGCAGCGGAAAAATTATATTACAAAGATGTATATCAGAGAAAGTTTCATGCGAAGGTAGTTCAGTGCAGACCTGGTAAGAAAGGTTATGAAGTTGCCTTAGACCAGACTGCGTTTTACCCGGAAGGAGGAGGCCAGCCCTACGATACAGGGACGCTTGGCAAGGCTAAGGTTTTGGAAGTCCACAGCAAGGACGGGGAAGTCTGGCATGATACAGACTGTCCGCTGGAGGTGGGAAGCCAGGTGGAGGGAAATATCGACTGGGATAGGCGTTTTGACTTGATGCAACAGCATTCAGGGGAGCATCTTGTCAGTGGCCTGATTCATGAAAAATATGGTTACGACAATGTGGGATTTCACATGGGAACAGATCGAATTACCATAGACTTCAATGGAATTGTGCCGGAAGAAGACTTGCCAAAGCTGGAAGAAAAAATTAACGAGGTGATTTGGGAGAATATACAGACTCGTGTGCTCTACCCCACCGAAGAAGAACTGAAACAGCTATGTTATCGTAGCAAGAAGGAGCTCTCCGGCTGGGTTCGGCTCGTGGAATTTCCGGGAACAGATTTGTGTGCGTGCTGCGGTCTACATGTGACATATACAGGAGAGATCGGTATGGTCAAACTGCTGTCTGTACAGAAATTCCGAGAAGGAGTCCGTATGGAGATGATTAGTGGAAAGAGAGTTCTGGATTACCTGAATGAGATATCCGAACAAAATCATCAAATATCCGTGCAGCTGTCCGCGAAGCCAGGAGAGACGGCTGCGGCAGTGAGACGTTTGGCGGAAGAAAATTTTCGGCTGAGAGGTAGAGTGATGGATATGGAGGCAGAGGCTTTCGAGCAGGAGGCGAGGCGCCGGTTGGCAGCGGGAGATGTGCTATTGTTTGAAAAAGGGATGGAGGCTGACAGTGTGCGCCGGTTAGCGACAGCAGTCATGGAGACCTGCCAGGGCCGGTGTGCGGTATATTCCGATTCCGGGGATGGTAGCTTCAAGTATGCGATTGGAGAAAAGGGCGGAGATTTGAGAGAACTGGTCAGACAGATGAATCAAGCACTGAATGGACGAGGAGGCGGAAAACCGTTTTTTGTTCAGGGAAATGTCAAGGCATCTAGGAATGAAATAGAAGAATTTTGGAGACAGAGGAAGTAAGAAAGAGGCGATGAATCATGTTTGGAGAATGTCATGCGCATGTTTTTATGGATGGAGTGAATTATCGGGAGGCGGTCAGGCGCCAGGAGCGGGGTGTGCGGGAAGATTGGATACGCCACGTATTTGAGCAGTATGTGAAGAATGAGATTTTCTATGTGAGAGAGGGCGGGGATAATCTCGGTGTGTCTCTCAAAGCAAAAGAGCTCGCTGCGGAATATGGAATTGACTATCGTTCCCCAGTTTTTGCGATTCATAAAAACGGGCACTACGGCTCTATTGTAGGGTATGGCTTTGATACCATGAAGGAGTATGCGGTTCTGGTCAGAAAGGCAGCTGACCAAGGGGCGGATTTTATAAAAATTATGACTACTGGGCTGATGGACTTCAAACATGGAGGAAGAGTGACAGGAAGTGCGCTGTCTCTAAGTGAAGTGAAAGAGATGGTACATATTGCCCATGAGGAGGGATTTTCTGTGATGAGCCATACCAACGGAGACCAGGCAGTGCGGGATGCCATAGAGAGTGGCGTGGACAGTATCGAGCATGGAAATTATATCTCGGAGGATACCGTGCGGATGCTGGCGGACAGCTCTTCTCTGTGGGTACCCACAGTGGTTACTGTGTATAACCTGATTGGAGACGGCCGGTATGAGGACGAAGTACTCAAAAAAATCTGGGAAAAAGAAGCTGAGAATCTTCAGGCCGCGTGGGAGTACGGTGCGAAGGTCGTTTTGGGAAGTGACGGCGGCGCTTACCGGGTACTGCACGGGCAGGGTTTGGTGGATGAGTACCGGGCTTTTCAGAAGGTACTCGGTGAGGGGGAGAATCTGGATAGATGGATTCGAAAAAACGAGGAAGAGCTTCAGAGACGTTTCCGGAGAGGCTAGAGCACAGCGGGGGCGCCGCGAGGACGCTCCCCACAGAAAGCTTCAGACAGTGGTCAGTATTTGCAGCTCTAAGACCGGATAAATGGCGGTGGTCGCGGCCTGGATAGGATTATAAGTGATGGATACAGAAGTGCCCGGCGGCAAGTCGGACGCTTTTTGTTCTGTTACGGAGATATCGCAGGTCACGAAAGTCTGCTCTTCGGTCAGTACAGTGATTGTGCTACCGGTAGAGGCTTGAACCGTGCCAGTGAACGTGGCAGTCTGCTGGGACTGAGGAAGGATGGAAAGGTCATCTCCAACGATAGAGAGAATTTGTGCTTCTTTTAGGTTTGTTCCGTCAATGGTACCGGTATAGGATATTGTGGCCCGGCTGCCCTCGTGGATTCCATAGGAAAAACGGGCAGTCAGATTTTTCAATGGTATTTTCAAAGGCTTTGAAGAGCCTGTTGGTTGTAGACGCAGTGTATAGTTCTTACAGTTGAGTATGGTCCCTGTCAGATACTTGATTTGTTCTTTGTCTTCTAGGGATGGGTCAGGGGTCGGAGTGGGTGTGGGTTCCGGTATGGTTTCCAGATCGGAAATATCCAGAACTTTTACATTGCGAGTGTCTAGTTGCCCTTGGCCGTCTTTATAGAATTTACCCTGAAAGTGTATGTAGACAGAGGTGCCTTTTTGTACTCCTTGGGAGTAGAACTGCTCTGTCCCGGTGGTTTGGAAACGCAGGGACTCTCCTTGCGAGGTCTGGATGCTCAGAGTGTTCAGAGTCATGTCAGTTACCTGTCCGGCTACGGTTCGAACTCTTAGCTCCTGGGAGTCGACGGGGTCGGCTACCTTTAGGATATTCAAAGTTTCTGGGTGCTCCAAGTCGCATTTCCCTTCATAGATGATTACAATCTCGCTGCCAGCGAGCATTCCTTGTCTACATTCTAAGGAGGCATTGTCTACAGGAAAAGAGCAGACAGAGCGATCTTTCAGACGGACTAGAATTTGGCTGCCATCAAATGCCATCAAGGTTCCAGACAATTCATCAATTTTTGTTCTCTGTGTGGCAGGTGTGGGGGTGGCTGTCGCCGTGGGGGCCTCCGTCGCAGTTTCCTGGTGAGCAAAAAGATCGTTTAATTTTTCGTGAGAGGACTCCCGGCATCCACTCAGGGCAAACACAGCCGAGCAGAATAGAGCTGAGAAAAGCTGCTTTTTCATAGGTACTCCTTTTGGATGCCAGGGGAGTAGTTTATTTGTCTTTTGGGTCTGGAACCGAAGACTCCTCGACACTCCTGGTCTCCGTCATTGGTGAAAATTGAAAAATATCTTGGTAAGTTTCCCACTCTTCTTTGTTAGAAGCAGGAGTGGGCATGAGACCGGTGCACTCCGTGCAGGCATTGGTCCCTAAAATGTCATCATCGTAAATACAATATTTATTAGTTTGAAATTTTTCTTCCTTCATCTGTTTTCACTCCTTTGGGAGTTAGTATGAAGGAATTCGAAAAAATTATGCTGGATTCTCAAAATATTTATAAAGTTTGGCCGCTATGATGCGATGACCGGACGGTGTCAGATGAATTCCGTCGATGGTCAGGGCAGAATAGCCCACCTGCTGTGCCAGGTCGTTAAGAGGACGATGAAGGGGAATAAAAGTAACACGGTATTCCTCACAGAGCTCCTGCATCACCTGAGACATGGCGTTTAAGGGTTCGAACCAATTATAGTATTCCGCTGGACGTGGAAAGACGAAAGGTTCTAGAAGGTAAAGGGAGGCGGATGTATACTGGGTAAGTCTTCGAAATAGCTTTAAAAGATTTAAGCGGAATTTCTGCAATTGATAGAATACAGATACCGAGGTGTTACACATCCACATACTGATATCATTGATTCCCACCAGCAAAGTCACTGCATCCGGGTCTCGTTTCAGGCAATCGGCGCTCAAATTTTCCAGCACACGATTTAAGGTAAAGCCGTTTACACCCCGGTTGACGGTTTTCCAGGCAGTTTTTTTCAGCAACATGTCATTTAGCTGACGGACGTATCCATACCCCAGTCCGTCGGGAGTAAACATTCGGTCGCAGTCGGTGAGACTGTCTCCAAGGCAAATCAGTTGTTTCATAGCAGCCTCCTTGAAAAATCTGTCAATACTGTATTAAGTGTAACTTTTTCTAGGAGAGAGTGCAAGAAGTTTTCAAAAAAAACCCCTCTGTGTACAAGAAATTCTGATACAAAAAGAGAGCCACTGCTCCCGGATGATTTCTCATCCGCTTAGCAATGGCTCCTTCTATTATCAGGTATACAAAGGCGAACAGCCCTAAGGGGAATTTTTGTTGTATATAGGCTGTTCGCCGCTAAAGGGGGGTTAATCTATCTGAATAAAGGTAGGTTTCTCTTCAATTTTCTTCGGGATTTCTTTGGGAATACAAATTTTCAGGATACCGTCTTTAAATCCGGCTTTGATGTCTTCCTGTTCTACCTGATCTCCGACGTAGAAGCTTCTCTTGCAGGTTCCGGCAAAACGTTCCCTTCGCAGATAACGACTGTTGTCGTCCGACGAGGCTTCTTCTGTCCGGGATGCAGTGATTGTCAGATAACCATCTTTTAGCTCTGCCTGAACATTTTCTTTTTGATACCCAGGCAGTTCGATGTCTAACATATAGTAGTCATTTTTTTCCTGAATATCCGTCTTCATCAGAGAAGTATCGCTCTGTTCATAGCTGTTGGTGAAAAATGGATCTTTAAATAATTCATCGAATAAATTGTAACCGTAATTTCTTCTGTTGAGCATCATAGTAATATCCTCCTTATTATAGAACAATTCCTCAATGTCTTTCCGGATCCCATTTAAAAAGAGATTGAAGAATTTGTTTTATCTGTTTTATTTGTTCTATGTGTAATATAATACGGATTATTAGCACTGTCAAGAGGTGAGTGCTAATTTCACAGAATGTTCACAAATTATTAGATTTTCTGTCTCTGTCAAGACTGGACAAATCAAAATTTAGAGTTTATAATACACTCACAAAGCAAATCTAATCGCTTTTGATACCGATCTGTCGTTTCAGACAAAATTTTCAATGTATTTTTATGAGAAGATTAAAAAAGAGAATTTATGGGGACTCTGTGCTATTGCGGGAGCTTTGACAGAGGCTGAATAGAAGGGAGGTGCTGTCCACGTATGTGCTGCAAAGAGCTATTGTATTATGCCTGGTAGCAGTGGCAGTCTGCATGGATTTGAAAAAGGAGAAGGTAAGTAATGAGTGGATTCTGTGCGGGTGGGCGGTTGGCTCATTCTGGCAAATCTGGTCAGGAGGCATCCGGGGACTCGCAGTGTTCTTTCTGGGTGCACTGCTTCCTTTGACAATCTTATTTTTACTTTATTATCTACGAATGCTGGGGGCGGCAGACCTAAAACTTTTGTCAGCCGTCGGAGGAATCATAGGACCAAAGAAAATTTTGGTCTGTATGCTTTATAGTTTTTTTCTGGGTGCCATTTTGGCATTTCTGCTTCTCGTTGCGCGCCGCAGCCTTGCGGAACGTCTGCGCTATTTTTTTCACTATTTATGGAACTTTATACGGACAAAAGAGTTTGCTCCCTATGGGCTTACAGGGAATAGACCGGAGAATATGCATTTTACGGTGCCTGTTTTTCTGGGGGTTCTCTTTTGGATAGGAGGGTACTATTGAAGAAAGCAATTTTTGCCGTGTGTGATCCTGAGAAGGAATATGCACATAACTTTATGGAGTATTTGAATCAGAAACAGTCGCATCCCTATGAAATCCAAGCGTTTTCTAGTGTGGACGTTTTGACAGAGTACGCGCAAAAGCACCACATTGAGATTCTCTTGATCTCGGACAAGGCCATGTGCCCTAGAGTGAGAGAATTAGATGTGGGAAAGCTGATGATTCTCTCTGAGGGAGTTCACAGTCCTCAGCTAGATCAATATCCCAGTGTATATAAGTACCAATCTTCCGACAATGTGATTCGGGAAGTGTTGAATTGTTACGGGGAGGAGACCGAGCTGACCGGTGAGAGGATTCAAAGGCCGCTGAAGGTATTGGGAGTCTACTCACCTTTGGGAAGAGTCCTGAAGACTTCTTTTGCTCTGACGCTTGGACAGATTCTTGCAAAACAGAAAGCGGTTCTCTATTTAAGCTTAGAGGAATATTCCGCTTTGAAGATTATGATGGACACAGAGTTTGAGAAAAATCTCAGTGATCTGCTTTACTACATTCGGCAGGGGTATACAAATTTTGCGCATCTTTTGGGTGGAATGGTTTTGACCTGCAATAATATGGATTATCTGCCGCCGGTACAGTTTTCTATGGATATACGAGGGACCAGTATGGAACAGTGGGAGAATCTGGTTCAGGCAATAGCCGTCTACAGCGCCTATGAGGTTTTGATTGTGGATGTGGGAAATGGATTAGAAGATCTTGGGAGTTTTTTAAATTGCTGTCATAAGATCTACATGCCGGTCCAGGAAGACTGGGTTTCTCAAGAAAAGATCAGGCAGTTCGAACGGACACTACAATTGAGCGGTCAGGAGGAATTGATTCAAAAAATTGAAAAACTTCATTTGCCTTATCATGGTCTCAAAAAGGAAGGAGGCGATTATATAGATCAATTGGTGTGGAGTGCCCTTGGTGACTATGTGAGAGAGCTATTGAGAAAGGAGAAATTATGAGCAGACAAAAATTTCAGGAGATACGGCAGGCCTTGATGCAGAGGTTAGATTTGACCAGAGAGCTCACGGATGGGGAGATTCTAAGTTTGATTGATGATCTGATACTGAGTGATCTGAAAGAAGAAGGGCTGTCTTTAAAGGAAAAGGTGGAGTTGCGGCAGCGGCTGTTTCATTCTGTGAGAAAGCTGGATGTACTTCAAGATTTGCTGGAGGACAATTCTGTCACAGAGATTATGGTCAATGGGCCGGACAGTATTTTTGTGGAACGAGAAGGAAAAATCAAGAGGTGGAACAGAAGTTTTACCTCAAAAGAAAAATTGGAGGATGTTATTCAGCAGATTGTAGGAAAGTGCAATCGGGTCGTCAATGAAGCCAGCCCCATTGTAGATGCACGTTTGGAGAGCGGGGAGAGGGTAAATGCGGTCATCGCTCCCGTAGCTTTAAATGGACCGATTTTGACAATACGACGTTTTTCGAAACAGCCCATTACGATGGAAAAGCTTTTACAGTTGGGAAGTCTGACGGAGGAATGTGTGAGGTTTTTGAGTAAGATGGTTCAGGCACGCTATTCTATTTTGGTGGGAGGCGGAACCGGGAGTGGAAAGACGACGTTTTTAGGCGCTCTCTCAGAATATATACCGAATGAGGAGAGAATTATCACCATTGAAGACAATGCGGAGCTTCGCATTCAGGGAATCGACAATCTGGTGAGATTGGAGGCAAAAGCGGCGAATCTGGAAGGAGGCAGAGATATCACGATTCGTGATTTAATCAAGACTGCGCTGAGAATGCGCCCTGACAGAATTATTGTGGGAGAGGTACGCTCAAAGGAGGCCGTCGACATGCTGCAGGCACTCAACACAGGCCATGAAGGCTCCTTGTCCACAGCCCATGCCAACAGTACCAAGGATATGCTGAGCCGGTTGGAGACAATGGTGCTGATGGGAATGAATTTGCCTATGGAAGCCATCAGGCGCCAGATTGCCTCAGGGCTGGATTTGCTGATTCATCTTGGAAGAATGCGGGACCGAAGCAGGAAGGTGTTGGAGATCACAGAAGTTTTGGGATATGAGAATGGTGAAATTCAGCTAAATCCACTGTTTTGCTGGAAGGAGGGAGAGGGGTTAGTGCGGACGGGAGATTTAGTCAGAGCAGAGAAGCTGGCGCGGTCGGGGGTGGCGCTTTGAAGAAAGATTATGGAATGTATCAGTTTCAGTGGAAAGAAAAAGTGAGATATCTGGCCGAAGCTACGGTGCTGTGTGCGGGGGTCAACTGGCTGTTTTACCAGAACATTTGGGCCTTTCTCCCGCTGCCGGCAATCGTATTCATTTATTTTCGTCTGCGAAAACAACAAAAAATTAGAGAGCAACAAAGAGAACTGAATTATCAGTTCAAGGACATGCTAGATTCCTTGAATGTTACCTTGCAAGCCGGCTATTCCGTGGAAAATGCGATTTCGCTGTGCGCACGGGAATTAGAACGTCTCTATGGGAGAGAAGCAGATCTTACAAGAGAGTTGAGAGAAATGGAAGATAAATTAAAGCTGAGTGTGCCTGTGGAGAGACTTTTCATGGATTTGGGGAGCAGAAGTCATTCGGAGGACGTGGAGAACTTTGCAGTTGTATTTCAGACAGCGAAGAGAAGCGGCGGGGATATGAGAAAAATTTTGGAGAAATCCGCGCAGATGCTGGGAGATAAAATTGAGGTAAAAAAAGAGATTGAGGCGGTACTGACGGCAAAAAAATCAGAACAGAGGTTGATGAGCGTTATGCCATTCGGGATTATTCTATATATGAGTTTGACCTCTCCGGGATTTTTAGAGGTTTTATATGGAAACCTGTTTGGAGTGGCGGTGATGACGGGATGTTTGGCCGTATATCTTTTTGCCTGGTGGTTGGGAAATCGGATTGTGGACATTGAGGTGTGAGTATGGAATTACATATATGTATATTTGTAGGACTTTTTCTGCTGTGGTTGGGATTTCACAAAAAGTGGAAGATCGGGAGAATGTTAAAAGATGACAAAGGACGCAGACTGTTTTTTCTGGTCGCTGTGGGGGGAAACCTATTGGGAATCATTTTGAGTGTCGAGAATAACCGAGAGCGCCAGGTGCCAAAGGTGATGCACCGGGAAGAGTTAGGATATGAACAGGAATTGGTTGTCTGTGTGGACGGCGGGGAAGAGAGCAGGCTCACCGTGCAAATTCCTGAGAAAGAAAACCAACAGGAGGAAGAAGGACCGGAGGAAGCTAAACAGGAGCTAAGTCTGGAACAGCAGGTTCAGGATGAAATTCTGCGTTTCAACCAGGAGAAGAACGATCCTGAGAATTATTACCTTCCGCAGACTTTAAACGGCAGGTCTTTGCAGTGGGGGATTCCGGAGGACTATACGGGAACGTTCATGTCTTCTATGTGTCTGGGAGCTGCGGCGGTATTGCTGGTATTCCGAGAAAGGGAGAAGGAAAACAGCAGAAAAAAGCGGGAGGAAGAACTTATAATGGACTATCCGGGTCTAGTGACGAAGTTCACGCTCTTGATTCAGGCAGGAATGTCTGTGCGGGGAGCATTTCAGAAGATCTCTGAGGATTGCGAGACGAAAACAAAGGACAGGCGTCCGGGGTATGAAGAGGTTCGCAGGACTTGTATCGAGATGGATAGCGGAGTATCGCAAAAGGAAGCATACCAGAATTTCGGACAAAGGTGCGCTCAGGCGAAATATAAAACCTTTTCTACCCTCTTAGTTCAGAATCTACGCAGTGGAAACAGAAATTTGGTGGACATGCTAGAGAGGGAGTCTACAGAGGCCTGGGAAGAGAGAAAACGCAGAGCCAGAATCCACGGGGAGACTGCGGCTACGAAGTTGCTAGTTCCTATGATTCTCATGCTAGGCGTGGTGCTGGCTTTGTTGATGATACCAGCCTGCTTATCCTTTTACAGCGGGTGAACAAAGGAGGGAGGTGAGAATATGGGGAGTCTACAGGGCTTATTTTTCGAAGAGGACGCGGTAGGCGTCGTGGAGATTATCTTGATTTTGATGGTCTTGATAAGTTTAGTTGTGATATTCAAGGAACAGCTGGTTAGTTTAGTAAAGAACATACTGTCTAAGATCACTAAGCAGAGCAATGCTATTTAAGCTCAGAAATTGGAGAGGAGGTGGTGCCTGTGGAGCGAAAAGGGAGTATTACAGTATTCTTGGCATTGACTCTGAGCGTTCTGGTGGTTTTAGTTAGTGCATTGTTGGAATCCGTGCGTGTCTCCTGCGGAAGAGCACATGTTTTAAACGGAGCAGATGTAGGGTTGTATTCCCTTTTTGCTCAATATGACAGGGAACTATTGGAGAGCTATGAGATATTTGGGCTTTATCCATCTGTGTCGTCGGAGGGAGTGCCCGTGGGACAGGCGTATAAAATTTTTGAGGGATATATGGAGCCGGTTCTTCAGGTGAAGGGCATATCCATGGAGCTGGGAATCGGAGGCATCAGCGGTTATACACTGTTGACGGACTACGGTGGACAGGAGTTTTTAAGGCAGTCTGTGGAAGTACAAAAGCAGGTGTCTGAAAAAGAAGGATTGGAATGGCTGGAAGAGGCTGTACAGGAAAGAGCGAAGGAGACACAGGGTCATGAAAATGTCTGGGAGGAATCCGAAGGAGGAGCTCTCACAGAATATGACCAGGCAATTGATCAGGCGCTGGAACAGGAAGCCCAGGAGGAGGTTCAGGAAGAAGGATTTCAGGGCGACAGTTTTCAGCAGGATCCTGTTCAGACAGAGCAGGCGGAAAATCCAATTCAGACCATACGGGAGCTGATGAATAGGGGGATTCTTTCTTTGGTTTTAGAAAACCCTCAGGAAGTATCCTGGACTTCTGTTGATCTCAGTCAGATGCTCTCCCAGAGAGAGCTTGAAAAAGGGTTTGCCATGGGAAATAGACAAGAGAAGGCATCGGCGTTGGAGCGGCTGTTGTTTCAGAGATATCTTCTGGACAGGATGGGAAATTACTTAGACCCGGGAGGGGGAGTGATGAAAAATCAAGTAGAGTATATTTTATTCGGCAAAGAGAGTGATGGAGAAAATCTGAAGTCTGCGGCGAATCGTCTTCTGCTGATTCGAGAAGGGTTCAACTTATCTTATTTGCTGTCTAACCCTGAGAAACGGGCGCAAGCGCAGAGCTTGGCGCTTGCGATCGCGTCGGCATTTCTTTTTCCACCGGCTGCGTCAATCATAGAGAAGGCATTGCTGGTCTGCTGGTCCTTTGGAGAGAGCGTTCTAGATTTGAGAGAACTATTTTCAGGAGGAAAGATAGGACTTTGGAAAAGTGCGGATACCTGGCAGCTTTCACTGGAAAATCTCATACATCTTCCAGATCTTTTGGAATCTGGACACAGGGGGGACTCAGAAGGGCTCTCTTATGAGGATTACTTGCAGGTACTGCTGTTTTTGGAGAGTACAGATACACAGGTTATGAGGGCTTTAGATCAGGTAGAAATGGAAATGCGGGTACGGAAAAACAATAGTTCTTTTCGGCTGGACTATTGTATGACTGCACTGGAAGTATCTGTGGAGGTTATGATTCAAGACCGAGCTTTTACAGTGAACAGACAATATGGATATGGAAATTCCTAGAGGTGACAGGAGGTGTAAAAAGATGCTTTTTCGAAAACAGGTATATAAAGATAACGTACACTCTCTTCAGGTCTGCTACACAGATTCTTCACCCCCGAAAGGAGAATCTGCCGTTTCCGGGAAGGCATCTTTTTGCGCCTCTGCCGCTGAGGGAAGTCTGACTGTAGAATGCGCACTGGTGTTGTTTCTATTCTTTGTGGGGATAGCTACGATTCTGAGTTTTTTTGAGATTTTTCAGATACAGGTTCAAAGGCAGTATGAACTGCGGGAACGGGCGGAGGAGATAGGAATGGAATACAGTTCCCGGGAGAATGCTCCGAAGGAGGTGGAAATACCGGATTTTTACATCTGGAGAGTGCCGATTTCGGCAATTTCCCTGCCGCCGGTTCCAATGTATAGCAAGCTGAAAGTACATACTTGGACGGGATACCGGGAGGAGAACGGAGCTGTACAGGAAGAAAAGATGGTATATATAGCGGATACAGGCAAAGTCTATCATTTAAAAAGTACATGCAGTTACCTCAGAGTATCCTTGGAGGCGGTCTCGGCAAAAGAACTGCCTGGACGGAGGAATGAAAGTGGTGGAAAGTATTATCCATGCGAGAGATGTATAGAAGATGGAAAAAAACCTTCGATAGTTTACATTACCGGGAGCGGCGACCATTATCACGGACAAATAACCTGTGGAGGTTTGAAGCGAACTGTACGTATGGTCCCGCTGTCACAGGTAAAAGGATGGCTTGCTTGCAGCCGATGTGGAGGATAGGAGAGAATGGAGACGATGAGAGAGATTGTTATCTTGGGAGTTTTGGCGTGGAATAGTTATACGGATATCCGGGCAAGAAAGATAGGGCTATGGTCTGTTGTTCTGTTGGGGAGTTTCGGATTTATATTGGGAGGCATCAGTGTGGAGGCTGCTATGAAGATTGCGTGGGGGCTTTTGCCCGGAATCTGTATGTTGGGAATCAGCCTTGTCACAAAAGGGGCTCTTGGTCTGGGAGATGGATTTTTGACGATGGGACTGGGAATGTGCCTGGGGGCCTGGGAGACCACTATGACACTTTTGACAGGACTTTTTGGGGCAGCTTTTTGGGCAGGCTGGGATTTTATGCTTGGCAGGAAAAAGAAAAACGCGGAACTGCCATTGGTTCCATTTTTTCTATTGGGGAATTTAATAAGACTGCTATTATAGAAAGGAGTGAGCGAAGTGAATTGCAGAAGAGGAAGTCTGACGGTGGAGCTGGCCTGTTTGATGTCGGTTATTCTGTTTGTGATTTTCAGTTTGTTAGGCTTGTGTTTTTATGTTCACAACCGGTGCTTTTTGAGCGCAGGAGCCTGCGAGGCAGCTTTGACTGGGGCTATAGAGTCACACCGACAGGATGGGGTTCCGCTGGAAGCCGCGCGGCTGAGAGCGAAGGAGCGGGCGTCGGTGGGGTTTTGGGGGATGAGTGAAGTCAACATGCAGGTTCAGGAAACAGGAAAAGAATGGAAAGTCACATATACGGGCGATGTTTTTACCTTGTACGGGGGATTGAGGTGGAACCTGAAAATTCAAGGGGAAGCAAAAAAGATATTTCCGGTGCAGAGAATACGGAAAGCACGTATCTGGAAAGGCGACTGATTCCCTGAAAGTGGTGGAGAATTGAGGAGTAAAGATGCAGGTGGATTATAAAAGAGATGTAAATCACAGTTATTTAATTTTACAGGGGCCCGAGGAAGTGAACACTTCTGGATATCAAACCAGAATGATTCTTTGTAACCAATTTTCTTCGTTACTGTCGTGTACAATTCAAGGGATGGATGGGAAGAATCTCTTTTATTTTGAGATTACGTCTCGTCAATCTCTGGTTGACAGATACGCTGGAAAGGAAATGAAACGGGAAGATATTTTTCAGATTTTTCAAGGGATGGTGAGAGCGGCCCAGGAATTGGGAAGTTATCTGCTAGATGCTAGAAATTTGATTCTGGCACCGGATTTTATTTATCTGGAAGCCGGAGAGACAGACATCCGATTTTGTTATCTGCCAGGGTATGAAAAAGAGGTGGGAGAACAGTTTCGGCAGCTGGCTGAGTATATTCTTCCCAAGATTGACCACCGGGACAAGGATGCGGTGACTTTGGGGTATGGAATGTATCGGATTTCTATGGAAAAGGAGTTTCAGATTGACAGAATTAAGGAAGAATTGTACCAGGATTACGAGGAGAAATCATTTGAGGAAGAGACGTGTGCAGAGAAAGAGGATTTTTTGTGGGAAGAATTGCCCTTTTCTCAGGAGGTTGAGGGTTTTGAGAGAGAAGGAGAAGAATCCGTATTTTTACGGGAAAAATCCTCTAGAGTAGACAGGAGTTTGCCTTGGCAAGCTGCTTTTCTTATCCCTGGGCTACTGTTGAGTGTGGCAGTCATTTGGAAAGTGTGTGGCGGGAACATAGAATTGGTTTGGATTCTTGGAGGGGGGATAGTCATGATGGGAAGCCTCTCTATGGGAGTTTGGCTTTATTCAAGAAAGAAGACGAAAAGGGCTGAGAATATGTTACAAAAGGAGCAGGGAAAAACTAGATATTGCGATAAGAAAGCCGTGCGAAAAATTTTGAGTGTAGAGCAAGAAGAAACAAAAGGGTGGTATCGGCAGGAAGAAGGAAAGGAAGACATCTATTTTGACAAGGCGGATGGAGAAGATGGCCGAGGGAGACATACTGAGACAGAGGATGGAGCAGAACTGACCATGGTATTGTCGGAGGCTCCTAAGACAGCTGGCAGTTCTCTGGTGAGCAAGGAGGAAGGAAAATTTCCGCCGATTCTGTTGGACCAGGAACTGCTGATAGTGGGGAAACTTAAGACAGCGGTGGATGTGGTTCTCCCTTATCCTACGGTCAGCAGAGTTCATGCTAAAATACGGAAGATTCAAGGAAAATTTTATCTGATGGATCTCAATTCGAGGAATGGGACCTTTGTCAATGGGAGGGTACTGGAAAGTGGTGAGGAGTATGAGCTGAGAGATCAGGATGAGGTACAATTTGCAGATATTTCCTATATTTTTTTGAAGTAGAGAATGTAAAAAAATATTTATAATATACTTTTATAGGAATTTATATTGCAGAATGCAGATAATTGTCGATATAAGGAGAATAAAATAAAAAGACGAATGATTAAAAATGTATTTTTGTAATTTTTTAAAAAAAATTAATTTAAATAATATTTACGTACCGAAAAGGTGAATTATCACAACTTGAATTTGAAATTAGAAAGAAGTATAATTTTTTGTATAGACAATTTGGGGGCGACAAAGTAAGAATCAACGTAAAGGGGGAAGAGAATAGATGTCAGTAAAAGTTATCACCTATGACGTTGGAACAACAGGTCTGAAGACTTGTATGTTCAGTATTTCTGCCGAAGATAGCGTCCGGTACCTCGCAGGCGAGACAGATGCTTATGAACTTCATGTACTGGAAAATGGCGGTGTGGAGCAGGATCCTGCTGACTGGTGGGCAGCAATGGCCAGAAGTACCAAAAAATTGTTGGAAAAGAGCGGGGTTGCGAAAGAAGAGATCAAAGGAATCTCCTTCTGCTCTCAGTTTCAGACAGTGGTGATGGTAGATGAGAAGGGAAAACCCTTGCGCAGAGCAATGAGTTGTATGGATGCCAGGGCTGATAAACAGTTTAAACGCTGTATGAGTACAGGCTTAAAGGTGGAGGGACTAGATATCTTCAAAGTGCTAAAATATCTGAAGATAACAGGCGCAGTGTCTGCTAGTGCCAAGGACCCTGCATGGAAATATCTCTGGGTGAAAGACAACGAACCAGAAATCTTTCAAAAAACTTATAAATGGCTGGATGCAAAGGAGTATTTAACTTGCCGTGCCACGGGAAAGATGCTGGCGAGCCGAGATGATGCCTGTGCTACTTTTTTGTTTGATGTGAAAAAAGATTGCTGGAGCGAAAAGCTGTGTAAAATGGTTGGCATAGACATGCGGCATTTGCCTGAAATCTGCGGTTCCACAGATGAAGTGGGGACTTTGTTGCCAGAGGCGGCAGAGGAGTTGGGTCTGGCATCTGGAACTCCGGTTTTCTCAGGTGGAAGTGATGTGAGCCTGTGCTCTGTGGGAGCAGGATGTGTGAATGTGGGGGACGTACTGGTCTATTCAGGTACCTCAGGCTGGGTCGCGACTACAGTGGATAAGCTTCATTTGGACTTGACCAATCTGATCGGAGCTTTGATTGGTGTAGACCCTACTACATATAATTATGTCGCAGAGGTTGAGACTTCCGGTAAGTGTATGGAGTGGGTAAAAGACCGTATCGATCAGATGGGAATGGATTATGACCAGATGATTGAGTACATCAAGGATACTCCGGCAGGAAGCAATGGAGTGATCTTTTCGCCGTGGATGCATGGAAATCGGTGTCCTTTCGACGATGCCAATTCCAGAGGACTGTTCTTTAATCTGGATATCACGACGCATGGAAGTGACTTAATGAAAGCTGTGATTGAAGGAGTATGCCTACATATGAGATGGCTGCTGGACTGCACGGAGACTTCTTTTAAAACACATCCTGTTGTGCGCTTTACAGGAGGAAGTGCGATTGCTCCATATATCTGTCAGGTAATGGCAGATGTTTTGGGACGGGAAGTAGAGACTGTGGAAAATCCGAGACAGGTGGGTGCGATGGGAGCAGCGGCTTTGATGGCGGTTAGTCTGGGAATGTTAGACGATATCAAGGAAATTAAAAAGATCATCAAAGTCAGTGCTACTTATAAACCAAATGCTGAGAATCATGCTGCCTATACGAAGATCTTTCCAGTGTTTAAAGACCTCTACAAAAATAATAAAAAGGCCTATGCTGCGTTGAATAGAAATAAGAGCTGACGCAGCAGGGAATTCGTCCGGAAGATAGATTGTCTGTATATTTATAAGAGAGGTGGACTGTGCCTCGCAGATCTTGGCAGATCTGCTCATAGTTATTATGGCAATGATAAAGGAGGTTAAAGACAATGAATGCTCATTATGGTGTATCTCGTTGGCCAGACGAGAAAGAGATTTATGCAAAGATGGACAGGCTGGTCAACGAGCCGATTCATCACATCAAGCCTGAGGCGATGCAGAAGTACATGAAGTATTTCGAAGAAAAATGCAGCGGCTCAAAAAAAATGATTGAGGAGGCTAAAAAAGTAATTCCAGGCGGTGTGCAGCACAACCTGGCGTTTAACTATCCGTTTCCATTGGTAATTGAGAAAGCACAGGGGGCTTATTTGTATGATATTGATGGAAACCGCTATGTGGATTATCTTCAAGCTGGCGGCCCTACATTACTGGGGAGCAATTACGAACCTGTCAATCAGAAGGTTTGGGAAGTGGTAAAGGAATCAGGCCCAGTCACCGGTCTGTTTCATCCGTATGAGATGAAACTGGCAGAGAAGATTCATGAGTGTATGCCGTGGGTAGAGATGTACCGTTGTCTGGCCAGTGGAACAGAGGCAGATATGGTTGCCATCCGTATTGCACGTACTTACACCGGAAAGCAGCGGATTGTCAAGGTAGGCGGCGCTTATCACGGATGGAGCGATCAGTTGGTATATTCTCTACATATACCTTATACAAAGACTTTTGAGGCCCATGGAATTCCGAAGGAAGTTTCAGAGAATACCTCAGAATTCTTCCCGGGCGATGTAGCGGGTCTGAGGAAAGTATTGGAGGAGAATGAGAAAGCAGGCGGAACGGCAGCAGTAATCATTGAGCCTTTTGGACCAGAGAGTGGGACGCGTCCAGTGGCAAAAGATTTCGCGGCGAAGGTTCGTGAACTGTGCGATGAGTTCCATACGTTGTTAATCTTTGATGAGGTTGTCACGGCATTTCGTGTGGGACCTGGAGGAGCACAGGGATACTTCAATGTAAAACCAGATCTTACAGTATTTGGAAAAATTGTGGCCGGTGGATATCCGATGGCCGGCGGCGTAGGAGGCAGCGAGGAGATCATGTCTTGTATTGCTGCTGGGGTGAAAGCGGGTAAAAAGAAGGCGTATGTGGGTGGTACTTTAACTGCGAATCCTCTAAGCTGTGCAGCGGGTTATTTCGCAATTGATGAGATCATCCGCCAGGATGCGGCTATGAAGGCAGGTGAGAATGGAGATAAGCTCTGTGATGGCATTCAAAAATTGATTGATAAATATGAACTTCCGTTCGTGACATGGAATACAGGCTCTATTGTTCATTTTGAGGTATCCGGTGTTATGTATCTGAGCGCTGCGGACCCGGATGTGTTTAAGAAAATTCCAGAACGGCAGCAGTATATTGAAGAATTTGGAGCTGCTCTCACGGCGAACGGTGTGATTACTCTGGCAGGTAGTCGAATCTATACAAGTATGGCAGATAATGACGAGACCATCGCGGAGACTCTCAATGCGTTTGAAGAGGTATTTTCTAATATAGAACGTTAATGACAAGGAGGACAACAATATGATTCGTAAACTGGATGAAGAAAATCTGACCTATGCATTTCCGGAAGTTTCTTTTTCGGAAGACTATGTGATTGCGACTTATCAGGCTAAAGTTAAGACATCTAACATTGAGAAACTGGCTATGGCTATCGCTGACGAACAGACCACGGGAACCTGGATTAAAGTAAGTGCGGATTCTGCGGAAAAGACCCGTCGCTTCGGGTCTAAGCTGGTAGCTCTGTATGAGGTTCCAGATATTGGCTGCGATTACCAGTCTGATGAACCGCCGATGTATATTATACAGATTGCTTATCCTATGGAGAACTTTTCAAACAGCATGTCTTCCCTTATGACGATTTTGTTTGGAAATATATCAGCGTCCGGTATGATTCGTCTGATTGATGTAGCATTCCCGAAGAAATTTATTGCTCAGTTTAAAGGGCCGAAATTCGGTGTTGAGGGGCTTCGTAAAGTGCTGGAAGTTCCGGACAGACCTCTGCTGAACGCTATGATTAAACCGAATATTGGATGGACTCCTGACGAGGGAGCGGACTTATTCTATCACGCATGCAAGGGCGGAGTAGACGTTATCAAGGACGACGAGCTGATGTTGGCGGATGGACCGTACTGCCCATTAAAAGAACGTGTCACGAAGTTTATGGAGAAGGAGAAACAGGTCTATGAGGAGACCGGTGAGCACAGTCTCTATGCGGTAAATATTTCTGACAGCACGGAGAAAGTTCGAGAGAATGCCTACCGCGTATTGGAGTATGGAGGAAACTGCCTGATGGTGAATGTTTATACGACAGGCTTTGATACACTGAAGATGCTGGCAGACGATCCAAATATCAATGTGCCGATACTGGCCCATGTAAACTTTGCAGGAACTATGGCAGCTTCCACTTATACAGGTATTTCAGCACCTCTGTTGGTGGGTAAGATCACACGTCTGGCAGGCGGTGACTTCCAGATTAATGGACATCCATATGGTAAATTCCCGGTATCCTATAAACAATTCTACCGCTGCTTTAAGTTCTTTACTCAGCCATGGTGGAACATCAAACCAATGATGTACGCTTGCTCTGGCGGAACTACACAGATGGCGGTAGAGAAAATTGTCAAAAATGTGGGTACGGATGTGATGCTGGCCGCAGGTGGCGGTGTTCATGGCCATCCAGACGGAAGCGAGGCAGGAGCAAAATCCATGCGTCAAGCTATTGATGCAGCTATGAAGGGAATCTCTGTGGTGGATTATGCGAAGGACCACGAAGAACTGGCACGTATGCTGGCATTCCTGAATCCTGATTTGAAGAAGAACTTTGATTTGATGAATTAGTCAAGGTTGAAAAATAAAGCGTATATGGGCCTCCGCTTGAACGGAGGCCTGTTTCAAAGGGAGGGATGTGGATTTGTACAAAAATATTGTGTTTGTCGATTTTGACGGGACAATTACTATGGAGGATACCTTAGTCGGAGCAATACGTTTGTTCTCGGACCCAAGAGAGTTCAAAGAGTATAACGACAAGCTTACAAAAGGCGAGATGACTCTCAGTCAGGTAGTGCGTTATGCTTTTGATGGGGCTCCTTCAGAATTGCTGCCGAAAATGCTGGACTATGTAGACGGCGTCGCTGTGAGGAAAGGGTTCTCAGAATTTTTGAGTGCTATGAAAGACTTGGGGATTCCTGTGGTGGTCATCTCAGGGGGTGTGAGACAGTTTTCTGAGCGGAAGCTGGCGCCATATCGTGAACAGTTAGAAGAATTGCACGCGGTAGACCTGGATGTCAGCGGACCGAAGATGAAGCTGATCTCCCAGTATGACGATGGAAATGAACTGTTGAAAAAGACAGACGTGATGGCACTGTATCAATATGAACATGCGATTGGAATCGGTGACAGCTTTACGGATATGAAGATGTCTCAGGCAGTGGATACTGTCTTCGCCCGAGATTTGTTGGCGAAGTATCTGGATAAATTGGGAAAACCTTATTTTCCGTATGAGACATTTTATGATGTGACAGAAGTGATTCGAGAAAGATTCCGTCCATAACGCAAAGAAAATTCAGAGATACGCCTGAATATTTAGGAGGAAAGGGTATGACATGTTATTCTGAAATTTTATATCTGATTTCTAATTACACGCATAAACACTATACTTTCAAACATTTTGAAGTATAGAAAACTATTCATTTTACCACGAATTTACCACGATTGAATGAGCCTTGATATGACACAAAAACAACATGGGAGATAGCACAAATATCTGTGTATCTCCCGTTTTTCATTCATGTAGTATGATTATTTTACTCTGATTTCAAATTTCAAGATTGCTTTCATCATTTCTGTATGGATTTGACCTTTTAATTCTTCATCAACCTGCATAATGATTTTACCACTTTCAGAGTGGTAAAACGGACGCAAGCATAATTTACATATATAAGCGTCATAAAACTTCAAAATCTCTCTTATGGCAGTTTCATTTCCAGCAGACGCTTGACATATTACTTTTAATGTAGGGTAGCCATATTCTTTTTTCATTGGTTCAATTCCTTTCTTTCAATACTGTTTTTAGTTTCTTCAATCCGTTACTTCTTCTGCGATAAATAGCAGAACGTGATACATGATATAATTCGGCTATTTCTTGGTCGCTCATACTTTGAAAATAGCGTAATAGAATTACATCACGCTCTTTATTCGATAACTTATATAAAGCAACAGCAAGTTTCTCATTTGATATTTGAATTGTAAAATTCAAGACTTCAAACGAAATGTAATCACAAGAATAGTTATCCTTAGTTACACATTCAACATTTTTCGTATCTGATAATTCACAGAATAAAACTTCACGCTTAGAACGTCTTGCAAACTGTCTGTTTCTGTTTTTTACTGTGCATTTAATAACAGTCATCATCAAAGCATTAAACTGTATTCTAACGATATGCTCGAAAGAAGATGGGTTCATAATCTCACCTCCTTTCCGCATACGCTGAAATATATAAACGGAGATACCGTCTATATCTTTGGAAAATACAAAAAGAAGAACAAGAAAAAAGTCCGTACAAAATATACCGTCTGTACGAACTTTTAATATTGTAAAATATTTAGTTGTTGATAAAATGCTGTTAGGTAGTGCATAATCGTATAAGATTATTCCTAAAACTTTCCACAGCAGTTACTTTCAATGCTTTTATATCTTGCTTTTTTAGTCCTATCATAATAACCTTTCTTATCATAATTGCAAATTTATAAATTCATTAGTATTAAAACTGAAATTCAAATACATTACTAAAATCATTGTTCAAGACATAATAAACTTTATTTTTTTCTGTAGAATATACAAATGAAACCCTAGTTGCCCACAAGTCTTTTTGAGAAACAGATTTTAATACTTTAAATGCGTCATTTACTGAAAAATCTTTATCATATCCTGCCAATAACTCTTTAGCCACTTCGTATCTTGTATCCCCAGAAACAATGTACGGCTTTGTTATATCTGGTTTTAGAATAGAATAATTTGTAATAAGTGAAAAATTTTCTTGTTCATATCTATACCCAATTCCGGGTTCAATAATTAAAACTCGTCCTTTTTTATCAGAAAGCATAGCTTGCATAGTAGCATCTGGTGCATAAATAATTTTTTTCTTTTTAACAATGTCCAAGGCTTTATCAAAAGAAATCTCTGCCTTAATGAATTTTTCTGTTAATTCAGATATTGTAATACAATCCTCGCTTTCTATATACCTTGCATTTTCATTACCATGAACATAAAGAAGTGTTCCTACATTACCATTTTTATTTATCCCATGAAATGAATGATACATACCGTCAGGCATTTTAATACCAATATAAAATCTATTTTCTTCGGTAATTACAGTATGATCCCATACAGAAAGGTCAATATCAAAATTAAAACCAACAATTTTATCTATACCATTGTAAACAAATCTTGTACACATATAATCACTCCTCAAAATACTACTTCAAATAGTTATTTAACTAATTCAATTAGTATTTTAAAATGTTTTTGTAGGAAAGTCAATAAATAATCATAATTTTCTAATTGTGTTATTGACTACACTAATTCAATTAGCTAGAATTGTGTTTGTATGATATTTTGAATGAGGTGCATAACTATGAAAACCACTAAAGAAGCAGTAATAAAAGCAACATCAGACTTAGCAGATGAAAAAGGATTAAATAACGTTTCGTTAAAAGCTGTTGCTCAAAAATTAAACATTCGTACACCATCTTTATATAATCACATAGAAAGTTTAGATAATCTTCTTTTAGAAGTTGCTCATAATGGTATGCGTGACATGAATGAAAGAATGATGAAAATTGCCGTTGGAAAAATAGGGAAAGAAGCAATTAAGTTAGTTTCTATCGAATACCTAAACTATATGATTGAACACCCCGGAGTTTATGAAACAATTCAATGGGCTGTGTGGCACGGAACAGAGGAAACAGCAACCATTTTTAACAACTATCTTTCATTATTAACTACTCTTATCCAATCGTGCAGTCTTAACAAAGACAAAACACTTGAAATATTAAATATGCTTACTGGAATAATTCACGGTTATACAACTTTGCAATTAGGAAACGCTTTTTCTGCCTCAGATAAAGTTAGATTTGAATTAGCTGAAGCGATAGATACTTTATTAGTCGGGATTTTCCAGAAGTATAAATAATATATTTAGGCTTGCAAATCAATACAGAACTGCAAGCCTTTTTCTTTTATCCAACAATCTTCCAGTTACTATTCCTTATATAGCCCAAACTTGTACCGTGACAATTTCATTGATATTATCCGATTTACCACAAATCAAATTTTATTTTTTCTTCCTCTTGATTACCCTCCACAGAAAAGAAAAAGCCCTGTCAAGAGCCTTGCCACCATTGGTGGTGCTTTGCACTCTTTACTGGGCTTTTTGTTTGCTGTATCTTCTACAAAGAGGAAAAAAGTTATTCGTCCTCATCATCAAAATGGTTATTTTTCAATACTTCCCGTAATAATTCCATATCTTCTTTTGAATTGGGGTTTATCATTTTTACGACTTGATAAGGTGTCCTATATTTATGTCCCTCTATGCTTTCCCCGAACATATCCATGCTGTATAAATCATCATAGCGGTCTAACAGTTTTTGAAACTTCAAATGCTGGATAAATTCTTTGATTGGATAAAGGTCGGACGCTACAATACTTTTCCCGTTGATGTAGTCGGTAATATATTCCCGTAACTTTTCCAACTCATATTCCAGCCATTCTTCCTCGCTGTCAAAGAAGTTGTCATAATGTCCATGTTTTAGTTCTGCATTTAATCGTTCTTCAATTCTTAAAAACTGGCAGACTTCCTTTTCGGATTGATTAACATACTTCCATTCTCCCGATAATAATTCATTGGGCATTACACCCAGCACGTCCATTATCTTTTCTAATGTATCAAAGGTAGGAAAATTCACACCTCGTTCAATCTTGGAAAGGCTCTGCATATTGATACCGATTTTATCCGCAAGTTCCTGTTGTTTCATTCCTCTGTGTTTTCTTATGGTCTGTATGTTCTCTCCTAAGAAACTGATTTTCTTTTCATAATGCTCCATAACTTAGTATAACCGCTCCTTTCGTTGCTTTTCTTGGTATTTATAAGCATATCATACTTAATCTACATCTAAAAGTCAACAAAAACTTCTTGACAAGTAATTCTAATGGCGTTATTATCGTATCAGATAGAGTGATTAAGCACGATAGGGTCAATCACACGCTTGAGTAAGCATAGAGAAGATACATTTTCACTTTGATAGCATGAATAAGCATGGACTATCAGACCGAAAATAGTGGTTTCCAAAAGGGGCTGGCTGGACGGGGCACGTCCCCCAGACGTGTTCGGACAGACAGTTCCTTTTGGAAAAGGAACGCCTAAAGGCGTTCGCAGAGGGCGTATATGTAACACCGCCCTGCGCATACATGTCATAGTACCTAGAAACTGTGATAAATAAAGGAAAAAACACGATTTTTACCCCGCAAAAAAACGGGAAGTACGAAAGGAGTAATGCACTATAACTACACACAAAAATTTATCCGTTAAGATTGATTACATCAGTATTGTATTCGATACTGCAACCGCCGAAGATGTCATCATGCACATTTTAGGTTTACCGACTGATATTTTCAATGTCTATCCGGCAAGCATTAAATTCAAGACTTATCAAGCACGCTGGCAGATTGGAGATATTTATGTATCGGGGGACGCAAGAAAGACAGAGGACAACCCACAAGGGCTAGGCTGTTATCTTGTTATGACTGGCAGAGGTTGTGATGATATTTTCCGTATTCTTGATAGTAGGAATTATACCTTTGGAGATATGTTCAAACATTGTGAGCGAAGATATGGACTGGATAACTTCCATTTCACTAGACTGGATATTGCCATTGATGATAAGAACGAAAAGCCATTTTTTACCATAGAGCAGATAAAGAAGAAATGCGAAAAAGAGGAATTTATCTCGAATAGTGAGGGCTACCACTTTGACGAAAGCAAGTTTGATGATTTCGACACCGCAAAGACCGTTTATATCGGTGCTGGGAAATCGGGATTGTCCTACCGCTTTTATGACAAGGATAAGGAAGTCTGTTCAAAACATAATAAGACACTTGATGAAGTCGGCAGTTGGAAACGGACAGAAATGCAACTGCGTGATGATAAGGCTCATGCTTTTGCCATGACATTCAAGGACAGACCGCTGGAACTGGGAGAACTGGCTTTCGGGCTATTGGCAAACAACCTACGCTTTGTCGTACCAAACAGAAACGAAAGTAATAAGAGCAGGTGGAAAACTTGTCGGTTTTGGGAACGCTTTTTAGGGGCTGTGGAAGTCTTAAAACTGCAAGTACCAAAACAGCAAAATTCCCTTGAAGAAACACAGCAATGGCTCACAGAGGGTGGCGTGATTTCCGCTGTCAAAAGTTTTTACTTCTTGGAAGAACATGACGCATTGGGTGGACTGGAAAAAGTGGGAACTATGCTTGATAAGGCAAGATACAGTAATTCCCTTTCCAGTAAACTAACCGCACATTTACAGATGATAAACCGCACCGACCTTATCCCTTATATCCAATATGACACGAAACATGGGAAAGGGGGTATCTGATGAATAACAACGATATTCCCGTATGGGAAAAATACACCCTTACCATTGAAGAAGCGTCAAAATATTTCCGTATCGGAGAAAACAAGTTAAGACGATTGGCAGAGGAAAACAAGGACGCTGGCTGGCTCATTATGAATGGCAACCGCATACAGATTAAACGCCGACAGTTTGAACAGGTTATTGATAAATTGAACGCAATCTAATGCAAATGAGCCTTGTATGTGTTATGATGAACACAAGTCATATCAAGGCTCTTTCCAACAAGGAAAGGAGCAGACACCATGAAAGAAAAAAGACGGGATAGCAAAGGACGTATCCTGCATACTGGAGAGAGCCAACGAACAGACGGAAAATACTTATATAAATATGTGGACGCATTTGGAAACACAAAATATGTGTATGCTTGGAGATTGACACCCACAGACCCGACACCAAAGGGAAAACGGGAAAAACCCTCACTTCGTGAACTGGAACAGCAGATAAGACGGGATATTGAGGACGGTATCGATAGCACAGGCAAGAAAATGACGCTTTGCCAACTCTACGCCAAACAGAACGCACAAAGGGCAAACGTGAAGAAAAGCACACAGAAACAACGGGAACAACTCATGCGGTTATTGAAAGAGGACAAGTTAGGTGCTAGGAGTATTGATACGATAAAACCCTCTGACGCTAAAGAATGGGCGTTACGCATGAAAGACAAAGGCTTTTCCTATAACACCATTAACAACCATAAACGCTCGTTAAAAGCGTCATTCTATATCGCCATACAAGACGATTATGTAAGGAAAAATCCTTTTGATTTCAAGTTAAGTGAAGTCTTAGAAAATGATACAAAAGAGAAAGTCGCATTGACAGAGGAACAAGAACAAGCCCTACTGTCATTCATCAAGACGGACAATGTGTATCATAAGTATTTTGATGATGTGCTGATACTGTTAAAGACTGGACTTCGTATCTCGGAACTGTGCGGATTGACAATCATGGACGTTGATTTTAACCATGAGGTTGTGATTATCGACCACCAGTTACTAAAGAGCAAGGAACAAGGCTATTATATTGAAACGCCTAAAACAAAGAGCGGAACAAGGCAAGTACCGTTGAGTGAGGAAACAATCAAAGCATTTCAACGATTGATGAAGAAACGCCCAAAGGCAGAACCATTTGTGATAGACGGACGGGGCAACTTCCTATTTGTCAATCAGAAAGGCAAGCCCAAAGTTGCCATTGATTACAACGCCTTATTTGTCCGTATGGTAAAGAAATACAACAAGCACCATAAGGATAACCCCTTGCCACATATCACACCGCACACGCTACGCCATACGTTCTGTACAAGACTGGCAAGCAAGAACATGAACCCGAAAGATTTACAGTATATCATGGGGCATTCAAATATCAGTATCACAATGAACTGGTACGCTCATGCGTCCATAGATACCGCAAAATCAGAGGTTCAGCGTCTAATTGCATAGAAGTATTTACCACGATTTTAACCACGTTTGATAGCGAAAATATAAGAAGATAGACCTAGATATGTGAGGTTTACCACAAAAGCAAAATGCCCGTAGAGCCGATAAAATAAGGCTTTGCGGACATTTAAGAAGATATAAAAAGATAGTCAAAAAGACATATATAATTTATTCTGAACTATTTACTCCCACTCACATTGGAAAGGTGCAGTTAAAGAACCGCACTTCGATGGCACCTATGGGACCGGTGGGATATGCAGATGCATTTGGAGGGTTTCACCAGAGACTTCAGGATTATTATGTGCAGCGTGCACGGCACGGTGTAGGGTTGATTATCACAGGAATTTGCAGCGTGGACACCACGATTGAGGGATTGCCCACAGTGGGGCTGCCATGTCCCACGACGATGCCGATCGCGTTTATACACAGCTGCTATCAGATGAACGAGAGGATTCACGCTTACGGCGCGAAATGCTTTCTTCAGCTTACAGGAGGTCTAGGAAGAAGCGCTCTGCCAGGCTTTATTTCCAAGAACATTGCACCGTCAGAGCAGACGAACCGTTTTGACCCGCGGACAGTTCATCGTGAGATGACAAAAGAAGAGATCATGAAACTGATTGAAGGATTTGTAAAATCAGCAGTGATCGCGAAGAGAGCTGGCTTTGACGGAGTGGAAGTTCATGCAGTTCACGAGGGATATCTGCTGGACCAGTTCGCGATTGAATTGTTCAATCACCGCACAGATGAATTTGGTGGAAGTTTGGAAAACCGTCTGAGAGTCTCCACAATGATTGTGCAGGGAATTAAGAAAGCTTGTGGGCCAGATTTTCCTGTCAGTCTTCGCTATAGTTTGAAAAGCTGTATGAAGGCTCTGAGACAAGGGGGGCTGCCAGGAGAGGAATACGAGGAGGCCGGAAAGGATATCGCTGAGGGTATTGAGGCGGCAAAGATTCTAGTAGCGGCAGGCTATGACGCACTAAATGTGGATGCGGGCACTTATGACTCCTGGTATTGGAATCATCCGCCAATGTATTTTGAAGACGGTCCTTACATGGAATTTGGACGAATTTTGAAAAAAGAAGTGGATGTGCCGATTATTCTGGCTGGAAAACTGGATGATCCGAAGCTGGCAGTACAGGCTTTGGAGGACTGTTGCGATATCGTGAGCTATGGCCGTGCTTTGCTGTGTGATCCTGAGTATGTGGAAAAAGTCAGAACTGGACGGCTGGATGAGATACGTCCATGTCTGGGATGTCATGAGGGATGTCTAGGCCGAATTGCCAATGGCCCTGTGAGTTGTGCAGTGAATCCAGCCTGCGGTCGGGAAAGCATTTATGGAATTATCCCGGCGTTGAAGAAAAAGAAGGTTTTGATTGCAGGCGGAGGTGTCGCAGGTATGGAGGCAGCTCGGACAGCGGCGATTGTAGGACATTCTGTAGTAGTGTGTGAGAAATCGGACGCCTTGGGTGGAAATCTGATTCCAGGTGGAGTGCCTCACTTTAAGAGAAACGATCACAAGCTGATAGATTGGTATAAACGTCAGCTGGAATTGCTGGGAGTTGAAGTGAGATACAATACTGCCGTGACACCGGAATATGCCAAGAGCTTTGGGGCAGACGTGATAATCACGGCGACTGGTTCCCATGCGAGAAAGATGGAATTCCCAGGAGTAAAGAAGGCGGTGAGCGCAGAAGATGTGCTTATGGGACGAGAGACAGCAGGTGATCACGTGGTAATTGTCGGCGGCGGACTCGTAGGCTGCGAGACCGGCTTATGGCTGGCGACTCAGGGAAAACAAGTTTCGATAGTGGAGATTATGCCGGAGCTGCTGGGCGGCCATGGAAAGATTCCTCATATGAATGAGTTTATGCTGATGGATTTGCTGAAGTTTCATAAGATTGACGTTCACACGAGCGCGTCCGTGGTGGATACGGCAGAGAGTACAGTGACGGTGAAAAAGGGTGATGAGGCTCAGCAGCTGAAAGCGGATACGCTCATTGCAGCAGTGGGATATCTGTCAGAGAATGGTTTGTATGAGGCCTTGAAGGACTTAGACATTCCTGTCTACAATATAGGAGATTCCAGTCAAGTGCACAATATCATGTATGCGATTTGGAATGCTTATGAATTAGCTCGTGAACTTTAAGATGAGAGCAATTAAAAAATCATAGATATGCAGAAATTTGCCGGCAGCAGCTCTCTTTCGTATATTTTAGCAACTAAAGCGTGCACAAAATCAGTGTGCGCTTTGAGGATACTCGGGTATACAAAAGAAGTTGTTGCCGGCAATTCTACTCTGTTCTAAAAGAACTGTTGTAATATCTGTTAAAGTACGACAAAAAGAAAAGGTTTTTATCTTTCTGGGAAATAGAGCAGTTCCAGATAGGATTTGCGAGTCATATTGTCACGTGGCACCTGTAGCAAATCCAACAAGGACAGCAGCTTTTGGACGGCAGAATCTCTTTGGACTTCGGATTCTGCAAGTATTTCCAGCTCCAAATAGTTTCCCAGTCCTTCTACACAGTCTAGGCATAGTGTGATCTGGCCGGAACAAAGTTCCGTTCGAGTTTTGTCCACGGAGTACATTGGCTGATATCCGAGTGCTTCCAACAGTTTGCGCATAGTGAAGAGTTCACCTACAGAAGTTTCAAATTCGGTTCTAGTACTAGAGACTTTATCCTGTTTGGGACCTTTGTAAGTGATGAAAACCTGGGCAGGCCCTCCATTGGAGAGATCTTGGCAGCTTCGCAGTCGCAGAGCTTCATCGGTGTCCCGGAAATCTCGCTCGTTGCCATTAAAATACATATCAATTTCTCGAAGCCTTTTTTTGACTTGAAATCCTATCTTCTCAGCAGAATCCCGGATTTGATCTGTAGAAAGATTTACCAGGGATGCTTTTAGCTCTACTTCTAACATATTTTTTCCTCCTCGCAGTTAATATGCTGACATGTATAATATATTCTAACATAGATTTGGAAGGTTTGGAATAGACATCAGTGTGGCTAATTGCCTAGTTCACAGCAGGAGGAAATTTTGATACAATATGAATGCGTCAAACATCAATCTATCTGTTCGGGAGTTGAGACAGGAGGATTTCATGAGAGAGAGGAAGAAAAAATTCTCGATTAACATAGCGATGATTGTACTCAACGTTGTTGTGTTTTTGATTGTGGATTTATCTGGAAATAGTGGAAATACTGAGCATATGCTTAGATGTGGTGCTGCCAATGCTGCTCTGATTGTGGAGGCAAAGGAGTACTACCGCTTATTTACATCCATGTTTTTGCACTTTGGAATGGCACATCTGGCAAATAACATGCTGGTTTTGTATGTGATTGGAGACAATCTGGAACGTGCGGTGGGAAAAGTCAAATATCTATTGATCTATCTATTCAGCGGTCTGGGAGGGAATATCCTATCCTGTTATCTGGAATACCAGGAAGGGGCGTTGAGTGTCTCAGCGGGAGCGTCTGGTGCTATATTTGGTGTGATGGGAGCAATGCTGTATGTACTTTTAGCTAATCATGGGCGTCTGGAAGATTTGACTGCCAGGCAGATAGTAATTATGGCTGGATTTTCCCTATATTTTGGGTTTACCAGTTCTGGGGTGGACAATGCGGCGCATGTGGGCGGACTCATCTGCGGCTTTCTCGTGGCAATGCTTCTGTATCACAGAAAAAGAAATATAGTTATGAAGTCATGGGCAGAGTAATGGTAAACTTAGTTCCCTTGCCAGGTGATGACTCCACGGTTATCGTGCCGTTATGAGCTTCTATGATCTGTTTGGTTATAGTCAGACCGAGACCAGTGCCTCCTTTTTTATGGGTGACAAAAGGCTGGAATAAAGTGGAAAGGTCTTCAGGAGGAATACCACAGCCGTTGTCTTCAATCTGAAGAATGAGTAAACTGTCTTTGGAAAATGCATAAAAATGAATGATTCCATGCATAGGTGAGGCTTCATAGGCATTACGCAACAGGTTTAAAAGCGCCTGTCGAAATTTAGTAGGGTCAATAAGTAAAGGAGTTTCAGGTAGGTTTAGTTCTGTGACAAGATGGATAAAGAGATAGTCTAAAGTCGGCTGGAGTGACCGAAACGTAGCTGTCAAAAACTCCTTCATATGTGTAGGCTGTAAATGTAATCTCGTGGCGTTATTGAACTCTGAGACGTCATTGAGCAGCCCTTTGAGATAGTCCATACTGTCCATGATATCGTCCCACTCATCGAACTGTGTGATTTCTGGATGACGAATAGCCATTAAGTCTAGCGTACTTTGTATAAGTGCGACGGGATTACGGATTTCATGGGAGATTTTTGAGATTAACAGCTGAGTTTCGCTTTTTAGTTGTTCTAATTGTTCATTATTGGGCATATTTTGTATCACCTCCTAAGCAAGTTTACCATTGTAAAATGAAAATATCAATGAATATCGTCTTGCAAATTTCATCAAAATGCGACAAAATATAGTTAACAATAAAAATATCAGACATAGGAGGTATAAGGAATGTCGGAATGTATTTTTTGTAGGATTGCGAACGGTGAAATACCATCGGCAACTCTGTATGAGGACGATGATTTTAGGGTTATCCTGGATTTAGGACCAGCGAGCAAGGGACATGCATTGATTCTTCCTAAATCTCATGCGGCCAATATATATGAGTTGCCGGATGAATTGGCGGGGAAAGCGATGGTGTTGGCGAAGAAAATGGCAGGCAGAATGACGGAAGCTTTAGAGTGCGATGGATTTAACATCGTACAGAATAATGGGGAGGTAGCGGGTCAGACAGTTTTCCATTTTCACATGCATTTGATTCCACGCTATGAAGGAGACCAAGTAAATGTGACATGGAAACCAGGGACTTTAACAGACGAAGTAAGGGACGAAATTATTGGAAAGTTAAAGTGAGTTTTATAAAGGGGTTTTATACAAAAGATGAAGATAGAAAGATTTGATGAGATTTATTTAAGGTATTACAGGTTATCACTGAAAGTTGCGTATTCAGTGGTCCATGATGTTGAGTTGGCACAAGACATATGTCAAGAAGTGTTTATAACAATGTTCTTCAAACTGGATGAAATTGATGAAGAGTTTGCGAAAGCTTGGATTTTGTCTTACAGTAGGAGAATCGCAGTAGATTTCTGCAGAAAGTCATATCATAAACATGAAGTAATTTCAGGATTAGATGCAAATGAAAACGGAAGTGGAATCTGGACGGGAGATCCTGAAGACTTGGTTGTGAGAAAAGAACTGTGCAGAAAGAAGCTCCGGGTATTTTACAGTTTGAAACAGAGAAATGAAGTTTGGTACGAACTGATTCGCAGAGTAAGTGTGAACGAAGAAAATCCAGTGTCAGTGGCGAGTGATTATGGAATCAGTGTTGCGTACTTGCGCACGCAGATTTCTCGTGCAAGACACTGGATGGCAGAAGAACTAAGGCGCCAGGGAAATGACTGATAAATTTATTCAGACATAGTTTTTGAAGAGTCTGTTAGTTCTTCTAAGATGTTAGTGATTCGGGTGATGGAATCCGTCTTTGTGCTGGCTTTCATCGCCTGAATATAAGAATCACGATTGGCATACAGTTCTTTTATGGAATTGTAAAGGGTCTTTTCGGTGATTTCTTCTTCTTCCAAGACCATACTGTAGCCTTGGCGTTCAAAGGAACGTGCGTTGAGTATCTGATCGCCGCGGCTCGCTTTGGCAGACAGAGGAATCAACAGATTTGGCTTGTTCAGAGCATTAATCTCGCAGATGGCGTTGGCTCCGGCCCTGGATATCACCACGTCAGAGAGTGCAAATAAGTCGGCCAGTTCTTTTCGAATATATTCGTATTGACGGTAGCCTTCCAAATCCAGGAGGGATTCATCCAGTTTTCCACGGCCGCACAGATGAATAATCTGAAAATCTTTTAGGAGTTCTGGAAGAATTTTACGTATGTTCTCGTTGACGGAGGCAGCTCCCTGGCTTCCTCCGATAATCATCAGAATAGGTTTATCCTCGTGTAAACCGGTGAAATCCATAGCGGCCTGACGGTCTCCGCTTAGGAGTTCTTGACGAATTGGAGTTCCAGTCAGCACAGCTTTATCAGCGGGAAGCTGACTTACGGTTTCAGGGAAATTGCAGCAGATCTTTGCGGCGGAGGGGATGCAGAGTCTGTTAGCCAGGCCAGGAGTCATATCTGATTCGTGTATGACAGCAGGAATCTTTAATTTTTTAGCAGCGATTACTACTGGTACAGTGACGAATCCTCCTTTGGAGAAGACGACGTCGGGTTTTAGCTGCTTTAAGAGTTTTCTGGCCTGGGTATACCCCTTCAGCACTTTGAATGGATCTGAGAAATTTTTTATGTCAAAATAACGCCTGAGCTTACCGGAAGAAATTCCGTAATAAGGGATATTGAAATCCTCGATCAGCTTCTTTTCGATGCCTTCATAGGAACCGATATAAGAGATCTGATAGCCCAGTTCCTTCAGGCGGGGAAGCAGGGCGATGTTTGGTGTAACATGTCCGGCTGTACCACCGCCGGTAAGTACAATATGTTTCATATGAATCCTCCTAAGATGATTGGTATGGATAAGAGTCAGGAGTAATTTTCCCAGCCTCTATTCATAATATGAACCTCAGTGGGGAAATTGTCAAGGTAAGATAGGAGAACAGGCTTTTATATGAGTGAAAAATTCAGCAAGAAGGAACAGCAAAAAGAAAAGCTTCTACCGGACTACCTGGAAGAGGCAAAAAAAATTGAAGAAGAGTTGGATTCAATGGAAGATCCCTGGGCTGATGACGATGAGATAGAGGAAAAAATGCGTCTGAGAATCTACCAGGGAATTTTAGAAGAGCAGGAGAAGAGAAGGAAGAAAGTCTCCTGGGTACATAGAGCGGGGAAATATGTGGCGATGGTAGCGATTACAGTGATCGCTATTTTTAGTGTGAGTATGACCAGTCAAGCTAATAGACAGAGATTTCTTAGAAGTGTTAGCTATATGATTGGGAAAGATGAAGTAATTGAAATCAGTAATACAGATAATTTAGACGAAGACGGTATGGAAGAAGAACAAGCAATGGCTGAGATTGAAGAGAAATTGGGATGTAATTGTCCTGTATTTATGTATAAACCTAAAGAGTTTTCATTTTCGGGATATACAATATATCAAAAAGCAGGCATGGCTTTAGTAGATTTTAATTATAATGAAGAGGTTTTGCTTCTTTACATTTCTAAAGGTGAAGATGAATTTGTTAGTAATATTTTTCATCAGGGTGAAATTAAAGAACGATTTAATATTAATGTAGACCAGATACAGATAGAAGTGACTAAAAGAGAGGATGAAGGAGATAAAAATCCTGCTTTTGTAGGTCATTGGATTTATAATAATTGTTATTATGATATAAGTGGGAAGATGGAAAAAGAGGAATTTTTAAAACTTTTAAAAAATATTCGTTTTTAATGATATTTTTTTAGAGTTTATACGTATTCTTATTGGAAGGTAAGAAAAGTATAATAAGGAAGGAGGTTATCTTTAATGAAACGAAAGATTCTAATGAAGTTTAGTGTCATTAGTCTCGTTGCTTTATGTATGGTTGGATCGTTTTCTTTATGTTTGGTAAATGCAAGCAGTTTACAAAATGATTCTTCAAATGTTAGAGAAGATATAACTGATGAAGAAACTACTGAAAATAGTTCTACTGACACAAACAGACCTAAAACGAGATCTAATCATTTGAATTTTGGAACTGTGAGAATCACAAAAGTCGCAAACAATCAATGTAATTTGGTGGGTGTTGTTCAGGCTTATCATAATTGTGATATGTTATATTTAGACTTATATTTAGAGCAAAAGAGTAATGGAGAATATAGCACTTATAAAACGTGGAAGTTTACTTCAGCTAATGCTGCTCTTTTGACAAAAGAAATTAATGTACTTGTTCCTAAAAATCATTATTATAGATTAGTGGGTTACCATGCAGCAAAAGAAGGTGGCATAAAAGAGTCAACAACAACTCAGACCAAGGGTGTCTGGATTGGTGATTGATTCAGAAGAAATTTAATATTGAAAAATAACGCTACTGAATTTGAAAAGTAGGACAACTGAATACCGGAACATGGACAAGTGTTGTAATAAATAAATTTCTTACTCTTCCGTTTACAAACGAGAGAAATGTTCGGAAAGAAAAGAGAACGGAAAGGCCCGTAGAAGGCTGTTTTCTTACATCACGTATTGACATGGACCTATCTGAACGATCTCGGATAGGTTCTTTTGGTTTTATCAGAGAGAGGTTGAGAAATTGAAAAAATGAGAGCAAGATATTTTAGAATGCGTTTTGGCAATAACGGAAAAGGAATTTATCACACACTCGCGTACAGAGATGAGTTTGAAAAAGCGAGTGTACATTTAGCCTACATAGGTGAGGGTGGTCAGGAGGGACTTGCCATACGGTATCCAATGGATGTTCTGGTGGTAGCTGATCTGGAAGATGAGACACTCAGGCAGGTAGAAGAGCTGCTGGAAAAACATGAAGTCAGACAGATGTACCTGCCGGCTGGGACGGAAAGTCTGGTCATATCAAAGCAGCTTGCTGCAAAGGCAGGGAAACTGCAATTTCTGAGAGAAGGAGAGTCCCATGAATGGAGAACCGGACTGTGGGAGTTTCACATCAGGAACCTGGGAAATAGCTTAAGTCTGTATCATGGTTATACTGGGACAAAAGCGTTGGGAGAAGACTGTGCATTTGCGGGAAAAATTTATGACCCAGAAGATCATTGTTCTCCCTGCCTGATAGAAGAGAAAGACTTCTGTGGTTTTGGCTGTTTGCATCGGCGGGATTTTCAAACGTTAAAGGCTCATCTTGACAAGAAATTCGAAGGTTATCGCACAGGAACGCTTTTGCTGGGAAAAGGCGTTTTTGATGGAAATGTGAAAGAACTGCTTGATAATATGAATGGATTTAAAGAACGCATTCGAATAATTCAACTCCCGGCACATATACAATGCTGGGAAAAAGAACTGCTCAATCTGGCTCCTGAAAAGGAGATTCAATATTATGTGGGACACTCAGCATATTCCTCTGAGGTTCCAGGCGATATTGCCTCTCACAGTGGGTATTGCCACTTTGTACCTGTGGACTTGGAGAGTGGTTTATGTCTGTCCGGTTATTTTATACCGTTTCTTACGAAAAAAGATTGTTAATTTCCCTCTGAATTGTGTATAATAAAAGGAGAAAACTAGGAAGACTTGGCTGCAATTTGAGAAGGAAGGGATAATTGGATGAAAATAACATTTATCGGCGCCACCCATGAAGTGACAGGGAGCTGTTACTATTTGGAAGCAGCGGGGAAAAAGTTTTTGGTGGACTGTGGTATGGAGCAGGGGCCAGATTATTATGAGAATGTGGAGATTCCGGTAAATCTTGGAGAGGTAGATTTTCTGTTGCTGACCCATGCTCATATAGACCATTCTGGAAATATACCGGCGATTTACGCAAAAGGTTTTCAAGGACCTGTCTATGCCACGGAGGCGACCTGCGATCTGTGTGACATTATGCTCCGAGACAGTGCCCATATACAAATGTTTGAGGCAGAATGGAGAAACCGTAAGGGACGCCGAAGCGGAAAACCAGAATTTGTACCGGCCTATACTATGGAAGACGCTATGGGAGTTCTGAAAAATTTTGTAGGCTGTGAGTATGGTAAGATCATCCATCTCTCCGAGGGAATCAGAGTCCGATTTATCGACGCAGGACATTTGATGGGGTCAGCCAGTATCGAGATTTGGCTAAAAGAGGACGGGAAAGAAGAGAAAATTGTATTTTCAGGAGACATTGGAAATACAGAACAACCATTGATTAAAGACCCTACTTATCTGGAAGAAGCAGACTATGTGGTAATGGAATCTACCTATGGAGACCGAAATCACGGGGAACGTCCAGACTATGTGAAGTCATTGGCAGAGATTATTCAGAGGACCTTTGATCGGGGCGGCAATGTGGTGATTCCATCCTTTGCAGTGGGAAGAACCCAGGAGATGCTTTATTTTATCCGGCAGATCAAGGAAGACCGCTTAGTCCAGGGACATGAGAATTTTCCAGTCTATGTGGATAGTCCTTTGGCAAATGAGGCTACGACCATATTTGCAGAGCATTATCTGGATTGTTATGACGAGGAAGCCACAGAATTGATTCAAAGAGGAATCAATCCGATTGGATTTTCTGGTCTTAAAGTATCTATAACCAGTGACGATTCAAAAGGGATTAATTTCGATGAGAGCTGTAAAGTTATCATCTCAGCCAGTGGAATGTGTGACGCAGGAAGAATCAAGCATCACTTAAAGCATAATTTGTGGAACCCTAAGTCTACAATTTTGTTTGTGGGCTATCAGGCAGTGGGAACCCTAGGAAGAGCGCTCGTGGAAGGCGCTTCTGAGGTGAAACTATTCGGAGAGGAGATTCAGGTGAACGCTCAGATTTGTGTGTTGCCAGGCATTAGCGGACATGCGGACAACGAAGGTTTGATGAAATGGGCGTCATCGTTCCGGCAAAAACCTAAGAAAGTCTTTGTGACACATGGGGAAGATAAGGTGACAGAATTGTTTGCCCAAAGGCTGCGAGAAGAGCTAGGATATGACACTATGGCTCCGTTTAGTGGAACAGTTTATGATTTGGCCAATAATGTCTGCGAGTACCAGGCGGCTGGAATTCAGAAGAAGAAAGAGCAGGCCCATCAAGGCGGTTCGTCAGTATTTCAGAGATTGCTGGGACTTGGACAACGGTTGCTCACAGTTATACGCAGGAACGAAGGTGTGGCGAACAAAGATCTGGAGAAATTTGCTCGGGAAGTACAGTCTCTGTGTGATAAGTGGGATCGATAAGACAGTAAGATATGACATATTTATATTTACAGGATTTCACAGATCGCTGTGCAGTTGGGAAACCATAAGATAAATCTGAAAGGATTTAGATAGAGTATTCTCAACTGTACAGCGGCTTTTTATGTTATGGAAAAGACCTTGTCACACTAATGCGAGTTCTTTCCTATAACATAAACGCTCCGCTGTGGATGCGCCGCAATGAGAAATTTCACCGCGAAGCGGTATTGCGGCGGCGCACAAAATGAGCTGCGCCACTCAAAGATTGAGGGGATGAGAGAGCTGAAGGGGGCTTTCTATTTTGTTTTTTATAGAAAGACCTTGTCACGCTGATGCGTGAAATTTACTTAATTCTGCTCAGTGGCGGCTTTCAGAGCGTTTGCCAGCTGATCTGGGCAGGATGTACCGCGGAAACCACAATGGATGCCTTCTAATCTTTTGATTACTTCTTGAACCTCCATTCCATCCACCAGTCTGGCGACTCCTTTTGTATTACCGTCACAGCCTCCCACGAAGTTGACGTTGAAGACTTTACCGTCTTTGATTTCGAACTTGATTTTTTGGGAACAGACGCCCTTTGTCTTGTATTCCATATCTAACCTCCTGATAAATGATGCAGGTTTACTAGGACCTGACATGTTTCAATATATTCTCATCATATGAGAGATTTATATCATAGACAGTATAGCAGAGAGCAAGGAAAATAGGTAGAGAAAATGTGGAAAAACTTTTCTGAGAGAGAGAGTTTTGGTATAATTAAAGAAGCAAATCGGGAGGGAAAATATTTTTGCCGGTTTCGGACAGATTATGAAAAGAGAGGAAGATAGATATGGATTGTATAGGAATCATCGGGGCGATGGAAGAAGAAGTTGCCGCTTTAAAAGAAAAGATGGAACAGGTGGAAGTGACAAAGAAAGCATCGATGGAGTTTTACAGAGGTGTTTTGGAAGGAAAAAAAGCTGTGGTCGTGCGCTCAGGAATTGGCAAGGTTAACGCTGCGGTTTGCACACAGATTCTGATCGATGATTTCCATGTTGAGGGAGTTATCAACACTGGAATTGCCGGATCTTTGAAAAATGAGATCAATATTGGAGACATTGTGCTCTCTACAGATGTGGTCCATCACGATGTGGATGCTAAGGACTTTGGCTATGAGAGAGGGCAAGTTCCACGTATGGAGGTGTTTTCTTTTCCAGCAAATGAGAGGATGCTTTCTCTGGGAGAAAAAGTGTGCCGGGAAGTCAATCCTGAGATACAGGTTTTCCGGGGGCGTGTGACTAGTGGAGATCAGTTTATATCAGACAAAAAGGTCAAAGATCAAATTACGGAGACTTTTCAGGGGTATTGTGTGGAGATGGAGGGAGCAGCGATTGCACAGACCGCATGGCTGAACAAAGTTCCATTTTTAATCGCCAGAGCGATTTCAGATAAGGCAGATGACAGTGCGACGGTGGATTATCCTGTATTCGAGAGACAAGCAATTGATCATTGTGTCAAATTGACACAGAATATGATGAAATATCTGTAAAGCAGCGGTTTTTTGAATAATTTGACGAACGATTTTTATTTCCTTGAAGGGGTATATGAGCTATAATGAGTCTAACCTAAACTTTCTCCGATAGAAAATCCTTGAAGGGAGTTTGGAGGGAGCTTTAATACCAAAGGAGGATGTTATGTTACACAAGCTCATGGACTTGCACGTATTTTTCTACGGCATGGTAGCGTCGGGGGTTGTGGGCGCCCTGGAAATGTTCATCGTTCACCTTACTTACAGAAGAAGACTGAAAAATACCAGCCACTTATCTAACCTGAAAGAGAAGTGGCTGAATTTATGGAAAAGCAGAGATCATCTCTCTCGGCGGATGAATCTCTGGGTGTGGTATCCTTCTCTATTCTGTGTCTTTTTCATGGGGGCCCAAGTGCTCTTAGCGTCTAAGTTGTCCATAGAGGAGGGAGTTTCTTTGCTCTACTTCTATATGGGAGTGGGAATTCCGATGTGCCTGTTGCTGTTGAGGCAGGTCCTGGATTTTTCTTATAAGGAGGAGCTGCTTGTGGATTCGTTGGCGGACTACATTGACCAAGGACGCACCAAACTGGAACAGAGTCCTGTCACAGTGACGAATACTGTAATGCAGGACGAAATGGTTGATCAGATCGCCAGGAGTATTCGAGAGACAGCTGCAGCCGGAAGCCGTTTCAGTAAACTTTTGACGCCTGAGGAGGAAGAATTGATGCGGGAAGTGATACGGGAATTCATGGAACAGTAAGAAGGTTTGCTCTTATCAGGGGCATGGCTGAGGCGTTACGGAGATTTTGGAAAAACCCGTGGAATCTCTTGCAAAAAAGTGGTAATTTGCTATACTTATTAATGAATAGGATTCGGGTGTCAAAGCCGAAATCCAAATAGAAAAAAGGAGCGACGTAAGATGAATAAAGTTACACTTGATTATTCGAAAGCAGGTTGTTTTATTGCTGACCATGAGATCGAATCTATGAAGACGCTCGCACAGGCTGCAAAAGAGACTCTGGTGTCCAAAAGCGGTGCTGGCAATGACTTTTTAGGATGGGTTGATTTGCCGGTGGATTACGATAAAGAAGAGTTTGACAGAATTAAGGTGGCGGCGAAGAGAATCCAGGAGGACTCAGAAGTACTCTTGGTTATCGGAATCGGGGGTTCCTATCTGGGTGCGAGAGCGGCTATCGAATTTTTGAGACACAGTTTCTACAACAATGTCTCAAAGGAGACACGCAAGACTCCGGAGATTTACTATGTTGGAAACAGTATCAGCAGTCGTTACATCAAAGGACTGATTGATGTTGTGGGAGACCGTGATTTCTCAGTCAATATTATTTCCAAATCTGGAACTACCACAGAGCCTGCTATTGCGTTCCGGGTATTTAAAGAGATTTTGGAGAAAAAATACGGCAAGGAGGCAGCGGCGAAGAGAATCTACGCAACCACAGATAAAGCTCGTGGAGCGTTGAAGACAGTTGCCGATGAGGAAGGATATGAGACTTTTGTTGTCCCAGACGATGTGGGAGGACGGTTTTCTGTTTTGACAGCAGTCGGACTTTTGCCTATCGCAGTCAGCGGTGCTGATATTGATAAGCTGATGGAAGGTGCGGCGGCAGGCAGAGAGCTCGCATTAAATGCTCCTTTTGAAGAAAATGACGCTGTGAAATACGCGGCGGTTCGTAATATTCTTCTGCGCAAAGGTAAGAGCGTGGAGGTTTTAGCAAATTATGAGCCAAGCCTTCACTATGTGAATGAGTGGTGGAAGCAGTTATATGGCGAGAGTGAGGGAAAAGACCAGAAGGGTATCTTCCCGGCGGCAGTCGATCTGACTACAGATTTGCATTCCATGGGGCAGTTTATCCAGGATGGAGCCAGAATTATGTTTGAGACCGTTCTGAATGTGGAGGAGTCCTCTGATCAGATCATCATCAATGAGGAAGCTGTGGACTTGGACGGGCTGAATTACCTGGCAGGCAAGGATGTGGATTTTGTCAATAAGAGTGCAATGAACGGTACGATTCTGGCTCACACAGACGGGCAGGTTCCGAATTTGCGTGTAGATATTCCACAGCAGAATGAGTATTATCTCGGACAGCTATTCTATTTCTTCGAATTTGCCTGCGGAGTCAGTGGATATCTCCTGGGAGTGAATCCGTTTAATCAGCCAGGCGTCGAGAGCTATAAGAGCAATATGTTCGCCCTGCTGGGAAAACCGGGCTATGAGTCTGAGAGAGAAAAGTTGTTGAAGAGATTATAATTGAGTGAACAGCAGGAGGGAGAAGCTTGCTGTGATATTACGGCGGATAGGGGAGAGTTTTCCCTATCCGATTCATAAAGAAAACGCGCTCACAGCGCGTTTTCTTGTATGTATGTGTGTATGTAATTGTATATGGTTGTTTTCGTTAATTAAGCAAGTGCTTTTCCAAGAGCCACGCAGGCATCGTTCGTTTCATCATCCGGCTCTTCGTTGCAGATTACGGATTCGCATGCCAGAACGGCACCGTCATTTTTGCAGGTATCTTCCCAAGTGCGCATCCATTCGCCGTCTCCCCATCCGTAAGAACCAAACAGAGCAATTTTTTTATCTTTTAATGCAGATTCGCAGGAGGTGAACATTGGTTCAAATTCTGTGTCTTCTAATTCCTCTTCTCCCATGGAAGGGCATCCAAAAGCGATCGCGTCGTATTCGCCTACCTTGTCAACAGAGAATTCAGTCGCGGTGAATAAAGTAACCTCAGCACCGGCAGCTTTTGCGCCTTCTACAACTTTTTCTGCCATCATCTCTGTGTTGCCAGTGCCGCTCCAATAAACAACTGCAATTTTACTCATTGTATTTATACCTCTCTTTTTTTGATTTATGTCAGGCAGTCAGTCGTTTAGGTTTCGGGGGATATCCGAGACCATCAGGCGACGGTGAGCTGCAAAACACTGCGTTTTCCTTGTAAAAACAGCCGCAGATAGACATCTTTGCATTTTTTGAATTGAGAAAATAGCTTCATAGTCTCACATTCGTTACAGTAGACCTTCCAACAGCCACTGCACTTGCTGTTTTTTCCAGCATTTTCTATAAAACCGATCACATCATCTAAAGGATACCCCAGAAACAGTCCGATTTCGTGGGGAAATACCTCGCTTTTTGCAAACTTAGATTTTAAAACCTCAATTCCATATTCCGCTGTGAATTCCTTGTATCCATATTGCTGAAGAAATTCCGGAACCCCTCTTCTTTTCAGATCAGCGTTTAGTTTCTCCGGGCGATAAACGTAAAGCAGTGCTTTTTGATTTCGGTTTCTCAAAATAGTGATGGATACACCTTTCGGCTGGAATTTTTTATTCCAGTCTTCTATATACTGAGTGACTTCTTCACTGGAATGATATGTAAAAGTGAACAGATTCGCTGTCTTAATTGAAGCTAAGGTAGGAGAGCAGTGCTCTACCAGATAACGTTCTAACATGAGAAACACCTGCTTTCTTCATTAATTTGGAGAAAATTTCTCTTGGAGATGGCTAATTCCGTGCTTAATTTGGTTGGAGGAAAGCACGGAACGCCATTTAGGGGATAAGGGTTTCTAAAAATGAGTCCTGTGTGTACTTAGGGATAATACACGTGAGGACAACAAGTTTAGTTAGTAAAAGCTAACTAAACTGCGATAAAAAATGCGGCATAGTTGCCTGTGATTATTAAGTTAGCTATCACTAACTGAATACAGATTAACATACTCTTACAGCGATGTCAATAGGTTCTTATAAATTTTTTAATCTTCCTGCAACTATTCAGCCATGCGACGGATAAGAGCAAAATCCGGAGCAAGTTTGCTTGCAGAGGAATTTTGCTCTGATCAGGCATATGGCGTTTAGCCATATATGCAGCGATATAAGCTGCGCAGCAGCTAATTCGAGCTGTTATGGCTGAATAGTTACATCTTCCTCAATTACTTCGATTTCCAAATAATCAAAGTCCACATGTTCAATAAAGTTGTCTTGATAGAATCTGGTTTTGTCGTGGTATTTAAAGTCTTGGATATTTTTGTCTAACCAGATAGGTTTTTCTAGATCAAGCTCATAGCAGATTTCCTCTAAGCATTGGAAAACCTTGTGTGTTCTGGTATCTTCTTTATCGTTGCAGGAGACGGTGTCTCTGAGAAGACGATTGGATTTAAACAGCTTGCCCCATAGACGAAACATGGTGGAACCTTCCTTTCTTCCTTTTATGCGATTAAGGGAATTTGGCATTTTCGGTGGCTTATCCCATTAGAGTTATCAGGATTATACAATATGGAGACGAAATGCGCAATTAGCTTGGTAAATGAAATATAATTTGAAACTTTTCTGGAAATCGACTATAATAATGCAGAGATAATATAGAGGGATTCTCGTGTAATAGAGAAGACGTTTTTACGCGAAAGCGTGAAAGTTTTCTCCTATTACACAAACGCTCCGCTACGGATGCGCACTCGCACAAGAGGTAGTTGCTACAGGCGGAGAATCCTGTGAGACAGGATTCTTTTTATGAATTTGAGCGTAGAGATTCCGAGAGTACGCATAGAATATAAGGAGGACAGAGTATGAAGCTATATGATAAGGGCGTCTATTTGGTGAATGGCCTTAAGATTGTGGAGGAAGGCCAGGAGCAGTTGCCGCTTTCAAAGGAAGAGGCGTCAAAGAATACTATAGCCTATGGGATACTGAAGGATCACAATACTTCTGGCAATATGGAAAAATTGCAGATCAAATTTGACAAACTGACCTCCCACGATATTACTTTTGTGGGAATCATACAGACAGCCCGTGCGTCAGGGTTGGAGAAATTTCCAGTGCCCTATGTGTTGACGAACTGCCACAATTCTCTGTGTGCGGTGGGTGGCACCATTAATGAAGACGATCACATGTTTGGTCTGACATGTGCGAAAAAATACGGTGGTGTCTACGTTCCGCCCCATCAGGCTGTAATTCATCAGTATGCTCGGGAGATGCTGGCCGGTGGCGGAAAAATGATTCTGGGTTCTGACAGTCATACTCGGTATGGGGCTCTTGGAACAATGGCCATGGGCGAAGGTGGCCCTGAGCTGGTGAAACAACTTCTGTCTCAGACTTACGATATCAATATGCCAGGCGTGGTAGCAGTATACCTGAAAGGTTGTCCGAGACCGGGCGTTGGTCCCCAGGACGTGGCTTTGGCAATTATCGGAGAAGTATTTGCCAACGGCTACGTGAAAAATAAAGTCATGGAGTTTGTTGGGCCAGGCGTCGAGAATTTGAGTGCAGATTTCAGAATAGGTATTGATGTCATGACTACGGAAACGACCTGCCTGTCCTCCATCTGGAAGACGGATGCCAAGATTGAGGAGTTCTACGCAATTCATGGCAGAAGTGAGGACTATAAGGAATTGAAGCCGGGTGATGTGGCCTACTATGATGGAATGATTGAGATTGATTTAGATGAAATTAAACCAATGATTGCTATGCCGTTCCATCCTTCGAATACCTATACGATTGATGAGCTAAAGGCGAATCTGTTGGATATTTTGGATGATGTGGAAAAGAAAGCTCAGGTGAGCTTGGACGGAAAGATTGACTTTTCTCTGAGAGAAAAAGTAGTAGATGGCAAGCTCTATGTGGATCAGGGCATTATTGCTGGATGTGCCGGCGGTGGTTTTGAGAACATCTGTGCGGCAGCGGATATTCTCAAAGGTAGCAGCATCGGCTATGACGCATTTACTTTGAGCGTATATCCAGCAAGTACTCCAATTTATATGGAACTGGCGAAAAACGGAACGCTGGCTGTTCTTCTGGAAACCGGAGCAGTTGTTAAGACTGCATTTTGCGGTCCGTGTTTCGGAGCGGGCGATACACCGGCGAACAATGCTTTCAGCATTCGTCATACCACCAGAAACTTCCCGAATCGTGAAGGCTCAAAAATTCAAAACGGACAGATATCGTCTGTTGCTCTCATGGATGCGCGTTCTATTGCCGCTACGGCAGCAAACAAAGGTTTCCTTACATCTGCTGAAGAATATACAGGAGGATATACAAATCCTAAATATTATTTTGATAAAACGATCTACGAAAACCGTGTCTTTGACAGCAAGGGCATAGCAGACCCATCTGTGGAGATTCAGTTTGGCCCGAACATTAAAGACTGGCCGAAGATGCCGGCTTTGGCCGAGAATTTGATTCTGAAAGTCGTGTCGGAGATTCATGATCCTGTAACTACGACGGACGAGCTGATTCCGTCAGGAGAGACTTCTTCCTTCCGGTCGAATCCTCTAGGACTGGCTGAATTTACCTTGTCTAGAAAGGACCCAGCCTACGTGGGAAGAGCAAAAGAAGTGAAGGTGGCACAGGAGGCCATCGACGCCGGAGAATGTCCGGTGAAAGTACTTCCAGAGTTGACAGAGGTTCTGGATAAAATTGATGACAAATTCCCTGGAATAAAGGAAGGAGATTACGGTGTTGGTAGCACGATTTTTGCGGTGAAGCCGGGAGACGGCTCTGCCCGTGAGCAGGCTGCGTCCTGCCAGAAGGTGCTGGGCGGCTGGGCGAACATTGCCAATGAGTACGCCACAAAGCGTTACCGTTCGAATTTGATTAACTGGGGGATGCTGCCATTCCTGATTCCGGAAGGAGAGCTGCCGTTTAAGAATGGGGATTACCTGTATGTGCCGGGAATCCGCAAAGCTGTGGAAGAGAAATCAGAAGTAATCACCGTGTATACAGTGGGAGAGAGTGGACTTAAAGAGTTCACGGTTACATTGGGTGAGCTGACAGATGACGAGAGAGAGATCATCCTGAAGGGATGTCTGATTAACTACAATCGCAGATAGTATAGAATGAGATCAGGCCCGTTTCATTAGCATGAAATCGGGCCTGTGAATTTTTCGGAACTATTCTTGAATTTAAATTATCTGAAAAAATATAAAAATATAGAAAATTACCAGTAATAAAAAGAATAAAAATTCTGAAAATATTTAATTATAAAAAATATCAAAAAATGTATTGACAAATAAAGGGGACAGTGATATTATATGACCATACAAAGAAACAAGAAAGAAATTCATTCAATTCATAGTATATATAAATTACTAGAAACGAATGGTATTTAGAAGGAGGTATAGTCCAATGGGAACTTAAACAGATGATCATCAATATAAGAGTGGTAGGCAGCGGTTCCTGCGAGAAAGACCGGATACATAGAAGTAATTGAAGTCCAAGAAAAGGAAAACGTATCCAAGGTATTATAGAAGCTGTTCTTATATTGAATATTACCACAAAACTGATATAAAGGTTTTAGAATTTGTGTAAAGAAACATTTTCTAAAAAGATATAACTGCCTGACTAATAAATTATGGATTAGATGAAGGATGAGCAGAGAGCTCTCTTGGAAAAGTACATAATGAGAATCAAGATATTAGAAAGATAATGATCGCCAGAGAACAATGGCAATTTTCAAAGGAAAATGCGATATGGTATCTCTAGATCGCTTCAGAATAATTATCTGGAATTCTTATAAAGATGTAGTTTATAAATAACCAGTTAACCGTGATTAGGAAAAGACAGGTAAGATATCTTGAAATCCATAGGTATCCTCTGGGAGATCAGAAAAATGATAAAAATATTAATGTATAAAATAAAGCCCACATTTTATATATAAATGATTTTTAACATAGGTCATGATCTACATTAAGAGGACATATGAATTGAAACTTTACATCAGTGAATAACTGTCAAATGGTGGAAGTTATTCATAAAAGAAGGATCATAGAAAAGTACCTTAGAATGATACAAAAGAGATCAGGTTAAGATATTTATGAGGAAGATCCAAGTGATTTGTGATACGTGAATCACAAGTCGAAACTCTATAGAACTTTCTAAATAAATTGAATGATATGTATCATTTCATTTTATGAGCAGGAAATAAAAAGAAAGATTAACAATAGATAAATTGAATATGGAACAAGAAAATTAAATTACTTAATTTGATTGTAACCAAAGAAGGTTGATCTATACTTATTAAATCTTATTGATATCTTATATCAGAAGAAAATAAGAGTAATCTATCATTTGTACAGAGAAAGAAAAGAAGAGGATCGAAAAATTGAATAACGAAGAGTGTTAAGACGACCATCATAATTAAAAAGAATTGTGATGGTCGTCTTATTGTTTGCGTTGCGGCAATTTTGTGATATGATACATATCATTACAGAATAGCTGCCTGTATTCGGAGAGTGGCCGTTGAGAAAAGAGTAGGAGCAAGTGGAGAATGTTGAGAGAAGTAATCGTGTACGAAGATGAAGATTTGATTGTCTGTCATAAGCCGGCAGGCATGGCAGTCCAGAGTGCTGGGATTGGAAGGATGGATTTGGAGAGCGCGCTGAAGAATGAGCTGGCGATGAGAAATCCGGAAAAGCTGCCATATGTGGCGGTGATTCATCGACTGGACCAGCCGGTGGAGGGATTGGTGGTGTTCGCCAAGAATCCGAAAGCAGCGAGTGGACTAAGCAGTCAGTCAGCCAGAGGAGAGATGAAAAAATGTTATTTGGCAGTGGCGCAAGATGCCAAAGTGCCAGACAAGGAGCGGCTAGAGGACTGGCTGAGACGGGACGGGAGAAAAAATTACTCCATGGTTGTCCCAAAGAATACTTCTGGGAGTAAACGTGCGGTTTTAGAGTATAGACTTTTAAAACGGCAAAATGGTAAAATGCTGTTGCATATTCAACTGCTAACAGGGAGGCACCATCAAATACGGGTACAGATGGCGCACAGAGGGATGCCACTTTTGGGAGATCGAAAATACAACCCGGGAACGCAGAATGTGCATCTGGGATTGTGTGCTTGTGAGCTGAGCTTTACTCATCCTCTCAGCGGGGGAAAAATGGATTTTTGTATACAGCCAAGAGGCGAGACTTTTCAGGGCTTTTTTGAATAAAGTTTTTGAAAACAGCCATACTAATGCACTGAGGTGCTGGTGTCTGAAATGAGCAGTGGGCACTTGGTCCAAAGCTGATTGGGCGTTAGCAGATGTGGAAAGTGTGGTGAGAGGATGAGCCTGGAAGTTAGAAGGAAGATCTGCGCGATTGGAATTGTAATAGGAGTATACCTGGGATTTCGGTATGTGGTGCCTGTTGCAGTTCCTTTTTTGATAGGTTGGCTTTTAGCTGTCTGGGTCTATCCGGCCGGGGAGTGGATAGAGAGAAAAATTCATCTCAAAAAAAGTTGGGCGGGTGCTGTGATTCTAGTGGGATTACTGACGCTTTTCTTGTTACTCCTATGGAAAGGAGGAATTCTGCTGTGGGAGCAGATTAAGTTGATCTTTTTGAATTTTCACAACCTATCTGACTGGGGGATGAGGATTCTAGATCAGTGCTGTCAGGCTGCGGAACAGGTCACGGGAATTAAAAAAGAGGTTAGCCGACAATTCATACTCACTCAGGCAGGTCAGATGCAGAGGAATCTCATGGAAAGTGTTACTCCGCAAAGCTTCTTGAAGCTTATTTCAGAGGCCGGAGAAATATTTTTGGTGGGGATGGGTTTTTTGATTACTTGGCTTTCTGGGATTTTATTCTTGCAGGAAATGGATAGTGTGAAAAGGAAGGTGAGGGAGTCCTCAGTATTAAGAGGAGTGAGGAGAATTGCGAGGCGGCTGAAAGAGACGACCATCACTTACTTGAAGGCACAACTGGTGATTATGGGAGTCATTGGTCTGATTTGTACGTTGGGATTTTGGCTGATGGGGAGCCCTTATTATCTGTTGTTTGGTGCTGGATTGGGAATTCTAGATGCTCTGCCTGTCATTGGAACGGGAACTTTTCTTTATCCAGCGGCTGTGTATTTCCTGTTGAAAAAGGAATTCTCTGTGGCTGTAGGGTGTGTGATTCTAGACTTGGTGACAAGTGTCGTCAGAGAGTTTTTAGAACCTAAGTTAATTGGAAGGAGGTTGGGGATTTCGCCAGTGATTGTTCTGGCAGCTGTATATTTTGGATTTTATTTGTACGGACCATGGGGTGTTCTTGCTGGGCCGCTGTCCCTGTCAGTGGCCTATGAAGTAGGAAAAGAATGGGACATCTGGGATTGAGCCATGAAAGCTGTTCAACCATACAACTCAAATTTGTAGCTGGCGCTGCTTTTTCGCTGCTGACGCAGCAAAATCCTCGCTTATGTCTGAGCGCTATATGTCTTAAACTGGAAGAATCTTCCTGCCAGCAAGCCTGCCTCGGATTCTGCCAGGCTAAGCCGCATGGCTGAACAGTAACAAAATGTAAGGTTTTTTCGTGAAAAAAGTGTAAAATCTCTGGACGAGGGAACGAAAAAGTGTATAATGATTGGAGAATAGAAACTGAACAAGTTTAACTAGAAGAGGCATATTTTCTGGAAGAACCAGAAGATTTTTGGGAGGAAGCCTATGAAGAGAAAGATTGCGGCTGTGTTTTTGACGGCTACGATGCTTGGATTGTTCAGCAGTTGTTCCCAATCCGTGTCAGGGGAATCCCAGGAGGCGATGGTTGACGCCGTACAGGAAGACACAGAAGAGCAGAGTGCCGAAGTGACAATGTCACCGGAAGAGAGTAGTATCTCTGATCGGTCAGAAGATGTAGATACATCGGCGCCAGTGGCGAAGGGAAGCCGTATAGCGGTGATTGCGAAGTCCACGAAGGATGAATATTGGAAAGCTGTCAAAGAAGGCATGAAAGATGCGGTAAGTGAGATAAATAAAGCTTACGGCTACAAAGATGAAGACAAAATTACAATGACTTTTGAAGGGCCAGATGATGAACAGAAGGTGACGGACCAGATCAACACCATTGATGCAGTGCTCTCGGAGAATCCTACTGTGCTGTGTCTGTCAGCGATTGATGCGGATTCCTGTGAAGCCCAGTTGGAGACGGCTCATGAAAACGGAATTCCTGTGGTTACGTTTGACTCGGGTTTAAACAGTGGTCTGCCAGATGGAATCTGTACTTCTGGAAACGGAAAAATTGGCAAGATTGCGGCGACAAAGTTAGCGGAAAAACTGGGCAGTCAAGGAAAGGTTGCCATTATAGCTCACAGTGAGTTGGGGCAGTCGTCAGTGACGCGCGTGACTGCGTTTCAGAAATTTATGAGAGATTTTCCGGGTATAGAGGTGTTAGACCCGGTCTATGACAGTGAAGGGCAAGAGTTGTCAGATGTGGTGCAGCAGCTTTTGGACACGAACAGCGATTTGGCGGGCATCTTTTGTACCAATGGCGCAGTTTCTGATGTAGTATTGGATTGTGTTCAGAACAGTAAACGTCAGGATATCGCGATTGTCGGAGTGGATGGAACCACCGCGCAGCAGGAGGCAGTTAAATCGGGCCGGGAAGTGGGATTTGTCGCACAGAACCCATATGAGATTGGCTACCAGACTATCCTGGAGGCTATCAAGGCGGCTGAGCCTGGAGACCTGGAAGATTCCGAGAAACATGTCTGGGTAAAAAGTCAGTGGATTGACAGCCAGAACATAAAAGAGTTTGAAAATACGAAATATCTGTTGTGAACACTTGTTGTTCATTGATTTTCGTTGTTAAAAAATAGACTTATAATTAGTAATGTATAAAAGTGCAGGGAATCGTAGAATAATCGACAGTTTCCTGCACTTTTGTATTATTTATCTACAAAACGTCGAGGATTTCCAGAGGTTTGTTTTATGTTAAAATGTATAAAAAATTCTTTGTATAATGGGAATATATATAAAAAATGCTGGAAACACGTTGCTTTATCATATGATTTATGATAAAATTTTATCTATATGGATAAAGGTGGTGATCAGATGATTCAAGAAACTATTAATGTTGTAAAAGAGACGGAGGAAAAGGCGGAAAAGATTGTAAAGGATGCACGGCAGCAGGCGGATGCCATGGTGGCAAAAGCTAAAGAAGATGCCAAGCTTTTTAAAGAGGCTCAGCTTAAGAGCTTGAGAGAGGATGCAGCGTCGAAGATGGAGGCTGCGAAGGAAGAAGCAGAAGCTGAGCAGGAGAAGGCGCTGCGGGGAGTGCAAGAGGAGATTGCTGCACTTAGGGAGAAGGCGGCGCAGAAAGAATCACAGGCCGTTGAGGCCGTGATCGCGAACCTGTACTAGAAGACAGGAAGGTAAAATATTTGGTAAAGGAGGTATGTGGGTATGGCAGTATTGCAGATGCAACGATTTAGTATCTGCGCTATGAAGAAAAACAGAAAGGCCATATTAGAAGAACTCCAGGCATTGGGAATCATGGAAATTGACACATCCATTGTTGAAGATGCGGCGCTTCGCAAAGCGAACACTTTAGAAGTGCGGCAAGGCTTTGACAAAAAGGCGGTTCAAATCGATCATGCTTTAGAGATCCTTCAGGAATATGCACCGGAAAAGACTTCTATGTTTTCTTCATTGGAAGGAAGAGCTCTGGTGGAGAAGAGTGAGTATGATCAAATCACGGAGGGCAAAGACAAAGTCTTAGAGAGTGCAAATGAACTGCTGACTCTGAAAAAACAGTTGACTGAGAATAAAGCGAAAGCAGTCAAGGTGGAAAATCAGATAGAATCGTTGGAGCCTTGGCTGTCGCTGGATATCCCGATGGGATATCAGGGAACTAAATTTACGGCTGTGTTAATTGGAAGTTTCGGCGGTCAGCTGACTCTGGAGCAGATCTATGAGAGACTGGCTCAGGAAGCTCCTGAGTTGGAAGCAATGGATATTCAGGTGATTTCTTCAGATCAGGACCAGACCTGTGTGACAGTGTTCTGCCTGAGAGATCAGGCGACGAAAATGGAGGAGGCTCTGCGGTCGATGGGATTTTCAAAGCCATCGATGGTGACTGATGAGATTCCATCCAAGCAGAAAGAAAAACTGGAACAGGAAGTTAAAAATCTGGAACAGGAAAACGCAGGGATTGAAAAACAGATTCAAAGCTATGCCGAGAGTAGACAGAAGCTTAAGATAGTCTCAGACTATTTCCGGGCTAGAGCTCAGAAATATGAAGTGTTGGGAGAAGTCTTGCAGTCTCGTCAGACATTTCTGATCAGTGGTTATGTACCGGAAAAGGATACGGCAGCTCTTCAGAAGCATATGGAAGAGAAATATGACCTTGTCGTAGATGTGGAAACACCGGACCCGGAGGAAGCCCCGGTTCTGCTGAAAAATAATAAGATAGCAGGATCCGTGGAGGGTGTGTTGGCTTCTTATGGTCTGCCAAAAGCGGGAGAGATTGACCCGTCAGCGATCATGTCCTTTTTCTATATCGTGTTTTTCGGACTTATGCTTTCAGACGCAGCATACGGAGTTTTGGTGTTTATCGCCTGTGCGGTGATTATAAAAAAATTCCCCAGGATGGAAGAGGGGATGCAAAAGGCGATTCGAATGTTTATGTACTGTGGACTCTCTACAGTATTTTGGGGACTGATGTTTGGCGGTATTTTTGGGGACGCTGTCACCGTGGTTGCCAGAGTATTCTTTGGAAAAGAAATTGTTGTTCCGGCACTGTGGTTTGTTCCTTTGGAAGAGCCGATGACCCTGCTGATGTTCTGTATGTTGTTTGGAATTATCCACCTGTTCGTGGGATTGGGAATCAAAGGATATCTGTGTATTAAGAACAAACAGTATTTGGATTTCTTCTGCGATGTGGTTTTGTGGTATTTGTTCCTGATCGGATTGATTCTGATGCTTCTTCCAAGTAAGATTTTTGCATCAATGTCGCCGATAGCGATTGTGTTCCCACCAGCTTTGCAGATGTTGGCGAAGGTGCTGGCGATTGTGGGAGCAGTCGGTCTGCTTCTAATGTCTGGACGTGCCAACAAAAACCCTGCTCTCCGGATTGCTCTGGGAGCATATGACCTGTATAATATCACGGGCTGGCTAAGTGACGTACTGTCCTATTCACGTCTGTTGGCGCTGGGACTTGCCACAGGAGTTATTGCTTCCGTAGTCAATCAGATGGGAAGCATGATGGGTAAGGGAATTATCGGAGCAATATTTTTTATCATCGTCTTTATCGTTGGCCATGCCATGAATATGGCCATTAATCTTTTGGGTGCCTATGTGCACACCAACCGTCTTCAGTTCGTGGAATTTTTTGGTAAATTCTATGAAGGCGGAGGAAGACCTTTCCAACCATTCAAAGCGAAAACAAAATATGTTGATGTTAAGGAGGAAACAAGTTTATGAATCAATTAGGTTTAGTATACGCATTGTTAGGTGCAGCAGTCGCAGTATTTTTAGCAGGTGCAGGTTCCGCAATTGGTGTAGGTATTGCCGGACGCGCGGCCTCTGGTGTTGTCAGTGAAGACCCAAGTAAATTCGCAAAGGTTCTGATTATGCAGCTTCTGCCTGGTACACAGGGTATTTATGGTCTGCTGGTTGGATTTATCACTCTGTCGCAGATCGGTCTGTTGGGCGGAAATCCAGCGAACTTAGACCCGAAGACAGGCCTTTTGATTCTGGCAGCTTGTCTACCGATTGGTATCGTTGGACTGATCTCCGGCAAAGCTCAGGGACAGACTTCTGCGGCTGCTATCGGTATCGTAGCGAAAAAACCAGAGCAGTTCGGTAAAGCGATGCTGTTCCCGGCGATGGTTGAGACCTACGCAATCCTTGCTCTTTTGATTTCTATTCTGGCTGTTACAGCAATCCCAATGCCGTAATTGCAGCGTGATAATCAATCAGTAGTAAAATAAAGGAGAGCGGAAAATGACTGGATTAGATAAGATGATTAACCAAATCCTTGATGAAGCGAACAGTTCCGCTGAAAAGATTCTCGAAGATGCCAGAACTTCCGCAGAGAAGATTATGGACGAAGCCAGGGAAGAAGTAAAGAATATGCAGAAGGATTCTGAGAAGAAGACGGAAGCAGAAATTCGCAATTACAAAGACAGAGTTATTTCTTCATCAGACTTACGGCGTAGAACTTCTCTTTTGGAGGCAAAGCAGGAGTTGATTACTGCTGTTGTGGATAGGGCATATGCAGTATTTGTGCAGAAATCTGGGGATGAATATTTTCAGATTATTCGAGAGATGCTGAAAAAGTATGCGCTTCCTCAAAGTGGAGAAATTTTTTTCTCACAGCGTGACTTGGAACAGATGCCTGCGGGTTTTGAGCAGGAAATCCAGGAGATCGCGGCATCTGTGGGCGGTATGTTGAGTCTGTCCAAAGAGGCGAAAAACTTGGATGGCGGTTTTATTCTGGCTTATGGTGGAATTGAAGAGAACTGTTCTTTCAAGGCGATGTTTGCATCCAGGAAGGATGAATTGCAGGATCAGGTGCAAAGAGTATTATTTTCATAAAAGCGCAAATCCGCGAAAAGGAGGTATACACCTATGTATGACGAGCAATACACCTACGCGGTAGCGCGAATCCGTGCGAGGGAGACAACCCTGTTTTCTCAGGCCACGATCGATCAGCTTATGGCATGTAAAGATGAGGCACAGTGTTTGCAATTTCTGATTGACAAGGGCTGGGGGGATATGGACACTCCCGTGAATGCAGAGGCAATTTTGACCCGGGAGAGGGAGAAAACCTGGGAATTGATGCGGGAACTGGTAGACGACATGTCGGTGTTTGATGTGCTCACCTACTCAAATCTATTCCATAATCTTAAGGCGGCGATCAAGGAAGTCGCCACGGAGGAGAAGAATCCCAATATTTTCTTCAATGACTGCGCGATCAGTGGAGAAGAAATGATGGAGATTATATCTGAGAAGAATTTCTCCAAACTGCCGAAGAGCATGTCTCGGGTAGCGGAAGAGGCCTATGAGACTTTTCTGCACACGAGAGATGGTCAGCTTTGTGACATTATGGTTGACAAAGCAGCCTTAGAGGCCATCTACGAGGCCGGTAAACGGTCTGATGCTGAGATTATCCGTGACTATGCAGAGTCTACGGTGGCTGTGGCAGATATCAAAATTGCAGTGCGTTCACAAAAAACCGCGAAAACAATGGAATTTATGAAAAGAGCAATGGCAGAATGTGATTCCATCAGTGTAGACCAACTGTCTCGTGCGGCACTCAGCGGTATGGACGCGATTCAGGAGTATTTAAGCGGAACGGTATATGCTGAAGGTGCACAAGCTCTGGCGGAATCAGCCTCTGCTTTTGAGCGTTGGTGTGATAACCGGATTATCCAGACAATCCACCCGCAGCTATATAATCCATTTACAATTGGACCTCTTGTGGCTTATATCTTAGCCAGAGAGAATGAGATAAAGACAGTCAGGATTATTCTGACTGGAAAGCTGAATCAGTTATCGGATGAATTTATCCGGGAAAGGATAAGGGAAATGTATGTATAAGATTGCAGTGATCGGCGAGTATGACAGCATTTATGGGTTCGCTGCGCTGGGTCTGGATACTTTTCCTGTGTCAGACCCTGATGAAGCGAAACAGAAACTGCATAAGCTGGCGGAAGGAGCTTACGCAGTGATTTATATCACAGAAGCTCTTGCGGCTGTGCTGGAGCATGAAGTAGAGAAATATCGAGAAGAGATTCTGCCGGCAATTATTCAGATACCGGGAGTGTCAGGGAATACCGGCGCAGGAGTGGCCGGAGTCAAGAAATCCGTGGAGCAGGCAGTCGGCTCAGATATTCTCTTTGGAGATAATTAGAAGGACTGAGAACCTGTCTTCAAAATTGAGACAGGAAAATTAGGAAAGTGGGTGATTTGTTCAAATGAGCAAAGGAACGATAAAGAAGGTGGCAGGACCTCTGGTTATCGCTGAGGGTATGAGAGATGCCAACATGTACGACGTGGTGCGTGTTAGTAATCAGCGATTGATCGGTGAGATCATCGAGATGCACGGCGACCAGGCTTCCATTCAGGTATATGAGGAGACTTCTGGTCTTGGACCTGGCGAACCGGTGGAATCCACCGAAATGCCACTGTCCGTAGAACTGGGACCTGGATTGATTTCCAGTATCTATGATGGTATTCAACGTCCTCTGGACGACATTATGAAGGCGACCAACAGCAACAATCTGAAGCGTGGTGTGGAGGTTGCGTCTCTGAAACGTGATAAGAAATGGAACTTTGTGCCAGTTGCGAAACCAGGCGACGAAGTGGCCGGCGGTGATGTTCTGGGAACCGTACAGGAGACTGTGCTGGTTCAGCAGAAGATCATGGTTCCGCCGAATATGAAAGGTAAGGTAAAAGACATCAAAGCCGGAGAATTTACGGTGGATGATGTAGTTGTAATTTTAGAGACGGAAGATGGAGACAAAGAGCTGACTATGGCTCAGAAATGGCCAGTTCGTGTAGGACGCCCTTATCAGAAAAAACTTCCTCCGAAGGTTCCGCTGGTGACTGGACAGAGAGTAGTCGATACCATGTTCCCCATCGCCAAAGGTGGTGTGGCTGCGGTTCCAGGACCTTTCGGAAGCGGCAAGACGGTGATTCAGCATCAGCTGGCAAAATGGGCGGAGGCTGACATTGTGGTTTATATCGGTTGTGGTGAGCGTGGAAATGAGATGACCGACGTTCTGAATGAGTTTCCAGAGCTGAAAGACCCGAAGACGGGACAGTCTTTGATGGAGCGTACGGTTTTGATTGCGAATACTTCCGACATGCCTGTGGCAGCCCGTGAGGCATCCATTTACACAGGTATTACGATTGCAGAGTATTTCCGTGACATGGGTTATTCCGTGGCACTGATGGCAGACTCTACTTCCCGTTGGGCAGAGGCTCTTCGAGAGATGTCTGGACGTCTGGAGGAGATGCCAGGTGAGGAAGGTTATCCCGCATATCTGGGAAGCCGTCTAGCTCAGTTCTATGAGAGAGCTGGACATGTGATCTGTCTGGGCAGCGATAACAGAGAGGGAGCGCTGACAGCGATCGGTGCCGTATCGCCGCCAGGTGGTGATATTTCTGAGCCAGTATCCCAGGCGACTCTGCGTATTGTAAAAGTGTTCTGGGGATTGGACTCTGCCCTGGCCTATAAACGTCACTTCCCAGCTATCAACTGGTTGACTAGCTATTCTTTGTATCTGGATGACGTAGGACCATGGTTTAATGGAAATGTAGCTGAGGACTGGATGGCTCTGCGCCAGGAAATGATGACGTTGCTTCAGGAAGAATCCGAGTTGGAAGAGATCGTACAGATGGTAGGTATGGACGCGTTGTCACCTGGAGACCGCTTAAAGATGGAGGCGGCCAGATCTATCCGTGAGGACTTCCTGCATCAGAATTCTTTCCATGAGATTGACACTTATACATCTCTGGAAAAACAGCACTATATGATGAAGCTGGTATTGGCATTTTACGATGAAGGCGCGGAAGCACTTAGTCGCGGCGCACAGGTCAATGATCTGGTAAAACTGCCTGTCCGTGAGAAAATTGGACGTTATAAATATACAGAGGAAAGCAATCTGACAGCCGAATATGAGGCCGTGGATAAAGAACTGTCTGCTGAGATTGCTGGCCTTTTAGGAAAGGAGGACCTGTAAAATGCCAAAAGAGTATAGAACCATACAAGAAGTTGCCGGTCCTTTGATGCTGGTACAAGGTGTAGAGAATGTTACCTACGACGAGCTGGGTGAGATTGAGCTAGCCAACGGTGATATCCGCAGATGTAAGGTGTTGGAGATTGATGGAAGCAATGCTTTAGTACAGTTATTCGAGAATTCTACAGGTATCAACCTGTCAAACAGTAAAGTACGTTTCCTAGGTCGAAGCATGGAGCTGGGTGTTTCTGGAGATATGCTAGGCCGTGTATTCGATGGTCTGGGCCGTCCGATTGATGATGGGCCTGAGATTTTGCCGGATGAGAGAAGAGATATCAACGGACTGCCAATGAATCCAGCCGCCCGTGTCTACCCGGAAGAGTTTATTCAGACGGGTGTCTCCGCGATTGACGGACTGAACACACTGGTACGTGGACAGAAGCTGCCGATTTTCTCAGCTTCCGGTCTTCCCCACGCACAGCTGGCAGCTCAGATTGCCAGACAGGCGAAAGTGCGCGGAACCTCAGAACCCTTTGCCGTAGTATTCGCGGCTATGGGTATCACTTTCGAGGAGTCTAACTTCTTCGTAGAGAGTTTCAAAGAGACAGGTGCTATCGACCGTACGGTGTTGTTTATCAATCTAGCCAATGACCCGGCGGTAGAGCGTATTGCGACGCCAAAGATGGCGTTGACGGCTGCTGAATATCTGGCTTTTGAGAAGAATATGCACGTGTTGGTTATCCTGACGGATATCACCAACTATGCAGATGCGTTGCGTGAGGTATCCGCGGCACGTAAGGAAGTTCCTGGACGTCGTGGATATCCGGGATATATGTACACAGATTTGGCTACGCTGTATGAGCGTGCTGGACGTCAGACTGGAAAGAATGGAAGTATCACGATGATTCCGATTTTGACCATGCCTGAGGATGATAAGACTCACCCAATCCCTGACCTTACCGGATATATCACCGAGGGCCAGATCATCCTGAGCCGTGAGCTGTACCGTCGCGGAGTGACTCCGCCAATTGATGTTCTTCCGTCACTGTCTCGTCTGAAGGATAAGGGTATCGGTGAGGGAAAAACTCGTGCGGACCATTCCAACACGATGAATCAGCTTTTTGCGGCTTACTCCCGCGGTAAAGACGCGAAAGAGCTGATGACCATCTTAGGCGAAGCAGCTCTGTCTGACATCGACTTAATTTATGCGAAGTTCGCAGATGCCTTTGAGGAGCAGTATGTATCCCAGGGATATGATGCGAACCGTGATATTGAGGAGACCCTGGAGATCGGATGGAAATTGCTCTCCATTCTTCCTAGAAGTGAGCTGAAACGTATTGATGACAAGTTCCTGGATATGTATTACGGAAAGTAACGAGTATCCGGTAGCAGGTTGTATATACAGCCATCACATACGACAGATTGCGTTAGAGTAGGAAAGAAGGTGAAGGAATTTGGCATCTACCCAGGTGAACCCAACCCGTATGGAGTTGACCAAACAGAAGAAAAAACTTGTGACCGCGGTGCGAGGACACAAGCTTCTGAAAGATAAACGAGATGAACTTATGCGCCAGTTCCTGGATTTGGCACGTGAAAATATGGCACTGCGATTGAAAGTGGAAGAGGGAATTCGATCGGCGAATACGAACTTCGTTGTGGCGAAGGCCGGAATGTCGGAGGAGACTTTGAACACTGCGTTGATGGCGCCGAAGCAGGAGGTCTATCTGGAGACTTCCACAAAGAACGTCATGAGTGTCGATATTCCGTCCTTTGAGTATAAGACCAGGACGGCAGACGCCAACGATATCTATTCATATGGTTTTGCGTTTACTTCCAGTGATTTAGACGGGGCGGTGAAATCCTTGGCAGATATTCTGCCGGATATGCTGCGTCTAGCTGAGTGCGAGAAAGCGTGTCAGTTGATGTCGGCGGAGATCGAGAAGACTCGTCGTCGTGTAAATGCCCTGGAGCATGTGATTATTCCACAGGCACAGGAGCATATTAAATATATTACCATGAAGCTGGATGAGAATGAACGAAGCACGCAGATTCGCCTGATGAAGGTGAAGGATATGATGCTGGAGGATGCTCACAAGTACAGTGAACGTCCGGTTCGAGAAGCATAGAGCTCATTTGAGAGCTGCTGTGGGACATTAAATGTCTCACAGCAGTTTTTTCTTAGCGAAGCGAGGATGCCGCTGGCACAGACAGAGAACACAGTTAGGATGTATGAGCTAGTCTGCCCTGACCTTTGCATAATAGAAGAAAACTGCGTCTGAATAGAGTGATTGGGAAAATTTGTTATATAATTAATAAGATTTTTAGAATTCATGGTATATATTACTGAAAATCTATTATGAAAAAAGGTAAAAACAGAGAAAATGCAAAAAAAAATATATAATAATTGACTTTTTTATGGAAGAAAGCTACAATAGCATTAAAGAATCGTGCACGATTTATATAACTATTATGAAGTAGCAAAAAGTACGTACTGGTGAATCCACTAAAATTGTATGGGGGCTTCCTCCGATGAGAGAAATGCGGTATCCGTTGTGAGGAAGAAATTGTTTCGTAATTCTATTAAAGGAGGGCGACCGCAATGGTAATTGAAAGCTTTGAGCAGTTGAGAGATAAGGTTCAGGCGGCTGGCAGGTGCAAAGTTGTAGTTATAGCTGCGCACGATGCACACACGCTGGAAGCAGTCTTGAAGACGCGAGAAGAGGGGATACTGGATTATATTCTGGTGGGAAAAGAAAAAGAAATTCTAGAGATCGGAAAATCTCTGGGACATGAGATTGACCCGGCAGATGTGATTGACAGTCAAACTGACGAAGATGCAGTGGAGAAGGGCATTCAATTGGTCCGTGAAGGAAAGGCGGATTTCATTCAGAAAGGGCTCCTACAGACGTCCACTTTGTTAAAAGGTGTTGTAGATAAGGAAAAAGGTATCCGGACAGGGAAGGCGATGTCTCATGTGGCCTTACTGGATGTTCCGACTTATCATAAGATATTGGGAGTGACTGACGGCGGGATGATGATGTATCCTGATCTGGCGAAGAAGAAAGACATTGCCATCAATGCGGTGGAAATGTTCCGTGGCTTTGGGTATGAACGACCAAAGATGGCTGCCCTCTGTGCGGTAGAGGTATTGAACCCGAAGATGCAGGCTACCGTAGATGCGGCAGAACTTCAAAAGATGGCTGAGGCAGGTGAGATTCCGAACTGTGATTTTGCGGGACCTATCTCTATGGACTTGGCGATGAGCAAAGAATCTGCTCAGATCAAAGGTTTTGACAGCCCAGTCACCGGTGAAGCGGATATCCTCTTAGTTCCCAGCATTGATGTGGGAAATATTATGGTGAAGTCTCTGCTGATGCTTGGCAAGGCACGGATGGCAGGATGTGTTGTGGGAGCGAAGTGTCCAATCGCGCTGAATTCCAGAAGCGCGACGTTTGAAGAAAAATATTATTCACTTTTGGCATGTGCTTGTATGGTAAACAAATAGAAGAAGCGAATGAAGGAGGTAAAGCGGGAAATGAAAAAATTAATGACCGGCGATGAGGCTATCGCCAGAGGTGCTTATGAAGCAGGTGTACGTCACGCATCAGCTTATCCAGGCACACCGAGTACAGAAATTCTGGAAAATATTTCCACTTACAAGGAGATCTATGCAGAGTGGGCACCGAATGAGAAGGTTGCCATGGAGTCTGCGATCGGAGCGGCAATCGGCGGCGCTAGAAGTATCGTATCTATGAAGCATGTAGGTATGAACGTAGCGGCGGACCCATTGTTTACCTGGGCTTATATGGGAGTAAATGCAGGTAATGTAATTATTACAGCTGATGAGCCGGGTATGTATTCTTCTCAGAATGAGCAGGATAACCGTAACTATGCAAAGGCCGCAAAATTGGCGATGTTAGAGCCATCTGACAGCCAGGAATGTATTGACATGGTGAAAGCGGCTTATGAATTGGGTGAAAAATATGATACCCCATTTGTGATTCGTATGACGACTCGTGTCTGCCATTCTAAATCTGTAGTAGAACTGCATGACCGTGTGGAGATTCCGCTGAAAGATTGGGAGAAAAATCCACAGAAATATGTCTGCTTGCCAGCGCACGCCAGACCAATGCGTGTAAAATTGGAAGAGAGATTAGAAAAGTTGGCAGAGTACAGTGAGACTTCTCCATTTAACAGAGTAGAGATGGGAGATACTTCTGTGGGTGTCATCGCATCTGGTATCTGCTATTATTATGCGAAAGAAGTATGGGGAGATAAGGCATCTTACTTGAAGTTGGGCTTTACAAACCCGATGCCTGCAAATCTGATCAAGGATTTTTGTAGCAAAGTAGATAAGGTATATATTTTGGAGGAGAATGATCCTTATATTGAAGAGTTTGTAAAACTGCAGGGCTGCGAATGTGTAGGAAAAGAGATTTTCCCGAAATGGGGAGAGATGACTCCGGATGTGATTCGCGCGGCAGTGGGCGGAGAGAAGCCAAAGACGATCGAATTCGATCACAGCAAATTGATTAACCGTGCGCCTACATTCTGTGCAGGATGTCCTCACCGTGGAATGTTCTACCGTCTTGGAAAGAGAAAAGATATTATGATCAGTGGTGATATTGGTTGTTATACGTTGGCAGCAGGAGCTCCGTATAAAGCAATGGATTCCACTGTCTGTATGGGAGCCAGCATCAGCTTAGGACATGGCGCTCAGAAAGCGTTCAATATGGGTGACACCGGACGTCGTGTGGTAACTGTATTGGGTGATTCTACCTTCTTCCACACTGGCGTGAACTCCCTGATTAACACTGTTTACAATAACAGCAACACCATCAATATTATCCTGGATAACCGTATTACCGGAATGACAGGACATCAGCAGAACCCAGGTACTGGCTTTAACGCGAAGGGAGAGCCGGCTAGTATGATTATCCTGGAGGACCTGGTGAAAGCGATTGGTATCAAGCATATCTTCGTTATTAATCCAAACAATTTGAAAGAGGTTGATGAAACTCTGGATAAGTGTCTGGCAATCAAAGATGAGCCTTCCGTAATCATTACCAGATGGCCATGTGTACTGAAGAAATTCTCACAGGCGGATTTGGATGAATTCGACAATCTGTTTAAAACCAAGAATAAGATTGATCCGGAGAAGTGTATCGGATGTAAAGCTTGTCTGAAAACTGGGTGCCCGGCTCTGAATTACGACAGAGTAAACAAGAAGGTACATATTAACCGTGCACAGTGTGTGGGCTGTGATGTATGTATGCAAGTCTGTAGGAAAGACGCCATTTCGAAGGAGGATTAAGGACGATGACAAAGAGTATCTTATTAGTTGGTGTAGGTGGCCAGGGAACCATCCTCGCCAGTAAAATACTGACCCTGGGCTTAATGGAAGCCGGATTTGATGTGAAAATGAGTGAGATTCATGGAATGTCTCAGCGTGGTGGAAGCGTATCCTCACAGGTGCGTTACGGCGATGTGGTTTATTCTCCGGTAATTGAGAAAGGCAGTGCCGATATCATTGTTTCTTTTGAGAAAATGGAAGCGTTGAGAGCTTTGGATTATCTGAAAGAAGGCGGTGTATTGGTTGTAAATGATGAAGAGATTGACTCTATGTCTGTGATTACCGGACAGGAAGAGTATCCAGATGATGTGCTGGATATCATTAAATCTCATTCAAAAGCGACAGTACTGAATGCAACGGAGCTGGCGAGAGGTCTGGGAAATGAGAAGGCTGCCAATATTATTCTGTTGGGAACTATCATAAAATCCATGGGACTTGAGCATATTGACTGGGAGAGCATTCTGCGCGCCAACATTAAACCACAGTTTGTTGACTTGAACTTGAAGGCTATTAAGGTGGGAATGGAAGCTATGTGACCGTTCGAAAGCTTAGAAGTGAATATACTAGATTCGAACGGAGAAAGGGACACCTTGTCCGTAAGGACAGGGTGATTCCTCTTTATAGGAGATGAGGACATCTATGGAGAGGAGAACAGTATCAAGTAAATATGTTTTGAATGAAGAAGGGTGTGTATAATATGATTTCCGAAAGAATGAAACCTTATGTAAATAATAATTCTGCGATTCGTGCTATGTTTGAAGAAGGAAACAGGCTGAAAGCGCTTTATGGAGAAGACAAAGTTTTTGATTTCAGTATTGGGAATCCAAACGTTCCGGCACCAGATTGTGTTCAGGAGACAATCATTGATCTGGTAAAAAATATGGACCCGGTTGTTCTGCACGGATACATGAATAATGCTGGTTTTGAGGATGTGAGACAGTCGATTGCGGAATCCTTGAATAGACGATTTGGCACGAATTTTGCAGCTAAGAACTTGATTATGACGGTAGGTGCTGCTAGTGGTTTGAACATTACTTTTAAGGCTTTGTTAAACCCAGGTGATGAGGTAATCGTATTCGCTCCTTACTTCCTGGAATATGGTGCATATGTAAAGAATTATGATGGAGTATTGGTTGAGGTATCACCGGATACTTCCACATTCCAGCCGAATTTGGAAGAGTTCAAGAGTAAGATCAATGAGAAGACCAAGGCAGTTATCGTAAATAACCCGCACAATCCTACAGGAGTGGTCTATTCAGAGGATACCATCAAAAAACTGGCTGCGATTCTGGAAGAGAAAGAGAAAGAAGTGGGGCATCCAATCTACCTGATTTCAGATGAGCCATACAGAGAGCTGGCTTATGATGGAGTTGAGGTTCCGTACCTGACGAAGTATTACAAAGATACGATCGTTGGATATTCCTACAGCAAATCTCTGTCACTTCCCGGAGAGCGTATCGGCTATGTGGTAATCCCGGATGAACTGGATGGCAGTGATGAGGTGATTCAGGCGGCTACGATCGCTAACCGAATTTTAGGTTCCGTAAACGCTCCTTCTTTGATTCAGAAAGTAGTTGGAAGATGTGTGGATGCGGCAGTTAATGTGGAGTACTATGACCGGAACCGCAAGACACTCTACGAAGGTCTTACAAAACTGGGCTTTGAATGTGTAAAACCTCAGGGAGCATTTTATCTGTTTGTGAAATCTCCAACAAAGGATGAAAAAGAATTTGTGGAGGCTGCTAAAAAGTATAATATTCTGATGGTGGCAGGAAGTTCCTTTGCCTGCCCAGGATACGTTCGATTAAGTTACTGCGTTTCTTATGAAAGTATTCAAAACAGCTTGCCGGAGTTTGCTAAGCTGGCAAAAGAGCTGTTCTAGACATCAGGCCTACGGAGGTGGACAATGGCATATAAGCTGTTAATCATTAATCCTGGTTCGACCAGCACAAAACTGGCGATCTATGAGGATGAGAAGAAAATTGTTCAGGAAAATATAGAACATGATACTACAGAACTGGCAAAATACGATCAAATTCCTGATCAGATTCCATTTCGAATGGAGATTATACGGCAATTTTTAGAGAAAAACGGAGTGAAACAGGAAGAACTGTCTGCGATTGTAGGGCGAGGAGGATTAGTTCCTGGGCTACATGCGGGGGGTTATACTGTGAATGATGAACTGTTTTTTGCTTTGGAAAGCGATATCAGTTCTCCCCATGCCTCGAATTTAGGGGGGATGCTGGCGAAATTATGTGCGGAATCTGTGGGAATTCCGGCCTATATCTATGACGCAGTGACAGGAGGAGAGTTGACTCCTGTGGCGCAAGTGACAGGAATCCCGGAGATCACCAGACAGAGTTTTTGCCATTTGCTGAATAGCCATGCGATGGCTTTGAAATATGCGAAGTCTATAGGCAGGGACTATAAAGATTTGAACCTTATCGTGGCTCACTTGGGCGGCGGAGTCTCCATCAGTGTGCATTCTAAAGGAAAGATTGTGGATTCTCTGGGAGACGATGACGGACAGTTTTCGCCGGAGAGGGCAGGAAGTGTTCCAGGTCTGCAGTTGGTGGAATTGTGTTATTCCGGCAACTATACGAGAGCAGACATGAAAAAGAAAGTGCGCGGCAAAGGCGGTATGTATGCTCACTTGGGAACCAGCGATTGCCGTGTGATTGAGAAAATGATTCAGGATGGAGATAAGCATGCAGAACTGGTATTCAGAGCTCAGGCTTATCAGATTGCCAAGGGAATTGGACTTTTGAGTGTCGCTCAAAGAGGAAATACAGATGCAATTATTCTGACTGGCGGTGTAGCAAATTCCAAGATGCTTACGGATATGGTAAAAGAGTATGCAGGTTTCATTGCTCCTATTGAGGTATTGCCGGGAGAGAATGAGATGGAGGCTTTGGCTTTCGGTGGGTTACGTCTGTTGAGGGGCGAGGAACAGCCCCATATCTATCAGTTGCCGAGTGTGAGGAATCAGCACAAGAGTTATCGGCATTGGCGCCCATCATAAATTAAATAAACATTTTATGATCCTTTATGAGCAGTCTGTGATTGGCAGGCTGCTCATGTTGTACAGAAAAAAGCCGCTGCAAAAACAGCGGCTTTTTTCTGTAGGGGAATTGTCTATTTTATCTTGGCCGGTGAAGAAATTCACCGGCCAAAAAGGTTATTTATTGTAGTAGCATTTTGTGTACAGTTCTTTGATCTCAGACATCAGAGGATATCTCGGATTTGCAGCAGTACACTGGTCATTGAAGGCCTGTTCTGTCATGTTGTCTAGAGTGTCAAAGAAGTATTTTTCATCAATACCATAAGCTTGAATGCTTGGCTTGATCTCAATGGCTTTTTTCAGATCTTCGAGTTTCTGAACTAATTTATTAAAGACTTCCTGGTCATCTTTTCCGGTCAAACCTACATAACGACCAATTTCCGCATAGCGGGCCAGAGCCTGAGGATATTCATACTGTGGGAAAGTACCCATTCTGGTAGGAACTTCCACAGAGTTGTACTTCATAACTTCGGTGAGAATCACAGCGTTAGCGATTCCATGAGGCAGGTGATGAAAAGCTCCAAGTTTGTGAGCCATGGAGTGGTTTAATCCCAAAAATGCATTGGCGAAAGCCATACCTGCCAGGCAGGAGGCGTTGGCCATGTGATCTCTCGCTTCCACGTCATTACCATCTTTGTAAGCCCTTGGAAGGTAGTCAAATACCAATTTGATTGCTTTTAAGGATAAGCCCTGAGTGTAATCGCTGGCCATGACAGAGACGTAGGATTCAATAGCATGAGTCATTACGTCAATACCGGAAGCGCAAGTCAGGCCCTTCGGCTGGCTCATCATGTTGTCGGTGTCTACGATGGCCATATTTGGCATTAGCTGATAGTCTGCTAGAGGCCATTTTACACCGGTATCCTGGTCAGTAATGATCGCGAAAGGTGTAACCTCGGAACCTGTTCCTGAGGAAGTTGGGATTGCTACAAAGTAAGCTTTTTCACCCATCTTCGGGAATGTGTAGACTCTCTTACGAATGTCCATGAAGTCCATCGCCATATCATCAAAGTTTGCATCGGGATGTTCGTAAAGCACCCACATTACTTTACCGGCATCCATTGCGGAACCACCGCCCAGAGCGATGATACAGTCAGGTTCAAATGCACGCATTGCGGCTGCTCCTGCCTTTGCGCTGGCTAAAGTTGGGTCTGGAGCTACATCGTAGAAGCAGGTGTGGACAATGCCCATTTCGTCTAATTTTGCTTCAATTTTTTGGGTATATCCATTTTTGTAGAGGAAGCTGTCTGTTACAATAAATGCTCTCTTTTTGTGCATAATAGTACCTAATTCGTCGAGAGCTACCGGCGTACAGCCTTTCTTGAAATAAACTTTCTCAGGTGCGCGGAACCACAGCATATTCTCTCTCCTTTCTGCCACGGTCTTGATGTTTAGAAGATGTTTTACTCCTACGTTTGCGGAGACAGAGTTTCCACCCCAGGAACCGCAACCTAAAGTCAAAGAAGGCTCCAGCTTGAAATTATACAGATCTCCGATACCACCTTGTGAAGACGGAGTGTTAATCAGAATACGGCAAGTCTTCATAGCGTCGGAGTGTTTTGCGATTTTCTCTTTTTCGTTTACATTTACGTAAAGTGAGGATGTATGTCCATATCCGCCGTCTGCCACGAGTTGTGCTGCTTTTTCTAACGCTTCATCGAAGGTCTTAGCCTTATACATAGCTAATACTGGGGATAATTTCTCATGAGCAAAAGGTTCGGAGATATCGACAGATTCCACTTCACCTATTAGAATTTTTGTATTATCTGGTACTTTGATGCCAGCCATGGAAGCGATTACTGGGGCGGGCTGTCCGACAATTTTCGCATTCAATGCGCCATTGATTAAGATGGTGGAGCGAACCTTATCCAGCTCTTCTGGATTCAGGAAGTAACAGCCTCTTCTGAGAAATTCAGCTTTGGCCTGATCGTATACGGATTCCAGGACGGTCACGGACTGCTCGGAAGCACAGATCATACCGTAGTCAAAAGTCTTTGAGTGAATGACAGAGTTAACAGCCATTCGAATATCCGCAGTATCGTCGATGATGACAGGTGTATTTCCAGGGCCTACTCCCACAGCTGGTTTGCCGGATGAGTAGGCAGCTTTTACCATGCCGGGGCCTCCAGTTGCCAGAATGAGGTCTGCATCTTTCATAACCTGATTTGTCAGTTCCAAGGACGGTACGTCAATCCATCCGATAATACCCTCAGGAGCACCTGCTGCCACAGCAGCGTCAAGAACGATTTTGGCAGCCTCAGCAGTACATTTTTTAGCTCTTGGATGTGGGCTGATGATGATGGCATTTCTAGTTTTCAATGCAATAAGAGTCTTAAATATCGCTGTAGAAGTAGGATTAGTAGTAGGGATAACTGCTGCAATCAACCCTACAGGCTCTGCGATTTTTTTGATTCCATATATAGGATCTTCCTCTATTACACCACAGGTCTTCGTGTGACGATAAGCATTGTATACATATTCAGCAGCGTAGTGATTTTTGATGATTTTGTCTTCCACGAGGCCCATACCGCTTTCCTCGACAGCCATTTTTGCCAGTGGAATTCGTGCTTTATTTGCAGCAGTAGCTGCCGCCAGAAAAATTTTATCTACTTGTTCTTGTGTGTAGGTAGAGAAGATTTTCTGAGCTTTCCGCATATCCTCCATTTTTGCGGTTAATGTTTCCACAGAATCAATGAATGGTGTAGTGGTTTCTTTTTTTGCCATAACTTATCCTCCCAAGATTGTTAATTAAATGTCTAAATGGATATCTGAATTGTATGGCTTATTATAGACATATCTTGTGAAAAAAGTCAATATCAATTTAACAATGTTTGATTAATAAAAAAAGTGTTTTTATTTACATGAAAATTAAAGGATTTGATTATAAGATTTTAGAAAATATAACATAATTGATAATAAGATAACGTTAATTAAATGTCAATATTGAGGAAAAATAAACCATCCATACTCAATCAAAAAGGATATGAGATTATGGATGGCTTTTGAAAGTATAAAAATACTTAATTATTTTAAGTGATGAGAAGGTAATTACTTATTTTTCATATTGGCACGTTTACGCTCACGAGGGTCCAAAATCCGTTTGCGGATTCTGAGGCTTGTGGGGGTTACTTCTAGCAGTTCGTCGTTATCTATGAATTCTAGAGCTTGTTCGAGACTCAAAATTTTAGGCGGAGTCAGTTTCAAAGCTTCGTCGGCTGAGGATGAGCGAGTATTTGTAAGATGTTTGGTCTTGCATACGTTTAATTCAATGTCCTCTGCTTTACCGTTCTGACCGATTACCATTCCACAGTAGACTTTTTCACCGGGGCCGATGAAAAGAGTACCTCTGTCCTGTGCTGAAAAAAGACCGTAAGTAACTGCCTCGCCGGCTTCAAATGCGATGAGAGAGCCTTGTTTGCGGTATTGAAGATCGCCTTTATAGGGACCATAGCCATCGAAGATTGTGTTTAGGACTCCATTTCCCTTTGTGATCGTCAGAAATTCATTGCGGAATCCGATTAAACCGCGGGCCGGAATAGAGAATTCCAGGCGGGAGGAGCCGTCACTGAGCAGACTCATTCCGTGGAGCTCCCCCTTTCTCTCGCTGAGCTTTTGAATTACGGAACCTGAAAATTCTTCAGGAACGTCGATATAGGCGATTTCCATGGGTTCCAGGCGCTTTCCGCGCTCATCCTCGTGGTACAGAACTTCTGCTTTGCTGACTGCAAACTCGTAACCCTCGCGGCGCATATTCTCGATCAGGACGGAGAGGTGGAGCTCGCCCCGTCCGGAAACTTTAAAACACTCTGTGGTGTCAGTCTCTTCCACACGAAGACTGACATCGGTGTTCAGCTCTCTCATCAAGCGGTCGCGGAGATGACGGGAGGTAACATATTTTCCTTCCAGTCCCGCCAGAGGACTATCGTTGACCATGAAATTCATGGAGATGGTCGGCTCAGAGATCTTCTGGAAAGGAATCGGAGATGGATGTTCTGGGTCGCAGATGGTATCTCCAATGTGAAGATCTGCGATTCCGGAGATTGCGACGATGGAACCGATCTGGGCTTCTTTTACTTCCACTTTGTTTAAACCGTCAAATTCGTAGAGGTTGCTGATTTTTACCCGGGCTTTTTTATCAGGGTTGTGTTCATTTACAATAATGACATCCTGGTTGACGTGGATAGTTCCTTGCTCTACTTTTCCGACGCCGATACGGCCTACATACTCGTTGTAGTCGATGGTGCTGATCAGAACCTGAGTTGGCTCATCGGGGTCTCCTTCTGGGGCAGGAATGTAGTTTAGGATGGTCTCAAAGAGAGGAACCATGTTTTTAGGGGCGTCATTTAAATCCAATACGGCGTGTCCTGCTTTTGCTGAGGCATAAAGGAAAGGACAGTCCAGTTGTTCATCGGAAGCTTCCAAGTCCATGAGCAGTTCTAGAACTTCGTCGATGACTTCGTTGGGGCGTGCCTCAGGCCGGTCGATTTTGTTGATACAGACAATCACGTGTAGATCTAGCTCTAGGGCCTTTTTTAACACGAATTTTGTTTGTGGCATGGCACCTTCAAAAGCATCCACCAGAAGGATTACGCCGTCAACCATTTTAAGGACACGTTCAACCTCGCCGCCGAAATCAGCATGTCCAGGTGTATCTATAATATTGATTTTTGTATTTTTATAATAGACGGCAGTGTTTTTGGAGAGAATAGTAATTCCACGTTCTCTTTCCAGATCATTGGAGTCCATGACACGTTCCTTGACTTCCTGGTTTTCCCGAAACACACCGCTTTGTTTTAACAGTTCGTCTACCAGGGTAGTTTTGCCATGGTCAACGTGAGCAATAATCGCCACGTTTCTCACGTCTTCGCGTTTGATTTTCATAATTTAATATCCTTTCTTTAACAACAGATAATTGCTTGCTATTGTTAGGGTACAGGCATGTAAAGTGAACCTGTACATAATATTTTTCTACTTATTGAATGGAGTCAACCCCTAAAGTGTACCATATTTTTTAAAGATTACAAGGTCCTTCAAAAAAAAATTATTTTTGGTTCTAAAAATGCAATCCCGTTAATACACATATATAGAAAACCGTAAAAACGGGGACGGTATCGCCGATGCCGTCAGAGATGACCTATGGTACTATTAAGAGGAAGGGGAACTATCAATCATGGCAGATAAGATTATTGAAAACAATCAAGTATCCATTATGGGAAAAATTTCAACGGAATTTACGTTTAGTCACCAGGTATTTGGAGAGGGGTTCTACACATTGGAACTGCTGGTGAAAAGACTGAGCGACTCGGAAGACAGAATTCCGCTGATGGTCTCAGAGAGACTTGTGGATGTGACTCAGGACTATGTGGGCGAGTACATCCAGGTGCACGGACAGTTTCGTTCTTATAACCGGCATGAGGAAAAGAGAAACCGGCTGGTATTGTCTGTGTTTGTAAGAGAATTAAGTTTTGTGGAAGAGGAAGACGATTCCCTGACGGTGAACCAGATTTTTCTAGACGGCTATATTTGCAAACCGCCGGTTTATCGAAAAACACCTCTGGGAAGAGAGATTGCAGATCTCTTGCTGGCTGTCAATCGTCCGTATGGAAAGTCTGACTACATACCCTGCATATGCTGGGGAAGAAATGCACGCTATGCGTCAGCTTTTGAGGTGGGCGGACATGTGCTGATTTGGGGGCGGATTCAAAGCCGCGACTATATGAAAAAGATCGGTGAGAACGAAACTGAAAAGCGAACCGCCTACGAAGTCTCCGTCAGCAAGTTAGAATATTTGGAATAACAGTTCAGCCATGCGCCGAAGCGAAGGCAGAGGAAGGAGCAAGCATGCTTGTGAAAGCTGCTGCGAGAGCGAAGGCATAGGGACGACGTCCCGAAGCGAGATGGAGCGAAGTGGAATCGAGCTGCATGGATGAACGGAAGTAAGGAAAAGCTGTGTGGCCATGCGCCGAAGCGAAGGCAGAGGAAGGAGCAAGCATGCTTGCGAAAGCCGCTGCGAGAGCGAAGGCAGCTTTGTTACTGTTCACTCACTTGCGGTTCGTGAGCAGTAACACGCTACGCGATGCACACAAACTGCTGCAAACAGCAGTTTGGCGCGAATATATTTGGGAATTTTGTACAAAATGTACAAAAACACCTCGCAGGATATTGGAGGCCTGAACCGTAATGCAGCTTTTCCTGATTTTGGCAATAAACAGGCACAATACTTGCATTTTTAGGGATTTTGCTGTAATATAAAACATACTTATAGTTTTATCCTTGTTATGGAGTATTGCATGAGATAGGGACAGCGACATGCGAGGACTGGAAAATTCAGAGCAACAGAAGAATTTATCCGTGTGCTTGGAAAGCCGCAGATAAACCACACATGATTATTAAGAAGGAATGGCGATGAAAAAAGGTCTTGTAGAAGTGTACTGCGGTACTGGAAAAGGAAAATCTACGCTAGCTCTCGGTCAGAGTGTTCGGGCATGTGCCCAGGGAAAGAGTGTGATTATCATACAGTTCCTCAAGGGTAAAGAGAGCAGTGAGTTGGAGTTTATCGAAGATTTGAGTCCATTGGACTTAAAAATTTTCCGATTTGAGAAGTCCAAAATTTATTATGAAAATTTAAGTGAACAGGAGAAAGCAGAGGAGAAGAAAAATATTCTCAATGGGCTGAATTTTGCGAAAAAAGTGATAGCTACAGAGGAGTGTGATCTGCTGGTTCTGGATGAAATTTTTGGAGTTGTGGATCATGGCATTATCACCGTGGACGAACTGAAGAAGCTCATGGAGCTGGTGGATGAGATGCATCTGGTTCTGACTGGGGATTGCATGCCCCAGGAAATTCAGCCGATGGTGGACTGTATCACAACTCTAGAGACGAAAGTACTGCGGGAGAGAGAATAGTAACAGCTTATTCCGTGAAAACTGGACCGCACGTTTGTGGCCTTGCGCAGGAGAAATTCTCAGTCGGTTTGGAGCTGCCCAAATCCTTACTGTTCACTCACTTGCAGTTCGTGAGCAGTAACACGCTATGCGATGCACACAAACTGCTGTAAACAGTAGTTTGGCGCGAGTATGTCTTAGATTTTGTACAAAATGTACGAAAACAACTCGCGGGATATTGAAGCCCTGAACTGTAACCTAAAATCCCATTGTGAAACGAAATTCGGAATAAATGCATTGACAATCATCGGAAAGCATGCTATAGTTACAGAAATCACAGTTAAGAAAGATAGAGGTTGCGTTTTTTATTAGTAATCTGTTGGATGTGGCAGGCACAGAAGAAAACAGAGGAAAGGAAAAAACGCCGAAAGGATTGCCAGCCTGTTTTGGTGGTTCTTGGGCATACAGTTAAGAGCTGTGTGACTGTCATCGTAAGATGGTGCGCTATCTAAAGATCAGATAATGGATTAGATTCTTTAGAGGCGGGCAAAAGGTCGGCCTCTTTTTATGTTATAGGAAAGCTCTTGTCAAGCTGGTGAGTGAAAGCCGTTTCTTATAGCATAAACGTTCCGTTGCGGATGCGCACGTTTTGTTCCTGAACGAAGAGATTCTGAGAGTACATATTATCATTAAGGAGGAGAAAATTATGGCAATTTTTACTGGTGCAGGTGTAGCGATTGTAACCCCAATGCTTCCGACAGGTGAGGTGAATTACGATAAACTTGGTGAATTGATTGAATTTCAGATTGAGAATCACACAGATGCGATCATCATCTGCGGGACGACCGGAGAGTCCTCCACTCTGACGCATGGAGAGCATCTTTCGGCAATCAAATATACAGTTGATAAGGTAGCAAAGAGAGTACCGGTTATTGCGGGAACAGGTTCAAACTGTACGGAGACAGCGATCATGATGTCAAAGGAAGCTGAGTCCTATGGAGCGGATGCGCTTTTGCTGGTGACTCCATACTATAACAAAGCGACGCAGAATGGGTTGATTGCACATTTCACTGCGATAGCCAATGCCGTGTCTATTCCGATTATTCTGTATAATGTACCTAGCCGTACTGGTTGTAATATTATGCCAGAGACAGCGGTATCATTGGCTAGAAATGTGGAAAATATTGTGGCGATCAAGGAAGCTTCAGGAAATATTTCTCAGATCGCAAAACTGATGTCTTTGGCAGATGGCTGTATTGATTTGTACTCAGGAAATGACGATCAGGTGGTACCGCTTCTGTCTTTGGGAGGCAAAGGTGTGATCTCAGTTTTGTCCAACGTAGCTCCTCAGGAGACCCACGATATGGTTGCAAAATATCTGGAAGGCGATGTAAAGGGTAGCTGTGAGATTCAGCTTCGAGCCATAGAGCTGGTGGAAGCTTTATTCTGTGAGGTAAATCCGATTCCGGTGAAGGCAGCATTGAACCTGATGGGGAAGGATGCAGGACCGCTGCGTCTGCCTCTGACGGATATGGAGCCTGCCAATTTGAAGAGGCTGGAAAAAGCCATGATTGATTTCGGGATCAAACTGGCATAAGAGAGGATGGCTGAGATGACGAGAATTATTATGCATGGCTGCAACGGCCATATGGGGCAAGTAATCAGCGGATTGGTGGCTCAGGATGCGGATGCTGAGATTGTAGCCGGAATTGATATGATGGACAATAGAGAAAATGGTTATCCGGTATTTACTGATTTGGATTCTTGTCAGGTGGATGCGGATGCTATCATTGACTTCTCTAACGCAAAGGCAGTGGATGCTCTAATGGATTACAGCGCCAAGAGAGGAATTCCGTTAGTATTATGTACTACAGGGCTCAGTGAGGAGCAGAATGCGAAGGTAGACGAGATCAGCAAAAAAGTGGCGATTATGAAGTCTGCGAACATGTCTCTGGGAATTAATACTTTGTTTAAATTAATTCAGGAGGCGGCAAAGGTGTTGGCTACGGCGGGCTTTGACATGGAGATTGTGGAACGGCATCATCACCTTAAAGTGGATGCGCCTAGCGGGACTGCACTTGCATTGGCAGACAGTTTGAACGAGGCAATGGACCATAAATATCATTATGTCTATGATCGAAGCCAGGTGAGACAAAAGAGAGATGAAAAAGAGATTGGAATTAGTGCGGTTCGAGGTGGAAGCATCGTGGGAGAGCATGAGATTATTTTCGCAGGGCCGGACGAGGTGATCGAGTTTAAACACACTGCGTATTCCAAGGCTGTTTTCGGAAAAGGTGCGGTGGAAGCTGCGAAATATTTAGCTGGTAAGCCAGCCGGTAGATATGATATGAAAGATGTAATCAATGGCTGAAATATAAGTGCCGACATAAAATATATAATTTTTAGAGAGAAAGACCGCACGAAGGCAGGGGATTCTGTCAAGGGCGGTCTTGTTGTTTTGCGCGATAAGATGTCTACGGTATTGTGTCTGCGTATCCAGTGATTAAAAAAATTTCCATTCATTCCAGAGAATGGCATTTTGCTCGATGAAAATAAGACTGCATAATGAAAGATGGTTTGGAACATACTATCTTTATCGAAAGTACAACTTGAAAAAGGAGATTGAGAATATGAAAAAAATGAAAAATCTTTTACTTTGCAGTGGTATGGTTTTGGTACTTGCTCTGGCAGCCGGATGTGGAGATGCCTCTGAGAAAGACGATCAGAATGGAACAGTGACAGAAGATCAGGAGACGACGGATGAGACTACCGATGAGAATGACACCATGGATGAGAATACGACGGAGGGAACTACAGACAAAGATACAGACAAAGATGTAGATACTCCTTCTGAAGATCTGGGTGATGGTGTCAAAGATTTAGGTGACGGTGTCGGAGATGCTGTTGAGGATGTAGGAGATGCTGTAGGTGATGCTTTCGATGGTGAGGATGACGGAACGACTACGGATGACAACAAGACGACCAAAGAGACGAAAGACAACAACGTAGCTGAATAGTAAAAAGGTTGGCATGCTGCCGATCTGTGGAAGGGTGTTTTCAGCAGACGATAGCTTGCGGACTTTTGTCTATCATGTTATTATCAATGCATGAGAGGAAGTGAAATGATGAAATTTCGACCATGCATTGATATACATAACGGTAAAGTAAAGCAAATAGTGGGTAGCAGCCTACGAGATCAGAACGACTGGGCTGCGGAGAATTATGTGGCAGAACAGGACGCATTTTTTTTCGCCAAGTTATATAAAGAGCTGGGTTTGACGGGAGGACATATTATTATGTTGAATCCGGCCAGCTCTCCCTATTATGAAGAGACAAAAAGGCAGGCTGTAAAAGCTCTGAACACGTATCCAGGTGGAATGCAGATCGGCGGAGGTATCAATGCTGAAAACGCAGAGGAGTTTTTGCAGGCCGGAGCCAGCCATGTGATTGTGACATCGTATGTCTTTAAAGATGGAAAGATTTCCTATGAGAATCTAGAGAAGCTGCGAAAAGCGGTGGGAGCAGAGCGTTTGGTCTTGGATTTGAGCTGTAAAAAGAGAGGGGATCTCTATTATATTGTGACAGACAGATGGCAAAAGTTTACGGAGGTTCCTGTTACCTTGGAGACGCTGCGGGAGTTAGGTGGTTACTGTAGTGAGTACTTGGTGCATGCGGTGGATGCGGAAGGAAAGGCCAGGGGAATAGAAACGGAGTTGGTTAAGCTGTTGGCCGAATATGCAGAACGACCTGTGACCTATGCCGGTGGTGTGGGGAACTTCCAGGACTTGAAGGAATTGAAAGAGCATGGATGTGGAAGGGTGGATGTCACAGTGGGAAGTGCTCTGGATTTGTTTGGAGGACCCCTCTTATTCACAGAAATTTTATCTTTTTGTTCATAAAAAGGATGTTAATTGTACAAGTTTGTGTTATAATATAGGTAACCTGATTCGGCTGTAACCGGTCGAGAGATCTTCTGAAAATGGTATCAGTAATTGGGAGTAAAGGTTTCAGAAGAGAACACATTTTGTTGGAATAACAGGATTTCAGGTGAATAAACAGTAAAGGGGCTGGGCATATGAATTTTATTATCAGCGGAAAGAACCTGACAGTTACCGATGGGTTGAGAACAGCAGTGGAAGACAAGCTGGGTAAACTGGAGCGTTACTTTACCCCGGACACCGAGATTATTGTGACATTGAGTGTCGAGAAAAGCAGACAAAAAATTGAGGTTACTATTCCTGTCAAGGGAAACATCATTCGCTCTGAGCAGGTCAGCAATGATATGTATGTCTCCATCGATCTGGTGGAAGAGGTGATCGAGAGACAATTGCGAAAATACAAGACGAAAATTGTAGATAAGGAGAAAGCTGGAGATCATTTCCAGAAAGCATTTATAGAAAAAGAGTACGAGGAAGAAGACGAAGTGAAGATTCAGCGTACTAAGAAATTTGATATTAAGCCCATGTATCCGGAAGATGCCTGTGTGCAGATGGAGCTCTTGGGACATAATTTCTTCGTATTCTGTAATGCGGAGACTGACCAGGTGAATGTGGTCTATAAGAGAAAAGGAAATACGTATGGTCTGATTGAGCCAGAGTATTAAAGATCGGATAAGTAAGGAGAGCCGCACAGTCAGCGGGAGTGCACGGAAGTGTCAAGACGCGGGCTGTGCGGTATTTTTGTGCTATGAGAAGATAGGCGTTCTGTGATGAAGAGGTTGCTTGGGTGGCGTTTGTTGTTACAGATTGTTCAATATTTATTTATTGTTTTCATAAAGGGAAAGTGATAGAATATAGATAGTTTTGTAAATTCAGATAGTTTAGGAGTTCAATATATGAGTGTACTTTCGAAAGTTTTTGGAACAAGGAGCGAGAGAGAGGTCAAGAGAATCTCCGGACTCGTGGATAAAATTGAAGCTCTGCGGCCGGAAATGCAGAAACTAAGCGATGAAGAACTGAAAGGAAAGACTAGAGAGTTCAAAAATCGTTTGGCGGAAGGGGAGACTCTGGACGATATTTTACCTGAGGCATATGCTACCGTCCGAGAAGCTGCCAAGAGAGTTTTGAATATGGAACACTACCGGGTGCAGCTCATCGGTGGAATTATTCTTCATCAGGGACGAATCGCTGAGATGAAGACCGGTGAGGGAAAGACCTTGGTGTCCACTCTTCCAGCCTATTTAAATGCGTTGGAAGGAGAAGGCGTTCACATTGTCACTGTCAACGATTATCTGGCACACCGTGATGCGGAATGGATGGGAAAGGTTCATGAATTTCTCGGATTGAAAGTTGGCTGTGTGTTGAACAGCATGAAGAGTGACGAGAGAAGAGAAGCCTATGCCTGTGACATTACCTATGTGACGAACAACGAGCTGGGATTTGACTACCTGAGAGATAACATGGTCATCTATAAAGAGCAGCTTGTACAGCGTTCTTTGCACTATGCGATCATCGACGAGGTGGACTCTGTGTTGATTGATGAGGCGAGAACTCCTCTGATTATTTCAGGTCAGAGCGGAAAGTCCACGAAACTCTACGAGGTGTGTGACATACTGGCAAGACAGCTAGAGCGCGGGGAAGCCAGTGGCGAGATGACAAAGATGGCGGCTATCATGGGCGAGGAAATTGAGGAGACCGGAGATTATATCGTCAATGAAAAGGATAAGATTGTGAATCTGACAGAGGAAGGTGTGAAAAAAGTAGAGAAATTCTTTCACATTGAGAATCTGGCAGATCCTGAGAACTTGGAGATTCAGCATAATATTATTCTTGCCCTGCGCGCCCATAACCTGATGTTCAAAGATCAGGATTACGTGGTAAAGGACGACGAGATTCTAATCGTTGATGAATTCACAGGCCGTATTATGCCAGGACGCCGTTATTCCGACGGTCTGCACCAGGCGATTGAGGCGAAGGAGCATGTGAAGGTAAAGAGGGAAAGCCGTACACTGGCTACGATCACTTTCCAGAACTTCTTTAATAAGTATAAAAAGAGATCTGGTATGACAGGTACTGCCCTGACAGAAGAAAAGGAGTTCCGCGATATCTATGGAATGGACGTGGTAGAGATTCCGACGAATGTTCCAGTACAGCGTAAAGACTTAGATGATGCGGTCTATATGACCAAAAAAGAAAAATACCGTGCTGTTATCGAAGAAATTAAAAAAGCCCATGAGAAGCAGCAGCCGGTTCTGGTGGGAACCATCACGATTGAGACTTCTGAGCTCCTGAGCAAGATGCTGAAAAGAGAGGGAATTGCCCACAATGTGTTGAATGCGAAATTCCACGAGCTGGAGGCTGAGATTGTGGCTCAGGCTGGACAAGCAAATGCGGTGACGATCGCCACGAACATGGCAGGACGTGGTACCGATATTAAACTGGACGATGTGGCTAGGGAGGCCGGTGGTCTGAAGATCATCGGTACAGAGCGCCATGAGTCTAGACGTATTGACAATCAGCTTCGCGGACGTTCTGGACGTCAGGGTGACCCAGGAGAGTCTAGATTCTATATTTCTCTGGAAGATGATTTGATGCGTCTGTTCGGTTCTGAGCGTCTGATGAAGGTTTTTACATCCTTGGGAGTGGAAGAGAATGAGCAGATTGAGCACAAGATGTTGTCTGATGCCATTGAGAAGGCCCAGAAGAAGATTGAGGGCAACAATTTTGGTATCCGTAAAAACCTGCTAGACTACGATCAGGTGAACAACGAGCAGAGAGAGATCATCTACAAAGAGAGACGCCGTGTGCTGGATGGAGACAATATGCGCGATGCGATCTACCATATGATTACGGATATTGTGGACAATACGGTAGATATGTGCTTTTCAGAGGATGTGGATTCTGAAGAGTGGGATTTGGAAGAGCTGAACTCTGTGATTACACCGATTATTCCTCTGAAGCCTCTGACGCAAGAGCGAGTTAAAGGGATGAAAAAGAATGAGCTGAAGCATCAACTGAAAGAGGAAGCTGTGAAGCTCTACGAGCTGAAAGAAGCGGAGTTCCCGGAAGCTGAGCAGCTCAGAGAGCTAGAGCGAGTCATTCTGCTGAAAGTGATTGATAATAAATGGATGTCCCATATTGATGATATGGAACAGCTTCGTCAGGGAATTGGCCTACAGGCATATGGACAGAGAGACCCGGTTGTGGAGTACAAGATGAGCGCTTATGAGATGTTCAATTCCATGACGAATAGTATTCAGGAGGATACGGTTCGTCTGTTGTATCATGTTCATGTGGAACAGAAGATCGAGAGAGAACAGGTGGCTCAGGTGACAGGGACCAATAAGGATAACAGCGGCCCAAAGAAACCGGTGCAGCGTACCAGTGAGAAGGTCTATCCTAACGATCCGTGTCCGTGTGGAAGCGGTAAGAAGTATAAACAGTGCTGCGGCAGAAATAAATAATGAATAGGCCCCCAAAAACAGGTGTTTTGCTGTTTTTGGGGGCTCTTTTATGTAATAGAAAAGACATTGTCACGCTAATGTGTGAATGTATTTCCTATTACACAAACGCTCCGCTATGGATGCGCACGCCGCAATGAGGAATTTCACCGCTTTGCGGTGTTGCGGCGGCGAGCGAAGTGGGAGGGGCCCCTCAAAGATTGAGGGGAAGAAGGAGTTGAAGTGGGCTTACCCGCTTTGTTATAGACCTTGTTACGCTGAAGTGGGCGAGTTACTTTACTCAGGAGTGTACATTCATTGCATTGCGAAAAGCCTCCAGGGTAGATTTCTGTAGATCTGACAGATTTTGTGGAATCTGAATGTGCAGGCGTACATACTGGTCACCTCGGCCGCCCATTTTGTTGGGACGAATTAGTCCGCGGTTTATCAGGCGTAGTTTTTGGTTCTGCATTCCGGGAGGAAGGTCGTAGAGCAATGTTCCTTCGATTGTGGGAATAGGGATGGTTCCTCCCAGTACCAGTGTCGGAAAGTCAATATCCAGGTCTGTGTATAAATGAAAGCCCTGCCGGTGGTATCCTTCCTTCTCTTTCAGAAGAATGATGACCACATACAGGCGGGACGGGTCTTTTTCTCGGTGGATATTAATAAAATCGGTCTCGTTTTCAAGAACATCTTCCAGAAAGAAGAATTCACGCTCATAGGTACCGCCTGGCAGACGGACATGAAACGTCCAGGTTTTTTCCACATACCCTAAGCCGTTGCACTGAGGACAGCGCTGAGCAGGCACTTTTCCGGTGCCTTTGCAGCGGCTGCAGAAAGTCTTGGTGGAGGTGGTGTGGCCCCACTGGGTTTGATACTGGACTTTGCGTCCAGTACCATGGCAGTCGGGACATTCTGTGGACGGGATATTAGCCTGTTCACCCTGGCAGTGAGGACAGGGGATTCTCTCAGTATAGATAGCGGTTTTTCGCACAGGGTGAAGTGTTTCCTCCAAATCTAGCCAGACTGCGATGCGTATACTCTTCTCAGGCGGTCCTTCGTCCTCCTCCTGGCGTCCTTCTGAGCAGGCACCACAATGGCCGTCCTTAGCATGAGAAGCAGCGGAAGTGTGAGTGCTGTGGTAACTATTTTTGTAGGCAGAGTGACCCATATAGTTATACTGGCGTCTTTTTTCTTTATCTGACAGGACAGAATAGGCTTCTGAGATTTCTTGAAATTTTTTTGTGATTTCCTCCGATTGAGGAGAGGTGTCCGGATGATACTTTTTTGCGAGCTTGCGGTAGGCGGCTTTGATTTCTTTCTGGCTGGCATCTGGTGAGACGCCGAGTATCTCATAATAGGTTCTCATAAATGACCTCCTCTTGGAACAAAATAAAATGCAGTATTTTTGTCAAGATTTAATTCCATTGTAGCGGATATTAGTTTGTGTGACAAGAGGAAAATGAAATTTTATCTGTTATGTAATAGGAAAGACCTTGTCAAGATAATGCGTGAAAGCTCTTTCCTATTACATAAACGTTCCGCTAAGGATGCACATACCGCCATAAAGTAGTGCATCGCAAAGCAGTGTTGCGGAAGCGCGCAAAGTGGGACTGCGCTTCTCAAAATTGAGGAGAAGGAGGAGTTGAAGTGGGCTTGCGTACTTTGGTTACGCCGAGAGGACTGTGGCTGCTGGGTGTCACATGAAACTGTTTTTTATAAGCCCGTGAAAAAGTGGTGTAGTCACCGAAACCGCTCTGGGTACAGGCAGTGGTTATAGATATGCCTTGCTGAATCAAAGTGCGCGCCAGCAGCAGGCGTTTTTGGAGAATGTAGCTGTGTAAGGTGTAACCGGTCTGGGCCTTGAACTTGCGCATCAAGTGGTATTTGCTCAAATAATATTTCTGAGAGAGTATTTCAATACTGAGATCATCAGACAGGTTGTGATTGATGTAGCGCAGCAGATCTTGAATTTGTTTGTCGCAGGAATAAGATTCCTGGTCTTGTATATACTTTTTCTCTAGAAAAATTCGGTTCAGGTAGACCATGAGCTGGACAAACAGGGCTTGGTTAAGCTGGGAGGCACCGAATTCCTGGGATTTGGAAACTTTCTCTAAATGTAGAAATAAATCCTGAAGTTGGCGCTGTAGCTCTTCGTGCAGTCGTATGAGGTTAAAGCTGCGGTCAGAGGCCTTGCGGAAACAAGAATAGAGGTCGTCTCCTTGTATAAGATGGGGAAGATCAGGGCGTATCCAGAGAATGATTCTGTCATAGGGCACCGTGGGGGCCACTTCGGCCTTATGCAGGGCATACTGGTTCACCAGGAGAAGATCCTGGGGCTTCAGATAGTAAGATTTTCCTTCGATCTGATAGGTGACATTCCCGGATAAAAAGAAAATGATTTTGTGAAAATCGTGATAGTGAAACTCAAATTCTTTGGAAAGCTGATCCTGAATATGAAACAGGCGAAAATCTTGAAGCAGATAGCCAGCCTTTTTCTCGAGGTTTTTGTCGTCCATGAAGGTTCTCCTTGTCTTTGATAGCTGTGAAAAACGGCGGGTGTTCGAGTTCTATTAAAATATTATATTTTGAGATTACAGCATTTTTTGCAATATATCAAGCATAAAATCCCATATACTTATGAGAAAAATGTTGTATACTATTGTTAATTAAATAAATATCTTTTTTAACTGTGAAAAAATGTAACTTGTAAATGATAGGTAGAGTAGACCGAGAACTGGTCTTTGTCAATGAAGGAGCCGCCAGCAGGCGGAAGATTGTGTGGAAAGAAGATGAGAGAATGTGTGATCATCGCATTAAAATGAGCCGTTATCAGGGACAGGGGACGGACTGTCTGATTTTGGACCCCAATCAGAATCAGGAATTGCTGGCGGGTAAGAAGGTAGAGTTGATTTGCCGCCGCAGTCTGGGAATTGGTGGCGATAGTGTGCTGTACGGGCCAATTTTGGAAAATGGAAAAGCGCGGATGAAAATCTTTCAGCCAGAGTGCGCCTCAAAAGAGGCAGGGGAGGGGAAAATTGGCGCGTTTGCTAATTATCTGGTGGATGCGTGTTATTTTGCTGGAGAACCCCAGGATGGTGTGCAGGTAGGACTTTTGGATGTGAGTCTAGAAGATATGGAATTTCAGACGGACTGGAGGGCCTGCGGGAAGAGAAATAGAGAGATTCAGTTTGTGGAAGACATTTATCTGGATGAGAGCTTTTTTGTATCATAGAGAAAAGTTATCCACGAGGATATGAGAAGATCTGAAGATTTGCTAAGAGTGAATCTTCAGGTCTTTCTTTTAGTTGACCCTCTTTAGGGAAAGACGTATAATAGAAAATGAGGCTTGATAAGCCTAAAATTTAAGAAAGAAGGTGAAGCTGTGGTTGAGTTAGATCAGTTCAAATCTATTTTGAGCACATATGCAGGACCATTAGTGGAAGTGAGGGATTCACTTTGACTTGGCTAACAAGGAAAAGCGAATCGAAGAATTAGAAAGGGAGATGGAAGCTCCTGATTTCTGGGATGATGCAGAGGAGTCTCAGAAAAAGATGAAAGAATTAAAGTACATGAAGGATGATCTCCAGACGTATGAGAATCTGAGGACACAGATGGAGGACATGGAGACGCTGATTGAAATGGGATACGAGGAAAACGACCCAGATTTGATCCCAGAGATTCAGGAGATGTTGGACGAGTTTCAGAAGAGTTTCGATGACATTCGTGTGAAGACTTTGCTGTCTGGTGAGTATGACAGTAACGATGCCATTGTGACGCTTCACGCCGGAGCAGGAGGAACTGAGTCCTGCGACTGGGCGAGTATGCTCTACCGGATGTATACCCGTTGGGCAGATAAGAAGGGATTTTCTTTGGAAGTTCTGGACTATCTAGACGGAGACGAGGCGGGAATCAAGTCGGTGACCTTTGAAGTACGGGGAGAGAATGCCTATGGGTATTTAAAATCTGAAAAAGGAGTTCATCGTCTGGTGCGTATTTCTCCGTTTAATGCGGCGGGCAAGAGGCAGACTTCCTTTGTGTCTTGCGATGTGATGCCGGATATCGAGGAAGATGTGGATGTGGAGATACGGGATGACGATATTCGTGTGGATACCTATCGGTCCAGTGGTGCCGGTGGGCAGCACATCAATAAAACATCCTCGGCAATTCGAATCACGCACCTGCCAACTGGCATTGTGGTGCAGTGTCAGAATGAACGTTCTCAGCACATGAACAAAGACAAAGCTATGCAGATGCTGAAAGCAAAGCTGTACCTGCTGAAGCAGCAGGAGAATGAAGAAAAGCTCTCTGGAATTCGAGGCGAGGTGACGGAGATCGGCTGGGGAAATCAGATTCGTTCTTATGTTATGCAGCCGTACACCATGGTAAAGGATCATAGAACCAGCGAGGAGACCGGGAATGTGGATTCTGTGATGGACGGGAACATTGACCTATTTATCAATGCCTATTTGAAATGGATAGCATTGTCGAAAAAAGACTTGCAGAAATAGAAATTCTATGCTACTATCTTCCTAGTGTAAACATTTGTTTTTAACAGACAAACAAAGGAAGATAATATGGGAAAAGAATCAGAGAAGAAAAAATACTATGTAGTCAAAGAGAGAGCAGTGCCGGAAGTTTTGATTAAGGTGGTTGAGGCCAAGAAGCTCTTAGACATGGGAAAGGTAGAGACGGTTCAGGATGCCACGGAGCAGGTGGGAATCAGTCGCAGTTCTTTTTATAAGTATAAGGATGATATCTTTCCTTTCCACGAGGAGACTAGAGGAAAGACTCTTACCTTTATCATCTCCATGGATGATGAGCCGGGATTGTTGTCCAGTGTGCTGCAAATGATTGCCCAGTATCACGGAAATATTCTGACAATTCATCAGAGTATTCCAATCAGTGGGGTTGCTACTCTGACTTTGAGTGTGGCCATATTACCGAATGAAGGTGATGCGCAGGCGATGGTGGAAGCCATAGAACGCTGTGAGGGCATTCATTATTTAAAAATTTTAGGCAGAGAGTGACAGCGGGTGAGAGGGTTTTTTAAAATCCTTTCACTCGTTGTCTGCGCGATAAGCCCGGCACGCGTCTAGCACGGACCATAGCGGAGCGAAGACCTGCTGGGATGCCCGAAGTATCACAAGGGATAGGAGAAGTTTTCCTTCTCCTATCCGCTCTATATTACGAATGAAAGGCGTGCGCATAGAGTACGTACGGAACGGAGGAAATTATGATTCAAGTTGCAATTTTAGGTTACGGTACAGTGGGAAGCGGAGTTTATGAGGTGTTAAAGACAAACCGTGACAGCATCAAGGAAAAAACCGGAGATGAGATTCATGTCAAATATGTACTGGATTTAAGAGATTTTCCAGGGGATCCGGTAGAGGAAGTATTGGTACATGATTATGAAAAGATTATCAGCGACCCAGACGTGGATATTGTAGTGGAGGTGATGGGCGGTGTTGAGCCTGCGCACACTTTTGCGAAGCGTGCGTTAGAGGCGGGTAAATCGGTGGCCACCTCTAACAAAGCGATGGTTGCTCAGTGCGGTGTTGAGCTGTCTAAGATTGCCAGAGAGAAGAACATTAACTTCTTATTTGAGGCTAGCTGTGGAGGCGGAATTCCGATTATCCGGCCGTTGAACAATGCACTGACAGCAGAGGTGATTGATGAAATTACGGGTATCTTGAACGGAACGACAAACTACATGCTCTATAAGATGAGTACTGAGGGGTGTGATTTCGATGAGGTACTGAAAGAGGCTCAGGAAAAGGGCTATGCGGAAGCAGACCCGACGGCGGATATCGAAGGCCATGACGTATGCCGTAAGATCGCGATTTTATCGTCTTTGGCCTATGGAAAGTTCGTGGATTTTCAGGAGATTCCCACGGAAGGAATTACGAAGATCACTGCGATGGATATGAAGTATGCGAAAGAGTTGGGGATGACAGTGAAGTTGTTGGGAACCAGCCGTAAAGTAGGAGATCAGGTGTATGCACAGGTGGCCCCGTACCTGGTGGGTCCATCCAGTCAGCTTTACAGTGTGAACGATGTTTTCAATGGCATTTTTGTGCATGGTAATATGCTGGGAGACGCGATGTTCTATGGAAGCGGGGCAGGAAAATTGCCGACAGCCAGTGCTGTTGTGGCGGATATCATTGAGGAGGCCAAAAACCTGAATAAAAATGTGATGTATGGCCTGAGTGAAGAAAAAATGGACCTGATGAGTGTAGATAATGTTGAAGAACGCTATTTTGTGCGGCATCAGGGAACAGAAAAAGATGTCGAGGCTGTTTTTGGAAATGTGGAGCAGGTGGTAGAAGGTATCGTTGACGGTGAGATTGGATTTATTACTTGGAAAATGACTTACGGAGAGTTTCAGAAGAAGGTGGAGGAACTGGGCAAGGTTGCTCAGACAATCCGTGTAAAAGATTGAGGAGATAGAAGGCTATGAAATATGTGGTAGTATTGGGAGATGGCATGGCGGATGAGCCTATTGAGGAACTAGGAGGAAAGACGCCTCTAGAGGCAGCGAAAACTCCGGTGATGGATGAGCTGGCAAAAATGTCTGAGATTGGGATGGTACGTACTATCCCAGAGGGCATGAGTCCTGGAAGTGATACGGCGAACTTGTCGGTGTTAGGCTATAACCCGAGGAAGTATTACACGGGGCGTTCTCCGCTGGAGGCATTAAGTATCGGTGTGGATATGAAGGATACAGATGTAGTCTACCGGTGTAATATTGTGACGCTGACGGAAGAAGATTGCCCTTATGAGCAGCAGAAGATTGTAGATCACAGTTCAGGAGAGATCAGTACGGAGGACGCGAAAATTCTGATGGATGCCGTTTGCAAAGAGCTGGAAAATGATACCTATAAGTTTTATGTGGGAACCAGTTACCGTCACTGTATGGTATGGGAGAATGGCCAGGTTCTGGAATTGGTGCCTCCGCACGATGTATTGACACAGGTGATTGGCCAGCATCTGCCTGAAGACCCGATTCTGCGCAGAATGCAGGAGAGAAGCTATGAAATCTTGAAAAACCATCCACTGAACCTAGAACGCAAAGCAAAGGGATTGAACCCGGCGAACAGCTTCTGGTTCTGGGGCGCGGGCACGAGGCCGGCGCTGGATGCCTTTGAAGATATCTACCACAAAAAAGGAGTTATGATTTCGGCGGTCGATCTGTTGAAGGGGATTGCCGTGGGAGCAAAGATGGACCGGAAAATCGTGGAGGGAGCTAATGGTGGCCTTCACACGAATTATGAGGGTAAGGCCCAGGCGGCAGTAGATGCTCTGACGAAGGAAGACTACGATTTTGCCTATATCCATGTGGAGGCGCCGGATGAGATGGGGCACCAGGGAAGCGTGGAGAGAAAGATTCAGGCCATTGAGAATCTGGACCAGAGAGTCATCAAGATTGTGAAGGAGGGCTTGGATGCCAGCGGTGAAGATTATCGGATGCTGGTGATGCCCGATCACCCGACGCCTATCCGTCTGCGCACGCATGTGTCAGACCCGGTTCCATATATGCTCTATGACAGCAGCAGGAAGAGAAAAGAGACTTGGAATTACAATGAAAGAGAGGCCCAGGCAGGAGGAATTCAAAAGGGACATGGCTGGGATATGATGAGTTATCTGCTGTCATGAAAGTGTGTTTTCGTGGCGAACAATGAAGAAATGGCAAAAGTAAAAAAGAATCTCATTCATTGAGATTCTTTTTTATGTAATAGGAAAGACCTTGTCACGCTAATGCGTGAAAGCTTTTTCTTATTATAAAAACGCTCCGTTAAGGATGCGCACGCCGCAATAAGGAATTTCACCGCGAGGCGGTGTTGCGGCGGCGCGCAAAATGGGACGCGCCCCCTCAAAGATTGAGAGGATGTGGGAGCTGAAGTGGGCTTGCCCACTTTGTTTTTTAGATGCATATTCGTAAAAAATGGTTTGTTTTAAGCTTCGGAATTGTAATCATTGTTTTCCCTGAATATCTGGGGGATGTCCGTGCTGTTTTGTTGCAGATGCAAATCGTCGATTAGCTCTCGATAGAAAAATGTCTCTGCCATTCCCAAGTACGGGATAATCCACAGTAGTGCGATATAACAGGTGAAGACGGATAAAATATACAGAGGAATAAAGCTTAACTGAAGCTTTAAGTATCTCCACCAGTTTCCTCTCATCAGCTGAAAACTGAGGCTCATTGCTTCTTTGGCCGAGAGGCGTTCCTGGTCAGCCAAGAGGTAATAGGACATAGACAGAGGTATTGTGAGAATCATGTAGAGGAAAAGGCCAAGCAAAATCACAGCAAAAGTAAGATATAGAGCTTGTAGAAGAGCTTCTGTGCTACCATTTAGGGCTTCCTCGTTTAGATAGATATAATTTACTAAAAGTGAGGGAATTGTGGTGAGCAGATTAATCAGTGCCAGCACGAATCCCACGATCAGCACACGGTCAGGATTCCGTGAAAACATGCGTGTCAGATCGGAAAAGCTGTAGGGCAATCCCCTGGAAATGTTTAGATACATATATATCAATCCGGCAGTGAATAGAGACAGTATCACGGAGACGGCGAAAGAAAATATCTGACTCATAATCCATGACAAAGTTGTGTTCGTGGGGAAAAGTACGGTTGTCAATGAGCCAAAGGCCATACTGAGTGCGCTAATCAAAATATTTGCGATGATGGGGATGGTATAGTTGCCCCGGAGGGCATTTCTAGCCATCATTTTTAGTTCTCTATTAGATTTTTTCATAAACGATGTACTCCATTCTTTGTAGTTGTCCAGAAATTATCAATGTAATTGTAGCATGTAATGAAAGGCCTGGCAAGGCGTGGAGTCCAATTAGGTGTTGACAAACCTACGGGACGTTGCTATTGTACTGTAAGAGAAATTGGCAGATTTCCGAGAGATTAAAAGAAGAGGAATGAGATTGTTATGGATATTATTCAGGTAATTACCGGAGAACTAGGCGTAGAGAAATGGCAGGTGGAAGCGGCAGTTCAGCTGATTGATGAGGGAAATACGATTCCGTTTATCTCCCGGTATCGAAAAGAGGTTACAGGTTCGTTGAATGATGAGCAGCTTCGAAAGCTGGGAGAAAGACTGAGTTATCTTCGGAATCTGGAAGAGAAAAAGCAACAGGTGATTTCCAGTATTGAAGATCAGGGTAAGATGACGGATGAGCTTAAAGCACAGATTCTGGCGGCGCAGACTTTGGTAGTTGTGGAAGATCTCTATCGTCCGTATAGACCCAAAAGAAGGACGCGAGCAATTATCGCAAAGGAAAAAGGGTTGGAACCGCTGGCAAATCTCATACGTCTTCAGGCTACCAGTGTTCCTTTGGAAGAAGAGGCAAAAGCATACCTGTCAGAGGAAAAAGAAGTCCGTACTCCTCAGGAGGCGATCGCTGGAGCTATGGACATCATAGCGGAGTCTATCTCAGATGAGGCAAATTACCGAATGCACATTAGAAATGTGACAGTTAAAAAGGGTAGTGTAGTCTCTGTGGCTAAAGATTCAGAGGCACAGTCTGTCTATGATTCTTATTATGATTACGAGGAACCGGTCTCTAAAATAGCGGGACATCGCGTTCTGGCTCTGAATCGAGGCGAGAAAGAGAAATTTCTGACAGTTAAGATCAGTGCTCCGGAGGAAGAGATTCTCCGTTATTTGAAGAAAAAAGTGATTCTGAAGGAAAATCCTATCACGACTCCCGTTTTGGAAGTTGCTGTGGAGGATGCCTATAAACGTCTGATTGCGCCAGCCATTGAGAGGGAAGTCAGAAATGATTTGACCGAGAAGGCAGAAGAGGCGTCCATTGGAGTTTTTGGAAAGAACCTGCAACAGCTTTTGATGCAGCCTCCGATTGTGGGACGTGTCGTGTTGGGCTGGGACCCAGCTTTTCGAACGGGCTGCAAATTAGCTGTGGTGGATTCTACGGGGAAGGTGTTGGACACAACGGTAATCTACCCCACGGCACCTACCAATGAGAAAAAGATCAGGGCTGCGAAGGATAAAGTGAAGGAATGGATTGAAACTTATGGGATTTCATTGATTTCCATTGGTAACGGCACGGCTTCGAGAGAATCTGAGCAGGTAGTTGTAGAGATGCTGAAAGAGATTCCAGAGAAAAAGGTGCAGTATGTAATTACCAACGAAGCCGGAGCTTCAGTGTATTCAGCCAGTAAGCTGGCGACGGAAGAGTTTCCGAATTTTGATGTCGGACAGAGAAGCGCAGCTTCCATCGCTAGACGTCTACAGGACCCGCTGGCAGAACTGGTGAAGATTGACCCGAAGTCCATCGGAGTGGGACAGTATCAGCATGACATGAATCAAAAGAAGTTAGGAGAGGCTTTGAACGGGGTAGTGGAAGACTGTGTGAATAAAGTCGGTGTCGATTTAAACACAGCTTCTGCTCCTCTCCTGGAATATATCTCTGGTATATCTAAGGTTATCGCGAAGAATATTGTAGCTTATCGTGAGGAGAACGGCAGCTTTAGGAACCGTAGAGAGCTGTTAAAGGTGGCAAAGTTGGGACCGAAAGCCTATGAACAGTGTGCAGGTTTTACGAGAATTCTCGGTGGGGATAATCCGCTGGATGCCACCAGCGTACATCCGGAAAGCTATGAGGCTGCTACAAAACTTTTAGAGAAGTTGGGATATGCCTCTGAGGATATCGCGGACGGAAAACTGACGGGGATTTCTAGACAGATCAAGAATACGAAAAAAATGGCGCAGGAACTGGGTGTCGGAGAGATTACTCTGGAAGATATCGTCAAGGAATTGGAAAAGCCGGCCAGGGACCCTCGTGATGAGATGCCGAGACCGATTCTGCGCACGGACGTTTTGGAGATGAAAGACCTGGAAGAAGGGATGGTTCTAAAAGGGACTGTGAGAAATGTCATTGATTTTGGTGCGTTCGTGGACATCGGCGTTCACCAAGATGGTCTGGTGCATATCTCTAAAATGACAAAACGTTATATTAAGCATCCGTTGGAAGCGGTGAGCGTTGGAGATGTGGTGGAGGTTAAAGTGATTTCTGTAGATCTCCAAAAGAAGAGAATCGGTCTTAGCATGATTTTAGATTGATAGATGAAATGTCTCCTGTAGGGAAGACGGGTGTAGAAAAAAGTAGCTAAATTCTCCAGTTTGAGATATACTAATAAAAAGCGTGTAAAGGGGAGAAGAAGCGATGAAGAAAATATTTAGCAGTCTACCGTTTAAGCTGTTACTAGGTGTTGTGCTTGGGATTTTGGTAGGGCAGGTGGCAAATGTCAGCGTTATGAATGTGGTGGTTACGGTCAAATATATTTTGAGCGAGCTGATTAATTTCTGCGTGCCTCTGATTATTATCGGATTTATTGCGCCTTCTATCACAAAATTGGGAAATCACGCGTCTAGAATGTTAGGGGTTGCGCTGATCTGTGCATATACATCTTCTGTGCTGGCTGCGCTGGGGTCTATGGCGGCGGGGTATGGTCTGATTCCGCATCTGTCTATCTCTTCGGCAGTGGAAGGACTGAAGGAACTGCCGGAGGTGGTATTTCAGCTGGATATTCCAGAGATCATGCCGGTGATGAGTGCATTGGTTTTCTCGGTGATGATTGGACTTGCGGCGACTTGGACAAAGGCAGTTACTGTCACAAAAATTCTGGAAGAGTTTCAGCAAATTGTGTTGAAAGTGGTAACTAAGATTGTCATTCCAATTTTGCCGGTGTTTATAGGTTTTACCTTTTGTGCTCTGTCATATGAAGGAACGATCACAAAACAGCTGCCTGTATTTATCAAAGTGGTATTGATTGTGATCGTGGGACATTTTATCTGGATGACGCTTCTGTATACTGTGGGTGGTATCTATTCTAAGAGCAACCCACTAGAGGTGGTGAGAAATTATGGGCCGGCTTATCTAACGGCAGTAGGAACCATGTCGTCTGCGGCGACCCTGGCGGTGGCATTAAAATGTGCGAAGAAATCGGAACCGCCTCTTCGCTCAGATATGGTGGACTTTGGGATTCCTCTGTTTGCGAATATTCATTTGTGTGGTTCCGTGCTGACAGAGGTATTCTTTGTTATGACTGTCTCAAAGATTCTCTATGGAGACATACCGTCTGTAGGGACTATGGTCTTGTTCTGTTTCCTGTTGGGAGTGTTCGCGGTGGGAGCACCGGGTGTTCCGGGAGGAACGGTCATGGCTTCTCTGGGGTTAATCACAGGAGTTCTGGGCTTTAACGATACGGGAACAGCGCTGATGCTTACAATCTTTGCGCTTCAGGATAGTTTTGGAACTGCCTGTAATGTGACTGGGGACGGAGCTCTGACGATGATTTTGACTGGCTATGCCAATAGACATAATATCGAGAAACAGGAGAACACGCTTGAACTATAGTGAGTGTGATATATAGAGGATAGTGAAAGTATCCCGAAAATTGGAAGAGAAAGAAGCCCCTGTGCAGATAGAAAAAATATCTGCACAGGGGCTTTTGCGTGATAAGTCTGGTAAGCGGTTTCTGTTCTTGCCTCAAGCTGTATTCAATCAGAAACGAAAATCACGTATTCCTTCTTGAATTTTTTCGAGATGGTCTTTACAGATTTCTCTCACACGTTCTCTTGGGATATTTTTCAGCTCTGCCTGAATAAGAGCTTCGCCGATTTCTTTTGTCTCCTGGCTGGCGTAATCTACCAGATATTCTTTGAGTGTCATCAGTGCATTGGGATGGCAGCAGTTTTGAATCTGACCGGATTTGCACAGGGACATAAAACGGTCTCCGGTGCGGCCTTCCCGATAACAGGCCGTACAAAAAGAGGGGATATATCCCATCTCCATCAGCCAATGGACTACTTCGTCCAGGGTTCTCTGGTCGGAGACATCGAACTGTTCCGTGTCGGTGGGGCGCTCTTCTTCTTGATAACCGCCCACAGAGGTACGGGAACCGCCGCTGATCTGTGACACCCCGAGGCGAATAACTTTTTCCCGGACAGCCTGGGTCTCTCTGGAGGAGATGATCATACCTGTGTAGGGAACTGCGATTCGGATTAAGGCACAGATTTTGGCAAAGGTATCGTCGTCGATGCCGTTGTCAAAAGTGGATGGGTCGATATCGTCTGCCCGTTTGATTCTGGGAACGCTGATGGTGTGCGGTCCGACGCCGTGAACAGCTTCCAGATGTTCCGCGTGCATCAGCAGGCCTGCAAATTCATAGCGGTACAGCTCCAGGCCAAACAGTACGCCGAGGCCCACATCGTCAATGCCGCCTTCCATTGCCCGGTCCATAGCTTCGGTGTGATAGTTATAATCGTGCTTTGGTCCTGTGGGGTGCAGCGTCAAATAACTTTCTTTGTGGTAGGTCTCCTGGAACAATATGTAGGTGCCGATTCCGGCTTCTTTTAATTTGCGGTAGTTTTCTACGGTGGTTGCCGCAATATTTACATTGACACGGCGGATAGCGCCGTTTTTGTGTTTGATGGAGTAGATTGTATCAATGCATTCCAGTATGTATTCGATGGGGTTCATCTTGGGGTCTTCCCCGGATTCGATGGCCAGACGTTTGTGCCCCATGTCCTGAAGTGCGATAACCTCTGCTTTTACTTCCTCCTGGGTCAGCTTTTTTCGCGGAATATGTTTGTTTTTCATGTGATATGGGCAATAGAGACAGCCATTCACACAGTAGTTGGAGAGATACAGAGGGGCAAAAATCACAATCCGGTTGCCGTAGAAGGCTCTTTTGATTTCCTCTGCCAGAGAATACATTTCCTGAATTTTTTCAGGAATGGTACAGGCTAGAAGGACAGATGCCTCGCGATGTGTCAGCCCTGTGCAGAAAGTTCCCTTCTCGGTAAATCTGGGGCGGGCTTTTTCTAGAATCTGGTCAATGAGTTCCACGTTGTCTTTGTTCTCATCTGCGTAGCGGAGCGTCTCTAATATTTCCTCGTGATTGATGAACTCATCCGCACAGAGAGACTTTGGGTCATACTTATACATATTCTTTTTTCCTTTCTTTCGAGTCAGAAGATCTTCCTCGTTGGTGATTTTATTATAAAATTTCTAAAGGATAATGTCAATATTTTATCGAAACTGCACAAAATCGGGCGTAACTATTCAGCCATGCGACAGATAAGAACCAAAATCCGGAGCAAGCTTGCTTGCAGAGGAGTTTTGCTCTTATCAGGCATATGGCGCTTAGCCATAAGCGAGGATTTAGTCGCATACGCGGCGATATAAGCTGCGTAGCAGCTAATTCGAGCTGTTATGGCTGAATAGTTACAATTGGGCGCAACAGTTTAGACATGAGGGAGAGACGTTGGGGATAGGAAGGCCGGGCAGTCTCTTTTCGAGAGAGACTGCCCGGCTTGGAGTAAAAGTTGTCACATAAAGAAAGGATTAAAAGCGCAGTAAAGGTGTAATATCTGCAAGTCGGCAGCCAGGACTTGTGTCACAGGCGCGCATCAGGAAATTTAGTTTGTCGATTCTCTCGCCGGAACGGGGGGCTCCATTTTTGATGAACGGAATGCCTAGACCCACCGCTAAATCCATAACCACATCTCCGACTACACCTCCGGAGCGCCCTGAAGGGGTAGCGAACATACCGTGTTCTTTTGCGAATTGGTAGGTATCCAAAGCTTCTGTGATGGTTCCTACTTGGTTTGGCTTCAGGATGAAACCGTCGATGGCCTGAAGTTCATATGCGCGTTTTAGGCGGTCGATATTTGTGACAATGAAATCGTCTCCCAACAGAATGGTGCGAGTAATTTCCTGATGAGCTTTTGGATAGGACTCCCAGTCATTTTCATCCAGCAGATCTTCGATGAAGACAAAGTTGAATTTTTCTGTGAGTTTCTTAGCATAGGCGATCAGCTCGTCAGCGGATATGCGCTTTCCTTTTAAAAGGTAAGTGTTGGAGTCTTTGTCATACATCTCGCTGGAGGCGCAGTCAAAGGCAAAACCAATTTTACCGGTGTAGCCACAGAGGTCGATTGCCTCCTGAATCAGTTCCAGAATGACTTCCGGGTCTTCAGAAGGAGCGGCATAGCCATAGGATGGAGCGACTTCTGGTTTCGTACCGCCCAGATATTTGGTGATGACTTTCTCCAATTCCTGGAATGTGTTCACGCCCATTTCTACAGCTTGATAGATATCTTTAGCCCCGTATGGGGTGATGATAAATTCGTTGAAAGGTTGGGTCAATGTGGCGTAGTGGCCTCCATTTACAATGTTGAAGCTGGGAACAGGTACGGTCTCAATGTCTTTTTGAGCCAGATATCTGTAAAGAGGCATACAGCTATTCGCGGCTGCTGCGCGGACGGCTGCAATAGATACTGAGTAGATTGCGTTACCACCCAAATGGTGTTTGTCTTTTGTACCGTCCAGGTCGATCATCTTATGATCTATGGCGGCTAGGTCGTGTACGTCCATGCCGACCAGAGTTGGGGCAATCTTCCGATTTACATTGTCCACAGCCTTGTGAACACTAAGACCGTGGTATTCCTTTGGGTCGTTGTCTCTTAATACATAGGATTCATACATTCCCACAGAGGAACCGGTGGGGGCACAGCCGGTCCCTATGGAGCCGTCTTCTGTGATAACATCCACCTCCACCATGGGACGACATTTACAGTCAATAATCTGACGGGCGTGTACAGATTGAATTTTAGAACTCATTGGAATTCTCCTTTCATTTTTTATGAATTCTCTACCTTAGGGATGTAGAGAATATTGAAATCACACAGATTTGTTCCAGTGTTTCCTGTAAAGACGGTGTCTCCGATTTTTTCTAAGGCTTCATAGCAGGCATGGCCGCGCAGAGCTGCATGGATATCCACGCCTGCTTTTTGAGCCGCAGCGTAGCTGGTGGAATCTGTGATACCGCCGGCCACAGGAGTAGTCCCATCTGTTCCCTCAGAATCGATGGAGAGCATACATGCTCCTTTAGTCTTAGTGGCTAGGAGTGCGAAACTGGCGGTCAACTCCTGAGATGGACCTCCGTGACCAGTGATTAGACTGTTATCCAGAATCTGGGTGGTTACCTCGCCGGAGCTGAGAATTACGCAGGGGGCGGGTAGGGGATTTCCGTAGGCTTGAATTTCTCTGGCTATAGACGCAAAGAAAGAGCCAGCGTCTTTACTCTCTCCTTCTAAAAAAGAAGAGAGAATGATAGCGGGAATACCCATGTCCTCCGCGATCTGTTTTGCGTAGATACAAGAGTCGGGCAATGTATTTAAGAGAAAGTAAGTATTGCCTGGGAACGCCTTTGGTGTTTCGCATTCAGGGCCAGCGTTCATCAGATAATCAACGACTCTTTTGGGTAGACGGTCTGCCACATTGTAGTCTCGGATTGCTTTTCGAGCATCGTCCAGGGTGGTCTTATCAGGACCCATAGGCGTGCTGGCATAAGCAGCGTAGGGAATTCCAATATCCGAGGTCGCAGGGGTTCCCACAGCATCACTGATTCCGAAACCGATCAGTTCTGCACCTACGGATTGAATACGTTTGGCCAGCATTCCGCCGTTCATAGCCGAAATATGGCGGCGTATCGCGTTGATTTCGTAGATGTTGGCGCCCGATTTTAACATCACATCTGTAGTCTGAATTTCATCGTCGAGAGTGATGCCATCAATAGGGCAGCTCATGAGAGCAGAACTCCCGCCGCTTATGACGACTAAGAATAAGTCGTCGGGTCCTGCTTGGTCTACCAGTTCCAGAATTTTCTGGCAGGCATGATAACCTTCCTCATTGGGGAGAGGGTGGCCGCCTACGTAGACATCCGTGCGGTGAAAGATATCAGCCTCCTCAGCTACCTTTACGATGGCGATTCCCTTCGTCAAATAATCTCCCAGGATTTCATCTACAGCCATGGCCATGTGGTTGCAGGCTTTGCCGGCTCCCAGCAGGTAGACGTGACGTTTTTTTGAGAGATCCCAGGACTTTGTTCCTATATGGAGAATGGAACCATCCATGTGCATAATGCTTTTGATTCTCTGAGAGGCGTCCAATTTTTGGAGGGTCTTCTCAGTGATGTCTAGCACAATTTTTCTGGATTCCACATCACCATGGGAAGTGAGGGCGTTATAATTACGAATTTTTTGCATATTGTGATCTCCATTTCTGATTTAGATAGGTAGAAAAAAGAACAAAGAAAAATACATTATATATTATTTGATACATAAAATTTGGTTTAAGTATAATGAGATATATTGCTATAGTCAACTATAAAAGCAAAAAAATTTAAAAATTATAGGAAAATAGCATATTATCTAAAAAAATCAATTGATTTTGTTTAAAGTGTAAAAAATAAAATGTATACTTGACGTATATTGCAATGCGTTATAAACTAAATGTATTAAAAAATACATTTCGTATAGAAATGTGGAGTAGAAAAAAGAAAAAGAAAGAAAAAATAGAAACAAAAAACAAATTTTTCGAAATTAAAAGCAACTTATTTATAAAATCATGTGAAGGAGAACGAAAATGGGTAAGAAAACGGAATTTTTGTATTTGTCAGAGAGAGACACGATCGAAGCAGGAGTCCTGGATGCGAAAAAATGCATTGATAATGCGGAGGAAGTATTCACGCTTCTGAGTGAGGGAGACTACCTGATGGGTGGAAGTAATCACAATAGCCATGGTCTGGGCTTAGTGTTTCCGAAAGAGAGTCCTTTTCCCAATATGCCTGTAGCGGGACCAGATCGCAGGTTCGTGGCTATGCCTGCTTATCTGGGAGGCAGATTTGATGTGTGTGGTAACAAATGGTACGGTTCAAACGCAGAGAATCCGAAGAAAGGATTGCCAAGGTCGGTGCTCACAGTGACTCTAAATGACAAAGATACAGGGGAACCACTGGCGTTTATGTCTGCAAATCTACTGAGTGCGGCCAGAACAGGGGCTGTGCCGGGAGTAGCAGCCAGACATTTGGCGAGAAAGGATTCAGAGATCGTCGCGGTACTAGGCTGCGGACAGATTAACCGTTCCTGTCTGCGCTCCATTTTGACGCAGCTTCCACAGGTTAAAAAGATCGTGTGCTATGATATTTTTGAGGCAGCATCGGAGAAATTCTTAAGCTGGGCAAAAGAGGAATTAGGTGTGGACGGAGAGGCCACAAGTGATCTGGAAGCAGCGGTAAGAGGAGCTGATGTGTTGACTGTCGCAGCGTCTCGTCTGAAACCTCTGTATGTGAAAGATGAGTGGCTGAAAGCGGGCGTTACAGTACTGATTACGGGTCCGATGCAGACGGATACCTCCTTTTGGACGAGCACGAAGTTGATCTATGACAATGTGAGACTTCACGAAGCTTATGTGCAGGAAGCGATCGAATCTGGAGACAAAGCTGGGTACTATAAAGGAGTGATCGGAGGCCCAATTTATACTTTAATTGATGAAGGGAAGATGCCAGCTTTGAAGGATTCCACGAGCATCGGAGAGGTAATTCTGGGTAAGAAAGAAGGACGTACTAATGATAAGGAGAGAGTGACTTTTGTAGCGTGTGGTATGGCTACTTTTGATGTTGGCCTAGGGTACGATCTGTATAAGACTGCATTAAAAAAGGGAATTGGCCAAAAACTGATTCTTTGGGACGAGCCGTATCAGCAGTAAGATCTGCTGCCTGATTTTGGGGAAAATAGGTTAGGATGCGGTATGTCTACTGTTTATGAATGGTGATACAGTGAATAAGGACGGGAAGTAAAATGAAAATTGTAAGAAGGAGGTGGGGTTGAGTGTCTATATCATTAGGTGCAATGATTATCTGTTTTTTGGCACTCATGGTGATTGGTTTACCGATTGCCTACAATCTGATTGTGACCACGTTGGTTTATGTGTTGGTCGCCGGGTTTGACCCGATTCAGATGGCAATTAAAATGTATGGCGGAATGAATAGTTTTTCATTTTTGGCGGTGCCGTTTTTTGTATTGACGGGACAGCTTATGCTTCGAGGAGGATTGCTGGAGTCCCTGATTAAATTTGTCAACGCCTGGTTTGGAAGATTCAAAGGGGCAATAGCTATCGTGACGATCGGCGCTTCTTTGCTGATGGGGTCTATCGTGGGACTGGCGGTGGCGTCAGCTGCTTCTCTGGGAGCATTTTTGATTCCGATGATGAAAAAAGAAGGCTATTCAGCGCCTTTTTCGGCAGCGGTTATGTCGTCGGCATCTTTATTAGGGCCGATTATGCCACCTAGTGTTTTGATGATTCTTTACTGTACAGCGGTGGGAAAGACATCAATCACAGGTATTTTTATGGCAGCAGTGACTCCGGCGATTATGATTGCAGTTTTGCAGTGTATGATGGCCCATCATATATCGAAAAAGAGAAATTATCCTTCCTATAGAAAAGCGAGCTGGGCAGAGAAAGTGTCAGCCACGAAAAAAGCAATCCCTGCACTATTGCTGCCGGTGATAATTTTGGGTGGTATCTTCAGCGGTATCTTTTCTATCACTGAGGCATCTGGAGTCGCGGTGGTGTACAGTGCCCTTTTGGCGTTCTTTGTGAACAAGAGTGTGAAGCTTAAAGATATACCGGATATGATTGTAGAGGCGGCATCCACTTCTGGGCTGGTTTTGGTTCTGGCGGGAGCCGGCACAGCCATGGCCTGGGGAATTGCCAATGAGAGAGTGATGGACATGCTGATTGGACCGCTGTCCTCACTGCCACCTTGGGTATTCCTGCTTCTGGTAAATATTGTGATGCTGATCTGCGGTATGTTTATGGATGACTATGCTTCTACGGTTATTTTAGCTCCGATTATCGCGCCGATTGCATGGGCGCTGGGAATTAACCCGTTACATATTGGTGCTGTGTTCTGTATTAACCTGGTAATTGGTTTGGCGACACCACCGTTCGGAATTACCTTGTTTGTCACAAGCCCGGTGGCTGGAGTTAAATTGGAGGAGACAGCCAGAGAAGCTTTGCCGTTCTTGGCAGTCACGATTGGCGTCTTGTTACTGGTGACATTTGTACCTCAGGTGAGTCTGTGGCTCCCGAATCTGATGGGATACACAGGATAAAGAGGAAGGAGAGATGGTTATGAAAATGAAAAAAATGAGACTTCTGATAACAGGTTTGCTGGCGGTTTCTATGATTGCCACAATGGCGGGGTGTAAGAGGACAAACAGCTCCGGCGGGGCAAATGGCGGAGGAGCTGTTGAGGAAGATGTCAGCGGCAGCTATACGATTCGAATCGCTTGTGAGAACTCTGAGACCTATCCTTCCACGTTAGGTCTGCAGGTAATGAAAGAATATATTGAAAAACAGACGGATGGAAATGTGAAAGTGAATATCTACGCTGGCGGTCAGATGGGCGGAGAGGAAGAGACACTAGAACAGGTAGCACAAGGGTCTTTGGAGATGGCGGTCGCGTCCTTTGCTCCGGTGGTCTCCTATGATTCAGAATTTGAAGTATTGGATATCCCATTTGTGTACAACTCTTATCAGGAAGCTTGGATGGTGTTGGACAGTCACGTAGGAACGGACTTGCTAGATTCTCTACAGGATTACGGAATGATTGGAATGGCGTTTATGGAAAATGGGTTCCGTCAGGTGACGACGAACTCTTCTCCGGTAGAGAGCGCAGCTGATCTAAAAGGTGTGAAGATTCGGACCATGCAGAATAATAACCATATGGCGGCGTTTTCAGCACTGGGTGCAAATCCGACGCCTGTTTCGTTCTCGGAGTTGTATATGGCGCTCTCTCAGAACACGGTGGATGCTCAGGAAAATCCTATAGCAAATGTCACAGACAAAAAACTCTATGAGGTACAGAAATACTTATCCATCACCAACCACATCTACGACGCGATGCCTCTGATTTGTAATTTAGACTTTTTTGAAAGTCTGCCTGGCAAATATCAGGGAATCGTCAAGACAGGGGCTGTTCTGGGAATGGAATATAGCCGGTTTTGCAACGCTGAACGTGAAGATTTGATACTGGAAGAACTGGAAGGATACGGAATGCAGATCAATGAGGTTGAAGCAGGGGCGAGAGATGAGATGAAGGAGACTGCGCAGCCGGTGGTCATCGAGGATGTCAGCAGCGATATCGGACAGGACAAAGTGGACCAGTATTTGAAAGATGTAGAAGATGTTTTAAATCAGATTAAAGATTACTAATGGACAGCTTAACCGTTTTGGAGGTGCCGCCGACAAGCGGTATGAGGGTTTGCGCATTATGTTGGGAGACTGCCAGACTGTGGCTGGCAGTCTTCAGGATGAATAAGAGCAGAGCTTTTTAATGGAGGAAATAGAGTATGGTAGAAGCTATGGATAAATTTATTGCGTCTTCATTTAAAGTGCTCCGAGCAGTTCTCAGTGTGGTGCTCTTGGGCATGGTGGCAATTTTAATGGCGCATATTTTTTGCCGGTATATTTTAAACAGTTCTCTGACTTGGTCGGAAGAACTGCTGAAAATTCTATTGGTGTGGTTTGGTATGCTGAGCGTATCGCTTCTGGCTATCCGTCGGGAGCACGTTTCTATTGTTATATTCAAGGAACACATGCCCAAACGTGTAGCGGCTGTGTTGTCAAAGGTGACTCAGATAATCACAGTGTTGGTGTGTTTGGTGGTGATCTACGTCGGAGCCAATTATGTGATGGAGGCAGGCTATCGACCGACACCGGCTCTTGGGCTGCCTTATGGTTATGCATATGCTGCAATTCCAATTTCCTTCCTGTTTGTCACGGTGTATGAGATACGGAACCTGATCGTAGATTTGACGGGCAAGGGAAATCACGCGGCTATTGAGAAGCCGGAAGAAGACTTGACAGGTGGCGGTGAGTTTCACCTGGATATGAAGGAATAGAAGGGCGAAATGTATCGGTTAAGAGATCGAGATGGAAGAGTGAACTATATAGATGACGAGCTGGGAGTATCCTGTGCGATTATGAATGGCTGGGAAGCGGGGCTAGTTCAGACGCCAGATCTCTTGGAACTGAATCATGAAGAGGCAGTGAGCAAGGCTGTGAGACAGCCGAAATATGGATGGCCTTTGAGGGAAATTGTGCGGAGACGAGGCGGAAAGACTGCTTGTGTCTTGGTGTCGGATGCTACGAGGGCGGTTCCGACGGCACGGCTTTTCAGATACGTGGCGGAGGAATTGTCAGCCAGCGGAATCTCTGGGGAAAATGTGCGTGTTTTTGTGGCGCTCGGTGTCCACAGAGAAGCGACGGAGTCAGAGATGAAACTTATCCTGGGAGACTATTATGGGAGAGTTTCTATAGAAAATCATACGCCGTACGACCAAGAGAATTTGGTGTATTTGGGAGAGACGACGAGAGGAACGCCAGTGTGGGTGAACAAAAGAGCGGTGGCGTGCGATATCCACGTGCAGATTGGGAAAGTGGAACCCCATGAGTTTGCCGGGTTCTCCGGCGGCAGAAAGTCGGTGCTGCCAGGTGTCAGTTCAGAGAAGACGATTAAGGTAAATCACCGTCCAGAGATGATTCTCGCGCAGGGCGCTGGAATCGGTAAGCTGGATGGAAACCCAGTGCACGAGGATATGTTGGAAGCTGCAAATTTGTTTCGAATTGATTTTAGCGTGAATTGTATTCTGAATAACCAGTTGAAGCTGGCAGCTGTGTTTGCGGGAAAATTACGCGAGAGTCATGAGGCTGCGGTTCGGAATGTGAGAGAACGTCTAGGGGTGAGGATTCAAAGGCCGGATATTTTGGTGACTACTCCAGGAAAACCATTGGATATTGATTTTTATCAGTCCGTGAAAGCTTTGATTGCCCTGACAGAAGTTCTCGATGAGAGGACGGTGGTGATTCTCTACTGTGGGTGCCCGGAGGGGGTGAATTCTCCAGATATGCTGAACGGTTTTAAGAGCAGTGAAAATCTGGAAGAAGCAGTTGCTTACACGATAAATCATTATGAGGTTCAGAGCGACCATGTCATTTTGCTTGCCAAGATTCTCAGAAAAAAGGTGAAAGTAATTGTCTGCTGCCCAAGTATCTCTGATGAGGAAATTCGTGAAATGTTTATGGAGCCTTGTCCCACGTTGGAGGCTGCGCTGAAAAGAGCGGAAGAATTGTGCAAAAAAGAGAGAGGACAGATTTTATTTTATCCGAAACCGCAGACAGGACTGCCTGTATTGAGGTAGGACTTCAAGGATACGGATTGATTCATGGAGAAGCTGTTCTTCATTTAAATGGAAGAGAGCTGGCATCGTGTTGGATAGGGGAGAGTGAAATCTCCCCTATCCAATTTTTATAATCCCAGATAAAATCCCTGGCTGAGAATATTTTCTGTGCGTTCTAGCATCGCGCGGGATTCCTCAGGGCTTGCCTGGGCCAGAGCAGCGATCAAAAAATTTGTCAGACACAGAGGGGCCGCGTAGGAATTTTTATAGTAGACGCTAGAAACGGTACAGGGAAGTATAATATCTCCGTAATTTGTGACGGAAGTTATATTCTGGCTGGTGATTAGGATGATCTTGACACCACAGCTTCTGAACCAGGAGAGAATCGTAGTCGCTGTTTTACAGTATCTAGGAAACATGTAAGCGACGCAGACATCTCCTTTTTGCGCAGAGTTCACTTCTTCCGGATAGATGAGACCTGTGGAAGAGATTAGGCGTACATTGGCTTTGATTTCTCCGATTCGCGAGGCGAAATAGTGAGCAATGGAGAAGGAAGCGCGCATTCCGAGAACAAATACATTTTGAGCGTCGGATATCATTTGAATCGCCTGCTCCAAATCTTGATCTTTTTGGAGTGAAAGAGTTTTTTGAATGTTGTTTAAATCATTGGTAAAAGACTGCTGGAGAAGCTGATTTTTAGGTATCTGTAAATTAGTCTTGTCGAAACGATCTGGAAGAGCGGCTTTTGTGCGGACGTTGTTCTGGATATCTTTTTGCATATCGCTGTATCCTTGATAGCCGAGAACCCTAGAAAAGCGTATGACGGTAGTTGTGCTGACGCCAATTTTTTCAGCTAGATCTTCCAGTGTATCAAAAGCCACGTTGTCCTGATTGTCGATCAGATAGTTGGCCACAGTTTTTTGTGAGTATGTGAAGGCATCAAAATTATCTGTTAGCTTGTGAAAAAAATCCCCCATAAAGTCCTCCTTGTGGTACGATACTAAACCATATTCTAACATCTTTAGAAAAGATAAGCAATTCATTAAAAGGGACTTTTTCTGTACACAGGAACGAAAAGTTGGTATAATTCCAACAGGAGGTGTCAGGATATGCAAATGCCGGAGACAGGAGAAACGAGAGGAACTGTGAGAACTCAGATATATGAGAGCATTAAGCAGTGGATTATCGAGGGAAGGCTGAAGCCAGGTGAGAAGCTGTCAGATACGGATATCGCTGCTTTATTTCATGTGAGCCGAACTCCCGTCCGGGAAGCGTTTCAGCAGTTAGAGATGCAGAAACTGATAAAATCATATCCGGGCAAGGCGACGATTGTCACAGAGATCGAGACAGATCACATCGAACAGTGGTATCTGCCGATGGTGAGTCTACAGCAGCTCGCTGCTACCATTGCCATTGAGAAGGTAACACAGGAACAAATCGACGATCTAAAACAATTAAGCGATGTCTTTTTGCGCCGTGTGAGAAGCCAAGCGGACCCTATGGAGCTGCTGCAGGCTGACAGAGCGTTTCATGATTATATCTTAAGAATTGCCGGAAATGAGTATATTATAGATTTTTGCAATACGCTTTGGATTCATATTTTGAGGCTAGAGTACAGATTTTTTCAGGAGACGATGACTCTAGAAGAGTCGATTTCAGACCATCTAGAGCTGATAAAAGACTTGGAGATGAGAGACAGCTTTATGATTTCTATGGTGACAAAAAATCATTGGGAGAGGACGGCTTTGGAGATTAATTTCATCAATGAAAAGCTTCAAGAAGAGCGGGGATTTTGTGACAAAGACAGGAGTATGTAGAGATGGCTTTGACGGTGAGAGAGATCTGGCAGATGGAGAAGTTTAAAGCTTTTCGCTTGGTAGCTGGGGAAAAGGGCTTAGACAATGAAATAGAAAATATTGGCATTCTGGATTATGAATATGCGGTTGAAGATGAGGAGCTTCAGCAGAAATGGGCTTTTGGAAGAAAAGGGTTTGTGATCTCTTCGCTATTATTTGCAAAAGATCATCCAGAAAGAATTCTGAACGCATTTGAAGGCCTAGTCAGAGATCGAGTGAGTGCATTGGCTGTCAAAGCAGTTTGCTATCAGGAGCTTCCCAGGGAAGCCATTGAGTATGCGGATGAGAACAATCTCCCGGTTTTTTTGTTTGGTAGAGACGACGCCTATTTTGAGGAGATCGTCTTTGAAATCAAAGGGAGGATTTCAGGGTGGAACGATGTGAAAAATATGGAAAAGAGAATAGACTCTTTGATTGACAGGAATTTAGGCGAGGAAGAGCGCAGCAATATTCTCAAAAGAGTTGTTAAAGGGAAATGGCGGCACTATCTGGCTGTATATGAAAAGTATGAAGACGGAATAAAAGAAAGTGAGCTTGCGCGCAGATATCGGCTGCTGAATGATCGGATAGGAGAGAGAGGAGGCGCTCTGATTTACCACGGAGGCTGTCTGGTTATTCTGGCGGCTGAAAAAGGTGAGATGCTCAGCAGATATACAAGGCAGCTTTTGCGAGAGATTCAGCCTGGCGAGAGACACCAGGCGGTGGGAGTTGGCAGCCATCATGCTAGAGAGGATGAACTCAGGCAGGCAGTGATGGAGTGCCTATACGCAGAAAGATTTGCATGTCTGAAGGGAAAAGAAGAGATCTTTTTCGATGACATGGGGGTTTATCAGATTTTGTTTCCATATTATAAAGAGAGCTGGATGAAAGAGTACAGCAGGCGTTTTCTCGGAAAGATTTTGGAGTTTGACAGAGAGTATGACGGAGAGCTGTTCCAGACGATTCGTATTTATATTGAGCAGAGCGGAGATATCCATGCGGTATCCGAGAAAATGCATGTGCATAAAAACACGATTCGATACCGCATCAATAAGGTGCGAGAGCTGCTCAACATGGAGGAAGACCCGACCTTTTTGGAGCAGATGAGTCTCGCCGTGAGGATTTATGAGCTTGGCACACGGTGGGAAGATAGTTCTGGATGATAAGAGAGAATCTTGGGATAAAAACGATATATATTATGATACCAGTAGGTAAAAAGATGTTAATAGACCATGTTGGGCATAAAACGAAAAGCCCCGGAGCAGCAGCTCTGGGGCTTTTCTACGTTTATCTATACCTGAAATCAACGGAAGTTTACAATCCCTTCTATTGTATGAAATCAAAAATTTTATGAGAAAATATTAGAGTTATTACAATGAGTTGTCAGAAGAAATATGAGACAATACGGGCAGAAGGAAGGCGGTGAGAGAGATGAAAGAGCTGGTTTTTGAGCTTTTAGAGAGAATGATTGCGGCGGACACGACGAATCCACCAGGAAACGAGGCACAGGCAGCCAGATATATCGGTGAACGGCTGAGGCAGGAAGGATTTCAAGTGAATTACCAGAGAGTCGCCGAAGGCAGGGAAAATGTCATAGCATCCGTGGGAGACAGTTCAGCGAAGGAAATCATTTTGACTGGCCATCTAGATGTGGTACCGGCGGGGGAAGGCTGGAAGAAACCGCCTTTTGAGATGACCCGGTCTGAGGGAAAGATCTGGGGACGGGGTAGCAGCGATATGAAAGGGGCTGTGGCCGCTATGATGGCTGCGGCAGTCAAGGCAGCGAAAAAACCGAAACTCCTGTCGGAGAAGAAGATTACCCTCGTGTTTGTCTGCGATGAGGAAGTGAGCGGGGACGGGAGTCGTGTATTTGTGAGGAACTACCACCCGGCCAAAGAGACGCTGGTAATCATCGGGGAGCCCACGAAGATGCAGGTACAGATTGCTCACAGAGGAATCAGTAGGTTTCGGGTGGATATAGGAGGACAACAGGCCCATGCGGCCACGCCGGAAAAGGGAATCAACCCTATTTTGGAGATGAGCCGTTTTCTGTTGGCGGTGGAACGGTTCAACCAGGACAGAGCGAAAAAACAGCAGTATGGGATTTTACCGCCGCCGGTCATCACCCCTACGATACTGCATGCGGAGGTCAAGGAAAACATGATTCCGCCGGTGTGCTCCGCACTCTTAGACTGCCGGACAGTGGAAGGGGAGACGGAAGAAATGCTCAGAGGGCAGCTTACCCTTTTGTTTTTGGAATCCAGGCAGAACAGCCAGACGACTTTTCAACTGGAAACTCTGCTGTGTGCGCCTGTGGGTACGTCATCGAGGGAGAGTAGCTGCTGTCGGACGGCGGTTCAGGCGCTGGGAGGAGGGCAGACTGTGGGATGCTTTAATGGAAGTACGGATATGCCCATTTTTACAGAAAATGGATATAGGAATACGATTATCTGCGGTCCAGGAAGTTTGGAGTTGGCGCATCAGATTGATGAGTACGTGGAGGAGGAACAGATCAGAAAAGCGGTGGGCTTTTACGAGAACTTTTTGGTGCTTGCCTGAAAAGGGTGAGAATCAGAATAAGATATGTACAAAATGAGAGAAGGAGGAAGAAATATGAGGAAAAAAATCGTAGCTGGTATAGTGGTATTGGGGCTGCTGTCTAGCGCTGTGCTGAACGGGTGTTCAGGTGGGGAAGGTCCTGAGCAGGCAGCACAGACAGAGAGCGGAAACCCAGAAAAGCCCTACGACGGGACGACACTGACAGTATTGGGATTTAGCGCAGTGACTTGTTCCGCGATGGAAGAAAAGTTGCCTGAATTTACGGAAAAAACTGGTATTCAGGTGGAATTTGAACAGCTTTCCAATGACGAATTGAAAAACAAGATTGCGGTCAGTATGGCGGCGGGAGGCTCCGATGTGGATGCTTTCTATTTCCAGCCATTCCAGGATTTAGGGGCATATCAAGCCAATGGATGGGTGGAACCTTTGGACGAATATTTCCAGGACGATGAGGACTTTGATGTGGAAGATTTTCTGGATATCCCTGTGGAGCAGGGGACTAGAGACGACGGAAAGCTGTACGCGGTGCCGGTCTTTGACGAACATTATGTACTTTATTACAACAAGGATTATTTTCAGGAAGCGGGGATAGAGAAGGTGCCGGAGACGTATGAAGAGCTGATCGAGACGGCGAAGAAGCTGACAGACCCGGACAAGAACCGGTACGGCATCAGCATGAGAGGGGATGGATTTGCGTCTGTATTGACTTGGATTACCGTGGCCAGGGCTTACGGAGCGGATTATTTTAAAGACGGGGTCTGTGATCTGACTTCGCCGGAGGCGAAGAAAGCCATTGAAGTTTATCAGGAACTTTTGAAATATTCTCCTCCGGGTTATCTGAGTAAGGGATGGTCAGAGACTTCCGATGATTTTGCTCAGGGAATTGCGGCTATGAGAATTGACTGCGATACACAGTACACGTATGCCACAGACCCGGAATCTTCTCTGGTGGCAGATTCTGTGGGGTTCGCGGTGGTTCCCAAGGGAGACGTGAAGGCCAGTGGAAGTGAATCCGGCTGGTCGCTGGCAATGTCGGCAGGCAGTAAGAATAAAGGTGCTGCCTGGGAGTTCATACGGTGGGCGTCAGGCAAGGAAATGGATGTCTATGCGGCGGCTCAGGGAAATTTCAGCGCGCGTGAGTCCACCTGGGAGAACGAGGAGGTGCTGAAGACTTATCCGGAGGATTTGGTTGAGGCAGTATTGGCAGTCTCAGACCCGGAGATTTCTGACGGCGGAACTCTCCCAGATCTGCAATACGCTTCGGAAGCCAGAACCATTGTAGGAGAAGCGCTGTCTTTGGCATGGCAGGGAGAAGATTATGAGGATGCGTTAAAAGCAGCTTCCGAGGAACTCCAAAAACTGTATGATGAACAGTATCAGTAACTTCGGTGAGCTTAGGCAGGAGATGATAATATGAGAAAAAAGAAAGATACATGGCTGACTGGAAAAGAAAAATATCTCTTTGTGCTGCCTCTCATCCTTTTTATTCTGGTTATGGCGATCTATCCTATCGGCTATATCTTAAAACTGAGTTTTTATGAGTGGAGTCTTGCCTTAGGGCAGGCTCCGCAGTGGACAGGTTTGGACAATTACATCTATGCCCTGACTTCCTCAGATTTTTGGCATTCTGTGTGGATTACGCTGATTTACGCGGTGGTCTCGGTGGCGGTTGAAGTATTTTTGGGCGTTTTGCTGGCGCTACTGCTGTCTAAAAAGTTTAAGGGAAAGAATCTGGTGAAGACAGGGTTTATTCTTCCGATGGTGGCCACTCCGGTAGCTGTAGCGCTGACCTGGAAATTGCTGTTTGATGTGAACTACGGGTATATCAATTATCTTTTAGGAAAGATCGGGCTTTCCTTTCAGGGGCTTTCTTCGGCAGACACGGCTTTAGCCAGCTTTCTTGTGATTGATATCTGGCAGTGGACTCCGTTTATTATGCTGATGGTCAGCGCAGGTCTTGCGTCCTTGCCCACAGACCCCTATGAGGCGGCGATGTTGGATGGAGCGACGAAGGGACAGATTTTGAGAAGAATTACGCTGCCATTGCTGAATCCCACGATTCTCATGGCCACACTGTTGCGGCTGATTGACGCTTTGAAATCTTTTGACATCATCTATGCCACGACGAAGGGCGGACCGGGGAATTCCACGAAGACTCTGAATATTCTGGTCTATGAAGAGGCATTCTCCAACTTTCGCTTTGGGCGGGTCTCGGCATATGTGGTCTTGTTTGTGGTTTTCATATTGATTGTGTGCGGGGTATTTATGAAGATCAAGAAAAAGGTGGAGGTGGTGTATTGATGAGGGGTACAGGATTTTATTGGAAAAAAGTACTGTTCTGTCTGGTGGTTCTGGCAATTTTGTTTGTGACGGTCTTTCCGTTTCTGTATATGGTACTGGGAGCGTTTAAAAATACAGTGGATATCGTGAATCCATCCAAGACTTTCCATTTTGTGCCTACAATCAAGAATTTCATCCAGGTTTTTGAGACCTATCAGTTTCAGAAGCCTCTGATAAACAGCCTGATTATCAGCTTTGGCGCGACGGGGCTGTCACTGTTGATCGGACTCCCGGCTTCTTATTCTATGGCGAGATATAAGCAAAACATGCTTCAGATTGTCGTGCTCTGTATTCGAATTGTCCCATCCATCGCATTTTTGGTTCCCGTCTATCTGATGTTTTCGAAGATCGGCCTGACGGGTACCTATACGGGGATTATCCTGGCGAATATGCTGATTGCGGTACCCTTTGTGGTTTGGGTGATGATTCCTTATTTTGAAGGGGTTCCGGTGGAATTAGAAGAGTCTGCTTTGATCGACGGGGCTTCCAGAATGACCTGCTTTCTGAGGATTATGCTGCCGCTTTCCCTGCCGGGAATCATGACGGTTACGATTTTGTCTTTCATCAACGCATGGAATAACTTTATGTTTGGATTGATTTTAGGAAATTCTGATACAAAGATTTTGCCGACGGTGATATTTAACTTTTTATCACACACAGAAATTAATTGGTCCGGCTTGATGGCTGCGGCAATTATTGTGACGCTGCCGATTATCCTGTTATCGGTATTTTTGCAGAGATATATTGTACAGGGACTGACCGCAGGAGCGGTAAAAGGATGAAATGAGAGGAAAATTGGGATGAAGAAATTGTACGGGACAGTAGTCCCCATAGTTACACCGTTTGATGAGAGCGGGAAGATAGATGTGGGTTCTTTGAAAAATCTGGCAGAGTATATCATAGAGAGCGGACTTCAATGTATCTATCCTTGTGGGACGACGGGAGAGATGTGTCTGTTAAGTGAAGACGAGAGAAAGCTTGTGGTGGAGACTGTGGTGAGGCAAGTTAACCACAGAATTCCGGTATTTGCCCAGGTGGGAGCCATGACGGAGAAAGAGACTGTGGAGCTGGCCAGACATGCGGTGAAGACGGGCTGTGATGGGATTGGAGTGGTGACTCCTATTTATTTTCAGATTTCAGACAGGGGACTGGTGGATTTCTATGTACGGGTGGCGCAGAGCGTCCCCAGCGATTTTCCCGTCTATCTCTATGGGATTCCTCAGAATGCAGTCAATGACATATCTTTTCAGGTCGCTCAGGAGGTTGCGGCCAGATGTCCGAATATTGTAGGAATGAAATACAGTTACCCAGATATGACCAGATTGCAGGAATTTATGCTGATTAATCAGGAGACTTTTTCTGTGCTCGTGGGACCGGACCATCTGTTTCAGGCAGTGGTGGCCGCGGGCGGAGACGGAGTCGTCTCAGGGAATGCGATGGTACTGGCGGAGCATTACCGGGAAATATGGAAGGCACTTCAGGCAGGGGAGTGGGATGTAGCCAGAAAAATACAGCGCAGGACGAATGTATTGAACCGCATTCTGTGCGAAAAAAATAACATTTCTGCCTATAAAGTGATGCTCAGAGAAAAAGGAATTCTCTGTTTTGCTGCGGTGCGGGCTCCTCTGGAAAATCTATCAGTGGAAGAGGAGAGAGAGTTGATAGAAAGAATGAGGGAACTGGATTACACGAGAGTAATTGGCTGAGGCAGGAGAGGGAGGAAAACATATGGGAAGAATATCAGAAGAAGGAAGAAGTCTGGAGAGATCAGCGATCAGGCTTTTTCTGGAAGAGCAGACTCGGATTGCCGGGACTTGTGGGGATATGATTTCGTTTACGGTGGGAGAACCGGATTTTCCCACGCCGCCCAATATTGTGGAGGCAGGGATGAGAGCATTGAAGACGGGAAAGACGAAGTATGCGCCCAATGCAGGAATTCCTGAGTTAAAGAGAGCGGTCTCGGAATATCTTAAAAGAGACTATGGGGTGTACTACGATTCTCAGACACAGATATTGATTACTCCCAGCGGCATGGATACTCTTCGTTTGGCAGCAGCGGCAGTGCTGGACCGGGAGGATGAGATGATTGTCAGTGATCCTTGCTGGAGTAACCATCCCAATCACCCAAAGATGGTGCATGGCAGGCCGGTTTTTGTGCCTCTCAGGGAAGAGAACAGTTTTGTCTATGCGATGGAGGATTTGGAAGCGGCGGTCACTGACCGGACGAAGGCGATTTTGCTCAATTATCCCAACAATCCCACAGGAGCGGTTCTGGGATACGAGGATTTGATGGAATTCTGCGATTTCTGCAAGAGACATGATCTGATCGTGATTTCTGACGAGGTCTACCATGACATTATTTTTGATGGCCTGAAATTTTACAGTCCCACAATGATTGAGGGGATGAAAGAGAGGGTGATTTTATGCCAGTCTTTTTCAAAATCTTTTTCCATGACGGGGTGGAGACTGGCCTATGCGGCTGGGCCTGCGGATCTTATTGACGCCATGGGGAGAATTAATGAGAACTCGATTTCATGCGTAAATACCTTTGTACAGTGGGCTGGGATTGAGGCGTTGAATAGCCGGACTAAAAAGTATGTAGAGTCTATGGTCAGCGAATTCCAGAAAAGAAGAGATTTGGTGTATCAGGGAATCAATGGGACAGGAAGACTGCGCTGCGCGAAGCCAAGGGGAGCCTTCTATGCCTTTGTGAACATCCGGGATACCGGGCTTTCTTCGGAGGAGTTTGCCCAAAGGTTGCTGAAGGAGAAGCATGTGGGCGTGGTGCCGGGCAGCGGTTTTGGGATGTCTGGGGAAGGGTACATACGGATTTCTTATGCCACTTCAGCAGAGGATATCCACGAAGGGCTGCGGAGAATACGGGAGTTTGTGGACAGACTTTAATTTTTTCATATTTGAGCATTTTGACAAAGGCTAGCCCCTAGGTATTGGGGCTGGCCGATTTTTTCTTATATTAAGGCTTCCGCTGAAAATTTTAGACGGAAAGTCTTTCTATTCTCCTTTTTCTTTGAATAGATCTATGCAGCTTGTTTTGACAGCATCTACAATTTCCTGAATCTGTTCGGAATTAAGATTATCACAGTGAAAACCACCGCTGCACACGGTGGTACGGTTGTACTTGCAGGTGATTACTTCTGAGAGATAGCGGCAGATGATTTCGTCTTTATGTCCGGTGACATTAAGGACGGATGAAGTGCAGCTTGTTTTTTGGCTGTCAGTGAGAGAAGGACGCGGGATAGAGAGGACAGTACATCCGATATGGGCGTGTTCTCCGCCGTATACGAGGACGGAGAGATCTTCTCCCACGAACTGGAGCTGGAGGTGAAGGGAGGAAAAGCTCAGTGGTATTTCCAGATGCAGGGTCTTGGGAGTCCATTGTTCAGTCATGTTTTTAATCCCTCCCATCTGTGGTATTCTTCAGATTTAATTCCAAAGGGTTCTACAAGTCTGGCAGCTACTTGATTTGTCATATCTTCTAGAGTACGTGGACAATGGTAATAGGTTAACATAAGTGGCATAATTCGTACACCAGGAAGAAGTGCGAGTTGGGCCATATTCCTTAAGTGAATGGCGCTCAGGGGAGATTCTCTTACAGCCAGAATAAGCCGACGCTGTTCTTTGATTGTCACATCAGCAGCACGCAGGAGAAGATTATCTGTGTAGCCAGTCTGAATGCCAGCGAGAGTTTTCATACTACAGGGAATCACTAACATTCCTTCAGTCAGAAAAGAACCGCTTGCAGGTGAAGCGCCGATGTCTTCAGGAGAGTAAATTTTATCAGCGTATTTTTGGAGATCTTTTTCTTTTAGTCCACATTCATGCTCTAAAGTGAGGAGGGCACTGGGAGTCAGAATCAGGTGAGATTCATAGTTTTCAGCTTTGCGAATCAGTTCCAGACAGCAAAGTAGAAGAGGCATGCCGCTTGCTCCGCTAGAACCAATGAGAATACGTTTTTTCTTATTTTGCATGGTCTTTTTTCTCCTCTCTCAGCCATGGTGACGGGTCCAATTCTAAAAAACGTGATCTTATGAAGCGAGATTTTAGGTGATAGGGAACAGTACAGTCGAAGATAGTCTTACAGGCGATTCCTTGGTCTAAAATAGAAGGGGAAAAATCCGGGCTGTTGGATGGGTCTAAGGGATGGCAGCGGACTCCCGGAATCGTGATGATGTCCTTATCTCCTTGAAAGCGGGTGTTCATGGCCCAAAGAACATCGTTTATGTCAAAACAGTCCACATCTTCATCCACTAGGAAAATGTGCTTGAGTTCACTAAAAGCTGAGAAGGCCAAAAGTGCGGCCTGTCTCTGACGACCTTCGTCGCTGGCTGACAGTTTCTGAAACTGAAGGATAGCCATAAATTTTCCTCCTCCAGAAGAAGAACAGTAGAGATTCTTCAGACGACCAGGCATAGCTTTTTCAATCATGGCGAAGATGCTAGCCTCTGTGGGAATACCTGCCATGGATACGTGTTCTTCGCTAGGGCCGATGCAGGTTTGCATGATAGGATTACGACGATGTGTTACTGCGGATACTTTTATGAGCCAGCATTGGTCACTGGAAGGTCCTGTGTAACCTGGAAATTCAGGCATTGCATAACCAGTGCCGCGCCTTTGGTCTTCGCGGATGCGGATGTTGGGCTGTACTTCACCTTCGATTACATATTCCGCATTGGCGATGGCAAATTCGTTTATGGTGAGACAGCGAGTTAATGTTACTGGTTTTTGTCTCAGAGCTCCGGCAATTGCCAGTTCGTCATAACCTAATGGGGTAGTAGGCGGCTCAAAACAGGAGCCAATTTCTATAGCCGGGTCAACACCAATACTGATGGAGATAGGCAGCGTCTGGCCTAACTGCTCAGCTCTCTCGGCCATCGCACCGATATGTCTGGCTCCTGGGGTGAAAAAGATGGAGAGTTCTCTCTCTCCTTGGATACAGAGACGGTGTATGGTTACATCGTGCAGGCCAGTATCCGGGTGGGTAGCATAACACATTCCCAGAGTAATATACGGTCCGGCATCATCGGGAGTATTGGTGGGGGCAGGTAGCAGCTTGTGCAAGTCAAAACCAAGATCAGAACTTTTGTGAATAATTTCTTGGCAAGGAGCTGGTTTTTGGGAGAGGACAGGGGGAACTGGATGTTCGGTACATCGAAATAGTTTCTTGCCCAATTCTTGTGCAGGACAGTCCAGCAGAGCGGCTACTCTTTTGCGGCTGGCAAGAAGTCCGATGGCTACGGAGGTTCCGGGATGATTTTGAATATTGTGAAAAAGCATGGCGGGGCCTTCTTTCGTGGGTCTTGAGACGGTTCCGCCGGCACCCACGTAGCGGTAGATACCGGCAAGCTCAGCTTCCGTGTTTACCGCTGTGTTTGTTTCCAGGAGCTGTCCTGGCATAGTTCTGAGTAAATCGAGAGCACTTCTTAAACTGTCAACATTTTTTTTCATAATAACCTCCTTACTATAAATTTTCTTTGGTCTTATTATAGTTCAAATTGTTTCGATATACAATACCTAATTTTAATTAGAGAAACATTTTGCGGACATACTATTGATTTTCGGAATTTATTTGTTATAATAAAAAACATAATTTCACTTTAAGAAACTATATTTCGATATAGAAAATATTTCCAGAAGAGAAAGGAGAGTTGCCATGAGGATTTCATTTGCAGAGAGAATGAAGGGAATGAAAGGGACGTCTGTGAGAAATAAACTGTTTGACGATCCAATGCTTATTTCTTTTGCGGCAGGTAAGCCTGAGGGAAAGCTGTTTCCAGCGGACGAATTGATACCTTCTGTGATCGAGATTTTACAGAGGGATTATCAGGAGGCCCTTCAGTACAGTGACACAGAAGGTATTCCAGATTTACGCAGCTTGATCGCAGAGCAGAGGATGAGAGAGGCCGGGGTGAGAACGACTGCTGACAGGATTACATTGACTTCTGGTTCTCAGGAGGGAATTGAGATGTCAGCAAAAATCTTTGTGAATCCGGGGGATGTGATCATCTGTGAGAATCCTAGTTATGTGGGAGCGTATTCTGCATTTGAGGCGTACCAGCCTAGTTACGTGGGAATATCTCTGGACGAGGATGGAATGAAGATGGACGAGCTAGAACAGGCATTGAAAGCTCATCCTGAGGCGAAGATGATTTACACGATTCCAGATTTTCAGAATCCTACAGGAATTGTCATGAGCGATGAACGCCGGAGGAGGTTGGCCCAGTTAGCGGCAGAATACGAGATACCGGTGATAGAAGACTGTCCCTATGGAGATCTGTACTACGATGGAGACCGTCATCCGGCTGTGAAGAGCTTTGACGAAGAAGGCTGGGTGATTATGCTGGGATCGTTTTCAAAGATTTTTTGTCCAGGTTTTCGAATTGGATGGGTATGTGCGGAACCTCAGATATTGGAAAAATATATTTTGTGTAAGCAGTCTTCGAATTTGCAGTGTAGCACATTGGATGAAAAGATTGCGGCAGAGTACATGAGAAAATTTGATTTGAATACTCATATCGAGGAGGTCAGAGCAGTTTACCGTGGAAGACGAGATCGCATGTTGGAGTGTATTGAGAAATATTTGCCAAGTGGTGTGAGGTACACGAAACCTCATGGAGGTTTTTTCGTTTGGTTGGAACTGAAGGAAGAGATAGACGGAGGAGAACTGTTGATCGAGGCTGCCAGAGAAGCAAAAGTAGGGTTTGTGCAGGGTGGCGGATTCTTTACAGGACCGGGACATGAGAATTACATTCGACTAAGTTATTCCTTTGTGGATGAGGAACAGATCGAGGAAGGGATGCGGCGTCTTGGATTACTTCTAAAGAAATACTATTGAGCAGGGAGGTGCAGCGATGATTCAGTTAAAATTTTATGGAATTGGAGGACAAGGGGTAGTCACCGCCGCGAAGCTGCTGTCTAAGGCAGTATCGCTTTATGAGGATGAATATGCAATTACAGTTCCTTCTTATGGGCATGAGAGACGGGGAGCACCGGTGAATACCAGCATCATTGTAGATCGGGAACCTGTGCTTTTGAATTCTTTTGTTTACGAGCCGGATATTGTGGTTGTTTTTGACCCAGAACTTATTCACAAAAAAGTAAATGTGGCGGAGGGGATTCATCCGGACAGTGTATTGGTACTGAACAGCGAACGGAAGGATGTGCTGAAAGCTTACAGTGAGATAGGCTTTCGTAGCATCTATTATGTGGACGGTACGGCAATTGCTTACCGACATATTCATAGGGCTATTCCAAATTGTTCCATGCTAGGAGCGGTGGCAGCGATTGGAGTGGCAGGAATCGAATCTGTGGATAAGGCTATCATGGAGACATTTGGAGAGAAGGCGGGTGTGAAAAATGCAGAAGCAGCGAGAGAAACTTTTGAGAGAACAAGAAAAATGTAATCTTCTAGGGCCGGTCGCGGCGACTTTTACCAGTGCTAATACTGGTTCCTGGAGATTAGAACGTCCGGCTGTGAATTTTGACATTTGTGTAAAGTGCGGAACTTGTGCGCGATACTGTCCAGCAGGAATTATTGTGGTGGATAAGACTGTAAAAGAAGGCGTTTATTTTGATTGGAATTATTGTAAGGGCTGTGGGATTTGTGCCAATGAATGTCCGAAGCAATGTATCTCTATGATACCGGAAGGAGGGGAGCAGATATGAGAAAAAAGATGCTGGATGGAAATGGGGCAGCTGCGGAGGCTATGCGTCTTGCCAGACCGAAGGTCATAGCACTGTATCCAATTACGCCTCAGTCATCTATCTCAGAGAAGCTGGCAGAATATGTAGATGACGGCGAACTGGACGCAAAATATATCCGTGTGGAATCGGAACACTCAGCTATGTCAGCGGTGACGGCCGCAGCTCTTACTGGTGTGAGGGCGGGGACGGCGACTGCTTCCCAGGGATTGGCATTGATGACGGAGGTATTGTCTATGACTTCAGGGCTGCGGCTGCCGGTCGTCATGCCTGTGGTAAACCGTGGACTGGCGGCACCTTGGACGCTACAGTGTGAACATGGTGATGCGATGACAGTCAAAGATTTGGGGTGGATGCAATTCTATTGTCAGAATGTCCAAGAGGTATTTGACCTGATGATGGTGGCATATAGAGTGTCGGAAGACAAGAGAGTACTGACGCCGGCTATGGTATGCCTGGACGGATTCTTTTTATCGCATTCTATGCAAAAGCTGGAGCTGCCGTCTCAGGAAGAGGTAGATGATTTTATCGGAGATTATGTACCCCAGAATATGTATTTGGATACAGAGGACCCTATGTTTTGCTGCGATCTGACTGGACCGGAGGAATTTACGGAGATGAGATATCAGCAGAAGATAGGAATGGACCAGGCTATGAAGGTTATCTCAGAGGTCATGAAGGAGTATCGGGAGAAATTTGGACATGAACTTTGTGAAATCGAGGAATACAAGCTGGAGGATGCACAGGTAGCCTTGGTGGCCCTAGGTTCCATGTGTGGAACAGTCAAGCATGTAGTAAATAAGATGCGTGACAAGGGAGAGAAAGTAGGACTGTTGAAGATAACGATGTTTCGTCCTTTCCCTGGGGAGCAGATCAGGAAGGCTCTGGCTCATATTCCTGTGATCGGAGTCTTCGATCGCAGCTCCTGTCTGGGAAATCAGTGCGGACCACTGTGGAGTGAGGTGGCAGCGGCATTGACCCGAACAGATGTGGATGTGCGTCATTACATAGGTGGCCTAGGAGGCAGGGATGTTCCGGCCTCGGTGGTGGAAAAAATGTTCTTGGAACTGTTGGCGATTAAGGAAGGCAAACGGAACGTCAATACGGAGTGGATTGATGTGAAAGAGGATGCAATGAGATTAAGGCAGGTGACGAGATATGCTAGAGATTAGACATGAGACGGAAGGACTGGTTTCCAAAGGGGTCAGTGCTTGTGCCGGTTGCGGTTTGGAAATCGTAATGAGAAATGTGATGGAGGCATTGGATGAGGATGTGATTGTAGTAATTCCGCCGGGGTGTTCTGCACTGTTTTCCGGTTTTGGAGCGGAGACAAATCTAAAGATACCAGGATATCAGGGGAATTTGGAGAATACGGCTGCCAGCGCATCTGGAATACGCACAGCTTTGGATGCAAAGGGAAATACTCACACGACAGTGCTGTGTTTTGCGGGAGATGGGGCTACGGCAGATATTGGGCTACAGTCATTGTCAGGAGCTTTTGAGCGTCAAGATCGAATTTTGTATCTGTGTTATGACAATGAGGCATATATGAATACAGGAATTCAAGGGAGTAGTTCTACTCCTTACATGGCAAGTACGACTACAACCCCTGGTGGAAAGAAAACTGGGAGAAAAGATCTGGGACAGATTGCTATTGCCCATAATATTCCCTATGTGGCTACCGCTGCGGTTCACAATCTTCCAGACTTGAAGCGTAAGGTAAAAAAGGCGAGACAGACACAGGGGCCAGCCTTCCTTCATGTATATGCTCCCTGTCCCACGGGATGGAGAAGTGCACCGGAGAAGACAATTGAGATTTCAAGGCTTGCGGAACAGACAGGTTGCTGGGTCCTCTATGAGTATGTAGATGGAGAGGTAAATGTGAACAGTAAGATTAACGAGCTAAAACCTGTAGAGAAGTATCTTTGTCTTCAGGGGAGGTTCCGACATTTGGGAGCAGAGCAGAGGGAAGAGTTTCAGAGGTATGTAGAGAAGAGCCATTGTGAGACGATGAGAAGATTAGAATTTATGAGTCGGCGGTGAACAGATTTTTGAGGGAAGGAGGGGATACCTGTGTCATATCTCATATTGGTGATTAATTTTGGTTCGACTTCCACGAAAATTTCTGTCTTTGAGAATACCGCGGAGCGGCTAAAAGTCTCCGTTAAACATCTGCCTGAAGAATTGGCCTTATATCGGACCGTGGGAGAACAGAAAGAATTTCGTGAGGAAACGGTAGTAAGGACACTAAAGGAACAGGGATTTCAACTGGAACAGTTTCAGGCTATTGCATCCAGGGGTGGAAACTGTAGGCCTGTGCCAGGAGGAATTTACAGAATTAACGAGGCGATGCTCGAGGATATCAAGAGTGGAAGATACGGAATACATGCGACAGGAGTCGGTTGTGAAGTTGCGTTTGAGTTGGGAAAAAAATTCCGCATCCCTGCATTGACGGCGGACCCTCCCATCGCGGACGAATTCTGTGAATTGGCCAGGTTTTCAGGAAAGAAGGAGCTGCCCAGAATATCAAGTGGCCATGTACTGAATCAAAAGAGGACTGCCAGAATTGTAGCACAGATGAGGGGGACTTCTTATGAGAAATCCAATATGATTGTCGTGCACCTAGGCGGCGGAGTCTCTGTGGGAGCCCACCGGAGAGGAAAATTGATTGACATGAACAATGCTCTGGATGGAGAAGGACCATTTTCTCCAGAACGTACTGGGACGATTGTTGTGGAAGAAGTTATACATCTGTGCTTCAGCGGGGAATATACAGAGGAAGAGGCATCGCGGTATTTCAAAGGACAGGGAGGATTAACCTCTTATTTGGGAACCAATAATGGAGAGGAAATTGAAAAGAGAATTGTGTCCGGAGACGCCTATGCGAAAATGGTTTTTCAGGCAATGGCCTACCAAGTGTCAAAAGAGATCGGAGGCATGTATACGGTGTTGGAGGGAAAGGTAGATGCAATTGCTTTAACAGGTGGCTTGGCCCATTCTAAATGTCTTACAGAAGAGATTAAAAAACGTACAGGTTGTCTGGCCCCTGTCTATTTGGTACCGGGGGAGAATGAAATGGTCGCGTTGGCTGAGAGCTCTCTTCGGTATCTGACAGGGGCAGAAAAGGCGAGAGAGTATGAGGAGGTGATTACGTGCTGAATAGCTTAGAGGCCATCTTGAAGAATGTGAAAAATGAGGAGAGAAGGACAGTGGCAGTCGCAGCAGCCGCTGACCGAGAAATTATGGAAGTGGTGCGGGAGGCAGAAACTGACGGACTGGCGAACTTTATCTTGATTGGTGATGAGAAGGAGATCCGTGAACTTCAGCAGGAGGAAGGGATAGACACTGATGCAGAGATTATTCATGAACCGGATGAGAAAAAAGCTGCAAAGTTGGCGGTTCGTCTTGTAAAAGAACAGAAAGCGCAGGCAGTTATGAAAGGGCTGCTGTACACGAAGGAGTTTATGAAGGCGGTTTTGGACAAGGAGGAAGGGCTTCACACAGGAAAGTTAATCAGTCAAATTTCAATTATTGATAGTATACAAGGTGATGGGATACAGATGATTACAGATGGTGTAATTTCTATCGCGCCGGACCTGGATGCTAAGAGAAAAATCATTGAAAATGCTGTGGAGTTGGCCCATAAGTTGGGATACGAATGTCCAAAAGTGGCGCTTTTAGGAGCGGTGGAAGTCATAAATCCAGTAATGATGGATACTTTGGATGCGGCAGCTCTGTGTAAGATGAATGAGAGGGGCCAGATTAAAGGTTGTGTGTTGGACGGCCCTTTGGCATTGGATAATGCTGTTTCAGCGGAGGCAGCCAGGCATAAGAAGATTAAAAGTTCGGTGGCTGGCTCGGCAGATATTTTGTTGGTTCCCAATATCCAGACAGGAAATGTCTTGATTAAAGCACTTACATACTATGCAAAGAAAGACATGGCATCCGCCATCGCAGGCGCATCGGCACCAGTTATTATGACATCCAGGACAGATTCGATACGAAATAAAATATTGTCGATGGCACTGGCGGTATATTTATCGAAGTAGATATCTGCATTTAATTGCAGTAGAGGAAAGGAGATGTTTTGCTTTGGCGATGAAGGTTGGTGTTATAGCAGGTTCTCCAGTTGATACACAGATGGGAGTAGAAGTTTTAAATGTAAGAGGGATAGAAACTTATGCTTATCCTGCTGCAAAAGCGGCGAGGGAGCAGACAGAATTTCAAATGCAGTCTTCGGAGGTTCGGACGAACAGAATTCAAAGACTAATTCAATCGGCTCAATCAGATGGCATGAATGCAATGATGATATATTGTAATTCACTGAGCTCGACGGTGGACATGGAGATGTTGTCGAGGAAGCTAGGAATCAAGATCGTAACACCGCTCATGGCCTATGCCTGTTATGCGAAACAGTATCAAGTGCTTTCTGTGTTGGCAGGTAATAATCAAGGCTTAGCAGGAATTGAACGAGCTATTTTGCAGTCAAATCTTTCCTGCACAGTTGTCGGAGCCAGCTTGCTGCCTATGGTTGTGGAAATAGAAGCTCAGACGCTACCAGAACAAATAGTTGAAAAATTTCATTTGATGAGTTTGTTTGAATTTTTTGAGAGTGCCGGGGCGGAAGCTTTTATTTTAGGTTGTACACATTTTCCGTATATACGAAGAGTGTTGGATGAGAAGGTAAGAATTCCTATTTTAGACCCAGCGGATAAGATGTACGAATTGCTCGTGAATGACTGAGATATTTATCTCGGATGAGTTCTCTTTTACGAGAGGAGGAACGTAAAGATGAAAGGTTTTGTTGACAGATATTTATCACCTGGTTTTGTTCTTATGTCAGTTATGATTGGCGGCGGTTTTGCCACTGGACGTGAAATTGTACAATATGGGGGACAATATGGCTATAAAGGGTGGATTGTGGGGTTGACAATTGCATTGACTTTTTCAGCGCTGTGTGTAATATCTTTTGAGGTGGCGAGAAAATTTCAGGTATTTGATTATCGCAGTCATTTAAAGGTTTATGCGGGCCCGTTAGCACATGTTTATGACATCATCTTTTTTATTCAGTCCCTTTTAGTTATGTCAGTAATGGCATCTGCTACTGGAGATATTCTGCAAAAAACAATGAATTTCCCATATTATGTAGGAGTTCTCGTGATTATTGTAATTTCAGCTCTGCTAAGCTTTTTTGGACAACAGTTAATTGAGAAGTTTGCCGTAGCAGGGGCTGTAGCATTGTATATAGGATATATTACGTTTGCAATTTTGGCCATTTATGGCAGAACCGATAATATAGCGCGGGTTTTTGCGGAGGGAGATACCAGTTATGTCAGTGGAGAATTGGGGATTTTCTCATTAATTTGGGTAGGTATTTTGTATGTGGGGTTTAATGTACAGCCATTGACCACGGCATTTTTTACCTGTGAAAAGTTTAAAAATCGCAGAGAAGCAATGGTTTCCGGTTTTATAGCAGGTTTTATCATTATTATTCCATGGGTTTTGACATATTTAGCATTGATGGCATACTATCCTGATGAGAATGTGTTTGGGGCGGGAGTTCCATGGTTGATTATGATGATGAATGTACATCCAATTGTTGTAATAATTTTTGGAGTTATCGCAGGTTGGACTTTAGTGGCAACTACAGTTGGAGTAATGAATGCCATGACATCGAGAATTGATAAACAATTGGCAGAAAATGATAAACCTCCGTTGAAAGCTCGCACCAGAACATTGATCACAACGGCTTATTTAGTGGGGGCAATCTTAATGTCACGTTTTGGAATCATTGCACTTGTAGACAAGGGATATACTGCAATGGCCATTGGAATGGTGGTTTCATTTATTCTTCCTTTGATTACCGTGGGAGCTTACAAGGCATTCGTAAAGAAATAAAAAATAATTTTAGGGATATTATTTTATAGAGAGAATCGGACAACACCCTGCAACAGGTCATGATGGTTGCAGGGTGTTATTGGTTTTGACAAATCAACACCCGAGAAGCTTGGAAATTTTATTTGAAGTATCTTTGAGTGCTGACACATAGGAAAGTTCATTTTGTTCAATTCTTTGGGCGGCGCCGGAAACGCTGATAGCTGCGACGGCTTTGCCATTGTAAGTGAGTATAGGGACAGCGATACAAGTCAGTCCAACTTCAGATTCTTCTTTGTCTATACCATAGCCCGTTTCTTTGATCTTATATAGTTCTTTCAGAAGGGTGCTGTAATCTGTGATTGTCGTCTCTGTTTTTTTCTGAAGTTCAATATTTTTTAATTCGTTTTCTCTATCAGTCTCTAAAAGATCTGCTAATAAAACCTTTCCAGAACCACTACAGTATGCTGGCATTTGATAACCAATTCTGGAATTCATCTGTAGTGAATGTGAGGAACTGACTTTATCAAGGAAAGTCAGATTTAAGTCCGGAAGTAAAATAGAAAGGTGAACAGTTTCATTTAATTGGTCTCTCAAGTTGATAAGTTCAGGTTTGGCTAGGGAGAAATCGCTTTGTCTGTTCGATACTACTTCTCCAAAATAGCAAAATTTTCTTCCGAGCATATATTTCGCAGAGTGATTTTTAATTACAAAACCCTTGTACTCCAAGGTGTAGAGCAGACGAAAAGCACTTGCTTTTCCAAGCTTTAATCTCTTACTGATCTCTGCGACCCCCAGAAGTTCCTCTTCACTTAAAAGGTCTAGTATACGCAGAGCATTTGACACAGAGCTGAGTAAATATTTATCTTCGTTCATATATAAAAATCCTCCTAAATTTTATAATTTATTTAGCAAAGTCCTACTTTTTCAGAGAAAAGTAGATAGAATTCTTGACTATCTTAATTTTACCTCAAATATTGATTAAAGGAAATGGGTAGATTAATCTTTTCTACTAAAAGTAGGAAAACTCTTGAAATCATGTATATTAAGGGGTATAATAACTTCAAAATAAAAGAAAATTCTTCGGGGCAGGGTGACTCTTGATAGAGAGAATTCCCTACCGGCGGTAAAGTCCGCGAGCCTTTTGGCTGATTTGGTGACTCTAAGCAGATATTTGAATGTCTGTTAACGGGAATTCCAAAACCGACAGTATAGTCTGGATGAGAGAAGAAAGTTGAATGAAGAAGATGAAGTGATTGATACGCCCTGAGAATTTCCTCTGGGTGTTTTTTACGTTTTAGAGAGAGACTATATTGAGATATGAGAATCTTCCTATTAAAAGGTAGCTCGTGGAAATTCAGAGAGTGTCATAAACTTCATCGGTCGCTGACTCTATTCTTTAAGTGAGAATTTCCTTTTATTAGTGAGAATATTTTAAAAGGAGAGAGAAGTATGAGTGAACAAGTAATCAGAAACACCAAAGTGGTGAATCGGAGCAAAACAAGAAACTTAGTGCAGGTGGCTATGCTCGGCGCTGTGGCCGGAGTCCTGATGAATTTTGAATTTCCAATTCCCATATTGGCACCTCCATTTTACCAAATGGATTTTTCTGAAGTTCCCGTACTGTTGGGAGCATTTGCGATGGGGCCTGTGGCCGGGGTAGTCATTGAGCTAATCAAAGTTTTACTACATTTTGTTCTACACGGGACGATGACGGCTGGAGTGGGAGAACTGGCAAACTTTATTTTTGGCTGTGCATTTGCAGTGCCAGCAGGGTTAATTTACCGTTACCACAATAAAAAGACCCGTGTACATGCACTGGTAGGGATGAGTGTTGGAACAGTGCTCACCACATTTATGGCTTGTTTTATCAACGCTTTTTTTCTGTTGCCAGCCTATGGCAAGGCTTTTGGAATGCCAGTCAGCGCGTTTATCGAGATGGGGAATGCCGTTCATGGTTCCGTGAACAATTTGCTAACCTTTGCGGCATTGATTCTGGTTCCGTTTAATCTGTTTAAGTATGTGATTGTGTCAGTGATTGTATTGCTGATCTATAAACGGGTACGAGTGATTTTAAGAGGAGATTGAGACTAAAATGGGGATTATACATGATGTGAGAAAGCTGACAGATCTGTCTTATCTGAATCTGTATCAGCTCCATGCCACCAGTATTCATGAGACGCCTGTGGTATATAATGTGGCTTCCAGAGCGAAAAATGTGGAAAAACTGAAATTGAAAACTCATGAGAATATGGCAGACGGTGTAATCATCTATAGTTTGTACGGAGAGCGCCGGGACCGGGTGGTTCTGGTACGGCAGTATCGGTATACCATTGACGATTATATCTATGAATTTCCTGCAGGGCTTGTGGAGGAAGGAGAAGATTTTCATGCGACTGCTGTCCGTGAGCTCAGGGAGGAGACCGGTTTGACTTTGGAGCTGGTGCCGGTGGAGGAGGGATATGAGAAACCCTACTTTACGACGATTGGGATGACGGACGAGACCTGTGCTACAGTCTACGGTTATGCTAGTGGTACCGTGAGAAAGGATGAACAGGAGGATTCTGAGGAGATCGAAGTGGTTTTGGCTGACCGGCAGGAGGTCCGAAGAATTCTGCGGGAAGAAAAGGTGGCCATCATGTGTGCCTACATGCTTATGCATTTTCTCGACGAGACCAAAGACCCTTTTGAATTTTTGAATTATTGAGCTTCTGGTATTTTTTGATTTCGTTTGGTGAAGTGAGGATGCTGCAAAATCATTGGAATTAGATGGATTTGCAGCATCTTTTTTAGTGTTGGAGAAAATTACAGATCCGTTTACTTTTCAATGGTAGAAAAGAGACGACGGCATTGCAGTTCTATGATATTATATACAGTAAGCAAATGAGAAGTTGTAGGAGTGATGGATGGATGAATAAGCAGCAAATATACGATTATTTGAAACAAGAAAATGTTTGGCACGAGATAACGGAACACGAAGCTGTTTATAACATGGCTGAACTTTCTAGTCTTGAAATACCTTATCCCGAATATGATGCAAAAAATCTCTTTGTTCGTGATGATAAGAAAAGAAATTATTATCTTATTACAGTCAAAGGTGATAAACGAGTAGATTTGAAAGAGTTTCGTAAAAACAATAACACAAGAGCATTATCTTTTGCATCGGCAGATGACTTAATGGATATTTTGGGATTGATACCTGGATCAGTAACACCTCTAGGGTTGTTGAATGATTCTGAGTGTAGGGTGACATTATTTTTAGATAATGACTTTATGAATGGTTTGGGTTTAATAGGTGTCCACCCAAATGACAATACTGCAACAGTTTTTCTTAAAACAGAAGACTTAATGAAACTTATTCAGCAACACGGAAATACAGTAAATGTTGTGCAGATATAAGCTATAGACAAATCCTTGTTTTATAGAACTGGGAAATAGATAGGTATCAAAAAGAGGTGATATTGTGAAATTAGGACTTGGAAAAACTCCATGCAAGGCTTAATGGAATGGACTTGTATGGAGATATGCTATCCAATGAGCTTTGCATTGATGAAAGAATTTTTTAAATGCAAAGGAGAATAGATCAATGAAAGAAAATTATACACAGGTAAATATAAACGAGTGGAGCAGAGGAAATTTATTTAAAAGTTACATGGACAATATGAGAATTGTTATGAGCCTGACAGTTGATATTGATGTAACCAATCTAATTACATTTATTAAAAACAACCATTTGAAATTTTATCCCTCTATGATATGGATAGTTTCAAAAGTTGTTAATGCACATGATGAGTTTAAGTATAGTTGGGATAACGACAGAAATTTGATTAAATGGGATTTTATTTCCCCGTCTTATGCTGATTTTCATAAGGAAGATGAGAATTTCACAAAACTTGTTACCGTATTTTCTGACGACATATTTGAATTTCACAATCGTTTTATGGCTGATAAAGAACAAAACAAGTTCAGACGTGCCTTTGTCGAAAATCAGCCGCGAAACTTTTTTGATGTTTCTTGTCTTCCGTGGATAAAATATAGACATTTTGACGTTCATGTGTTTGATGAAGGCGATTTTCTTGCTCCAGTTATTACCTGGGGGAAATATGAAGTAGAACAAGAAAAATATCTTATGCCTTTATCCATGAATATTCATCATGCTGTAGCAGACGGTTTTCATTTGTCAAGGTTTTTTATTGAAGTACAGGAATTGATAGATTCTATAGACCAGAAAAATTTTTAAACCGGAATTTGGGGGACAAAATATGGATATAAAATATATAGTCGGGGTAATCATAGCATATTTTGTTTTATTTGTGCTGGATCTGATGAGAAAAAGAAGTCATAAACAAACTCGCTCTCTAAAGAGATTTACGATACGGACAATACTAGATATTGCTTATTTGGGCACGTTTTGTGCAGCAGTTGTAGTGGTTCTTTTGATTATTTGTACGATAAATAATCCAGAGTTTTGGGAAGACTGGAATATTTGGGGTACAGTTGTTTTTGGCGCTTTCTTTTTTGTGGTGTTTATCATGATGCTTGCACCAATAAAAGGTTTTTGGGATATCATCGTTGATCATGATGATATAACTGTTGTACATTTTTGGATTTTTAAATGGCATTGGAAAATATCCAGTATATCACATTGCGAATTGAAACTCGGTGGCGCGAATGTATATGTAAAAGGAAGAAGGAGAAAGGCTTTTTTTGTTGACGGTATGACAGACCATTACAGCAATTTTATAAAAAGAATGGAAAAAGAACAGGTTCCCTTAGAATATAAGTTAAGAAATAAACAGTAAAACTAAATAAGCACCCATAAAAACCAGCCAAGAAAAAAGAGAATTTGTATGTAAGAAAGAGGCAAATTTAATGAAAAAGTTTGTGCCAGCGTTAAGTATAGTGCTGTTTCCGTATGCTGTTGCATTTGTACTGTACGGTATTTTTAGCGGTTTTCTAATGGAAAATATTTTTCAAAACAATATTTATTTCTGTCTGTTTATATTGCTTATCATTTGGCTTGTGGCTCTCATTTGTGCAGTTTCGACTTGTGCTGTCAGTTTGATGAGAAAATGGGATTTTGTTGAATTGTGTCGAGTAAATATGTTGATTAAAACGATTTCGATTCCAGCATATCTTTTTACTTTTATCTTTGGAACTGTCTGTATGCTTACAATTTTTACATTTGCAATTTCCGTTATTCTGATGGTTTTAGATGCGATGGCTATTGTTTTAAGTGGCTTAATTGGTATATCTGCCGTTATACGCAGTTGCGATAATAAGGCTATATCAGCAAGAGAAACTTTCTTTTACGGAATTCTTCAATTTGTTTTTTGTGCTGATGTAATTACTTCCATTATTGTATTTCGGAAGTCAAAGAAAAAAGTGAAAGTCAATGTTTAACTTGTTTTTTCAAAAATATACTGTATACCAAAAATAAACAAAATAACAAAATTCCAGTTTTATCAGAAAAAGGAAGAAAGCGACGACAACAAAACGGCTTTTTCGACATTGACGGAAACTTGTCGAGTCTGAAGTTTCATAGTATGGCAAGATTCACATAGTATACGTTGGAGAAACTCAGGAATAGGAGGAAGCTGTCTATCGCTACAGGGCAATTTACGATCAATCTGGACGGAATATATAAAGCTTTGAAACATTTTAATCTTGTGGGCAGAGGGGACATATATTGTAAAAAAGAAGATCAGGTGTGGATATAGTGAATAGCCAAAAAGTGGATAATCTGTTGGATTTAGCTTTGGATTCTACCACTGAGGAAAGGGAAAAATCCCTGAATCTGAACGTGGGATACAATTCTGAGAGTCATCTGTGGGATGTGGTTGTCAAGTACACAGGAAATATCAAAGAATTGGAGAGCGATACTGTCGAGGTGGTGGAGTTACTGAATGGATATGCGGTGGTGACTTTGCCGGAGGAGGAGATCATGAGCTTATCCCAAAGACCTGAGGTGGAGTACATAGAAAAGCCGAAGAGGTTGTTTTTTGCAGCTTTTCAGGGCAGGGAAGTGTCCTGTATACCTCAGGTACAAAGAGAACCGTATCAATTGACAGGAAGAGGGGTGTTAGTGGGAATTGTGGATTCAGGTGTAGACTACAGGCACCCGGATTTCTGCAATGAGGATGGAAGTACCCGGATATTGAGACTCTGGGACCAGACGGTACAGGGAAATGCGCCGGAAGGCTATCGGATTGGAACGGAATACACAAAGGCGCAGATCGACGAGGCACTGCGCCTGCCGCCTCAGGAGGGGTATCAAGTGGTGGCGAGCAGAGACCTAAGCGGTCACGGAACATCGGTTTTGGGAATTGCTGCGGGAAATGGAAGAGCATCAGATGGAGTCAACCGAGGAGTGGCTTATGACAGCGAATTAATGGTTGTGAAACTGGGAACGCCTAGGGAAAATTCATTTCCGAAAACGACGGAGCTGATGCAGGGAGTGGATTATCTTTTGCGCCAGTCGCTGGCTTTGCGCAGGCCTATCGTGATTAATTTGAGTTTTGGAAATAATTACGGTTCTCACCAGGGAAATTCTCTTTTGGAGACGTATCTGGACCAGGTGGCTGATATGGGGCGTTGCTCTGTCTGTGTAGGAGCTGGCAACAATGGAAATCAGCCCCTTCATACAGCGGGAACTCTGGCCCGCGGACAGCAGATGGAGATTGAGGTGGCAGTTGGTGAGTATGAGAGTGCATTGAATATTCAGCTCTGGAAATCTTATGTTCAAGACATGGATATTTACTTGATTCATCCTTCAGGGCAGCAGGTGGGGCCTCTCTATGAGAACTTAGGGACTCAAAGGCATATATTGGGACAGACAGAGCTTTTAATCTATTATGGTGAGCCCAGTCCCTATCTGCTGGCCCAGGAGATCTATATGGACTTTATTCCCAAGTCTTCCTACATCGACACTGGAATCTGGAAAATACGGCTGAGAAACAGAAGTGCAAATCAAGGGAAATTTAACTTGTGGCTGCCGGGAGGAAATGTTCTGAATTCTGGCACGGGTTTTTATATGCCTACGCCGGAGTTTACCTTGACAATTCCATCTACGGCGAGAAAAGTGATTTCTGTGGGAGCTTACGATTCCCGTTACCTGACATATTCTGATTTTTCAGGGAGGGGGCTTGAGGGTATGAGATGGAACCAGAAGCCGGATTTGGTTGCGCCAGGGGTGGATATCCTGGCAGCTAGACCGGGAAATGGCTACGGAAGTGTGACGGGGACTTCGTTTGCGACACCTTTTGTGGCAGGTAGTGCAGCTCTTTTGATGGAATGGGGGATTGTCAAGGAGAATGACCCGTATCTGTATGGGGAAAAGCTTAAGGCCTATCTGCAAAGAGGGGCGGTCCCGCTGCCAGAATTCACAGAATATCCCAATTCTTTTGTGGGGTATGGTGCTTTATGCCTCAGAAACAGCCTGCCGGTCTGAAAGATGCCAAAAAAAGGAAGGGATTTTTTGCGCATAATGTATATTTTTGAGTGCAAATATACGATTAGACTAGATAATATAGCTAATATATGTTATATTTAATATGTATTAGGTGCAGAGCTAAGTTATCTGTTTTGGGCCGTTTTTTTCAATGTGCAGAGGTGGAAGAATGGCAGAGGCAGGTAAAAAAACAAGGTTTGCGAATCAATTGATAAGGAAGGTGGGCAATTGGAGAACTATACTAAGTATAAGTTGAAAGAGAACGATGAGCTGGTATCATTACTGGCCGAAAAGGATCATCTGTTCATCGTTGCTTGTAACAAGTGCTTCAAGGAATTTGAAACCATTGACGAACCAGATTGTGGGGAGTTTGAGAAGATTGTCACCGAGCAGGGAAAAACTATTGTAGGAACTGCAAAGGTGGACTTTTTGTGCAACAAAATCCAGACAGAGAAGAAATTACAGGACATGATACCGGAAAACGCGGAGAATGTTTTTGTGATCTCCTGTGGTCTGGGAATTCAGACTGTTGCAGATTTAGCGGGAAAACCCGTATATGCGGCCAGCAATTCATTGAATTATACGGGACATCACGGCATGGCGCTGACGAAAAAAAGCTGTGATGCATGTGCGCAGTGTTATCTGAATATCACTGGCGGAGTCTGTCCTATCGTCGACTGTTCCAAGAGCTTAGTTAATGGACAGTGCGGTGGTGCAAAGAACGGAAAATGTGAAGTGGACGGCGACAAAGACTGTGCATGGGAGAAAATATACAGAAGACTGGAAAAACAAGGACGTCTTCAGGAGTTCTTAGATCAGCCCGTACAGCTGCGGGATTACTCCAAGGTGAACTTCAAGGCTGTTCAGGATTATGTAAAATCAATCCGTGAAAACAGGCTTGACGGTTACTACGGCGGTGTTCATCCTTCAGAACGTAAAGAGTTGAGCGAGCATCTGGCACTGGAGAAATTTCCTGAGCCGAAGACAGTGGTGATTCCGCTATCACAGCACGCAGGCGCTCCTGCAAATCCTGTCGTACAGGTGGGGGACACTGTCAAGGTGGGACAGATGATTGGCGAGGCAGCTGGCTTTATCAGCAGCCCAGTTCATTCCAGCGTCAGCGGAACCGTAGTTGCGATTGAGTCTCGTCCGCATGCCACAAGGGGCGAGTGTATGTCTGTAGTTATTCAGTCGGATGGAAAAAATACTCTGCACGAATCAGTAAAACCGAATAAAGATCTCGATAGTCTGACACCAGATGAAATCGTTGATATTGTCCGTGAGGCAGGAATTGTAGGTATGGGCGGCGCAGGCTTCCCGACATCTGTGAAGTTAAAACCTGCAAAACCGGTGGATACGATTCTGCTGAACGGCTGTGAGTGTGAACCGCTTTTGACAGCGGACCACAGAGTACTTCTGGAATTCGCAGACGATGTGATCTATGGCTTAAAGGCGATCATCAAGACAGTGGGAGCTGAGAAAGGTCTCATTGTGATCGAGGACAACAAGCCGGATGCCATCGAGCTGCTCCAGGCCAAGACTGCTGACATCAGTGATATAGATGTCGTAGTGGCTAAAACCAAATATCCTCAGGGCGCTGAGAAGATGCTGATTAAGCGCGTGATGGGAAGACAGGTGCCGCGCGGCGGACTTCCGGCAGATGTGGGTTGTGTGGTCAGCAACATCAGTACCACAAAAGCAATTGCCGACGCGATTAAAACAGGAATGCCGCTGATTGAGCGAGTTGTGACAGTGACTGGTGAGAGGATTAAAAAGCCAGGAAATTACATCGTGAAGATCGGAACAAACGTAAAAGAGCTGATTGATTACTGCGGCGGTGTAATCGGCGAAGATATCACAATCAAAGCCGGCGGGCCAATGATGGGATTCGATCTGCCAAACGTAAATGTGCCGATTATGAAAGGTTCCAACGGAATCATTGCCATTGAGACAGACCACACAGAGACTTTAGAGTGTATTAAGTGTGGGCGCTGCGTTGATGTCTGTCCTATGGAGCTTTCACCGCTGTATTTCGCGAAATATGCGGACGAGCAGAATTGGCAGGGTATGAAAGATAAAAATGTTATGGATTGTATTGAGTGCAGATGCTGCGAATACATCTGTTCTTCTAAGATTCCATTGGTTAGCAAGATTAAAGCCGGAAAAAGTGCGGTAAGGGAGATGAAGTGATATGTTAATTACTCAATTAAAATCAAAGGAAACTATCGCATCACTGGTGGATGGAAAGAAAGTTTTTATCATTAACTGCCATGGATGCAAAGAAGTTCATTTCCCGGAAAAAGAGGCCGTAGAGTTACAGAAGGAACTGGCTGCTGACGGGAATTTGACTGGAGTTATCACGACAGATTACATATGTAATCCTGAGAATATGAAATTACGCCTCCAACAACACATGGGAGAGATTGAGGCGGCAGACGCGGTGCTGGTACTTTCCTGCGGTGTTGGAGTGCAGACAATTGCCGAGTATCTTGAGGAGAAGACGGTATACGCTGCCTGCGATACCTTCCCGCTGCCTGGCTTCCAGGGAGTAACCCCTCTGGAGTACGACTGCGATCAGTGCGGAGAGTGCTACTTGAACCTGACTGGTGGAATCTGCCCGATTACTGCCTGTTCCAAGAGCCTGGTAAATGGACAGTGCGGCGGTTCTAAGGATGGTAAGTGCGAAGTGGACGGCAATATGGAATGTGGTTGGGAGCGTATCTACAGGCGTCTTGCGCAGATTGGACGTCTGGATGTGCTGAAATGTCCGACCCAGGTGCGCAATTTTGCGACAGATGATGAAGTGTCTAAATAGAGAAACCGTTGAAATTTTTAAGGATTAGGAGCAATGTATAATGAAAATTACTGAGTTGTTTGAACGTGGTGAATTTGTAGTTTCTGCGGAAGTAGGTCCGCCAAAAGGAATACATATTGAACATTTGCTGGAAGAAGCGAAAACTTATCTGAGCGGTATCACGGCGGTAAACGTGACAGATAATCAGTCCTCCGTTATGCGTCTTGGCTCTCTGGCTGTCTGTAAAGCTCTGAAAGACGAGGGGCTGACACCGATTTTCCAGATGACCTGTCGTGACAGGAACCGTATTGCGTTGCAGTCAGATCTTCTGAGCGCAGCTATGCTGGGAATTGAGAACCTGTTGCTTTTGACAGGCGATCATACGAAGATGGGAGACCATCCTCAGGCAAAACCTGTGTTTGACTTGGATTCTGTTTCTTTGCTGCACACGGTGAGAAAACTGGAAGAAGGCGAAGATCTGGGTGGAAATAAGCTGGTAGGAGAGCCACCGAAGTTCGCGAAGGGAGCAGTTGTGTCTCCTTGCAGCGATTCTGTTGATGCGCAGCTTGCGAAAATGGAGCGCAAGGTTCGTGCCGGTGCAGATTATTTCCAGACTCAGGCAGTCTATGAGCCAGAGAAATTTATCAAATTCATGGAGAAAGCAAAACAGTTTGGAAAACCGGTTCAGTTGGGAATTGTAATTCCAAAATCAGCAGGAATGGCGAAATTCATGAACGATAACGTAGCTGGTATCCATGTTCCTCAGGAGATGCTGGATGAGCTTAAGAAGGATAAAGAAAAAACCAAGGCAGGCATCACAGGCGTGGAGATTGCAGCGCGTATTATCAAAGAGTGTAAACCATATTGTCAGGGTGTACACATCATGGCTCTGGGATGGGAGTCTAAGATTCCAGCTCTTCTTGAGCAGGCTGGTCTTTAAGATTTTGCGCGATGAGCTGTCCGTGGCATCACGGTAAATATGGGAATTGTTTTTTGCATTTTAACTGGGGCTGTCGTATCGGAAGGTACGGCAGCCTTTTTCATATAAGCAGACGGGGAATCCTGCAAGCAGGATTCTTTTTTATTATGGGTGTATACGCCGCAATTTGGAAATACCCTTTGACAAACGAAACGAATCTATTTACAATAGCAACTATAACATGGCATAGTATTTTAGTAACAGTTCGGCCATACAGTGTACAGGGAGCAAAAAAACATACTTGTATGTTTTTGCGAGCGGACATCTGTATGAGCTGAGCGCCATTTCATGAGTAAAAGGTTGCATTAGCCACGATAAGCACACAGTGCGGTTTTACGAATGGCGCTGACTGAACTGTTACATATTTTAGAGGAGTATCGAGATGAAAGCATGGGAAAAGAACGTAAGAGAAGTTGTTCCGTATACCCCCGGAGAGCAGCCAAACGAGCCGAATATGATTAAGCTGAATACCAATGAGAATCCATATCCGCCGTCTCCAAAGGTGGAGGAGGCATGGAGGAAGCTGAACTTGTCGGCCATGCGTCTGTATCCAGACCCGACGGCTGATATGCTGGTGAAGGCAATTGCAGAAGAGTACGGCATGAAAAAAGAGCAGGTGTTTGTGGGGGTCGGATCAGATGATGTCTTGGCCATGGCTTTTCAGGCATTTTTCAATTCGGAATGGCCGATTTTGTTTCCAGATATCACCTATTCGTTTTATGATGTTTGGGCAGAACTATTTAAAATTCCTTATCGCTGTCCGAAGCTGAATGAACGGTTGGAGATCGAGAAAAATGACTATTTACAGAGAAATGGCGGAATCGTATTTCCAAATCCAAACGCTCCCACGGGCGTAGAGCTTTCTCTTGAGAACATAGAGGAAATCGTCAGGAAAAACCAGGATGTGGTGGTGATCGTGGATGAAGCCTACGTGGACTTTGGAGCTCGGTCGGCGTTGCCTTTGGTGGAAAAGTACGATAACCTGCTGGTGGTTCAGACATTTTCTAAATCTCGTTCTATGGCGGGAATGAGGATTGGATATGCTTTTGGAAGCGAAGCATTAATCAAGTACCTGAACGATGTGAAATATTCCTTTAATTCCTATACGATGAATCGTACTTCCCTGGCCTTAGGGGCAGCCGCGGTGAGAGACAGGAAGTATTTTGAAGAGACTGTGCAAAAGATTCAGCAGACCCGAGAGTGGACGAAACAAGAGCTGAAAAAGCTGGGATTTGAGTTTGCAGACTCAAAGGCAAACTTTATCTTTGCGACCCACCCTCGGTATGAAGCGAAAGAGCTGTTTGAAGCTTTGAGGCGGGAACATATTTACGTGCGATATTTTGATAAACCAAGGATTAACCAATATCTGAGAATTACCATTGGAACTCCTCAGGAGATGGAGATTTTGGTTGAATTTTTGAAAAAATATATAAAGAAATAGTGGAGGAAATTTATGGAATCACTGGTACAATGGTTTACGGCAACTTTATCCCCTTATATTTCTGAATATGCGGTTATTTTTATTATCTCTCTGATGCCAATTCTGGAGGTAAGAGGGGGACTGCTGGCAGCAAGTCTTTTGAAGATTCCTGAGCTGCAGGCGATTCCCATCTGCGTGATCGGTAATGTGTTGCCGATTCCCTTTATACTTCTTTTTATCAGACAGATATTCAAATGGATGAAAAAGATCGAGTTGTTCCGCGGATTGGTGGAAAAGCTGGAAAAGAGAGCGTTGGGAAAAAGCGATCGAATTAAAAAGTATGAATTCTGGGGGCTGATGCTTTTTGTGGGAATTCCTTTGCCGGGTACAGGGGCATGGACGGGGGCGCTGATTGCTTCCCTGTTGGAAATTGATATCAAAAAATCTTCGCTGGCGATTTTATGCGGTGTTGCGCTGGCGACGGTTATCATGTATGTGGTGTCCTACCTGATTGTGGGAAATATAGTTCAATGAGCAGAGGGGGAACTTCGTTGTGTGCGGGGTTCTCTTTTGATTTATCAGGGATAAGAGATTGATAGAAAAAGAAAGACAGGTGAAGATAAGATGATGGATGTGAAAGTGTTTCAGGAAAAGCTACGGGAGATCACTTTTGCCGCAAAAGCGGAGAAAAGGGAATTTAGCCGTGAGAAAATTCAGCAATTCTTTCAAGGGGAGGAGCTTGAGGAGTCTCAGATAGATAAAATTGAGGCATATCTAAAGGCTCAGACTGCCAGTTCAGGAGAAATTCAGGCAGAGGAGTGTCCGGCGGCTGTGCAAGTGAAGATGGCCCCGCTTTCTATGGACGAACAGAGATATTTAAAAGACTATGAGGAAAGTTTGCAATGGGTGGCGCCCCCGGAAACTCGAGAGTTAGAAAAATTATATCAGGCTATGAGTGCAGGGAAAACCCAGGCGCAGTCCAGACTGGCTCAACTGTTTCTGCCAGAAGTCGTGGAGATCGCTAAGCGCCTCCACACGGAAGAAGGCTATCTGGGAGATATGATTCAGGAAGGAAATGTAGCGTTGATGTCAGCTCTGAATCAGTGGAGGCCTGACGGGGAACCGGGAGAATGGCTGAGAAGGCGAATAGAGTCGGGAATCTGCGGTATGGTGAGTCAAAGTGAACGACAGAAATTCGAAGACGATATACTGGTGGAAAAAGTCCGCAAATTAGAGGCGGCAGTGAGAGAACTGACAGAAGAGAACGAAGAGAAGAAATTCAGTGTAGAGGAGCTTTCCATTCTCTTGGATATGGACATTGATGAGATCAGAGATATTCTCAGACTTACCGGGGATGCCTGATGGAGCTTGAATAAAATTGCAAGAAAGTGTATATGCTAGAAGAAAGGGTTTTCTGGAAATTTCACAGAGTATAGAGGAGATCTGAGAATGGGAATTCTAATAGCATTGCTTTCGGGAGCACTGATGAGTATTCAAGGAGTTTTTAACACAGAAGTGACAAAACAGACCAGCCTTTGGGTATCTACAGGATGGGTGCAATTATCAGCTTTTTTAGTTTGTGTGGTGGCGTGGCTGTACAATGGTAGACAAAGTGTAGGTGCACTGATGCAGGTGGACAACAAATATACGCTGTTGGGTGGTGTCATAGGAGCTTTTATCACTGTGACGGTGATTCAGAGCATGAGTCAGTTAGGGCCGGCAAAGGCGGCGATGTTGATTGTGATTTCTCAGTTGGCAGTTGCCTATTTAATCGAGCTGTTTGGGATGTTTGGTGTGGATAAAGAGCCTTTTGAGTGGAGAAAGGTATTAGGAATGGCTATCGCGATTGTGGGAATTGTGATTTTTAAGTGGGAATAAAATACTGCGTACTCAACTCATAAAGATGTCCGCTCGCGAAAACATACGAGTATGTTTTTATACTTCCCGTATACTGAATGGCCGAACTGATACAAAAATGTAGCTATCAGCCATAACAGCTCGGATTAGTTGCTGCGGCTTATATCGCTGCATACGCGGCTAAATCCTCATTTATGGCTAAGTAGTTACCAAAAAATGGCAGGAGTTTGACTTTGTACTTGTAATTGAAGTGCAAATTCGATAAAATAAAAGTGGTTATGTATACTGTCGGGGACTTTACATTGATAAAATGTAAAGGAGTGACAGAAATGAGAAGTAAGAAAAGTCTATTCAGTTATCTGCTTTACTTGTTCGTGTGTCTAACTGTGTTTTCAGGCTGTGGAGAAAGCGAGGAGGAATTTTTGCTGACAGAGGAGAACGTGGCGGCAGAAAGTGAACAAGAAGAGGCTGAGGAGGAAAGTGAGAGCAAATCCCAGGATGAGTCAGGAATTGTCCAAAACATACAGATCTGTGTGGACTTATGCGGGGCGGTGGCGAATCCGGGGGTTTATTTTTTAGAGGAAGGTAGCCGTCTGTACGAAGCTGTGGAGATGGCCGGTGGTTACACACCTGAAGCGGCTCTGGGGGTGTTGAACCAGGCTCAAGTACTGACAGACGGCCAGCAAATCCGTGTGTTGACTCAGGAGGAGCTTCAAAGTCAGCCGGAGCTAGTGGGTCAGACAGAAAGCGCCGGCTCTGAACAACCAGGGGAATCAGATGGAAAAGTAAATATAAATACCGCTGATGCACAGACACTGATGACTTTAAATGGAATTGGCGAGAGCCGTGCACAGGCAATTCTTACATACAGAGAAGAAAACGGTTTGTTCCAGAGTGTGGAGCAGATTAAGGAAGTCAGCGGCATCGGTGATGGTATTTTTAGTCGTATCAAAGATGAGATTGTAATAGAATAGGAGAAAACCCATGAGCAAAAAGGTGTTGGTAGTAGATGATGAAAAATTGATTGTCAAAGGTATCCGCTTCAGCTTGGAGCAAGATGATATGGATGTGGACTGTGCCTACGACGGAGAGGAAGCTTTGGAGTTGGCGAAGGCAAATAAATACGATATTATTCTGCTGGATCTTATGCTTCCAAAGATGGATGGTCTGGAAGTGTGTCAGCAGATTCGGGAATTTTCAGATGTGCCTATTGTGATGTTGACTGCTAAGGGAGAAGACATGGACAAGATCTTAGGTCTGGAATACGGAGCAGACGACTACATTACCAAGCCTTTTAACATATTGGAAGTAAAAGCAAGGATTAAGGCAATTATGCGCCGGGCACATCTGGAGGCAAAGACCCAGGAGAAGGCAAAGACTGTTCAGGTGGGAGAACTGAAAATGGATTGTGAGAGCCGCAGAGTCTTTATCGGAGATAAGGAGATTAACCTGACAGCAAAAGAATTTGATGTCTTGGAACTGCTGGTATTTAATCCCAATAAGGTCTACAGCAGAGAAAATCTGTTAAATATTGTCTGGGGTTATGAGTATCCTGGCGATGTGAGAACCGTGGATGTACATATTCGGAGGCTTCGGGAAAAAATTGAGTCCAATCCCAGCGAGCCGAAATACGTGCATACTAAGTGGGGAGTCGGATACTATTTTCAGGCTTAGAAAAAGTGAGGGCAGGAGAGTTCTGAGAAATCAGGATTCTCCTGTTCTTGTGCGATAAGCCCGGCAAAAGGAGAATTCAATGAAAAAAACGCAAAAGAAATCAAAGTTCTTCAAAAGTCTCCGGTTCCGGATTATGTTTATCCTGTTCATTTTGGGGATTGTGCCTAGTGTGATCGTGGCGGCAAGTATCATAGGAACTTATGAGGAGAGAGCTGTATCTGTCAGAATCAGCAATGTTAAGAACCAGTGTGATATTATCTCGAATATGCTGATTAACGAGGGATATATGAGCGATCAAAGTTCCGTGTCCATAAACAGTAAGTTGGAGATGTTTTCTAGTGTCTACAGCGGTCGGGTGATGGTTGTGGATTTGGATTTTCGGGTTATAAAGGATACTTATAACCTAGATGAAGGAAAAACGCTGATCTCGGAGGATGTGATTAAGTGTTACCGGGGAGAGGTGAGTACCCAATATAATGAGAAGAGTCAGTTTATCGAGATGGCTTTTCCAATTCAGGGGGAGGATGCTAGCAAAATCTACGGGGTTATCTATGTGAACGTATCTACGAACGAGATTGCTTCCAACATTGAACTCTTAGAACAGAGAGAGATTCTGATACTGGGGATTATCGCTGTGCTGGTAATTGTCTTAGGCTATGTATTGTCCAGTCTCCTTGTGAAGCCTTTTGCGAGGGTGACAAAAGCCATCGAGGATTTGACAGACGGGTATCAAAAAGATGAGATTTCAGTACCAGACTACACAGAGACAGAACTGATTACGGAAGCATTTAATAAAATGCTGAGCCGGATGAAAGTGCTGGATGAGTCGAGGCAGGAGTTTGTATCCAATGTGTCCCATGAATTGAAGACACCTATGACTTCCATGAAAGTACTGGCAGATTCATTGGTGGGGCAGAAAAATGTGCCGGAGGAACTGTATCAGGAGTTTCTTCAGGATATCACAGTAGAGATAGACAGGGAGAATAAAATCATCACAGATCTGTTGTCTCTGGTAAAACTGGATAAGAAAGCCTCAGATTTGACAGTGGAACATTTGAATATCAATGAGCTTTTGGAGGCCATTTTGAAACGGTTAAGGCCGATAGCGGACAAGCGGAATATCGACTTGATTTTGGACAGTTTTCGTCCTGTGGATGCAGACGTGGATGAGGTCAAATTCACTTTGGCCATCAGCAATTTAGTGGAGAATGGCATTAAGTATAATGTGGATGACGGATGGGTGAGAGTTTCCCTGGACGCAGATTACAAGTATTTCTATGTGACTGTGGCCGATTCAGGAATGGGAATTCCTGAGGAGAGCATTGAGCGGATTTTCGAGAGGTTCTATCGGGTGGACAAGTCCCACTCTAGGGAAATCGGAGGTACTGGTCTAGGCTTGGCTATCACAAAGAGTGCGGTTTTAATGCACCATGGTGTCATAAAAGTATTCAGCAAGGAGGACGAAGGAACTACCTTTTCTGTCAGAATTCCTTTGTCTTATATACCATAGGAGGTACCGGAATGAAGATAAGAGGATATCTGTTGTTGTCAGTTCTCCTGTGCCTTTGTATCCTTGGTGGATGCAAAATGCCGGAGGTACTGGGGACGGAGGAAGCGAAAGAGGATAAGGCGGAAGAGGGGACTTATTCTGTGTATTACATGAATATGGACGAGACGGGACTGGAAAAGGATTCAGTGGAAGCAGAGGGCAAAAACACGGAGGCAACTGTGGAAAAACTTCTAGACCTTTTGGATAACGAAAAACCAAAGGAAAATATGCAGGCCCTGCTGCCCAAAGATGTGAACATTAATTCCTATGCGATTCGCAAAGAGACGGTTGTCATCGACTTCAACAAAGGGTACCGGAAGATGAAGACTGTCAGAGAAATTCTGGCTAGAGCAGGGATTGTGAAGACTTTGCTTCAGATTCCTGGAATCCAGGAGGTAGAATTTACAGTAGATGGGGAGGCACTGGTGGACTCCAAAGGAGATCCAATAGGAGCCATGAATGTAAATACATTTGTGGAACATGCTGGTACGGACATTAACAATTATCAATACACCACGCTGACGCTGTATTTCACCAACAAAGAAGGGGATAAGCTGATTCCGGAGAATAGAAGTGTCTATTACAGCAGCAATCTTCCTCTGGAGAGGGTCGTGATGGAGCAATTGCTAAAAGGGCCGAGAGAAGATGGAGTGTGCCCAACTCTTCCGGAAAAAACGAACCTTTTGGGAATTACAATCTCTGAAAACACCTGTTATGTGAATTTTGATGATACTTTTGTGGATGGAGCGTTGGCAGTACAGGAGAGCATTCCCATTTATTCGATTGTGAATTCTCTGATCGATGCCTGCCAGATAAAGCAGGTACAGATTTCCGTCAACGGGGAGAGCAAACTGACTTTTCGGGAGACGATGAATCTAAATAAATTTTACAAAAAGAACAAGAAATTAGTTGTATCAAATCCATCCTGAGAGGAGGGACTTATTGAGAACACGGCCGATCTGTGTTTTATGTCTTTTCCTGATGCTTGGCATTTGGGCGGCGGATTTGCTGGGGCTTTCCGTATTTCGGGAAAGGCCCCTGTCCGCCGGACTGGAAAAGGAAGTTCTGGGGGAGCAGGTGGTCGTCCAGGGCATATTGAAGGAAAGGACGGAACGGGAAGAAAATTTTTCTATTTGTCTGACTCATACATTTCTTATTTTTCATTCGAAAAAAATTCCAATTAACAATCTGAAAATTTATATGGAGGAGCTAGTCGCCCTGCCCCTTGGGACACAGGCAGAGATTCGGGGAATACTAAAGGAGATAGAAGGCCCCAGTAATCCGGGGGAGTTTGACAGCAAACTGTACTGTGAGACCCAGGGAATCTATTACCAGATGAGTCAAGGGGAGCTTCTGAGATATTCCAGAGGGTACAGCCGGTATCAGGAGGCAGTCAGCCAGGTGAAAGAAAGACTGATTCAGTGTTTTCAAGAAATTGCTGGAAAACATGCGGGAGTCTTTCAGGCAATGATTCTCGGAGATAAGAGCAATCTGGACGAGAGTATCAAAAGTCAATATCAGCTGGCGGGAATTATACATATTTTGGCAATCTCTGGACTGCATCTGTCGGTGTTAGGAAGCGGTCTTTACAGGCTGATGAAACGGCTGGGAGCCGGCAATGGTCTGGCGGGTGTGGTATCTCTGATGCTTATTCTCCAATATGGCGTTTTGACAGGAGAGAGCGTGGCGACGATGCGTGCGGTGACAATGTTTCTGATGGGGATTGGTGCCAAGATGTTGGGAAGGTGCTATGATCTTCTCACAGCCATGTCTATGGCAGCAATTTTGATTCTTCTAGAATGTCCCGCCTGCCTGTATTACAGTGGATTTCTGCTGTCTTTTGGAGCGGTTTTGGGGCTGGGATGGATTCTTCCGGTTTTGGAAGCGGCTTTTTCGGGAATACGTCTGTTGAAGCCCTTTTTGGGAGCTGCCAGTGTGAATCTGGTGATGGTTCCGCTGCTGCTGTATTTTTTCAGTGAAGTCTCTTTGCTGGGGCTTTTGCTGAATCTGCTGGTGATTCCCACAGTGGCGGCTGTATTGGCCAGCGGAGTGGGCGGAGCGCTTGCCGGCCTGATATTTTTACCGCTGGGGAAGCTTCTGATTCTGCCGGGAAGGGTCCTTTTGGAGTTATATGATATTCTGGGAACTCTGTGCTGCCGTCTGCCTTTTTGTTCCTGGGTAGGCGGAAAGCCTCAGCTTTGGCAGATGACGGTTTACTATGGAATCCTGATACTAGCTGTGGAAGGATTGAGGAGGGTTTCGAGGGAACAGGTAAGGAGACCAGCCTTGGTGAGAGGCTTATGGGTGTGTACCTGCCTACTCTCTTTGAATTTTCTGGGGTGGAAGGACAGGGAGGGGCTGAGAATTACCTGTCTGGATGTGGGGCAGGGAGATGCGATTGTCTGGGAAAAAGAAGGCGGCGAGTGCTATTTGATGGATGGAGGCAGCACCAGCCAGTCTCAGTGTGGCATTTACCAGATACTTCCCTATGTGAAGAGCAGAGGGATTTCCAGGATTACCGCAGCTTTTATTACACATACGGACGAAGACCATTACAATGGAATTGCACAGATTCTGGAGGCGCAGATTGCACATACGACTTCTGTGAGGATACAGAAACTGATTTTACCGGCCTGGAAGAGCCGTCCAAAGGCATACCGGGATTTGGAGGCACTGGCGAAGAAAGTGGGGATTTCTGTAGAATATCTGAAAAAAGGAGATGTGATGGTCTCGGGAGAGCTGAGGCTGCGTTTTTTACAACCAGAACAGGAAAATGACTTGGAAGATATCAATGGAGGTTCCCTGGTCGCAGAGATGGAGTACGGCAATTTTCGGGGAATGTTCACGGGGGATACCGGCGAGGAGCAGGAATTGGAAATACTGGAAGAATTACATCCATGTACCTATTTGAAAGTCGCCCATCATGGTTCTAAGAACTCTAGCTGTGAGGAATTTCTGAAAAGAGTAAAGCCGAAGCTGAGTGTGGTTTCAGTGGCCAGAAACAATCTTTATCACCATCCTCATCCAGATACAATGGAACGTCTGAGAAAATGGAGCAGTCAGATTTACATGACGAAAGATAAGGGGGCGGTGATGCTTTGGACAGATGGAGATACAGTGAGAGCAAAGGGATTTCAGCACAAGGAGGGGTGAGAATGTGTCCTTTACTGGGAGAAAAAATCGTGGTAACATGGAAAAAGATTTACTCTTGGAATCCCAGTATAAATAGGTTTTGAGGGTATATAAAGAAAGGGCGGAGGACCAGCCGTGAAAAGTATACAAGAAGACATTAAAAATCAGCAGTTTAAACCGGTTTATCTGCTGTTTGGAGAAGAGGCTTATTTGAGGCAGCAGTATAAGCAGAAGCTTTTAGATGCGCTGATGCCAGAGGAAGATACGATGAATTACAGTAGGTATGAAGGAAAAGGCATTGAACCTAGGGAGATCATAGATCTGGCGGAGACTATGCCCTTTTTTGCGGACCGTAGAGTGATACTGCTGGAAGACACGGGATTTTTTAAAAATAAATGCGAAGAGCTAGCAGAATATTTTAAGCAGCTACCTGACTATCTGTGCATGATCTTTGTAGAGTCAGAGGTGGACAAAAGAGGAAAAATGTACAAGGCGGCGAAGGCGGCAGGGAGGGTTACGGAGTTTGCTGTGCAGAATATCCAGACACTGACGAGATGGGTTTTGCAGATGTTGGGCAGGGAGGGAAAGCGGATTACCCAAAGAGATATGGAGCTTTTTCTGACAAAGACGGGAACAGATATGGGAAATATCCGGATGGAGCTGGAAAAGCTGTTGGTTTACACAATGGGAAGAGAGATCGTGAGCAGTGCTGATATAGAGGCTGTGTGTACGACTCAGACCAGCAACAAAATTTTCGACATGGTCCGGGCAGTGACAGAGCGGAATCAAAAAAAAGCACTGGATTTATACAATGACCTGCTTACTTTAAAAGAGCCGCCGATGAGGATTTTGTTTTTATTAGCGAAACAGTTCAATCAATTGATGATAACGAAAGAAATGTCGGAGAAAGGGTATGGACAGCCGGAGATCGCCAGCCAGTTGGGGGTACCGCCCTTTGTAGTCAGGAATTATTTTCAAATCGTGAAAAGGTACCGACTCAGTCAGCTTCGGCAGGCCGTGGAGGATTTTACAGAGGCGGAAGAACTGGTGAAGACTGGACGCCTGGGAGATGTACTGAGTGTGGAGCTTTTGATTGTCAAGTACAGCAGCGGAGAATAAGAGAGGTGATGTGAAGAGGCCTTACCTATAACATAAAAAAGGCAGCCACTGACGGAATGGCTGCCTTTTGCATGTTTTTTATTCGAATAAAAAATATAATTTATTAGCCGATGCTGTTTACGGCCTTGGTCAAACGAGAAATTTTTCTTGCGCAGTTATTTTTGTGGTAAACACCTTTTGAAGTAGCTTTGCTGATGGTGGATACAGCATTCACCAATGCAGCACTGGCTGCCTCTTTGTCTTTCTTTGCCACTGCTGCCTCTACTTTTTTAATAGAAGTCTTAACCGCAGATTTGATAGCTTTGTTTCTCGCAGCTTTTGTTCTGTTTACTAGAATTCTTTTTTTTGCAGATTTAATATTTGCCAATGTGTACACCTCCAATTTATCGCGATTTGTCGAGTTTTGAATTCTTCCTTAGAAATAGACACGGACATCTCTAAGGAAACATGCTTATATAGTTTAGTATAAGTGGTTCCTGTTGTCAATACATAATTCCGTAAAAAATGCAGAATATATAGAAAAAGGTTACTAATCACGGCCGATTCGGAGTTGTGAATAGTAACAGAAAATGGCTGCTGTTTACAGTTGGGTTTCGGCACCTGTGGACAGTGGCAGAAGAACGGCAGCTAAATAAAAGCCTATGGAGGGAGAAAGATGTTGGAAAATTACAGAATCCGTACAGACCTGGCATTGGAGACAACGGAGAGGTTCAAAGAGGACAACGTGGAGATTCGTGGTGTGGTTATTCACGAGAATTACGATCAGGAGAAGGATATTCGGACGACAGTGGTGAAAATTGAGACAGAAAATGGGGCGAAGGCTATGGGACGTCCCCAGGGCACCTATATTACAATTGAGGCTCCGAATCTATCTATTCCAGACGAGGACTACCACAGAGAGATCTCAGAGGAGATTGCGCGCCATCTACGGCAGTTGATTAATCTGAAAGAGGAGACATCGGTCTTGGTGGTGGGGCTGGGAAACCGAGAGATCACACCGGATGCCCTCGGGCCACACGTGGTTGGCAACCTGCGTATGACACGGCATATTATCCGGGAGTACGGAATCTCCGGCATAGGTGAGGAGAAGGCGCATCGGGTCAGCGGTATTGTGCCGGGAGTCATGGCGCAGACCGGAATGGAAACGCTGGAGATTATCCAAGGTGTAGTGGCAGAGACGAAGCCAGAGGTGGTGATTGCCATTGATGCGTTGGCGGCACGGAGTACGAAGCGGCTGAACCGAACAATTCAAATCACGGATACAGGGATTAATCCTGGGTCGGGAGTGGGAAACCACAGAGAAGGAATCAATGAGGAAAATCTTCAGGTAAAGGTGATTGGAATCGGTATTCCCACTGTGGTAGACGCGGCTACGATTGTCCACGATGCCATGTCTCATCTGCTGGAAGCCTTAGATGAAGCTGAACAGAAAGAATTTTTGGAGGAGATGATCTCTCCGCAGCTTCACAGCCTGTTTGTGACGCCGAAGGACGTAGATGAGACGATCAAGAGGTTGGGCTATACGCTCTCTGAAGGATTGAATATGGCTTTTGCGCAAGTATAGAGGACTTTTGGGAGACAAATCGTCATATACATTCTAAGAGGTGATTAGGTGACGAGATTCCAAAAAGCGTTCTGCATAATTTTATGCTTATGTCTGGTGGGAATTCCCATGATGAGAAAAGCGGACTTAATCCAGATACCACAGATAAAAAGCGATGATCTGGAACGCCTCTGGAAGCGTCTTCCGATATACGGTTATTTGCAGGAAAAGTCGGTGTGGGAACCCAAGAAAGAAGATCCTGAGACCTATGAAAAGATTGTGCAGGCTAACGAAGAGTATCTGGAAGGAAAGGTGCTGGACGAGAATCAGGAATTGGTCCAGCAGGAAGCGCAGAAAGAACAGGAGGAGAAACAGAAAGAAGAAGAACTCCAAAAGGAAAAAGAAGAGAAGGAGCAAGAAGCCACTGAGACAGCAGTAACGCCGCACCCGGTTCTCGATTTGTCGCCGGAGAGACTGGCAGATTATAACTATCTTTTGAATAATTTTTTTATTGTGGACCCCAACACGGCGACAAATCCTGAACAACTAAACGCGGCGAATTTTCTGGCAGAAGATTTGACGATGAAGCAGGATAACTCAAAGCCTCAGATATTGATATACCACAGCCATTCTCAGGAAGATTTTACAGATACAGTTCCTGGCGATGTCAGTACGACGGTGGTGGGTGTGGGGGATTATCTGGCACAGATTTTGCAGGACCAATACGGATATTCGGTCATTCATGTCACAGACGCATTTGATATTGTCAATGGGGAACTAGACCGAAATCAAGCTTATGATTTTGCCCGGGCAAAAGTAGAACAGGTATTGCAGGAGAATCCTTCTATTGAAGTAGTTATTGATTTGCACCGGGATGGAGTCCCGGAAGATCGGCATCTGGTGACAGAGATCAATGGAAAACCCACGGCCCAGATTATGTGTTACAACGGGCTGAGCTACACGGTGAACAACGGTCCGGTTGACTATCTGCCGAATCCTTATGTCCAGGATAACTTGGCGTTTTCTTTCCAATTGGAGTATCAGGCAGAGCAGTATTACCCTGATTTGTATCGGGGAATTTACCTTGCGGGTCTTAGGTATAATCTTCATCTTAGACCCAAAGCTATTTTGCTCGAGGCAGGGGCGCAGACGAATTCTGTGGTGGAAGTAAAAAATGCGATGGAACCTTTTGCGGATATACTGAACAGGGTGTTGACAGGAGAAGGATAGAAGAGGGAGGCTCGCCAGAATACAGGCGGGCCTTTTACTGTATAAGCTTCCGGGCAACGGCTGGCAAGCTTGCTTGCCAAGACGCACAGACATTGGAAGGGGCAACAGATATGAGCACGCAGGCGTATGCGCCGGAGTGAGAATACCTGTCAGGATTGCGGACGTGCAATGCACGGAGCAATCCGTAGCTTATATTTTTTGGAGGTGCCGCCGACAGGCGGCTTGAGGGTTTGCATGATAAGCGGTTATCTGATTGTTATAGGAAAGATGGGCTTGCGGCAGACGGCTGTTTAATGATATGATTTATAAGATGACAGGAGTACATATTGGTTATAGGAGGAAGTTATCTTTGGTGACGATAGATCAGAGTAAAATAAGAAATTTTTGTATCATTGCACATATTGATCACGGAAAATCCACACTTGCAGACAGGATTATCGAGATGACAGGTCTGTTGACAGACCGGGAGATGCAGGCTCAGGTGCTGGACAATATGGAATTGGAGCGGGAGAGAGGCATTACGATCAAGGCACAGACAGTGCGAATTGTGTATAAGGCAAAAGATGGACAGGAATATATTTTTAACTTGATTGACACCCCAGGACACGTGGACTTTAACTACGAAGTATCTAGAAGTCTGGCAGCCTGTGATGGGGCAATTCTTGTGGTGGACGCGGCCCAGGGAATCGAGGCGCAGACTCTGGCGAATGTCTACTTGGCCTTAGATCATGACTTGGATGTTTTGCCAGTGATAAACAAGATTGATCTTCCAAGCGCGGACCCTGACCGGGTAATCAATGAGATTGAAGATGTGATCGGCATTGAGGCTATGGACGCTCCCCGTATTTCCGCCAAAACCGGGGAAAACGTAGAACAGGTGTTGGAGCAGATTGTGGAGAAGATTCCAGCTCCTGAGGGAGATCCAAAGGCTCCGCTGCAAGCCTTAATTTTTGACTCCGTGTATGATGCGTACAAAGGAGTGATTGTATTTTGCCGGATTAAGGAGGGGAGCGTCCGAAAGGGTACAACCATCCGCATGATGGCAACCGAAGCTGAAGAAGAAGTTGTAGAGGTAGGATATTTCGGTGCAGGACAGTTTATTCCCTGTGATGAGCTGAGCGCGGGTATGGTTGGCTATATTACCGCCAGCATTAAAAATGTGAGAGATACCCGAGTGGGGGATACGATTACTGACCGGAATAATCCCTGTGCCGAGCCGCTTCCAGGCTATAAGAAAGTCAATCCTATGGTGTACTGTGGAATGTACCCGGCAGACGGTGCAAAGTATCAGGACTTAAGAGATGCGCTGGAAAAGTTGCAGTTGAATGATGCCTCGTTGCAGTATGAGCCGGAGACTTCGGTCGCGTTGGGATTTGGTTTTCGCTGCGGATTCTTAGGATTGCTGCATTTGGAAATTATTCAGGAACGGCTTGAAAGAGAGTATAATCTGGATTTGGTAACGACAGCGCCGGGAGTTATCTATAAAGTCTACAAGACCAACGGGGAGATGCTGGAATTGACCAACCCGTCAAATCTCCCGGACCCTTCGGAGATTGAGTACATGGAAGAACCGATGGTCGACGCGGAGATTATGGTGACGACAGAATTCATCGGCGCGATTATGGATTTGTGCCAGGAACGCCGAGGACAGTATCAGGGGATGGAGTACATGGAAGAGACGCGGGCGCTGCTGAAATATAAACTTCCATTGAATGAAATTATCTATGATTTTTTTGATGCCCTGAAATCCAGGTCACGGGGATATGCTTCCTTGGACTATGAACTGTGTGGTTACGAACGCAGTGAATTGGTGAAACTGGATATTCTTGTAAACAAAGAGGAGGTAGACGCTCTTTCATTTATCGTCCATGCGGACACGGCTTATGACAGGGGAAGAAAAATGTGTGAAAAGTTAAAAGAGGAGATTCCCCGCCAGCTGTTCGAGATACCGATTCAGGCGGCAATCGGTAGTAAGATTATCGCCAGGGAGACGGTAAAAGCCATGAGAAAAGACGTATTGGCAAAGTGTTACGGTGGCGATATCAGTCGTAAGAAGAAGCTGTTAGAGAAGCAGAAGGAAGGCAAGAAGCGAATGCGCCAGGTGGGAAATGTGGAGATTCCCCAAAAAGCATTTATGAGTGTATTGAAGTTAGATGATAAATAGTGAAAAGGTCTGCTCAGGGCAGGGAGGATAACATGGAGATGAGAAAAAGAATTGCGGCAGTTTTGTGTCTGTTTCTCGCAGCGGGAATGGTTGTCTTTAGCGGCTGCGGTAAAGAAAAGAGCGAGGAGGAGACGCAAATAAAGGAGTTAGTAAAAGAGTCGCCGACGCCGACGGTTCAGCCGGAGGCGGACAATCCTGAGAACACTCAGACAAAGGATGGTGTGTCTATGACCAATGACTATCTGAATCAAAAAGAGGCTGGACAGGCTCCAAATATTTCAGATAATGAAAACGTATCTTCCGAGGACAGTACCGATCAAGGAGAAAACGGTGCGGATGGTTCCGGGGACCAGACGGGAGCTGGGGAAGACGGCAGCGGGGAGGAAACCGCAGACCAGGATGGCAGCGATGAGCAGTGAGACCCCGAGGATTTGGCAGCCGCTGGAAATCTATGTGCACCTGCCTTTCTGTGTAAAAAAGTGTGACTATTGTGATTTCCTCTCAGGACCTTACAGCGAGGACATAAGGAGTGCTTATGTGCAGGCGGTTCTAAAAGAGATCAGAAGTCTAGGAAGACGGGAGAGGGCAGAGAATTGGAAAGTCCGTTCTATTTTTTTCGGCGGAGGAACTCCGTCGCTGATGAATGGAGAGGAGATTACGCAGATACTAGACGAGATTCGGCGGGATTTTCAGTTTGAGCCGGAGGCGGAGATTTCTCTGGAAGCAAATCCAGGGACTTTGACGGAGAATAAGTTAAAAGCTTATCAAAGTGGTGGAATTAACCGTCTTAGCCTGGGCTGTCAGTCGGCTAAGGACCAGGAACTGAAGAGATTGGGGAGGATTCACACCTGGGAAGAATTCTTGAAATCTTACCATATGGCGAGAGAGGCAGGCTTTCAAAATATCAATGTGGATTTGATGTCTGGGATTCCGGGCCAGAGTGTTTTGGACTGGGAGGAAAACTTGGAGGCAGTTCTGGCACTTACTCCGGAACACATATCTGCTTATAGCCTGATAGTGGAGGAGGGGACTCCTTTTTATGAGAGAGAGTTGAATCTTCCGGATGAGGACAGCGAGCGGAGAATGTATGAGAGAACCAGAGAAATACTAGAGGAGCACGGGTACCATCAGTATGAGATTTCAAACTATGCGCTGAGGGGGAAGGAATGCCTTCATAATCTGGGGTACTGGCAGAGAGTTTCCTATCTGGGAGTTGGTCTAGGAGCAGCATCTCTCAGGAAAAATGTAAGATATTGCAATACCTCCGACTTGAAGGAGTATCTGGCCCACGGAGCAGATTTGGACGTACTCCAGAAACAGAGGGAAGTTTTGACTCAGAGAGAAGAGATGGAAGAATTTCTGTTTCTGGGCCTTCGGATGATTCAGGGAATTCGGGAAGAGGAATTCCTGAAGAATTTTGGCCGGCCTCTGGAAGAGGCTTATGGGAATGTAATTGAAAAGCATGAGAAGCTTGGACTCTTGGAGAGACTGGATGGGAGGTTGAGGCTTACCAGAAGGGGAATCAGCCTGAGTAATCAGGTATTTGTCGATTTTTTGAGTTAGAGGAAGAAAAACTGTATCGGACGAGGAGTGATACTTGTCCGGTGCGGTTTTTTATTTTATAGGAAAGGTCTTGTCACGCTGAGGCATGAAAAGTGGAACGCACCCCTCAAAGATTGAGGGGAAGAGGGAGTTGAACTGTTACAAAAGAAGTGTAACTATTCCGCCATAACAGCTCGGTTTAGCTGCTATGCAGCTTATATCGCCGCATATGCGGCTAAATCCTTGCTTATGGCTAAGCGCCATATGCCTGATAAGAGCAAAACTCCTCCGTAAGCAAGCTTGCTCCGGATTTTTGTTCTTATCAGTTGCATGGCTGAATAGTTACAAAAAAATAGAAAATATGTTCGATTTTGCTTGTGCGCAGAGAAAGAATATGTTAAGATAGAAAGAACAAATGTTCTGAAAATGAGACAGACTTGGAGGAGGAAAACACATGGAAGGCAGACAAGAGGAACGAAATTTAGCTGTGAGAGAGTCCATGAGTCTGGAGGAGAAGCTGACTATTTTGGCAGACGCGGCGAAATATGACGTGGCCTGCACTTCCAGCGGAGTGAACAGAAGAGGGGAGAAAGGGAGTCTGGGAAATGCCTGTGCCGCTGGGATTTGCCACAGTTTTGCGGCGGACGGCCGGTGTATTTCTCTGTTGAAGATTCTGTTGAGCAATGAATGTGTCTATGACTGTAAGTACTGTCTGAACCGGCGTTCCAACGATACTCCGAGAGCGACTTTTACACCGGAGGAGATTTGCCGGCTTACCATAGAATTTTATAAGAGAAACTATATTGAGGGCTTGTTTTTAAGCTCAGGAGTGGTAAGAACACCTGACTATACAATGGAACAGATGTACCGGACACTCTATCTGCTGCGCACACAGTATCGGTTTCGGGGATATATCCATGTAAAGGCAATTCCAGGGGCAGCGCCAGAGTTGATCGAACAGACGGGATATCTGGCAGACCGTATGAGTGTAAATTTGGAATTACCTACAGCAGAGGGGATGAAAAAGCTGGCTCCGAATAAGACACACGATCGTATTCTCAGGCCGATACGGCAGATTCAGAGGGGAATTGGGGAATATCGGCTTTCTCTGGGAAAAGACCCCAGGATGGAACGGCATCAGATTAATCGGCATCTGTCCGGGACCATTTTTGCGAATGGAGGCATGAAAATCACGGGCCCGCAGAGCTTTCAGAATCCGCAGAGGAAAAGAAAAAGAAGCTTTGTACCAGCGGGACAGAGTACTCAGATGATTATCGGGGCAACTCAGGAGAGCGATTACCAGCTGCTTGCGACTACTCAGGCTTTGTATCAGAAATTTGATCTGAAGAGAGTTTTTTTCTCAGCCTATATACCTTTGAATGAGGACCCGCTTCTGCCGGAGCTGGGAACGGCTCCGCCGCTGCTGAGGGAGCACAGATTGTATCAGGCTGACTGGCTGTTGCGGTATTATGGCTTTCAGGCGGAGGAACTGCTGAGCCCCCAGAGGCCAAATTTCAATGTTTTGCTGGACCCAAAGTGTGATTGGGCACTTCGCCATCTGGAGACTTTTCCAGTGGAGATCAATCGGGCTACCTACGAGGAACTTCTCAAAGTGCCGGGGATTGGAGTCAAATCGGCCATGAGAATCATCAAGGCCAGACAGGGAAGCAGCTTAGATTTTGACGGCCTGAAGAAGATTGGAGTCGTGCTAAAACGGGCAAAATACTTTATAACCTGTCGGGGCAGAATGATGTACTCCATTCCGATCGAAGAAGATTTTTTGACTAGACAGCTGACAGGGGAGGATGCCAGGACGAACTGGGAGATGGGACACCCACAGTCGTACCGGCAGTTGTCTCTGTTTGAGGATATGAAATTGCAAATGCCGCCTACTGTGGAAGATATGAAAAAATCCATATCTGGCCAGATTTGAAAGGACAAAGAAATCATGGAAGTATTTACATGTGAAGACAGCTTTGAGGGGATGATGACCTGTGTGTATGAGGCATGGGCGTCCCGGGCAGGGCATTCTAATGTGAGGCTGATGCTGGAGCCAGTGGAGGAATTGGAATTGTTCTGTAGTTATCACCACGTGGAACGTGATTCAGAAAAAGCGCGGAAAGTGGTGAGCTCGATACGGCGTAAAATTTCGGAACAGGCGTTTCGGATGGTATATGGTGCATCTTTGTCCTGTCAGCGGGAAAAGTTGGATGCGATCTATCGTTTTTTGATTCTGGGTTTTCATGTTGGGGCAGAGGCGGTAGACCTTCTGGGAAATGAGTGGGTAAACCGGGTATTTCAGTTAGACCGCAAGGTAAAAAACGAGGCGCACTATTTTCGAGAGTTTACCAGGTTTTCCAGCGTGGAGGGCAGAGAGATACTGTGGGCCAAAATTCAGCCGAAGTCGGAGATTTTAACTCTTCTGGCGCCGAATTTTTCAGATCGGATGCCGTCGGAGGCATGGATCATCGTGGACGAGGGAAGGATGACGGCGGCGGTACATCCGCCGGATGAGGAGTTCTATCTCACGAAAATTACGGGGGAGGAATTGAATGCGATGGAGAGAAGCTGTGAGGTATCAGACCCCTATGTAGGGTTGTGGAAATCTTTCTTTCACGCGATAGGAATTGAACAGAGAAGGAACCCAAAATGTCAGAGAACTATGATGCCGCTGTGGTACCGCAGAAATATGACGGAATTTAGAGAGGAAAACTCCGGCGGTGTCCGTGCAAAGGGGAATGGTTGAGGCCGACAGTTTGCAGTTGCTTAGGATTGCATTATATTTTTATTTGTAGTATAGTCGACTGTACCTGGATGACGAGAGAAAAAGGAGAATACAGATACATGGAAGCAGAAAAAAACAGGAAGGAATTTATCAGGATACGGGGAGCGAACGAGAATAATTTAAAGCATCTGAGCGTAGACATCCCCAGAAATAAACTGGTGGTGCTTACAGGTTTAAGTGGCTCGGGAAAGTCTTCTCTGGCTTTTGACACGATATACGCGGAAGGGCAGCGAAGGTACATGGAATCGCTGTCTTCCTACGCGAGACAATTTTTGGGACAGATGGAAAAACCAGATGTGGAGAGTATTGAAGGACTGCCGCCAGCGATTTCCATTGACCAGAAATCCACCAACAGGAATCCCAGGTCTACGGTGGGAACTGTCACGGAGATCTATGATTATTTTCGTCTGCTCTATGCGAGGATTGGAATCCCCCACTGTCCCGTCTGCGGAAAAGAGATCAAGAAGCAGACCGTAGATCAGATGGTGGATCAGATTATGGCTTTGCCGGAGCGTACGAGGATACAGCTGCTGGCACCCGTAGTGCGCGGACGCAAGGGAACACACGCAAAGCTGCTGGCGCAGGCGAAAAAGAGCGGATATGTGAGAGTGCAGATAGATGGCAGTCTGTATGAACTCTCAGAAGAAATCAAACTGGACAAAAATATTAAGCACAATATTGAGATCGTGGTGGACCGCCTTGTGGTGAAAGCGGGAATTGAAAAAAGGCTGACAGACTCCATTGAGAATGTCCTGGAGCTGGCCGAAGGGTTGTTGGTCGTGGACAAAATGGATGGAACTGTGATGAATTTCAGCCAGAGCTTTTCGTGTCCGGACTGTGGGGTGAGCATTGATGAGATCGAACCGCGGAGTTTTTCCTTCAACAATCCTTTTGGAGCCTGCCCGGAATGCTTGGGACTGGGATATAAGATGGAATTTGACCCGGAGCTTATGATACCGGATCGGAGTCTGAGTATTTCCCAGGGTGCCATTGCCGTGATGGGGTGGCAGTCTTGCACGGACAAGGGAAGCTTTACCCGCGCGATTTTGGATGCTCTGTGTGAAGAATACCATTTCAGCTTAGACACACCCTTCCAGGATTATCCCCAGGAAATTCAGGATGTGATTCTGTACGGTACCAATGGAAAAGTTTTGAAGGTACGTTACAAGGGCCAGAGGGGAGAAGGGGTCTATGATGTGGCCTTTCAGGGACTTATTCGAAATGTGGAACAGAGATACCGGGAGACAGGCTCAGAGACCATGAAGCAGGAATATGAGAGTTTCATGCAGATCACACCCTGTCCAAAGTGTAAAGGCCAGAGATTGAAGAAAGAATCTTTGGCGGTAACAGTAGGAGAGAAGAACATTTTTGAGGTTACTTCTCTGACGGCAGATCACCTGAAAGATTTCTTGAATCAGCTAGAGCTTTCTGAGCAGCAAAAACTGATCGGAAATCAGATTCTTAAAGAGATCAAAGCGCGTGTCGGTTTTCTGTGTGATGTGGGACTGAATTATCTCACGCTGTCGAGGGCTACGGGAACGCTTTCCGGTGGGGAGGCCCAGAGAATTCGACTTGCGACGCAGATAGGATCCGGGCTAGTCGGGGTAGCTTATATCTTGGATGAGCCTAGTATTGGTCTTCATCAGCGGGATAATGACAAACTGCTGAAGACGTTGATGCATTTGAGGGATTTGGGCAATTCTCTGATTGTGGTAGAGCACGACGAGGATACCATGAGAGCAGCCGACTGTGTAGTAGATATTGGACCTGGGGCAGGAGAACACGGAGGCGAGCTGGTGGGAATCGGTACAGCGGAGGAACTGATGAAAAACCCGGCCTCCATCACAGGGGATTATCTGAGCGGAAAAAGACAGATTCCTGTTCCAGAGACGAGAAAAACACCTGTGGGCTGGCTGACAGTCAAGGGAGCTTCCCAGAATAACCTGAAAAATATCACTGCGAAATTTCCGTTGGGAGTGATGACCTGTGTCACGGGTGTATCAGGTTCAGGCAAGAGTTCTCTGGTCAATGAAATTCTGTATAAGTGCCTAGCGAAAAAACTGAACCGGGCACGGACGATTCCAGGAAAACACAAAGAGATTATAGGCACAGAGCAGTTGGACAAGGTCATTGATATTGACCAATCTCCCATTGGACGTACGCCCAGATCGAACCCAGCCACTTACACAGGTGTGTTTGACCAGATACGAGATCTCTTCGCCTCCACGGCGGATGCGAAAGCGCGGGGATATAAGAAGGGCAGGTTCAGCTTTAATGTAAAAGGCGGAAGGTGCGAGGCATGCAGCGGAGATGGAATTTTGAAAATCGAAATGCACTTTTTGCCGGATGTGTACGTGCCTTGTGAAGTCTGTCATGGGAAGCGGTACAACCGGGAAACTCTGGAAGTTAAATATAAGGGAAAGAGTATTTATGATGTGCTGGATATGACCGTGGAGGAGGCTCTTGAATTTTTTGAGCCGATTCCGTCTATCCGAAGGAAAATTCAGACTTTATATGATGTGGGATTGTCTTATATAAGACTGGGGCAGCCTTCGACTACTCTGTCCGGCGGAGAGGCACAGAGAATCAAGCTGGCCACGGAGCTGTCCAAGCGCAGTACCGGAAAGACCATCTACATTTTAGATGAACCTACGACGGGGCTGCACTTTGAAGACGTGAGAAAACTGATCGAAATTTTGAAGAGGCTGGCAGAAGGCGGAAATACGGTTGTAGTGATTGAACACAATCTGGATGTAATTAAGACGGCAGATTATATTATTGATATTGGACCGGAAGGCGGAGACAAAGGCGGGAAGATTATTGCCCAGGGGACGCCGGAGGAAATCGCTCAAAATCCTGACTCCTATACTGGCCAGTATGTAGCGAGATATTTGTGACGGCGAAGAGAAGGCGGAATGTTACAGCTTAGATCTCTAACGTTCCGGAAAGTGTGTGACTGCTCACGAACCGATCTAAAATGCCTCTTTTCATATGGGGAAGTTTTGTATATAATGAGAGATAATCAGTAATGCGAAGGCTTTAGTAGAAGAAAGGAGTCCATATGCCTGCAATTGATATCGGCATTGATCTGGGAACGACCAGTTCATTGGTTTATTCCACAGGAAAAGGAATTGTATTAAAAGAGCCCTCTATCGTGGCATACGATAAAGATACCGAGAAGATCAAGGCGATTGGAGAGGAAGCACGCCAGATGATCGGGCGGGCAGGAGGTAACATTGAGGCTATCCGTCCGATTAGGCAGGGAGAGATCACGGATTATTTGGTCTTGGAGAAGATGCTGAAATACTTTATCTCCAAGGCTATGGGCAGAAGGGCTTTTCGAAAACCTAGAATCAGTATCAGCGTTCCCAGTCAGGCTACCGAGGTAGAGCGCAGGGCGATGGAGGAAGCTACTTATCAGGCAGGAGCCAGAGCGGTCTATCTGATTGAAGAACCGATTGCGGCAGCGATTGGTTCTGGAATTGATATCTTAAAGCCATTTGGAAATATGGTAGTGGATATTGGCGGAGGGACGACCGATGTGGCGATCATCTCCCTTGGAGATGTGGTGGAATTCAATTCGATTAAGGTGGCCGGGGATAGCTTTGACCAATCAATTATGAGATACGTCCGCAAGGCACATAATCTGTTTATCGGGGAGCAGACGGCGGAGAGTATTAAAATTAAGATTGGGACAGCCTGTGAGCGGCCTGGCGGGAATACTATGGAAGTGAAGGGCAGAAACGTGGTGACTGGGCTTCCCAAGGTGGCGACTTTGACTTCGGAGGAAATTCGTGTCGCTTTGAAAGAAGACACGGCACAGATTGTCGAGATGGTGCATGGTGTTCTGGAGAAGACACCGCCTGAGCTGGCAGCGGATATTGTAGATCGGGGGATTGTGCTGACAGGAGGCGGAGCCTTGTTGAATGGCATGGAGGAGCTGCTTGAGCAGAGGACCGGAATCAATACGATGATTGCTGAGAATCCAATGCTGGTAGCCGCAGAGGGAACTGGAAAATATGCGGAATTTGCAGCCCGCATGGAGTGAAAGAAGAGAGTGGCTGTTGCAGAACTCAGACTGTGTTCTGCAACAGCCTATTTTGCCTAATTTTAGGAGAAGATATGCAGGAGAAAATCAAAGGATACATAGATCACATTATATTTCGGAATGAGGACAATGGGTACACAGTTTTCGTGTTGATTCAAGGAAAAGAAGAGCTCACCTGCGTGGGAACATTTCAGAGTATCTCTCCGGGAGAACTGATTGAAGCCAGTGGAAAATATATTCAGCATCACACCTATGGAGATCAATTTCAGATCGATGCCTATGAGGTGAAAGTTCCGGAGGATACCCAGGCAATGGAGAGATATCTCGGGTCCGGGGCTATCAAAGGGATTGGGCCCGCTTTGGCCGCAAGGATTGTGAAAAAGTTCGGGGAAGAGACGGTCCGCATTGTGGAAGAGGAGCCGGAGAGGCTTTCTGAGGTGAAGGGAATCAGTGAGAAGAAAGCTCAGGAGATTGCTGCCCAGATTACAGAAAAAGCGGATATGAGGCAGGCTATGATGTTCCTGCAAAAATACGGTATCACCCTTAATTTGGGAGCAAAAATCTACCATAAATACGGGCAGTCCCTCTATGGAGTACTTCAGGAAAATCCTTACCGTTTGGCAGAGGACATTGAGGGAGTGGGGTTTAAAATTGCCGATGAAATCGCTGCTAAGATTGGAATCCACACAGATTCTGACTATCGAATTCGCAGCGGACTGCTCTATACTCTGCTTCAGGCTGTGGGAGAGGGACATATCTATCTTCCAAGAGAAATACTTTTGTCCAGAGCTGAGGATATCTTAGGGGTGGAAGCAGAGTATATGGAGAAACACCTGATGGATTTGGCGATTGAGAGAAAGATCGTGGTGAAGACGCAGGGAGAAGAGCAGAGAATTTATGGAAGCCAGTATTATTATTTGGAGCTGAATACGGCAAGAATGCTGGCAGAACTAAATGTGCAGTGCCCGGAAAATCCAGTCACGGTGGAGAAAAACATCAGTAGAATTGAGGACGGTGTAGGAATTGAATTGGATGAGATGCAAAGAGAGGCAGTGCGGCAGGCAGCCGGATGTGGTCTGTTTATCTTGACAGGAGGTCCGGGCACTGGAAAGACAACCACGATTAATATGATTATTCGGTATTTCGAGGCGGAGGGTATGAGTATTGCTTTGGCGGCTCCCACAGGCAGAGCAGCCAAGAGGATGACTGAGACTACTGGGTGTGAGGCACAGACAATACATCGACTGTTGGAACTAAACGGCATGGGACAGGAGGAAGGCAAGGGAATTCACTTTGAGAGAAATGAAGAGAATCCTCTAGAGGTGGATGTGATTATCATTGATGAGATGTCGATGGTGGATATCCACTTGATACACGCTTTGCTGAGTGCAGTGACAGTGGGGACGAGGCTGATCTTGGTAGGAGATGTAGATCAGCTGCCCAGTGTAGGGCCGGGAAATGTGCTCAGAGATATCATCCGCTCGAAAGCATTCCCAGTGGTGGAGCTGAATAAGATTTTTCGTCAGGCGACGCAAAGCGATATTGTAGTGAATGCGCATAAGATCAATGCGGGGCAGCCGGTCGCCCTGGACAACAGAAGCCGCGATTTTTTCTTTTTAAAGAGAGATAATGCAGACATTATAGTGAGAGTGATTTTAGCGCTGATTCAGGAAAAGCTACCGCCTTATGTCCAGTCGGAGCCTTTCGATATTCAAGTCTTAACACCCATGAGAAAAGGACTTCTGGGGGTAGAGCGGCTGAATCAGATTCTACAGTATTATCTGAACCCACCGTCTCATGAGAAAAAAGAAAAAGAGGTGGGAGGCGGACTTCTGCGTCAGGGTGATAAGGTGATGCAGGTGAAGAACAACTATCAGCTAGAGTGGGAGGTTCGAGGAAAATATGGAATACCGGTGGACAAAGGAGTCGGAGTTTTTAATGGAGATGTGGGAAGAATCTGTGAAATCAATGAGTTTGCCGAGATGCTGACTGTTGAATTTGAGGAGGGAAAGTTCGCGGACTATTCTTTTAAGCAGCTTGATGAACTGGAATTGGCTTATGCGGTTACGATTCATAAATCCCAGGGCAGTGAATATTCGGCGGTGATTATTCCGCTGTTAAATGGCCCTAAGATGCTGATGAACCGGAATCTTCTCTATACAGCGGTGACCAGAGCTCGAAAATGCGTTACTTTGGTGGGAAGTCCGCAGACCTTTCAGGAGATGATTCGAAATGAGAGACAACAGAAGAGATACAGCTCCTTGGATTTGCGGATTGAGGAATTGGGAGAACTGAAAATATAAAGGAGGGAATGAAATTTAGGATTAAGGAAAGTTTTTTGAACGCTCTCTATCCTCGTTGTTGTCCAATTTGTCATCAGATTTTGAAGGAACAGAATTGGCTAATTTGCCCGAAATGCGAGGGCGAGCTAAAGCCAATAGGGGAACCGAGATGTAAAAAGTGCGGAAAGAGAATTTTTTACATGGAGAAAGAGTATTGTCAGGATTGCAGCAGAAGAGAGCATGTGTTTGATGAGGGAAGAGGAATTTTTGACTATGATGAGAGAATGCGTGCTTCTCTTTTAAAATACAAAGACGGGGGTCGCAGAGAATATGGAGATTTTTATGCACAGGCTATGATTAGATATGGAGGAATAGATCTGAGGCGTTGGAGACCGCAAGCAGTTCTGTCTGTTCCGATTCATCCCAGAAAAAAGAGAATAAGAGGGTTCGACCAGGCGGGATATCTGGCGAAGGTTGTGGCAGAGGCGACGGGACTTCCCTTATGCTGCGGTTACATGAGAAAAAAATCTGTGACTTCTGCCCAAAAATCTCTGGAAGCTTCTATAAGAAGAAAAAACCTAAAAAATTCTTTTGAGGGAAGAGAAGGGGACTGGCAAATACGAAGACTTTTGGTGATTGACGATGTCTACACTACTGGGAGCACGGTTGATGCAGTCAGTGAGGAAGCAAAGCGACATGGCGTTGAGAATATCTATTTTTTGACGGTTTGTATCGGAAGAGGGGACTGAAAAAGCCCTTTTCATGGTCATAGATTTATGTTAGAATAATTTTATATGGATTCTAGGGTCAAAAGTTGGAAAATTTGTCTGTGTTTACACGATGTAAAATATTCATCAGGAAGCTTTTGACATCTTAATCTGTATAAGAAATGAACAGTTTGACTGAAAAGATGGAGAGAAATGAGGAATTTCTGATGCTAAATCTGGAAAAAGTGAAGTTGATGAATCATTTGGCGATGTACGAGAATAACGCGGGCAAAACATATCTTCCGATCAGTAAATTTTACCGGAGCGACTATATAGGGATGGCTTTGATTAAGAATTTTTTTCTGGTCACTATTGGATATCTTTTGCTGGTGGCAGTGATTTTTGCGTATTTTGCGGAATATCTGCTGAATAGCATTCATAAAATGAATTTGGTGACTCTGGGGGCTGAACTCATTATTGGCTATCTCGTAGTCCTCGCGGTCTATACTGTGCTGACTTATGTACAGTATTCTGTCAGATATCATCGCGCGAAAAAAAGTGTCAAGCAGTACTATATTCAGCTTACAAAGCTCGAAAGAATGTACGGCAAGAATGAAAAGAAGAACGGTGACAGAAGAACCAGTAGGAGGAAATAAGAAAAATGACAACATTTTTGGAAATGAAGCAGAAGATAAAAAATTTCTATGGGCAGTATGAGATTTATATCGTCCCATTTTTGAAGTTTATTTTGGCTTTGGCCAGTTTTATCTGGATTAATTCGATGCTTGGTTTCACAGAGGCTTTGAATAGCCCATTTGTTGTTGTGATTCTGGCATTGTTATGTGCAATTTTGCCGGCAAACTTAATTTTATATCTAAGTTTTGCGATGGTGATTGGGCACTGTTACGGAATCGGGATTGAGGTGGCCGCCTTTGCACTGGTTCTGATTTTATTTATGTTGATTTTGTTTCTGCGTTTCAGTAATAAAGTAAACCTTGTAATGATTTTCACACCGCTGACTATGGGGCTGCACATACCGGCGCTACTTCCTGTGGGAAGCGGACTGCTGGCCAGTCCTATGGCAGCTCTTCCAGCCGGGTGTGGAGTGATTTTTTACTATTTTATTGATCTGGTGAGAGAACAGTCCGCGGTACTTCAAAACCAGGACACAGAGATTCCACAGAAGCTCAAAGTTTTGATGGATGGACTGATGAAAAATCAGGAGATGTGGATGACGATGATTGCCTTTGTGGCAGTGATTTTATTGGTATATGCGATACGTACCAGAGCGTTTGACTATGCCTGGAGGGTATCCATTGTGGCAGGCGGAGTCACCTATATTTTTTTGATGCTGATTGGTGGACTGTTTCTGAATGTGCAGACTTCTATTTTGGAGCTGTTGATTTTCAGCGTGATCGCAATCTTAATCGGGATGGTCTTGGAGCTCTTTGTGTTTGGAGGAGATTATAGTCGGACAGAGCGTCTGGAATATGAGGATGATGAGTACTATTATTATGTGAAAGCAGTTCCAAAGGCTACTGTGGCTACATCAGAGAGAAACATTAAAAAGATTAATGCGGCTCCTGAGCGCGAGGAAGAGAACAAACCGAATAAGAAGGGAGCGGAATATGTGGTTTCTCGTTCGAGAGAGCAGTGGGAGCCGCAGGGAGAATCTCTGGACAGTATTCCTACTGAGAGGATGGAGCGAACCAGTGAATTGGAAGCAGATGCGCTTCCTCTTAAGGATGCCTCAGAGATAAAAGAAGTAGACTTTGAAAAGAAATTGGAGGAGTCTTTGAAGGACCTGTAAAACTTAGGGAAAGGAGGACAGAATGAATAGTGTCAATCAGTTTCTAGAAAAGTATGTGTCAAAGATTTCATTGCCGAGTATAGGCATTATTGATATTATTGAAATTCTGATTATCTCCGTTTTCATATATCAATTTATGATTTGGATTAAGCAGACCAGAGCGTATACCTTGCTGAAGGGAATTATGGTAGTTCTGTGCTTTGTTATTGTGATCTATATTTTTCATATGAACACATTGATCTGGATCATCAATAATGTGGCAACTGTCATGTTGACGGCATTGGTAATTATTTTTCAGCCGGAATTGCGGAAAATACTGGAGCAGTTGGGACAGAAAAATATTATCGCCTCAGTGATTCCCTTTGAGAGCGGGAAAGAAGTGCAGGCCCGTTTTACAGATAAGACGATCAACGAGATTGTGAAGGCCTGTTTTGACATGGGCGAGGTTAAGACGGGAGCTTTGATAGTGATTGAGCAGGAAGTCGTGCTGACAGAGTATGAGAGGACAGGAATTCTTCTGGATTCACTGATTACCAGCCAGCTGTTGATTAATATATTTGAGCACAATACTCCTCTACATGATGGAGCGGTAATTGTGCGGGGAAACCGAATTGTAGCGGCCACTTGTTATTTGCCATTGTCGGACAATATGGAGTTGAGTAAACAATTGGGAACTAGACACCGCGCCGGTGTGGGCATCAGCGAGGTGAGCGATTCCTTTACAATTATCGTCTCAGAAGAGACAGGAGAAGTTTCGACTGCAATGAACGGTGTGCTGAAGCGTAATATTACCAGTGCACAGCTGAAAGAACAACTTCTGCACGTACAGAATAAGACCGTCATCAATAACAGTAAACTGATCAGTCTATGGAAGGGTAGGGGAAAGTATGAAAAAAAGTCTGACCACTAATATTCCTCTGAAGATCATGTCTGTTTTGGCGGCTATACTCATTTGGCTGATTATTGTCAATGTGGACAATCCGATAAAAACCAGGACGTTTCAAGATGTTCCGGTGGAGGTTTTAAATGAGGCATACATAGAAAGCGGAGGAAAAATGTGCCTGATTCCAGAGAATCAGGACTCAGTGAACGTAACGGTCACTGGAAAGAGAAAAATTGTCGATGATTTGACCAAAGAAGATTTGAAAGCCACAGCTGACTTGAAACAGGTTGTGGATTTGGATACGGAGCCCATTATGGTGCCTATCACGGTGACATGTGCAGGAATTGACCAGAATAATGCTCAGGCAGCGCCAAGGAATATGGAAATCCAGATTGAGGAGATGATGACACAGGAATTCATTGTTACTGTGGATACTGGTGATGAGAAGCCTGGGAAAGGCTATGAGATAGGCTCTGTGGAGGCAAATCCAGAGAAAGTGAGAATCACGGGGCCTCAGTCACTGATTCGGAAGATTGACCAGGTCATTGCATATGTGGATGACGTAGAGGGAATCACTAGCGACACAACGAAACAGGTACAGCTGAAGATTATTGATAAAAATCAGGAAGGGCTCTCAGAGAGTCAGATGAAGTATCTGAAATATGATATCTCATCGCCGGAGGTTTCTGTGACTGTGAATTTGTGGAAAGTGAAATCGGATGTGACTGTGAAAGCTGATTACGTGGGGGCTCCCGCAGATGGCTATAAAGTGAATGGGTTGACAATGACACCCAGTGAGATTAGTGTGGCTGGAGACGAAGAGGCACTGAGAGAGCTGGAGGAGCAAGGAAATACAATTTGGATATCAGCAGATCAGATTGATGTATCCGGGCACAGTGAGGACTTTGAGACAAAGATAAATTTGACAGATTTTCTACCCTCAAATTTGAAGCTCACGTCGGGTACGAGTGAGACGTTGATTGTGAAGACAGAAATATTACCTTTAGGAAGTCAAGCCTATACGATTTCTACCAAAGACATTACAGTGAAAAATGCACCATCTAATTTGGAAGTTGTGTTTGAGACCGATAAGATTGAGATCCGGGTGAGGGAAAATGGAGCCAGCTTAGATAGTCTGAAGGTAAGTGATATTCAGGCGTCCATTAACTTGGATGGAAAGAAGGCAGGCAGTTATCAGATACCGGTGGAAGTAGTTTTGCCGGATGGCTATACATTGGTAAGTGAGATCAACACAGATGTAAAATTGTCAGAGACCACAGAGGTAACGATACCAGGAGAGTAGAGGTGTTTTTATGAGAAGCTGTAAAGTACAGGTAAAAAATCCGACAGGGCTGCATCTACGGCCAGCAGGTAATTTGTGTAAAGAAGCATTGAAGTACAAATCAATGGTTACTTTTAATTTTAACGGTGGGACCGCGAACGCGAAAAGCGTGCTGAGTGTTCTTGGGGCCTGCGTAAAATGTGGCGATGAGATTGAATTAGTATGTGAAGGGGAGGATGAGGAAAAAGCGTTAGAGACATTGACTAGCTTTATTGAGTCGGGGCTTGGAGAATGAAAAAATTTATGAGTAAGGAGAACGAAGCAGGAGGAAAAAATGAAGAAAAAAGTTTTGTGTGTAATGCTGAGTATGACTTTGTGTGCTTCCATGATCCTGGAAGTCGGTGCAGCCGTTGCAGCTGACCCACAGGCACAGGAGGAACAGCAGGAAACCGAAGAAAAGACAGACTTGCCTAGTACAGACGAGGAGACTGAACAGGGTGAGGAGAATGAAACAGAAGAGACAACTGTACCTGTCGAGGAGGATGACACTGACTTTGGAACTGACGAGGAGGTGGAGCCTACTCCGACAGAAAAGCCTGAGGCAGAGGAAGAATCCGTTCAGGAAGAGACTGTGACTGAGATTCGTACGGATGGACTAGTACATAAGCATTTGGTGGATTCGCAGGGAATTGTATCTGGCGACGATGTGGAATGGGTACAGGATGAAAACGGAAATTATCAGTTATACTGTCATGTGGATGGTTGTGATTCTGCATATTTTACAGCGAATGACGGTATCGTGGGAGTCCAATCCGCAGAAGGAACTTCCTATTATTATTTTGATCAGAATGGATATATGGTGACAGGCGCGGCTGAGATACAGGCATCAGATACCGGCCTTCCCAAAGAAGACGGAATTTATTATTTCCTCGGCGTGGGAGAAAATAATTCAGACGGAGTGATTGAGACGAGCAAGGTGGCCTTGATGTCCGCAAGTATCTCACCGATGGATTCTCAAGTGGGGACACTTCAGAACGGCTGGAAATGGACGCCGGATAAAGCTACTGGAAAGAGTCACTGGTATTACTATGATGAGAGCGGTAAACGTCTGTCTTTGGACGAGTTGAAAGCAAAACAGAGTGATCCTGGAAATACAATTTTTGAGATTGGTGGCCAGTACTATGCATTGACCGATGAATGTGTTCCTCAGACTGGACGCTTTGCAGTGAAAAATCCATATAATGGAAAGAGCAGTTATTTCTACGGCAGTGAAAATGCGGATGAGAATGGCTACATCGGATTTCTGATGAAGGGTTGGGTATATCTTCCGACAAAGGTTTCTAGTGGAGCGATTGCATCCCGTTATCAGTACTATGGATTGTCAGTCGGCGGCGCTGAGCTGAATAAACAGACTAACGGTAAGTACTATAAAGGTTCTGAGTATATGTGGAACCAGACGATGTATGAACTGCGTCAGATAGAGCAGTGTGTCAATGCTCCGGACAGAGATATGGGAGACGACCCCTGGTATTTTCTGACCAAGGGAGGTTATGTGGAGCATGATAAATTAGTAAAGGGAACATTTAACCGTCCGGGTAAATACTACGGTGTGAACAATAAAGGTCGTCTGTACCGCGGTGTTCTGGGAAAAGTAAAAGATTCCAGCGGAAAGTGGAAAACTTATTGCTTCTCTTCCTCCGGAGTGCGGGCTAACTATCGGAATATCTGGGGAATGGTTCCTAAGACCAAGGATTGGTATTATTTTGGAAACGATTATGCACAGGTGATTAAGACTGGTTGGCAGAGTATCACTTTGAAGAGCGATCCGAAACGTGTATGCTGGGCATACTATTATAAGAGCGGAAGCGGATATGGCAAGATGAAGATGAATGGCTGGCAGGGTTCACGTTATATTAAGTCCAACGGTGTGATGGCATCTGGTGTGTATAAGGTTGGAAGTACACTGTACTATTTTAAACCGTCTACCAAGACAAAATGCAATGGACAGATGGTCAAAGGCGGCTGGATTAAGAGTGGAAAATGGAAATACTATGCGTATCCCACCGGCAAGCTCTACAGAGGATGGCATACCATCAACGGAAAGAATTATTATTTCAATTCTGAAAAAGGTATTATGATGACTTATAAAAGCAGGCAGTATACAGGCTGGAAATCGGAGTTGAAAGGAAAATGGGGTTATGCAGATGGTACCGGTGTATGGCAGACTGGATGGGTAAAGACCCATCTGGGAGAAAAAGAAGGCGATGGCCTGCGCTATATCGACCCGTCCAACGGAAAATTTGTGAAAAACAAATGGAAAACCATCGACGGTTTGAAATTCCACTTTAAAGCCGATGGATGGTTGAAACTGGACGTGAGCGATGAAATCAAAGGGCCGTACAGCGTCCAGGTAAATCGTACAACCTGTGTTATGACGATCTACAATGCGAGTGGTACGACACCAGTAAAGGCAATCCGTGTATCTGTAGGAAAAGCAGGCACGCCGACGCCTACAGGAACCTATCGTCTGAATCGCGCTGGAAGATGGCAGCTTCTGATGGGACCGTCTTATGGACAGTATGCGAGTCATGTGGTAGGAGCAGGACAGGGCGGAATTTTTGTTCATTCTGTGGCAGGGTCTGCACCAAACAGCTACAGCCTTCCAGCGGCAGAGTTTGACCTGTTAGGACAGCCGGCATCACATGGTTGTATCCGTACAAATGTGAGGGATGCTCTCTGGGTATATACGAATTGTAACGGTGCCACAATTCATATTGGCGATAACCTGAGAGATCCACTGGGCAAACCAGGTTGGATTTGGATTCCGGGCAGCCAGAATTATGATCCGACGGACCCAGCAGTATAAAGAACGGAAACCTAATAAAAAGTAAAGAAAATAAAAATCTCCGGTAGGAAATTCCAGCCGGAGATTTTTTATGTAAAAGGTAGTTCACTGCAAAACAGCGTTGTGGCGGCGCGTAAAGTGAGACTGTGCCCCTCAAAAATTGAGGGGAAGGGGAAATTGAAGTGGGCTTGCCCACTTTGTTCAGCAGATTGGAGAGATGAAACAAGCTTGTTCACTTTTTAACTTGCGTGGACTTTGAAAATCTCCTATAATAGTGAGAAAAGAGTCAAAGAAGGTTATTGAGATGCAAAGTAAAATTCATTCTCTGATTTATCCAAATCAGAATGGTAATCAGTTGTTTATTATGAGGGAAGATTTACTGCCATTTTCTCTGGGCGGAAATAAAGTTCGGATAGGGCAGGAATTTTTTGACGATATGACAGAGCAGGGATGTGACTGTATGTTGGTCTATGGAAATAGCCGTTCCAATCTGTGCAGAGTGTTGGCAAATCTGTGCTGGACAAAGGGAGTTCCTTGTTTTATGATAAGTTCCCGGGAAGAGAATGAAGAGAGGATTGAGACGAACAACAGCCGTCTGATGAGGTGGTTAGGAGCTGAAGTGATTCCCTGCGAGAAGGACCAGATCGCTGAGACAGTGGAGGAGACTATGCTCAGACTTAGAAAGCAGGGATATCGCCCTTATTATATTTATGGGAGTAAATTTGGGACTGGCAATGAGGGAGTACCGGTGGGAGCCTACGTGAAGGCTTACCAAGAAATTTGCGAGTATGAGGCAGAGAGAGGAATTCACTTTGACTATATTTTCTTTCCATCGGGGACTGGTGCGACTCAGAGCGGATTGGTAGGCGGTCATCTTTTGAGAAAAGACTGCCGGAAAATTATCGGAGTGATGATTTCTTCTCGAGAAAAAGAGAGAGCGGAGCGAATTATTTGGGAGGGAATTGAGAGCTATTTTCAGAAAAACAGATTACCATTGAAGTCGGAGGACAGAGCGCAGATACATCTCTTAGATCAGTATAAGGCCGGAGGTTACGGGAAGTACAACCAGGAGATTCTGAACCAGATCAGGGAAGAATTCTGTAGAAATGGAATTCCGATGGACCCTACCTACACCGGCAAAGCATTTTGGGGAATGAAAAACTATTTGAAAGAGAAAGAGATTAGGGACAGCAATATCCTGTTTATCCATACAGGAGGGACTCCGTTGTTCTATGATAATCTGGGAAATGAGGGTTGAGAACATGCTAGTGTCGATTGTAATTCCGTGCTATAACTCAGAGGCCACGATTCGAAAAGTGGTGGAGATGGTGATGGAAGAATTTCAAAAGATGGAAGGCTATGACTGTGAATTTGTACTGGTGAATGACTGTTCCAAGGACCGGACGTTTCATGAAATACAAAAACTAGGCGAGGACTATCCCCAAGTCAGAGGGATTAACCTGATGCGAAATTTTGGACAACACAACGCGCTTATGGCAGCGATGAATTATACGAAAGGGGATTATGTATTGGGAATGGACGATGATATGCAGACCCATCCCTCTCAGATACACAAATTGATTGAGAAAATGGAGGAAGGCTATGATCTTGTCTATGGCTGCTATCCGCAGAAGAAAAATTCCCTGCTGAAAAATTTTTCCAGCAAATTGAACGAAGTCAGCTCTAGAATCTTGTTGGGTAGACCTAAGGAGATTGTCTCTAGTAATTTCTGGATGATTACCAAGGCTGTCCGGGATGAGGTTGTGAAATATACCAGCTTTAATCCGTATGTGGACGGAATTTTCTACCGAACTACTCATAACATCGGAAATGTAGAGGTGGAGCATTTCAAGCGAGAAGTAGGAACCTCCAACTATACATTGAAGAAGCTGATACGCCTCTGGTTGGCCTATTGGAACTACTCTGTGATTCCTCTTCGGATTTCTTCTGTCTTGGGCGGCATTTCAGCATGTGGTGGCTTTCTGGCAGCTCTTGTGATTGTGATACGTAAAATTTTAGACCCAGGCATTGTCGTGGGGTGGTCCTCTACGATCTGTATTATGGTCGTGTTCTTTGGATTGGTGCTCATGGTACTGGGGATTATCGGTGAATATCTGGGAAAGATTATTCTGTCTTTGAATAACACTCCTCAGTATATCGTCAGAGAGACAGTGAATATAGAAGAGAAGGATGGTGCGGATTGAAGAGGATAATGATTCTCGGAGCGGGCATTTATCAGGTACCGCTGATTCAAAAAGCGAAGGAGATGGGATTGGAGACCATCGTTGTGAGTATTCCCGGAAATTATCCGGGATTTGCCTTTGCCGATAAGGTTTATAAATTGGATACCAGAGATCAAGAAGCGGTACTCAGAGCAGCCCAGAGAGAAAGGATTGACGGTATCTGTACTTCTGGAACCGATGTGGCAGTGGTTACGATTGGCTATGTGTGTGAGAAGCTGGGACTGCCTGGAATCTCATATAAGGCAGCGAGGACAGTCACAGATAAGGCCAGAATGAAAGCAGCTTTTGCTGCGCGAGGTGTCTCCGGAGCAAAGTTTTTCACAGCCGCAAGCTCGGAGGAAGCGAAAGCAGCCGCGGGGCATTTGGGATATCCCGTGGTGATAAAACGGGTGGACAGCTCTGGGAGTCGCGGCATTACCCTTGTGTCCGAGGAGCAGGGCGTAGAGAAAGCCTATGAAGACGCCATGAGAGGGTCCAGGTGTCCTTATGTGCTGGTGGAAGAGTGTCTTACAGGAACAGAGATTGGTGTGGATGGCTTTGTGCGAGACGGCAGGCTGGTTTTTTTGGAACCCCATGAGAAATTTGTATTCCAGGGAGAAAAAATCACGGTGCCCATGGGACATGGCTTTCCTTACCGGGGCAGCGAGGCACTGAGGAAGGAGATTAAACGGCAGATACAGCTGGCAGTGGAGGCGACAGGGATGGACCAGTGCCCTGTGAATGCGGATGTGTTTGTGAAAGGGGAAAAAGCCTGGGTGATCGAAGTAGGCGGACGGACAGGCGCGACCTGTATACCAGAACTGATTGAAAGGTACTGTGGCTTTAATTTTTATGAAAAAATGATATGGAATGCGTTGGGAGAAGACGTCCGGTTTGAACAGGAGGGCCATAAGCCTTGTATGGCGAAGTTATTGATGAGCCCGGTCAACGGGAAGATCACGGCTGTCTATGAAAAGAATCTGGAAAAGATACGTATGGCTGGGACGGCGGTGGCCTTAGACTATGTCGTGGGAGATGCTGTGGCGGCTATGGCCAATGGGACAGACCGTATCGGCCATGTCATTGCGCAAGTAAATTCAGAAAGTGAGCTGGACAACATCATAGAGGAAGTGCAGCGGTGTGTCGCTGTCAATGGAAAAACACTGGAGGAGTTATGGAAAGAATCAAAGATTATATCTTGTTGCATTTGAATATCATGCTTTTTTCTTTTACCAGTGTGTTCTCAAAATTGGCTTCTAACTGTCTGAACAGAGACGGTATCCGCAGTCTTTGGCTGTACATCTTTTTGTTTTTGATGCTTTTAAACTGCTTTGTCTATGCGTTGGCATGGCAAAAGGTAATTAAAAAATTCGAGTTGAATGTGGCGTATGCGAATCGAAGTATTTACCTGATTTGGAGCCAGGTATGGGCGGTGGCAATCTTCCATGAGAATTTAACTGTGAGGAATATCGTAGGCTTACTGATCGTTTTTGCGGGCGTTATAATTGTCAGTACGCAGACAGGCGGGAAGGAAGGGGAGAAGACCGTATGAATGTTTACATGCTATTGATGTTTGGAATGACGTTTTTGACCGCAATCTCCCAAGTGCTGTTGAAAAAGAGTGCCAATCAGACATATAAAAGCTGGATTTATGAGTATCTGAACTGGCGGGTAATTGTGGCATATGGTATTTTTTTCGGAGTGCTGCTGGTGAATACCTACGCCTATACGCAGGTGGATATGAAATATGGCGCTGTGATTGATACGTTTAGCTATGTGTTTGTGATGGTGTTGTCTTGGCTTCTTCTGCGGGAACGGTTTACCCGCAGGAAAGTATTGGGAAACTTGGTTATCATGGTCGGAGTGCTGATCTATACGCTGCCGTGAAAATATGAAAAGACGAGGAATATTTTATACAAACAAATGCCGTATAGTCATCAACAGAGATGGCTACACGGCATTTGTTATTTTATGTAATAGGAAAGACCTTGTCACGCTAATGCGTGAGAGTTCTTTCCTATTACATAAACGCTCCGTTAAGGATGCGCACGCCGCAAAGAGGAATTTCACCGCAAAGCGGTGTTGCGGCAGCGCGCAAAATGAGTTACGCACCTCAAAAATTGAGGGGATAGAGGAGCTAAAGTGGGATCGCCTACTTTGTTATAGGAGCATAATACCTCTTTCTTTGGCGGATTTACGCATCTCGTCCGGCCAGATGGATACATGAACTTCCCCAATGTGCGCTTTTCTCAGGAAAAACATACAGATACGGGATTGACCGATTCCTCCGCCTATGGTATAGGGAAGTTCTTTGTTCAGAACGGCTTTTTGGAAATCCAGTTCCCGGCGGTCGTCACAGCCTGAGATGCTCAGCTGTCGGTCTAAAGACTCCTCATCCACACGGATACCCATAGAGGTAAGCTCCAATGCGATATCCAGAACAGGATAGTAGACCAAAATATCACCGTTTAATTCCCAATCGTCGTAATCAGGAGCACGCCCGTCATGGCGTTCCCCGTTGCTGAGTGTCTTTCCGATTTTCATCAGGAAAACAGCGCCTTTTTCTTTTGTGATTTTGTACTCCCGTTCCTTTGGAGTGCAGTCTGGATAGAGATCTAGAAGCTCCTGAGTGGTGATAAAGAAAATATCTTTGGGGAGGATTTCTTCTATGTAATCATATTGAATAGCCATATATTTTTCCGTCTTGCGGAGTACCTTATAGATGGTACGGACAACTTCCTTCAGAGTGTCCACAGTCCGGTTTTCTTTAGAAATGATTTTTTCCCAATCCCACTGGTCCACATAGACAGAATGGATATTGTCGAGATCTTCATCCCGGCGAATCGCGGTCATATCTGTGTAGAGGCCTTCTCCTTCAGAAAAACCGTATTTTTTCAAAGCGTAACGTTTCCACTTCGCGAGGGAATGGACGATTTCTGCAGTGTTTGTCATGTTTTTAATGTCAAAACTTACTGGGCGTTCTACACCATTTAAGTTATCATTTAACCCGGATTTAGGATCGACGAAGAGAGGTGCCGAGACACGTAGAAGATTCAGACGCTGAGCTAGAGTCTGCTGAAAAAAATCTTTGACGGTTTTAATGGCGACCTGAGTATCGTGCAGATTCAGCTCTGCATGGTAATCTTTGGGTACAGTAAAGTTTTCCAATTTGAACCCCTCCTATTCATTAATGGAAACATTATATCAGGAATTGAAAAGAATAGCAATTTTCTCTTGAAAGATTTATTGGAAATGCTAAAATAGATGGAGTCTGTTCAGATTAAGAAGAAAAAAAGATAGGGGGAAAGACATGAAAACGGAATTAAATTCAAGGCAATTTTACCGGACAGTGGCTGTACTGGTACTGCCGATAGCGCTTCAGAATCTGATCAACGTCGGAGTGACTTCCGCCGATGTCATTATGCTTGGGAGGGTCGGAGAAAACGCATTATCAGGTGTTTCCTTGGCCAATCAGGTATATTTCATTTTGTCACTGATCTATTTTGGATTGACATCTGGGGCAGCAGTGTTGACAGCCCAGTATTGGGGAAAACAAGATGTGCGGACAATTGAGAGAATTTTGGGGATTTCTTTGAGAGTAGGAATATATGCGGGACTATTGTTTACGGTTGTGGCCTGGCTTTTTCCGGTACCCGTGATGAAAATTTTTACCAATGAGCCTACAGTGATCGCCGAGGGAGTAAAATATCTTAAGATTGTTTCCTGCTCTTATGTGCTTTCAGGTATAACCTGTGTGTATCTGAGTATCATGAGAAGTGTAGAGAGGGTAATCGTCGCCACAGTGGTATATTTAATCTCACTGATCGTCAATGTTGTCATCAATGCGATTTTAATATTTGGCCTTTTAGGTGCGCCACAGCTCGGTAGCCAAGGAGCAGCAGTGGGTACTCTGGTAGCCAGATGTACGGAAATTCTTCTGGTTATAATCTATGCCAGAAAATTCAATGATACAGTCAAAGTTCGTTTTCGTGATCTGTTGGAGAGAAGTCCTCAGTTGATGAGCGATTTTAGAGTCTACGCGGTTCCTGTTTTGCTGAATGAATTGGCCTGGGGATTGGGAATGGCAATGATCTCAGCGATTGTGGGACATCTGGGCAGCGCCGCGGTGGCAGCGCATTCCGTGACGCAGGTTAGCCGGCAGCTAGCTATGGTTGTTGGGTTTGGAGTGGCAAGCGCCACGGCGATTCTCTGCGGAAAAGCGATTGGTGAACGCAAAGAGGAACTTGCGAAGGAATATGCCCGGAGACTCACCCGGCTATCCATCGTCGTAGGAGTCTGCGGCTCTTGTGTAATTCTCGCAGTTCTGCCGCTGCTTCACAGAGTGATGAATCTGACGCCTCAGGCCAGGTCTTATTTGACGGTGATGTTTTTCATTATGGCTTATTTTGTGATTTTCCAAACCTTGAACAGTACTTGGATTGTGGGAGTTTTTCGGTCTGGGGGAGATACGAGGTTCGGATTGATTTTGGATTCGGCGGCTCTCTGGGGTGTTTCCATCTGTGTGGGAGCGTTTTCTGCCTTTGTGCTGAAGATTCCCATGCCTTGGGTGTATATGATTTTGTGTGCGGATGAAGTGATTAAGATGCCTTTTTCGTGGAAACGGTATCGTTCTTACCGCTGGCTGAAAAATATCACACGCTAAATTAGAGCTGTATTCATGCTAGAATACCCTGTGGAATAGTACTGTGCGAACGGCAGTCTCTCGGCTATAGCTTCTCGGCGACAAAAAGGGGCTTTTCTTTTTAGAATGAATATGCTATACTCTTTTCTACAAGATATTGTTAGGGGAGATTATGAAAAATCTATATATTGTGTTTGAAAGGAGCAATTATGATTTACATCATCAAGAAAGACGGAACCCGAGAAGAATTTAACGCTGAGAAAATAGTGACGGCTGTCAATAAATCCGCAGCCCGTATTCTCTATAAATTTTCTGAAGAAGAAAAAGAATTTATCTGTCGTTTTGCCACTGAGAAGGCGGAATCTCTGGGGAAAAAAGAAATTCCCATCCAGGATATGCATAACATTGTGGAGGGAGCGCTGGAAAGGGTGAATCCAGCGGTGGCAAAAAGCTACAGGGATTATAGAAATTATAAGTTGGATTTCATTCATATGATGGATGATGTGTATACGAAGAGCCAGGCAATTCGTTATATTGGGGACAAAAGTAATGCGAATACGGACAGCGCGTTGGTGGCGACCAAGAGGAGTTTGATTTTTAATGAGTTGAACAAGGAACTCTACCGGAAATTCTTTATGAACCGCAACGAATTGCAGGCGTGTAAGGATGGATATATCTATATACACGATCAATCTGCGCGTCTGGATACCATGAACTGCTGTCTGTTTGATGTGGCTACTGTTCTGAAGGACGGGTTCGAGATGGGAAATGTCTGGTACAATGAGCCAAAGAGTTTGGATACGGCGTTTGACGTGATGGGGGACATCGTATTGAGTACTGCGGCTCAGCAGTACGGAGGCTTTACGGTTCCTGAAGTCGACAAAATTCTAGCTCCTTACGCCCAGAAGAGTTATGAGAAATATATTGAGGAGTATATGAAGTATTCAGATCCTTCCTGGGAGGGAAGAGAAGAACGTGCAGTGGAGTACGCGCTGGACAAAGTGAAAAGAGAGTACGATCAAGGCTGGCAGGGAATTGAGTATAAATTGAACACGGTTGGCTCTTCCCGCGGGGACTATCCGTTTGTGACAGTGACCCTTGGCTTAGGGACAGAGCCGTTTGAAAAGATGTGCTCGATTTCTTTGCTGAATGTGCATAAAGATGGTCAGGGCAAAAAAGGACATAAAAAACCGGTGCTGTTTCCAAAGATTGTATTTTTATATGATGAGAACATTCATGGGGAAGGAAAGTGCTGTGAGGATGTGTTTGAGGTGGGCTTAGAATGCTCTGCCAAGACGATGTATCCAGACTGGCTCTCTATGTCCGGAGACGGCTATATTGCCAGTATGTATAAAAAGTACAAAAAGGTAATCAGCCCTATGGGCTGTAGAGCGTTCTTGAGTCCTTGGTATGAGAGAGGTGGAATGAAGCCGGCAGACGAGAAAGATGTGCCGGTATTTGTGGGAAGATTTAATGTGGGAGCAGTTAGTCTGCATTTGCCGATGATTTTGGCCAAGGCCCGCTCGGAGAGCAGAGATTTCTATGAAGTATTGGATTTCTATTTGGAAATGATACGAAATCTCCATATCAGAACCTATGAGTATTTGGGACAGATGAGAGCGTCCACGAATCCACTGGCATATTGTGAAGGTGGTTTTTATGGAGGACATCTTCAGCCCCATGAGAAAATTGGGAAGATTTTAAAACCGATGACTGCTTCTTTTGGAATTACTGCTTTGAATGAGCTTCAAGAACTTTACAATGGAAAATCTATCACAGAGGACGGCCAGTTTGCTCTGGAAGTGCTAAAATATATCAACGATAAGGTGAATCAGTACAAAGAGGAAGACGGCTATCTATATGCGATTTATGGGACACCGGCGGAGAGCCTCTGCGGTCTTCAGATTGAACAATTCCGTAAGATGTACGGTATTGTGGAAGGGGTTTCGGACCGTCCATATGTGAGCAACAGTTTCCACTGTCATGTGACAGAAGATATTACTCCCATCGAAAAGCAGGACCTGGAAGGGCGATTTTGGGAGCTGTGCAATGGTGGAAAGATTCAGTATGTGAGATACCCGGTGAGTTATAACAAAGAGGCGATTCGCACATTGATTCGGCGTGCTATGGCCTTGGGATATTATGAGGGTGTGAACTTGTCTTTAGCCTACTGTGACGACTGCGGGCATGAGGAGTTGGATATGGATGTATGTCCAGTCTGCGGGTCCAGTAATCTGACCAAAATTGACCGGATGAACGGGTATCTGTCCTACAGCCGTGTGCATGGTGATACCCGCCTCAATGACGCGAAGATGGCGGAGATTGCCGAGAGAAAATCCATGTAGGAGATTTAGGAAAGAACTTGTCACGCTAATGCGTGAAAGTTCTTTCCTATAACAGAAATCTTCCGTAGGATTCTTTTTTACTTTTTGTATTTTATATAGTTGCAAACTAGCATGGCAAGCTTAAAGGTTAAAGCATCTTCAAAAGTTCGGATGTCCAGTCCGAACTTTTTTTCTAATTTCTCAAAACGGTAGACCAGAGTGTTTCGATGGACATAGAGTTTCCTGGAGGTCTCTGACAGATTCAGATTGTTTTCAAAAAAAGTCTTAATTGTGATCAGAGATTCTTCGTCCAGGGAATCCAGAGTCTCTTTCTTAAAGATCTCATCTATAAACATTTCGCAGACAGATACCGGAAGTTGGTAGATCAGCCGTCCAATACCTAGCTGGCTATAACCGAAAGTATTTTTATCGCTGTAGAATATTTTTCCTACTTCAAGGGCTGTCATAGCTTCCTTATAGGCGCTGGGGAGGCTGACCAATTCATCTACAGGGTTGCTGTATGAGACCCAGGCCTTCGTCATGGCCTCCATATTGAGCATATCTACGAGCATCCTGGCAGTGTCACGGAGTGTCTTTTGGCTGTCTGTGGACTGGAGTTCACGAACTAAGACTACGTTTTGATCGTTTAAAGTGGTGATGAAATCCTTTGTTCTGGCTGAGAAAATGTTTTTCACCATTGTAATGACGTCTTCTCCGTGGGCCTGCTTCGTCTCGATGATAAAGACTGCGCGCCGGCAGCTAGTAGAAATATGAAGCTTTTTGGCGCGGTTGAAAATATCCATTGGTGCGTAATTTTCTAGAAGAAGGTTTTGCATGAAGACATTTTTATCAGTCTTTTCCCTGGAAGCTTCCAGAAGAGTGGCGATTTGACACACGGCCAATTCGCCGATGGTGTGTGCGGATGGACCCTCTCCCCATACGACCAATATGTAGTTTAAAGTATCTGAGAGCAGGATTTTATAGAGATGCGACGAGGTATTGGCGAGGCTGACAACGGAGTCGTTCTTTAAGAATTCCTGAATTTTTTTTGAGGAGGGCAGACGGCGGCTGGCAGTGGTCAGATATATTTTCTCGTCTGTGGTCAGAAGACAAAAATCTAAATGGCTGATTTCCTTCCATTCTTCTAAAGTTTTCTGCAAGGTCTGATATAAGCTCACGAAGTTACGTCCTTTCTGTGATTTGTGTTTACATGGGGTATCTTGTCATTATACCATGATTGACCCCTCTGTTGGCAAGGGGACTATTGGAATAAGGGGGAAAGCTTACTCCAAAGAACAGAAAAAAGAGGACCGCCGCAAAAGCGGAAGCCCTCTTATTATACAGCACAAGAGTTTTATTAGTTGGTGATAGTCTGCTCAGTCTCTTTGTCGAAGAAGTGAGCTTTCTCCATATCAAATGCAAATTTGACAGGATCACCGGTCTTGGCGGTAGTACGCGGATCTACACGGGCGGTAACCTGTGTGTCAGCGATGTCGAAATACAGGAATACTTCTGCACCGAGAAGCTCGTATACTTTTACGGTGGATTCCATGACTGTACTTGGGGAAGAAGCCAGGAACATCTCAGAATCATGGATATCCTCTGGACGGATTCCCAGAGTTACAGTCTTTCCAATGTAGCCCTGATCTTTTAAAATAGTGGCTTTTGCCACGGGAACGGTAATATCGTATCCTCCGACAGTGGCGATGACATCGTTTCCTTTCTGGGAAATAGTGGCATCCAGGAAGTTCATCTGCGGGGAACCCATGAAACCAGCAACGAACAAGTTACCAGGCTTCTGATACAGATTCTGAGGTGTATCTACCTGCTGAACTACACCGTCCTTCATCACGACGATTCTGGTACCGAGGGTCATAGCCTCTGTCTGGTCATGGGTTACGTAAATAATGGTAGTTCCCAGTCTCTGATGAAGTTTGGAGATCTCGATACGCATCTGAACACGCAGTTTTGCATCCAGGTTGGACAAAGGCTCGTCCATCAGGAATACTTTTGGCTCACGTACGATTGCGCGTCCCATGGCAACACGCTGTCTTTGACCTCCGGATAGAGCTTTTGGTTTACGGTCAAGCAGTTTCTCCAAATCCAGAATCTTTGCGGCTTCACGGACCATTTTGTCAATCTGATCTTTTGGAACTTTTCTCAATTTCAGTCCAAACGCCATATTATCATATACTGTCATATGAGGATACAACGCGTAGTTCTGGAATACCATCGCGATGTCTCTGTCTTTGGGCTCTACATCGTTTACTACTTTATCACCGATTTTCAAGGTACCGCTAGTGATGTCTTCCAGGCCGGCGATCATACGAAGAGTTGTAGATTTACCGCAGCCAGACGGACCAACGAAAATGATAAATTCTTTGTCTTTGATTTCCAGATTAAAATCCTTTACAGCTTCAAAGCCGTTGGGATAGGTTTTGTTGATGTGAGATAAAGATAAACTTGCCATTTTATATTCCTCCAATAAAATTCTTTTTGTTACCTGTCTTTCATATCTGTAACCAGTATATAAGAGAGTGGCTTTGGAATCTAGATTCGAAACTTACAAAGATTTTTGAGGTTTCTGGTCAGTTTGACGAAAAACACCTGGACTTTATCTTTACGGTATCTGCTCTGGGATGGTATAATGATTGCAGCAATTGATGTAGATGTATGGGAGGTTTTTCTATGAGAGAAAAAATGACAAAAATTTACGCTAAAGGAAATAAGAATATTATCTTACGGGTGACTCCGGGACATTTTGTGACTCCACAGTCTCATATCACGCATTATCTGGACATGACAACTATGCGTTCACGTGTCTCTGAGGCTCAGGCTGTAGCGAAGGAACTAGCCAATAAGTATCAGGTATCTACGCCGGTAGACACCATTGTATGTATGGATAGTCTTGAAGTGATAGGGGCTTTTTTGGCAGAGGAATTGACAAAGGCAGGGGTTCATTCTATGAATGCACATCAGACAATCTATGTAACCTCACCAGAATTTAACAGTCAGGGACAGATACTGTTTCGTGACAATATTCAGCCGATGATTAAGGGGAAAAACTGTATTATTTTGATGAGTTCTGTCACGACTGGAAAGACACTGCAAAGCGGAATAGAGAGTATTCTCTACTATGGGGGCGTTATTCGAGGTGTGTCTGCTATTTTCAGCGCAGTGAGCAAGGTAGCTGGTGTGGACGTAGATTCTATTTTCAGACAAAAAGATATACCGGATTACTGTACCTATAAGAGTCGTGAGTGCAAGTTGTGCAAAAATCTGGTAAAGATAGATGCCTTGGTGAATAGTTTTGGCTACACCAAAATCTGAATATCTATTCAGAATTCAGAAAGGACAAGTCTAGCTTAATGACACGATCCATAACCGTGGGAACGTAAGCCTGATAGCTGTAGGCGGCTGACTCAAACAAAAGATATAAAGTGTCTCCGTCTACATAGATTTGTTCCAGTTGGCAAGGAAAGAGGTAATTATATTCGGCTTGGTGATCTCTCAGGGACTCTGCCAGGAGATGGTTAAATACCCGGAGACTTGACGGGAATACTCCGTAGGACTGGGAGATCAGAAGTTGGTCGCCGTAAAAGGCGATTCCCTGTGCCTTTCCTGAGATCATAGTAATATCTTCAGCTACGGGAACTTTCATATTTAGGCCCCATTCTCGGTCTAGCTGTTCCACGAGTCCGCCGTCTTCTCCGATGGCAAATTTTTCAATGACGCTGTCTGCGTCCGTAGTAAAAAATCCCACATAGAGAGCTTTATCGTAATAAGTCAGAAAAGAATCCCGGGTGATGCCGTAGAGAAAATATTTTTGCGTGTACTTAAGAGGGGATTTTGTCTCCTCAAAGGAGTAGGCTTCTAATTCTTTCAAAGAATAATAGTTGGCCTGGGCGACACCACGTTCTCTTCCAGCTACCCATAGGTTATGGTGAATAGGGTCATAGGCTAGGCCGCCTGCATGTGTTCTACCGGGAAGGACAATTTCTTTTAGAAATCGGTGGCTGTTCTTGTCCAGCATATAGAGGACGGAATTGTGTTCGCCAGTGTGACAGTACGCGCTGATAAAGAGATAGTCTTCTGTTACGGCGAGTCCCTGGGGAGTCATGGAAGTACAGAGAGCAGCTTGACCGGTCTGGCCAAAGTCAAGGGTGCGGGTGGCTTTCAGGCCAGGAATAATATAGGTGTCCCAATTTAAGTGATCGGTATTGTCTGAAAAAGCATACTCTTCAATGATCGGATTTTGACAGGCAATATCGGAGAACTGCTTCAGGGTATAAAGCGCTGCGTCAGTATTCGTATAGACCGCATCGGTTTTCGGCTCAGTTTTGCCGCGGTACAGGACAGTATAAGATACAAATATCCCTGAGGATACAAGGACAAATAGCAGATAATATGAAATTACTCGGAAGAATAGCTTCTTTTTTGACGTTTTTTTCATGGATACCTCAGAGCAGTTTTGACAAATTTGCTATTATCATACTATATTTCATAGTCCGTGTACAAGTACAGAGGGAAACTAATTGGAAGTCTGAACTGTAATATTGTTGCAGTTTAGGTCTCCAATATCTCACAAAGCACGTTACTGCTCACGACCCGCAAATGAGTGAACAGTAACGTAATATTAAGATCATTCCTGTATATTTTTGCCGGAAATGAGAAAAGCTATTACTATGATTTTTGAGAGGAGTGTGTATGATGAACGGCAATGCAGAGCTTTTAAATTTCATTTATCAAAATTCTCAGATGGGAACAGAAACGGTGCCTCGGCTTTTGGAATTAGTGAAAAACGAGAAAATGAGGGCTCATCTACAGAATCAATTGAAGGGTTATGAGGACTTTCAGAAAAAGGCTCGAAGTCTTCTTCAGAAGCATGGATGTGAAGAAAAAGAGTTGAGCGGTATGGAAAAGATGAAGACTTACCTGATGATGAATGTACAGACAATGATGGACAAAAGTGATTCTCATATTGCTCAAATGATGATTCAAGGTTCCACGATGGGAATCACAGACGCAGTAAAAAAACTTCACGATTATTCAGATGCAGAGAAAGAGATTCAGACTCTAATGAAAGATTTACAGGAATTTGAAGAAAAAAGTATTGAAAAATTAAAGGAATTTTTATAGGACGGAGGGGCTTTATATGCAGATTGTGTATAGCCCCTCTTTTTAAAACATCAGAATCATTCAATATGGCTATAAAACAATCATAAACATTCATAAAAAGTAAATGAATAACGTAAATATGAATGTTTATGAAATATTTACAAGAAAAAAGTGTAAAAATTGTGAATTAATATGATTGAAATTGAATGATTATGAATGTATAATAGAGACATAAAAGAACAGTGAAAGGGGACGTAAAGATGATCTACACAGTGACATTCAACCCATCTTTGGACTACATTGTTGCTGTAGAAAATTTTAAAGTAGGAATGACAAACCGTGCCAGTCAGGAACGGCTTTTGGCTGGGGGAAAGGGAATCAATGTGTCGACGGTTCTGAGCAACTTAGGAGTGGACAGTGTAGCTTTGGGGTTCACAGCTGGTTTCACGGGAGAAGAGATTCGTAAAATGGCAGAGAAGACAGGCCTTCGGACAGAGTTCATTGAAGTAGAGCAAGGGTTTTCCCGTATAAATATGAAACTGAAGAGTATAGAGGGGACAGAGATCAACGGGATTGGTCCTGTAATCTCGGAGAGTGAACTGCAAAAGCTGTTGAATAGATTAGACTGTCTGAGAGCTGAAGATGTGCTGGTTTTAGCAGGTTCTATTCCTGACAGTATTCCGGATTCCATCTATCGGGATATTATGGAGAGATTGAAAGGACGAGGGATTAACTTTGTGGTGGATGCCACCAGAGATCTTTTGATGAATGTATTGGATTGCCATCCGTTTTTGATAAAGCCAAATAATCATGAACTGGGTGAGATTTTCGGAGTGGAGCTAAATGACCGGGAGAGTGTCAAACCTTATGCAAAACAGATGCAGCAAAGAGGTGCACGGAATGTTTTGGTCTCCATGGCTGGAGCTGGAGCGGTCTTGCTGGATGAAAACGGAGAATACTATGAGACAGCAGCGCCGAAAGGAACTTTGGTCAATGGTGTGGGAGCAGGAGATTCTATGGTAGCGGGCTTTTTGGCGGGCTGGTTTAAAAGCGGTGACTACCGGACTGCATTTAAGATGGGAGTGGCAGCGGGAAGTGCCAGCGCTTTTTCTGAGTTTTTGGCGACAGGTGAGGAAGTAGAAAAAATTTACGAGTCACTGCAAAAGTGAAGGAGGGAGAAAATATGAGAATTACAGACTTGCTGGATTCTAAAAGTATTTGCCTGGAAGGAACTCCAGGTTCTAAAAATGAGGCGTTGGACCAGATGGTTGACCTAATGGCCAGAAGTGGGAAGATCAATGATTTAGAAGCCTACCGCAGACAGGTTTATTTAAGGGAAGAAGAGAGCACGACAGGAATTGGAGATGGAATAGCAATTCCCCATGGAAAATGTGACGCGGTGACGCGGCCAGGGTTGGCGGCAATGGTTGTGCGGGAGGGAGTAGAATTTGATGCTCTAGACGGAGAACCGGTAAATTTAATTTTTTTGATTGCTGCTCCAAATACGGAGGATAACGTCCATTTGGATGTTCTAAGTAAATTATCTGTCTTATTGATGGACGAAAAGTTTGTGGAAGATTTGAAAAATGCAAAGACAGTGGATGACTTTCTTCAGATCGTGGACGCGGCAGATGAGGAAAAACCGGATTTGGATGAATCGTTGTCGGCGGATACATCAGAAAAAGAGTCAAAAGAAAAGTGTAAGATTTTAGCAGTTACTTCCTGTCCTACTGGAATTGCACATACGTATATGGCTGCAGAGGGATTAGAAAAAGCAGCAAAAGCTCAGAATTGTTGGATTAAGGTGGAAACAAGGGGTTCTGGAGGAGCAAAAAACGTTCTCACGGAACAGGAGATTCAAGAAGCGGACTGTATTATCGTTGCGGCAGATGCGAAAGTTCCTATGGAGAGATTTCATGGAAAGCGTTTGATTGAATGTCAAGTATCCGATGGAATTAGTAAGGCAGACCAATTGATTGAGAGGGCAATTCGAGGAGATGCCCCTGTGTATCAGGCAGCGTCCGGGGCAGTCAGTGAACAAACTGCGGTTTCAGGTTCTTGGGGACACAAGATCTATATGCAGCTGATGAATGGAGTATCTCATATGCTGCCTTTTGTGGTGGGCGGTGGTATTTTGATCGCGTTGGCTTTTCTGATTGATGGTCTGAGTGTAGATATGGCTAGCTTGTCGGATGAAATGCGGGCAAACTTTGGAACGATCACACCTGCAGCGGCGGTGCTAAAAAACATTGGAGGAGTTGCATTTGGATTTATGCTGCCGATATTGGCTGGATTTATCGCGATGAGTATTGCGGACAGACCAGGACTGGCAGTGGGCTTTGTAGGAGGAGCAATTGCGGCCAATGGAAAATCTGGATTTTTGGGAGCGCTGTTGGCTGGATTTATCGCTGGATATCTGATTCTTCTTTTAAGAAAAGCTTTTTCAAAACTTCCAGAATCTATAGAGAAGATTGCGCCGGTTTTATTGTATCCACTCTTTGGAATTTTGTTTATCGGGCTGATTATGACTTTTGTCGTGGAACCGCCGATAGGTGCTTTGAATACAGCTTTGAATACTGGGCTCACAAATATGGGCGGAGCCAGCAAAGTGGTCTTGGGAATGATCGTGGCAGGCATGATGTCTGTGGATATGGGAGGCCCGTTTAACAAAGCGGCTTATGTGTTTGGAACTGCATCAATCGCTGCTGGAAATTATGATATCATGGCAGCAGTCATGATCGGGGGAATGGTTCCGCCGTGTGCGATTGCTCTGTCGACGTTGCTGTTCAAAAATAAATTTACAAAGGCTGAGAGGGAGTCAGGGCCTACCAACTTTATCATGGGGCTTGCCTTTATCACAGAAGGTGCGATTCCATTTGCGGCTTCTGACCCACTGAGAGTACTGCCTTCCTGTATTTTGGGGTCTGCTGCGGCTGGAGCTCTTTCTATGGCATTTAATTGTACTCTGATGGCTCCGCACGGAGGAATCTTTGTATTTCCAGTGGTTGACCATGCAGTGATGTATTTCTTGGCATTGATTGTAGGAACAGTGTTAGGAGCTGTGGCGCTGGGCTTGCTGAAGAAGAAAGTGGAGCAGTAAAACAAAAGTTTATGAGACTGTATGCCGCGGTGAGGTATTGAATGTCGGAGTAGTGGAGTGAAAAACTAAGGACGACATTCCGCCTGACCGCGGCTTTCTATCTATTAAGTTAAGTAGGAAAAAAGCTGAAATAATTGTCTTTAGTATAAATAAAAACATCTTAATTGTAGACCATATAATATGAAAAAGTAATTGCTTTTGGTTGAATCTTTGGGAGATTACAGTTAAAATGAAAATAGAGGTGCGCAGAGCCAATGACTATGAGCGCTTAGAGGAGATTCTTTTGGCTGTGCGGGATCTATTTGGAGGAAGTGTGTGAATGTTAACTGAAAAGCGACAGGAGGAAATTTTAAGGCTTCTGACAGTAAAAGGCAGTGTGACTGTTCAGGAGTTGAAGGAACAATTACATGCATCGGAATCGACGATAAGACGCGATTTGAATCAGATGCATCAGGAGGGGGTGCTGGTTAAAGTATTCGGTGGAGCAGTCACAGCCGAGAAGAGAGTCAGTGCCAAAGACGAGCAAGTGGCATTCAGGGAGGAGAGGAACCAGGCCGAGAAGATCAAAATTGGACAGTATGCCGCTGGGCTGATCGGGGAAAATGATTTCGTCTATCTGGATGCAGGGACGACGACAGGATATATGATTCCTTTCATCAAGGAAAAGACGGCAACCTTTGTGACGAACGCAGTGTCTCATGGAATGCGTTTAGCACAGAATGGTTTTCGAGTAATTTTGATTGGAGGGGAGTTAAAGCTTTCGACAGAAGCGATTGTGGGAAACGAAGCCTATGTAAATCTTCAGAAGTACCATTTTACAATTGGTTTTTGGGGGACCAACGGGGTAGGACGAGAGGCTGGTTTTTCCACTCCAGACATCAACGAGGCAATGATTAAGCAGTGCGCGATGAAAAGGACTCAAAAGCGCTATGTGCTTTGCGATCATGAGAAGTTTTTACACACAAGTGCAGTCACTTTCGGCGAGTTTGAGGAGGCTACAGTTATCACGGATAAAGTCTTGGACAGCAGTTATCGCCATTGCGTTAACATTGTGGAATTAAGTGACTGAGAGCAGGAAAAGAGTTGTTACACGGACAAGATAAATACGCAAAAATGCTAATCAGATGCAATAAATTGCGAGGTAAATGGTAAAACTTCACAGAGAAGATTTCTTGACTTACATGATACAGAATGATACAATAACCACAGCTTAGTGGAAAGAGCTTTTCAGTTTAAGCGAAACAGATTTTTACTATAAATAAGAAAAAAGGAAAATATTATATGGAGACAGAACACTTAAATGATGAATTGGAAATAGATTTGATAGATCTTCTGCTATATTTGAAAAGGAAGATCTGGTTGCTTTTGCTGGGACTGCTGGCAGGGGTTCTGCTCTCTGCATTATTCACTTTTAAGATCGTGGAACCCATGTATGGAGCATCTTCTATGATCTATATGAGAGGAGCAGGAAATACAATATCATCTCTTCAGGATTTGCAGATCGGGGCGGAGCTGACAAACGATTACGAGATTATCTTTACCAGCCGTCCAATTCTTCAGGAAGTCATCGATGAGTTGAAATTGGACATGGACTATAAAGAGCTTCAGGCGAGAATAGAACTTTCCAATCCTACAGATACTCGAATCTTGAAAGTAGAATATAAGGATAAAGATCCTAAGATGGCTAGCAAGGTTGTCAATACGTTGGTTCAGGTGAGCATGGACAGTGTCAAAGAGATTGATGCAAAAGAGCCTTATTTGGTTGAGGAAGCAGTTGCTGACAATGAACCGGTATCCCCATCGCCGAAAAAGAATTTAGCGGTAGGTGCTCTGGCAGGATTGTTTTTGGTAGGTATGGTGTTAGTGATCCGTTATGTATCCAATGATAAGGTATGCGGAGAAGACGATGTGACGAAGGCTCTTGGAGTTCCGGTTTTCTGTATTATTCCAGAGAGTGCTAGTATGCTTTACAAAGGTCAGAAAAAACGGTAAGAGAGGACAGACGAAATGCAGGCGAAGATTGTATTACCCAATGAAGAGTTAGAGTACGGGGCAGCGGAAGCGATCAAAACTTTGCGTACAAACATCATGTATAGCGAGGATGTCAAAGCTATTATGCTGACCAGTACAATGCCCAGCGAGGGAAAGTCGACCGTTTCTTTGGAGTTGGCGAGGAGTTTTGCGGCATTAGGAAAGAACACGGTATTGATGGACTGCGACATGAGAAAATCCTATCTGGTGAGACGTCTTGGAATACAAGAGAAAATCCAAGGAGTGAGTGAATATCTGTCTAAACAGAGCATGAAAATTGTCTATCGAACTTCCGACCCGAATTTGTCGATTATTTTCAGCGGCAGTTATCCGCCGAATCCGTCGGAATTATTGTCAGGAATACGTTTTGAAAGTTTGATGGAGACGCTGAGAGATGCGTATGACTATATTATTGTGGATGCTCCGCCTATGGGAGATTTGGTGGATGGAGCGATCATCAGCAGACAAGTGGACGGTACTCTTTTAGTAGTGAGAAATGATTTCGTGAAGACGAAAGCTGTCAAGAAGGTAAAGCAGCAGATCGAACAGAACGGTGGAAGAGTTCTGGGAGTTGCCTTGAATAGAATTAAGAAGAATCAAAAAGGCGCTTACCCTTATGGGAAGAAATATTATAGTTATGAGTATAAAAAAGAGAAGTAGATTTTGGTTAAAAATTGCTGTTGTACTGCTAGCTGTTTTGACGGTGGCGATTGTCTTGTGGAAAATATGGCCTGACGAGGAGAAGAGCCAGGTAGAATCCAGTAATGAAAGGGCATACCGCCATATAGAAGTAGATGGTAAGCAATATGATTATAATACAAATATGCTCACGCTGTTATGCATGGGGATTGATACTACGGATGATTCAGAAGGTCAGTCAGATGTGATTGACCTGATGGTTCTGGACAGAGAGAATGAAAAAATGAAAATTCTTTCATTTTCTCGAGATTCTATGGTTCCTATCAGGATTTTCGATGCCAGTGGAAAATCCTTGGGTTGGGAGGAACAGCACTTAGCGCTGGCTTCCTCTTATGGTTCAACTCAAGAGAGGGGCTGTCTTTTGACTTGCGAGGCAGTTTCCAAACTGATATGGGATATCCCCATTGTATATTATGCAGGAGCAAACTTATCCGCATTTGAACAGTTCCAAGATTTAGTGGGAAGTTTTACGGTTCAGGTGCCGGATGATAGTCTGGCAAGTCTGGGAGAAGAGTATCAAAAAGGCAATACGGTGACGATCACTTCGGAAAACGCAGAACTCTTTGTGCGGTCAAGAGACACAGATGTGGACTTTTCGAATACGTCGCGTATGCAAAGGCAAAGGGTATATATCGATGGATACGTTCAGTCATTGAGGAAGCAATTGCAGGAGGACTTCAACGGCACAGTGACTAGGGCGACAGGTTTGTTGTCCCAGGTAGTGACGAATATCTCAATCGACGAAGTGTCAGATTTTGCGAAAATGATCATGGACTATGAGTTTTCGGCGGAAGAGGACTACATAGTGGTGGAAGGCAGTGAGAAAAAGGGCCTTTTCCACGATGAGTACCACATCGATGAAACCGAATTGCAGAAGTTGATACTGGAAACATTTTATACACAAAAATAATAAAAATAGGAGGCGCAATATGAGTAAAAAAGGCTTAGTAAAAATGATTGCAGGCTGTCTGGCAGTAGTGATGACCGCAGCTACAGTGATGGCAGCACCAAGTCCAACCAAGAACGGTGCAGTATCTCAGGATTTCACTTTTACTATCAATGGTGAGAAAGCTGACCCAAGTAATTATAAGGCTGAGTTTAAGACTGATTTGGAAGACTTAGGGTTGGACAAGGCAGTCTTAGATACAATCAAAGATATCAATAAGGACCCAGAAAAAGTAAAAGATATTCTGACAGATTCTAAAACTCTGGTGGCAGAGGATGATGACATTGATGTTTCTAAGTTAGAGATGCTGACACAGATTCAGGATTTGTCTATCGTGGACGCAAAGTCTGGTGACATCGTAAAAGATGCAAAAGATGTGACAATGACATGGGAAGTAACAAACCTGAAAGAAGGTATTGGAGAAGTACGTGTTCTGCATTACAGCACAACGAGAAACGTATGGGAAGTTCTGAAACCTGAGAAAGTTGATTTCCAGCAGAAAGCGATCACTCAGGAATTTGAAGATCTATCTCCGGTAGCAGTTGTCTATGTGCCGGCTGATGCAAAATAAAAGATTAAACTTATAATCCTGCAAAGAAAGCGGCTTTACCGTAGGGGTAAAGCCGTTTTTTTGTGTTTATAGGAAAGACGTTGTTGCGTTAATGTGAAAAAGAGAAAATCTTTCCTATTGATGGGTCTCTCATCGAGAAAAAATTTTTCTTAATATACAACTGATAATTCCGGCGATACCTAGCTTGAACAACAGATCAAACATGGAACCGTAGACCATGAGGGCTCCTCTGACACCAATCAGTGGGGCGGGAGTTTCCGGAACCATGAAAAACAGTATCTTGGCGGCGAAAGAACCGGTGCAGATTAGGATGAAAGAAAACATCCCACGGCCTGTATCTGATTTAAAACTGCGCCCTTGTCGGTTGCTGACTCTAGGACCGGAGGTAGCCCAGAGGAAAGAGATTATTTCGAACAGCAATAGAACTAGAGCGACTGCGACATAAGCGCCAAGTATATAATTGCGATCAGAGACTACTGTGGCGATGGCACCGTAAGTAGAATGGTTTGTCCAGAATTTATAGGCCATCAGACAAGTGATAAGGAACATTAAAATTAACGAAGCTGTCTTACATATCTTTTGGATAACTGAGCTGGTCGCTTTGACACTGGCATGCGCTGTCTTTTTTACGGGTGAGGCAAAATTAGGAATCCTGCGAGCTTTCTTTTTACGTTTGTCCCGGGACGGAGAAGCCTTCTGATAATTCTGTCGGGATTTGGGTTCTGAAGAGCGACGATAGTCCTTCTTCGTGTATCCAGATTTTGGGCTTCTTTCAGAGGGGGCTCGGTAAGGCTGAGAATAAATGTCTTCTGAAAAATTACTGTCGATTGAGGTCTTGTATGTAGGGTAATCATTTTGGTCATCGACGGGAATTTCTGGAAACTCTTCTTCGTAGGTGACTTCAAAATTTTCATCAAAAATATCTTTTCTATTTTTTGTGTCCATAAACTTTCTCCTTATACGTAGTTAGGGACTCTCGGAAATTCTTTTTTTCATCTTTACAGAGGATAAACATCATTTCATGAATTTGAGAATGAAACGATTTCGAGAGTATACGGATTTATTTTATAAGGTTATTCAGGCTGTTGCAAGGGAGATAACAAAAAATTTAGAAAGATATCAGTTTTTCTTTAGACTTATTAAAAGAGATTTTGTGTCCTGTAAGATGCTTAAATGAAGCGTACCAGGCGCTCCCGTCTTTTGACTAAGAACAGGAGCGCCCGGGTGGAACTTATTCAGCGGCCTTCTCGGCAAATTCCGTGTTTACCAGGTCTTCATAAGGCGTTCTTTCTTCGAGCTCATTTGCACCTTCGAGGATATCCTGTAGCAGATCAAAACTTTCCTTAGAGAAGATCAAATTATCAGCCCAAGTATCCTGGTCATAATATCGGGTAATAATAGTTGTGATGGTATTTAGATCAGTATCTGTGAATTGTGGTTCAATAACCTTGGCAATTTCCTCCGGAGTGTGATTCTGAACATAGTCCATACCCTTTTGGAGGGCATTTGTAAAACCTTGGATAATGTCAGGATTTTTATCCATATAACTTTGTTTGGCGGAAAAAGCGGTATAAGGAACGTAGCCGCTGTCTACTCCGAGGGAAGCTACGACATGGCCTTTTCCCTCTGCCTCAAGGCTTGTAGCGCCGGGCTCGAATTCAACAGTAAAATCCCCCTGTCCTCCGGAAAATGCGGCAGCTGTGGAGCCGAAATCAATGCTTTGGTCGATGTTTAAGTCATTTTCAGGATCGATTCCATTTTGTTTCAAGATATATTCAAATACCATCTCAGGCATGCCACCTTTTCTTCCGCCGAGGACGTCACTGCCTTTTAAATCTTGCCAGGTAAAACCGGGCATCTCTTCTCGTGCTACTAGGAAATTACCTGCTCGCTGAGTGAGCTGAGCAAAGTTGACTACAGGGTCGTTCGCACCTTCTTGATAGGCGTAGACAGAGGCTTCTGCTCCCATGAATCCGATGTCAGCTTCACCTGATAACACAGCAGTCATGGTTTTGTCAGCACCAAAGCCTGTGACTAGAGTTAAATCAATTCCCTCTTCTTCGAAGTATCCATTCTCGATGGCCACATACTGAGGAGCATAAAAAATAGAATGTGCCACCTCGTTTAGAGTGACAGGAGTTAATTCTTCCTTAGACTCTGTGGAGGCCGGAGCTTCTGTAGGGGTATTTTCTTTTTCACAGCCGGCTAAACTTACAAGACATAAGCTACCTAGAGCTACCCATGCAAACAATTTCTTTTTCATAAATTCCTCCTAAAAATATTACACAATTCTAATATATTATGGACCGGGAAAAAAGTGCTAGTATTATCTTTTGCCAGGTTAGAGGGCAGATGCAAAAACTGGTATGAATCGGAACTAAAGGAAATAATTTTTAAAAAAAGTGGTTCAGCCGTTGCTTTTTCGCGTATGCCCGTATTATACTGAGGAAAAGGAGAAAGGAGCAAGTACTATGATAAACGAAAAAGTAGCAGTGCTATTAAATCAACAGATTAATGCGGAGTTTTATTCTGCTTACTTGTATTTGGATTTTTATAATTTTTATGTGGAGCAAGGTCTGGATGGATTTGCAAATTGGTATCAAGTGCAGGCCCAAGAGGAGAGAGACCATGCAATGTTGATGATGCAGTATATGCAGAATAATGACTTGAAGGTCACACTAGAAGCGATTGAAAAACCCAATCTGAAATTGAGTGAAAATATGGACCCTCTGAGAGAAGGGCTGAAACATGAGAAGTATGTGACGGAATTGATTCACAATATCTACGATGCCGCATACTCGGCAAAAGATTTCCGCACGATGCAGTTTTTGGATTGGTTTGTCAAGGAGCAAGGGGAAGAGGAGACGAACGCAAACGATCTGATTAAAAAAATGGAATTGTTTGGTTCAGATCCGAAGAGCTTGTATATGTTGGACAATGAGCTGGCGGCACGTACCTATGCTGCTCCTTCACTGGTGCTGTAAGCTATGGGGGATGATGGTATGAGACCAGAGAATCGCGAATGTGACTTGGAGGAGACGATACAGACGAAATTGTTGAGAAAGCAGCTGTTTTATTCGCGGTTCACCTGTATCGCGGTGGTGGCGTTTTTGTTGATTTTTGCGGTGGCTTTGCTGCCGAAAGCGACGCGGGTTTTGAAAAATTTGGACGAGGTTACTTCTGACTTAAACGAGGTGGATTTCAGCGGTTTAGCGTTGGATACGGAAGAGAACCTTGAAAAAATCAATGAGTCTCTGGAAACTTTAGATATGGAAGCTCTAAATCATGCCATTGAAAATCTGGACGAGGTAGTGGATACTCTGAGTCAGGCTGTAAGGCCATTGACAAATTTTTATGAACGCTTTGGAAATTGAATCATCCGGGAAGCAGTTTGGCGCAAAAGGGAGATTCATGTTAGTAGGAGGATTGAGAGATGAAAATCGGTTTTATAGGATGCGGGAATATGGCTTCTGCTATGATTGGGGGAATTCTGGAAAAAGGAATTTGCAGTAAGCAGGAGATTATCGTATCCAACCGGACTGTGGAAGGTAACGAGAGAAGTAAAAAAAATCTGGGGGTGAATGTCACCTTAGACAATTGTCAGGTCGTGAGAGAGACGAAGACAGTCGTATTGGCTGTGAAGCCTCAGTTTTATGAGGAAGTGATCGCCCAGGTGAAGGGTTTAATTACAGAAAAACATGTGATTATATCGATTGCGCCTGGAAAGACCCTCAGATGGCTGGAAGAGAAGTTCGGCAAACCTGTAAAAATTGTGCGCACAATGCCTAATACACCTGCACTGGTGGGAGAAGGTATGACAGGCGTGTGCGCGAACTCCTATGTTCAGGATATTGAGATGGCAGGTATTAAAGAGATCTTAGGAAGTTTTGGAAGATATGAGGTAATTCCAGAGAGACTTATGGATGTGGTGGTGTCTGTCAGTGGCAGTTCGCCAGCTTATGTTTTTATGTTTATTGAGGCGATGGCTGATGCAGCTGTGGCGGATGGAATGCCCAGAGCTCAGGCGTATGAGTTTGCTGCCCAAGCAGTAATGGGAAGTGCCAAGATGGTCTTAGAGACTGGCAAGCATCCGGGAGAACTGAAAGATATGGTATGTTCTCCGGGAGGAACGACTATCGAGGCTGTTCGGCAGCTTGAGAAAGGAGGATTCCGCAGCTCTATTATTGAAGCAATGAAGGCATGCGTAGAGGTAGGCAGAAAGATGTGAGACAACAAAAAAGGTATGGCCTTTGTGGGGCGATACCTTTTTTTCCAAAATATATAACGGCAAAAAGCCTTTTCAAGGATTCTGAAAAGGTCCAAAAGTATGTTTAAATTATGATTCAGCGGAATTCATTTTCAGTTGCTCAATCTGCAGGCGAATGTCCGCCTGGGCTTTGGGAGGCAGGCTAAGATAGTCTTCAAGGACAGCAAGATCTTCTTTGGTGAGTACATCTGCTGGAAGTTTTGCGGTAATTAAAGTATTTAGATCAACACCTAATATTTCAGCAATTGAGGAAGTTATTTCCAGAGAGGGAGAGCGCTGTCCATTTTCATAATTGCAGTAACTTTGACGCTGGATATGAAGTTTATGGCCCATATAAGCTTGTGTATACCCTCTTGCGGTACGTAGGACTCTGAGATTATTGGGAAAATCCGAAATGTTCATACCTTCTAACCTGTAATTCCTCTCAATTTACTTTCTTTAATATATTCTATATATGTAGATTATAGCAAGAAAAGATCGAAAAAACTCGAGGGGCAACAAAATGAATACATAAAATGTCTAAAAACCATGGAGGTTATTAAATGTGTAAATTATTAGAGCTTAGCCTGCGGTTAAGAAATAAAAAATGGTGGTTCTCTCGTGTTTTAGGAAATGTATTAATCCAAATTCCAGTACTTTATTCAAAGTGGATTGAATTCAGTATCCGTAAAGTTCAACTTCCAAATATCAGTGAAAGTCAACTGCCCTGATTGTGCTGGGGTTAAGCTGATATGAATGGGTGCTGGCTTAGGTAGCTATTGTGGAATTTCTCTGAGAATGTGACTTCTTCTCCCAGCCAGACAGGAGGCTGATAATTAAGAGCAGTCTGTTCGTCGGGGAATTCCACTTCAGCCAGCATAAGACCTTTGTGAGCGCCGTGGAAGATGTCGAGTTCAATTTGCAGGCCCATGTCTGCTGGTATTATATACCGTGTTTTTTTGATATATACACCGTCAGTTTTAGTACGCAAATGTTCATAGGCTTCTTTGGTCAGCGGTAGATTATATTCTTCTCTGGACATGAAGCCTTTGGATTTGTATGTCAAAAAATAAGAATCGTCCTGACGGCGGATTCGAACCACCGGTTTTGTGCAGAGGTATCCCTGTTCGATTTCGTGAAAGGGAAAGTCTAATTTTATTGTGTCTGTACGGTGAGATAATAAACTTTCCGGCAATTCTCTGATTAAAAATTTTCGTTCGATTTCCATAAGCATTCTCCTTCTTTAGTATTGACGTTCTAGTCATAAGTATACTGATTGAATTTGTAATATTCAACAAGTATTGTTTTATGTAATAGAAAAGACCTTGTCACGCTAATGCGTGAAAGCCCTTTTCCATTACATAAACGCTCCGCTAGGGATGCACACGCCGCAATAAGGCAGTACACCGCAAGGCGGCGTTGCGGCGGCGCGCAAGTGGGACTAAGCCCCTCAAGATTGAGGGAATGGGGAGTTGAAGTGGGCTTGCCCACTTTGTTTTGTTATAGGAAGAACTTTATTGCGAAATGTAAGGGCGTTCTTCCTATTCTCATATTTCGGCCTTCAGCCTTTGTAATCCCTGTTGTAATGAAAAAGTAGAGATGTTATAATATTGACAAATTTAGTGTATTCTTTCGATCATATGGGAAAGAATGGAAATATTGGATGAACGATGTATTTTCATATTTTGTGTCGAGGAGGAGCGGACGATGAGTAGAGTGTGTGTTTTTTTTGCGGATGGACTAGAAGAGGTGGAGGCACTGACTGTGGTAGATCTTCTGCGAAGAGCTAAGGTAGAGGTAACTATGGTGTCTATTCACGAGAAGGAAGAAATCTTAGGAGCCCATGGAATTAAGATTCAGGCGGATGCGAGGATGTCCCAGATAGATGATTATCAGGAGTTTGATATGGTATTTCTGCCGGGCGGAGGCACAGGTACGGACAACCTGGAAAACAGCGGGAAGGTCAAGGAGGTAGTCAGTGAATTCGCAAAAAAGGGTAAGAAGGTAGCTGCAATCTGTGCGGCGCCAAGGATTTTAGGTGGATTGGGATTATTGGAGGGTAGGAGATGCACTTCCTATCCTTCCGTGACAGATAGACTTCTCGGTGGAGTAGTGACTGAGAACGCGGTGGAGACTGATGGAAATATCACCACGAGCCGTGGAGTTGGGACAGCTGTGGATATGGGTTTGGAGCTGATTCGTATTCTCTGCGGAGAAAAAAGGGCTGAGGAGATACGAGAAGAGATTGTATATCGTAGGATGTGAAAAAGCTGAATAGCTGGCAGGGGAATCCGTAAAAAACACTAGCTATTTCAGGGATTGTATGCTATACTACGATAATGACTGTGAATATGGAGAGGTATGCCACTTTTCCATTTTACATATAGAATTAAGGAGGAAATATCAAGAATGAGTTTACAAGTAGAAAAAATGGAGAAAAACATGGCGAAACTTACGATTGAAGTTTCAGCCGAGGAATTGGAAAAAGCAATCCAGGGCGCATACCTGAAAAACAAAAATAAGATCACTCTGCCTGGATTCCGTAAAGGAAAAGCTCCAAGAAAGATGATTGAGAAGATGTATGGCACAGGCGTGTTCTTAGAGGATGCAGCCAATGCCCTGATTCCTACGGCATACTCTGACGCACTGCAGGAGTGCGATCTGGAAATCGTCTCCCAGCCGGAGATTGATGTGACTCAGCTAGAAGCTGGAAAGCCATTTATTTTTACTGCTGAGGTAGCTGTGAAGCCAGAGGTGACTCTTGGAGAGTACAAAGGTGTTGAGATTAAAAAAATAGAGGTAGAAGTTACAGAGGAAGAGATCGAAGCTGAGCTGAAAAAAGAGCAGGAGAACAATTCCAGGACCATCGTTGTGGAGGACCGCGCTGTTGAGAGCGGGGATATCGCTACCATCGACTTTGAAGGATTTGTGGATGGAACGCCGTTCGAGGGTGGAAAAGGAACGGACTATCCGCTGACCATCGGCTCCAACACGTTTATCCCAGGATTCGAGGATCAGTTAATTGGGGCGAATACCGGAGATAAATTGGATGTGAATGTGACTTTCCCAGAAGAATATCAGGCAAAAGATCTGGCAGGCAAGGCAGCTGTCTTTAAATGCGAGATTAAAAAGATTGAGAAGAAAGAGCTTCCGGAGCTGGATGATGAGTTTGCAAAGGATGTATCTGAATTTGACACTCTAGACGAGTACAAGGCAGATATCAAGAAAAATCTGACAGAGAAAAAAGAAGCCGATGCAAAACGTCAGAAAGAAGACGAGGCGGTGGACAAAGCTGTAGAGAATGCTTCCATGGAAATTCCAGAAGCAATGATTAAGACTCAGGTAAATCAAATGGTAGATGATTTCTCCAGAAGAATGCAGGCACAGGGTCTGTCTATGGAGCAGTACTTCCAGTTCACTGGCATGACCATTGATAAACTGATGGAGGAGATGAAACCACAGGCACTGAAACGTATTCAAACCAGATTGGTTTTGGAGAAGATCGCTGAGGTAGAGAACATCCAGCCGTCCGAGGAGAGAGTCGAGGAAGAGATCGGCAAGATGGCTGAGATGTATAAAATGGAAAAAGACAAACTGAGAGAACTGATTGGAGATATCGAATTAGAACAGATGAAGAAGGATATGGCTGTTCAGGACGCAGTGACTTACATTGCGGATGCAGCTAAGGAAGTTTAATTCGACGCATTGACGGGAGGCGTAGTTATGAGTTTAGTACCATATGTCGTTGAACAGACGAGTAGGGGAGAGAGAAATTACGACATTTATTCCAGACTTCTGAAGGACAGGATTATATTCCTGGGCGAAGAGGTGAATGATGTGACTGCCAGCTTGGTAGTTGCACAGCTTTTGTTTTTGGAGTCCGAGGACGCTGGAAAAGATATTCAACTGTATATTAACAGTCCAGGTGGCTCTGTGACCGCTGGCATGGCGATCTACGACACAATGCAGTATATCAAGTGCGACGTATCTACAATTTGTCTGGGATTGGCAGCGAGCATGGGTGCTTTTCTTCTGGCAGGCGGTGCAAAGGGTAAGAGAATCGCACTGCCGAACTCTACGATTATGATTCATCAGCCTTCCGGTGGAGCGCAGGGTCAGGCTACAGAGATTCAGATTGTAGCAGATCATATTGCGAAGACCAAGAGAACTCTGAATGAAATCTTGGCGGCGAATACCGGTCAGCCATTGGAAGTAGTGGAAGTGGACACAGACAGAGACAATTATATGTCTGCGCAGGAGGCACAGGCATACGGTTTAATTGACAAAATTATTACACACAGATAAAGAACGGGTAGGGCTCTTGTCCATCAGATGGGAGCCTTATATAACTTAGTATGCAAGGGATGCACGGGTAAACTGTGCGTTACCTTGCATAGCTGTTATAGAGAAGAAAGGAAAGGGAAAGATTTCCATGGCAGATAGAATAAAAGAAGGGAAAGTAAGGTGTTCCTTTTGTAATAAATCGGAAGATCAGGTACGTAAACTGATTTCCAGCTTAGATAAGAGTGTATATATTTGCGATGAGTGTATCGAGATTTGCAATGAGATTATTGAGGAGGAAGGCCTTCTCTATGAAGATATGCTGACTTCAGACATTAATTTGATGACGCCTCAGGAGATTCACAACTTTCTAGACGAATACGTCATTGGACAGGATGAGGCGAAGAAGGCATTGTCTGTGGCCGTCTATAATCACTATAAGAGAGTGATGGCGCCGAAGAGTCTGGATGTGGAGCTGCAAAAGAGCAATATTCTGATGCTGGGTCCCACTGGTTCTGGAAAGACGCTATTGGCCCAGACGCTGGCGAAGCTTTTGAATGTACCATTTGCCATAGCGGACGCGACCACACTGACCGAGGCAGGTTATGTGGGCGAGGACGTGGAGAATATACTTTTGAAAATTATCCAGGCTGCGGATTACGACATCGAGCGTGCCCAGTATGGAATTATCTATATTGACGAGATTGACAAGATCACGAGAAAATCTGAAAATGCATCCATCACCAGAGATGTATCCGGCGAGGGTGTACAGCAGGCTCTGCTTAAGATTCTGGAAGGAACTGTTGCCAGTGTTCCGCCCCAGGGAGGAAGGAAACATCCTCATCAGGAGTTTATCCAGATTGACACGACGAATATTCTGTTCATATGCGGCGGAGCTTTTGAGGGGTTAGAAAAGATCATTGCCACGAGAAAAGACCAGAAGTCCATTGGCTTCGGCGCGGATGTGAGAAGTGCGAAGGAGCACAATGTGGGAGAATTGCTCAGAGAAGTAATGCCGGAGGATTTTATCAAGTTTGGCTTGATTCCTGAATTTATCGGAAGAGTTCCAGTAGTGGTGTCGTTGAATGCACTGGACGAGGAGGCGCTGATACGAATTTTGCAGGAGCCGAAGAATTCTCTGGTGAAACAGTACCGAAAGTTGTTTGAGTTGGACGGCGTCGAATTGGATTTCCAGAAAGATGCATTAAAACTGATTGCGGAGAAATCCCTGGAGAGAAAAACTGGAGCCAGGGGACTTCGTTCTATTATGGAGTCAACAATGATGGATTTGATGTATCAGGTACCATCCGACCACACGATTCAGAAGTGTGTCATTACAAAGGAGGCTGTGGAAGGGACAGCCGAACCGGAGATTACCTACGGGGAGGCCGGAGCGCAGGAGCCCAAAGCTCTTAGAAAAGCCCGGAAAGGAAAACCAGAAACCGCCTGAGACAAGGAGGGAGTAAGATGAAACAGTTGATATATGGCTTGCCGGTGATTGCCCTTAGGGGAACCACGATTTTGCCTGAGATGATCGTTCACTTTGATGTGAGCAGAACACGCTCAATCAAGGCAGTCGAGGCGGCTATGCTGAAAGAACAAAAAGTATTTTTAGTGACTCAGAAAGATCCGGAGAATGAAAATCCGGGTCTTCTTGACCTTTATAAAATTGGTACGGTGGCGTATATCAAACAGGTGGTAAAGCTGCCGAAGGATGTCCTGAGAGTTCTGGTTGAGGGAGTTAGCCGGGCGGAGCTTCTGCGCCTGGAACGGGAGAATCCGTATCTGGAAGGACAGGTGGGCATCATCGAGGAAGAGGACATTGAAGACCACAATGTGAAAGAAGCGATACTGAGAAATATCAAGGAAAGCTTCCACGCATATTGTATGGAAAGCGGAAAGGTCAGCAAAGATTTAGCAGCGCAGATCATGAAAATTGACGATGCCAAGCACTTGGTAGATCAGCTTTGTATCAACCTGCCGATGCCGTATGAGGACCAACAAAAGCTGCTTGGCGCTCTGACACTCTATGAGCGTTACGGCATACTGGAAGGAATGCTGGAAGATGAGATTGAGATTCTGAAATTCCGCAGAGAATTCCAGCGTAAGGTGAAAGAAAGAATTGATAAAAATCAGAAAGAATATATTCTGCGAGAGCAGATGAAATTGATTCGTGAGGAACTAGGTGAGGACAACACTTCCAGCGATGCCGATGTTTTCCAGGAAAAGTTGCAGGGCCTGGATGCGCCGGAAGAGATCAAGGAGAAGATTGCCAAGGAGATTAAACGTTTCAAGTCCCTGAGCAACAATAATGCGGAAAGCAATGTGGCCAGAGACTATATTGAGACTTTGCTGGATATGCCTTGGAGGATTCACACAGACGACAATGAAGATTTAAAAGAGGCATTTCAGATTTTAGAGAAGGACCATTATGGTTTGGAAAAAGTCAAGGAACGTATCATGGAGTTTTTGGCTGTGAGAAATCTGACAGAGAAGGGAAAAAGCCCGATTCTCTGCCTTGTAGGGCCGCCTGGAACGGGCAAGACTTCCATCGCTCGCTCAGTGGCCAGAGCTCTGAATAAGAAATATGTGAGAATCTGCCTGGGCGGTGTGAGGGATGAAGCGGAGATTCGCGGACACAGGAGAACCTATATTGGAGCGATGCCGGGAAGAATAGCGGCGGCGCTGCGTCAGGTGGGAGTCAATAATCCTCTGATGCTGCTGGATGAGATCGACAAGACCAGCAGCGATTACAAGGGGGATGTGTCGGCGGCGCTCTTGGAAGTTTTAGACCCTGAACAGAATAGTCACTTCAACGACCATTATATAGAACTCCCGGTGGACTTATCTGAAGTGCTGTTTATCGCTACAGCTAATGACTTGCAGGGGATTTCCAGACCTTTGCTGGACCGTATGGAGGTCATCGAGCTCTCCAGCTACACGGAGAATGAGAAAGAGCATATTGCGAAGGAGCATTTGATTCCAAAGCAGATCAAGGAGAACGGCCTGGAAGAAAAACAGCTTGCGATTCGCCCGGCTGCTCTGAGAAAGATCATCAATGGGTATACCAAAGAAGCCGGAGTTCGGAACCTGGAACGGCGGATTGGTCAGATCTGCCGGAAGACCGCCAGAGAGATTCTGGAAGGCGACAAGCAGAAGGTGGTGGTCACTACAAAAAATCTGGAGCATTATCTAGGTCAGGAACGGTATACTTATCAGATGGCGAATAAGCAGAACGAAGTAGGAATTGTCCGAGGGCTGGCCTGGACCAGCGCAGGTGGAGATACCTTGCAGATTGAGGTGAATGTGATGCCGGGAAAAGGAGAACTGGTTCTCACCGGACAGCTAGGAGATGTGATGAAGGAGTCTGCGAGAGCGGGTATCAGCTATATTCGCTCTGTGGCGTCTGATTACGGAATAAAACCGGAGTTTTTCCGGGAAAATGATATTCATATACATATCCCCGAGGGGGCTGTCCCCAAGGACGGCCCTTCGGCGGGAATCACCATGGCCACTGCAATGCTCTCCGCGATCACTGAGACCCCTGTGAAGGCGGAGGTAGCCATGACCGGTGAGATCACTCTGCGGGGGCGGGTGTTGCCGATTGGTGGTCTGAAGGAGAAGCTTTTGGCTGCTAAGTACGCGAAAATTAAGACGGTATTGGTGCCTAAAGAGAATAAAGCAGATATCAAAGAGATGTCCGAGGAGATCACGGATGGTTTGGAGATACATCTGGTGGACAACATGGGAGAGGTTTTGTCCCAGGCACTGAGCCGATAGAGCATAGAAACGAGGTACTTTATGATTATCAAGAATGTATCCCTGGATATTGTCTGTGGAGTGACCAGTACTCTTCCTGAGAACGAATGGCCTGAGATTGCTTTTGCGGGAAAATCAAATGTTGGAAAATCATCACTGATTAATGCTTTGATGAACCGCAAGTCTTTGGCCAGAACCAGCTCTCAGCCGGGGAAGACTCAGACGATTAATTTCTATAATATCAATGACTGTATGTATTTGGTGGACTTGCCGGGTTATGGATATGCGAAGGTGGCTCAGTCGGAGAAAGAAAAGTGGGGAAAGTTGATCGAGCGTTACCTCCACAGTTCGAAGATGCTGCGGGCAGTATTCTTATTGATTGATATTCGCCATGAACCTTCAAAAAATGATAAGATGATGTATGATTGGATTGTCGCCCAGGGGTATGAGCCGATTATTATTGCCACGAAATTGGATAAGCTGAAGCGCAGTCAGGTACAAAAGCATGTCAAAATGGTTCGGCAGGGACTGAGCTTGCTTCCAGGCTCGCAGGTGATTCCTTTTTCCGCTGTGACCAAACAGGGGCGGGAAGAGATCTGGGATTTGATGGACCGCTTGATTGGATTTACTGAGGATGAAAAGTCCCAATAACCCTGAAGGGAAGGAATAAGATGGGAATAATACGAGCAAGCAAATTAGGATATGAATACTTGAAATATGACGACGACGGAAATGTGGAACAGACTAGCCGTGCGGTAGACGATGTAAATTTGGACATTCGTGAAGGGCAGTTTATTGCGATTCTGGGGCATAACGGCTCCGGGAAATCCACTCTTGCAAAACACATCAACGCTCTGCTGGTGCCGACGGAGGGAACCTTGTGGGTGGACAGCATGGACACCTCCTCTGAGGAGAACCTCTGGAAGATCAGGCAGAGAGCGGGAATGGTTTTTCAAAATCCCGACAATCAGATCATTGGGAGTGTGGTGGAGGAGGATGTAGGCTTTGGCCCTGAAAATATTGGTGTGCCAACGGATGAGATCTGGAAACGGGTGGACCGAAGCTTGGAGGCTGTGGGAATGGTTGCCTATCGCCATCATTCTCCCAATAAGCTCTCAGGGGGCCAGAAGCAGAGGGTTGCGATTGCCGGTGTGATGGCTATGAGGCCGAAATGTATCGTGCTGGATGAGCCCACCGCGATGTTGGACCCGAATGGGCGAAAAGATGTCTTAAAAGCGGTACGGGAACTGAATGAGAAGGAAGGGGTCACGGTCATATTGATTACCCACTATATGGAAGAAGTGGTGTTTGCAGATCATGTGTATGTGATGGACTCCGGCCATGTGGTGATGAGCGGTGTCCCCAGAGAGATCTTTTCCCAGGTGGACACACTGAAGAAATATGGCTTGGATGTACCGCAGGTGACTCTGTTGGCTTACGAACTGAAGAAAGCAGGTCTTAGGATTCCAGATGGAATTCTGACCATAGAGGAGTTGGTGAGTGCCCTATGTCAATTAAATTAGAAAATGTGTATTATACCTACAGCCCGGGAACGGCTTATGAAATTCATGCTCTAGAGAACGTAAATCTGACGATACCGGACGGACAATTCATCGGAATGATCGGTCATACTGGAAGCGGAAAATCCACGCTGATTCAGCATTTTAACGGTTTAATTCGTCCGACTCAGGGGAAAGTCCTCTACAATGGGGAAGATATCTGGGGAGAGAAATACAATCTGAAAAAACTGAGAAGCGAGGTAGGGTTGGTATTTCAATACCCGGAACATCAATTGTTTGAGGTGGATGTGCTGACAGACGTATGTTTTGGTCCGAAGAATCAGGGGCTTGGCCAGGAGGAGGCCGAGCGTGAGGCTATAAGAGCTCTGGAACAGGTGGGGCTTTCTGAGAAATATTTTAAGAGATCTCCGTTTGAACTGTCCGGCGGCCAGAAAAAGAGGGTGGCGATCGCCGGTGTGTTGGCGATGAATCCTAAGATTCTGATTTTGGACGAGCCGACGGCAGGGTTAGACCCGAGAGGACGAGACGAGATCTTAGACCAGATTGCCCAGCTTCACGAGACGAGGGGAATCAGTATCGTGCTGGTCTCCCATAGCATGGAGGACATTGCAAAGTACGTGGAGAGAATTATCGTGATGGACAGGGGAAAAGTAGCTTTTGACGATGTTCCGAAAGAAGTGTTTGCTCACTACAGAGAGCTGGAACAGATGGGACTGGCGGCCCCGCAGATCACTTATATCATGCATGCTCTGAGAGAGAAGGGGATGGATGTGGATGTGACTGCCACGACGGTGGAGGAGGCGAAGATCAGTATCTTAAAGGCAGTTCACCGTTCTGAGAAAGGGCAGAAATTGAGTAACTAAGAGAGACAGGAAGGAAGACAAATGATTAGAGATATTACACTGGGCCAGTACTATCCAGCAAATTCTGTACTGCATAGATTGGACCCTCGTGTCAAATTCGTCGGTACTTTGCTGTTTATCATCTCCGTGTTTGTGTTTCATACATTTCCGGGGTATGCGGTGGCGACGATATTTCTGGCGGCGATGATTGGAATCTCGAAGGTTCCCGTGAAATTTATGTTCAAGGGACTGAAAGCGATTTTTATCATTCTGCTGATTACGGTTCTTTTTAATATGATGCTGACACCAGGAGAAGTCCTGTGGAAACTGGGCTTTTTTAAGGTTACCAGGGAGGGGCTTATCATGGCGGGGAAGATGGCTATCCGGTTAACATATCTGGTGATCGGTTCGTCCATCATGACGCTGACGACGACCCCGAACCAGCTCACCGATGGGTTGGAGAGTCTATTAGGGCCTCTGAAGAAAATCAAGGTTCCAGTTCATGAGATTGCGATGATGATGTCTATCGCTCTGCGCTTTATACCGATTCTCTTAGAAGAGACGGATAAGATTATGAAGGCGCAGATTGCCAGAGGGGCGGATTTCGAGAGTGGAAATATCATTCAGAAGGCGAAAAGCATGGTTCCGCTTCTGGTACCGCTGTTCATCTCGGCTTTTCGTCGGGCCAATGATTTAGCGATGGCGATGGAGGCCAGATGTTACAACGGAGGGGAAGGGCGGACACAGATGAAACCTCTGAGGTATCACAGTAGAGATTATATTGCTTATTTGATTGTGTTTTTATACCTGGGAGTCGCCTTTGTCTTTCGGGTGGTGGGAATATAGAAGATGAAGAGAGTAGGATTGATTGTCGCGTATGACGGGACAAATTATTGTGGATGGCAGGTTCAGCCCAATGGTATTACGATACAAGGCGAGCTGAACCGATGTCTGAGTGAACTTTTAGGAGAAGAGATTGAGACGATCGGAGCCAGCCGTACAGATGCCGGTGTGCATGCGATGGGAAATGTGGCAGTCTTTGACACTGAGACTAGGATGCCTGGAGAAAAAATTTCATACGCGTTGAATCAGAGGCTGCCGGAGGATATTCGGATTCAGCTCTCAGAGGAGATGCCCATGGATTTCCATCCCAGGTATTGTGACAGTGTGAAGACATATGAATACCGAATTCTAAATAGACGATTTCAAATTCCCACCGAGCGGTTGTACTCTTATTTCTATCATTACAAACTGGACGAGAAGAAGATGCGTGAGGCTACCTCCTATCTGATTGGCCGCCATGATTTTGCCAGCTTCTGTGGCGCAGGAGCTCAGGTAAAAAGTACGGTGCGCACGATTCGTTCCGTTGAAGTGGAGAGGTTCGGGGATATGGTGACGATTCGAATCAGCGGAGAGGGATTTCTCTATAATATGGTTCGAATCATCGCGGGAACCCTGATTGAGATTGGAAATGGTCAGTATCCCCCTGAGCGGATGCAGGAGATTTTAGACGCCCGGGATCGGGAGTGGGCGGGACCGACTGCCCCGGCGAAGGGATTGACTTTACTGGGAATCCAATATGAATAGCTGTTGCTGTTCACTGATTTGTAAAAATTTGTGACTATTTAGCCATGTAAGTTCAGAGTCTCAGTTGCCGTTGCTTTTCTGCCGCGTACGCGTCGGAATCTCCGCTCATGGCTAAGCGTCATATGCCTAGTAAAATAAAAACTCCTCCACAAGCTTGCTTGCTCCGGATTTTTGTTTTTCAGGCGTATGGCTGAATAGTTGCGAAAATATAGAAAGATTTGTAAAAAACGATTGACATGGAAATGTGATTATAATATAATTACTCAATGTGACGTAGTGCGAGAATATCCGAGCCAAAAGCCCCGGCGACGATATTTTTGATAGCAGTTTCGGACATTTTCTGCTGATCGCCATACGTTCTTGATGCTTAAATTATAGAGGGAGAGACATCGGCTCTATCCTTTAGAATCAATCTTGAATACAGAGAAAACCAGGAGGGAAAACCATGAAGAGCTATATGGCTAATCCAGATAAAATCGAGAGAAAATGGTATGTTGTGGATGCTACTGATTGCACCTTAGGTCGTCTGGCCTCTGAGGTAGCAAAAGTTTTGAGAGGAAAAAATAAACCGGAATTCACTCCTCACGTAGATACCGGTGATTATGTAATCATTGTAAACGCTGAGAAGATCAAAGTAACCGGTAAGAAATTAGATCAGAAAATCTACTATCATCACTCAGAATATGTAGGCGGAATGAAAGAGACTACATTGAAAGAAATGTTAGCAAAGAAGCCTGAGAAAGTTCTTGAGTTGGCAGTAAAAGGCATGCTTCCAAAGGGACCTTTGGGAAGAGCTATGCACAAGAAACTTTTCGTATACGCTGGACCAGAGCACAAACATGAAGCTCAGAAACCAGAAGTATTAACATTTTAGTGAGGAGGTAGAGTAAATTGGCTAGCGCAAAATTCTACGGAACAGGAAGAAGAAAAAAATCAATCGCAAGAGTTTATCTGGTACCTGGTACTGGTAAAATTACAATCAATAAAAGAGATATCGACGAGTATTTCGGGTTGGAGACCTTGAAAGTGGTTGTTCGTCAGCCACTGGTTGCTACCGAGACAGAAGGAAAATTCGATGTGTTGGTAAATGTGCATGGCGGCGGATTCACCGGACAGGCCGGCGCAATTAGACACGGCGTTGCAAGAGCGCTTCTGCAGGCAGACAATGAGTACAGACCGGTTCTGAAATCCGCTGGATTCCTGACCAGAGATCCACGTATGAAAGAGCGTAAGAAATACGGTCTCAAAGCAGCACGTCGTGCTCCACAGTTCTCTAAGAGATAAGCAGACGAAATATCAAATATGTGTTTCAATCCCCAGAACCTATGTGTTCTGGGGATTTTTTTGTTTACTAGGAAATTCTGCTGGATTTCCTAATAAATAAAAAGCCCTGGGGTAAGAGGCGCATGCCGCAATAAGAGATATGACCGTATATTTCCAATTTTCAAAGCTGTTTTTTGTTGAAAAGCCGAATAGCAATCAGCAATCCCAAAATGGATAAAACAACGGAAATGAAAGCGGGTATTATAAATTCCGCCGGAATGATTTTGCCGGAAATCAGACCTACATTTTTTGAGGTTAAAATGAACGGATTGAATTTCGCAATCGGTTCTATCATTCCAAATAAGGATATCAGGGCTACAATACCGCCCGTAAAGAGTATGCTTGTGAACATCTGCTTGAATATCACGCATCCAGTCATCAGAATACTCAAATACAGAAAGCCTATGATCCAGAGCAGAAATGCGGCGAAAGTGACGTTTGAAAGGCATATATCCTTCCACAAAAGAGCTGTGTAGACATATGCTGCGGCGTAAGCAATCCAATAGCTGACGGTCATAAGCGCGGCGGCTACCGTATATTTTGCAAGAATAACGGCTCTGCGGGATAGGCCCTTTGTCACCATTAAGACTAACGTTCCTTTGGAATATTCACTTGACAGGCAGTTTCCAAACAGAATGATGAATGCGCTGAAACCAACGCCGGAAATGTTTTTGTAAAATTGTTTCCATGCATCCAAAGGTACCGGTTCGGAAGTCATCTCCATATCTGCGGCTAACGCTGACAAAATTTCAGGTGTAAACTTAGCAAGAAACGCGCTCATAATGCCGAAGACCAAAAAGATTGCAAATAGAATAAGAAAACGATAGTTTTTCATATTTTCCGTAAATTCTTTTTTTACAAAAGCCAAATATCCGCTCATTTTACTACCTCCAAAAACAGACTTTCAAGAGACGGCTCCATAAGTTCTATTTTTATAGGGCAAATTCCTGTTAATGCAAGTACGGAAAATAGGCAATTTTGCACGTTTTCCATATCGCGGCTGTGCAGAATGAGTTCCCTGTTGTTTTCCTCAGAGTGGAGCAGTAATGGTTCTATGGGTTTTTGCTTTTTGAAAAGCTGTAAATCTTTATCTGTAGAGAACTCCAAAAGCAAGCTGTCATGTCCACGTAAAGCCTTCATTTCTGCAAGCGTCCCGCTGACAGCAATTTTCCCCTCGTTCAAAAAGGCAGCATGGTCGCAGATACGCTCTACATCAGAAAGAATGTGAGTGGAAAATAATACAGTAGTCGTTCCGCTGATTTTATAGAGAATATCCAAAATCTCTTTTCTGCCTACGGGGTCAAGCGCACTGGTCGGTTCGTCACAAATCAGTAATTTTGGCTGTGTAAGCAATGCCTGTGCAATTCCCAGCCGCTGCTTCATGCCGCGTGAAAAACCGCCGATTTGTTTTGCAGCGCCGTTTAATCCAACAAGAGAGAGAAGCTCCTGACTTCTTTGGAAAATGCAGCTTTTTGATAACCCAATGACTTCTCCGCAAAGTTTAAGATACTGTGTCGGCGTCATATAGTTATAAAATTCCGGGACATCCGGCAAATATCCGATATATTGATTTGTCTTTGTCTGTCCAAAGAAAACAGGCTCATTGCAGACATGAATTTTTCCGCTGTCTGGCTGTAACAGGCCCAATACCATTTTCATGGTTGTTGTTTTGCCGGCTCCGTTTTTCCCTATAAATCCAAAAACACTTCCTTCCGGGACAGACATGTTCAGGTTCTCAATGATCTTCTGTTTTCCAAAACACTTAGATAAGTTTTGGACTGTAAGGACATTCATTCCATCTCCCCCTTTCCAAAGACAAAATAAATAAGTGGCCCGAAGAGCAGTAAGACTACAACAATTACCAGCCACATAGTTCTATTTCCGAAGCGATAGCGTGGGTGGCGTAAAATGTGGCTTACTGCCATTGCTGCAAGAGCAATGTCTATCAGCAGGACAGGAATAAGCAAGGGCAGAATTTCGAATAAAGTGTTCAATGTAGTTACCTCCTGTATTTTATTCTTTTAATAATATTATCATAATGATAATATTAAATCAATAGAAACCGTCCCAACATGGGACGGTCATTTTACTTTTCTGTATTTTCAGCAGGAGATACGATGATACCTATTGTCCGAAGCTTACGTTTGGGAGTTGGTTCATTGTTTTTGACTGCTCCGATGATCTGAGAAATGTTTGTCACAAGAGCAGTCAATTCATCATCAGAAAGATAAAGGGGGGAGAGAGAAAATCCTGTCATATCTTTTTTGATATTGATATTCGGAGATTGGCAATATTTTTGAAACTGTTTTGCAAATCCTATAAAATACTGCATGAAATACTGCATATAGAGTTTGCCGGAATTTTCTTCAACCATTGTTTCCATGTCGCTGTTGATGCTATCAGCCAGTGAATAGGTCTTTTCTACCGTACCGCGTACTTGTGTCTCTTCTACTACCTGTAAAATGCCGTCGCTCAGCATTTTTTTGAGATGCCGGTATAAGGTAGCCTGAGGAATATCGTTATAGATATTAGCTAGATGTTTTGCAGTAGATTTTCCTTGTGAATGTATTTCAAGCAACAATTTGCATTTCACTGGATTGGTGATGCAATCCATAAGTTTATCTGTCATCTTTTACCCTCCCGCATTAATATATGAAAATATTATCATCTTGATACTAAAAAGTCAATTAATGATTGGAATCTGAAATAGCTCTACCGGTGCGTAAGCTGACTCTTGCAAAATTAATTTATATTTGATACAGTATATTGTATATGATGAAGAAAGAACGGCTCACATATGAAATTTAAGTTTCAGTGATAATTATAGTATGAATTGTTTAGAGGGTGAGATTAGTGTATTTGAATCAAAAAGGTATTGCGCAGCAAAAGCTGGCGGAAATTTTTTTATCTTGCGGAATCGGAGAGAGAATTCCCACGTTTACTGATTTGCAGAAAGAATTGAAGGTTGGAATAGGGACCATCCAGACGGCGATAAAAGAGTTGGAGATGAATGGGATTATTCAGCTGCAGGCCCAGCAGAGGTATGGGACGATACTGACGGGGAAAAGTACGAAAGAACTGTGGAAATTTCTCTCGAAGCGCTATGTGGTCGGCCTGTTTCCGGAACCTCTAAGCTTGGAGATGAGGGGATTGGCCATGGGACTGCGGGAGGTTATGGATGATTTGGATATACCCTTGGTCATTGTCTATGGATATGGTTCCAAGGTTCGGTTTGACAGGATTGTGAACCGGCCGACGCGGGAGGACTTTGTAATATCATCGTTGGAGTCCGCGAGGCATCGACAGAAGGCTGACGAGGCTTTGGCGGTTTCTCTTCGTTTTGGGGCGAATTCTTTTTATGCCGCAGACTCATTGGTAATTCTTGACAATATCAGAAGCGAAGATAAGGAGATGAGAAAAAAAATAGTCGGGATAGACTATAATTCCTACGATCACATGTTGCTGACACAGGCTGCCTTTCCTGACGCGGACTATGTCAATGTCAGATATGGGGAGATTCCTTTTGAGAGCTTGTCTGGGAAAATGGATACGGTGGTTTGGCATCAGACGACACCTGTGCATTTTCCGGAAGACATGATAAAAGCACGAAAATTTGAATCGGTGATTCCTGATTTTGATATAGACAGCATCTGTGAAGCAGTGTTGAGTATCAATCGCAATAACCGTCTGATGACTGGCATAATGGAAAGCATTGATGTGGAAAAAGTAATTGATATTCAGAAAAAAGTGCTGAATCGAGAGTTAGAGCCAATTTTTTAAGGGTAATAGCAATATTCCTGAAGTGTTCCTCTATATGAGGATATCTTCAGGAATATTTTTTATGTAATGGGAAAGATCTTGTCACACTAATGCGTGAAAGCCCGTTCCTATTACAGAAACGCTCCGCTAAGGATGCGTACGCCGCAATAAGGTAGTACACCGCAAGGCGGTGTTGCGGCGGCGCGCAAAGTGGGACTGCGCCCCTCAAAGATTGAGGAGACGGGAGAGTTGAAGTGGGCTTGCCCATTTTGTTCTGTAATCAGGGGTTAAGGATCTGGAAGCTTGCCCACTTGATTTTGCGGCAAGAAAGAGGGTTACGCAGCAAAAAGTTATTTTACATAAATTGAAAGAATTAAATTTGTAGAAAATAGATAAAAAAAATTTAGGTGTGAGAAAGAAATTGACAAAAAGTATATAATACAGTATTCTGAATATAGAACAAATGGTAAATTTCAAAATTATCCGGAGAAGTTTGAAATTTTCACAGGATGAAGGAGGATATTGTGGAAATTATACAAAATGCAATTTCATGGTTTATTGGACTTGGGGGGACTTATTTCGTTCCCATTGTAATGCTGGTCATCGGATTGGTATGCCGGGCAGGAATTTCCAGAAGTGTTACGAGTGCTCTGAAAATCGGAATCGGCCTGACAGGTTTAAATATGATTACAGACTTTTGCGTCCAGGCGATGCAGCCAGTGACAGAAGCACTTTCCCAGCGCCTCAATGCAGACTTTTCCATAGTAGATATTGGTTATGGAAGTTGTACGGCCGCTTGGAGCTGGGCTGGAGTACCTTGGGTGATTCTGGGAATTTTGGCGGTGAATATTCTTTGTGTGACACTCAAATTGACGCAGACACTGTGGGTGGATATGTGGAATATCTGGCACGGTGAGGCCTTAGGTGTTATGTTCTATGTATTCAGCGGCAACTTGTGGATCGGAATTGCAGGCGGGGTCGGAATGCTGGCGATTTCCATGTTTCTGGGAGACTTTCATGCAAAGAAATTTCAGGAATTTAATCACCTGGAAGGAATTACAGTACCCGCGCCTTCTGCCACATTTCCTGCCACCTTTGCATTTTTTGCAATGAAGATAGTTGACAGAATTCCGGGTTTGAATAAGATTAAAATTTCTTCAACGGATATGAAGGAGAAGTTTGGAATTTTCGGAGAGAGCAGCGTCATAGGGGCGATTTTGGGAGTTGTGATTGGAATAATCAGTGGAATCGGCTCCGCAGGTGTGATACAGTTAGCGATTAAGCTGGCTGCGATTCTGATTATCCTTCCGGCTATGTTACAGTTCGTCGCGGATGGTATTCTTCCGATTACTGAGAACCTTTCAAACTTTATGAAAGAAAAGTTTAAGGGACGAAAGCTGAACATTGCAGTCGACCCGGTCATGCTGCTCTCGGACCCATCTGTGATGTCGTCGGTTGTGATTATGTACCCGATTTCGATTTTCATCTGCGCATTTTTACCGGGGAATAATTTTCTGCCGGTGGCGAGTCTGGCGGCTCTGCCGTATTTGATCGGCGGTATCGCACCCTATACCAAAGGAAACATTGTCTATAACGTTTTGCTGGCGACGATTTGGATTATTCCTACCACGCTGGCGGCGACCTATCTGGCTCCGCTGACTACGGGAGCGGCGGAAATCACCAATATTCTAGGAAGCAATGTAGCGGATGGAACACTCGTCAGCTGTTGGGACGAGGGCGGCAATCTTCTCATGTGGTTGCTGGTCCGTATATTCAATCTGATGTAACGGAATTTATAGAAGATGGAAAAAATTGTAGCTATCCAGCCATATGCTTGATAAAAACAAACTTTCTCTGAAAGCAAGCTTACGTTGGATTTTGGGTTTTGTCAGGTGCATGGCTGAATAGTTACAGAAAAATAGGAGGTTACTATTTGATGAAAGCATTGGCAGTGGAAGACAAACAAATAATGTGTTTATGTGAGACAGAGATACCAGAACTGAAAGATAAGGAAGTTCTGGTGAAGGTGGCGTACTGCGGAATTTGCGGTTCTGATCTTCCCAGATTCTTCGATGGTGCGGTACATAATTTTCCGCAGATATTGGGACATGAATTTTCCGGGACGATTGTAAAGGCAGGAAAGGAAGTATCTGAGGGCAGATTGGGAAAAAGAGTGATTGGCGCGCCGCTGATGGTCTGCGGCAAGTGTCCTTCCTGCCGCGCAGGAAAGCCGCAGCTTTGTGAGCATTATGGTTTTATTGGTTCCCATCAGCCGGGAGCGTTTGCCGAGTATGTGGCAGTGCCGGAAGAGAACATTATTGAGGTGCCTGACCAGGTGAGCTTCAAAGAGGCCGCGCTGGTAGAACCGTTTACAGTAGGCCTTCATGCGGTGGAAAGACTTCCCTTCAGAGCAGGGGAGGCTGCGCTGATTTTGGGGGCTGGGGCGATTGGCCTGGCTGTCGTGGCCGCACTCAGAGCGAGAGGTGCGGGGAAGATCTACATCGTGGATATGAATGAACAGCGCTTGGAATTTGCTGCAAAGATCGGCGCGGATGTGACACTGAACCCGGAGAAGGTGAAGTTGGAAGAATATTTTAGACAGAATGAGAAAGCCGGCGTGGTCTTTGAGACGGCAGGGCATCCGATAACTCAGGTGCAGGCGATTACACTGGCAGGAAAAGGCGGAAAGGTTATTTATGTGGGAACCAGCCACAGAGATATCACGTTCCGGCCGCAGGAATTTGAACAGATCTTCCGAAAAGAATTATTGATAACGGGTAATATGATGTCTTACTCGGCTCCGTTTCCAGGTTATGAGTGGAAGACAGCTCTCGAATATATGGAGCGGGGTAGCGTTAATCTGAAAGAAATGATTACTGGAATTTATCCGCTGGAAGCGGAGGAAGAACCGTTTTGGGAACTGAGAAAAAAAGATTCCGGACATATAAAAATTCTGTACGAAATTGGAGGCGAGGAAAAATGATGGATGCTTTGATGGGAATTGATGTTGGAACTTCCAGTTGTAAATTGACGGTTTTTCGGAAGGATGGAACAGTCATCTTGACGGATACGAGAAAATATCCCGTCTACTATCCACAGGATGGCTGGGTGGAGCAGGACCCGGAGGAATGGTGGGAGTGCATCTGCGCGGCAGTCTCAAAAATGATGGCAGACGACAAAATGAAGGAAGTGAATATAAAAGGAATTGGCATTGACGGGCAAGGGTGGTCCATGATTCCTATTGACAAGGAGGGAAGAGTGCTGTGCAGAAATCCGATTTGGATGGACACTCGTGCCGCCGATTTGTGCGAGGAATACAAGAGGAAAATAGGAGAAGAGAAGATTTTTGAGATCAGCGGAAACTCTCTGGAACCGTCTTATACTCTGCCGAAAATACTTTGGTTGCGAAGAAACCGGCCGGAGATTTTTGAGAAAATCGACGTGGTACTGCAGGCGAACAGCTTTGTGGTATTCAAGCTGACGGGAAAAAGAACCCAGGACATTTCCCAGGGCTATGGCCTTCAGTGCTTTGATATGAGAAAAGGTACCTGGAATCATGAGCTGTGTTCTCAGTTTGGGGTACCGGAAAGGATTCTTCCGTCAATCTATAATTCTGACGAGATCGTAGGCTGTGTGACGGAAGAGGCAGCGAAGCTTACAGGACTAAAGGCGGGAACCCCGGTTGTGGCAGGAGGCTTAGATGCAGCGTGCGGAGCGTTGGGAGCCGGTGTGATCGCTCACGGAGAAACTCAGGAACAAGGCGGACAGGCAGAGGGAATGAGTATCTGTCTGAAGGAATACATCGCTGACCCAAGGCTGATTATGGGCTATCATGTGGTACCGGGCCACTGGCTTTTGCAGGGTGGAACCGTAGGTGGCGGAGGCGTCGTAGATTGGGTCAAGGACACCTACTGCTATGAGGAAAAAAGAAACGCACAGATCAGGGGAACCAACACTTATTATGAGATGGACGAGCTCTCCAAAGCGATTCCGGCAGGAGCGGACGGCGTGATTTTTCTCCCATATATGAAGGGGGAGCGCTCTCCGATCTGGAACGCTGCGGCAAAGGGCGTATACTATGGAATTGATTTCGAGAAGAAAAGAGGGCATTTAATCCGGGCATCCCAGGAAGGGGTGGCCTATTCTCTGAGACACAATCTGGAGATTGCAGAACAGGCGGGTGCGCAGGTGACAGAGCTTTGGGGTATGGGCGGTTGTGCCAACAGCCAGGTGTTCATGCAGATCAAAGCCGATGTCACAGGAAAGGTCATACGTGTGCCCCGTTCCGATATGGCTACCACGTTGGGTGCGGCGATACTGGCTGGAATAGGGACAGGTGTCTATCAGGATTATGAGGATGCCAGGAATGCGACAAATAAGGTGCAGAAGGTCTATTCTCCGAATGCGGCAGTGAAGAAGGTATACGATGAAGGATATGCCAAGTATCTGAGACTTTATGAACAACTGGAATGTCTGATGACGAGAGAGGAGGTCCAGGCATGATTTTGACGGTCACGATGAATGCGTCTGTGGATATCACCTATGTCATGGATGAACTGAAGACAGATGGGACCAACCGTGTAGCCAATGTGACTAAGACGGCAGGAGGAAAGGGACTGAATGTGACGCGGGTACTGAAACAGGTTCACGCAGATGTGACTGCCGCTGGACTCGCCGGCGGGTGCAATGGGCAGTTTATCCAAAGGGAATTGAAGAGACAGGGGATTCCCTGTGAATTTTGCGAAATAACCGCGGAATCCCGGAATAATATTTCTATTATTCATGGAAAGCATTGCACTGAGATCCTAGAACGTGGAGAAAAAGTGCAGAAAGAAGAGTTACAGAGATTTTGCAAACAGTATGAGAGACTTCTTGACGATGCAGGTACTGTTGTGCTGTCAGGAAGTCTTCCGCAGGGAGCTACATCTGACTTCTACGCCGGCCTGGTGCAAACTGCACTTCAAAAAAATAGAAAAGTAATTTTAGATACGTCCGGGGATTGTCTGCGGGAGAGCCTTCATTCGGTATATAAGCCTTTTCTGATTAAACCCAATGAAAAAGAACTAGAAGAGCTGACAGGTCAGAAGCTGTACTTTCAGGATGAAGCTGCGATCAAGAACGTGCTGTCCTCAGAGCTTTTTCAGGGAATTGAATGTGTTGTGGTATCCTTAGGAGCTTCTGGGGCTGTGGTAAAACAAAGGGATACATTTTATCGGGTGTCTGTGCCACAAATCGACGCAGTGAATCCCATTGGGTCCGGGGATTCTGTGATTGCAGGCATGGCGCTGAGCTTTGACCACGGCGAAGCTGTCGAAGACGCTATAAAAAGAGGAATGGCTTTTGGGGTTTTGAATGCGCTGGAAGCTGCGCCAGGCAAATTGAAGCTGGAATGTTATGAGGATGTCATATCCAAAGTCGAAGTAGAAAGGTTTTAAATAAAAAAGACTTGACATTCACTCATATATACAGTATTCTGTATATAGAATAAATAAGACAAAACAGAAGAAAATTCAAGAAGGAATAAAAAAGGAGCAGTATTATGATTAAAGTGACAAATCAGATCGGAAAAGAACTTCGCCTCAGCCGTTTTTTAAATCCGGATTCCAAGAGAACTGTGATGGTGGCGTATGCCCATGGAATTTTGATGGGACCGATGAAAGGCATGGAGACTAATGAAGAGATTAAGAGGCAGAACGAGACCTTAAAGGCCGCAGACGCGGTTTTGATGCCGATGGGTTTTCTGCCTTCCTGTCAGAAGCTTTTTACCGGAAAAAACGCTCCGGAGATGATCGCTCTCTACGATTGGCAGAGCATCAGCCGTTCCAAGAGTCAGTTGGGTTATACAGAGGGTGCCATTGAACCAGTTACCACAATCGACCGTGTCCTGGCCAGCGGAGCCATCGGTGTGATGACGTATCTGTTCATTGGATTTGACGATCCGCTGAGAGAGGCGAACGAGATGCGCCGTAATTATGAGGTGAATGAATTGTGCCAGAAATATGGACTGATTCATATCATAGAACCCCGTGTGGTCAAGAGTAAGGAGACGAATGAGGATGGAACCATGAAATTAGATCTGATGAAGGTGCATACCAGAATGGCTGCTGAGCTTGGTGCAGACTTTATCAAGGTAAAATATCCGGATACCCCAGAGAGATTGAAGGAATTACAGGATATCTCACCGGCGCCCCTGCTGGTGGCAGGCGGTTCTAAGATTGCGGACGACGCTGCGGATAAGATGGCAGAAGCCTCCGTTACTGCAAACACAGGCGGTATTGTATTTGGAAGAAATGTATACCAGTCCGACGATCCGAAAGCAGCGCTGGAACGTTTCCGCAGAATTGTCCATCAGAAATAAAAATAATCATAGACAGAGGGAAGAAATCGTATGAAGAAAGAAAATGTGAAGCCTTTTCTGGATGAAATAATGAAAGCAATGCCAGAAGTCACGGTGCTGACCAAAGAAGAGGAACGTCTGATTTATGCACACGGCTGTTATCCAAGGGAATACAAATGGCTGCTGCAAGGAACCTATAAATATCTGCCGTCTGCCATCCTGATGGCAAACTGTACCCAGGAGGTCAGCAAAATCTTAGAATTGTCACAGAAATACGAGGTGGGAATCATTCCTTATGGCGGTGGTTCTGGAATTGTAGGCGGAACCATACCAGAGGACGGAGAGGTTATGATTGATACGAAGCGTCTGAGAGATTTCGAGATCAATCCGATCAATGGAACTGCCACCGGCGGAGCAGGACTTACCGGAGCGGAGTTTGAAAATTTGCTGAATAATGCAGGATATACCTGTGGTCAGTATCCCCAGTCTTTCCAGAGCGCGGTGCTGGGAGGGATGGTGTCCACCAGAGCAATCGGTACCTTTTCCACCAAGTACGGAAAAATGGACGACATGGTAAATTCTCTGGAAGTGGTACTTCCCAACGGCCATGTGTATCAGAGTCATAAATGCCCAAAAGCTTCCACAGGCCCTGAGCTGGATCAGCTGTTTTTGGGAGCAGAGGGAACCTATGGTGTTGTGACAAAGGTGGAGATGAAAATATATCCAGTGGCAGAGAAACGCTATTTCGAAGCGTATACCTTCCAGCGCACGGAGGATGCGTTAGAAGCAATCCGTCAGTTTGTGCAGAACCATGTGCATCCAGCGGTGGTGAGACTGTACGATGAGGAAGAGGCTATTCCAAAGCTGGCAGAGTTTCACTATGAGAAAGATCAGGTGCTGCTGATCGTTGGATATGAGGGACTGGCAAGACAAGTGGACTTAGAACGTGAGTTGGTGAATGAATACTGTGTGAAAAACGGTGGAGTAAATAAGGGCACTGAGGCGGGAGAAGCCTGGTTCCGTACTCGTTTCTCTACAAAGAAGATGCTGGATTATGACGCGACGAAAGGCGGAACCGCAGATGCCATTGAGGTTGCGGCGCCATGGGACTGCATCGCGAATGTGTGGAGAGAGATGAGAAGAGCACTGGAACCTCTTTGCACAGTGGTGGACTGCCATTTCTCTCATGTCTATCATACGGGAGCCAGCGTATATGTAATTTTCCATGCGGATACCCAGGGAGATGATTATGACGGTGAAAAACGCTATTTGGAGTGTCTGGATACAGCTATCAGGACCAGTCTGAAATACGGTGGGAATATCTCTCATCATCATGGCTGTGGAAAGGCGAAGGCTGCTTATCTGGCGGACGAGCATGGGGAAGCAGGAGTCGAAGTGATGAAAAAGATAAAGGACGCTTTGGACCCCAAAGGATTACTGAACAAAGGAGTGCTTGGTCTATGAGAAAATTTCAACTGGAACACTATGAAAATCAACTGAATCATCAGGTTATCCATATGGATCAGGCAGTTTGTTACTGTCCCGAATTTCGTGCCACAAAGATGATGCACGATTATCCATCCAGAAGATTGCAGCTTGCCAGAGCTGTGTATAAGGGGGAGATCGAGCTTTCAGATTATATTGGCGAGATCAATTTTTCTAGCATTTTGTCAAGGCAGGGAGAACGCTGGCAGAATTTCCGGGAGTGTGCGGAGGACTGCACCGACGTCACGATTCTCTGTCGGGAAATGCTGCTGAAAAAAGGGTATCAATCCCCGGAAGTGAAAGAGTTCCAAAAAGCTTTGGAGGCCAAAGAGGGACGTCTGTATGAAAAAACTTCCTGGGAGCTGCCAATGGATGAGAAGTCCGACAAGGCGATTTTGTTGGACGAGGAGACCGCACAGAATGCAAAGGCTGGGGAAGGGCCTTTGAGAGAATATTTGAATCGGAAGGGGATTTCCTTTGTCAACCGCGCGGACGCGGAGTTTGTCGGCTTTGAATACTTTGCCTATGGACTGGTGGAAGAGGGAATTGAACATCTCAAACAGTTAGTAGAGAAATATGCAAAAATGAAGGTTCGTCAGGTATGGGTACTGTCTGCTCAAACTACCTATGTGCTTACGAAATTGGCTGATAAGGCAGAGATAACGGTTCCTTTCGAGGTGATCTATCTGCCGGAATGGTTAGAGCCGATGGATGTGAAAGAAAAAACCTATGTGTATGCCGGAAGTTTTAATCTTCGGTATCTGCTCAATGCAGAACTACTTGGCAGGCTGATTCCCAGCGAATCAGAAATTCAGGAGGTAAACAGTGAAGAATTTATTCCAATTCTGAAGGGAGATAAAAGAGTCAATGCACTGACAGTCTGGCAAAAACCTGTTGGAGCAGAGTATAAGCTGTTTTGTGGAAAAAAAGATATGCTTCAGGCGATAGAACAGGATGCATATGAAGATATTGAGAGGGCGAAAGCTGGGACAATTGTGGTTTTTGAACCGACGGCATTGCCTAAATTGAAAGAGAAATTTCGAGATAAAAGAGTTTTTCATTATTTGGAATTGTTATAGGGTTAAGAGATGGGGCGGCGCACGCGATAGATTGGTGCACCGCCCTATTCTTGTCTTACGTTTTATTTTTTAACCCTGTGAAAAATTCCTTTGTACAGCACACAGGCGATAAAGATTAATCCAATGTATCCGATGACAGGATAAATCGCGCTGACCAGTTTTCCAAAAGAAAGCAGGCTGACGAAATAGGCAAATACGGCGACTGCGGCAGCGCACAGGGTATTCCAGGATTTCTGCGGAAAGGAAAAGCGGCTGCATACAGTCCACATCATTGCAGAGCAGGAAGAAAAAATTCCAAGAACCAGTATGACAGAAAATACACCGCCAAAGAGATGGGAGATTTTTCGCGCCAGGTAGAGGACGGGAATCTCCAAACCCGCTGTCGCATTTCCATTGAGCATGATGGCGGTGCTGACGACTGTAATCGACAGGAGGAGGGCAGTTCCGCCAAGAATTGCGCTGTATTTCAGTTCTTTTTTTGAGGACACCCCATAGCCCAGCCGTGTGAAATAGGTACTTCCAGGGAAGAAGTTCAGCCCCAGATATAAAAGCCCGCTCATCAGCCAGTTGGGGGCTGCGTGGTAGGGGGCAAGCGCTGTTTCATAGGCAGGAATCTTTTCCCAATTTCCCATATCTGCAAACAGAGAGAGGATGCCGACGATCAGGGAAAAGACAATAATCAAAGGACCAAGAGAGGAGATAATTTTTATCATTCTCTCAAAACCGATTAAATATGCGGCCAGGACCAGGGCGGCCATAAGCGCGGAACCAATGTAGGTGTTGATGCCATAGTATTCTTTCAAGGTCGCACCGCCGCCGGCCACCAATATGGGAATCAAAAGCAGCAAGATTGCGGTGATTAGCCAGGTGTAGAAGGTTCCCAATTTACTGCCGCAGAAGAATTTGAAGTGGTTAAAATCAGGCTTGGTCTTATGCTCAAAGCCAGAGCGCATCAGCAGATAGCCGATTCCGATGAAGCCAGCCAGGTTCAAGAGGACGACTCCGTAACTGTGGTATCCGTAGCTGGAAAAAAATTGAAGAACCTCTTGGCCGGTGGCAAAGCCGGAACCGATGACCCAAGCCATAAAAGCGCCAGCAGTTTTAAACACTTTTTTAAAATTTATGTGGTTTTCCATGAAAGCTCCTCCTTTCTTTTGTATTCTCGCTGTTGATTTGGATTCTCAGCAGGTTTAATTTATCGTAATTCATTGACAGTACGTGCGGCAAAAAAGCAGCGCTTACTACAGATTTGAGCTGATAGCCAAGGAGTGATAATGAAACAGTGAGCGGTTTTTAATTTTTATTTTATCATAGTTCTGAAAACGTGGGAACCAAGAGTTTTATAGTATGTTTTCATTCACATGTTACGGTCTGTCGAAGAGGAAGACTTTTGGGCGTCGCTTTTCTGTTGATTATGGGATATTCGTGGTAGTGAGCTTCGGAGCGTTTTGCTCTGTATGTTGTAGTCTGTGTCGGCTCAGAAAATGTGGAATTTCAGGGAGCTTGCACAGGGAATTCAAAAAAGAGGTGTGAGGAAAAAAGAAACTGGCTGTAGTTTGATGGAGAAGACGGATTCTTTTTCTGTATTTGTACAGAAACTGTGATAAAATATATCTGAGAGTAGAGTTTGTGTAAAATCCGGTAACATCAAGTTAGGAGGAGTCAGATTGATTATTGAAGGGAACCAGAAAGAAAAAGAGGCAATGCGGGCATTTCACAGGGGAGACCGGCAGGAAGGGCTTCGGCTTCAGGAAGAATTTGCAGCAGAATTTAGGGAAGAGTACAGGAACAAAGATCACTGCCCTTGTAAAAAAGCCTGTCGCTATCATGGAAACTGTAAAGAATGTGTCGCAATCCACAGGGCACATCAGGAACATGTTCCGAATTGTATGAGACCTTTGATAAACAAAAAAATTAAACAACTGTCAGAATTGACGGAGCATTCCATTGCGGATGAGATTGAGGCTCCCAAGGAAATTCTGAGAAAAGAGTTTTCCTATGATTAAAGAATACTAGAAGGGAGGCGATACAAGTGTTTGAAGCAGGTTTGAGACTGGGGGATACTTTGACAAACGATGAATTGAGAACCCTGTTTAAGTGTGGAAATATGGGCGGTATGCGTAGATCAAGACAGACGGGAACTTTGGTGATTATCTCGGATGACACGAAGAGTTTGTATAAAGATGAGTGGAAAAACGGTATATTGCACTATACTGGTATGGGGAAATTAGGGGACCAAAGTTTAGAGGGAAACCAAAATGGAACTTTATATTATTCAGATTCTAATGGGATAGAAGTGCATTTGTTTGAAGTGATGGAACGAGCAGTCTATACGTATCGGGGTATTGTTCAGTTGGCAGATGAGCCGTATCAATCGCTTCAGGCAGACGAAGAAGGCCAATTACGTAGAGTCTGGATATTTCCACTGAAACCCGTGAGGGAGCTTGACGAGCCAGAAGATAGAGCACTGTCCCAATTATCAAGTCGGGAATTGGAGAGGCGGTCAAAGATAAGCCGAAGGGAAAGAAGGCCGAAAACGGTGGAGACAACGGTCTATTATCGAGACCCTTATCTAAAAGAATTGATAAAGCGAATCGCAGAGGGAAAATGTCAGTTTTGTGGGGCGGATGCACCATTTTTAGACCGTAATCATGAACCATATTTAGAAGAGCATCATATTAAGCGTTTGGCAGACGGTGGAACAGATACCATTGACAATATTGTTGCGATTTGTCCGAATTGCCATAGAAGAATGCATGTCCTAAATCGTGAAGAGGACATATTAAAGTTGCGTTTTATCGCAGAAAAAAATGAAGAAAAGTTAAATAGACTATTGTCTTTATAAAAACAAGAAAAGAAGCTAAAAAAGGAATCTTAAAATAGCGACAGAGGAACTTTTATTGTACTTTATAGGGGTGAACGCGAGGAAAATGAGGGAAATTAAAGTAGCGGCCGCAGTAATTTTCCATGGAAGAAAAGTATTTGCGACACAGAGAGGGTATGGAGAGTTTGCAGGATACTGGGAATTTCCAGGAGGAAAATTAGAAGTAGGAGAGACTGCTCGGGAAGCGTTGGAGAGGGAGATCAGGGAAGAATTGGACGTAGAGCTGGACGTGAGGGAATGGCTAAAGACAGTTGAATATGATTATGTTGATTTTCACTTATCCATGGAATGTTTTGTATGTGAAATAAGGGAAGGAGAGCCGGTGCTGAGAGAACATAAGGCAGCAAAATGGCTGGGGGAGAATGAATTAAATAGTGTAAATTGGCTTCCTGCGGATAGAGACTTGATAGATGAAATTCAAATGTATTTCGAATCGAAGTCCTATTGACAAATATATTTAGTGGCGGCATTGATAATTTGTTACATTGAGAGATAGCAGAACTGAGGTGAGAAGATGTATCTGCCATATGCGGAGGAATTGGAGATTCAAGCATTAAACAGGCTGTTTGCAAACACCAGTGAATGTTATAAATTTTTTTGGTTTCAGGGTATTTTATCTAAAATTGAATCAGGAAAAACGACGATGTCTTTTGAGGAGATCGTGAATGAGATGATCGCAAGTGCCTGGTATATGGTCACAGAGTATCATTTAAATCTGGGGCCGAGGGATAATCTGGAACTGATTGTACGGCATCTCCAGGAGATTTCGCAACTGAAATCCTCTGAGAAAAAAGAAAAGATATTGGGTTTTCTGGAAGAGTGTACGGACAGAGAGGTGCTGCGGTTAAAAAGGATTTTGATTGGGAATGTACCTTACCGCCTTCAGTCGCCGCTGCTCACAGGGTTTAAAAATAAGGATTTTGACGGAAAAATCAACGAAAAAATTCAGCGGATCAATGAACAAAAAAGACTGATATATTATTTCAGTCTGTATCGTGGCATGGAGACGAAAATTTCTATTCAGCCGGATTGGGAGGCTTATATCCGCAAAAATATGGAGATTCTCAAAGGATGGCTGAGATACCATATGATTCTCTACCTACAAAGACGAAATCCAAGCGTACCTGGAATCTCAGATAAGCTTTATCCACCTCAGGAGCGGAAGCTAGAAAAGGTTAAGAAATATTGGAAAACGATCTTGGGGATTTGTCCCATTTGTGACATATACGGGGAGAGAAGGCTAACAGAACGAGATCTGTCCATAGATCATTTTATTCCGTGGTCCTATGTGGCCCACGATGAGTTCTGGAATCTTCATCCCACCACTAGAAGTATAAACAGTAGCAAGGGGAATCGGTTGCCAGCCTGGGAAAAGTATTTTGTGCTATTAAACAGACAGGAATATCTGTCCTATCAGATGATGTGGAGGTATGAGAGTGTCCGTGTGGAATTCGAAAAATGTGCGAGGGAACATTTAAACAGTGATGACATTCGGCAGCGTCTGTACAGAAGCGGACTCAGTGAGGGAGAGTTCGGAGGACAGTTAGAAGAAATACTCTGGCCGGTCTACCAGTCAGCAAGGAACAGTGGGTTTGGGAGTTGGAGCTATGAAAGAAAACCAGACGGTGAACTACTATAATCAATGGGCTGAGCGTTATTGTTCTGAGACTTTACATGTAGATATGAGCTTTTGTAGAAAAAAGTTTCTGAGCTATTTGGGAACAAAGGGGAAAATTCTAGATGCCGGCTGCGGTTGCGGCCGGGATAGCAGATATTTCCTGGAACAAGGGTATCAGGTGGAGGCTTTTGACGCCTCAGAAGAAATGTGTAAAAAAGCGGGGCGTTGGCTGGGGCAGGAAGTAAAATGTATGGAGTTCTCGAAAATTACTTATCTGCGTGCGTTTGACGGTGTTTGGGCGTGCGCTTCTTTACTCCATGTTCCCAAAAGAAAACTTCCAGAGGTTTTGGAAAGGCTGTACCTGGCTTTGCGAGAACCGGGGATTCTCTATGCGTCTTTTAAAAAGGGAGATTCTGAGAGATGCTTTGGGGGACGGCATTTCAGTGATTTTATGGAGATACAACTGAGAGATTTGTTTGAGAGAGAAAAGCTCTTCCGCGTGGAGGAGTGCTTTGAGACATACGATGTGAGGCCGGGACGGGAAACGGAAGTTTGGTTGAATGTGATTGCAAAAATCAGGAGGTAGACAGATGGGACATTTTTATTATGTGGGGTACGGACAGACTGTGTGGAATGTGAAAAATAAAATCTGTGGGGCTATAGATATTGAGCTGATGTAGCTGGGAGAGGAGATTCTAAGACAGTGAATTTCTATTTTTATGAGATAGCCAACGTGAAATTCTAAAAATCTGGTCTAAGGAGTTGGGAGATAAGAAGATACGATTTTTAAAAGGCTCTCTTCTGAGAAGACAAGCAGAATAGAAATGCTTGTCTTCTCAGAAGAGTTTTTTTGCCCTAAAATCTACTGCTTTCTCTGATTTTTCCTGTAGGAGAGACCGGAGAATCAATTGATAGGCTTCCTGACCGCATTATCCTGGAAGCGAAAGTAGTCAGGTCGGTGACGGGACTGGGTATACTCAAACATGGTGCCGTCACTATTGTAAGTCTGGCTGGTAATCACTGCCATACAGTTGTAATCGTCGGCGTTGAGATGAAGGTATTTTTCGTCAATCTCGGTTATTTTTTCCACAGTGATCACCCGTTTACTGTTGACGATAGTCATATGCAGCTCGTTTTCCAGATATTCGTAGATGGAATTCTCTGCAATTTCAGAGGTCAATCCAGGGACGGAGTCTTTTAAAAAGTAATTGTGATTAATAATCAATGGCTTGTTGTCCAGGTAATGAAGTCTTTGAAGATAAAATAGTTCAGTGCCTGCGCAAAAGCCTGTGCGCTTTGCTATGTTTTCATCTGCTGTGATTTCCATAAAACACAGTACTTCACTTCTACCAACTACGTGATTTCTCGCGGAGGATTCTTTGAAAGATTCGATTCCACCGATGGTATAGGAGGTCTGCTCTACAGGTTGAAATATATTTCTCACACCTTTCCCCTGCATAGTCTGTACATATCCGTCTGTCACCAACTGACTGATCGCTCTGCGCACGGTGTTTCTGGAACAGTCATAGATCTGTATTAGTGAATTTTCAGAGGGGAGAAGTTCCTGATACTGAAATTCTTCATTTTCAATTTTTTGTTTTAAATTTTTGTATATATCTTGATATTTGCTTTTTGGCATTTTACACACTCTCTTATGATAGAATTATAAGATTTATTATATAGGGGAATACTAAAAAGTCAAGAAAAAAGTGTTGACATGTTTAAACAAGTGTGCTAGTATATACTTGTTTAAACAAGATAATTTTTTTAAGGAGAAGGAAGCATGGGTAAATACGGAAATGAAGTCAAGCAGTTGCTAGATGCAATTGGTGGAAAAGAAAATATCCAGGCCGTTTCACACTGTATGACGAGAATGCGCTTTGTTCTCGTGGATACAAAGAAAGCGGATGAAAAGGCCATCGAAGAGATTGCCTGTGTGAAAGGAACTTTCACACAAGCAGGGCAGTTCCAGGTAATCATTGGAAACGACGTCGCTATCTTTTACAATGAGTTTACCAAATATGCCGGCGTAGAGGGCGTCAGCAAAGATGCGGTGAAAGCTGCTGCGAAGACAAATCAGAATCCTTTGCAGAAGATCATGGGAGCACTGGGGGAGATTTTCGCTCCGCTGATTCCGGCCTTGATTTGTGGCGGTTTGATTTTAGGTTTCCGTAACATTATCGGTGAGATTAACTTTTTCAATGACGGAACTCAAAGTCTGTCCGATATTTCTCAGTTTTGGGCAGGTACCTATAATTTTCTGTGGCTGATTGGTGAGGCAGTGTTCCATATGCTGCCCGTCGGCATTGTGTGGTCGATCACGAAAAAAATGGGGACGACGCAGATTCTTGGTATTATTCTGGGTTTGACCTTAGTCTCCCCTCAGCTGCTCAATGGTTTTTCGGTGGCGAACACCGCTGCCGCGGATATTCCGATTTGGGATTTCGGATTCGCGAAAGTACAGATGATCGGCTATCAGGGCCAGGTGATCGCAGCTATGATGGCCGGATTTATTCTGGTCTATCTGGAAAAATTCTTTAAGAAGCATTGTCCGGAAGTGGTCAGCATGATTGTCGTTCCGTTCTGCTCTTTGTTGCCGGCTGTGATACTTGCGCATACCGTAGTAGGACCAATCGGTTGGAAGATTGGAAACGGCATTGCCAATGTGGTATACGGTGGGTTGATGTCGAATTTTGGATGGCTGTTTGCGGGAGTCTTTGGGCTTTTGTATGCGCCAATTGTTATGACAGGACTTCATCACATGACCAATGCCATTGATACACAGCTTATCAGTTCTTATAATGGAACAATTCTGTGGCCGATGATTGCGCTTTCCAATATTGCGCAGGGTTCCAGTGTGTTGGCGATGTCGAGACTTCAGAAGAAAAACGAGCGTGCACAGCAGGTCAATGTACCGGCATGTATTTCTTGTTACTTAGGCGTTACAGAGCCGGCTTTGTTCGGTGTGAATATGAAATATGGATTTCCTCTGATCTGCGGCATGATAGGTTCTTCCATAGCGGCCATGATTTCAGTCAAATTTGGTGTGCAGGCAGTCAGCATTGGTGTCGGTGGACTTCCAGGAATTTTGTCGATCAAAGCTCAGTACTACTTGATTTTCCTGATCGCAATGTTGGTGGCGATTGTCGTTCCGTTTGTGCTGACTACAATCGTGGGCAGCAGAAAACTTTCCGCTGAGGCGAGAGGTCTGTCTGAACAGAACGTGGCGGTGGAGAAAAACGAAAAGCTGTCCGTAAAACCGGAGAGTGGAGACGTTCAGGCTGACGATGCCATGAGCACGGAAAATGTGGAATTGAAGGCTGTGTTAAGCGGTAAGGCGATTCCACTGGATGATGTGCCTGATGAGGTGTTTTCTCAGCATGTAATGGGAGACGGCTTGGCGATTGAGCCATCAGACAATACCGTGGTGGCCCCGGCAGACGCAGAAGTCAGTGTTGTGATGGAAGATACGGGACATGCGTGTGGATTGGCTTTGGCAAAAGGGATGGAGCTGTTGATTCACGTGGGAGTGGATACGGTAGACATGGGCGGAGATGGTTTTGAATTACTGGTAAAGAGCGGGGACAAGGTTCGCGCAGGAGATCCGCTGATTCGTTTTGACCCGGAGAAAATTCGTGCAGCCGGACATCCCACGACGACGGTTATCATCGTGACAGAAGAAGGAGAGGCAGGAGAGATTCAGTATATTACCGGAATGGATGTTCAGGCAGGAAAGACCACAATTTTGAAGGCACAGTGACGCAGTTAGAGTTTAAAGGTTATAAAAAAATACGCAGGCATGGATTTCATGCCTGCGGTTTCCTAATAAGGCAGTAATAGTTTATTGAGTCGAGGTGTGAAAAATGGCAGATTTTAGAAAAAGCGTAGTTTATCAGATTTATCCCAAGTCTTTTTGTGATAGCAATGGCGATGGACTCGGAGATTTAAGAGGTGTGATCGGAAAACTAGATTATATCAAAGAATTGGGGGTAGATTATATCTGGTTGACGCCATTTTATGTTTCTCCCCAGAAAGACAATGGTTACGACATTGCAGATTATTATCACGTGGACCCCAGATACGGGACGATGGAGGATTTTGAAGAGCTGGCAAAAGAGGCGGAAAAAAGGGGAATCCGTCTGATGCTGGACATGGTGTTCAATCATACTTCTGACCAGAATGAGTGGTTCCAGAAAGCCTTAAAAGGTGATCCGAAGTACAGAAATTACTATATTTTTAAAAAAGGAAAAGAGCCGGGAGTTCCGCCTACTAACTGGCAGAGTAAGTTTGGCGGGAGCGCATGGCAGTATCTGGAAGAGACGGATGAGTATTATCTGCATCTTTATGATGTGTCACAGCCGGATTTGAACTGGGAAAATCCGGAGGTGCGCCAGGAGGTTCAAAAGATTGTAAAGTTTTGGATTGGAAAAGGGGCGAAAGGCTTTCGATTTGATGTAGTTAATGTGATAAGCAAGGGGGAGTATAAGGACGACTACGAAGGGGACGGTCGGAGATTTTATACCGATGGCCCGAGAATACATGAATACCTTCAGGAACTGAATGCGGCTACTTTTGGGACAGACGCGGAAATTATCACGGTGGGTGAGATGTCCAGTACCTCTTTGGAAAACTGTTACCACTATGCAGGTGAGGACGGAAAAGAACTGTCCATGGTATTCAGCTTTCACCATCTGAAGGTGGATTTTATGGGGAACGAGAAATGGGTGATGGTACCCTTTGATTTCCAGAAATTAAAGGAGATCATTTTTGATTGGCAGGTGAACATGGCAAAGCATAAGGCATGGAATGCGGTCTTCTGGTGCAACCATGACCAACCGAGGGTGGTGTCCCGATTCGGAAATGTGAAGAAATACTGGAAAGAATCGGCGAAAATGCTGGGGACAGTCATTCATTGTCTGAGAGGAACTCCCTATATCTATCAGGGAGAGGAACTGGGAATGACAAATCCAGATTTTACGAAGATCGATCAGTATAGGGATGTGGAGAGCCTGAATCACTTTCGAATTTTGCAGGACAAGGGACTGACGGAGGAAAATGCCTATCAGATTCTTCAGATTCACTCCCGTGACAACAGCCGTACTCCTATGCAGTGGGATGGGTCGGAAAACGCCGGTTTTACCACGGGTACTCCTTGGATTGAGATTACGGACAATCATACCTACATCAATGCGGAGGCTGAGCGAAAAGACCAGGATTCTATTTTCCAACATTATAAAAAATTAGTACAGCTTCGAAAAGAGTACGATGTGATTGCTTATGGAGATGTGGAACCGCTAGATCAGAAGAACCCTTCCGTATTGGCATACCGCAGGGTTTATGAGGGCGAGGAGATCTATGTGGTCAGCAATTTTTATGGAAATGAAGTCACTTGGAAGTGTGAGAAAGATCTGTCGGAATTTGAAGTTCTACTCAGCAATTATAAAGATAAAAAGATTGAAGAAAATAAGTTGACACTGAGGCCTTATGAAAGTATTATTTTATATAACAAAATTAAGTGAGAAAGGATTGAGGTACTATGAAACAGTTCAATTACACGATCACAGACGAACAGGGTATTCATGCTAGACCAGCAGGAATTCTGGTAAAGGAAGTAAAGAAATACGCATCTAAGATTACGATTGAGGCCAATGGAAAATCTGCGGATGCAGGCAAGCTTTTGGCTATTATGGGCATGGGAATTAAGAAAGGAACCGAGATCACAGTCAGCGTGGATGGAGCGGACGAAGTAGAAGCCGCACCAGCGATCGAGGCATTCTTCAAAGAGAATCTGTAAAATGGTGTAGCAGGAAAGCTTATTCTGTGTTTACAGCAGACAGAACTGTGTTTTATATAAGAGGGAGTTTCTAAAGCCAGCTTTAGAAGCTCCTTCTTTGTTATGAGAAGGACCTCGTTGCATGGATGTCCTGCGCCATAAAGCGTCCTGATGTGGACCTGTCATAACAACGTATTTCATCGCTGAGAGATACTGCTGTGTGGAAAGGGCTTGACAAAAGTTTTTCAAAGAGTTAATATAATTAACAATGTTAATTATATGGAGGAATAAATGAGAAAAGAAGAGTGGATGGTGATGATTGAAAATATGCAGAAGCTGCATTATTTTTCCAGAAATATGCTGTTGCAAAATCAAAGATTGACTTTGCGAACCGCGGAGATGGAGTTGATGCTTTTGATATATTTGAAATTAGGGGAACTAACGCCACTAGATGTAAGCCAGATTATGGGAATGAGAAAGGAATCTGTGAGCAGAACTTTGAAATCTCTTTTGAGCAAAGGATATATAGAAAAAGTAAAATGTAAGGAAGATGAGAGAAAATATTACCTTTATCTGACGGATTCGGGACAGGAAATTTTAAACAAAGATTATCAGACGATGTTAAGGCCAATTTATTATTTAAGAGAAAAAATGGGAGAGGAATTTGATTCTTTCATTGAAATGGTAATGGTGGCCAATCGCTTTTTACAGGAATTTGAAAGGAGTAATGAACGTGAAGTTTTATGATACACTGCAGTTAGATCCAGCAGTGTTGAAAGCCGAGATTAAGAAAGCAGGTAGTGCTGGAGAAAAAATGCGGCTTGTAGGCGCCATGGCCGTAAGAGCGGTCTTACTCGTGGCTTTTGCAATTATTTTTATAACTAGTTTGACTGCTTTGTTTGGTGATGGAAACAGCAATTTTGCCGTGGTGATTTTTTGTATTTTTTTAAGTTGTAGGTTTGTAGATTTCCACTACTGCATTTCGGATTCGCTGAGAAATCTGGGCTTTATATTTTTTATCCTTCTGGTTGCTCCAATCTTAATACAGATGGTGAGTCCGTGGTTAGGTTTTTTAATCAATGTATTTTCATTGCTGTTGATCTTAGTGTTTTCCTGTGAGCGGCCGGAAATGGGGAACGGTGGTCTTTATTTGTTTGGCTATATCTTTTTGTCTGGAACCATGGTTGACAGAGAAGAATTTATAGACAGGATTTGGATGGCCGTGCTGGGGTATGCCATGTGTGCTTTGGTTTTCTATTTTAAACATAGGAGTAGCCAACCGGAGAGAAGATTCAAACAGATTGTCAGAGAGTTTCACCTATCTGACCCAAAAAGACAGTGGCAGATTCAGGCAGCTTTGGGCGTCAGTCTACTTCTGTTAATCAGTATGGGGATGGGAGTAGAACGCTATATGTGGGTAGGACTAGCTGGGTCTTCAGTTCTTACTTTTTATAGAGGTGACAGAAATCTCAGGGCCAAACAAAGGGTAGGCGGAGCGATTGCGGGTTCTTTGTTCTTTGCAGTACTCTATTGCATGATTCCTGAGTCTTATGTCCCCATGTTGGGAATGGTAGCGGGATTATGTCTGGGCTTTTGTGGACAGTATCCAGGAAAAACGGTGTTTAATTGTCTTGGGGCACTCTCGACAGCAGTGGGAATATATGGCTTGGGTGGTTCAATCTTGTTGAGAATTCTAAATAATATGGGTGGCGCGTTGTTGGCGTGGATATTTTTAAGACTGGGACAGAAGATCATGTCGCAGTGCTTTAGAGTGAAAACGGTCAGGGAGTGAGAACGCAAAGACGTATAAAATTCCAAGATTTGGTTCATAATGTGTTTATAAAAAATTCATTATGAAGGAGATCACATTATGGCAGTGGATTTTAACGTTAGTGAGACAAAAGATAACCTTATGCGTGCGTTTGCAGGGGAGAGTCAGGCCAGAAACCGCTATACCTTTGGGGCCTCTCAGGCTAAAAAGCAAAATCAGGCGGCAATAGCTCAGATCTTTTTATATACGGCAGATCAGGAGAAAGAACATGCGGAGATTTTTTATAAACATTTGAAAGAGCTGTCTGGCCAGAATATCCAGGTAGATGGAAGCTATCCAGTGGACCTGACGGATGATTTGGCGGAGCTTCTGCGTATGGCTCAGCACAATGAGTACGAGGAGCATGACGATGTCTATCAGAGATTTGGAGATAAGGCAAAGGAAGAAGGATTTATGAGAGTCGCGGACTCTTTTTATAAGATTGCTCAGATCGAGAAGTCTCATGGAGATCGGTTCGGGAAATTTGCTCAGTGGCTGGAAGAGAACAAGCTTCACGTCTCTTCTGCGAAGAGAGGCTGGATTTGTTTGAACTGCGGACATATTTATGAAGGAGAGAAAGCTCCCGAGGTGTGTCTGGTGTGCGAGCATGATCGAGGATATTTTATCCGCTTGGAGCTGTCGCCTTTCTGCTGATTATCTGAGTATGTATTTTTTAAGATGAGAGAGACTAAGAGGGTATCCTTCAAGCTGCGGGCTTTGAAGGATACCCTCTGTCTAGTTACTTTCCAAAATAATCGATCTGCATTGCGTGTCTTACTCTGCGCAGAGTCTCGGCCGCGACTTCTTCAGCTTTTTCGCTTCCTTTCTGAAGGAGTTCCATGATGTATGGAATATCTTTTGCAAATTCTTCGCGTCTGGTACGGATTGGCTCCAGAGTTTCCTGAAGCACATTGTTCAAAAATTTCTTTACCTTCACATCACCGAGTCCGCCGCGCTCGTAATGTGCCTTGAGTTCTGCCAGGTTCGCGTATTCTGGCAGATACCTCTCAAAATGCTCATCTTTGCAGAAAGCATCCAGATATAAAAAGACTGGGTTATCCGTGGTGTTTCCAGGGTCTGACACTTTTAGATGATTAGGGTCTGTGTACATTCCCATGATCTTTGTGCGGATTTCGTCAGGCTGGTCTGCCAGATAGATACAGTTACCCAGGGATTTACTCATTTTTGCTTTACCGTCGGTTCCCGGCAGCCGCAGGCTGGCAGCGTTGGAAGGAAGTACGGCTTTCGGTTCCACGAGAGTCTCACCGTACAGATTGTTGAAGCTGCGAACGATCTCTCTAGTCTGTTCAATCATTGGGAGCTGGTCTTCTCCTACCGGAACAGTGTCAGCGAGAAAGGCGGTGATGTCAGATGCCTGGCTGACTGGATAAGTTAGAAAACCCATGGGGAGACTTTTCTCGAAGTTTTTCTGTTTGATCTCCGCTTTCACAGTGGGATTTCTTTCCAGTCGGGATAAGGTTACAAGGTTCATGTAGTAGAATGTCAGCTCTGTCAGCTGAGGGATTTGAGACTGGATAAATATTGTAGTTTTTGCGGGATCCAGCCCACAGGCCAAGTAATCCAAGGCCACTTCCGTGATGTTTGCGCGGACCTTAGACGGGTCGTCAAAGTTATCGGTCAATGCCTGAGCGTCAGCAATCATAATAAAAACTTTGTCGAACTCTCCGCTGTTTTGCAGCTCTACTCTTCCGCGCAGAGAGCCTACATAGTGGCCAACATGAAGCCGGCCGGTCGGTCTATCCCCTGTTAGAATAACTTTTCCCAATGTTTCTACCTCCTTAGCATATTCGTGTGACAAGGTCTTTCCTATAACAAAATAAAGCCCTTGATTTTTTGATCAAGGGCGTAAAGTACGCGGTGCCACCTTGTTTAGTCATTTCTGACCCTCTGTGGATATGGAAATATCCTGCGCGAATTACGGTGCGCGGCCGTCGGCATATTTGGTGCCGCCCTCAGCAGTCCATATTACCCGGCTGACACTGCGTAGCTCACACCTACCTACGCTCGCTGAGAGTACATCTCCGTCTTTTTTCTGCCTCATTGGTTTGCCATAACTGATCTCATTATAACAATTCAGGCATTTTTGTCAAGGGAGATGAGGAAAATACTGCTGTTCAGTGATAAGTGTAGTTGAGGTGTATGAGCTGCGGGATGGACAGATGAGAAAGAAAAGGTGAAAAATGTATTGACGAAGATACTGATAGTATGTATAATGAACATACCGTTAGTATGTAGGAGAAAATTATGGCGAGAAATAAATATCCAGAGGAGACGCGAAAGCGGATAGTCGACACCGCTGCCCGTCTGTTCATGGAAAAAGGGTACGATCACACATCCATACAGGATATTATTGATAATTTGGGGGGGCTGACCAAAGGCGCCATTTATCACCATTTTAAATCTAAAGAAGAGATTATGGGAGCAGTATCTGACATGATTTATTCTGCTGCTACAGGAGAGATGGAGAAGGTCCGCCGTCGTAAAGATTTAAATGGGAAAGAGAAGTTAAGAGAGCTGTTTCGCATTTCTGTGTTTAATCCGGCACAGAAAGAGATGTTCGAGTCAGCTCCAGATATGATGAAAAGTCCTCAGCTTCTGCAGCTCTACATGAAGGAATTGATGGAGGAAGTGTCCACAATGACGTATGAGATCCTAAAAGAAGGGGTAGAAGATGGGTCCATTCAGACAGAATATCCGAAAGAATTGGCAGAAGTATTAATCTTGACGGGAAATATATGGCTGAATCCGATGATCTATCACTGTGGGCCGGCAGAGATGGCGAAGAGAATGAAGTTTTATCAATATATGTTGAGAAAGTTTGGGTTGGATGTGATCGAAGACCAGGCAGTGGAGATATTTGCGGAGTATGCGAGAATTTATAAGAGCCGATCTGAATAATATAGGTTTTCCATGCCCTGAGTTGGCGAGGGTGTGGAAAATCGCTCAATTATTTTTTTTGACAAATACATACCAACGGTTGGTATTAAAGGAGGAAAAGATGAAAGTAGATGTAAAAAAAGTTACAAAAGGATATGGAAATCTACCAATTCTTCAAGACTGTTCTTTTAAGCTTCAAGAGGGAAAAATTTATGCGTTGGTGGGAGTCAATGGCGCAGGAAAGAGCACTTTGATGAAGCTTATCGCAGGATTTTTGGAACCCGAGGACGGAGAAATATTGATAAGCGGTAGGAATGTCTGGGAGAATCGAGAAGGGATACAAAGAGACTTGGGTAGTATGATTGAAGTCCCTGTCTTTTACGAATCTTTATCTGCCAGAGAAAATCTGGCTCTTCATCTGGCTTATATGGGAGCAGAAGGGAAGATTGACTCTATACTTAGAGAAGTGGGATTAGGAGCGGTAGGAGAGAAGCCTGTGATGGCGTTTTCCGTCGGAATGAGACAACGTCTGGCCATCGCTAGAGCGATGATACATAGGCCGGAGCTATTGATTTTAGATGAACCCTTAAATGGGATGGATCCTTTAGGCTCTGAGAAAATGAAAGGATTTTTGAGGAGTCAGGCGGATAAAGGAACGACAATTTTGATTTCTAGTCATATTTTGCAGGATGTGTATTCTCTGGCTGATGAGGTGGGAGTTTTGACCAGGGGAAAAGTGGAAAAAGAATTCTATATGGAGGAGTACAATGAGAAAAATCTGTTGGTTTTCGAGAAAGAAGTATTACATTGGATGAGAGGTGGAGTGTCATGAGATATTTGAGACTAGAATGGAAAAAACTTCCTATAAAATTCTATCTTTGTGTTGCAGCGGGACTGTTTGTTTTTAGCTTGTTCATTGGGTTGCTATTTTTATTCCTGCCAGCGGCTGAAATGGATAGTGAAGATGTTGTGTTTTCCACTAGTTGGGGAGGCTTGATCGTGATGGTATCTAGTATTTCAATGTTTGAGTTTTCGGTTATGGGGGCAGTCGTCCATGGAAAAGGAGTGCTAGATGAGTATATGGGAAGGAAAGTGCTGTTATTGTTTTCATATCCAGTGAGGAGAGAGGTACTGTTTTGGGTAAAGATAGCGGTTTCTGGCGGGTTTACCGCAGCTATAACTGTGGCTGCGAATCTGGTGGCTGTGCTGACGGTGGGATTGGTATCTGACATAGGCTTGGTTATGCCGGAATTTTTTGGGATATTTGAGATTATACAGGGAATTCTTTATAGTCTGTTCGTTGCTGTGGGTGTTGAGGCGATCAGTTTAATTAGCCTGTGGTTTGGATTTTTACGGCAGTCTTTGACAGCAGGAATCATCGCGGCACTAATTTTGGCAATATTGATTACCCAGGTATTTGCGATGAATCTGGTGTGGAATATGGGAATGCTGCTGCTTATTGCTATTGTGGTTGTTTTTGGCGCAGGAAGTTTTTGCAGCTTGGAGAGAAAGATAAGAAATATGGAGGTGGTTTAAATAGAAACTAGAAAAGGCTTTTCAAGAGATTTCTGGCTGGTAGTCGTTGGTCAGATTATTTCCCTATTTGGCAATTCGGTTGTCAGGTTTGCGCTTCCGCTTCACCTTTTGACTGTGACAGGTTCAGCGGCAGTTTTGGGGCTTGTGACAGGGTTTGCGTTTGTTCCAATGGTGATTATGTCGCCCATCGGCGGATTGATCGCAGACCGTGTGAATAAGAGAAATATTATGGTATCTTTGGATTTTTTGACTTCAGGGTTGACTGTTCTATTTTTGATTTTGTATCAGAGAGTAAATTTGACGGGAATTATATCCGTAATGTTGTTTTTATTGTATGGTATTTCTGGGACTTATCAGCCATCGGTACAGTCTAGTATTCCAGTTTTGGTGGAGAAGGAAAGGGTGATGCCTGCGAATGCCATTATCAACATGATATCATCTTTGTCTGGACTGCTGGGCCCAGCTCTGGGCGGAGTGGCCTACAGTGTCTGGGGAATTTATCCGATTTTGACAGGGGCAGCCGTATGCTTCTTCGCCTCGGCAGTCATGGAGATTTTTATTAAGATGCCAGTCTCCTGTAGACCCAGGCAAGAGTCTATATGGAAGGAATGCAGGGCTGATTTGTCAAAGAGCATTATCTATATAACAAAAAAGAGAGCAGCGATAGGAAAACTTACGATTTGCTGTGCAGGAGTGAATCTGGTTTTATCGGCTTTGATGATTATTGGCCTTCCGGTCGTAGTGGTTCAGGCATTGGATTTTGCCCCAAAGGAGGCATCTAGATTGTATGGTTGTCTTCAAGCTTTGATTGCTGTAGGCGGGCTGTCTGGCGGTATGAGTGCGGGGGTGTTCAGTAAAAAATTGGCAATAGAGAAGAGCTGGAAACTGTTGGCGGTAGCTGCAATACTTTTGATGCCAATGGGAGCAGTGCTGGCTTTGGATGTACCTTCTTTGGCAGCCTATGGAGTCTTGGCTGTGACAGGGATGCTCATTATGGCTACGACTTCGGTCTATACAATTCAAGTTATGTCTTATATTCAGGTGAGCGTGCCGGCAGATATGGTTGGAAAGGTGATTGCGTGGATTATAGCACTTACTACCTGTGCGTTGCCCGTGGGGCAGGTCGTGTATGGGATACTTTTTGAACAGTTAGCTGAGGCACTAGCAGTGATCTTTTTGGCGGCAGCTTTGCTGACGCTGGGGATTGTCTGGCAAAGCAGAAGAGTCGTGTCACATCTGTGAGTGTTGTTATGGGAAGGTTAGGCTGGACTTGTTTTTGGGGTTCTGGTAATATGGAAGTCAAACATAAAATAAGGTATTTTAAGAGTTCGTTTTAGGGCAGAAGCCGAAAAAGAGATGGCGGTCTGCACAGGGGGAGACAATGACAGATTTTTTAGTCAGACATTTTATCAGAGATTATCAGTCTGTGGAAAAGGCAGCAGTCAGGACTGCTTACGGTATATTTGCCAGTGTCGTGGGTATTATCTGCAATACTTTTTTATTCCTTGTGAAATTTCTGCTGGGAATTTTCTTAAACAGTGTATCGGTGACTGCGGATGCATTTAACAATCTTTCAGATGCAGCGTCATCCATCATCAGTTTTGTGGGAGTAAAGATGGCGGGTAAGCCAGCAGATAAGGAGCACCCATTCGGCCACGGCCGTCTGGAATACATTGCGGCTTTGGTGGTGTCGTTTCTGGTTTTGGAGGTAGGGCTTACCTTTTTAAAAGATTCCATTGGAAAGATACGAAATCCAGAGGCGTTGAATTTTCAGATACTATCCGTCTGCATTTTGACGCTGTCTATTGCAGTGAAGCTGTGGCTGGGGATTTTCAACCGAAAGCTGGGCAGAAAGATTGACTCCAAAGTTATGATGGCAGTATTTACAGATTCTATGGGAGATGTAGTTACGACAAGCGCTACCATTGTGTCGCTAATTTTTTTCGGTGTCACAGGAATTAACATAGATGGCTTTGTGGGAGTCTGTGTGGCTTTAGTAGTACTTTGGGCAGGTGTCGGCATCGCCAAAGATACGCTGGAACCTCTGATTGGCGAGGCGATTGACCCCAAAACCTGTAAAAAAGTAAAAGATTTTGTGGAAGCGTATGAAGGGATCGAGGGAACCCATGATCTAATCATCCACAACTATGGACCGAATCAGAGCATGGCGTCTATCCATGCAGAAGTGCCAAATGACGCTGGGATTGAGCAGGCTCATGAGCTGATTGATCGGATTGAGAGGGATGCGGCCGAGAAGTTGGGAATGCTTTTGGTAATTCATATGGACCCTATAGAGATGAAGAATGCGCAGGTTCTGAGGATAAGGGCTCAGGCAGAAGAGATTTTGTGTCAGATCGACGAGAAATGCAGTATTCATGATTTTCGGGTGGTGAATGGAAGCGGACAGATTAACTTGATCTTCGATATGGTAGTTCCTTTTGAGTACAAGGAGGATAAGAAAGCGGAGCTGGTCAGAACATTTAATGAAAAAATAAGGGAAGTGGACCAGCGCTACCTGTGTGTGATTACGGTGGAACATAGTTATATACAGGAGGAGTGAAGGGGATTGTCGTGCTTTTGGCGATTTCAGTAAGTTTTAGTTTTGGAGCGGGCGTGCAGTGGAAGACTGCACGCCTTGTTTGATGTGTTTGTATTGACAACTCACGATTTTTCCTTATATGATAATATATATGTACATACCGCATATAGATGTGCGAGGCCTGACGATTCAATGGTAGATGAAAGAGTTTCTATGGTTTGGGGAATATCAGGCAAAAAGAATAACGAAGAGGAGAAATACAGATGAGGGGACATAGTGGTGTGTGTAGGAAGGCGTTTTTGGCGGCCTTTCCCTATACAATTCCGATCTTGACCGGTTTTTTATTTTTGGGAATTGCTTATGGAATTTATATGAATGTGTCAGGATTTTCGCCCATTTATCCAATTTTAATGAGCATGGCAATTTTTGCGGGTTCCATGGAGTTTGTGACTGTGGATTTGCTGTTGGGGATGTTTCATCCGATGAGCGCGCTGATACTGGCGCTCATGGTCAATGCCCGCCATCTGTTCTATGGGATATCCATGCTGGACAAATATAAGAATGTAGGAAAGAAGCGATGGTATCTGATTTTTGGCATGTGTGACGAGTCATTTTCCATTAACTGTACCACGGAGGTACCAGCAGGGGTAGATAGAGGTTGGTTTTACTTTTTTGTGACTTTATTGAACCAATGCTATTGGGTATGTGGGGCGGCTATTGGAGGAATCTGTGGCTCTTTGATTAGCTTTGAGACGGAAGGGTTGGATTTTGTGATGACGGCTCTTTTGGTGGTGATTTTTCTGGAACAATGGATGAAGGAAAAAGATCATACCAGTGGAGTGATTGGAATTGTACTGACTGTAATCTGTTTGGTGGTTTTCGGGAACAAGAATTTTATTATTCCTTCCATGCTTGGAATTCTTGGAGTATTGACTCTGATGAGAGGAAGACTGGAGAGGAGGATAGGAGAATGACGGTTCAACAGCAGGTGATAACAATTTTGATGGTGGTACTGGGGACGATGCTGACTAGGTTTCTTCCATTCTTGATTTTTCCGGCGGATAAGCCTACTCCGAAATACATACAGTATCTCGGGAAGGTGCTCCCAGCGGCAGCCTTGGGGCTTTTGGTGGTGTATTGCTTGAAAGATGTATCTGTTTTTCAGGGAAGCCATGGGATACCGGAGCTGATTTCAGTAATTTTAATTGTGGTTCTGCATTTTTGGAAACGACAGATGTTGCTCTCCATAGCCGGAGGGACGATTTGTTATATGGTTTTAGTACAGACTGTTTTCTGAGAGGAAAGCAGTCTTTTTTAGTGGTATAGGAAAGACATTATCACGATAAGGTGTGAAAGGAATTTCCTATTACAAAAACGCGCTGATAAGGATGTGTACGCCGCAATAAGGTAGTGTACTGCGAGGTGGTGTTGCGGCGGAGTGGAGGAGAGCTCTTTGCGCTCCGACGCAGGTGGAGAATCCTGCTTGCAGGATTCTTTTTTATTCTACTGGTGAGGAAAAGAAATTTGCTTGACACAGGGTAAAAGGGATGGTATTATGATGATATCAAATTAATATCATTTATATATGAGGAGGAAAAGATATGGAGACGAAGAAAAACGTGGAGGAGAGAGTGCTGAAGGCAAAATCAGGCATGGGTATGCTGATTTTTAGTATTTTGCTGATCCTGCTATGTGCGCCGGTCATAGTCGTCGGAGTGAAAATTCGTCTGGTTGGCTTGGGGATTGTGCTGGGGGTAATTCTTGTGTTGACAGGATTTATTTTGTTGGGTGGGCTGCATATCATTCATCCCAATGAGGCGTTGGTGTTGACTCTGTTCGGCAATTATTACGGCACATTGTACGATGCAGGATTTTATTGGATTAATCCATTTTGTAGTGCAATTAATCCGACGGCACAGTCTAAAATTGTTCAGGAGAAAGAAAAAAACAGTCAGCTTGGAAAGAGTGAAATATCTATAAGTGTATCTAAAAAAGTCTCACTGAAGACGATGACTCTGGACAACAAAAAGCAAAAAGTTAATGATGCACTGGGAAATCCTGTAGAGATTGGAATCATAGTAATCTGGAAGGTTAAAAATGCAACTTGGTCGGTATTGAATGTGGAAAATTACAAGGAATATCTTTCTATTCAATGCGACGCGGTTACTAGAAATGCAGCTCGGAATTATCCTTATGATACAGCTGAGGAGGCTGAGGAGAAGACTCTGCGGGGGAGCAGTCAGGAGATTGCAGATATCATGCAGGATGAACTGCAGATGAAGGTGGTAGATGCAGGAATTGAGGTAATAGATGTGAGGATTACCCATCTGGCTTATGCTCCTGAGATTGCTTCTGCAATGTTACAGCGTCAGCAGGCCACGGCGATTATTGATGCCCGCCAGAAGATCGTGGAAGGAGCAGTGGGTATGGTGGAAATGGCGTTGAACCAGTTAAGTGAGAATGAGATTGTGGAATTGGATGAGGAGCGAAAGGCTGCCATGGTCAGCAATCTGTTGGTAGTTCTCTGCGGAAATAAAGATGCTCAGCCTATTGTAAACAGCGGTTCTATCTATTAAAATATGGGAAAATGCCTTTGTGTGCTGAGAGATATGAAAAATGACCGAGCAAAGCGAGGGATACTTCTTGAACGCTAGTTCAAGAAAGGGGAGAAAACGAGAATTGACTGAGCAGAGCGAGGGATACTTCTTGAATGCTAGTTCAAGAAGGTGGAGAAAACGATAAAACAGTTGCGGAAAGGAGGGCGGCAGATGTCCGATGAAAAGGCGAAAGAAAAAGCAAAGAAGCAGATTCCTTTGAGGGTATCAGCCAGCCTTTACGCTGAAATTGCGCAGTGGGCGGAAGACGATTTCCGGTCTATCAATGGGCAGATTGAATTTCTGCTGACGGAATGTGTAAAATATCGGAAAAAAAAGGATAAAGAATGAAAGTGGAATAAAACACAAAAATTTATAGAAATTTCAGAAAAGAGAGGAATTGTGTCGAAAATAAGATGCGATTACTCTCTTTTTCTGTCCATATTATATAAGATAAGAAAAGAACATTTTTTAGACACAAAAACCATGTTATAATGAAAGATAGTTACGGAACGAAAGTGGAGTAACTATCCGCTACTTTGTGACGAACGAAGAGAGTCACAAAGGGACCCGAAGAGGAGTGAAGGATGAGCGGACTGGAAAATCCAGCGAAGCCGCGTGTATAGAACGGAATTCGTATGGGAGAGACTGAGTGATGCAGAATACTTTGAGAGAATAGGCTGCTAAAGATCATATTTTGCATCCTACGGCTGCCGGGCTTGTTATACATGGAGAAGAATATGGACCTGACAGAACGATTTTGAAATTACGGTTGTGAAAAAATGGAGATAAAAAAACTATCGAAAAAGACAGTACTGTAGCTTGAACGTATTCTGGAATATATGGTTCCTGGCAGAGAATAAAAAACAAGTGAATATAGAAGAAATTATTGGAGTAAGAGTCAAGAGTGCGAGTCTTGGTCAACGAACTTGCGAAATTGGAAAAGATATAAGCAACAGAGAAAAATAAAGGGTGCGAATATAGCACTATGTGATGATAAAGCAACAAGAACCATGGTGCTGCAAAAAATTGGCCGATTGGTTATCGAATTACAGGAGAATCCGTGATGGAACGAGGGATGAGAGGAATGAAAAATTTAGTAGTGGGAATCCTGGCTCATGTGGACGCGGGAAAGACGACTCTTTCGGAGAGTATGCTGTATTTAAGCGGAAGCATCCGAAAATTAGGCCGTGTGGATCACCAGGACGCCTTTTTAGATACTTATGATTTGGAGAGAAGCAGGGGAATCACAATTTTTTCAAAACAAGCGGTGTTCTCTTTGAAAGACTGCCGGATTACCCTGCTGGATACCCCGGGACATGTTGATTTTTGCGCGGAGATGGAGCGAACGCTACAAGTGTTGGACTACGCGATTTTGGTCATCAGCGGGGCGGATGGAGTCCAAGGACATACGCAGACGCTGTGGCGGCTTCTGCAAAGATATAAAATTCCTGTATTTTTGTTTGTTAATAAAATGGACCAGGACGGCACAGACCGAGAAAAGTTGATGGAAGAGCTGAAAAGAAAGTTAGACGAAGGCTGCGTCGACTTTAGCCAGGAGACAGAGGAGTGGATGGAAGAACTAGCGATGTGCGATGAGAGACTGCTAGAAGAGTATTTGGAGAACGGCAGACTTCCTGTCAAAGAAATTCCGGGGCTGGTCAAAAATAGACAGGTCTTTCCCTGCTATTTTGGGTCGGCGCTGAAGCTTGACGGAGTGAGGGAATTTCTGGAAGGTCTGGAAAAATATACGGCCGCTTCCTCCTATCCGGAGGTATTCGGAGCAAAAGTCTATAAAATCGCCAGAGATGGCAGCCGGCTTACTTATCTGAAAGTGACTGGTGGATGTCTTCGAGTCAAGATGCCGCTCACGAACCGAAAAGAAGGACAGGAGCATAGCGAGCAGCGCTGGGAGGAAAAAGTAGATCAGATTCGTATCTATTCTGGTGCAAAATATGAGACAGTGCCGGAGGCTTGTGCCGGGATGGTGTGTGCAGTGACGGGACTGAATCACACCTATCCCGGTCAGGGGCTGGGGGCTGAGGTGGATTCTGGGCCTCCAATGCTTCAGTCTGTACTGAATTATCAGATCATCCTTCCTCCGGACTGTGACCCTTATCAGACGCTGGGCAAGTTAAGGGAGTTGGAAGAAGAGGACCCACAGCTTCATCTGGTCTGGAATGAAAAGCTGGGAGAGATTCATGCTCAGGTGATGGGGAGAGTACAGATTGAGATTCTGAAAAGCCTGATCTGGGACAGATACAAGATTCCTGTGGAGTTTGGCGTCGGAAATATTGTGTACAAGGAGACAATAGAGAACACGGTGGAGGGCGTCGGCCATTTTGAGCCTCTCCGGCACTATGCCGAGGTTCATTTGTTGTTGGAACCTCAGGAAAGAGGCAGCGGTTTGGTCTTCAGCACCAGTTGCAGTGAAGATGAGTTGGATAGGAATTGGCAGCGTCTGGTGCTGACACATTTGGCGGAGAAGGAACATTTAGGGGTTCTGACGGGTTCTCCAGTCACAGACATGAAGATTACCCTGATCGGTGGGAGGGCTCATGCAAAGCACACAGAAGGCGGCGATTTTCGGCAGGCTACATACAGGGCAGTCCGACAGGGGCTGAGAAAAGCAAAAAGCGTGCTGCTGGAACCGTATTATGAGTTTCGTCTGGAAATACCGACGGAGAATGTGGGTAGAGCGCTGTCTGATATTCAGCGTATGAACGGAAGTTTTCAGCCTCCGGTGACAGAGGAGGATATGACTTTGCTTACTGGGGAGGCGCCGGTATCCGCAATGCGGGACTATCAGACGGAGGTAGTTTCCTATACCAAGGGCAGGGGGCGACTGTTCTGTGCTTTGAGCGGATATCAGCCATGCCAGGAACAGGATGAGATAGTGGGAGAGATCGGCTATGACCCGGAGAGTGATTTGGAAAATCCCACGAGTTCCGTTTTCTGTGCCCACGGGGCAGGCTTCGTGGTTCCTTGGAACCAGGTGGAAGAGTACATGCATGTGGAGAGCATCTGGGAGGAGGCGAAACAGGAGCGGCCGGACGTAGCCGCGCAGGTTTACAGTGTTCCCGCTTATGAGGACAGAAAAAGCTTTGAACAAGAAGAGAAAGAGCTGAGAGAAATTTTTGAGAGGACCTACGGTTCGGCAAAACGGCCCAAGGAGGTGCTGAGTGGCAGAGTAACTCGGACATATTCTGAGAGACCCATCAGGAGGCACAGAATGGTTCCAGAAAAGGAGTATCTTCTGGTGGACGGCTACAATATTATCTTTGCCTGGGAGGATTTAAAAGAGCTGGCGGAAGTTAATATTGACGGGGCCAGGACGAAGCTGATGGACATTCTCTGCAATTACCAAGGTTATAAAAAATGTGTTTTGATTCTTGTCTTTGACGCTTACAAAGTAGAGGGACATGAATGTGAAGTGACGGATTATCATAACATCCATGTGGTCTACACAAAAGAGGCAGAGACCGCAGATCAATATATAGAGAAAGTGGTTCATGAGATCGGGAGAAAATACCAGGTGACGGTAGCTACCTCTGATGGCCTGGAACAAGTGATTATACGGGGGCAGGGGGCCAGCCTGCTGTCAGCCAGAGAACTAAGAGAAGAGATTTCCCTGGTAAATGAGCAGATTCGCCAGGAGTGTGACCAAAGAAGGCAAAGAGGAAAAAACTACCTTTTCGATCATCTCTCCGAGGAGCTGGTGGATTATATGGAAGAGGTTCGTCTGGGGAAAAAAGAGATAGAGTAGAGGTGTAAAAAAATGCCAGAGTTGAGCAATCGAGTGAATTTATTTACAGATTCTGTGATTCGGCGTATGACCAGAATCAGTGACGAATACGGAGCGATTAACCTGTCTCAGGGCTATCCTGATTTTGCGCCGCCGAGACCAATGCTAGAACGGCTAAAAGAGGTAGCTATGGAAGGGCCTCACCAGTATTCGGTGACTTTTGGAGCTGAAAATTTAAGAGCCGCGCTGGCGAATAAATTCGGAAAGGCAATTCAAAGAGAGATCGATCCCAAGGAGGAGGTGTTGGTGACCTGCGGCGGAACGGAGGCGATGATGTCCGCGATGATGACGGTCTGCAACCCCAAAGATAAGGTGATCGTGTTTAGTCCTTTCTATGAGAATTACGGAGCAGATGCCATCCTTTCCGGAGCAGAACCGATCTATGTGCCTTTGATACCGCCGGATTTTCATTTTGAACCTCAAGCGCTGGAAGAGGCTTTTTGCCAGAATGCAAAAGCGTTGATTCTGTGTAATCCCTCCAATCCTACAGGAAAAGTATTCACGCTGGAAGAGCTGAATTTGATCGGACGGCTTGCCAAGAAATACGACGCTTTCATTATCACAGACGAGGTCTATGAGCATATGGTATATCCGCCTAACCGGCACATCTATATGGCGAGCCTGCCAGATATGTATGAGCGGACAGTCAGTTGCAGTTCTCTGTCTAAGACTTACTCGATCACTGGATGGAGGCTGGGATATCTGATTGGTCCCAAAAGAGTGATTGAAAATGCGAAAAAGGTTCACGATTTTCTGACCGTGGGGGCGCCCTCTCCATTGCAGGAGGCTGCCTGTGTCGGTGTGAATTTTCCAGATGAGTACTATAGGGATTTCAGCGAGATGTATAGAGAAAAGAGGGACTACTTCTGTCGGAGGCTGGATGAGATGGGCCTGAAACACACGCTGCCACAAGGTACCTATTTTGTGCTTTTGGACATTTCAGATTTCCTGGCTATGGAAAAGTTTGAAGGCTTTACAGATTTGCAGTTTTGCGAGTGGATGACACGGGAGATCAAGGTGGCAGCGGTGCCAGGGTCCAGCTTCTTTCGGGAACCGGTGAACCATCTGATACGTCTTCATTTTGCCAGAAGTAAGGAGACATTGGATGAGGCGCTGAATCGGCTGGAAAAGATGGCCGCCATGCTGGAGCATTAAAAAATGTGCTCTTTTGAACAAGGAGAGAAAGAAAATTTAAGGGTACATAGGAATTGAGGGGAGGAAACTGAAAACATTCCGCGGGATTGAGTCGCGGCGAAACATAAGGCGCTGCTGAAGCGGTCAGCCGCAGGCGGGGAATCCTGCCGGAAGGAATTAAAAAAGGGGGAAAAAACGATGAGACTGAAAGATGCGATTTCTACTTTATCATTCGGACAAAAGAGGGGAAAGCTGAATGTTATGTATACACAATGGGGAGAGTGTGTGGCTCAGGAATCCAAGAAGTCTGATTATGTCCCACTGAAGGAGTATCCGAGACCACAGATGAGAAGAAAACAGTATCAGATTCTCAACGGTTGGTGGCGATACATGGTTGTCAAAGAAAAGAGTTGGGAAATTCCCAGAGGCCGAAAATTCCAGGGAAAAATTCTGGTTCCGTTTTCACCGGAAAGCCTATTGTCGGGTGCAGATTTTCAGCTTTTGCCGGGCGAGACTCTCTGGTATGAACGGGAGGTTGATCTAAAGCCGGAAGAGAATCAGGGCAGACGGCTCCTCCTTCATTTTGGAGCTGTAGATCAGGAATGCAAGGTTTTTTGGAACGGAACGTTGGTGGGAGAGCATTTGGGAGGATATCTTCCTTTTTCTATGGATATCACTGGTTACGTCCGGGAAGGAAAGAACAAAATTCAGGTGGCTTGTCGGGATGAGAGCGACACCGGATGGAGAACCCGGGGTAAGCAGAAGCTAGAGGCAGGCGGAATGTTTTATACTGCTCAGAGCGGAATCTGGCAGACGGTATGGTTGGAGTGGGTTCCAGATGTCTATGTTCGCAGATTGAAGATATCCCCGGATTATGATTCGGAAGCTCTGGATCTCGGGATATATCCGGGAGGCAGCAAACCAGGAGAAGTCAGCTCTCTTTGGGTGGAAGTCTATGAGGGAGACGGACTGGTTTATCGTCATGAGGCACAGATGCAGAAGGAATCCGTCACGGTTCATCTGAAGATTCCGAATTTTCACAAGTGGAGTCCGGAAGACCCGTTCCTCTATGGTCTTAGAGTAGGTCTGGGAGAAGATGTGGTGGAGAGCTATTTCGCCATGAGAGTCTTCACGAAGGAGCCGGATACGCAGGGAGTGCCGCGCCTTTGTCTGAATCATCGACCATACTTTTTCAACGGCGTGTTGGACCAAGGGTATTGGCCGGATGGTCTGTGCACAGCGCCCACAGACGACGCGCTGAGAGCGGATATCATAAGGATGAAAAGATTAGGTTTCCGGCTGATGCGTAAGCACTGCAAAATAGAGCCGTTGCGGTGGTACTATCACTGTGACCGCCTGGGAATGGTGGTCTGGCAGGATATGGTCAACGGCGGGGAGAGCTATGACATGAAACGTCTCTGTTATCTTCCAACGGTTTTGCCGAAGCTGACGGAGGGAAAATCGTGGTCTGCGGCTGCTGCGGGGCGTAAAAATATGAAGGGTTGCCAGGAATGGCTGGCAGAGTGCCGGGAAACTATACGGACACTCTATAACAGCCCGTGCGTGGGGGCTTGGGTGATTTTCAATGAAGGATGGGGGCAATTTGCCACGGAGCCTGTCACAAGGATGGTGAAAAAGGCTGACCCGTCCAGGCCAGTGGACTCAGCCAGTGGATGGTTTGACTGTGGATGCGGCGATATAAAAAGCGTCCACAACTATTTTGAGACGTTAATCTGTCCGAAAGACAGAAGAACAGGAAAAATAGAAGAGGCGAGAGCCTGCGTGATTTCAGAGTACGGAGGGCTTGCGCTGGCTATAGAAGGTCATCTGTCCAGCGACCGTGTATATGGCTATAGGAAGCTGAAGACGGGAGAGGAATTTCAAAGAAGATATGAGCAGTTTCAAAGTCAATTGAAAAAGTTACAGAGAGAAGGACTTTCGGCAGCGATCTATACTCAGGTATCGGATATTGAAGATGAGATCAACGGTATCTATACTTATGATCGGAAAGTATGTAAATTGCAGTAGTTTATGAAAAATGCCCGCCAAAAGCAGGAGAAAAATCCAGCTTTGGCGGGCTATTCAGCTTTCGCAGTAGATTAGCGGTAATGGATTCCGTTCCAGTATACGGGATCTTTGACAATGGTTTCAGGCAGAAGTTCTACGCCGTCCAATGCCCATTTTTTGAATTCTGTGAAGCCAGTCCGGTCGATGATATAGCCTACGTGCTCCTTGCCGCCTGGCGCAGAACGGTCGATGTATTTTTCTACAAATTTGTAGGTATTTAAGATTACTTTTATGATCGTGTCCTCATCTACCCATACCAGAAAATCTTCGCCTAGGCGGGGATTGCGCTTTCCAGTTCGGCCCATAATCGTCAGACGATAATATTTCTGCTGACTTCTGGTCCAGGCACGAGTGGGACATTTTGTGACGCAGACGCCGCAACCTACACATTTTTCGGCATTTCGTTCGATTTTATAGTTTTCCATGCGAAGCACATTCACGGATAATTTGTCACAGCCTTTGATACAAGCGCTGCAAGATACGCAGCGGGACGGTTCATACTGGGGAATGGTCATTCCGATGATACCGAAATCGTGCATTCTGGCCTTGATGCAGTCGTTGGCACAGCCAGTCAAAGCGATCTTAAAATGCAGATCGTTGGGGAAAATTGCGTCTTCGATTCTCTTTGCGAAGGCCGCTGTGTCATAGTTGGCAAAGGGACAGACACGGTTTCCGATACAGGCGCTGACATTTCTGGTCCCTGAGGCGGGATAGCCGGTTCCGGGAATGGTCTGGTTGATTCCGAGATTTTCAATGATCGGCTGAAGCTCCTGGTTTACTTTTTCTATGTCGGTTAAGGAAATTCCCTCAATCTCAAATCCTTGACGGGTGGTCAGATGTACGCTGCCGTTTCCGTATTTACGGGCAATTTCAGCTACTTTGGATAAGACCTCAGCGTTGCATTTGCCGCCAGGTACACGGACTCTGGAGGCTGTCTCCCCACGGTGCTTGGAGACACGAAAAGCATTTTTTTTCAATTTTTTGGTATTGATATCTAGATACATATGCCATCTCCTCCTAATCCATTAATTTTTTTCCTTCGGTGTAGTTAAATACAGGTCCGTCCAGGCAGATGTAGGCGTCGCCCATCCGGCAGTGACCACATTTTCCCAGACCGCAGCACATCTTTCTTTCCTGAGAAATCCAGATCTGTTCGTCCTTGATTCCAAGCTTTTCCAGTTCTGCCACAGCGAATTTCATCATCACAGGAGGTCCTACCACGATGGCGGCCGCATTTTGAAGTTTTCGGAATTTTAAATCGGGGATGTATTTTGTCACCAGACCCACCTGATAGCCAGGTTCTTTCGCAGAGTCCACAGTGACGGTGAGGTTCATCTGGGATTCCCAGCGCTTTAAATCTTCGTGGAACAGAATATATTCTGGGGCTTTAAAGCCTACGATTGTGGTCAAGGAAAGTACCTCCTGGGGATGGTTTCCAAAGTAGTCGACGACAGCTTTGACTGGTGAGACGCCGGTGCCCCCTGCAATGACAACCAGTTCTTTTCCCTGATAGTCGGACACGTCAAAACCGTTTCCGTAGGGGCCGCGCATGAAAAGAGTTTTTCCCACTTTGTTTTCAAAGATTTCATTGGTGACCTTTCCTACTTTTCGGATGGTTAAATCCACGTAATCTTCACCGATACCGCTGACAGAGATCGGAGCTTCGCCATATTTTGGAATGGACACTTCAAAAAACTGGCCGGGCTTCACAGTTCCCACAAAGCTCATACGGAATGTATATTCAATATCCGTGTGCCGGATAATTTCTTTGATCTGTGATAAGAAAGGCATGTATTCATTGCTCATTTTTTTGTCCTCCTATCTCTGAGAGTTTGTGCAGGCAGTGGATATAGGAGATATATTCCGGACAGACATTCTCGCAGCGTCCGCAGCCCACGCACATATGATAGCCAAAGCGGTTTTTATAGTTGTAGACCTTGTGCAGCACTTTGAAGCGCATCCGCTCTCCCTGGTCCTTGCGGAAACGGATGCCGCCGGCGATATCTGAGTAACCGTCCACCTGGCAGGATGCCCACACACGGCGGCGTTCCCCGGCATTTTCGTTGTCTCGATAGAAGATGTCCTGCATTGTGAAGCAGGTACAGGTGGGACAGACAAAATTACAGCGCCCACAGCCGATGCAGCGCCCGGCATATTCCTGCCACATTTCGTGAAGTCCGATATCTTCTGGGAGGTGTACTGGGAGACAGACTTTCTCTTCATTCTCGGAGACATACTGAATTTTGCTGTCTTTTTGAGGGGCACTCAGTCCTTGGGCAGATTTTTTTAGTTCATCATCTTTGAATTCCAGGTAAAACCCGTCCTTTTCGGGGTGGATGTAAGCATCGTAACCGTCAGACTGATTTGTTCCCATACTCACACAGAAGCAGGACTCAAAAGAATGCTCACAACCCATGAGAATGAATTTCGCATTTTTACGGGCTTCCTGATAGTAATAGTCCACGGCGCCATTGCGAAGATAGATTTCATCCAGCCTCTTCAGCGCATGGAGCTCGCAGGAACGCAGAAAAATTAACCGTTTTTTCTTAGGTTCCGGCAGTTTTGTGCTGCTTTCTGTGAAATACATGATGGTGTCAGAGATGGGCAACAGCGTCTCTTTGAAGCTGTAGTCTGATTTCTTGTCCCACACGAGCTCCTCCAGGGAATTCAGGATTCCATAGCGGACGGTGACGGTGTCTGAGAAACAGCCGTCCCCGGGGAACCGTTTAGGTCCATAGACGTCATACTCTTTTTGCAGTTTCTCGAGAAGACAGGAAGCTGTTTTTATGTTGAAAAGATTTCCCATATGCGTTCTCCTTTTCTTATTTTTGTTTGTAGAAATCTGACAGTCCGTCCATATTCGGGAGGATGAACTGTTGGTTTTGATAGTACAGCAGGTCCCTTTGGGAGAGACTTTTGCAGGCACGGGAGACATTCTCCCTGGGTGCTCCGACAAAATCTGCCAGCAGGGTCATGGTTAGTTTTACCTGGATATGTACGCCGTCTTTTTTTCTCACTCCAAAGTCGCGCCCCAGTTTCCAGAGCTTTGCGGCAATTTTTCTCTCCAGGAGAAGGCTGCCGCTGGTGTTTTTCAGCTGATGGCTGAGGCGCCAGATATACCTTTCATACTCTGTCATGACCGCTTGGGTCAGACAGGGATGACAGATCATCAGTTTCTGGAAATTTCTGAGCGGAATTTCCAGAATTTGTGCAGACTGAACTGCTTCGCAGAAGACGGAGACAGGTCTTTGGCTGACAATATTGTGGTTCAGAAGATGGCCTTTTCCCAAGATAAACAAAATCTTTTTGTTTCCATGTTTGGTTAAATTATAGACCATGACCTCGCCTTCCAACAGAAGATAGACCTGTTCCTCATAGATTCCGGCGTGAAAGATGATTTCTCTTTTGGAATATTCACAGAGACGTCCTAGATTTAGGAGGGTCTGAATGATATCCTGCGGGAGATCTTTGAAGAAAGCCGAAGTTTGCAGCTGCTGAATGCTTGATGTGTTCATGAAATCCTCCTATGTGAAAGTGCGGCAGACGATCTGATTTCCCAGAGCTATAAAAGGGCATGGCACCCCTGTACACTGAGGGTAATAAAAAGAAAAACATTTCGCTGTGATATTTGTCACAATTTCATAGAAAAAGTTCTGCCGCACAGTGTATGAAAGTTTTCTTTCAATATAGATATTTATTAATACGTTCATTATATGGTATGAAAGAAAATAGAGTCAAGGAAGTAGGAGTGCAGATAAAGTTGAATTTTTTTCGTCAGTTCCCAAAAGGGAACCAAGTTGCAGCCTCCAAAACTGAAAAAATGGTTGTCTTCCCAATTTACAGATGCTATAATAAAAAACAAAAATTCATGGATAAGCATACCTCCTGCCACCGGGTAGGGGGAAGGAATGCCTGATTGTCTGGCGGTAGGTCTTAGAAGCCGGACAATCAGGCTTTTTCTGTCTGAAGAATACATCCGGGTGTTCCGAGGCACTGTGTCATTGTGGGCAACGGCGGACCGCTGCCGTGCGGCTGATCTGAGAAAGGGGAGGAAAAATGAACGGGTTAAAGAGAGAATACTTCAAATATATATCTTTGAATATTATGGGAATGCTGGGATTGTCTTGTTACATTTTGGCGGATACCTATTTTGTCTCCAATCGGATGGGAACAAATGGGCTGGCAGCTTTGAATCTGGCTATAGCAGTATACAGCCTGATTCACGGCACGGGGCTGATGATCGGCATTGGTGGTGCGACCAGATATACGATCAGCAGGTCTCAGGGGAAAACGCGCCGGGCATCAGAAGCGTTCTGGGACAGCTTGGTGCTGGGAATGGCAGCAGCAGCTTTTTTTATGGCAGCAGGCGTCTTTGGTGCGGAGTTTTTCGCGAAGCTTTTGGGGGCGAATGAAGAGATTTTGCCGTTGACAGCGGTCTACCTCAGGACGATTTTGTGTTTTTCACCATGTTTCATATTGAATAATATCGTACTGGCATTTGTCCGAAACGATGGCTCGCCAAGATTGTCCATGACGGGGATGATATGTGGAAGCCTGGGAAATATTGTACTGGATTATATATTTATGTATCCTCTGGGATGGGGAATGTTTGGCGCTGCGTTTGCTACAGGACTTGCGCCTGTCATCAGCCTTAGCATATTGTCGACGTTCTTTATCAAAAAGAGAAATCACTTCCATCTAATAATCCACAGGGTAAGGTTTGGGACAGTCAGAGATTTGTGCGGCCTGGGCAACTCTGCTTTTATCAATGAAGTCTCCTCAGCAGTGGTTCTGATTGTGTTTAATCTCTTAATTTTACGCATCTCTGGAAATGTGGGGGTGGCGGCTTATGGAGTTGTGGCTAATTTAGCTTTGGTGGCTGTGGCTGTCTTTACCGGAACGGCTCAGGGTAGCCAACCACTCATCAGTAAAAGCTACGGAAAGGGAGAAAAAATTCAAGTTCGTGCGTTTTACCGGTATGCGGCTGCCACAGCATTTGTTTTGGGAGCTTTTATGATCCTGGTGGTATACATGAATACTTCGAACTTTGTGGAGGTCTTTAACAGTGAGCAGGACGAAAAGCTGGCAGTTCTGGCCTCGGAAGGGCTAAGATTTTACTTCCTGGGATTTTTCTTTGCAGGTATCAACATCGTCACGGCAGCGTACTTGGGAGCTGTGGAGAATGCGAGGGCGGCTTTTTTTGTGGCAGCTTTTCGAGGAACGCTGGGGATTCTCATCTTTGCGGTTGTGTTGGGACTCTGCTTTGGAATGAAGGGAATCTGGCTGTCTTATCCAGTTACGGAGGGAGTCACTTTCCTGGGGATTTTGACCGTTGGAAGAGGGAATTTTCAAAGAATTGACAATCCATTTTGATTCCTCTATACTGGATATCAGTGTGTGATACGAGAGTGATGCAGACAATGAATTTAAAGGGGGAGTAACATAACAGGTGAAAGAAATAGCAAAAGAAAATAAAATGGGGGTCATGCCGATTCCCAAACTGTTGATGACAATGTCTCTGCCGATGGTTATTTCTATGTTGGTACAGGCCTTGTATAATGTAGTCGACAGCATGTTCGTTGCACAGCTGAATGAGAATGCTCTGACGGCGGTCTCGCTGGCGTTTCCTATTCAGAATCTGATGATCTCAATTTTGACAGGAACAGGTGTGGGTATTAACGCACTCTTGTCAAGAAGTCTGGGAGAGAAAAAGTTTGACAAGGCCAATCAAGTAGCGATGCATGGCCTATTGCTGGCAGGATGCAGTTATTTGATTTTTTTGATACTGGGAATTTTTGGCTCTCATGCATTTTTTGCGGTGCAGACTCAGGATGCTCAGATTTTGGGGTATGGTACTGACTATATGAGGATTATCTGTATCTGTGGTTTTGGAATTTCGTTCCAGGTAATTCTAGAAAGGTTACTTCAGTCCACAGGACGCACGATGTATTCTATGGTCACTCAAAGTGTAGGAGCGCTGACCAATATTGTCCTGGACCCAATTATGATTTTTGGACTATTTGGTTTTCCGAGGTTGGAAGTCGCAGGCGCGGCTCTTGCCACAGTGACCGGGCAGACAGTGGCAGCGATATTGGCTTTGACGTTTAATATCAAAAGAAACCATGAGCTCAGATTTTCGTTCCGGGATTTTTCTGTATCAGGTAGGATCATTCGGGAGATCTATTCGGTGGGAATTCCTTCTATCATTATGGCGTCGATTGGTTCGGTGATGACTTTTGGAATGAATAAGATATTGATCGCATTTACTTCCACGGCGACAGCAGTATTTGGAGTGTATTTTAAGATTCAGAGTTTTGTCTTTATGCCGGTTTTTGGACTGAACAATGGAATGGTGCCGATCATTGCCTATAATTATGGCGCCAGAAAAAATAAGCGCATTATGGAGACCATACGGGACAGCGTGTTTGTGGCAGTGGCGATTATGCTGGCTGGATTGGCAGTTTTTCAGCTGATGCCAGATAAACTCCTAGGAATTTTTAATGCCTCCGAGGAAATGATGTCCATAGGAGAGCCAGCTTTACGCATCATCAGTGTGAGCTTTCTCCTAGCTGGTTTTAATATTGTGAGTTCTTCCATATTTCAGGCTCTGGGTCACGGTGTGCTGAGTCTGATCGTGTCGGTGGTAAGGCAGCTTTTTGTGCTACTGCCTGTGGCATTTTTATTTTCGCGGACGGCGGGATTGCAGGCGATCTGGTGGAGTTTTCCGATCGCAGAGCTTGTCGCGTTTGCGCTCTGTGCGGCCTTTTTGAGAAAAATTAAAAGGACGAAAATTGATCCTCTGGGACAAAATCACTGAGAGGTCTAGCATCTTTAGAAGTGTTCACTTTGTTCAGTCATGTATCTGAATCTGGTAAATTTTAGGGCCAATGGCTGTGTGTCGGAATTTTATTGGGTTCAGTTTCATGGCTGATTTTTTTGCATGATAGGAAAGAACTTGTCACGCTAATGTATGAAGATGCCTTCCTATCATACAAAACGAAAGATCGCACTGCAGAGGAAACTCAGTACGTTATGAACGGAATGTAAAACTTTCTTAAATTATCGGAAAATATTGGAAATTTGGCGGCAATAAGTGTAAGATGGGTATATAATAACTTGGAAATGCAAAAGATGAAAGGTACAGGGAAATCTGACAGGACCTTGAAATCTTCGGCGGATACTGAGAGAAGAATGGAGGCAATTATGAAGTCTTTGAAACTGAGAGATAATTTTTATTGGACTGGGATTGTGGACAAGGATTTGCGAGTATTTGACATCATCATGTATACGGAGTTTGGTACTACATACAACTCGTATGTGATGAAAGCGGGGGATAAGACAATTCTCTTTGAAACCGCGAAGGAGAAGTTTTTTGATGATTATCTGGAAAAATTGGAAGAGATCACTGAAGTGACGAAGATTGACTATCTGGTAGTCAATCATACAGAGCCAGACCATGCGGGTAGTGTAGAGCGTCTGTTGGAGCTGAATCCGGGACTGAAGATTATTGCGACCGGTTGTGCGGTTGGGTTCTTAAAGGAAATCGTGAACGGAGAGTTTACAGCGATACCTGTAAAAGACGGACAAAGAATGCAGATCGGGGATAAGACCCTGCGGTTTTTGATTGTGCCGAACCTTCATTGGCCGGATACCATGTATACGTATATCGAGGAAGAACAGATTTTAGTGACTTGCGACTCTTTTGGTTCTCATTATGGCTGTGAGACATTGATGAGCAAGGTGACAGACCAAGAAGGCTACATGAGGGCGACGAAATATTATTTTGATAATATCATCGGGCCTTTTAAAGCCTATATGAAAAAAGCATTGGATCGTATTCAGGAGTTGGATATCTCCATGATCTGTACAGGACATGGGCCAGTTCTGGATACAAAGATTGATTTTATCATACAGACTTATCGAGAGTGGTGTACCGTTGTCAATCCGAATCCGAGAAAAACGGTTATCGTCCCGTATGTAACTGCCTATGGATACACGGGAATGCTTGCTCAGGAAATTGCAAAGGGAATTCGAGACAGTGGAGATGTAGATGTGCGTTGCTATGATATGGTAGAGGCAGATCAGGAGAAAGTCCTGGAAGAGTTGGGATTTGCTGACGGAATACTCTTTGGAACGCCGACGATTGTGGGAGAGGCTCTGAAACCTATCTGGGAGCTCGTGACGTCTATTTTTGCCGGGACCCACGGCGGAAAGCTGGCCAGTGCTTTTGGCAGCTACGGCTGGAGTGGAGAGGGAGTTCCCCATATCATTGAGAGGCTAAAACAGCTTCGTATGAAGGTTGTTGATGGACTTAGAGTGCGGTTTAAACCGAGTGAGGCCGATCTGGTAGATGCGTATGAATATGGCTATCAGTTTGGCTGCACACTTCAAAATAAAGAAAATCCTAAGAAAAGATCGGCCAGAAAAACCCTGGTAAAATGCGTGATCTGTGGGGAGATTTTTGACTCGTCGGTAGAGGTCTGTCCGGTGTGCGGTGCAGGCAGAGAACATTTTGTGCCGGTTGAGGCAGAGGAGACGGCCTATCACAGAGATACGAAGGATTTTTATGTGATTTTGGGAAACGGAGCGGCAGGTTTTCAGGCAGCTAAGGCGATCAGAGAGAGGGACCGTACAGGTTCTATCTTGATGATTTCCAATGAACCTTACTCTGCTTACAATCGTCCCATGCTGACGAAATCAATTATGGCCGATCTGCAGGCTGATCAGATCGCCATCGAGAACCAGCAGTGGTATGAAGAGAATAATATCATTCAGGTTCTCGGAAGAGAAGTTATCGCTATTGACACACAGAGTCAGGAGGTGGAATTGGAAGACGGCACCAGGCTCAGATACAGTAAGCTGATCTATGCGTTGGGCTCTGAGTGTTTCATTCCGCCTATTCCTGGAACGGATAAGAAGCAGGTGGTGGCCATCCGAAGACTGAGCGATACACAGAAGATCGCAGCCCTTTTGCCGGGAGTAAAGAATGTGGTCGTGATTGGCGGCGGCGTTTTGGGGCTGGAAGCAGCTTGGGAGCTGAGAAAGGCAAAGTGTAAGGTGACGGTGCTGGAGCTGTCCCCGCAGCTTATGGGACGGCAGCTGGATGAACCTGCCAGCGAGATGCTCAGGTTAGCCAGTGAGAGCCAGGGAATTGAGATTTTGACTGGTGTCCAGATTGTAGAAATTCAAGGGGACGATAAAGTTACCGGAGTGTGTCTGGGAGATCAAAAGGTACTGCCTGCGGATCTAGTAATTGTATCCTGTGGTGTAAGAGCAAATGTAGGAATTGCCCAGAAAACTGGGATTCAGACAGACCGAGCCGTCCTGGTGAATGATAAAATGGAGACTAATATTTCGGGAATCTATGCCTGTGGAGACTGTGCAGAATACCAAGGTATCAACTATGCGATCTGGCCTGAAGCCTCTGAACAGGGCAAGGTGGCCGGTGCAAATGCGGCGGGAGATGATCTGAGCTACAATCCAGTTCCAGCAGCTTTGAATTTTCATGGTATGAATACGGCCTTGTATGCAGCGGGGGACAATGGCAAGAATTCCAATTTGGTCTATAAAACTGTGGAGTATAAAGATATGGCTAAGAAGCAGTATCAGAAGCTGTATTTTCTGAACAATCGTCTGTGTGGAGTAATTCTGATCGGGGATGTGAGCAAAATGGCAGAATTGTCTCAAGCGTTGGAAGAACATGCTCCTTATCAGAAAGTGATGAGATAATAAAATAACTTTTATCTGCGAGACCTGTGCCGGAGACCGGCACAGGTCTTTTTATGTAATAGCAAAGACGTGGTCACGCTAATGCGCGAAAGTTCTCTCCAATTACTTAAACGCTTCGCTATAGATACGCACGCAGTAATAAGGTAGTGCAGCGCAGAGCAGTGTTGTGGCGGCATACAAAGAGAGCTTTGCATCTCAAAGATTGAGGGGATGGGAAGCGGAAGTGGGTTTGCTCACTTTGTTCTTTTGTTGGAGAAATGTAAAAGAACTTTAATATTTTTCATTCTTTTGTTATAATTAGAAATGAGAAAAAAGAAAGTGTGTGAGAGCTATGAAAAAAATCTTGGTAGCTGATGACGATTATTTGTTAAGAGACTTAATAAAAGATATACTGGAAGAGAAAAATTATGAGGTGTTAGAGGCTAAAAATGGGCAGGAGGCTGTTGAGATTTTTAATCAGAATCCTGAAATCTCACTGGTGATACTTGATGTCATGATGCCTCAATACGATGGCATGGAAGTTCTGAGGAGAATCCGGCTGCAATCCAATGTGCCGGTTTTGATACTGACAGCGTTAGGAGATACGCAGAATGAGCTGAGTAGCCTTCGCAGTGGGGCAAATGATTATATGGCGAAGCCTTTTCATCCAGAAGTGTTGCTGGCCAGAGCAGAAAATTTAATGCGGATGGTGAGGAATAAGTCAGATAGCCATTTACAGGTTGGAGAGGTCGTGGTAGACGAAAAAAAATGCCGCGTTTATGTGAGGGGAAAAGAAATCAGCCTGACACATAAGGAATATCAGCTGTTGGTCTATCTGATGCAGAATAGGGATATCGTGTTGACAAGGGACCAAATTTTGGAAAAAGTGTGGGGATTTGATTATGAGGGGGACATACGTACGATTGACACTCACATTAAAATGCTTAGAATGGACTTGAAAAGCTGCGGCAGTTACATACGCACAATTCGAGGAATGGGGTATACTCTGAGTTCGGAGGGATAAATTGTTTAATTCTTTGAGAAAAAAATATGCGTTGACGGGAGTAGGTTTAATCCTGGCCTTTCTATTGGTTTCTTTGCTGCTGAATGGGCTGCTGAAAGAACCGTTTTTAATCTGGGAAAATCACCGCAAAATGGAGGCTATCTGTGACCAGATTCAAAGGTGGATGAGAGAAGACCGAGAAGGATTACAGAAGAATATTGAAGAACTTGGGTTTCAGGAAAATGTGAAAATTAGTATTTTTGGTGAAGACTATCAGATATTGGCAACGACCCAGTTACGAGGTGAGCGGGAAAAGAGCGTAAAAGAGAAGCTGGTGAAAAAATTAAAGGCTATTCGGGATATTCTGGACAAAGAAGGGGTTTATTTTCGGAAAGATGAGCGGAAAGGTCGAAAAGATCTTTCATATCTGGTACAGGTGGAAAAGGCAGGAAGTCTTGGATATGTGGTTGTGAGGAAGTCCATCCCGGGTATTCAAAAGAATATGATGCTGATGGATTTATTTTATGTGCTTTCTAGCTTAGTTACTTTGGCAGCAGGCAGTGTGATTATTGTGTGGCTGGCAGGTAAAATGGTACGGCCATTGGAGAATATGAATCAGGTCACACGGAGAATTGCGCAGCTTGATTTTGAGGAGAGCGTTCAGGTAAAATCCAAAGACGAGCTGGGGACTTTGGCAGCTTCGATCAACTCCATGTCAGATCAGTTAAAATTCAATATGGAAGAACTGCAAAAAGAGTTGGAATTTCGAAAAGGAATGCTGCGAAGTCTTGCCCATGAGTTGAAGACTCCGATTGCTGTAATCGAGGGATATACGGAGCATATGCCATACATCGCGGAAAGTCAACCGCAGAAATTGCAAAAGTATGTGGATGTAATTGCGAAAGAATGTGTCAGAATGGACCAGATGATTCGCGAGATTTTGGAGTTGTGCGCATACGAGAACCGGGAAAATATTGTTCAAGTCACAGCATTTTCGTCAGGGATTTTTCTGAGAGAATTGGCACAGCAGACCTGGGAAGAGTTTTCCAGAACAGTGGAGATTTTAGATGAGATTGATGGATATATAGCCGGCGATTATCAAATGCTTCAAAGAGCGGTGTACAATTACATTAAAAATGCTGTCTTTCATAGCAGGGACGCGGGTATTATTCGCCTGACGGCCAGAAACGAGGGGCAGAATTGGATTTTTTCTGTTTATAATAGTGGGAGTCATATAGACGAGGCAGAGTTGGAGAAAATTTGGGAGGTGTTCTATAAATCTGACCAGGCCAGAACGAGGGAGCGGACGAGCTGTGGGATTGGCTTGGCTATTGCAAAAGAAGTGGCCCATGCACATCGAGGCAGGACCTGGGCTAAAAACATGACAGACGGAGTTGAGTTTTATCTGTCAATCCCCTCAAGTAGCGTGGACAAAAAGGGAGGCTGACAATTTTTTATAGTGAGAATAAGTGTGAAATAAGTTTTAAATAAATATTATGAAAATATTTCACATACATTACACAGTGTGATGCTATATATGGATATAGATCTGATTTCACAGAGAGTCTTTGGAAGGAGTAAAAGTCTCTCTGTGAAGCGTGCTTATTATGAAATGACTGGTGAGGGAGTAAAATGAGACAAAAATGGAAAAGAGCACTTGTCGCTTTTGCTGTGTTTGTGAGCTTGATGGGGCAGACAGTATTTGCGCAGGTGGAGGAGCCGGTGTCCACAAAAGGGGAGATGGACGAGCCGGCAGAGAATTCACAGAGGGTAAAGGTTTCTTCGGAATGTGGACTGGTAATGGATGTGGGAACACAGACAGTTTTGTATGAGAAGAACGGAGAAGAATTACACTATCCGGCCAGTATCACAAAACTTTTGACAGCTTTGGTAGTGATGGAACGTTGTGAGCTGGATGAGACTGTGATTTTTTCTCACGATGCGGTTTATGAAGTGGAGTCGGGTAGCGGAAACAATCAAGGATTTGAAGCAGGAGACAAGCTTACGGTGGAAGACTGTCTCTATGCAATGATTTTAGAGTCCTCTAATCCAGCAGCTAATGCGCTTGCGGAACACACGAGCGGAAGTCTAGAGGCTTTTGTCAACGAGATGAACCAAAAGGCGGAGGAGCTGGGCTGTGAAAACAGCAATTTCGAAAATCCCTCGGGGCTGAACGATGAGGCCCAGAAGACCACAGCGTATGATATGGGGTTGATTTCCAGTGAAGTATTTAAGAATGACACTTTGAAGGAAATATGCTCCGCTGAAACTTATCAGCTTCCGCCGACTTTAAATCAGACAGAGGGATATCTTCTGCACATGGAGCATAGACTGGTAAATGGTGAGGAACAAAAAGATGACCGATGGGATTTAGTGGCAGGAAAGACCGGCTATACTACGATGGCAGGGAATACCTTAGTGACGTATGCCGAGGAGGATGACAAACAACTGGTCTCAGTGGTGATGCAGAGTGAACAGACGCACTATGAGGATACGAACAATTTATTAAACTACGGATTTGATAACTACGAACGGTTGGTTGTGGCAGAACGGGAGAAACAGGCGGAGATCCAGGCTGCGGCAATTGCTGCTGCTGCGGCTCCTACAGATACCGGAGAGAAGACATCACAGGTTACTCAAACGGCTGAGAAGTCTTTGGACACGGCGCTGATTTTAAAGTTTGCAGTGGCAGCGGGCGTTGTGCTTGTCATCCTCATTCTTTTGTTTATCAGTCATATGAAGAAAAAAGAGAGGGAGCGCAGAAGAAGAGAAATGCTGATGCGCAAGAGAAGAAAGCGGGCAAGAGAGATGCAGATGCGCCGGCAGCAGGACTACCAAATGCTACGGGTTTACGAAAGGTCAGGGAGATAGATTCCTGGCCTTTTTAGACGGATTTTGCCGGAAGTTGCGATGAAATGCGAATTGAAAAAAAAGTAAAAAATTTTTATAATGAGTAAGAACATCAGAAATTCAGGGAAGGTACTGAAGAGAACAGGGGGAAGTTGAGAAATTGAGGAGGAAAGCAAATGCATATGATATCGCACGGACACGATGAGAATAAGGGGTCAAAGACATACGCTGTACAGCAGGAAGAGAAGATAGGAGCTAGTACATGTGCGGATTGCAGAATTCACGGCTGTTGGGAGGAAAAACCTAAAAAGCTTCCCGGGAACTGCCCGGGGCGCAAAAAAGAACTTTTGGAATATTCTCTAAAGGAGTACCAAAAATCGGAGAATCATCGATTTTTTGTGACTTCTTCTGAAATTGAGAAGATGGGATATGGACAGTGGACCAGAATCCGGGAGACCATAGAATTCTGTAAACGTATGAACTATAAAAAGATAGGAATTGCTTTTTGTAAAGGTCTGAGGGAAGAGGCCAAGGTGCTGGTGAAAATATTTCGCAGACATGGTTTTCATGTTGTGGCGGTTATGTGTAAATCGGGAGGTGTTGACAAAGCCCAGACTGGAGTTGAGGAGGAGATGAAGCTTCATCCAGGAGAATTTGAGGCTATGTGCAACCCAATTTTTCAAGCGACACTGTTAAATGAACAGGAGACAGATTTTAATCTTGCGGTTGGGCTGTGTGTAGGCCACGATTCACTTTTTTATAAGTATTCAAGGGCTATGGTGACGACAGTAATTACGAAAGATAGAGTGTTGGCGCACAATCCGGTGGGAGCACTGTACTGTGCAGAAAGCTATTACAGAGAAAAATTATAAAGAGAAGCTTGATTCCTCCAAACCGCTTCCAGGTCGGGACGGTTTGGAGGAAAGTTTTTAATTTTTTAAAATCAACGCGATAAATACTAGGTCAGTATCCCCAGTATTTTCCACGCCATGGCCGTGACCATCTTCACAGAAAGTCACATCGCCAGCTTCCACAGGAATGAGAGAGCCGTCGTCATTGTAGACTCCTTTTCCTTCCAACAAGTAATAGGTCTCGGTTTCTCCATGGTGTTCATGGTAGCCCAGAGCGCTTCCTGGTTCGAGAGTGACTCTTGAGAACATGCGGCAGTGTTGGCCTAGTTCCTTTTCAGTTAATAATCCTTCTTTTAACAGATGCCCTTTTCCAGGAGCTTGTAAGGGAACATCGAGTGTCGTGCGTTCAGTTGCTTTTGTCAATGGTAAGTCCTCCTTCTTGGTAAGTGATCGTAACAGTTCAGCCTGACACTGTCCCGCGAGGCGTCACGCTGCATTTGCAGCGGGATCCCGAGGATTGCAGGCGCCAGACGGAGAGAATCGCAGTCTGTGTGCATGCATTTGTGACAGTGAAGCCGAAAGGCTGAAAACTGTTACAAGTGATCGTAACAGTTCAGCCATAACAGCTCGGATTCGCTGCTGCGCAGCTTATATCGCCGCGTATGCGGCTAAATCCTCGCTTATGGCTAAGCGCCATATGCCTGATCAGTGCAAAACTTCTCTGCAAGCAAGCTTGCTCTGAATTTTTGTTCTGATCAGTCGCATGGCTGAATGGTTACGAGTAATCTTTTCGGATTATTATATCATTCGGGTAGATGTGGTGCAAGTCAATGAGCGTTGACTTTGGATGTTACATAGGTATATAATGAGGGTCATGATTTCGAAGAAAGGATGGCGCCATGTGAAAGGCAGGTGCCGAAAAATAAAGGACTATGCGTAATCAATTGACGAAAAATGACGTGGAAAAGATAAAAGAAGAGATTGAGTACCGCAAACTGGTGGTTCGTAAAGAAGCGCTAGAGGCGGTCAAGGAGGCAAGAGCCCATGGGGATCTCAGTGAGAATTTTGAGTATCATGCGGCGAAAAAAGATAAGAACCGTAATGAGAGCAGAATTCGTTATTTAGAAAGAATGCTGAAGACTTCTGAGATTGTTTCTGATGAGTCGAAGGACGACGAGGTGGGCCTGTTCAATACGGTGGAGCTGTATTTTGAAGAAGACGATGAGACGGAGAAGTTCAAGGTGGTGACATCTGTGAGAGGAAATTCTTTGAAGGGGTTAATTAGCACGGAATCTCCGCTCGGAAAAGCGATTATGGGAAAGAAGACTGGAGATCGGGTAGAGATTAAAGTCAGCGATAGCTACAGCTATTATGTCGTGATTAAATCCATTGAGAATACCCATGATGACGGGAGCGACCAGATTCGGAAATATTGATGACAAAAAAGGCTGCCGTGCAGTTTGGTTTTCGGTGCAGATTTCGTTGACCAAATTGTGAGGCAGCCTTTTTTATGTGATAGAAAATAGCTTATCGCGCGGATGCGCAAAGTTTTTTGGAAAACAGAATTATTGGATTACATGAATCCATCCTTCTGGAGCTTGAATCCGACCCTGCTGAATTCCGGTCAGTGTCTCGTACAGTTTTTTAGTCACTGGCCCCATCTCGCTCATTCCACTTGGCAGGCAGATTTCTTTGCCATGGTCTACAATTTTTCCCACTGGGGAGATGACAGCGGCGGTACCGCAAAGACCGCACTCTGCAAAATCTTTTACCTCTTCAAAGAGGACTTCACGTTCTTCCACTTCCAGGCCCAGATATTCTTTTGCTACGTAGATCAAAGAACGGCGGGTGATAGATGGCAGAATCGTATCAGATTTCGGGGTTACGACTTTGTTATCTTTAGTCACGAACAGGAAGTTTGCTCCGCCGGTTTCCTCTACTTTTGTTCTTGTAGCAGAGTCCAGATACATGTTCTCGTCAAAACCTTGGCGGTGAGCATCCATAATTGCATAGAGGCTCATTGCATAGTTCAGTCCGGCTTTGATGTGTCCAGTTCCATGTGGCGCTGCACGGTCAAAATCGCAGACACGAATGGTAATCGGTTTTACGCCACCCTTGAAATAAGGGCCTACAGGAGTACAGAACAGGCGGAACTGGTATTCATCCGCAGGTTTTACGCCGATTACAGCGTTGCTTCCAAATATATAGGGACGCAGATATAAGGAGGCACCGGAACCATAAGGAGGCACGTAAGCTGCGTTGGCAGATACCACTTGAGTCACTGCGTCAATAAAACGATCTTTTGGAAATGGAGGAATTTCCAGTCGGAGAGCAGAATTCTCCAGACGTTCCGCATTTAAATCGGGACGGAAAGTTACGATATGTCCGTCTTCTGTGGTGTAAGCTTTCAGACCTTCAAAAACTGTCTGAGCGTACTGCAGAACACCGGCGCATTCATTGATGTGTACTGTAGAGTCTTCGGTGAGTGTGCCTTCATCCCAAGCGCTGTCCTTGTAATTGGATACGTAACGTTTGTCTGTCGGCATGTAAGCGAAGTCAAGGTTACTCCAGTCGATGTTTTTTTTCTCCATAATATCCTCCCATCTGCCGTTTGAGAAAACACGGCATTTTTAATAAAGTTTTTTCAATCATATTTAGCACAGACGTGCGCGGACAATTGGGACAAAGAAATGTATTGTCTTAATCTGAAAAAGTAACACGTCAATCCACTGCTATTCTCACATTATAAAACTTTTTTTCAGAGAGTGCAAATAGTTCTTGGACTTTCAGCACATTTTGCTTCCATTTGCGATTAACTTGAATTTGAGTCCTAACACCTGAGCCGCTTTTTGACACATGGCCATTCGCTTTAAAAAAATTTCAAAATAATCCATGACAGTGCTGATGGAGTCATCTAGTTCTAAGTCCATCTGAATGACTTTTTTGTCAGTGCATACTTTTATTTTTGCTGATAGTACAGAGTAATTGACTCGGTCATGGGAGTCAAAGTTGGCAATGATAGGATTTCGGACACGGTTACGCCGCACATCCGTTTTGTCTGCGAGAATCAAAGCAGCGCTTATTTCATCAATAGCAGTTCCGGTCTCTTCATCGTGATGACCGATTGCACTGGCTACTGTGATGGCGTCTTTTAAAGGCATTCCCAGACCTTTGAGAAGTTCGTAGGCCAGAATAGCGCCGCTGTGTGCATGATCATTTCGATTGATGCTATTGCCAATATCATGCAAATACCCTGCTATTCTAGCAAGCTCAATTTTGTGTTTGCTGTATCCGAGATCTTTTAAAATTTCTCCGGCAGTGTTGGCTACCTTTAAGGCGTGGTGCTTGGAATGCTCGGTATAGCCTAGAATTTCTAGGATAGCGTTTCCCTGAGTGATTAAGAGATTGATTTCCTCATTTTTTTGTATCTCTTTGTAGGAGATTGTTTGATCATTTTTCATATTTCATTTCTACTCACGAGAAAAGGAAGAATTGAGGAATCTAGAATTAGAGGCGTTTTAAGGCATCCATGGCTAAGGCAGACCTCTCACATTCTTCAGCGGTCAAAGTAATTTGCCAGCACAGTGGACTTCCTTTCATGTACTGGGAGGCATAGGACAGACCATTGGTTTTTTCATCCAGCAATGGGCGGTCTATCTGGGCAGGGTCGCCTAATAGGATAATTTTTGTCCCCTCTCCGGCTCTCGTGATAATTCCTTTCATTTGGTTTGGTGTCATATTTTGTGCTTCATCTATGATTAGATAAGTTTTGACTATGGAGCGGCCGCGGATAAAGTTTAAAGCTTCCGTCTGTATCAGTCCACGGTCAAAAATTTCTTCTATTTTGTCGTTCAACTCCTGTTCATTCTCATATCGTTTTTCGATGTTTGAGTCGATCAGCTGTTCCAGGTTGTCGACGATGGGTCTCATAAGTGGATAAATTTTATCCTGCTCATCTCCTGGGAGAAAACCGATATCGGAGTCAAACTGGGAGTTTGGGCGGCAGACGATCATCTTTCGGTATTCCCCGGAAGGATTGTTGATGAGTTTTTCCAGTCCTACAGCCAGTGAATAAAAGGTCTTAGCAGTTCCAGCCATCCCCTTTACAATTACGAGAGGAGCTTTGGAGGCAGGCTGCATCAGAGCCTCCTGCAAAAAATACTGTCCCACATTCTGAGGATTTACACCGTAGGGGCGGATTTTTTTGTATTTCAGCGGGAGGATTTTATCTTTTTCCACCCGACCCAGCAGTGTCTTTTTTGCGGATTGGTCTGCTCTCAGAATTACGAATTGATTCTCAAATAATTCAGGCTTTTGAACGATTCCATTTCCATCGACTGTGTAGACAGTCTTCAATGGGATTCCTTTCTTTTTGAAATCTTTGAACTGCTCTTCGGGCACGTAGACCTCCATGCGTCCCGTGTAGGGACTGGCCCAGTCGGTGACCTGTTCCGCGGTGTAGTCTTCGGCGAGGATCCCCAGCATCTGAGCTTTGAGGCGAAGAGTAATACTTTTTGTCACTAAAATTACAGGTTTCTGGGAGTCAGGCACTTCCTGGTATCCTTTGCACACCTTTAAGATTCGGTTGTCGGAACTTTCTGCGGGAAGTTCCTTTGGCAAAGCAACGTCGATATAGTTTTTTTCGACTCGGAGAATACCACCGCTTTCCAAGCTTACCCCTTGGAGAAGATCACCTCTCAACCTGAAAGCCTCAAGCATTTGGATTGCCTTTCGGGCATTGATACCCTGCTCGCTGGTGACTGCTGACAGAGCGCCCAGCTTTTCAAGGACGACGAAGGGAACGACTACGACGTTGTCTTGGAAACGTGTGAGCGCATCGGGAGACTGGATGATGACGCTGGTGTCTATGACATAAGTTTTTATCATTTTGGTTCCTCCTTTGTGCAGTTTCTGTACTTAGTTTACACTCTGGATGTAAAGGGGAAACCATGTGAGGGTAAAAGAAATGTAAGTTATTGGAAAAATTATTCTTTACACAGAGAAAGGCGAGTGGTTATTATAGGATTAGAAAATTATGGAAAATTTTGTCGTTAGGTAAAGGAGCGAATGTATGCTAAAATCTTATGTGGCGTTTGATGTGGAGACTACGGGTCTGGACCCGGAACAAAACGAGATTATCGAGATTGGGGCACTGAAAGTACGAAATGGTAAAGTGGTGGAAAGGTTTATGAAATTCATCAGGCCCACGGAAGAAATATCCCAGACAATTACAGACTTGACGGGAATCACAAACGAGATGGTGGTAAATGCTCAGTCCAGGGAGCAGGTGATACCGGAGTTTCTGGATTTCTGTCGGGAAGATATCTTGATAGGGCACAACGTCGCTTTTGACTATAGTTTTATGAAGATGGGAGCTCTCGCGGTCGGCCTGGACTTCGTCAGCCAGGGAATCGATACGCTGAAGATTGCCAGAAAGGTGCACGGTGATTTGGAATCCAAGAGCTTAGAACGGCTCTGCGCCTATTATCAGATTGAGAACAAAGCGGCTCACAGAGCCTATCATGATGCCTTGGCTACTGCAAAGCTGTATCAGACACTGGCACATTATTTTGAGGAAAAAGAGCCGGCGGTTTTTCAGCCGATGGAATTATACTATAAACAGAAGAAAATCCTGCCTGCTAGCAAGCGTCAGGTGGAGTTTTTGACGAAACTAATTCGGCAGAAACGGCTAAGTCTGTCCTTTGACCCGGATAGTATCACCAAAAATGAGGCGTCTAGGCTGATCGATGGGATATTAAATGGAAGAATATTTTAGTAAAATGTGAATAATTTGTGAAATTAGCACTCGCCTATTGACAGTGCTAATAATAGGTGTTATATTACACATAGAACAAAGGAAGAGAGTAAAAAGATCTTCCGGTAGTTCCGGAAACAACACCTCGGATTTCTCCGACAGTGCTAATATAAAACTCATGTGTTATATGAAAGGAGATATGACTTATGTTGATGCCTAGTATTTTTGGAGAGAACTTATTTGATGACTGGATGGATTTTCCGTTTGAGAGAGACTTTTTCGGTGGGAAAAACCCATTGTATGGAAAGCACGCAAAGAATATGATGAAAACGGATGTCAAAGAGACAGACAGCGGATATGAAGTGGATATTGATTTGCCAGGCTTTAAGAAAGACGAGATAAACGCAAAATTGGAAAATGGATATCTCACCATCTCAGCTTCAAAAGGGCTGGATAAGGATGAGAAAGATAAGGAGGGCAAGTATATCCGCAGGGAGCGTTATGCAGGCGCTATGAGCAGAAGCTTTTATGTGGGCGAGCAGGTTCACCAGGAAGATATCCGTGCGAAATTTGAAGACGGAATTCTTCGCCTGAGCGTTCCAAAGAAAGATGCAAAAGAAGTGGAGAAGAAAAATTATATTGCCATTGAAGGATGATAGCGGCAGAATTGAATAACAGGATGAAGAAAGCGCCTGACAGGGAGTGAATTTTCCTTGTCAGGCGCTTTTTGGGCGATAAACCCGGCAGGTGGCCGCGGCATAAGCCCTTTTTCTGTTAAAGGATATGCTGCGGTGCAATGGTTAAGTAGACTGTGATGACAATGGCAGACATGTGAGGAGCAGGATGTTCTTGCCTATGAGAGCAAATGGCATCAGCGCAGCGCTTTGGCATACTCGGAAGGGGAGATGCTATAGGTAGACTTAAAAAGTCTGGAGAAGTAGTGGATGGAGGAATAGCCTAGCATCTCTGAGATTTGAGTGATGGTGTACTGGCCACTTCGAATCATCTCTTTGCTTTTTTCAAGTTTTTTGTTGTTAATGTATTCAATTAGGCGGATACCTTCTTTTTTATGGAAGAGGGCGGAGAGATACGGCATACTGAGATTGACGTGGTGGGCGATGTCAGAGACTGTAACCGGGGAGAAAATGTTTTCTTCTACGTAATTGCATACCTCGCAGATGATGTTTTTTTCAAGATTCTGTTTTAAATGGGAGTCAGGAGGCTTTGTTTGGGACTGGCTGTGCAGGGTGCGGAACAGCAGAATCAAAAATTCTTTTAGGTAACAGATCATCAACTCCTCAGAGTAGAGTTGGGAGACTGTGGACTCGGAGATGATTCTGTTTAGTAAGGCAGCGTGGGCGTGTGAAATATGGAAAACCTGGTTTTGTAAAAGACTAGGTTTTTTTAATTCCATGTCAAAGGCGATGGAGAAAAAATTCACCGAAGAATTTTTTGCGGCGTACTGTATGTGGTGCTGGTTTGGCCCGTAAAAGGCCAGATCACCTTGACGGAGCAGAAACTTTTGTTTTTCCACGACGCTGAACATTTCCCCGGTGTCTACATAAGTCAATTCCCAACAGGGGTGATGTTCCCCTTTAAAATAGAATCCTTTTTCTTTTTCCTGGTAGAAAGCGACGTAGATTTTAGGAATGTTCAGTACATAATGCCTGTCTTTTTGCGAAGAAATGGAATAAAAATATTGATTCAGGGAGAGATGGCCCGGATAAAATTCCACGGTACATTTGGTATGCATGGGGACGATCCGGAAATAGACTTTTGAGTTCAAAGATACCGGCTTGTCCAACAGATAGATATCATAGTTTTGGGCGGAGAGGCAGTCCTGTTCGTACATGATTTCTAAGAGGGTAGGATACTCCACTACATCCAGATAGAGCTGATACTCGCCCGTGTAGAAGAGAGGAGAAGCTTCCGTAAATGTAATAGTTTTGGGAGTCTCTTTTTTTAAGCAGGCGTATTCAGCGGACGTGTAAACCGACCCGTATTCAGAAAAAGTGAGGGGATTTAAATTTTTTATCATGTCAGGTTGCCTTTCACGATGTAAAGCAATTCAATCGTTAAAATATGCAAATTGTAACAAAAAAATATATATGTTTCAATAGACGGAAAATATTGGAAGAAATTGTGAAAATAAACAAATATAGTGGAGAGTGCACAAGATAAATAAGGTTTATTTGGATAAAACGGAGAAAATATTCAAAAATATGTGGGTATTAAAATGAATAATAAGTAAATAACTGCAAGTTTCTATTAAAAATATGCAAATACAAATTATCTGAATTCTAATAAGATTAGATTACCAAACAGAGAAATTCGAAAAAGAAAGGAGAGGGTACCTATGAACAATTCTGGGGTGTTGAGAATGGCTGTTGTGGGATGCGGCTACTTTGGGGAGAAACACGCAGATATCATCGGGCAACTGTCAAATGCAGAGTTGGTGGCGGTGTGTGACAAAAACTGGGAGGCAGCAAAACGTCTAGCGCAGAGGACGAGCTGCAAGGCCTATGAGGATATCGAGGAAATGCTTGCGAAAGAACAGCTAGATGCGGTTTCTATTGCGGTGTCAGAAACTTTTCACTTGGACGCAGTTCGTCCTGTGGCGAAAGCTGGGAAACACATTTTATTGGAGAAGCCCATCGCAAGGAACACAGAAGAAGCGCTGGAGATTGTTAGGCTGGCTGAAGAGAACCAAATCCGCCTGATGGTAGGACATGTACTGAAATGGGACGGGAGATACCAGTACACTGCGGAAGCAATCGCGAGAGGAGACTTAGGTGAGGTGATTTCCATGTACCTGAAACGTTCGTCCACGAACGGAACAGTAAAAAGATTACATGGAAAAATCTCTATGTTCCATTACATGGGAGTACACGACTTTGAGGCGATGCTCACTTTTGCAGAACCTGCAAGACCGGTGAAGGCGTATGCACAGTGGGTGGGGAAGAAGAATGTGCCTTATAACGGGAAAGACACGGTATTTAACACGATTACCTTTGACAATGGAATCGTGGCCTGTATTCAGCTTTGCTGGGCGCTGCCAGAGGGATCCCTGGATTTTGTGGCCTGTGCGGAAGTTGTCGGAACGAAAGGAGCTAGCTACATCGACGTCAAAGACCAGGGACTCTCGATTTACAGAGAAGAGGCTCCAGTGGAATATCCAGAGCTCACCTACTGGCCGGAATACTACGGACATGTACATGGCAAGCTGAGAGAAGAAATCAGTCATTTTGTGAAAAATACCCTGAGCGGTGAACCTTATGCGGTGAGTACGGAGCGGGCAGTGGAGGCAGTGCGGACTATTGACGCATGTTTTGAGTCTTTGAAGACAGGAATGCCGGTGACTATTGAGAGATAGAAAAGGATGAGAAGTATGGACAAAAAAGAAGGGCTTCGTGTTTTATGCCGGAAAATTCCCAGGAACCGTCTGATCAGTCTTGGAATCCTGGTGCTTTTAATGGTGGCGGCGACTGTCATGAATCCTGCTTTTCTCACCGCGGACAATTTGCTGGGTATTCTGGCCCAGAACTCCGCCAGGGGTATTCTGGCTCTGGGAGCGACCTTTGTCTTAATGACGGGCGGCATTGATCTGGCGGCGGAGAATGGGCTGACAATGATTGCGGTGGTGGCGAGTGTGAGCCACATTATGACAGGAGAAAATCTGTTGGTACTGTTTGGAGGCTGTCTGATACTGGGAGCTGCTCTGGGGTGTGTCAATGGACTTTTGATTACCAGGCTGAGATTGCTACCTTTTGTGGCGACGCTGGCAATGATGTCCATCGCGCAGGGAATTACACTTTTTGCCTCTGAGGGTAAAATCATGTTTTTGAATCACCCGGTGACGGTGTTTATCGGAAGTGGTAAATTGTTTCATATCATTCCCATGCCCGTGGTGATATTTGCGGGAATGTGTGTCGTGGCTTACATACTTTTGAATAAGACCAAGATGGGAACGGCGGTTTATGCGCTGGGTGGAAACAAAGAGGCGGCAGAATACTCGGGTATTCAGGTTAAGAGGGAGGAGACGAAGGTCTATATTTTTGATGGAATCTGTGTGGCTGTGGCGGCATTGGTTACAGTGTGCCGGGTAGGACAGATCTCTCCGAATCTGGGAGAAGGCGCCGGGATGGATGCGATTGCGGCCGCAGTGATCGGAGGGACCAGTACGCTGGGAGGAAGAGGCAGCATCGGAGGAACTGTGGTCGGTGTCTGCATCATCGGCGTGATTATCAATGCGCTCACATTTTTGAATGTGCCGGTGATTGCGCAGGATGCGGCCAAGGGATTGATTATTATCTTTGCGGTTATTTTTGATGCGCTGGGCAACCGGGCGAGAAGGGTAAAAGAATAAAGAAGGAGGGTTTTTTATGAAAAGAAAGTTATTCGCGTGGGTGATGGTGGCAGTGATGGCATCCGCAGGGCTTGCAGGATGCGGCTCAGGAGAAGGCGAGACACAGAACGCAGAAGAGACGGCGGCTGTGGAAGAGACGACTGTGGAAGATAATGAGGGTCTGACTGTGGGGATGTCGTGCATCAATCTGACGGATGCAGGACTGGCAGCAATCAAGGAAGGCGCTGATACCGCAGCGGAAGATCTGGGAATGAATCTGATCTGGAAAGCCTGTGATGGGGATTTGGACAAACAGATTGATATTATCCGGGGATTTGTACAGCAGGGAGTCGATGCAATTTGGATTGACTCTGTAGACGTGGACGGAATTGTCTCAGTGGTGAACGAGGCCACGGAGGCAGGCGTGACTGTGCTGACAGCTGGCAGCCGCGTAGAAGGAGAGGACAATTACAATCTGGTATACCCAGATCTGGTGGACGCCCAGTTCGCAGCTAAGGCCATCGGTGAGTATTACAAGGACGAGACCGGGACGGTTGGCCTGATCGTAGGGTCTGCGGGAAATCTGGTGTCAGAAAAGCGCCAGGAGGGATTTGAGAAAGGAATCGAGGGGTACTCGAATCTGAAGCTTGTGACGGAGCAGGGCATGTGGGATGCGACCACTTCCATGCAGAAGGCGGAAGATATGATTCGGGCAAATGACGATCTGCTGCACATTCATGTGATTGCAGACGGAATGAGTTACGGTGTATACCGTGCTATCCAAAACTCAGGGAAGGAGATTACGATTTCTTCCAACGACGGTGAGGCGGATGCTCTTGCGTACACAGAAAGCGGGGAATATCTGCTGGAGAATTTGGTTGGAAACGGAAGACTGGGTTATTGGGGAATGGTGATCGCTGATCGTCTGTCAAAAGGAGAAGAGATGGCGAAGGATCAGTACCTTCCTACTTATAAAGTACCCGGTGAGAAAATGAAGCCAGTCGTTGAAGAAGCAGGACTGGAAAAGGGAGAGGACGGAACACAGTATCAGATTGTGACTGTGGAAGAGGCGAAAAAGATCGGCTCTCCGGAAGGATACAAAGAGGAGTTTAACGAGGACTTTGTTCCGACGAAGTAGGCAGAGAAAGGCGTGCGATAAAGAAGAATCTTTGGGCGCGCCTTTTGTAAAACAGAAAAGAGGTGAGGCAGTTGGACAAAGCGGTAAAAAAAAGGCTGAGTAAGGAGCAGAAGAGATATCTGTTTCTGGGAGCGATCATCTTGGCCTTTTTTATCTTATTCTCCATTCGAATTCCCAATTTTTTTCAGTTGGTCACGATTACAAACTTAGTCAGGCAATCGGCGGTGATACTGATTTTGTCGATTGGAATGATGTTAGTGATTCTGACCGGGGGAATTGATCTGTCTGTGGGGGCGACAATGGCCCTGAGCGGTGCAGCTGCGGCTGTGACGATTCAGACAGTGGGAGAGCAGAGTGTGGCAGGGGCAGCGGCAGGTATGGCCGCAGCTTTGCTGGTGGGCGCCTTGGTGGGAGCCGTTAACGGTTATCTGTGCGGGTATTTGGAGATCAGCCCGTTTATGGTGACTTTGGCAATGCAGACGTTGACCAGAGGTTTGACGATGATGATTACCGATGGTTCCAGAATCGTCGTGAAAAATCAGGCATTTAACTGGCTGGGAGGAGGCCAGTGGAACTTAGGAGGATTCATTGTCCCCCATGTGAGTTTGGTGTTGGTGATCGTAGTGGCAGCTGCACTGTTCTGGATGAGAAATTTCTCCATGGGGATAAAGCTCTATGCGGTGGGAGGCAACAAGACAGCGGCCTATGCGTCGGGAATCCCTGTGAAATTCCAGGTGTTTCAGACATACTTCATCTCGGGGCTTTTATGCGGCCTAGCTGCGATTATCACGATTGGTAGGTCCGGCTCCGCACAGCCGCTGGCAGGAAACGGTTTGGAATTCGACGTGATTACGGCGGTCGTCATGGGCGGCGTCAGCCTGTTGGGTGGTGTGGGAACCATGGCAGGAATTTTTCTGGGAGCGCTGCTTTTGGGTGTGCTGACTCTGGGAATCAATATGCTGGATATCCCGTCCTATTCCAACTATGTGATAAAAGGAATTTTCGTTCTAGTAGCAGTCTTGTCCAATGAGGTCACAGAGATAGTCAAGGAGGCGGTTCAGGCTGGAAAGGATATCAGGGCAGTCTCTGACAACGACAAGGTTTTGGAGAAGATGAAAAAGGGCACCGCGCATACTTTGGAGCTTCAGAAGATCAAAAAGAGTTTTTCCGGGGTACCGGCGCTGAAAGGAGTATCACTGAAAATTCAGAGCGGAAAGGTACATGCCCTGCTTGGTGAGAACGGTGCAGGAAAATCCACACTGATTAAGATTCTGTCAGGCGTTTACCAAAAGGATGAGGGACAGATCGAGATCGACGGACTGCCTGTCTCGATTCACTCTACGGCAGATTCCAGGAAACTGGGAATCTCTGTCATCTACCAGGAATTTGCTCTGGTGCCTGAACTGAGCATTGTCCAGAATATCTTTTTGGGAAAGGAACTGAGAAAGGGAGGAATTTTCCTCGCTATGCGGGAGATGGCACAGAGTACGAGGAAGGTAGTGGAGCGTCTGCATTTTCAATACGACGTGAACAAAAAGGTACGAAATTTGAGTGTCAGCCAACAGCAGATGGTGGAGATCGCGAAGGCATTTTCGTCAAATTCCTGGCTGGTGGTCATGGATGAGCCCACTTCTGCCATCACAGAGGCAGATAAAGAAAAATTGTTTCAGATCATTCGAGAGATGAAAAAACAGGGGCTGGCTGTGGTCTACATTTCCCACAGAATGTCCGAGATTTTTGAGATTGCGGATGAGGTCACAGTGCTTCGGGATGGTGAACAGGTAAAGACACTGCCGATTTGTGAGACCGATGAGAACGAGCTGACGAAACTGATGGTAGGCAGGGAAGTCAAAGATATCTTCAACAGGGAGCACCTGGAACCGGGAAAGGTCGTCCTGGAGGTGAAGAATTTGAAGAGAAACGGTGTTTTTGAACCGATCAGTTTTCAGGTACGTCAAGGTGAGGTGCTGGGGCTTTCCGGCCTGATGGGAGCCGGGAGAACGGAGATTGCCCGCTGTCTGTTTGGTATGGATGCCTGGGATGGCGGAGAAATCTGGTTGAACGGTGAGCAGGTTCAAATACATTCTCCGAGGGAAGCTCTAAAAAAAGGAATCTGTTATGTGTCCGAGGACAGAAGAGGGGAAGGAATTATTCCCCTGCGCGGTGTGAGGGAGAACATCTGCCTGTCAGCAATGGACCAGATGTGCAGTCATGGATACCGGAAAAAGGACCAAGAGAGACGGTTGGGGCAGGAGTATATGGAGAAGTTCAGAATTAAAGCTGCCTCGCAGCAGCAGCCGATTGGCAATTTGAGCGGCGGAAACCAGCAGAAATGCTGCCTGGCAAAAATGTTGGCCTGTGGTCCTTCTTTGATTATTTTGGATGAGCCCACCCGTGGCATTGATGTGGGGGCTAAAGCAGAGATTCACCGGCTGATTAGTGACTTGGTGAAACAGAAGATTGCAGTGATCCTGATTTCTTCGGAACTGCCGGAGGTGATTGGTGCCAGCGACAGAATCATCGTGTTGGCGGAAGGCAGAAAGACAGGAGAATTTACTGCCGATGAAGCAGGTCAGGAAGCGATCATGGAGAGGGCGATGAGCTTTGAAGTCTGAAGGTGGAGAGAACGATGTACGTAGCAGCGATAGACGTAGGAGGAACAAAAATAGTGGGAGCTGCGGTGGACAGAAAAGGAGAGATCAAGACTCCGATTCGGGTGGAGAATACAGGATTATCCGGTGAATTTATAGTGGAAACCTGTGTGGATATCTTTCACAGGCTGTCCAGGCAGCATGAAATAAAAGCTCTGGCAGTGGGAACCGGCGGCAGGCTGGACACAGAGGCCGGTATCGTCAGGAGAGCGGTAGATCTGTATACCGGTTATGTGGGACTGAACATCAAAGAGATCTTAGAAACGAACTGCCATCTTCCCGTGGTGATTGACAATGACTGCTGCATGGCGCTGCGGGGAGAGCTGTGGAAAGGTGGCTTGAAGGATTATCAGAGAGTTGCCGGATTAATTTTGGGCACCGGCGTGGGCGGAGGTGTTGCGGTCAGGAAGAATGGGCAGTACCAGATACAGCAGGCAGAGTTCGGACATTTCATTTTGCATCCAAGCGGGAGAAAATGCCTGTGCGGTCAGCGAGGCTGCGCGGAGCAGTATCTGTCGGGGACTTCTTTGTGGAACCGGTATAACCAACTGACAGGAAGGGCGAAGATACGTTCCGGATATGAATTTTTTAACCAGGTGAAGGCAAAAGATAAGACTGCTCAGGAGATCTTGCATGAATTTGTAAAAGATCTGGCAATCTGTCTGATTTCCATTCAAAATCTCTATGACGTGGAGGCTGTGGTCATTGGCGGTGGACTGGCGGATACGAGACAGTTTTGGTGGAGAGAAACAGAATGCCAACTGGTTCAAAAAAGCAGCCATGTTCTTCCGAAGCTTGAGATTTTACCTGCCAGAAATGGAAACCAGGCGGCTCTACTGGGGGCGGCTAGACTGGGATTTGAGAAATTGGAGGCTATGTTGTGAGACGAGAAGAATTGAAAAAAGGGCTGATTGTGTCCTGCCAGGCTACAGCCGAGGAACCCATGAGGGGAAGTGAGACGATGGGAAGGTTTGCACTGGCGGCGCAGATTGGCGGGGCAGCAGCCGTGAGAATGAATGGTGTCGCTGATATTTTGGCAGCAAGACAGTTAATAGATATTCCCGTGATTGGTTTAATTAAGAGGCATTACGCTGGCTACTGGCCCTATATCACACCGACTCTGAGAGAGGTGGAGGCGGTCTATCTTGCAGGCTGTGAGATGGCTGCGGTGGATGCGACCAATCAGGAAAGTCCGTCTGGGATGAGTCCAGAGTCATATATCAGAGAAATCAAAAAGCGTTTTCCAGATTTACTGCTGGTGGCAGATATTTCCACCATTGAAGAAGGAGAAGTGGCAGAACAAGCGGGAGCAGACTTGATTTCCTCGACTCTAGCAGGATATACCGAATACACAAGACAGGATAGCAGTCTGATTGTGGAGCTTCAGCCTCCGGCACTGGAGCTGGTACAGAAGCTGGCTGCACGGGTTAGCGTTCCGGTGATTGCGGAAGGAAGGTATTGGAATGAGGTTCTGGCGGCAAAAGCCATGGAGGCAGGAGCACACAATGTAGTGATCGGGGCTGGAATTACAAGACCTCAGATTATCACAAAGAAAATCGTGGACGCTTTGGAGAAGTATTGTTAAGGAGTAAGAGAATGAGAGCATACATAGAGGTGGAAAAAATTCAGGGATGTTATATTGAGGGGGAACATCCGCTGCCGATTTTCAGAGATATGGAAGAAAATAAGCCGTCGAGAGGGGACGGTACGCTGGCGGCGGAAGAAGAAAAACAATTGGGTGAGCACACGGGATTCCGGGTTCTTCCCTACCGGATGCAGGATAAATACAGCAGAGAGAAGAAACCAATTTTTCTAAAGACGGTTGTCCTGGAAAATGAGAAGCGCCGGGCAGTTTTTCTGCCGGAATACGGCGGGAGGCTTCAGTCTTTTGTAAATAAGGAGACTGGAAAAGAGATTCTGTATAGGAATCCGGTGTTTCAGCCAGCGAATCTGGGAATCCGAAACGCCTGGTTTTCTGGGGGAGTGGAATGGAATGCAGCGCAGTATGGACACACGGTGTACAGCAGTTCACCGGTGTACTTTGCAAAGTGTATAGGTAAGGACGGGGAAGAATTTGTGCGGATGTATGAATTCGAGAGAATGAAAAGGCTGTACATTCAGATTGATTTTCATCTGCCGAAAGGGGCGGAAACCCTGTTCTTACATGTGAAAATACAAAATTTGGACGATGAAAAAAAATCCATGTATTGGTGGACGAATATAGCGATACAGGCAGAAGAGAAGCTGAGAGTCTTTTCTGGGACGGACGAAGTCATGTACCTTCATCCTGAGAGCATCAGCGACAATGTAAATCCGGTCCGTGTGTTCGGACATACGAGACTGCCTGATTTGCCGACACTGCCGGGAAAGGATTCTTCTTATCCGTCCAATGCGGATTATTCCAATGAGTTTTTCTTCCAAAATCCAGAGAAGCCGGAGGCTTGCTGGAGCGCGGCGGCTTATGGAGATGGCAGAGTGTTTTTTGAAGAGTCCACGCTGCCGCTGCGGTACCGAAAAATGTTCTGCTGGGGTAGACATCCGGGCGGCAGACGTTGGTGCTCCTATTTGGCCACGGAGACGGAAGGAAACTATGTGGAGCTTCAGGCGGGATTGACGCCGACCCAACTGAATGGTATAGAGATTCCGGGTAAGACTGTCTGGGAGTTCACACAGGCGATCGGTGAGACGAGGATGGAGGACATTCAGGCCCCATATCAGAAAGACTATGGGAGGGCGCGAAAGTCTGTGGAACAACAGGTACACCAGGCCTTGGGGGAGGAAGAGCTAGCATGTTGGGAGGCATATTTTAAGGAAATGTCCGTGAAAAAGGCAGAACGAATTCTGTCTGCTGGCACAGGCTGGGGAACCTTGGAGCGCCAAAGATGTGAAAAAGAAGGAGAAGGATTCCCATCTTGGCTGGAATTTGAGGACTCTGCCCTGGGGGCGCCTCAATACCCGTGGATGTTTCTGCTGGAAAACGGGTTTCTGCCTGAGCTAGATGTGATGGAAGCTCCGAAGAGCTGGATGGTTGATGCGAAGTTTGAACATCTTCTCCGTCACAGCCTCGCCGACCAAAAAGGAGATCACTATTTGGCACATCTGCATATGGGAGTCATGGAGTATGAAAATGGAAATCGGACAGCAGGTATAAACGAGTGGAGAAAGTCGCTGGAACAGAAAGCCTCTCCAATTGCTTATCGGAATTTGGCCTACGACGAGAAGATGCAGGGAAACCAAAATCAGGCGATTGAATATATGAAAAAGGCGGTGGAATTGGAAGACAATAAGATTGACAAAGTATTTTCAGAAGAATATATGGCACTTTTGCTGGAAGCAAAAAGATATGAGAATGCATGGGATTACTATTGTTCTCTGCCGATGAAACGGCAGGAATCTGACCGCCTGACCCTGCAAGCTGGATTGGCGGGAGTCGAGATCGGACAGGAAGCGTTTGTGGAAGCGGTGCTGCATAGAGAGTTCTCTTGCATTCGCGAGGGGGATACTAGTCTGACGGATTTGTATTTCCGATATCAGGCGAAAAAGAGGATGCAGGAGATAAAGGATTGTGACGAGCAGGAAGCAGCCAGATATGTGGAGGAAAATCTGAATCCTCCGGAGGAGATTGATTTCCGGATGTTTGTAAAAAGGGAGAGGACAGATGAAAACAAATACAGAGAGAGAAATTTTCCAGCAACATGAGGCACTGAGGAAGACTTACGCCTATCTGATGGAACACGAAGAAGAAATCAAAAACTTTTTTAACGGATGTGGTTGTAAAAAAATAGTCTTCATGGGCTGCGGCTCCAGCTATATGCTGGCGAAATCGGGACAGAGAATGTTTGGCGCGGCGAAAGGCGTGAGCTCGGTAGCAATAGCCGGAGGAGATTATTTGATGTGCCCCAACTTTTACCAGGAGTGTGTGAAGGACAGTCTAGTTGTGGTTTTATCCCGCTCAGGAAAAACTTCAGAGATGGTTCGGGCTTTGGAGATACTGAAAGAGCATGAGAACTGTATCGTGCTCTCTATAACCGCGGCACAACCGAATGACTTTTCAAAGTACGCAGATTTGGAGCTGACCATGGATTGGTGTTGTGATTTGAGTGTGTGTCAAACTAGGACGGTCACGAATTTCTATCTGGCTTTGAGTATGCTCTTTTGCTTTTACAGACAGGACACCTGCACATTGGAGGCGTTGAGGACAGCCGTGAGAGAAAATGAGAAGTTCCAGGAGCAGAATCGAGAGCATCTCTGTAAGATCGCAGAGATGGACTGGAATCGGGTTGTGGTTCTGGCAAACGGCCTTTTCAATGGAATTGCTCAGGAAGGAGCACTGGCGTTCACAGAGATCGCGATGGTTCCGGGATGCAGCTATTCCATGCTGGATTATCGCCATGGGCCGATTGTGCTCAATGACAGGAGGACTTTGACGGTCGTTTTGCTGCAGCAGAAAGAAAAAGAACTGCAAAGAGGCCTGTTGGCAGATTTAAAGAAAAGGGGCGGCTTTGTGCTGGCCGTCGGCCAGGGAACAAAAGAATTCTGGGGCGTTGATGCCCTGATTGATGCGGGGAAAGAATGGAATACCTGTGCGGCGGGAATTCCCTTTCTCTATACCATACAGATACTGGCCTATGAAAAGGCTGTAAAGTTGGGGATGAACCCGGACCAGCCGGAAGGACTGGATGCGTATATTCTACTTTGAGACAGCAAAGAACGGTATCTTTGTCTTGTTCTAGGAAAGACCTTGTCACACCAATGCACGAGAGCTCTTTCCTAGAACATAAACGTACCGCTAAAAATGCGCGCACTGCAATAAGGTAGTTCATCGCATAGCGATCTTGGAGCTTTGCTTGCTGAGTGCAGGTGCCTGCAATTTCTGCACTTAGCGCAGGTATACTTGGTAGAGGAAGTCTGTATTATATAAATAGTAAGAGAGAAGTTTTATGTATTCATTCAGCAGGATATTCCCTTTTGTGTAGACCGAAAAGTCTGATGTAAGATATACTATTAGTTACTCTGGGCAGGGCCGAATTTTTGAGGTCCTGCCCCAATCTTGTCGGTGGCCGAGCCATTTTTTTGTGATATTCTTCATGGTCAGATACAGGATTTTTAGGAGACTCTCATCAGAACGAAAAAAGGTTTTGTATTTTATGACCTTTGTTAGCAGGCGGTTAAATTTCTCAAATCCACATAAATACAGTTAAAGGAAAATTATAGCGAAATTACAACAAGCGAAAGAGCCTTATATAACGACTCATAGAGAAGTATCAAAGTGATAGGAGAAGACACTTGAAACAGAGTGTCTTTTTCTATGCAGTATAACAGCATACGAATCTATTTTTTTTGATTACCTCAAGAACTTCTTAGTTTATGGTTTGCAAAGAGATTGTTGTGCAAGCAATGCTATAGCACTCTTTATAAACCATGGACTGATAATTAACTTTTTAAAAGTGGAAAAGAAATGACAAAGTTTATAACAGAATGATATAATGCAGAGGAAGATAAATTGAAAGTTGTAAGGGGCATAGCATTATGATGAATTATTATGGAAATTTATGTACAGATATGTATGATATTTTACACAAAAACGCTCCACAAAAGGAATTATCCTTTTATCTTTCCTACGCTGAAAAAAGTATGTCAATTTTAGAACCTTTATGCGGGAGCGGAAGATTTTTATTCCTTTTTTTAAAGAGGTTACGATATTCAAGGCATTGATCTTTCAAAAGAGATGCTTGCAGAGTTAAACTTCTGGTTCCATGTCTTTGTTCACCGATATGGAAATCTGCAAGATGATTTTGAAAAAATGAAATCCTTGCTTAAAAAAGGTTGTAGATTTGTTTTTGTGGTAGATACTGTTGCTAATAGCACCACAAATGACTCTGACTATAAAGTTTCTAGCTCTGTAAAAACAAAAGAGGGATACGATTTAATTCTAAAAAACAAAAATTATTACGACGAAGATACACAGACCCAATTTTTGACCAGTACCTATGAATTGTATGACGGAACAATGCTATTGCAATAAGAAACAATGGACTTTCAAACACCTCTACAAACTAGGAGATATGGAAGATATTTGGCATAATATAGGCTTTATAAAAATATAGGTATATTCTTCTTATGCCAAGGAAACTGCAAAAAACAATCAGACAGATGTTCTTGTATGAATGTTCTTTTTGAAATTTCTTGTCTGTACAGAAGAAAGTAAATGTAAATTCAGGAGGAAAAATGAATACCCCCACATTAAAAACAGAAAGACTGATTTTAAGGAAATTTACGGAACAAGATATGGAAGCACTTTTTCTCATTCTTAAAGATGAAGAAGTCAATAAATTTTTACCTTGGTATCCTATGGAAAATATAGAGGAAACAAGGAAGTTTTATGAGAAACGATATGCTGCAAAATATGCACAGCCACAAAGTTATGCATATGCTATCTGTTTAAAAGAAGATAACTTTCCAATAGGTTATATCAAAGTTGATATGGAAGAACACCATGACTTTGGTTATGGTCTGCGTAGGGAGTTCTGGCACAGGGGAATAGTTACAGAAGCAGGAAAAATCGTTGTAGAACAGGTAAAAAAAGATGGGGTTCCGTATATTACGGCAACCCATGACAAAAATAATCCGAGAAGTGGAAATGTAATGAAAAAAGTAGGTATGAAGTACTGCTATTCCTTTGAAGAACAGTGGAAACCGAAAAATTTTCCTGTTATATTCAGAATGTATCAGCTCAATTTTGATGGCAATACAAATTTTGTATATCTTAAATATTGGAATGAGTCTGATAATCATTTTATTGAGGAGTTATAAAATTCCAGTTTATAGAACTAAGAAAATTGACATTTATGGAATAGGAAGTGCATGTATAATGATTAAAAAAATGGTTAAAACAGGTGTATATGCCGCTATTCTTATTTTAACCTTGGCTTTTGTAGGATGTCAAAATAGAAATTCAAAGATTAACCCAAAAAGAGCTGCGGATAATGATATAAATAGTGAATTTGTATATACGCAAAACAATTTAAAAGAACCGATGGAATTAGAAATGTCTACAGATGGAATTGTTACACTAGAAGTAGAAAATCTTGCAAAACCAGATCATACTCTGCCAGAAGAGAAATCTTCTTTTCTTTCTGTCTTGGCAAAGGAAGATACAGATATTTCTGTACAATACACATATAACACTTATGGTAAAGAAGGCGCACTGCTATGTTGTGACTTAAAAGAGAATAATGAAATGGAAACAAAATTAGAGCCCTTATTTTCTACATATTTATCACAATTTTCAGAAGAACACTATAAGGACACATGGCTAACTACAGGTTTGTTTCTGAAGAAAGGAGAAAACATATTTTATTTGAATGGTAAAGACCAGACATTTCCATATTGTATGGCACTTAAAATAACTTTTCTTGAATCAGAAAAAATAGAGAAAGTTATTCTTTATCCAGAAGAAGTGTCATCTTCTGATAAATAACAATTTTAATTTTTATTTAAGAAAATTTAAATCGAACGAATACAGCAAGAGATACTTCTTATAAAAAAGTTCAAAAAAAAGAAACTCAATCACTTGAGATCAGGGAGTGCTTTTATGAAACGTGAATTAGGAATTGCCCGCTGTGGGCTTGCTTGTTGTTTATGCTCTGAAAATGAAACTTGCACTGGCTGCGATTCAGGTCAATGTCCAGATAAGGAGTGGTGTGAAAACAGGAAATGTTCAATTTCTAAAAATGTTGAGTATTGTTATGAGTGCAATGAACATTGCAGAAAAGGACTATTAAGTAAAATAAAACCGTATGCTTTCACGGAATTTGTTAAAAGATATGGTATAAATTGTCTTTTGGACTGTCTTGAGAGAAATGAGAAAAATGGAATAATTTATCACCGTGAAGGAATACATGGAGACTATGACGAGTTTGATGACATAGAAACGTTGATAGAATACATAAAGACTGGGGATAGTTCACTTAAAAATTGTCGAGATTTTCAAACAGCCTCATTGCATAGGAATGATTAGCAGATTATCCTTAACATAGGAGGTGTCAAAAATGGCAAATGAAGATAAAAAAGATTTTAATGCTATGCTGCACGATAATAAGGATATGCCAAAATTTCAAACTATCACAGATCAGAAAAGTATCGAGAAATATGGGGGAAATAAAATGTTTTTTGCCCCGCCAATCGACTATGACCAAGTAATGAAAAAAATCCCGTACGGTAAAGTGATTACTGTTGGGAAAATACGAGAATACTTTGCAAAATTGAACGGTGCAGATTTTACAGAACCGATTACAGCGGGAATTTTCGTTTCTATCGTAGCCTGGGCGAGTGATCAGCGTTCTGAAAATAAAACACCTTATTGGAGAACATTAAAAGCAAATGGAGAACTTAATGCTAAATATCCAGAAGGTATTAAAGTACAAAAGGAGAAATTAGAAGCTGAAGGGCATACCATTATTCAAAAAGGTCGTAAAAATATACGATATTATGTTAAGGACTATGAAAACTCTCTTTTCGATTTGAAATAATAAAATCAACCGATCTGAAAGTAGGAGATACTTCTTAAACGATAATTCAAAAAGACGAAGAATGCGAAAATTTGGATTTTCCGGAAAGGGAGGTTCTTATGGGATTTTGGATTTATATGTTGCTTATGAATTTACTTAATACGTTTACACTGATTGGTTTTGGAAAACATTTCATGAGGAAAGCGCCAAAGGAGATCAATGAAGTATTTGGATATCGGACTCCCATGTCCATGAAAAATAAGGACACATGGGAGTTTGCTCACAAATATTGCGGAAAGATATGGTATTTCTGTGGGGTGATCTCATTGCCGACAACAGTGATACTTATGCTTTTGGTAATCGGAAAAAATATGGAGGTTGTAGGAACTGTAGGAGCGATTATCACGGGAGTACAGCTAGTCTTTTTAATTGGTTCTATTTTTCCAACCGAGATTGCACTGAGAAAAAATTTTGACAAAAATGGGAAAAGAAAGAATGGAAGATCGGGAAATATTATTTGACCATACTGATAAAAGTCATACAACTGAAATGGGAGCAGCATTTCTATGGATTTTAATGGGCTTATTTGTAGTAATTTGATGTTTTCTTATGAGTAGTGAAAGAAGTTCAAATTACCTGAAGTGTGCTGTGTAAAGGGGCAGGGAAGAGATACAGCAGCAGTGTTTGAAGGAACGGAGGAGACATGTCGGAGATAAAATTGTTTGATATTAAAGATGGGGTAAGGCAACTGGTATCATCGGAGGTCTTATTGGAGAGAGAGTTGCAGACCTTGATTGAGAAGAATATGGAGACGCTTTTCGGAGTCCGATTTTTAAAGAGCGAATATTCGATTACCAATGGACGCATGGACAGTATTGGGATTGATGAGAATAACTGTCCTGTTATTTTTGAATATAAACGAAGCAGCAATGAAAATGTGATTAATCAAGGACTGTTTTATCTGGACTGGCTGCTGGACCATAAGGCAGATTTCAAATTGCTGGTAATTGAGAAGATGGGAAGGGAGGCTGCCGAGCTGATAGACTGGTCTGTTCCCTGCGTGATCTGTGTGGCCAATGATTTTACGAAATACGATGTTCATGCGGTAAACCAGATGCAGCGAAACATAAAACTTGTGAAATACAGAAAATATGACAATGAGCTGATTCTGTTTGAATATTTGAATACTCCGGTGGTGCAGCCGATGAATAGAGCAGATGCAGAAGAACAAAGAAGAGGCAATGGACAAAAGACTCATATAGAAAAACTGGCCGCAGCTCCGGCGCCACTCAGAACCTTATACGAGGATATTTGCAATTATATTGAGTCTCTGGGGGATGATATTGTCTCTAATCAGTTGAAATTGTATCTGGCCTACAAGAAAGTTCAAAATCTGGTCTGCATAGAAATCTACAGCAGACAGTTGATTCTCTACCTAAAACTGAATCCGGACACAGTCAATTTGGAGGAAGGTTTTACCCGGGACATGAGAAACATCGGCCACTATGGGACTGGGGACTTGCAGGTGATTGTCAAAAGCTCTGGGGATTTTGAGAAAGCGAAGAAGTTAATTGAGCGGGCATACAGCGAAGCTTGAAGGGGTTAGAATAGCTGAGACGGTTTATGAGCCAGAAACGGGAAGCCGAAGGGGAGACGAGAATGAAAACGGAGAAATTTTATATTGGGAATATTCCAGTCATTGTCTGGGGAGAGTGGTCAGAAAAAGTATATCTGTACGTCCACGGAAAAATGGCAAGGAAAGAGGAAGCAGCGGAGTTTGCCGAGATAGCTAAGAGCAGCGGATGGCAGACAGTTAGCTTTGATCTGCCGGCCCATGGAGAGAGAAAAGATGAGGCTTACCCATGTAATATATGGAATGGAATTTCGGACTTGTGTCAACTGGAAGGCTATGTTTTTTCTTCTTGGAGCAGAGTCTCTCTGTATGCGTGCAGCATAGGAGCATATTTCTGTCTTCATGCGTACGGGGGCAGAACATTTGAAAATTGTCTTTTTCTATCTCCAATTGTGGATATGGAATACTTGATTCAAAATATGTTTTCATGGTTTCATGTGACGGAAGATATGCTCAGAAACAGGGGAGATATCTCTACTCCGATTGAGACTCTTTCTTGGGATTACTATCAGTATGTAAAGAGGAATCCTATAGTGAGGTGGAATTCTTCTACACATATTCTATATGGCGGAAGAGACAATTTGCAGTCCCTGGAAGTGATAAAAACATTTGCCGACCTCAGTCATTCGAAGCTGACGGTATCTCCGAACAGCGAGCACGCATTTATGGAGGCTGCCGATAATACGATAGTGAAAAAGTGGATCGCGGAATGTATTCAGCAAGAAGTAAATGAAATATAAAAACAGCCTCGCATTTCAGCGTAGGACCTTATGACTGTGTATCCTCTTGCACATTAGGGGCCTGTTCTCTGAGTGAGGAAAGCCACGTCTCAATCGTTTGAACCAGAATATATTGCTGCTGAAGGACGGCTAATCCAGTGGCTGGAATCGCTTCAATGCTCTCTTTGGCGTTGAGATTTTCCTCTAGATAAGCCTTTAATGACAAAACATTCTTTTCTATTTCTTCCAGACAAAGTTGCTGTTTTTGGGGAGGTAGGCTGGACAGGTTCACAATGACGGCGTTGAAATCCAAAAAAATACGTATGGGCCTTCCGGCAGTTTCCAGCATAAGCTTTTCAAACTGCTCTTCTCCGCTCAGGGTCAGAGAATAGACCGCTTTTTCCGGCATTTTTCCTTCTTTAACAAGGCAGCTTTTGACATATCCTTTTTTTTCTAGCTGAATGACCTTTTTATAAATAGAGGGGGTACTGATCTTTACCCATTTGGATATATTGCGATATTCCACTAATTTTTGGATATCATAAGCGCTTAAAGATTCTTTTTTTAACATTCCAAGTACAATTAAATCAATTGTGGCCATAAGATTCTCCTTTTTTACAAATTGGGAGTTACATAAATACGTTTTTCATAACTTTATTTTTTAAATACTGGTTGAAAGCATCAAATATACTTTGTGAAATTTGCTTGGGACAGCTCATTATAAGGAGGCTGTGCCCGCCATTTTCTTTATGATATGGCGGGTGAATGTGGCTAAAGGAATTTTGTACAAAACCGCATCTTTCATAAAATTTTTTCCTATGCTTAGAAATATCATCAACAGGCGGGTCAATCTCAAGAAGCAATATTTTGTTTTGTTCCATTAAGAGAGTTAATGCTTTCTGTCCATATTGTTTGTTTCTCATTTCCGGTAAAATACAAAAATGTTCAACATAAATAAAATCTGTGCTCTCCCAATATAAAATCAAGCCAACAAAAACCGCTTTATCATATATCAAACAAAAATGGTATTCGCTATCACTTAAAATTTTTTCTTGCGAACCTTTTTCTCTCTGCTCATGATGCGGAAAACTAATTTGGTACAATTTTAATGCCGTGTCATACATAGTGTGTGATAGATCTGTGATACGCGTAAAATGCACTTTTATCTTCTCCTTTAAATTCTGAATTTGCTGATTTTTTCCAATAAATCACTTTGCACTTTCTACTACAAATTTTATACTTCCTTTTGCTTTTTCTCCTGTTACAGTTACTGTATATGTTCCACTTTCTTCTGCCTCAACATCAAATTCTGATGAATAGAAAATACTTTCACTTTCAGCGACAGGTTCATCATCATCTTTCTGAATTTTATATGATAAAAGTCCATCCTCAATTACAATTTCTACATGAATAATATCTCCGGCTTCAACAACGAAATCTTGAGTATCAGTAGTATTAAACGCGGTATATTCCATAATTAGTTGATTGTTGTTTCCTGTTCTGCTTCCATTGAAGTCTGGTGAACAAGCCGTTAGTGATGTGATAAGAAACAGAACACTAAAAATGTCTATAACTTTTTTCATGATTTTTCCTCTTAAATCTCCAATTTCCGTGTTCTGCGAAAATGGGATTTGTTTGGTATTATCGTAAGCCTGTATAAATTATAAAAACACCTGATAAAAATACCAAGAAAGCAACAATTTCTATACGAAAATCAAAGCATTTAAAAACCTCATTTCCATATTTTTCATTCTTAAACACAAAGATTTCTTTTCCAATCTTCTTCTTTCCCAATGATAAAAATAAACAACCATGTGCAGTATAATATTTTTTATTCTTAATCTTTACTATATAAGCATGCTTTTTCACATTAACACCACCCACTGAATAACCTGCATATTGATCTACAATGCCGACTATTTTTCCTTTGCATTTTTCACCAGCGAGAACAACCCTGTATTTTAGATATAGAACTAATAACGATGTGACTATAAGAATACTCCCTAAAATCCACATTTCATATACTCCTTATAATTAAGTTTTTGCTCATTAAATTTCGATTTTAAAACTAGGATTTATCGTTTAGCATTTCTTATTTTTTTGATATTGTAATTCATCAAGTGCCTGCCTAAATTTCTATACAGAAAGGCTTCAAAAATTGATATTTCTTGATGATGTTCTTGAAGTAAATCATCTGGGCAATCATAAATTCCAAAGTCGTGGTTAATGCCTTCGCTTTGAATATAGGTATTATTTATAGAAAAATCAATTACTGGATTACGCAAATCTTTAACAGCGACACCATATCCCCAAAAAGTACCCTTACGAGTAGAATTTATGTTTTGTATCTGTGAAAGATATTTTTTGTCCAAAATAAATGCTTCAAGCTCATACCAAACCCCGTCCAAATAAACTTCTACCCAACTGTGAAAAATATTTTTAGGTGCTTTTTTATATACGATATCAGTCATTGTACCTTTTTGTAACTTTTTATCAATCGTAAACCCATGCATACGACAAGGAACATCTACACCACGGAGCAACGCCATAAACAGGGTGCCTTTGGTATTACATTGTCTATATCCCTCAGCCAAAACTCTTGATGCTGGAATACTATCATCAACATTATAACCAAATAAAATTTCATCACGAACAAAATTGTATATTTGTTTAATGCGATTATATACTTCAACACCTTTCCAGTGTCTATTACTTATCAACTTTTGTATATTTGGTGTTGAAAAATCCAACATAGGCGTTTCTCTCAAATATTGCTTCAGAGATCTTTACGACCTCTCAAATTACGATTTTCTTAGTTCTACAAACTGAAATTTGTCAATCATATTTTTCAATATTTATTGTAGCAATCGCTGATTGATTAGGTTCTCCTGTTTTTAAGTCTTGTGGGCCAGGGACTAACATCATAAATCCGTCTTTCCCATATCGTTTTTCATAACCTTGTGCATATTCTTCCTCAACGGAAATGTGCGGTACTTGTCCGATCATCATTGCGGTAATACCTGCGCCGCTTAAATCCAGCGTTTCTTTCAAAGTACACTCCATATTTATAAACGCTTCTTGTATCATTGGAGCATGAATGGTCTTGGCATTTATAAGTGCAAATTTCCCTACAGAAAATTCGTCAGCTTCGTAGTTGTTATGGTTAATGGTATCAATCAACTTATCATAATAACTTATAGGAAGAAAATTGATACAAAAGCACTTTTCCCTTTGGATATTTGCATAAGTATGGGTGTGCTGATAAAGGTTTCCCATAACAGCAAAGAAAGCTATCTTATCGCCATGAAAACAACTCCATGCGTGAAAGCATACGTTAGGCTTTCCGTTCTCTTTCCATGTGATAATTGCAAGTAAAACGGTCGGTATTCTTGCTGTCGTTTCAAAATGAGAGAATAGTTTAAATTCTTCCGGATATGAGGGTATAAAACACTGTGGGAAATCTTTTCCTATCTCTATTTTCATTATCACATCTCCCGCAAGAATTTCAATTTATCTTTATCACATTATATCATGATCTTGTATCAGCGTCATTTCTTTTATGTTTTTGAAAACTTGGAGACTAGCTTTGTAAAAGAAGGTGTTCTGCATTGCTTGTACACCAAGTCCGTGGGAAGCCATACGTAGATATTCCTTTTCTTGACAATTACTATAAATTATAGTAGTATAGACAATGCACTATAATACTATAATTTATAGTATTATAAAAAAGAGTAATTACTAAAGGAAGGGAGAGAGGTAGATGAGTAGAAAAACTAAAAAAACAGATTTATTGGGAGTGGTGCCGATCAAGATGGCACTTTTAGCCATGGGAGTGCCGACAATGGTCGGTATGCTAATTAACGTTCTGTATAATTTAGCAGATGCGTATTTTGTCGGGAATCTCGGCACCGAGCAGATGGGGGCAATTTCGATTGCATTTCCACTGGGACAGGCGATTGTGGGGCTGGGATTGTTGTTCGGGAGCGGAGCGGCTTCCTATATTTCCAGGCTATTGGGAAACGGGGAGAGGGAGAAGGCAGGAAGAGTCGCCAGCACCGCTCTGTATGGAAGCATTTTTGTAGGAATCCTAGTAATAGCGAGTGTTTTGGCCTTTTTGCCTTCTGTATTGAAATGCTTGGGTGCGACGGAGACAATACTCCCGTATGCGGTGGACTATTCTAGGATTTATGTGGCAATGTCAGTGTTTAATGTGTTTAATGTCATGATGAACAGTATTGTGACCAGTGAAGGTTCTGCGAAGATGACTATGTTCGCGCTGCTGGCTGGGGCAGTATTCAACGTAGTTTTAGATCCAATTTTTATTTATTCTTTTCATCTGGGGGTAACCGGAGCTGCCGTGGCCACTGGGATTTCACAGATTTTCACTTCTTTGATCTATGTGAATTATATACTCCAAAAGAAGAGTCTCTTCACTTTCAGCATTAAAGAGTGTGATTTCTCAAAGAAAATTGCGGCAGAAATCTTTAAAATAGGGGTTCCGACTATGGTCTTTCAGTTACTGACAAGCTTGGCTTCTGTACTGATTAATATGCAGTCCCGGGAATTTGGTGATTCTGTGATCGCTGGTATGGGCGCAGCCACTAGAATCATTTCCATGGGGAGTTTGATGGTGTTTGGTTTTATGAAAGGGTTCCAACCAATCGCAGGATACAGTTATGGGGCAGGAGACTATTCTCGGCTGAGGGAAGCTGTGAGAACAGCGATTTTGTGGTCAACGGTGTTTTGCGTGGCTTTCGGGGCATTATTGGTGATTTTTCCGGCAGTGATTGTCTCCTGCTTTACAGCAGGGGATATGGAAATGATTCACGTGGGAAGCTGTGCACTCCGGGCAAATGGTATTTCGTTCTTGCTGTTTGGTTTTTATACGGTGTATTCCTCACTTTATTTAGCACTGGGGAGAGCTGGGAAAGGGTTTGTGTTGGGGGCGTGCAGGCAGGGGATTTGTTTCATTCCTTTGATTTTTGTACTCCCGGTGTTTATGGGGGAAAATGGAATTCTGTATGCACAGCCTGTGGCGGATGTGCTCGCGGCAGGAGTTGCCTTGTTTGCGGCAATTGAATTTCGAAAGGATCTGAATTATAGATGGAAAGAGGGGAGGGAGAAGAATAGAAAATAAGAAGAAAATCTCTGTCATTTCCCTCGGCCTACAGTTATGTTTTTTGCAGACCGAGGGATAGTATTTCAAATTCGGTTGATATGCGGTTCTTACTCGCGGAAGAGAAATCTCCGAGCATTTTTTCCGAGAAGCTTTTCAAAATCATCTTCTGTGAGAAAATCACAGTGACGTGTGATGTATTCCAGAGATTGAGAATACGTGCACTGGAGCATCACCGTCGGAAAATCACTTCCCCACATGATGCGGTCCATACCTACAGTTTCTTTTACTGTTTTTAAAATTTTCTGGGGCCGATCGAAAGGATATTCATCACTGTGATCGAACACAGGCATTCCGGCGATATCAAAGTACAGATTCTCAGTATTGATCTCAAGGAGTGAAAGTGTTCTCTGTAGCTGGGGATATGGGTATTCCTGTTCCAGATCCCAAAGCCTGGAAACCCCAAGATGGCAAAGCATTAATTTTAGATCTGGATATCTCTTTACGACGTTTCGCATTCGATCAATGTTGAAATCGTAGGGACCATTTCCCCATCCCAGGTCAATAGCGGCAATGGCATCATTTTCGAGAAGTTTTCTCCATAGAAAATCGTATTCAGGCGCATCCATGACAAAGGGAACGTCTGGGATTTCCATTTTGATTCCAATGCAATGATAATTCTGAATTAAGGTGTCAATTTCTTCGGAAACGGAATCGATTTTTCGGGGATCCAGCATTCCGAAACCACGGAATTTTGCAGGAGATTTTCTGACTATATTGCTTACGTAGTCTCTTTGATCTCCATAACAGGGATTCTGCAGAATAACGGCTCTGTCGACACCTGCGATGTCCATATAGCCTTGCAAAACCTCTAAATGCACATTGTAATCTTGATATTCAGGCGGTATAAACTGAAATTCTTCACCATTTTGTCGTACACGTCCATTTCCAATTTTTTCAACTGGCGTATCTCCAAAACGTTCTCCTTTAAACTCTTTCCATACATGCGCATGGGCATCAATAACTTCATATTTTCTGTTATTTAAGGTGATCATAAGCTATACTCCTTTACTATGTAAAAAACAGTTAAGTATAACAAGCGAGATAATCATTCCTACTTGGAGTCTGCTGAATTTAAATGAAAGAATTTTATTTCTTCTTCCACTCGATTCAAATGATAGACCAGGGCCTCTACAGCTTTTTCTTTTGATTCTTCCAGGATATAGTGCAGGATATCCATATGTTCTTTTTTGGCGACTTCCGCATAAGCATTTCCGGTATAATTACCAAGGCTGAAAAGGCAATTCATATCTTCGTATTGTTTGATAAGAAATGAATTTTCCGAAATGGTGACCATTGTTTTATGCAGTTCCTGATCAAGAGGAATCATTTTGGACAAATCATCGTATTCTGTATCAGCGAAATGATTGTACAGATTTCTTATGTTTGTCTTATCAATTCGGCTGAAATATTTATTTAAGCAATAAACTTCATACATTGCGCGTGTATCGTTGATTTCGATTAAATCTTTCTCTGAAAATTTTCGTACATAATACCCCACACGCTGTTTTGTGACGACAAGCCCCTGAACAGTAAGCTGCTGCAGTGCATTTCGAACAGGCATAACACTGGTATTGTATTTATTAGCGATTGCTTTACAATCGATTCGCTCACCAGCTTTAATTTGTTGTTCGAGTATCATCCTTTTAAGAATGTCAAACATTTGCTTGTTAACACTATCAGATATAAGCAACTTAAAAACCTCCAGTACATTTTATTATCTGTTATAAACAGATTTCAGATATCAAATAACTACCATTAAGGAGATTATACACTTTTTTGTCAAAAACTGTCAATATAAATTGTGAAAAATGTTCAATTTTTGCAAAATAGACAGATTTTTATTGACAAATTGGAAAATATCAAGTTATGATTGGGACAAGCAACAATCTGAAATAACAGATTACAGATTTCAAATCTACTATTTCAAATTACAATGTGCTGTTAAAAGATGTTGTGAAAGTAACCGTGTGGCTGTAGAAATATTGAGAGAGAAGGAAAGGAGAAAACTATGAAGAAAAAAATATCTCTGATTTTGGCCATTGTACTTGCAGGAAGTTTGTTAGCGGGATGTGGTTCGTCGAGAACGGAAAATGAAGGAACTCAGGAAGACACTGCAAAAGAGACAGAAAACACGGACAGCAAAGAAAATACAGTATCGGAAGGAGACTCTTTTCTCATAGGCGTGGCATCGCCCAATAATAAAGTCCCGTATTTTTCGAAACTGGTAGAGGGAATGACCGATCTGCAGGAAGAATTAAATGTAGAATTGGATGTTCAGGATGCACAGGATGACACAAATACACAGATTAATCAGATACAGACATTTATTGCAGAAGGATGTGATTTGATTATCATGATGCCGGTACAATTGGAGTCTTTGATTCCCATTGCTATGGAGTGTAATGAGGCTGAGATTCCTATTATGACTGTGGATCGAAAATTATCTGCATCCGATCCCAAGGATGTGGGAGTCGATTTGATCACACATGTGGGGTGTGATGATGTGGAAGGTGGGCGTAAACAAGGAGAACTGGTTCATCAGCTTTTGGGAGATGAAGGGTCAATTGCATTGATTCAAGGAACCCTAGGTGCTTCTTCGCAGGTTCTGCGCCAGCAGGGCCTTGAGGAGTATCTAAGTGAAAATGCACCAGGTATTGAAATTGTAGCTGCACAGAATTCAGATCAGGATCAATCTCAGGCAATTACAGTTACCCAGAATTTCCTGACACGTTTTGCAAAGGGCGAGATCGATGCCATTGTGGCACAGGACCCATACTCAGCACTTGGAGCAGTCGATGCTATAAAATCAGCTTCTAGAGATGAGCTTCTCGGGACGGTAATTGGATATGATCTTCCCAGTGAAGTGTTGGATTCCATCAAGGCAAAAGATATGTATGGTTCTACACTGCAGGCTCCATATGATATGGGAGCATTGACTTTACAGGTGGCATATCAGTGTCTGACAGAAGGCAGTGAAGAGATTGAAGCCAATACCTATACAGAAATACCTGTGGTCTACATTGAAAACGCAAGGGAATATGATCCAGCTTGGTGAAAGACAAAACAAAAAGAGAAAGGGTGATCAGGGATGCGGGAAAGTATAGCAATATCAAGTAAGAAGTTGAAATCATCAGACAAAAAAGCGATCACCATGTTATTGATTATGATTGTTATGATTGTGATCAGCATGATTATCTCCCCTACCTTTCGTTCAACCACAAATTTGCTAAATATTCTGAATCAGAATGCAATTTATGGTGTCATGGCTTTCGGGATGGGCGTATGTATTCTTACAGGTGCCATTGATTTGTCAGCAGGATCTGTTGCAGCTCTCGCCGGTGTGGTGGCGACACCTTTGTTTCGGGACTATGGATTGGCGGCAGGACTCATCGGAGGTTTAGGAATTGGAGCTTTGATAGGATTGGTTAACGGAGTTCTGGTGATGAAAGTGAAGGTTACATATTTTGTGACTACTTTAGGAATGATGTCAGTGGCGCGCGGAGCAGTTTTTATTATTACCAACGGGATACCTATTCAAGGTGTCCCGAGGGAATACAATGTTATAGGTATGGGAAAGATTGCGGGTTCGATTCCTACAGCGGCTCTGATTTGGTTTTTATGTGGAATTGCGATGTATTTAATTTTAAAATTCACGCGGTTTGGACAGCAGATTTACGCTGTAGGAGGTAGTGAGCGGGCTGCCTGGCTGTCTGGAGTGAACACAGACCGGATACGTATAGCCGCTTTTACAATCTGTGGTTTTTTCAGCGCACTGGGAGGTCTTTTATTGAATACGCGTGTGTTGATGGCAACTTCGGATGCTGCTGACGGATATGAGCTTACTGTGATTGCAGCTTGCATTATAGGGGGAATTTCCATGGATGGAGGCGAAGGAAATATCCTGAGTACAATAGTGGGAACCATCATTATGGGACTGATACTGAATATGCTGCAACTGTTGGGAATATCTAGTTTTTGGACAGATGCAGTTACGGGAGCTATTATTATCGGTGCCGTAGCCATCGACAGTCTTTCCAGTAAGAAACGAGAGTAGCAAAGGGGGGAGGCATTTTGAACAATGAGCTAGCATTGGAGATGAAGCACATCACAAAAAAATTTGGCAGTGTTCGGGTTTTGGACCAGGTGAATTTTGATCTTCGAGCAGGAAAAACACATGCTTTGGTGGGGGCGAATGGAGCTGGAAAATCCACGTTAATGAAGATTATTGACGGAATCTATGTGGGGTATGAAGGAGAAGTCCTGATCAGAGGGAAAAAGGTAAAATTCAAAGATCCCATGGATGCGCAGAGTGCCGGAATTGCCATGATTCATCAGGAATTAGATCTTGTAGTCAATCTGGACGTGGCCAGTAATATCTATATGGGACGCGAAATGACGTCTGGCAGGATTGGACATATTCTGAAACGAAAAGAAATGCAAAAAGAAACTCAGAAGTTTTTGGATAATTTGGGTTTTGATCTTCGGGCAGATGAGATTACAGGAGATTTATCGCCTGCTCAGCAGCAGCTGGTATTAATAGCGAGATGTGTTGCGATGGATGCTTCGATCATTATTATGGATGAACCAACCTCTTCCCTTTCGTTTAAAGAAACAGAAGAATTGTTTCGAGTGATTGATCGTTTGAAAAAGTTGGGGAAAAGTATTATATACATCTCCCATTTTCTAGAAGAAGTTTTTCGTGTGTCAGACAGAATCACAGTATTAAGAGACGGACAGAAGATCAATACACTTAATTCAGAGGAATGTAGTGTTCAAAGAATTGTAGATTTGATGGTAGGGGAAAACAAAAATATTGAGAAGAAATTTTATCGAAATATGATTTTTGGACAAACGGTTTTGGAGGTGAAAAATTATACGGGTTATGGGACTGCGGTCCAGAATATCTCGTTTGCTGTGGGTAAAGGGGAGGTTGTGGGGATTGCAGGCGTGGTAGGATCCGGAAGGACGGAATTAGTTCGAACAATTTTCGGGGCAGATCGAAAAAGAGAAGGAGAGCTTTTGCTGCACGGCAGTAAGATTTCCGTAAAAAGTCCGGCGGAGGCAGTGAGACTGGGGATTGTGCTAGTTCCGGAAGACCGGAAAGCAGAAGGTATTATAAGGAAAAGGAGTGTAGGGGATAACCTGGTGGTAGCAGCATACAAATTGTGTTCGAAGTTGGGAATCATTCAATATGAAAAACTTCGTCAGAGGGCGGCAAACATGATGGACTATATGCATGTAGTTGCAAGGGGACAAGAACAGGAGATCGAGACTTTGAGCGGCGGTAATCAACAGAAAATAGTTATTGGAAAATGGCTGACGATCTCTCCGGAAGTTTTGATTATGGATCAGCCCACACGGGGCATTGATGTAGGGGCAAAAGATGAAATTTATGAACTGATTAATCAGCTGGCAGAGGAAGGAACGGCTATCCTTCTGATCTCAGATGAACTGGAAGAGCTAATAAATTTGAGCGATCGGATTTTAGTTATGAAAAAAGGACAATTTGTAGAAGAATTTGATAATTCAAAGAGAAGTGTGGTAAAAACTCAATTACTTGAGGCGATGGTAGGATGAAAATTGATAGAGGAGGTAGGATAAATGTCTAAAAAGTTTTCAATGATTCCAGTGGATGTTGAGCCTGTAGAGACCAAGTACCGCAGAATTCAAACACAAATTCCCACACCGGAAGCAGCGAAGTATTTTGAGCTGGCAGAGAAATACGAACCCGTTTCTATGCAAGGGCAACCCCCGATTCTATGGGATCATGCCAAGGGGGTGAATGTGTATGACAGAGAAGGAAATTGCTGGCTTGACTTTTCTTCCGGGGTGGTAGTGGCAAATTCCGGACACTGTAATTCAAAAGTTCAGGAGGCGATCATAGAGACAGCGGAGAATGGTCTTTTACATTCTTATTGTTTTTTGACGAAGCAGAGAGGAGAACTAGAAGCATACATATCAAATATGGTACCAATACCAGATAATCGGGTTTTTCTTTTGAGTACTGGGGCAGAAACTACAGAGTGTGCAGTAAAACTGGCCAGAACATATGGGATTCAGAAAGGGGGAAAAGAGAAGATAACCATTATTGGGTTCCAGAATGCTTTCCATGGGAGAACGTTAGGTTCCCAGATGGCTGGTGGCTCAGAAGGCGGGAAGGAATGGATTGTGAATAAAGATGCGGATATGCAGCAGGTTCCCTTTCCTAATGCTTTTCTGTATGACTGGGCGGACGAGGAGAATCCGCTGTATTCAGATGAAGCGTGTTTTGATGAGTTTTTAAATGCTTTGAAGGTGCGGGGCATAAAACCGAATCAAATTGCGGGTATTATGACTGAGACATTTCAAGGAGGCTGGGTTCAGTTGATGCCAAAAGGGTTTGTCAAGAAGTTGAGAGAGTTTTGTACGGAACATGACATTCTGTTGATTTTTGATGAAGTGCAGGCAGGTTTTGGGCGTACAGGAAAACTTTTTGGATTTCTGCACTATGAGGTGACTCCAGATTTGATTTGTTGCGGGAAAGGGATTAGCAGTTCTCTTCCATTGTCATGTGTTATAGGAAGAAGTGATGTGATGAATCTGTATGGGCCAAATGAGATGACCAGTACCCATTCGGGAAATCCCGTCTGTTCCGCAGCAGCATTGGCAAATCTCCATTATATTGTCGAACAGGATTTAGCCGGAAATGCAAAGAAAATGGGGAATCTTTGTGAAAGGCTTTTGCGAGAATTGCAGAGGAAACATGAAGATGTCATTGGACGTGTAAATGGCGTAGGTCTAGTCTGGGGCATCATATTTACGAAAACAAAGACAAAACAGATGGATTGTGATTTTGCGCATGATGTGGTGGAAGCGGCATTCAGAAAAGGACTCCTATTTTTTGCACCAGTAGGAAGTGGAGCGACAATTAAGGTGTGTCCACCGTTAATCATAGAAGAGGAAGCTTTGAGAGAAGGAATTTCCGTGTTAGATGAAGCGATTCAGTGTGCAAAGGATAGTCGAAAATAACAGGAATGTGAATCAGGGAAACACCTTTTGGGTGTTTCCCACAATTATATAAGGAGAATTTGCCATGGAGCTTTTAAGTTATAAGAGATTGAAAGAACTTGGATATGATGATGCGAAAAACAGAGATGTTCCAGAAAAGATTCTTCAATTTGGAGAAGGGAATTTTTTGCGAGGATTCGTGGAAGATTTTGTAGATCAGTTAAATCAGAAAACGGATTTTTGTGGGAAAATTGTAATGGTTCAGCCAATTATGCAAGGATCGAGTGATAAGATTAATGCACAGGATGGTTTGTATACGCTCTATCTCAGAGGAATCCAGGACGGAAGAAAAATCAATGAAAGACGAATTATTCAAAGTGTCCAAAGATGTATTGATCCCTACAGAGAGTGGGAAAGTTTTTTGGAATGTGCCAAGAATGAAGAGCTGGAATTTATTGTTACAAACACTACGGAACAGGGAATTAGATACGATCCTGCATGTGAGTTTGGAGATTGTCCTCAGAGTAGTTTTCCGGGAAAACTTACTCGCTTTCTATATGAAAGATTTCTAGTCACTGCGGGAGATCTAGAAAAAGGATTTCAGATTCTTTCCTGTGAGTTGATTGAAAATAATGGGACGGAATTAAAAAAGTGCGTACTGGCTTATGCGAAGCAGTGGGGACTTTCTCAGAAATTTATTCGATGGATTGAGGAGGCAAACACGTTTTGTAATACTTTGGTAGATCGAATTGTGACGGGATATCCAATGGGTGAGAGTGAACGATTGAACAGGGAAAATGGGTATGAAGATAAGCTGATAGACACAGCAGAGGTTTTTGGCTTTTGGGTAATTGAGGGACCGGAGTCATTGAATGAAAAATTGAAGCTGGACGAAGTAAATTTGCCTATTCATATCTGTAGGGACCATATTCCTTATAAAAAGCGAAAAGTTCGAATTCTGAATGGGGCACATACTTCCATGGTAATGGCTGCTTATTTGATGGGATATGAGATCGTTCGGGACTGTATGGAAGATGGACTGATTTGCCGATACGTGGAGGAGTTTTTGTCTACAGAAGTGATTCCTACGATTGATTTACCGAGAGAGGATTTGCAGAATTTTTCTATAGCAGTTATAGAACGGTTTAAAAATCCATTTATCGATCACCGGTTATTGGCAATTTCATTGAACAGTGTGTCAAAATGGAGGACGAGAGTCCTGCCCACAGTGCTGGAATTCCAGAAGAGGTTTGGGTATGTACCGTTGATTGCCGTTTTTTCATTTGCGGCACTTTTGCAATTTTATCGAGGAGATCTTATAATGGAAGGAAAGATTCGAGCTTATCGGGAAGGGACTCCTTATTATGTCTGTGACAGTGAAGATATCTTGGGATTTTTTTCTCAAAATAGTTCGAAGAGTATGGAAGATTATGCGTATCAGATTGCAAAAAGCTCCTGGTTATGGGGGAGGGATTTGTCGCTGATTCCAGGTTTTTTGCCGTTGGTGGTGAAGAGTTTGGAGAAGATCTGTGATCGGGGAATGAGAGGTGCGATGGATTGGATTTTAGAAAACAAGCAAAGAGAGTGATTCAGATTCAAAGCGGGGACAACGTGGCCGTGGCTTTGGAAAATCTGGAACGGCATGAAAAAGTGCTACTTGATGGCCAATATGTGATTCTGCAGGAGAAAGTTTTGCAGGGACATAAGTTTGCAATAAAAGAAATCCGGGCTGGAGAAGAGATAGTGAAATATGGCTATCCGATCGGAGTAGCAAAAGTAAATATTTCTTCTGGACAGTGGATACATACTCACAATATGCGGACAAAACTTGATGAAAATAAAAGTTATGAATATTGTCCAGCTTTTGAGGCTAAAACGGTGGGAAAGCAGGAATTTTTTCAAGGATATTTGCGAACAGATGGGAGCGTGGGAACACGTAATGAGATATGGATTGTGCCCACAGTGGGTTGCGTAAATTCCATTGCAAATAAGATCAGAGATTTGACGGAGCACTGTGCAGAGGGGAGAGTAGATGGAATTCGAGTCTTTTCACATCCTTATGGGTGTAGTCAAATGGGAGAAGATCATAAAAACTTGCAGAAAGCATTGGCGGCATTGGTGAGACATCCGAATGCAGGAGCTGCTTTGGTATTGGGACTCGGATGCGAAAATAACAATATCGGTGAATTTCAGAAAGTTCTGGGAGATTACGATACCCGGAGAGTTTTCTTTTTGGAATGCCAAGCAGTTCAGGACGAAATTCAGCAGGGTGCGGAGCTGGTAAAGAAACTCATTTCCTATGCGGCTGGCTTCAAACGAAGCTTGGTTCCTATCTCAAAATTGGTTGTAGGATTGAAGTGCGGAGGTAGTGATGGACTATCTGGGTTAACCGCGAATCCTTTGGTGGGAAGATTTTCAGACCATCTGGTTGCATGTGGGGGGACTAGTATTCTCACGGAAGTTCCAGAAATGTTTGGAGCGGAGACCATACTGATGAACCGTTGCCAGGATCAACAGACTTTCCAAAATACTGTGGAATTAATCCAAAACTTTAAGAAGTACTATACAGATCATGGACAGGTGGTGTATGAAAACCCATCACCGGGAAACAAAATGGGGGGAATTACAACACTGGAAGATAAAAGTCTTGGATGTATTCAAAAAGGTGGAGGTAGTAAGGTCGCAGATGTCCTGCAATATACGGAGAGAGTGAAACAAAACGGGTTGAATTTACTGCAGGGGCCGGGTAATGACATCGTGTCCACATCTGCCCTTGTGATGTCAGGAGCACAGTTAATTCTATTTACCACAGGGAGGGGGAATCCTATGGGTGCGGGGGTTCCAACGATAAAAATCGCTTCCAATTCGGGATTGAGCCAATTTAAAGAAAACTGGATTGATTTTAATGCAGGAAGCTGTCTGGAACAAGTACAGGTGCGAGATCTGGACACAGAGTTTTTTCAGTATGTGGTACAGGTGGCAGAGGGGAGAAAAACGAAATCGGAGAAAGCTGGGTTTTTCGAGTTTACACTTTGGAAACAAGGGGTTACCTTGTAGGAAATGCCAAATATTATAGCAGTGATAAAAGCATATCAGTACTATTTTATTTTTTATTCTAAATTTTACCTGCCAACTGCTTTTAAAAGTAATCTGCCCCCTGTCAGGCAGGCACCGATCAGGCAAATGGCGACTAAAATCAGGTAGACATGCCGCATACCATAGATAAACACATCATCACGGCCGGCAATATAGTCGGTTACTTTATAGCCTGCTTTGTTACTCATGAAAGAGTATAACAAAGTGGTGGATAATGTAATTCCAACAGTCTGACCTAAATTTCTCACCAGAGAGTTTACGCTGCCGACTATGCCGAGCTTACTTTTGGGACATGTTGACATAATCAGAGCATTGTTGGCAGGCTGAAAAATGGCCTGCCCGGCCGCCATTGTGGAGACAAATACCGCAAAAAAGATAACAGACGATGTTTCCATCAGCTGTGACATTAAGAAGAATCCAAGACTTAGTATCAGCAGACCGACAAAGATCACTTTTTCCGGATTTCTTTTATCAGAAATGCCCCCGAATACCGGAGAACAGACAGCTAGAATCAGAGGAGGCAGCATCATGAAGAAACCAGCGCAAAAAGGGCTTAATCCCAAAGCATTTTGCAGATAAAAGGGGATTAAGATACTCGAAGAGGCTATACAGATGAAAGAGGTCAGTGCACAGCCTAAATTCGCTGAAAATTTGATACTTTTGAATATTTTTACGTCCAAGAGCGGTTCATTCTTCTTCTTTTCTACGTAAACGAAAATAATACCTAAAATAATGGAGGCGGTAATGCCTGCTGTGATATATGGATGGAATATGCTTATTTGCTGGGACAAAATAAGGGAACCAAAAAACAATAGCGTTGTCATAAATTGCAGGATGGAACCGGCTATATCTAATTTTTCCTGTTTTTTTCTCCCTCTAGGCAAAAATTTTATCCCCAGTAAAAAGACAATCATGCCAAATGGAACATTGACATAGAAAATGTAATTCCAATGAAAAACGGATAAGATCATCCCTCCGACAGACGGGCCTACCATGTTTCCAATCGCGACGGCAGTTACTAGAATCCCCAACGCTTTTCCACGACTTTCCCTTGGAAATAATTCGGTGATAATTCCATGGTTATTGGCCATATAGGCAGAGGCGCCTATGCCCTGTAAAAAGCGGCATGCTATCAGCATGGCAAAGGAAGTGCTCAGTCCGCACAACAGGGAAGCGAGTGTGAAAAGAATTGTCCCGATGTGAAATATACGGGACTTACCGATGATATCTCCTAATCGTCCAAAGAACAATATAGTTGAGCATATAATCATGGAATAACTGGCAGCTACCCACTCAATGGAAGAGATGGGTACGCTTAACTGATGGGAGAGCACTGGCAGCGCAACGTTTACAATACTTGAGTCTAAGGTAGCCATAAAAGTCATTGCGATTACCACAATTAGGACAATATTGTTGGATTTGTTATCAGTTTTATATGATTTACCGTTCATACTTTTTCTCCTTTTTAGTACTTATGTGGAAGAGTGAAAGGACTCGTGTGGAAGCTTTCGACATCCTAATAATAGACATGTCTTAGGATGTATTCAACAACTGGATTGCTGTTTATTAGTACAATTTTGATATAAGAAAAGTATGTACACATCTGTACCTGTCACACGTAACGTGAAAAGACGTAAAATTTATTCTTTACGACTGTGAGTAGCCTTTGTATACTGAGAGTATGAAAAATAGAGATAATTATTTTAACAGAGAAGGTCAAGAAAGTTTTGTGGATATTTTTGAGAAGGATGACATAAAAAACGGGCAGAATTTTCCACGACATTGGCACGAGCATCTGCAAATATACTATTTTATCAGGGGGACAGCAAAACTAGAGTGCGGGAAAAACTGCTTTGAGGTTCAGGAGGGAGATTTAGCAGTTGTGAACTGCAACGAATTACATTATTTGGAAAGTACTTCGGATAATCTGGTTTTTTACACAATAAGAGTTGAGCCCGCGTTTTTGTACAGTAATCATGAAGACTTGCTGCAAGCAAAATATTTGGCCCCGATCACTTTAAATAGAATTGAATTTCACAATTTCATAGCTGGTGATACAGAGCTCTTGGAAATAGTGAAAAAAGTTCTGGAAGAATATTATAACAAACAAATCGGTTACGAGCTGGCTGTAAAGGGAGGTATATATTTTTTAATTGTCAGACTGCTGAGATGTCATGTCCAGCATATCTTGACACAGACAGAGTTAGAAGAAAGAGAGCATACATTACTAAGATTTAAGCCAGTATTTGAAATGATAGAGAGTAATTACTGTGAAAAGATAACATTGTCTCAATTAGCGGAGACGATCGGTTTTAGCGTTCACCATTTCTGCCGTACCTTTAAGCAACTGACCGGAAAAACAACTACCGATTATATGAATCATATCCGTTTGGACAAAGCCGTTTATTATCTAAAGCAATCGGATTGCAATATTACGGAAATCGCATTAAAATGTGGGTTTGAGAATATCAACTATTTCAGCAGGGTTTTTAAAAAATATTACTCGGTATCTCCCACTCAATATCGAAAGTTAAATAAACTTAATACAGGTTTTTGATTATTTTTCAAAAGCCCGCAAAGGCTTAATTTATGGTCTTTGCGGGCTTTTTACGTGAAGAAGTAATCATGAATCGCACGCTCCGCTGTGGTTCATGCTAGACGCGCTCCATCGGTACACAGCACCACTTGACGGGAAATAGACAGCAAACGGCAATGCCGTGAGCTAACTGCGGCACCACACCAGATAGAGGAAAGGGGTAAACTTCTTGGACGAAATCCAATTCCGCTTACTTGTGGAATTTTACTTATTTATCTTGGGGGGATATTCGTGACAAAACACTTTACGGAATCGTTTATGTGTAAGTAACAAGACCTTTTGGAGACGGTTTCTGGTGAGGAAATATACTTGCTAAAAAATATAGAAGGTGATAAAATGAACATATAAATAAAATGTTCATTTTATCAGATGGGGAGAAGGCTCCCGCCTCTATAGGCGGTGAACGAGAAATTAATACCAGTGGCGGGTGTTAATCTTCTGTCTGATAAACGCTCCGCGAGGATGCGCAGGGATTCGGGGATGAATGGCGTCGGTTAATTCCGACTCGAGTCCCGTGCCGAGACTTGCGAGCCAGTCTTGAACAGAAAGTGAGAGAGTATGCCTAAAATTTTTTCGGACGCAAAGAAACAGTTTTTATATAAAAGCATAAAACAAAATTGTATTGATTTAATGTGTAAAAAAGGCTACAAACAGCTCAACATCAGAGAATTGGCGAAAATTACTGGGATATCAACTGGTACATTTTATAATTTTTATGATTCAAAAGAGGCTCTAATTTTGTCGATTATGGAGGATGCGCAGCGTGACTTGGAGAATCGTTTTTGGAAACTTTTAGAATGCAACAGGAAAATAACAAAGGCTGAATTTATAGACTTGTACAGCTTCTTTTTTTTAAGAGATAAAAAAAATATTTTTCGATATTTATCAAGGGATGATTTAACTGCGATTCTTTTGCGGGCAGAAAAAAAGCAGTCTTTTGACGCGATAAAGATTTCTATGGAAAAAAATATAAAATACATAGACAAACCCAAGAAAAATATAAACTTTCATGCCGTTATAAATTTTACACAGCTTATTCATCTTTGCATTGAAAACAGTGATTTATTGGTCAAAGAAGAAATAGAGAATACGGTAAAAAAGTTGTTGGAAAATCTTGCAGACGAGATTTTTGAGGAGGAGTCATAGATGAAATTTCACGAATTTGGAAATAGAGCAAATCCGCACATTATGATGATTCATGGAGGTGGAAACGCCTGGTGGAATTATTTAAGACAGGCAAGAGCTTTATCAGAAGATTACCATGTTATTTTACCGACTTTAGACGGGCATGGGGAGGAACATCATACAGAATATGTGTCTACGACGGACAGCGCGCAAAAGCTGATCTCATACATAGACGAAAATTGCGGCGGACATCTTTTTATGCTCTGTGGAGTATCTTTAGGCGGACAGATCGTGATAGAAATGCTTTCTCTTAGGGGAGATATTTCTCAGAAAGCGATGATTGACGGGAGTATTTGTTATCCGCAGCCTAAAACAGAAAGATTTTGTACTGCTGTGGTACGTCTTTTGGGAGGAGTAATGTTTAGCAGGGTTTCTTGCAGATGCCAGATGCTTTTCCTGCGTCTGTTTCCTAAAATGAGGTTTCCAAAAGAACTAGAAGACTATTACATTCAGGATATTCCTTTGCTGAGAAAGACTACCCTTTACAACATGTACCGTACATATATGGCGGAGTATCAGTTAAAGGAAGACATTTCCAAGACCAATGCACAGATTCTGTACTGCTATGGCTCAAGGGAAATGAAATGTGTAAAAAGATCCGCCCAGTTATTGAAGGAAAAAGTTCCCTCGTGCCGGATATACGAAGCAAAAGGATACAATCACGGAGAACTGGCGATTTATCGGCCAAATGAATGGTTAAAATTCGTTGAACCGTTTTTAAACACGTGAGTTGGATAACCAATATTTATCAGATGGGGAAGACTCGCGAGCGAGCCTTGAATGACCGGACGAAAGGAAGAGGATTACCATGATGGAGGTTTTTTACGTAGAAGATGATAAAACGATTGCTGATTCTGTAAAAGAGTATTTAAATCGGCAGAACTGTAAAGTTGCTATATTTGAAACCGTAACAGCTGTAAAAAAAGCATTACAAAGTTGGATTCCTGCCCTTGTTTTAATAGACTGGAATCTACCGGATGGGGAAGGGAAGGATTTGTGCCTTTGGATTCGGGAGAGAGTAGTGGATTTGCCGATTATCATTCTGACGGTGAGGGGAGATTCACAGGATGTTGTAGCTGGGTTTCAGAGTGGAGCGGATGATTATGTGGTGAAGCCATTTGAGCTTACTGTCCTTTATTCTCGTATGCTTGCGCTGCTGCGGAGGGTCCAAAAAGCCGAAGAGACCAAACTATTTTGTGACGATTTGGTATTGGATAAGGAGAGGCTGACGGTCAGCAGAGGGCAGAAGGAAATCGTCCTGAGCCAGTCGGAGTACCATTTGCTTTTGCTGCTGATGGAGAATAAGGGAAAAACAATTACAAGAACCCAGCTTTTAGAACAGATCTGGGACAACCATGGTCATTTTGTGAATAACAATACGTTGACGGTTACCGTGAAACGGTTAAGGGAAAAATTGTGCAACCCCACCTGTCTGAAAACAGTTCGCAGCTTTGGTTATCGCATGGAGGATACGATATGAATGGGAAAAGAAAGCAAAGAATACTTTATTTGGCTCCCATTCTCATGCTTTTTCTGTGTTTATCCTGTATAGCTGTTATCGGTTTGAACACCTACCGAAAGCTTGTTTTTGAACATCTTTCAGCGTTCTGTGAAATCGCGGCAGAGAACAATCCGGAAAGCGAGCAGTATTTCCTGACGGCATTAAAAGAATATCAGACTCTGACGGAGCAGGAAATAGACGGGAATCACTATTTGGAGAAATATGGCTACCATGCCGGCGAGTTTTACCAAGTATTTCCATCTGGTATGTTTCTTGCTTTTTTTCTGTTGTCTTTAATCCTAGTCTTTTCTTTTGGCTGTGGGCTGCGGAAGATACATAGGCACAATCAAAGGCGGGCTGCGTATTTGACAGAGTATTTAGAAAATATCAACATAGGTGCTGACAGTACTTTGATACAAACGCAGGAAGATGATTTTTCGCATTTACAGGATGAGATATATAAGACAGTCACAATGCTTTATCAGACCAGGGAATCAGCAGTCGCTTCAAAAAAGCGATATGCTGAAAATCTGGCGAACATTGCTCATCAGCTGAAGACGCCGATTACCGCCGCATCTCTTTCCCTTCAGTTGATGGAAAAAGAAGGTTCCAGTGAATACTCAGTAAAAATAAAAAAGCAGTTGGACCGGTTGAACCGTCTGGAAGAGGCTTTATTGATGCTTTCCAAGATGGACGCTGGTACTTTGCTGCTGAAACAAGAAAAGGTTGATATTTATACAGTATTAAATCTTGCAGCTGAAAACATAAGTGATTTGCTGCTGAAGGAACATATCTCAGTGGACATACCGGATAAAGGCTGCATCGAATTTTTCGGGGACTTGGAATGGACAATGGAAGCTCTTATCAATCTTATGAAAAATTGTATGGAACATTCACACTCCGGCGGACACGTTTATTGTGATTATACATGGAATCCCTTATATGCAGAAATTCAGATATGGGATGAAGGGAGGGGATTTGCCCTGGAAGATCTTCCACATCTTTTTGAGCGGTTTTACCGGGGGAAATATGCGGTATCAAACGGAATCGGCATTGGATTGGCCCTTGCCAGGTCTATCTTTGAACTGCAGAACGGGACAGTTACCGCCCGGAATCTGCAGGCTGGGGGCGCCTGTTTCGAGATAAGAATATATAGTCACTGAGATGTCACTTTACTTTGCTATACTGTATTTACGTCTTTATGGGCTGTGGCCTGTATCAGGAAAGGAGAAAGCGGCATGGAAATACTAAAATGTGAAGGTGTCCGAAAAGTATATGGTACTGGAAGTAATCAGGTGGTTGCGTTAGAACATATTGACTTATCAGTGCAGAAAGGGGAATTTGTGGCGGTTGTTGGAGCATCCGGGTCTGGAAAATCAACGCTTTTGCATATTTTGGGCAGTGTGGACAAGCCAACTGCCGGCAAGGTCATGGTAGAAGGAAAGGATATTTCCACATTAACTCCAGCACAGGCAGCTGTTTTCCGGCGCAGAAAGGTGGGACTGGTTTATCAGTTTTACAATCTGATACCTACACTTACTGTCCGAAAAAACATTCTTATGCCGCTTATTTTAGATAAGAGAAAAGCCAACCCGGAATATTTTGAACAGATTGTGAATTCACTGGGCATTGCTGATAAGTTAGAAGTTCTTCCTTATCAATTATCGGGTGGCCAACAGCAGAGGGCAGCCCTTGCCAGATCTTTGATTTACCGTCCAGCCTTGCTGCTGGCGGATGAACCGACAGGGAATCTCGACAAAAAGAACGGGAAAGAAATGATAGACATGCTGAAGCTGTCAAACCGCAATTTGAATCAGACCATTCTATTGATTACCCACGATGAGAAAATCGCTTTGGAGGCAGACCGTATTATAACCATAGAGGATGGAAAAATCATCCTTGACGTTTTTCATGATTCTGCCAAGTGGCATAAGGGTATCTTCTAGGGAAAGGTCGGTGAAGATAATGTGGAGAGACTATTCGATAGGATTTATCAAAAGAAACCGGGCGTCCAGCTTATCCGTCATTGTGGCCGCTTTCATCTCTGCGCTGTTTTTGTCCTGGCTTTGCGGCCTGTTTTATAATTTCTGGAATTATGAAATTGAAAGGATTGTCTCGGAGGAGGGAGACTGGCAGGGACGTATTTGCGGTACATTTGATGAGAGTGTGGTGTCCGACATTAAAAATTTCGCAAACGTGGATGCTGTCACTATCAATCCGAAACTGTCTGATGAAAACAATCTTGTCGTGGATATTCGTTTTCAGAATATAAGGACAGTTTACCGCGATATGCCGATCATAGCGGAACAGCTGGGAGTCTCTGACCGAGACCTATCGTATCATGAATTGCTTTTGTCGAGATATTTTGTTCATGATCCGCAGGATACGGCTCCGCCTTTGCTGCCGGCATTCTGCGCGGCAGTACTGATGATTGTCTGTGTATCTTTGATTTTAATTATTCATAATTCTTTTTCAGTATCTATGGATGCACGTGTTCATCAATTTGGCATTTTCTCAAGTATAGGGGCAACACCGGGACAGATTCGTGCTTGTCTATTACAGGAGGCTGCGATTCTTTGCATTCCGCCGATTTTGCTTGGAACTGGCATCGGAGCTGCGCTTTGCTTTGGGACGATACAGTTGGTCAATCAGCTTGCAAAGGAAATTGTCGGCAGGCATGAAGCGGTTTTTACTTATCATCCGCTGGTATTGGGAATTACGATTTTAGCGGCTGTATTGACCGTTTTTATCTCTGCATGGCTGCCGGCGAGAAAACTAAGCAAATTGACACCCATTGAGGCGATACGAAACAGCGGAGAACTGCATTTAAAAAAGAAAAAGAATGTCCGATTTTTATCACTAGTATTTGGGGCAGAGGGAGAATTGGCCGGAAGTGCGCTAAAAGCGCAGAAAAAAGCTCTGAGAACATCTGCGATATCTCTGACACTTTCGTTTATGGGATTTACCTTGATGCTGTGTTTTTTCACGCTTTCTGAGATCAGTACCAATCACACTTATTTTGAGCGTTACCAGAACGCATGGGACGTAATGGCAACGATAGAAGATACAGATCTGGAGGATTTTACAAAGACAGACGATGTGCAGAGCATAGGGAAGGCGGACAGTGTGATCTATCAAAAAGCAGAGGCCCTGTGCCCTGTTCTGGAAACAAATTTCAGTGACAGATTAAATGAATTAGGTGGTGTAGAAGCAGTTGCAGGGGATTCTGTACGTATTGTTGACGGGAGTTATCTGGTCGATGCTCCCATCCTTATCATGGATGATAAGAGTTTTGAGGCATACTGCCGCAGAATAGGAGTAAATTCGAAGAGTACAGGAAGCATTGTTCTAAACCGAATATGGGACAGCGTGAACAGCAATTTCAGGTACAAAAAATATGTCCCATTTTTATCAGAGGAACAGGATTCCATCGTCCTGCAGAATACGGAACAAACGGAGGAAACCGTTGAACTTCCTATTCTTGCTTATACGCAGGAGCCGCCGGTTTTAAGGGAGGAATATGATAATTACACGCTGGTTCAATTCTTGTCTCTTTCCACGTGGAAGCAGATTGAAAATACCATTGGCCATACAGAAGCCGATACTTACATTCGTGTATTAGCGGAAGGGGACAGAGAGCTGTCTGCGTTGAAGGCGATCGAAACAGAAATCTCAGACATGATAGGAGATAATTTTACCTTTGAGATGGAAAACCGTGTTCAGGAGAGAAGAGACAACGAAGAAATGGTGAATGGATATAAAATAATGATCGGAGCTTTGTGCGTGCTGCTCGCTGTCATCGGAATTGCAAATGTATTTTCCAATACTTTAGGCTTTATACGCCAGCGAAACAGAGAATTCGCAAGATATATGTCTATTGGCATGACACCGAAAGGTGTGAGAAAAATGTTTTTCATTGAAGCTCTTGTGATTGCAGGACGGCCGCTCTTGATTACGCTGCCGCTTACTGTGTTGTCTGTAGGATTTATGATAACAGCAAGCTGCTTAAATCCAATGGAATTTCTGACAAAAGCTCCCATACTTCCTGCCGCCGTGTTTATTTTGGGGATTTTTGTGTTTGTAGCGCTGGCTTACTGCATGGGCGGCAGAAAAATAATGAAATGCAACCTGGCTGAAGCGCTGCGGATGGATGACATAGTATGAATGGATGCGTACTTTCCATAACAGGAAAATTTAAATTTCCCTATTGACTCTCACGGGGCGTCATAGATTAGAGTGAATATATCAGAAAAGGGAGGTCAGCAGTTATGAGGTCAGTAAAAGAAATATCAGATTTAACAGGTATCAGCGTACGCACGCTCCACTATTATGATGAGATCGGATTATTGAAGCCGACGGAAAAAAGCGGAGCGGGATACCGGCTTTATGACGATAAGGCTCTGGAAACCTTGCAGCAGATTTTATTTTTCCGTGAATTTGATATTCCTCTGAAAGAGATCAAAGCTGTCATGGACAACCCGGTTCTGAAAAGAAATCAGATTTTGCAGATGCAGCGAAACATGCTGATTGCAAAAAAAGAACGTATGGAACGTCTGATTTCCAGCATTGATGACATTCTGAAAGGAGAGAATAAAATGGATTTTGCGGTTTTCAGTAAAACAGAAATGGAAGAGATGTTTCAAACCATGTTTGAACATATGCCGGCTAATATGAGAAATCTTGCAGTGAAAGAGTTCGGAAGTATTGAAGAATGGAAAAAGCATTATATGGAGGCACTTTCATCAGAAGAAATGCAGAAAGGTTATGCAAAGGTTGTTGAGTGGTATGGCGGAAAAGAAAATTTCTTGTCAGCTGCAAACAATCCTGTCAGCAAGGAAGTGGCAGAAAGTTATAACAAACGAGTGGAGGTGGTTCTGCAAAAACTAAGCGCAAAGAAGGAATGTGACACAGCTTCCTTTGAGGTTAAGGAGGTGGTCGGAGAATATGGATTTGTGATGAAACAGTTATCGCAGATAAAAAGCGAGAAAGGGCTTATGCTGGCACAGGCACAATACTATCGCAACGAAAAAATAAAGCCCATAATAGATGAAAAATATGGTGAAGGAGCTTCCGAATTTTTTGTGAAGGCAATAGAAGCCTTTTATGAAAACAAATAATCTAAAATTGTGGGGAATACCAGTGCCCAACGGCGGTACTATTGAACAGGGGATCAGTAATGGTCTCCTGTTTTTTAGGTCCGGCGAACTTCCGGTTATCGAATTTTCCACCTTTCGGAACTCTCGTTCAAGAAATATTTCTTGCTCTGCTCGTCCAATTTTAGACTCTGTCATAAAAAATGGAAAGTATACTTGACATGTTGCGCGGCTGTGCTATAATGAAAATATGGAAAGCAAACTTTCCATAAGAAGGGAGGCTTCTATGAAAAACCGGCTGGAAGAGCTGCGTAAGCAAAAGGGAATCAAACAGGAAGAGTTGGCAAATGCCTTGGAAGTATCAAGGCAGACGATCGGTTCTTTGGAAAATGGGCGCTATAATCCGTCGATTCAGTTAGCATTCAAAATCGCCCGATATTTTCATATGACGATTGAAGAAATCTTTATTTATGAGGAGGAAGAGTGATGAAGTCTAGGATAACAAAATACACAACGGTCGTTTTTGGTTTGGTCTTGGTGGCAGTAGGTTTATACTTAATAAAAACAAGCGGAGATCCGCAGGGGATGATGAGAGCGCTGCCCTATGTCTGCATTGGCATTGGGTGCGGCTTGTTTGGGCATGGCATGGGCAATATGATTTCTGAACGGGCAATCTATGGCGATCCAGAATTAAAGAAAAAGCTGGATATTGAAAAAAATGATGAGCGCAACCTGGCGATCGCGAACAATGCCAAGGGAAAGGCATTTGATATGATGACTTTCGTCTTTGGCGCTTTAATGGTATCCTTTGCTCTTATGGGAGTAGACATGATTGCCGTACTTCTGCTTGTCTTTGCATATCTCTTTGTTCATGGTTTTGAAATTTATTATCGCCTTAAGTTTGATAGGGAGATGTGACGGGGAGGAATCAAAATGGAAAATATGAAGCCGTTAATTGTTGAATTTATGATTGGCATTATATTGTTGGGCATAAGTTTTTTTGTAAAAAACGACTATTACTCGACAATGATTTTTTCTATGGGGATTGGCCTTACAGCGGGGGCTGCCGCTCAGATCATTCGCATAATTTACTGGAAAAACCCGAAGCGGCAGGATGCGTATGAAGCAAAAAAACAAGAAACTCACATCAATAGGATTGACGAGAGAAAACAATATTTGCGAATGAAGGCAGGCCATATTACTTATCAGATTATGACATTTTTACTGCTGCTCCTGGCATTTATGCTGTCGCTGTTTAGGGCGGAAGCATGGATAATCGTGATGATCTTTTTGCTGTTCGTCTTTCAATGGCTGGTCGGTTTTATTGCGTACCGTATCTTGGAAAAGAAAATGTGAGAATAGCTGCAAGAGTGTATGTCTGAATGGGATTTGTTCTCTAGCGGCTGTCTGGCAGGAAATCAGAAATGGTTTCCTGCTTTTTTATTACATAGGAAACCTCGTTCCCTATGCAATAAAAAGCCCTCTGGGCAGGAATGCACACGCTGCAACGAGGAATTTCACCGCAAGGCGGTGATGCGGCGGCGCGCAAAGTGGGACTGCGCCCCTCAAAGATTGAAGGGATGGGGGAGTTGAAGTGGGCTTGCCCACTTTGTTCCGAAATCATTTGCAGATGAAATATTTTTAGACTGTGAACTTTTTGGGAGTTATCATAGTTATATAAGATGTAAGATGCTTTACGATGGGAGAAATGCAATGACAGATAAAGAACTTGTGCAAAAAGTTCACAATGGTAATCAAGAGGCTTTGGGGGATATTATAGAGCGATATTATGAGGATATATTTCGATTCTGTTTGTATATGGTTCGAGAAGAAGAGGAGGCTTATGACATTACTCAGGAGACATTTTTAAAATTTATTAAGTATGGTTCCTCCTACCGCCGGAACAATTTAAAGGGATATTTATTAACAATTGCAAGAAATCTATGCTTCAGCTTTTTTCGGAAACAAAAGGAATCTAACCAGTCCTGCAAATGTGAATGGATTGAAAAAATTCCAGAGCAGAAAGATAAAATACAGGATTTAGAAACATCAATTTATTTGCAAAGGCTATTGAACGAGCTTTCATTGGAAAATAGGGAAGTTGTCATTTTACGAATCTATGAAGAATTGAAATTCAAAGATATAGCAAAGATAGCTGGGTGCAGTGTTTCAACTGTAAAATCAAGATTCCGTTTAGGAGTGCAGCATTTAAAGAAAATGATGGAGGAGGAACATGAAAAATTCTGAAATGAAAGAGCTTTTCTTACAGGCAGATAGGCAAATAAGAATAAAGGAAGCGAAAAAGCAAAAAGTGCTTTTGCTCATGGCCGAAGAAATGGAAAAGCAGAGAACACCGATAATAAATCAGAGAGAGATTTTGTTTAGGCAGTTTCTGCATGTGGACAAATTATTTCTCTCCATATATGCGGTAGTTGTTTGTTTGATAGTAGGTGTATTATTCTTATTACAGCAGACTAGAATAGATAGAAGTACGATCATAATATCCTGCATGATAGGAGTCTCTGCTTTGGCGTTTCTTACTGTTCTCATAATAGATAAATTATTTTTTGGAAGAATGGCAGAATTAGGAGCAAGCTGCTATTTTGATACAAAGCAATGTGTTGCAGCGTATATGGTAATTATGGGGAGTGTGAACCTTATAGTATTCTTGCTGATTATTTTCTATGTGGGAAATTGTTGGGACATTGGAATTATACAGCTAGGACTATATGTATTGACAGCATTTCTTCTGTCAAATATTGTGGCGATGGGAATTTTATCTACGAAAGTTGGACGGGAGAATCCCTTTTATCTTTTGAGCAGTGGTGTCTTTTTGGCTTTAGGGTATACTGTATTTTCTGCTGTTCCAGCAGCCTTTTATGTGACTACGCTTGGAGTATGGACAATGGCCTGTTTTGTGCTTGGATGCTTGCTTGCATTGCTGATAAAAAAGCTATTCATTCAAATGGAAAAAGGAGAAGTATTATGCATGAGTTGAAGCTAATGGATGTACAGAAGAAATATAAGGAAAAAGAGGCGGTCAGGCAGTTTACATTTACTTTTACAAATGGAGTTTATGGTTTGCTGGGAGAGAATGGCGCAGGAAAGACAACGCTGATGAGATTGATTTGTGGCATTTTACAGCCTACAAACGGAACGATAACCTGTGACAATATCCGTATAGCGGAAATGGGGGCGGATTATCGCAGGTTATTGGGATATCTTCCACAGGACTTTGGGTATTATGGAGAATTTACTGCAAATCGCTTTTTGAATTATATGGCAGCTCTGAAAGCGCTTCCAGCAGATTATGTCCAAGGCCGAATAGAAGAATTATTGGAACTGGTCGATTTGAAAGATATGAAAAATAGAAAGCTGAAAACATATTCCGGAGGGATGCTTCGCAGAATCGGTATTGCGCAAGCACTCTTAAATGAGCCGGAGATTTTGATTTTGGATGAACCAACTGCGGGGCTTGACCCAAAAGAAAGGGTACGGTTTCGCAATATAATCAGTTCATTGGGAAAAAATAGAATCGTATTGTTTTCCACACACATTGTGTCAGATGTGGAATATATTGCAGATCGTATCTTGATTCTGAAAAGTGGCGGTTTAATCGGACAGGGAACTGAAAGTGAGATCATGAATGATGTGAAAGGTCATGTTTGGCAGTGTGTTGTTCCAGAACGAGAAGTACAGAAAATAAATGAAAAGTATATTGTGAGTAATTTAAGAAACAGTGGAGAAAATGTGGAATTGCGTATTATATCGGAATTTCAGCCGATGAACGAAGCGAAATATGCAGAGGCGACTTTGGAGGATGCATACCTTTATCAGATGGGGAAGACTCCCGCCTCTATAGGTGGTGAGTAAGAAATTAGTATTCGTGGTGGGCGTCAATCCCCTATCTGATAAACGCTCCGCGAGGATACGCAGGGATTCGAAGATGAATGATGTCGGTGAATGCCGACTCGAATCTCGCGCTAAGACTCGCGGGCGAGTCTTGAATGTACACAAAGGGCAGGAGAAAGAAAAAATGCGATTGTATAAGATGGAAGTTTACAAACGATGTCATAAAAAAGTGTTTTTAATGGGCATTTTGGCTGCAATAGGGCTGATGCTGTTATATTTCTGGTTTGCGGAAGTTGGTGGAGAAATAGCAGTAGTAGGGGATAAATCTTATGTGGGATATGAAGCTGTTCAGATAAACAAGGAGATTACAAGTGAGTTTGAAGGGATTATTACGAATGAAAAAATCAGCGAAATTGTTGATAAATACGGCATTCCAACGAAATTGACGGAGAATATGCCAGGCTGGAGAGATGGAAATTATTTAAATGATTTTGTTGTTCGCTATTTTACAAATGGCTGCTGGGAAACTGGAACAATACCTACACAGACGTATACTTTGGAAAAATCAGAAATGTATCAAGTGTGCCAAAGTGAAGGAATTATCCCTGTTTTAGCATATACAAAGGGATGGCAGGTGTTTGTAGAAATGCTGCAATTTGGTCTTATTTTAGGAAGTGTTTTAATTATTTTCAGTATTTCGACAGTGTTTGCGGAAGAAGAACAGATAAAGATGCTGCCAATTATTTTTACAACAGAGGAAGGAAAAAGAAAAGACATTACAGCAAAAATTTTTGCAGCGTTTTCTTTGACAGTTTTTGTTTTCTTGGGTATTGTGTTGTTTGATTTTATACTATGTGGTATTGTTTATGGCTTAAATGGATATGAAAATCTGGCTGGGGTAGTGTTAGGGGACAAAATGCTCAGAGTGGTATATCAACAGGAATTTTTGGAATATTTGCTTAAGCTGCTGCTTTTGAATTTGCAGGGGCTATTATTGTTGTGTGCGGTTACATTATGTGTTTCTGCTGGATGCAGCAGTTCTTTTATAGCAGTGATTATATCGGCAGTATGCTGGGGGATACCTATATTGCTTAGGATGTTCTTAACCGGAATCATTTCAATCATTATATATGCTACGCCGTTATTTTTGGTTATGCGGGAAACAGTAAATGATATGGTTGCTTTTTGGCAGCTTGTCTTATTTATAAGTGTTTTTGCGGGAGTTGTTTGCACAATTATGGGATATCGAAAGTACAAAATAAAAGAGGCCTAGCTGAAGAAATGCGTAGGTTTGGGGAAGACAGAAAAAATTTTAATGGCCAGGGCATTTCCCAAAGATATATTGCCTGCTGAGAGACCTTTCCTTTTTATTTTGAACAGGAAAGAAGTTCTATTCTGTCAGAGCAGATGAAAGAAAAATGTTTTCGGCAGGCTTATCTAAAGGAAACAGGTCTATGGATATAAGGAAAGCATGGAAATTTAGAATTGACAAAGCGACACGCGTGTCTTATAATTATTTTAGCGACATGAATGTCGCAAAATGGAGCGATTACTATGGGAAAAAAAGGAGACGAAACCAAAAGGTTTATTTTAGAAAAGGCATTGTCTTTATTTGCAGAAAAGGGATTTAAAAATGTTACAATGAAAGACATTTGCATGGAAACCGGATTAAGCAGAGGCGGGCTTTACAGACACTACGAAAGTACACATCAAATTTTTTCTGAAATTGTAGATACTCTTATGAGCAGACAAGACAATGAACTTTCTGAAAAAATGAAAAATAAAGTTCCGGCACCTATAATTCTTGATGAAATTCTAGAACGGTACAAAAAAGAAATGTTGGATAGTTCCGGCTCTTTAAGTATAGCAATATTAGAATTTTATAGTGAAAATCAATCGGATAACAATGATAATATGCTTTTTAAACAATATCTCTATTCCAAAGAGATGTGGAAAAATTTCATATCTTACGGAGTGGAACGAGGAGAATTTAAAAAGGTTGACAGTGAAGAAATGATTGACTTAATTATTTTTTCTTATCAAGGGGTGCGGATGTTTGCAACGATACTGCCAATTGATGAACATATACCGGAACGGTTAATCAGCCATGTGAAAAAAGCACTTTTAGGAGGGTGATTATGGTGACTGTTTTTAGAAAGTTCTCACATGAAGAAGCGGCATTTATCAACCCAGAAGATACGACAAGACAAGATCCGAATTTTCCGGAGCTATGCGTATCTACATTTTCTGAGAATATTATAAACAAGTTTGCCTCTATAAAAAATGTAAAAGTGATAGGGTGGCTCTATTCTGCAAATGGGAATATCCCTATTTATGAAATATTGTATAAGAATACCCGGATTGCTTTTTTCTTATCCAGGGTCGGTGCGCCTGCGTGTGCTGCGGGGATAGAAGAAGTCATTGCGTTAGGGACAAAGAAGTTAGTTTTATTTGGGAGTTGTGGAGTATTAAATGAAGAAGCAGCTAATGGAAAAATCATAGTCCCAACAGCAGCCATCCGCGATGAAGGAACAAGCTACCATTATATAGAAGCCGCTGATGAAATTTTAGCTGACAGAAAATCGGTGGATACATTGATTAAGTGTTTAAAAAAATGTGGTTATCCTTATGTAAAAGGAAAAACATGGACGACTGACGCTATTTATAGGGAGACAAAATCCCTAATCAGTGAGCGAAAAGCTGCGGGCTGTGTTGCGGTTGAAATGGAGTGTGCTGCTGCTTTAGCCGTAACTCAATTCCGTAAACTGCCCTTTGCACAGTTTTTATTTGGGGCCGATAATTTGGATACTTCTCAATGGGAACCGCGAGATTTAGTTGAATACGGATTATCAAGCGCAGAAAAATATTTCGCACTGGCATTTGAATGTGTGCTTGAATTATAAATGTAGAGAGGCTGCTGAAATGGGCGGCGAATGGATATGGTGTCTTATATGCAGAAATAAGAAGCGTTTGAAGATCCGGCTGATACAATACTTAGGAATTTTCCTTTATACTGTCCAAAATGCAGGCAGGAGACACAAATCAATGTTTGTAAATTGAATATATCAGTTATCAAAGAGCCAGACGCTAAGACGCAGAGCCGATAATGCAACATTAAAATGTAGCTATGATTCGTTCTTTTTTATGATATAGGAAAGACCTGAAAACTCTTTCTTATAACAAACGCTTTGCGAAGGATGCGCACGCAGCAATGAGGAATATCACCGCAAAGCGGTGTTGCGGCGGCGCGCAAAGTGAGATTGCGTCCTCAAAGATTGAGGGGAAGGGGAGCTGAAGTGGGCCCGTCCGCTTTGTTCTAGGTACAAGATAAGTATTTGGAGGTGTTTACCGATATGAGATTAAAGATAGTTGGAAGCGGAGGAATGTTTCAGATCCCCAACCCTTTTTGTAAATGTCCAATTTGTGAGGAAGCACGCACAAAAAGAGGAAAGTATGAGCGGTTGGGGCCAAGCATTTATATTGAAGATATACAAATGCTCATTGACACACCGGAAGATATTGGTGTTGCGTGCGATAGACAAGGTATTTCCGAGATAAAATATCTTTCTATATCACATAAAGACCCAGACCATACAAGGGGGATGCGTATTGTAGAGCCTTTAGGCTATGACTGCATAGCCGATAGAGGGACTTCTATACAGTTTATAGCGTTGCCTGAGGTTGTAGATGATATTAACGCATGGAACGGAGACGGATTATATTATTACCAGAATATTCTTCATTGTATTTCCATCACTAAAACGGATTATATCAAAATTGGAAATATCGAAATTCACTTAGTCAATAATAAAACTCACCGTGGAAATATGACCTTTTACGTCATATCAGATAGAAATAAAAAGGCTATATATGCTTGCTGTGATGTAAAGCCATTTGTGCATAATGAATTATACTTTGACGCAGATGTTTTAATTGTTGGCCTTGTTTCTGATGATGGAATATTGAAAGGTGGAAATCTTCTTAAAAATGCTCCATTCAAAGATGATATGTTTACTGTAGATGAAATAATGGAAATCAAACATAAATATAGAATAAAACAAATTATTGTTACGCACATTGATGAATATTGGGGCAAATCATATGCCGACTATCAAAAAGTGGAAGAAACCTTAGAAAATGTTTCTTTTGCCTATGACGGCATGGAGATTGTTTTATAACAGTGTGAGAAAAGTTTATTATAAAAGAACCAGATGCAGAGCCGATAATGCATAAGAGAAGATTCTTGTGGTTATTGGCTCATTTTTTTACATGTTAGGTTGAGAAAGCTGCGCCTATTTTAAAAAAGTTGTTGAAAATCATTTTAATTGCCCTTACGATTGAGTCAGTAATTCTGAATATGGAGGGAGCGCATTTGAAAATTGAAGAATTTAAGGACGTTACGATCGCATATATGCGGAGAACAGGCGACTATGGATTTAAGAATAAAATTCTTATGGAGAATTTCAAGGAACATTTAAGAAAGGAAAATCTTTTAAATTCTAACAGTATTATTTTGGGAATAGCCTTAGACAATCCTGCGGATACCGATCGAGATAAATTGCGGTATGATGTTGGTCTTATAGTCAGTGGGGAACCCAATACAGCATTAGATATTCGGAAAATTCCTGACGGTATGTATGCTGTATTTGAACTTCCACATACAGAACAAGACGTTGCTGCTTTTTGGAGTAATATAGAACAATTAGTTGGGGATTTAACGGTAGACAAAGCAAAACCAATGATTGAGCGGTATTCTGCCGACAAAGTTGCAAAGCATTTGTGCGAATTTTGCATACCCTTGAAAACAGATTAAACAATTCAAGTTGCTGTTTTCTTTATATGAGAAGTCATTGGGCTAATACACGGCGACGAAAAGAAGGAGAAACCGGTATGTGATTGAAATACAAAAACCATTTGCAGAACAAGAGAAATTCCTATGATTGGCTGTTGAAGCTGTCAGAAAGTGAAGACCTTGCAAAGAGTTAAGGAGGAGGCGGATTCTTTATCACCACATCCGCAGTTTGTTATATTAGACTGCCCATTGTATTGAGAAGTACAAAACACAGGGTAAGCGGATGAATCTTGTTATGAACAATACAGGTGTATAACAGCGAGTTGTAAAACTGTAAATAACACATAGTTTTACAGCCAATTTTTCTGATTTTGGACGAAAACTTGTGTTAAATTATGTCGAGATATGACAGTTATAAAGAATATGAAATGTTGTAAAAGCGCTGAATAATCAAGAGAAAACCTACAATCAAAGGAGTTTAAATATATTATTTGTCTGCCACGGCGGTATCTTGAAAAATCCCGGAAAATCAATGGTTTTGCGAAGAGGAAAAGCCACTACTATACCATTTTGAAAGAGTCTTGATGGAACTGGAATTTAAACTTAAGTAATCGAAAATAATCAGAAAATCAATTGTAAAAAAATAAGATTGTTTTTCTGTGCATTTTTTGTGTATAAGACAATTAGGTCTTGTCTTGAAACGGTTTGTTTGTAGTTCAATCTCATCCCTATTACGCTGGAGAAAGGCTCAGGAGATAATAATAGTTGTAAAGCGGAATGTTTTAAGAGGTATTCCGCTTAAATTTTGTCCCAAAACGGCAAAAAATAAAATGATAAAACGATTTTGTGTATCAAAATTGCCGATGATATGGTATACTTAGTGTAGAAATTAAAACAGATTATTTGGTGAGAATGTGAGGTAGGGTAATGATTGAAAACAAACTGGGAATTACAGATTCAGCGGAATTAGCAAGAATAGAAGAAAAAATCAGCAAGCAGAAAGCGGTTGAAATGTTTGAAAATGGATATTTGGAAAGTTTAGAAGCCGGAACATTTGAAAGTCTTGCCAAGATTCATAAATACCTTTTTGATAAAATATATGATTTTGCCGGTGAGCTTCGAAAGGTGAATATTTCAAAAGGAAATTTCCGTTTTGCTCCATTGATGTATCTGGATGCAGCTTTGCAGAGCATTGATAAAATGCCTCAGTCCACATTTGATGAAATTGTCGAAAAATATGTAGAAATGAATGTGGCTCATCCATTCAGGGAAGGGAACGGCAGAAGTACAAGAATCTGGCTGGATCTGATGCTGAAAAAAGAAATCGGATATGTCGTTGACTGGAGTAAAGTGGATAAGGAAGATTATTTGCTTGCCATGGAGCGCAGCCCGATTAAAGATATAGAAATTAAGTTCCTTTTGAAAAATGCTCTTACAGACAATGTAAGTGATAGAGAAATCTATATGAAGGGCATTGACCACAGCTATTACTATGAAGGCTACTATGTATATAAAACCAAGGAACTGTAAACGAGTTGGAGGATATAAGATTGAGATAGGCGGAGGATATTAGATGCGATACCTTTCTGTTGCAGAGACAGCAAAAAAATGGGATATATCGGAGAGAAGTGTTCGTAATTACTGTGCGCATGGACGTGTTCCGGGGGCGTTTCTTACCGGAAAGACCTGGAATGTACCGGAAGATGCAACCAAGCCTTTACGAGCAAATCAGAAGAAGAATAAGCCAAAAACGTTGCTTTCCATTCTTCGGGAAGAGAAGAAAAGTAAATATTCCGGGGGGATTTATCATAAGACACAGATTGATTTAACCTACAATTCCAATCATATGGAAGGCGGCCGGTTGACTCACGATCAGACAAGATATATTTTTGAGACAAATACCATCGGTGTAGAAAATGAAACATTGAATGTGGATGATGTGATTGAAACAGCCAACCATTTTTGCTGTATTGATATGATTATTGATAATGCAAAATCCACACTGTCTGAGAAGTTCATCAAAGAGTTGCATTTGATTTTGAAATCCGGAACCAGTGATTCACGCTTGGAATGGTTTGCAGTTGGGGATTATAGGAAAAGGCCAAATGAAGTTGGCGGTGTGCCGACAGCAATGCCGGAAGATGTTGCAGACGAGATGAAAAAACTGCTGATAGAATACAATGGGAAAGATACAAAGACTTTCGAGGATATTCTGGACTTCCATGTTAAATTTGAAAAGATACACCCGTTCCAGGACGGCAACGGTCGTGTGGGCAGACTAATTATGTTTGAAGAATGCCTAAAATATAATATTGTCCCGTTTATTATTGATGATAATTTGAAATTGTTCTATTATCGTGGGTTAAAAGAGTGGAGTAACGAAAAAGGATATCTGACCGATACTTGTCTGACAGCACAGGATAAATATAAGGCATATCTTGATTATTTCAGGATTGAGTATGATAAGTAGAATTACTAAAGAGTATGGTTGGAAATAAAGGAGACTAACTGATGATAAACATTCGCAAATTAGAAGCAGAATTATGGGAATCGGCAGACTTGCTGCGTGCAGGCTCAAAGCTGACCTCTAATCAGTACTGTATGCCGGTGCTTGGTTTGATTTTTCTGCGTTATGCGTATAGCAGATATAAAATGGTGGAAACGGAGATTTTGAAAAATCGTCCTTCTCGTGGCGGGCGTGTAATGCCTCTGGAAGCAAGTGACTTTGCAGCGAAAAGTGCACTCTATCTTCCGAAAGAGGCACAGTATGATTATTTGCTGAATCTTCCGGATGATATTGCATCTGCAGCTATTTTGAACAAAGATGGTCACACAATGAACAGTCTGGGTGAAGTTGTTAATAATGCGATGCAGTTGATTGAAGAACAAAGTGAGCAGCTCACCGGTGTCCTTCCGAAAAGTTATACAGATTTTTCTGATGAAATACTGTCAGAGCTTCTTCGTATATTCAATAACAGCGCATTGGACGAAGTGGGCGGCGATATTATCGGCCGTATCTATGAATATTTCCTGAATAAGTTTGCAAAGAATATTGCTTCTGATGACGGTGTGTTCTTTACTCCAAAGTCATTGGTAAAAATGATCGTAAATATTATCGAGCCAAAGAGCGGTATTTTGCTGGATCCTGCTTGTGGTTCAGGTGGTATGTTTATTCAGTCCGGCGATTTTGTAAATCATTCCGGTATGAATGCCAATAATACTATGACGTTCTATGGACAGGAAAAGGTGGAGTACAACGCTCAGCTTTGTTTGATGAATATGGCTGTACACGGCCTCACCGGTGTAATCAAATCCGGCGATGAGGCAAACAGTTTTTATTATGATGCACATAATCTGAACGGTTGCTGTGATTATGTAATGGCAAATCCGCCGTTTAATGTCGATAAAGTAAAAGCGGAGTCGGCTGAAAGTGCAGGCCGTCTCCCATTCGGCACGCCAGCGGTTAATAAAAACAAAGAAATCAGCAATGGTAACTATCTGTGGATTTCCTATTTCTACTCATATCTTAATGAAAACGGTCGTGCAGGCTTTGTTATGGCGTCCTCAGCTACGGACAGCCAGGGCAAAGACAAGGATATCCGTGAAAAACTGGTAAAAACGGGCCATGTGGACGTAATGGTAAGCGTGGGAAATAACTTCTTTTACACAAAATCCCTGCCTTGCTCTCTATGGTTCTTTGACAAAGGAAAATCAGAAGAAACAAAGGACAAAGTGCTGTTTATTGATGCAAGAAACTATTATACAGTGGTAGACCGTACATTGAACGAATGGTCTGAATGGCAGCTGAAAAATCTGAATGCTATTGTATGGCTGTATCGTGGCGAGATTGAAAAATATCATCAGCTTATTGCCGAATATAAAAATGTACTTGGAAAGGCTATATCTTTTGAAGAATCGCTTCACCTTTTGAAAGAAGAACTGAAAGATTTACAGAAGCGGGCAAAAATCGAAATGAAAGCCGCTGGAAGAAATGATAAAAAACGAGTGCAGGTATATTATGACGAACTGATAGCAGCTAAAAATGAAGAAATCATTGTTGCAAAAGAGGCAATATGGCTCTATGAAAAATTCGGAGAAGGTGTGTATACAGATATACTTGGTCTGTGCAAAGCTGCAACTATTGCTGATATTGAAGAAAAAGGCTGGTCTCTGACACCGGGGGCGTATGTAGGTGTAGCACCTTTGGAAGATGACGGCGTAAATTTTGAAGAACGAATGGCAGAAATACATCGTGAACTTTTGTCGTTGCAGGCAGAATCCAATGATTTAATGGATATCATCTCTAAGAATATGAAGGAGATGGGGGTATGAGTTGGGAAAAGGTGAAATTAGGGGATGTGTCTGAATCATGTTTGGGGAAAATGTTGGATAAAAGAAAGAATAAAGGATTCTATAAACCATATCTTGCTAATGTTAATGTGCGTTGGGGAGCTTTTGATTTGGAGAATCTGCAAGAAATGAGATTTGAAGATGATGAAGACGAAAGATATGGGATTAAATATGGTGATTTGATTATATGTGAAGGTGGAGAGCCTGGAAGATGTGCAATTTGGAAAGAAGAACTTCCAAATATGAAAATTCAAAAAGCTCTGCATCGAGTAAGAGTGAAAGAAGAAATGGATTGTAGATATGTCTATTATTGGTTCCTTTTAGCTGGTAAGCAAGGTGCACTCAAGCAATATTATACAGGTGCAACGATAATGCATATGCCAGAGCAAAAACTTAAAGAAGTTATAATAGATAAACCACCATTGGATGTTCAAAGAAAAATTGGCAATTACCTTGAATCTTTTGATAATTTGATTGAAAACAACCAAAAACAAATTAAGCTTCTCGAAGAAGCGGCACAGCGTTTGTATAAAGAATGGTTTGTGGATTTGCGTTTCCCTGGGTATGAAGACACTCCTATTGTAGACGGCGTGCCAGAGGGATGGGCAATGATGCCATTATCAAGTGTCTTTGAATATGTGCGTGGTAAATCATACACTTCAAAAGAGTTGGTTGAAGAAGGTGGAGTTGTAATGATTAACTTGAAAAACATTAGGGCGTTTGGCGGTTATAATCGAAATGCAGAAAAACGATACGAAGGTAAATTCAAAGAGAACCAAGAACTGTTTGCTGGAGATATTGTTATGGGTGTTACTGACATGACCAAAGAAAGAAGATTGGTGGGGCATGTAGCAATTGTGCCAGATTTAGATGAAACAATGACTTTTTCAATGGATTTAGTTAAATTAGTACCATTATGTGTTAAGAAAAGTTTTTTGTATTCAACTATGTTTTATGGTGGCTATAGCAAAAGAATCTCGCCTTTGGCTAATGGTGTAAATGTATTGCATTTAAAACCGGAAACTATGATGAATATGGAAATGTTAGTTCCAACTGAAGAAATAATGGAACAGTATGATATTTTATTTGATATCTATCAAAAAAAAATTGAAACATTACAAAAGCAATGTGATATTGCGACGGAAGCTCGTGAGCGCTTATTACCAAAACTTATGAGCGGAGAAATTGAGGTGTAATATGGATAAGCTTGATATGCTTGATAGAGGATCATTTGTCGAGCAGGTTATCAATTTGATAGAAAATATATCCGACAATCAAGTATCCACTTGTTTTGCTATAAACGGTACATGGGGGACAGGTAAAAGTTTTGTTTTGGACATGATTGAGGAACAACTTGAAACCATTCAATCGCCAGAAACAGTTAGAGAAAAGTATTTTATTGTACGCTATAATTGTTGGAAATATGATTATTACGAAGAACCACTTATAGCTATAGTTTCTGCAATAATATCCGAGATTGAAGAAAAGACAAAAATGTTTCCTGATAGCCAAGCAAAACAAGAAATTCTTGGTATGTTTAGAGCAGCAGGTGTTTCTTTGCTATCGATTGCTAATACTGCTTTTAAGGCTAAAACAGGACTTGATATTCAAAGTGCATATGAAACTGTAATAAAAGGTGAAAAAGAAGGCGCTGAAAAATATGAGAAGGATCATGAATATGATACATATTTAGGACTTAACAAAGTCATAGGTAAGCTATCAAATCTTATTCAAGAAATAGCAAACGATTATACAGTTGTAATTATTGTTGATGAATTAGATAGGTGCATACCTGAATATGCAATAAAAGTGTTGGAACGACTTCACCATTTGACAGAAGAGCAGAGAAATATTATTACCATAATTGCAATTGATAAATCGCAGCTACTGGCAAGTGTAAAGCAGTTGTTTGGATTTGATAACCCTGAGAAATACCTCGAGAAATTTATCAGCTTTGAAATCAAGTTAGATAAAGGTTCTGTATCAGAAATGATAACAGAAAAGTATGCCGATTATATAGAGATGTTCGATAGAAATATTTTTCAATTTGAAGATTCTGTAGAAGAATGTTTACAGGCAATTTTTAAGAATATAGACGTTCGTACGCAAGAACAAATTGTAAATAAAGTTACGGTTGCACATAAACTTCTTTATAAAGAAAAAAAGGATTATTCTTTTATGTGCATGGAACTTATACTTGCTGTAATGATATTTGTTTATGATGATGGGGCGGGATTTCTCAAAAAATCCATAGATATGCATAATTTAGAAAATGTATTTTCATCTTCAAAAAGACAAAGTAACCCTGTTTTTTCAACTTTTTTTAAAGAAAAATTTGAACAAATTTCGTTTACTACTCGACGTAATTTTGAAGATGAACCACGAAGTTATCTTTTACCTGCTAAAGGCAATTTGTATGGTGCAATAATCTTTACGTGGTATTGGATGCATGAGAAAAATAAAAACACTATAATTCAACATGTTGAAGGGGATTCGTATGACGTGATTTCCCGAAATTATGAAGATTTGAAGAAGTTTGTAGAGACTTTAGATATGATGAGATAAAGGAAGTGGTTAAATTTATGAGCTACGATTATTCCGAAAACATATTAGTTCAAGAAAGTGCCGGTAATCTGCTCCGTGATGAACTGGGCTGGGATGTCCGGTTTGCTTACAATACAGAAATTTTAGGGAAAAACGGCACTTTCGGCAGAGAAAGTTATCACGAGATATTGTTGCTTCGTTATTTTCGTGAAGCTTTGAAAAAACTGAATCCATGGATGAACGATAATCAGATTTCCGAAGCTCAGAAGGTTTTGGAAAACAGACTTTCCACATCATCCCTCTTGCAGGTAAATGAGGAGAAATACTTTCTGATTCGTGACGGAATTTCGGTTACGGTAAAGAAACCGAATGGGCAAACAGAAACAAAGAAAGCAGCGGTTATCGATTTTCAGAATCCGGACAACAATTATTTTCTTGCTGTCAAAGAACTGAAAATTCATGGCGATTTGTACCGCAGAAGGACGGATATTGTTGGCTTTGTAAATGGTATTCCATTGCTGTTTGTGGAGTTGAAAAAGAATACCGTGGATGTACAGAATGCATATGATGATAACTATACCGACTATCAGGATACCATTCCACATCTGTTCTATTACAATGCTTTCCTTATGCTTTCTAACGGAACAGAAGCTAAAGTAGGCACTCTCGGAAGTAAATATGAGTTCTTCCATGAGTGGAAACGTCTTGCGGAAGAAGACCAGGGCAGTGTTGCGCTTGAAACCATGCTTCGTGGTATTTGTAAGAAAGAAAATTTCCTTGATTTGTTCGAAAATTTTATTCTGTTTGACCATTCCGGCGGACGTACAGCAAAGATTCTTGCCCGTAATCATCAGTACCTTGGTGTAAATGAAGCTATGAAAGCTTACGCTGCAAGAAAACTGAATGATGGTAAATTGGGTGTATTCTGGCATACGCAGGGTTCTGGTAAAAGTTATTCTATGGTATTTTTCGCACAAAAAATACGCAGAAAATTTGAGGGTTCACCGACCTTTGTCATTCTGACAGACCGTGAAGAACTGAACTCACAGATTAGTGATACATTTGAAAATTGTGGCCTTCTTGGAAAGAATAAGTCCTCACAGTTTATAGCTGCCAGCGGTGAGGACTTGGTGCAGAAGTTAAAAGGTAATCCGAGTTTTATATTCACTCTGATTCAGAAATTTAATAAGCCAAATTTAGAACCGATATATCCAGACCACGATATTATCATTATGTCTGACGAGGCGCATCGGAGCCAGTATGGTATTTTTGCTGACAATATGATGAAACTGTTGCCAACGGCAGCTCGTATTGGATTTACCGGAACGCCTTTGCTGTCCAGTGACAATATTACAGCCCGTACCTTCGGTGGCTATGTATCGGTTTATGATTTTAAAAGAGCAGTAGAGGATGGTGCGACAGTTCCACTTTACTACGAAAATCGTGGCGAGAAAATTCTTAACTTACATAATCCGGAAATTACAGAGCAGATTTTGGATGCGATTGAAAATGCAGACCTTGACGTTGACCAACAGGATAAATTGGAAGCAGAATTTGCAAAGGAAATTCATCTTCTGACAGCAGAACCAAGGTTAAAATCCATTGCGAGAGATTTTGTAAATCATTATTCAGACCTGTGGACAAGCGGCAAAGCTATGTTCGTTTGTCTGAATAAAGTGACTTGTGTCCGTATGTACAACTATGTACAGGAATACTGGAAAGAAGAAATAAAGCAATTAAAGGCTAAAATAAAAACTGTTACTCAGCAGGAAGCACAGGAGTTGGAACGCAAGCTGAAGTGGATGCAGGAAACGGAGATGGCTGTGGTAATCAGTCAGGAACAGAATGAAATCCAGACCTTCAAAAAGTGGAACTTGGATATTAAGTATCACCGCGCAAAAATGGAAAAGCGAGAACTGGATAAGGAATTTAAGGATTCCAAGAATCCGCTGCGTGTTGTGTTTGTATGTGCGATGTGGCTTACCGGCTTTGATGTAAAATGTCTGTCCTGTCTGTATTTGGACAAGCCATTGAAAGCACATACTCTTATGCAGACAATTGCTCGTGCAAACCGTGTCTCAGAAGGAAAGAGCAACGGTTTGATTGTTGATTATATTGGCATTGTTAAAGCACTCAGAAAGGCCCTTGCTGATTATACGGCAAATGTTAGCGGTAATGGTGGTGTTGATCCAACAGTAGATAAAGAGAAACTGATTAACCGTATTATTGAAACAATCGGAAAAGCAAAATTGTTTTTGGCAGAGAATGACTTTGATTTGCAAATGCTGATTGATGCATATGATTTTCAGAAACTTTCCTATCTGCAGGAAGCAGCAAATGCGGTGTGTGGAACGATTGAGGATAAGAAAACTTTTACAACATATGCATCTGAACTGAATCGCTTGATGAAATATACGGATCGTAGTGATATTACCGGTTACACTAGAAAAGAATATGAGGCAATAGCTGCTATCTATGCAGAGCTGCAGAAAAAGCGTAAACATATCAATACTACAGAGTTGCTGGTAGAAATTAATGCGATTATCAGTTCTTATGTTGAAATTCAGCATATGCCGTCAATGGTGCGGGAAGAGTCACGCCGTTTTGATATCAGTGCGATTGATTTTGATTTATTGCGCAGAGAATTTGCCAAGGTAAAGAAAAAGAATCTGGTTTTAAAAGACTTAGAAGAAGTGATTCAGCAGAAACTGGACAGAATGATGTTCTGCAATCCTGACCGAATCAATTATTATGAACGTTATCAGCAGATTATTGATGATTATAATAGTGAGCAGGATCGTGCAACTATCGAAAAAACATTTATGGATCTGATGGATTTGGCAAATCAAATGAATCAGGAAGAGCAGAGATATGTTCGAGAAGGATTCTTCAGTGATGAAGAGCTTTCTTTCTATGATATGCTATTCCGTGAAGATTTAAGTAAGAGCGATATTAAAAAATTGAAAGAAGTTGCGACAGATTTACTTCATAAAATTAAAGGCAAGATATCTGAATTTGACCACTGGACGGATAAACAGGAAACGAAAGCAGCTGTCGATAACCTGATTCGTGATACACTCTGGGCAGAATTGCCGGAATGTTATGACGAGGTAAGTATATCCGGATATCGTCAGAAGATATATGAGTATGTATATACAAGGTATAAAGAGGTTGCATAAGAAGGTTTCTTATATGATTTTGAAAGTTTATCAGGTATGTTAAAATTACAGTTTTCGTAATAGGGTAGATCCAACATGGAATTGATGGCTCAATCCCCGCTCAAAGTATATTCCTACAGGGAAATGGTGAAAGCGTTTGTAAAGAGATATAAAACTAATAAAGATGCTTCAGAAGATCGTAAAAAAGGTATGATTGGTGAACTTCTTGTACGTGTTATTCTGGAACTTGAAGGCAGATTTTTAACTGCTTCGCCATTTTTTAATATGGAAAAACGAAGCTTTAAAAAGGAATACGATGTTGCTTTGTTTGAAACTGCGACTAATGAATTGTGGATTGCAGAAGTTAAATTTGGTAATATTCAAAAAAGACAGAAAAATGCGTCGTCTGCTATTGTCAGGCGAATAAATACTGCAAAAAGAAAAGACCTGATTTGTCAGTATCGTTATGCAGACATTCGAGAAAAACGACAAACCGTTTATCCCTCTGATTTGAAGGAATTGTGGGAAAGGGTACAGCATCATACGAAATATTATGATGAGTTTGTCGTGCTGCTGGAAATGGAGGGATGTAAAAAATATGATTAAAATACTATTTATCTGCCACGGCAGGAGTTGTCATTTTTCTTAAATTCCCTTATTTTATGCGAATTCTGAGATAGAAGGAGAGTGTTTTACAACGAGTCTACAACTTTTAAAAGACGTTCCGATATGATACAATACAAGTCAATGGAGTAATTACAATATAGAGTTAACTAATTGAGATAGAAAATCATTATATACAGTAAATCTGTAAAGACTATAGAGCGAGTAGTGGAATTAAAAATAAGGCAGAAAAAGGAAGAGAAGAACAATGGCAAAAACCAAAAGAGCAGAGTCAAGGTGTAGATATCTAGTAAGAGAGATAGCAACTCAAAAAGGATGGGATGTTAGGCATCCCCAAAAAGGAGGTCAATTCTTAGAAGAGCAAGAAATTGAAGATTTTTTTAAAGATTCGGGACTTGGTAAAACTAAACCAGATTTTTTGGTTTGTAGAAATTATCAACCTTTAATAGTTGTCGAAGCAAAGAATGAAAAGAATAAGATTGATACAGCGATATCTGAAGCGGTTGATTATGCAGATGCTATAAATAAACATGGTAAATATACTGTTAATATTGCAGTTGGAGTAGCTGGAGAAGAAGATAATGGTTATTCATTTAGAACCAAGTTTTATAATGGTATAGAATGGATAGATTTATCAGCTAGGGGATTTGTATTAACCAGTTTTCCAAGTGTTGCAGAAATTGATAATGCATTTATTACAAATAACGGTACTACAGAAATTACAATACCTAAAATATCAGACTATATTTCAACAGCTATAGAGTTATCATCAATATTAAGATCTGCAAAAATTGAACCCTCATTAAGACCAAAAGTTTTAGGGGCAGTAATAACAGCTTTATATCAAGGTGAAATAGATTTAAGAGATGGAAAAGAATTGGAGTCTATAAATAAATTAGTAGAATGTGCGATTCGTTCAACTGACCATTTTGAAGAAAGTAAGAAAAAACAGTTAATAGAGACGTTGAAAATGACAAAAGCTGATTATGCTCGTTTAGCTCCTAAAATGGGAAAAATAATTTTTATCTTGAAAATGCTCAATATTAGATCAATTTTACAAACAGATACAGATTTTCTTGGGTTACTTTATGAAGCGTTTATACGATATGGATATGATAATAATTCGTTAGGAATTGTTTTTACCCCAAGACATATAACAAAATATTGTGCAGAGCTAATTGACGTAAGCGCAAAGGATAAAGTTATTGACATAGCATGTGGCTCTGGAGGATTTTTAGTAGCGGCATTTGATAGGATGTTATCTTCATATACAAAAATGGGAATTCCATTTAATGTCATAAGGGAGTCTTTATATGGTTTCGATACAAATCCAACAGTATGGGCTTTAGCTGCATTAAATATGTTTTTTAGAGGTGATGGGAAAAGTCATATAGAAAATGCAAGTTGTTTTGAAGAAAGTAGTATGAACGCTGTTAAAGATAGATTTACTAAGGCGTTGCTAAATCCTCCTTTTTCACAAGAAGAGGAGCCAGAGCGAGATTTTATTAATACAGCAATGGAGTCATTACAAGCATTGGGGGTGATGGCAGTTGTTGTAAAATCAGGTATTTTTGCAGATGATGATAATGCTCTTTGGAGAAACGATTTTTTAAAAAAGCATACTTTATTGGGAATGATTAGTTTGCCAAGTGATTTGTTTTATCCTACAGCAATAGATACAACGATTATGGTAGCACAAGCAAAACGTCCTCAGAATTTAACTGATAAGGTCTTTATGGCTAAAATATGGAATGATGGTTATAAAAAATTAAAAGGGAAAAGAGTAGAAACATCTGGTTCGCAATTAGATGAAGTGTTAGAAGAATTTAGAAAATTCAGAGCAGGAGAAGAAACTTCATCGAAATTGGTTACTGTTATTTCAGCAGAAAAAATAATGAAGAAAGGGGCTGAATTTTGCCCTGAACAGTATCTTCCACAGCCTCAATTTCCAGAAGAGGAGCAAGAACGGTATAGAGAAGATATTGTCAAATCAATATTAAGAACAACGGTTAGCATTGATGATATTGCAGATGAAGTTATAGAAGAATTCCCGTGTTTCTCTGAATTACCAGAAATGCCATATGGGGTAGAAGATAATATTGAGAAATTTTTCAACGTTAAAGGTGGAAAATCAAAAGGTGAAAGTAATTATAGCGAAGGTTCATGCCCTTACGTTTCATCAGGTGATCCATTAAACAGTATTATAAGACTTGTTGGAGATGTTGATGGAGAAGTGTTTGAAAATGGAGCCATTACAGTTACTTGTTTTGGACGAGCAAGTGTCCAACCTTGGAGATTCATGGCGCGTGGAAATGGTGGAAGTGCAGTCAGAGTACTGATACCAAAATATAAGATGTCCTTTTCTGAATTGGTATGGTTTGCTGCTCAAATCAACATGCAAAGATGGAGATTTTTCTATGGGCGAATGGCAATATTAAAAAGATTAAAGGATATAAAACTTGTATCGCCACCAGAAATGTTAACTGATGGCAATAAATCAATAGCAAAAAAAGTGGCTGAATTGTCAAAAAAAGTAACAGATATTTTAGAGGAATAAATTTAACGTACAGAAAAGTCCCTCTGTTTCCGCTGCTTCTCTACCTTTTTATGATTTATCTTCAGGGCTTCGCCCCAAATCTTCTTCGGTGTCAAATTTAGATATGGTAGAGCAGTACCGAATATGTTATACTTCGATAATATAGTATTCACTTTAAAAAGTAAATTTAAAATTTCAGTTACGGGACGTTAAATAAGGTATGTGTTTGATAAAGGGGGGCTTATGTTCGATAAAAAATATAACAAAGAGGTATTTTATAAACTTATGGATCTTGGAATTAAAGAAGCAAAGCGTATTAGATTAGAATTTGAAAGATGGTTGCATTTATTAATAAAATGCAACAAAATCCTATTATCTACATAAATAAATTTTAAGCATTATAATAGACTTAAAAACCAAGTTGCCATTGGAAGAGTCGAGGTATAACAACTAATGTAAACGGGAGATAGCCAAAATATGTATCTCCCGTTTAACATTTTCGCTATTTCTTAATCTTGAGCTCAAATTTTAACATAGCCTTTACCATAGCGGTCTGGATCTCGCCTTTCCATTCTTCATCTACCTGCATGCTGACATTGCTGTTTTCGTGATAAAACGGGCGTAAACACAGCTTGGAGATATAAGCGTCATAAAAATTTAGAATTTCCTTGATGGATGTTTCATCCCCACTTGACGCTTTACAGATAAGGTCAAAAGAGGGATAACCATAGTCTTTTGTCATTTACAATATTTCCTTTTCACTCAACATCATTTTCAATTTTTCTAAGCCTTTGTTCCGTGTATAGCCAACAGCAGAACGTGATACATGGTACAGCTTGGCAATTTCTTTATCGCTCATATCATGGAAATAGTAGAGCAGAATAAACGCTCTTTGTTTCTCTGATAATTTGTTCAACGCTGTACTGATTTTTTCATCAGATATTTGAACAGTGAAATGTAACACTGGGAATGTCGTTGTATCGCAAGAATACTTATCAACATTACCTTGCTCATTCAGCTTTGCTTCACCCATTTCACAAAATAACACTTCCTGCTTGAAACGTCTGGCAAGCAACTTTCTCTTTTGCTTCAACGTGCCTTTTATGGTTATCATCATTAAAGCATTGAATTGTAGTCTGATGACTTCTTTAAAAGAAGATGATTTCATTCTTTCTAGTGTCCTTTATTTCTTTAAATGAAAATATTCTGAAAAACAAGAGGATGTATTGATAAGGTGTTTAAAACTTCCCCTTTCTTTAATGTGACCATTTTCCATATAAAAGATTTCATCGTACTTATCCAATAAATTTTGTTCTAAATGATGAGTAATTGTTATGAGTGTTAAATCTTCCATTTTTAATAATCTGTTTTCTATATCGTATGCTGTCTGCATATCAATGGCAGATGTACCCTCGTCTAATATGAGAATAGGTTTGTTTCTGATCAAAGCACGTGCAACTGCAATTCTTTGTTTTTGTCCACCAGATAGATTAGAGCCATTTTCTCCGACCCGATATTGCAAGCCGGTTGGAAGCTCAGATATAAATTCGGTCAATCCGCTGTCCGCTATAACTTTTTCAACTTGTTCCTCTGGATAATGTTCATGTAAACAGATATTGTCATATATGGTTTCGTCAAACATATAGATATTCTGATGAATTATTGATGACAGCTGAACCACACTATCTTTATCCAGCATATGAAATTCCGTATCATCATATAAAATTTTGCCTTTGTATGTGGAGTAATAACCAGATAAAAGTTTAATCAGTGTACTTTTTCCGCAACCGCTTTTCCCAACAATAACGTATTTCTTACCTTTTTCAATAAGGCAGTCTATTCCGCTTAATATATCTGTTGTTCCGTCATAGGAAAAGGACAAATCTTTTGCACTTATATGAGATTGATATGTGGCTACACTTTCTTTTTGGGACAGAAATATGGAATGTTTCGATATAATTTCCAACTTCTCTACAATAGGGTGGACGCTCTTCATTTTAGGAATATTTGTAAATATCATAATAAGTGGATTTGCCAGATTACTGCTCACTTGTACCATTCCTAATAAAGTTCCCACAGTTATGCGTCCTGCGATAATAAAGTAAGCAGATAAGAATAAAACCACAATTTGAACCATAAGGGCTAGGAAAGCAGAAAGCCCCTCGTTTAGTGCAAGTAATCTGTCAACGCTATATTTAGATTTAATTGTTTCGGTATTTGCCTTATCAAATCGTTGTATTACGGTTTTTGACATAGAATATGATTTGATAATTTCAAATCCAGACAGAATATCTTTTAAGCTGACTGTGAATTCTGCCAACTTTGAAGAAAACTTATTCTGTCTTTTTTCCAGTGTTCCACCCAGCAGACTTGGCATAAGGAACATAACTGCAATCGCTACTATTACGCAAAGTGTAACAATGATGTCAAAATAAATCATCAATACGAAAGATGATATAAAGATAACGGTGTATTGGACTACTTCAAATAATGGGAGTAAAAAATTGTCCTCCAGCATTTTCACATCATTTGTAACGACAGATATATAATCAGCGGTATTCTTCTTTTCAAAATCTTCTATACTGTGATTGATTGTTCCTCGAAAAACATCCGAGCGGATTTGAAGTATAATCTTACAAATTACTTTTTTGCTTAGTAACGATTGGAGATAAAGAAAAAATCCCAACACTATAAAGTAGACAATCGAAAATATAACCATTCTTATAAATTGCTGGATATTTTTATCCATAGCGATATCCAATAGTTGCTGAAGCAGGACAGCCATAAAAACATACCCCAGAGAAGAGATTACGCTGGTTAAAATCGTTAAGATAAATAAGAACTTGTTTTTCTTAATATAGATACTCATAATTCCCTCCTATTTATACATGTTACATGTATGTATATTATTAAAAATAAAATTGCCTTTCGACAATCTTATTTTCATATGCAACGCTAAGCTTTTTCTTTGCATAACTTGACAATTTCATCATCAATTACTGGAAGCCCTAGATTATCCATAATCGATTTAATCATTAAAAATTTCTGCCATGCTTCATCATCAGTCATGGGATATATCGTAGGTATCGACCAGAAATTCGTTAAAAGAACAAATAAATCTGCTAATAATTTTGGCTGTTCTGATTTAATTGAACTGTCTTGTATTCCTTCCTCGATCAGTTCTTGATACATAGGCGATAGTTCTTGATTACTTTCAATCAGTTTTTTTAGAAAAGCTGGACTTCCCATAAGCTGCATGGATGCCATACTTAACTGATGATGCTCTGTTTCATCAAAAGATGTTTTTAATACGAACTTCAACTTTTCTAATCCGTTCAGTTCTTTGTGGCTTTTTGCTTTCTCAAAGGGATTACTCTCATAAAAAAGTTTTTCGCATAAAGCATCAAATACTTCTTCCTTTGATTTGAAATGATGATAAAAAGCTCCTCTCGTCAGTCCGCCCATTTCGCTTATAATATCTAATACAGTTGTTTCTTCGTACCCTTTTTCTAAAAATAATTTTAAAGAAGCGTCCAATATTTTTTGAACTGTTTCTTCTGGATACTTATTACGTGGCAAAAACTCCCCCCCCTATACATGTACTTTGCACGTATATGGTATCATGCAATCTGCATGTATGTCAATGGGATTGTCCTTTTTGAAAACAGTTTATCTTTCAGTGAAGCAACAACACTCATATCCTTATTTCCTCTTGTCTACCATAAACAGAAAATGAAAAGCCCAGTCAAGAGCCTGCCACCGTAGGTGGTGTTTACACTCTTGATCCGGGCTTTTTAGTTTTCTGTATCTTCTTGTAAGAGGAGAGAAGCGGTCTATTTTCTGTGGTTTAGTTCCTTCAAATATTCGTTGTAATCGTAGCTGTCAAAATCATCTTTCGGTGACACTTCTGGAATGTTCCGTTTATTATTCTCATCCGCAAGGTCAGCTAATGTTGCATCATCATAAGGCTCAACATGTGGATAGCCTTTCAAGGGTTCGCCGTAGCACTCTTTACTATGCAGAACGTCGTAACATTTTATCAGTCGTTCTATTTTCTGTCGCTGGACTAATTTCTTTATCTCACAGAGTTCCTCCACAGAAGTCTTAGTGTCACTCATATAGTTCTGAATATATTCAGACAGTTTTGCTTTCATGTAGAACTGCCATTCTTCTTGGCTCTGGAAATATTCATGGTCGGGTAAACTGTCGAGAGAAACATTGAAATCTTCTTCCCGTTTCACAACTTCCATAATGAATTGTTCCACATGGGAAGTTTGTTCCCATTCACCCGTTAGAAGCTCATTCGGGGTTACACCCAACACATTTATAATCTTTTCCAGTGTTTCAAAGGTAGGATAGTTTACACCACGTTCAATCTTGGAAAGACTCTGCAAGTTGATACCAATAGCGTCCGCAAGCTCCTGTTGTTTCATTTTTCTATGTTTTCGGATAATCTGTATATTTTCGCCCAAAAGCTGATAATTCATGGCATATCTTCTCCCTTCATTTGGATTATGAGCCTATCATACTTATTTGTTTACAGAAAGTCAAGAAAAAGTTCTTGACAAATAACTCTGTTGGCATTACTATATCGCTAGAAACAGTGATTAAGCACTATAAGGTCAATCACACGCTTGAGTAAGCATTGATAAGAGATATTTTCACTTCATAAGCGTTAATACACGATCTTATGGACTGAAAATCGGAGTTTCCAGATATGCCAGAACGGACGGGGCACGTCACCCCAGACGTGACACGGACGGGCTGGTATATCTGGGAAGGAACGCCGTCAGGCGTTCCGCAAAGGGCGAATATGTAACACCGCCCTGCGCATACAAGTCATAGTAGCTGAAAATGTGCATGGATAAAGGGAAAATGGCTGTTCCGACTATGCACAAAACACAACGGAAAGAAAGGAGTAATGCAACATAGCAACACATGAACATCTGACAGTAAAGATTGATTACATCAGCATTGTATTTGACAGTGCAACAGCGGAAGAAGTGATAAGGCACATCTTAGATATGCCGGAAGATATCTTTATCACTTATCCGGCAAAAGTAGCTTTTAAGACTTACCAGACACGCTGGCAGTTAGGGGACATTTACATATCGGGCAACGCAAAGCCTACAGAGGACAATCCAGAGGGACTTGGCTGTTACCTCGTTATGACAGGGAGAGGGTGTGATGATATTTTTAATATCCTCGACAGTCATAACCGTACATTCGGGCATATGTTTCATCAATGCGTTCGCTGGTTCGGTACAGAGTTCCATTTTACAAGGCTGGATATCGCCATTGACGACAGGAATGAAGTACCGTTCTTCACGCCAGCACAGATACAGAAGAAATTTGAAAAAGAGGAATTTGTCTCCACCAGCGATTTCTACCACTTTGACGACAGCAAGTATGATACGGACGACTTGGCAAGGACGGCTTATCTCGGTTCTGGGAAATCCGCCATATCTTACCGCTTCTACGATAAGGACAGAGAGGTGAGCGCAAAGTACAGTAAATCCCTTGACGAAATCGGGAGCTGGAAACGTACAGAGATACAGCTCCGTGATGAAAAGGCACACGCCTTTGCCATGCTCTTTGAGGAAAGACCTATGGAGCTGGGAGAACTTGCGTTCGGTCTGCTGGCGGAAAATCTGCGCTTTGTCGTTCCCAACAAGAGCGAGAGCAACAAGAGCCGTTGGAAAACGTGCCGTTTCTGGAAACGCTTCTTAGGGAACGTAGAGCCTTTGAAGCTTCATATCCCCAAAACACAGAACTCGCTTCTGGAAACCCAGCAATGGCTGACGGACGGGGGCGTTATCTCGGCGGTCAAAGGTTTCTATTTTCTCGAAGAGCATGATGCTTTAGGTGAGCTGAAATCAGTCGGGGAAATGCTGGACAAGGCAAGGTACAGCCCTCCACTCTCCAGCAAGCTGACGGGGCATTTACAGAGGATAGGCAGGGAAGAACTGATACCGCATATCCAGTATGATACCAAAAGCGGAAAAGGGGGCGTTGTATGAGTAATACGGATATTCCCGTATGGGAGAAATACACCCTGACCATTGAAGAAGCGTCAAAATATTTCCGTATCGGGGAGAAGAAACTCCGCAGGCTGGCAGAAGAAAATCAAGGAGCCTGCTGGCTGATGATGAACGGCAACCGTATCCAGATCAAGAGAAAACAGTTTGAGAAAGTTATTGACGAACTGGACGCTATCTGACGCCGTATTCTGGCGTTTTATAGATTTGGATATGGTAGAGAAGTGCCGGATATGTTATACTTCAAAATGTCATATCGGGACTCTTTCAAAAGTGGAAAGGAGCGAAGATGAGCGAGAAAAGACGTGATAATAAAGGTCGTGTCTTGCGAAATGGAGAGAGTCAACGTAAAGACAGACGTTTCATGTATAAATACACAGATAATGCAGGAAACATAAAATATGTGTATAGTTGGAAACTGGTCAAGACAGATACCGTTCCCAAAGGGGCGAAAGATGATTTGTCGCTGAGAGAAAAGGAAAAGCTGATACATAGAGATTTGGAAGATGATATTGTTCCTTGTGGCGGTGAAATGACAGTGCTGGATTTGGTGAAGAAATATGTGTCGCAGAAAACAGGAGTGAAGCATAATACAGAAGCCAATTATAACTTTGTCATTAACATTATCAAGAAAGAGGACTTTGGAAAAAAGCGGATTGATAAGGTGAAATTATCTGACGCAAAAGGCTGGCTGATTAAATTGCAGAGTGACGGCAGAGGGTACAGCACCATACATTCTGTGCGTGGCGTTGTAAGACCAGCGTTCCAGATGGCGGTTGATGATGATTTGATAAGGAAAAATCCCTTTGAGTTCCAGCTTGCCACGGTAGTTGTCAATGACAGTGTGACAAGAGAAGCCCTTACCAGAAAGCAGGAACGGGCATTTCTGAAATTCGTAAAAGAGGATAAACACTTTTCCAGATACTATGAAGGTATCTATATCCTTTTTAAGACAGGACTTCGGATTTCTGAATTTGTAGGGCTGACGATTGCGGATATTGACTTGAAAAACGGCGTTATCGACGTCAATCATCAGTTGCAGAGAAAACGGAATATGGAGTATGTCATAGAGGAGACGAAAACCGAGTGCGGTACAAGGCTTGTACCCATGACAGACGAGGTGAAAAAGTGTTTCCGCAAAAAATCATTGAGAACCGCAAAAAGCCAAAGACAGAACCCATGATAGACGGGAAAGTGGGCTTTCTGTATCTGGACAAAAATGCTATGCCAATGGTCGCCCTGCACTGGGAAAAGTATTTCCAGCATATCTGTGAGAAATATAATAAAATTTACAAAGCCGAAATGCCAAAGGTGACGCCTCATGTCTGCCGTCATACATTTTGCTCCAATATGGCAAAGTCGGGCATGAACCCTAAGACGTTGCAGAAGATTATGGGGCACTCGGATATTGGCGTGACGCTGAACACTTATACGCATGTAGGCTTTGAAGATATTCAAAAAGAGATGAAAAAGATATGTAGTTAGGTGAGTTGTAAAGTTGTAAAATAGGGGAAGTTTTACAACCTATTTTACAACTTTTCAGAGGAAAAACCTGCTGACATATGCCAAAATATGCAAGTTTCCCTAAAATGGGAAAATGCGGGAAAGCCCGTAAAATCAAGGAAAACCAACATATAAGGAGAAATGCGAACATGATAAAAATACTATTCATCTGCCATGGCAGGAGTCAGAGTATGAGCTGTTTAGCGGCCTTTGGCGGCTGAAATGCGGCAAATTGGGGTAGGAGAGTCAGAGGAAGACTACGATTTTACTACTACTGAGGAAAGAAAAGGTAAATAATGTAGAATGGCCTGGGAGAAAGCTCTTTCAGGCTTTTGTGTTTTTAACGATATTCGGATATGTGAATAATGATTGACAATATTCAGATATACGAATATAATGTATCTATGCTTGTAATGAAAGGAGCTAAAATATGAATTTATTAACTTCTAGTGAAATGGCAAAAAAATGGGGTATTTCCAGTAGAAGAATAGCAATTCTTTGTAGCGAGGGGAGAATCGCTGGTGCTGTAAAAAAGGGAAAAACATGGCTTATACCTTCTGATGTACCGAAGCCTTCAGATGCAAGACGTTCGGATTCAGATGATATATCAGAAGATGGATTAAAAAAAGATGACAGAACAAAAGTTAAGTTGGATGAAATTGTTGATTATGCTACTGGAAAAATAGTTCATAATAATCCAGAAGAGGCGTATCGGCAAGAATTTGAACACATTTTAATTGATGATCTAGGATATCCAAAAAAGAATATTGATATAGAAGTCATAATTCAGCGAGGTGCAAATAGAAATGCTGAAAAAGCCGATATTGTAGTATATAGAAGTGAAGATCATTGCCAAGAAAATGCTTATATTATAGTTGAAATTGAGACGCCTAAAAAGACATACGATGTTCAAGCGCTGACGTATATAACAGCTACTACTGCTCCCTACGCTGTTTGGTATGCTGGTATGGAAAAAAACAGTAAGGGCCCATATTATCATTATAGAGATATGGGGGTTGATCCAATTCACTTTATGATAATTCCCACTCTTCCTAGATATGGAGAAACACAAGAGATGATTGGGAAATATCATAAAGGAGATTTGAAGCCAGCAAAAGCATTAAAACTAACATTTGAAAGAATGTATTATCATCTTTACGGAACGGGGCCAATAAAAAGGGAAGAGAATATAGCTGTTGAAATTATCAAACTTCTGTTTTGCAAAATAATTGATGAGCTTGCCCCTGAAGACTTATGTGAATTTAGAGCAACTCCAGTTGAACTTAAATCAGATTCTGGTAAAGCCGAAATAAGAAGAAGGATTGATGGTCTTTATGCCAAACTGTTATCTGACCCTGATTACGGAGAAATGTTTAAAGATGAAACATTGGAGTATGACAACGAATCAATTGCTTATATTGTTTCTATTTTGCAAGGATTATCTTTAACAGATGAGGAGACAAACACAGATGCGTTAGGCGATGCATATGAAGTATTGCTTCCTTCTACTTTGAAAGGGGAAAGCGGACAATTTTTTACTCCCCGTGAAATTGTACGTTTTGCCATTGAAGTGATTGCTCCCAACTATAGTAAGAAAGAGTATATTTTAGATACTGCATGCGGATCCGCAGGCTTTTTATCAGTTGCTTTGGAAAACATAAGAAAGCAAATCAATACTTTGTATGCAAATCGTGGGTTTTCTAAAGAGAAAAAAAGGGGGATGCTGAAGGATTATGCTGGCAAATATGTATTTGGATGCGATATTGATCCATTGTTATACCGTATTTCTAAATCTTATATGGCCATTATGGGAGAAGGGAAGGGGAATATCTATAATTTAGATTCTTTGGATCTTACTAATAGACTCGATCCCAATTTTAGACGTTCGGTTACCGAAGGCAGTGTGGATATAATTACTACTAATCCCCCGTTTGGAACTCAGATCAAAGATACAAGGCGAGATGTGTTGAGAACATATGATTTGGGTCATAAAATTATTAACGGTGAACCTACAAATGAGGTTCTAGAAGGGCAAGATCCAGATAAACTTTTTTTAGAAAGAGATATCTCTTATCTTAAAGAAGCTACGAACGATGCTGATGGTGGTAGAATGGTAATTGTGCTTCCAAAGCAGAATCTTTCTGGAGCAAAAGAAGAATCTGTCGAATTTAGAAAGTGGTTACTGAAAAGGGTCCAAATTACTGCTATAGTGGATCTTCCTAGAGAGGCTTTCCAACCACATACGGGGACTAAAACATCATTAGTTTTTTTGAAAAAAGTTCGGAATATTCCAGATAACTATCCAATATTTATGGCTGTTTCAGAAGCGGTTGGCCATGATAGGAGAGGATTGCCTTTATATAAGAAAGACTCTAATGGAACTGATCTTCGCAATGATAAAAATGAAAGGGTAATATGGAATGATCTTCCGGAAATTTTGGATAGGTATAAAGAATATACGGAAAAAGGCTTTTTAAACAATACAAATACTGATGGTGGACCGAGTTGTTTTATTGTCTATTCATCCAATATTATGCAGGATTCTGCACGGAGAATTGATGCATGGTATTGGGACCCGAATAAGAATAATATTGCAAAACAAATTGAAGAATCTGTGGGAGATGATATTAAAGAAATTGTCAGACTTGGAGATCTCGTGGTTGATCACGGTATTTTTTATCCGGGGCGGCACAAACGTAACTATGTTGAAGCGGGAGAGAATAGTGTTCCATTTTATTCTGGAACACAAATTTTGCAGGTTAGACCTTTTGATATAAAATATCAACCTATAGATTATGCGCCGGCGAAGAACCATTTTGTTGATAAGGATTGGATTCTTATTACAAGATCTGGGTCAACAGGTCGAGTTGTTATGGTTACTGATAGTATTGCAGGAAGTATGGTTACAGAACATGTGATTCGTGTCATTTGCGATAAAAATCTTGTTGATCCGTATTATGTTTATGCATATTTGGCAACAGAAGATATTGGAAAAATACTATTAGAAAAAGGGATCTATGCGTCAGTGGTAGATCATATTACACCTGACTTTGTAGCTACCATTCCTGTTCCAAGATTGGCACCAGAAAAGGAGAAAGAAATTGCGGATAGGGTAAGAGAAGCTGAAAAGAAGCGTGATGAAGCGAATAAAGAGTTTATCGCTGAGAGGAATAGCATAGAGAGTATTATGTTTGAAAATATGAAAACCGAGTAATTTTTAGTTAAAGCCAATGTTGATCGATGTTATACTAACATTGGCTTTTATAAATCATGAGATTTATTCAAACCAAATAACGATATATATTTTAACATCGGAAGATAATGGAAATTCCCAAATTTGAATATCGTTTTTCTCCTTTTGTTTTAAAAGTTTTACAAACTGTTGAGCACCATTTAATGTTTTATATTGCTTTGAATACATTTTCATAAAGTAGTACCTCCTCTATTGTTGGATCTTATGTTCGCTCTAACTTGGGTGTATTGCAAGTAAAATCTAAAAAATATATAATTAAGTCATCTAAAACAGGAAAAATCTTAATTATATATAAAGGGAAATAAGGGGATTGTCTAAACTTATTTGATATATTTGGGCAGATAAGCCATGTGGAGACAGTTGTCTTGATGTCAAAAGTCAAGGAATAAGATAGCGAAAAAGTGTAGAAAACAAGGGATTTCCGGGAGCCGGGGCTTGTCAGAGGACAGGTTCGGGTTCCCGGATTTTTTCATTTTACGGGTAAGTGGGAACTGGTCTACTGTGAAAAACGGCGGAGAGTTGAGTGGATAGGATAGATATTGAGTATGTTGTGGAGACAGGATGGATAAAAGAGGTGCCGAGTTGACAGGATTGTTAAATCAGATAAAACTTGCAATTCTTTTTATATTCGATTAATATGCGACTACCTTGAAGATGCGTATGAAAAGTGCCGTTGACTTTTCCCTTGGGGCAAAGTTTATACTGGTACTGGAAAGGAGGCCTATTATATGTTGACGATTGGAGAATTTTCGAGTATATGCCGAGTATCCACAAAAACACTTCGGTATTATGCAGAAATAGGATTGATACTTCCAGAAGAAATCAATCCAGAAAATGGGTATCGTTATTATTCTATTAATCAGTTGGAGACGATGCTGTTTATTAATCGGCTGAAAGCGTATCATTTTTCGTTGGAAGAGATTAAGGCAATTCTTGAGTCAGAGGAGGCAATAGATGACAAACTATATGCGGCTCTTAGTAAAAAGAAAAAAGAGATTTCAATGCAAATGATGATGTATAAAAATATGTTGGAGCAGATAGATGCTGATATGTCTGCCATAAGAAAGGGCAAGTCGATTATGTCATATATGGAAGATATTGGTATAGAACTGGTGGAGGTGCCAAAGATGTATCTTCTGTCCATACAAAAGATGATTCAGGAACAGGATTTTCCTGATGAGTATGGGTATTGCTTTGAAAAGCTGTTTAAGAAAATGAAGGAAAAGAACCTGACAGCATCCGCTCCACCAATGGTTTTATTCCATAGTGATGAATATAGTCCATTTGGACTGGATACAGAATTTGCTGTTCCAATCAACGAGTATGCAACGGGAACAAGGGATTTTTATCCTGGACTTTGTTTGAAAACTGTTGTTCATGGTTCCTACTCTCAGCTATCTTCTGTTTATGCGAAGCAAATTGAATGGGCAGAAAATGAAGGGTACGAAAATTGCAATGCACTTTATGAAGTTTATGTAACAAGTCCTTCGGAGGTTTTGCAGGAGAGCGATTTCATTACAGAGGTCTATTATCCAGTAAAAAAGATATTAAAAAAATAAAACAGAAAAAATGCGTCTACAAATAGGTTAAAGTAAAGGAGATATCATGGATCAGAAAAGAATTAGAAAACTCGAACAAAAAATCAGCACTGATTATGGGAATACCACAGGCGTGGCGGTATTAAAAGAAGGAAAATTGGTATATGAAAAATATTTCAAGGGATGTACAAGAGAAAGCCAGGTTCATGTTTATTCTGTAACAAAAAGTATTATTTCAATACTGATTGGGATTGCAGTAGATAGAGGATATATCCAAAGTATTGATCAGAAAGTGCTGGATTTTTTCCCTGAATACATAGTAAGAAAGAGAGAAAACACCATCCAAAATATCACAGTCAAGGATATGCTGACAATGACAGCACCTTATAAGTATCGTTTTTTTTGCTCCATATGTGAAATATTTTACTAGTGAGGATTGGGTGAAATTTTCTTTAGACCTGCTAGGGGGCCGGGGGGAAGATCGGAACATTCCGATATGCACCTCTGATTGGTCCGGATATTTTTTCAGAAATATTAGTAAAAGCAACAGGGCAGTCGGTATTTGAGTTTGCAGATGAAAATTTATTTTCTCCATTAGAAATTCATGTAGAAGGAGATTTGATGTTTAAAAGCAAGGAGGAACAACTGGCATTTAATGAATCTATAAATACCAGCGGATGGGTACGGGACTCATTAGGGATTCATACAGCGGGTTGGGGACTTACACTTTCCCCTATGGATATGGTAAAAATTGGTCAGTTATATTTGAATAAAGGCCTATGGAACGGAAAACGAATTGTATCAGAAAAGTGGGTGGAAGAAAGTACGAGAGAGCATAGCCGATGGAAGAAACATGATTTATCGTACGGATATTTATGGTGGATAAATGAAGATGGTTATGCAGCGATGGGGGATGGAGGAAATATAATTTATGTGAATACAAAAGATAAAATAGTTGTGTCATCTTCTGCGCTTTTTGTGCCAAAGGTAAGGGATAGGATAGATTTAATCAAAACATATATTGAACCAATATTTAGATAGACTGAGAATAAACTTGCTATTCAGGGCATTCTACGGTAAACTAAAAAACCCTACATTATAACACCAGACTTATAAAATATGACATAATGAGGGATGGAGGTGCGTTGAATGAATACATATAAGACAATAGACATAGCAAGGATAATCGGCATACATGTAAATACAGTACGCTTATATGAAAAATTCGGTTTAATTCCAAAACCAGAACGGTTAGGGAATGGTTATCGGGTATTTACTGATCTGCATATCGAACAATTTAGATTAGCGCGGGCGGCTCTCCAGGTGGAAGTTCTTCAAAATGGACTTCGTAAACAGGCGGTTGACATTATTAAGGTTTCTGCTTTGGGGAATTATGAGAAAGCTATGGAATTGACCAGGCGATACATTGCTCAGATAGACATCGAAAAAGCCAATGCAGAAGAAGCGATACGGATTACCCATAGTATTTTATCGGGTATGAGTGAAAGCAATGTTGGAGTGCAGAGGACATATAGAAGAAAGGAAGCAGCAGATATATTAGGGGTAACGATCGATACATTAAGAAATTGGGAGTTGAATGGTCTGTTTACCATCAAGCGAACTGAAAACAGATACCGAGTGTACACAGAAGAAGATATGCTTCGCTTGAAAATTATACGCTCTCTTCGTTGTGCAAACTATTCTCTCTCTGCTATTTTGAGAATGCTTCAGGCCTTATCGGATGATCCGCAAACTAATATCCAAATAGCTATTAATACGCCAAAGGATGATGATGATATAATAAGGGCTTGCGATAAGCTATTGACTTCATTGAATGAGGCAAAAAACAATGCTTTTTATGTAACTTGTCAGATTGAGAAGATGAAAAAAATATCAGAATAAAAACCCTACAGTTACCCACCATAGTTGGATTGGATGCTAATCTTTATTTCAGAATAAAAATAAGGAGGCATACGAAATGGAAAAAACAATCCAAATTTCCGGGCTGAGCAAATCTTATGACGGAAAGAAAGTGATTGAGAATCTCAGCTTCTCAGTTGCTGCGGGTGAAGTGTACGGTCTGCTTGGAGCAAATGGCGTAGGCAAGAGTACTACAATAGAATGTATCCTTGGGACAAAGAAAGCGGATTCGGGAACGGTTCGCATTTTGGGGCTAGACCCGTGGACGGAGCGAAAGCAACTTTTTAAGCAGGTTGGGGTACAGTTCCAGGAAGCAAATTATCCAGACAAGATCAAGGTAAAAGAATTGTGTGAGGAAACGACCTGCCTTTATAGGTATCCACTGGCATATAAAGAGCTGCTGCACAAATTTGGTCTGGCAGATAAGGAAAACGCTTTTGTAAACGAGTTATCTGGAGGTCAGAAGCAAAGATTATTTATTGTGTTGTCTCTTATCCCTAATCCTAGGGTGGTCTTTTTGGATGAGCTTACCACAGGGCTTGATACAAAAGCGAGAAGAGGTGTTTGGAAAAGCCTGCAGGAGTTAAAGAAACATGGCCTGACAATATTTCTGTCTTCTCATTTCATGGACGAGGTGGAAATTCTCTGTGACCGGATTGGTATCCTGAAGGATGGCGGATTCGCCTTTGAAGGGACTGTGGAAGAAGCGGTGACATTAAGTCCCTATGAGAAATTGGAAGATGCGTATTTGTGGTTTACTGGTGAGGAGGAAGAAGACAATGAATAAATTTTTTACAATGTTGAAAACAGAACTGAAGTTATCCTTCCGGGGAATGGACATGGCTATTTTTGCTCTCTGTATGCCGGTAGTGGTTGCTGTAATTTTGGGAGTCATTTATGGAGCAAAAACAGCGGCTCCCGAAGTAAAATATACCTTTTTGGAACAGTCCTTCGGGGCATTATCGACCATTGCGATTTGTGCAGGTGGTGTGATGGGGCTTCCGCTGTTGATTTCCGATTACCGTCAGAAAAAGATATTAAAAAGATATAAAGTTACGCCTACAAGTCCGGCATTTCTGCTCGCAGTGTGGGTGACGATTTATGCAATCTACTCGTTGCTGTCCTTGTGCCTTGTTTTTGGAGTTTTGTCCATCTTTTTTGGATGCAGGTTCAACGGATCGATAGGAATTTTCTTGTTCATGTATCTTCTGGTGATGTTTTCGATGTTCAGCATCGGACTTATGGTAGGAGGTGTTGCGCCTGATACGAAAACAGCCAGTGTGGCTGCCAGCCTCCTGTATTTTCCGATGCTCATTTTTTCAGGGGCAACCTTACCTTATGAAGTGATGCCGTCTGTATTGCAGAAAATTGCAGATGTTTTGCCTTTGACACAGGGAATTAAGTTGCTGAAAGCAACTTCGTTGGGCCTACCGTTAGAATCAGTCTGGTTTCCAATTGCAATCATGGCGGTGGTCACAGTGGTCTGTGGAGGCATTGCCATCCGTTTCTTTAAATGGGAATAGATGCGGAATTTCTAGTTGACTTTGTGCCAACGATGATTTATAGTGTCACCTACTAAAGTACGGGAGTCGCTTGACTCTCGTATAATGTGAAGGTTTATAATGAAGAACGGGAGGTGTTTTTTTGTTGAAAATAGGAGAATTTTCAGTCCTGTCTCAAATCAGTATCTATATGTTGAGGCATTATGATGAGATTGGTCTGTTGATTCCAGAGCAGGTAGATGAGTTTACGGGGTACAGATATTATAGTGAAAGGCAGTTACCAATTGCGGGAAAGATACAGGCATTGAAAAGCATGGGCTTGAGTCTGAATTTGATTAAGGAGATATTGACAAAGTACTCGGACAACACAGGGTTAAAAAACTATCTTGAGCTTCAGGCCATAGAGCAGAAAGAGAAGATAGAGCATATGCGGAAAAAATTGAATCTGCTTGAAACGACGATAGCCAATTTGGATCGTGATTCGGATATTCCTTTGTTTAGTGTGGCACTCAAAAAAATCCCTGCTCATTATGTAATCAGTGTGAGAGGAATTATCGAAACACCAGACAAGGAAGCGGAGCTTTGGGAAAGATTGGCGCAGGAAAGAAAAAAACAAAAAATACAATTTACGAATCCAGCGTGGAATATTGCAGTTTTCCATGATGAGGGATTTCAGGATAGAAATTTAGATGTAGAAATTCAGCAGGCGGTCATTGGAAAATGCCGTGATTCAGATATTATGAAGTACAAAAAGGTTGAAGAAATTACTGCTGCAACACTTACATTTAAAGGAAGATATGCGTTATTGCCACAGGCAAATGAGGAAATCATACGTTGGATTGGAGATAACTGCTATAAATTGAATGGAAATCATTTTAATATATACCATATATCGCCTGAAATGGAGCAGTTAGAAGATGAGATGGTTACAGAAGTATGTTTTCCAGTTAGTCCAATTTGATGTTGCCTGCAATTGTCTTACCAGAACTTTTGCGAATATGCTCTTGACTCTCAGACTATGCGAGGGCTTATAGTGAAGGTCGCAAAGGAGGTTGGAGAATGAAACGATTGGAATTACCGCATCGAATGGCCGACTATCTATGTCCGGTGAATGGATTATGCGATGTTTACGAATGGAAAACCGGAAAGCGGATACCGGAAGAACTCATTTTTTATGCAAAGGCAGGTTTTCAGATGATTTCTCAGAAACGAGCTGATGCACCTAAAATGATTTTCTTAGGTCAGGGCAGTATTGGAAAACGGGAATATGAATTCTGGAAAGAGATTATCGGATACGAAATAATGTTTGGAGAGGGAAAATGTTTTCGAACAACCTGGAAGGAAATATGTGCATTATTGGATAGGGAGATACCAACGATACTTTTTGGCCTTGATATGTTTTACCTGCCGTATCAACAGAAATTTTATCAGAAACAGCATATACTAGGACACGTAGTCTTGATGGTTGGATATGATGATGAAAATGCGTATATCCACGACAACTCCAAAGAAGGGGTTCAGCCAGTTCCCCTTTCAAATCTTGAACAGGCATGGGCAAAGAGCTATATTGGCATCAGCAAGAAAAATACATATTTTGGGATTAACATGAAATCGCCAGAAACAGACATTTCGCAGATCGTACAAAAGGGAATGGCAACAAATGCAGAAATGTACTTACATTCAGCTTTGAGTTTTGTTGGACAAAAAGGGTTGGATAAATTTATGAAAGAGTTCCCGAAGTGGAAGAATGTGTTTGCACAGGAGGCACTTTGTAAAATATATCTCCACTTTATCGAGTATACAGGGAGTGTGTTGCCGGAATTACCGTATGAAATTAGTGGCAGTCGGTCCGGAATTATAAATCCTCACCGGGCGTCAAGAGATAAATTAGCGCAGGCGTTGCTAAAATATCAGGGTTCTTTTGGAGTGCCGGGATGGGAGGATGCCGCCTATTGTTTTGAGTGCAGTGGGGAAATTATACAGACAATTGTCGGGGGGTTCATAGAAGATGTAGGGAATATGTCCTTTGGGAATTCGGAAAAATATATTCCTTTTTTCCAGAAACTGAGAGAGCATGAGGAATGTGCTTTTCATATCATGCTGCGGGATTAAGTGGCAGATAAAATAGAAACAGCAAGTTTGCTCTTATAACTTTAGTGGCACAGCGAGGTGAGTATGTGGGAAAGCTAATTGTACTTTCGTTGGATGAATCAGAAAAAATTATATATGACAAAATAATGAAAATTGTAGGAGAATCAGACATTTGTGTGGATAAAACATTATTAAAAGAGCAGGAACCAATGCGAATCGGCGAATTATATATTCAGTCGGAACAGCATAAAGTTTTGAAACGAGATCAGGAAGTGAGACTGACAAATATTGAGTTCCGAATTCTGTATGTACTGGCTCTTCATCAAGGTAGTATTCTTTCTAAAGAACAAATTTATAACTTCGTCTGGAATGGGGAGTATCTCCGGGATGACAGCAACATCACTTCCCATATCCGCCGCCTTCGAAAGAAAATTGAAGATGACCCTAGCCGGCCTGAGTATATCCAGACTGTACGAGGGGTTGGTTATCGAATGAATATGGTAAAAAAGGAATAGGCAGTGTTCTGAAGCGTAACGTTTGGAATGCTGCCTATTCCTTTTTTAGAAACGAGTAGGGTTTGGTATGGTGTAATATCTGAGGATATATTAATAATAATTAGCAGACTGGAGGAATGGAATATGCAGAACAAAGTATGGGAACAGGTTGGATATTTTTTGAATAAGCTCCGTTGTGAAAATGTGACGAGGGACACCGCAGTTGAGGTGCCGGGATATAGAGATACACAGCAGGAATTGGAGGAGATACGTGAAACGTGTGAGGAGATAGTTCGTAGTCTTCCTGAAGATCAGTGGCAAACGTTGTTGGAGTGGATGGCAAAGCTGGAAGATATGAATTCTATGGAGGGGCAGAAGGCATACTGCCAAGGATATGTAGACTGCATCCTTCTATTAAGCGGTCTGGGACTTTTCCGGCAGGAGATATCTCCAGAGGAATTGATGAAACAGATACAGTGACGAAAAGGCTCATTTTTGCAGGAGGATTCCGGTGCAGGGATGAGCCTTTAAAATTACAGGAAAAACGTGATGTAAACACCGCCTGAATACAGCCTTTATCTGTTACTCTGAATCTGAAGGCATTTCACTCTCGGACAGCAACGCTTCTGTGGTGGCAAGGATGACACGGAGTTGCCCTTCATCACAGCGAGTAAGTAGACGCTCAATCTGCTGATATGTAGTATTGGTCAGATTCTCGTTTGGATAGATAACAGTATCTGCTGACAGGTTGAAGTAGCGGATTACTTTTTCGAAGACATCGTAGCTCGGATTGTTCCGGAAGCGCTCCAGGTCTTTGAGATATGGTAAAGAAATATCCAGTATTTCAGCTAATTCTGCTTGTGTGAGTTTCTTATCCATTCGTGCATTTTTCAGCACGATGCCGAACTGTCTTGGATGAATAGCCATGATATCACCTCCTGTAAGTATGTTAGTGCCATACCTTTGAAAAGTAAAAATGGAGATACAATACTTTTTGAGAATGGTACAACCATACTTACTGGAAGAATGGAGATGTTTTTAATGGATAGAGGAGTGGCTTTACGGTTAAAAAAATTCAGGCAATATCCGTAGAGAACTGCACCATCAATAGTATGGCAGAGCCATACTTCCACAAAATTATTATCTCACATAGGGAAAAGGCGTGAACGCAGTGTTGTCTGCAGGAACGCCTTTTCCCTATTTTGTATTTCAGGGAGTATGGGACATGGGAAAGGAGTGAGGAAGAAATGGGACCATAGAAATAATAGTCAGATATATGAATACATGAGATAGAGTGCCATTGGAAGAGATTGGACGGTGGAAAATACAGACTGTTATGAAAGGAACATAAGAATGATAGAAACGGATTTATTTGATTTTGCCTATGTGCCGGACTGGTACGGACAATTGGACGAGTTGTCGAAAATGGCTCTGCCGGAGCCATGGCGGTTCAAGAAGCCAATTTATAAAACGAAAAATGAGGATACCCCCATACTGGAGCGGTACATACATATTGTTTTCCGAAAGCAGAGCATTGATTTTAATTCAGAAAGGGATGCCAGGAAAGCGGCAGGTTATTTTCATGTGGAAAATGAGTGTGCCTGTTTTCATACAGGATTATACACATCCCGATACAAAGGGATTTATGCCTGCTTTGATCGAAACCATAAAAAGACTTCGATGAAAGATTGGTACTTCAGGGGATTCTGCGATGAACTGTCACCGTTTCTGAAATATGTGCAGCCATTGCCGCAGATGCCCTCCTACTATATGGCGCAGAACGGCGCAGGTTTTCAACCAGACTGGCCTATCAGGGTCAACGTGGAACACATATTGGGAGACACAGAAAATCTGGAGCGTATTCCAGCGAAAATCCGTAAAGCCAGGAATTTGCCACTTTTATTTGAAACGGCAGTGGAAATTGGCAGGAGAAAGACAGTAGTTGAGCCGGGGCTTATAGTGCCGCAAGGGTATCAGGGAAAGATGCAGTATCTTCTCCCGATATATCTGACGAATGAGAAAAAGCCAGATCTTGCTCTGACACTGACAGTTATGGAAGGATATTATTTGGGTAATACATGCCTGACACTGGAAATGGCTTATTTGAATGCCAGAGTAATATCAAGGCCGATAGCTCCCTGGCTGACAGACCTTGTAAAATAAAAGGAATCAAGATGATTCATATACTCCCTACCCCTGAATGCCGGATAGCAGCCAAGAAAGGAGTGTATGTGATATGCAAAGAAAGAAGGAGGTACAGGCCAATGGACTAGAGAAGAAAAGGAGATCCATTCTATGTCCAAAATGCGGACACAGGCTATTGGATGCATCTGTAAATACAAAAGTACAGTTGGTTACCCCGACAAAGAACTGTAATCCCGATTTCGTGATAAAGTGCAAGCATTGCAGTTCAGAAATCGGGGTAATTAAAACTGAATAGAGGAAATCTGATTCGCTCCAAATGTTTACGCAGGGAGCTGACCGAGGCGCTACGGTAATACGGCAAGTCTCATAAGGAATGTATATGGGATAGGGAAACGGATAGCTAAATCGGGACAAGGATCATTCGTTTGTTTGAGCATGATGCACGAGGGGGAGATTTCATTCCCTAGTTATCGGTTAAACCCTCACGATACCATCTGAAAGATGATGGAGACGACATTGAGCCTGGCAAGCGGCACTTTTGTGCTGCTTGTCAGGCTCTTTTTTTATTTTAGCGGCTAAGGTGCCGTCTGCCGGGCTCCGAAAGGAGAACGGCAAAATGAAAATCAATTACACGTTTGCAAACGGAGAGACCTCAGATGTAGAGGTCAATGAGGAAATCGGAAACCTGATCCTGGACTCCAGACGGGAAGAAAGCAACCAGGACCGGAAGGAGCGGTACCACTGCTATTCCCTGGATGCGGCAGTGTACGAGGGCAGGGATTACGCAGACGGCGAGACCCCGGAGTCAGCCCTGTTCCTGCAGCTGGAAAACCAGCGGATCAAAGAGGCTTTTGGACGTCTCTCGGAGGTGCAGCGGCGCAGGCTTCTGATGGCGGCTGAGGGACTGTTCCTCCGGGAGATCGCCCGCCGGGAGGGTAAGGACATCAAGACCATTCGGGAATCCATCGAAGGGGCCAGAAGAAAGTTTTTGAAATTTTTCTGAGACCTCCCCCCTCAAACCGTGCTTCAAATCTCCGTATGTTGAAGGACATCCCGATACCGTCCTTCAGAAAGCAGAGGTGATGAGATGAAACACACATTACAGATCCGTGTTTCAAAAAAGCCTGTGAACAGCGGCGCGGTCAGTGTGCGGAATGTCTCTGTGCGGGAGCGGTTCATGCGTTTTCTCCTTGGGGACAAGGTCAAACTGACGGTTATTGTTCCAGGCAGTTCCGTAGAGAAACTTTCCATCCGGGAGGTTGCGGAAGGAGGGCTGGCGCATGAGTAAGATGAAACTTCTTCTGGATGTGGTATCCGATCTCCGCTCCCTGGCAGACAGCCTGCAGGCAGTGGCTGACGCTGTAGCACAGGGCGGGCAGGAACAGATGGATCAAACCACGGAGGAAAAGCCGGTTCAGAAACCGGAAAAGAGAACTACCGCAAAGAAAGAGGAGCCGCCAACAGAGAAGGCAGGGCAGCAGTCAAAGCCGCTGACATTAGAACAGGTGCGGGCGGCTCTGGCAGAGAAGTCCCGTGCCGGTCATACGGCAGAGGTAAAGGCGCTCCTGATCAAGCACGGTGCGGATAAGCTGTCGGACATTGACCCGGCAGAGTACCCGGCGCTCCTTGCGGAAGCGGAGGTGTTGTGATGGGAAAACATGCGTTATTGTCTGCATCTTCCAGCCACCGGTGGCTGAACTGCCCGCCCTCCGCAAGGCTTTGTGAGAAGTATGAAGATACGGGCAGCGAATATGCCCAGGAAGGGACGGACGCCCACAGCCTGTGCGAATACAAGCTAAAACGGGCGCTTGGCATGGATGCTGCTGACCCAACAGAAAACCTTTCCTTCTACAACGAGGAAATGGAGCAGTGTGCCTTGGACTATGCGGCCTATGTGCTGGAACTGGTGGAGGACGCAAAGAAAACCTGTAAAGATCCGGTGGTGCTGATCGAGCAGCGTCTGGACTTTTCACGTTTCGTCAAAGACGGCTTTGGAACCGGCGACTGCGTCATCATCGCAGACGGGATTCTGGATATCGTGGATTATAAGCACGGAAAAGGTGTGGAGGTGTCCGCCGTAGAAAATCCCCAGATGATGCTGTATGCCCTGGGCGCTCTGGAACTGTTTGACGGTATCCATGATATTGATACTGTCCGCATGACCATCTTCCAGCCACGCCGGGATAACGTGAGTGTCTGCATCATGGCAAAAGATGATCTTTTGCAGTGGGCCTATAACGAGCTGACCTATAAAGCGAAGCTGGCCTATGAGGGTCGTGGGGAGTTTGCCTGCGGGGACTGGTGCCGATTCTGCAAAGCAAAGGCGGCCTGCCGGAAGCGGGCAGAGTACAACCTGGAACTGGCAAAATACGATTTTGAGATGCCTGACACATTGGAAGATGCAGAGATTGCCGCCATCCTGGACAAGGTAGATGAACTGACTGCTTGGGCAGCGGATGTGAAGGAATACGCGCTCCGGCAGGCACTCAGTGGGACGGAGTATCCCGGCTATAAAGTGGTGGAGGGACGTTCCAACCGCCGATACATCAGCGAGGATGCAGTGGCCGATGCCGTTTCCCAGGCAGGATATGATCCCTATGCCAAAAAGGTGCTGGGCCTTACGGAGATGCAGAGGCTCTTAGGTAAAAAGAAGTTTGACGAGCTGCTGGGCGGTCTGATCGAAAAGCCCCAGGGCAAGCCTGTCCTTGTGCCATTGTCCGATAAGCGGCAGCCTATGAATACGGCACAGAATGATTTTAAAGATTGAGGAGGAAATCAGAATGTCAAATAAAGTCAATAACCCGATGAAATTGATCACTGGCCCGAATACCCGCTGGTCCTATGCCAACGTGTGGGAACCAAAGGCTATCAACGGCGGCACTCCAAAATACAGTGTCAGCCTGATCATCCCCAAGTCGGATACGGTGACCATCAACAGGATCAAAGCCGCTATCGAAGCTGCTTACAAAGAGGGAGAAGCTAAGCTGAAAGGAAACGGCAGGAGTGTCCCGGCGCTTTCTGTTTTAAAAACTCCGCTTCGTGACGGGGATGTGGAACGCCCGGATGATGAAGCCTACGCAAACGCCTATTTCGTCAATGCTAATAGCACCACGGCTCCGGGAATCGTGGATGCAGACCGGCAGCCGATCCTGGAACGAAGCGAAGTTTACAGCGGTGTGTACGGCAGGGCGAGTATCAACTTCTATGCCTTCAATTCCAATGGAAATAAAGGAATCGCCTGTGGGCTGAATAACCTGCAAAAGATCCGGGACGGAGAACCGTTAGGCGGAAAGTCCCGTCCGGAGGATGATTTTGCAGAGGAGGATGAAGATTTCCTCTCCTGACAGAAAGATAGCCTTACGACAGGGCGGCGGGGATCTTTCCTGCCGCCCATAAGGTAGTTGAAGGGAGATGATAAAAATGAGGACATTGTCCATCGATATTGAAACGTACTCGGATGTGGATTTGTCTAAGTGCGGTGTATATAAATATGCTTCCTCCCCTGCTTTTGAAGTCCTGCTGTTTGGTTATACCGCAGACGGCGGGGATGTGCGCGTGGTCGATCTTGCCTGCGGAGAACAGATCCCGGAAGAGGTAATTTCTGCATTGTCTGATACCTCTGTGACCAAGTGGGCGTTTAACGCCATGTTTGAGCGGGTGTGCCTGTCAAACTTCTTGGGGGAATGGCTGGAGCCGGAAGGCTGGCACTGCACAATGGTGTGGTCTGCCACACTGGGACTTCCCCTCTCTTTGGAAAGCGCGGGGGCAGCGTTGGGATTGGAGAAACAGAAGCTGACGGAAGGCAAAGACTTGATCCGGTATTTTTGTGTCCCCTGCAGACCGACCAAAGCAAACGGCGGCAGGACACGGAACCGGCCGGAGCATGACCCAGAGAAATGGGAACGGTTCAAGGCATATAACCTTCGGGATGTGGAGACGGAGATGCAGATACAAAAACGGCTCTCTAACTTTCCGGTGCCGGATGCCATTTGGGAGGAATACCACCTCGACCAGGAAATCAATGACCGGGGTATTGGAGTGGATATGGAACTGGTCCGGCAGGCCATTGCCATGGATGCCCGTTCCCGTGAACAGCTGACGGATGCTTTGCAGGAGTTGACGGGATTAGATAATCCGAACTCCGTACAGCAGATGAAACAGTGGCTGGCAGACCACGGGCTGGAAACGGATACTCTGGGCAAGAAAGTGGTAGCGGAACTGGTCAGGTCTGCACCGGAGCCGCTAAAGACGGTACTGTCCTTACGGCAGCAGCTTGCCAAGAGCAGCGTGAAGAAATACGCAGCGATGGAGAATGCGGTTTGCGCAGACGGACGGGCGCACGGAATGTTCCAGTTTTACGGAGCCAACCGGACAGGCAGGTTCTCCGGACGTCTCATTCAGCTTCAAAACCTACCCCAGAACCATATGTCGGATCTGGCGCAGGCACGGGCATTGATGCGTGGCGGTAATTATGAAGCCATTTCCATGCTTTATGAAGATATCCCGGATACTCTTTCCCAGCTTATCCGCACGGCATTTGTGCCGCAGGATGGCAGGAAGTTCATTGTAGCGGACTTCTCCGCTATTGAGGCCAGGGTGATCGCCTGGTTTGCCGGGGAGCGATGGCGGCTTAAGGTTTTTGAAGATGGCGATGACATTTACAGCGCCTCCGCAAGTCAGATGTTCCATGTGCCGGTAGAGAAGCATGGCGTCAACGGGCATCTCCGGCAGAAAGGGAAAATCGCAGAACTGGCCCTGGGTTATGGCGGCTCGGTGGGTGCATTGAAATCCATGGGTGCGCTGGAGATGGGACTTGCCGAGGAGGAACTGCAGCCCTTGGTGGATGCGTGGAGAACTTCCAACCCCATGATCACGCAGTTCTGGTGGGATGTGGACCGGGCAGTAAAGGAATGCGTCAAAAAGAGAGTTCCTATGGAGTCACATGGGCTCCATTTTGATTACCGGAGCGCCATGCTCTTCATCACCCTTCCTTCCGGCCGACGGCTTGCCTATGTGAAACCGAGGATCGGAGAGAACCAGTTTGGCCGGGAGTCGGTGACTTACATGGGCGTGAGCGGTGCGAAGAAATGGGAACGGCTGGAAAGCTATGGTCCCAAGTTTGTGGAGAACATTGTCCAGGGTACCGCCCGCGATATTCTCTGCTATGCCATGCGAACTTTGCGTAATTGCGCCATCGTGGCCCATGTGCATGATGAGATTATCATCGAGGCCGACCGGCGGATGTCGCTTTCTGCGGTGTGCGAACAGATGGGCAGGACGCCGTCCTGGGCGAAAGGGTTGAAGCTCCGGGCGGACGGATACGAATGCGAGTTTTATCAGAAGGATTAGAAGGAGGTGCAGCCTATGGGCCTCAACAAATATAACAGTGAGGGCTACTATGATCCTACGGTCTATGAAGCCCTTTCCAATATTGCGAAAGAGGAAAAAGCAGCAAGGCGTGTATACCGGCCGCTGGTCTATATATGCTCTCCCTACGCTGGTGATGTGGAACGGAATGTGAACATGGCAAGGGTCTACAGCCGTTTTGCGGTGCGGAATACCTGTATTCCCATTACCCCGCATCTGCTCTATCCGCAGTTCATGGATGCCGGCAGTCCGGCAGAGCGGGAACTTGCCCTGTTCATGGGGCTGGTGCTACTTACCAAGTGCGAGCAGGTATGGGTGTTCGGCAGCGTCGTATCATCGGGTATGCGGGCAGAGATTGCGAAAGCGGAAAAGAAGAACATACCGATGCGGTATTTTACAGAAGAATTGGAGGAGGTCAAAGGAGAATGCGAATGACTTTTTATACGGCGAACTGCCGGGGGAATGCGAAAAACAGCCTGTATCCCAATAAGCGTGTGGTGGATAACGAACAGGACTTTCTGGAAGTAATGGCCTTCGACCATGTGTGCGCGGAGTTTAAGAACTATCGGAGGAGCGGTGAAAACTTCCTCTCTGCTGATACAGAGGTCATGGATTGTGATAACGACCACTCTGATGATCCGGCAGACTGGATTCGTTCGGAAGATCTGTCAGAGCAGATTGGACATGAGGTGGCATTTGCTATAGTGCCGAGCCGCAACAATGGAAAGCCAAAGGATGGGAAAACCGCACGGCCCAGGTTCCATGTGTACTTCCCCCACGATCCGATCACTGACAGTGAGACCTGTGCGGCACTGAAACGGGCAATCCAGCAGAAATTTCCTTTTTTCGACTCCCATGCTTTGGATGCTGCCCGGTTCATCTTTGGCAACCCCACAGAGGAAATATTGTGGCATGAAGGCGAGATCACCATCGACTGTATTGTGAAGCCCCAGGAGAAAAGTATTCCCCAGGGGCAGCGCAATTCCACCCTGTCGCATTTTGCGGGGCGTGTAGTGAAACGGTATGGAGCAACCGAGAAAGCACATCAAATTTTTATGGAGGAGGCAGATAAGTGTAATCCGCCGCTCCCGGATGAGGAGCTTGCCTCCATCTGGCAGAGTGCCTGCCGGTTTGCCGGGAAAGTGCAGAGTCAGGAAGGATATGTGTCTCCGGAGGATTACAATGATGAGTTTTGCCGGGAGTCTTTAAAGCCTGCAGATTACTCAGATATTGGACAGGCCAAGGTACTGGCAAAAGAGTATGGGATGGAGCTGCGCTATACGGCGGCTACCGATTACATTCGTTTCTGCGGCGCATGTTGGGTAGAATCCAAACAGCAGGCGGTCGGTGCTGCGGAGGAATTTCTGGATCTGCAGCTTGCAGATGCAAAGGATGATGTTCGGTGGACAAGACAGGCACTTTTGGATGTAGGCGTTGCTGAGGATGATATCATGGCCGGCGGCAAGGCGCTGGAAAAGAAAATCAGCGGCGGTCAGACCAATGTCTACCTTGCTTACTTATCCGCATTGGCATATCAGGCGTTTGTGATGAAGCGGCGGGATATGAAATATGTGGTGTCTGCCCTGCAGGCGGCAAAGCCTATGCTGGAGATCAGCGTGTCTGACCTGGACCGGGACGGTTTCCTTTTGAACACGCCGGATGGGACCTATTACCTGCCGGACGGGCTGGAAGGCCGGCGTGACCATAGCCCGGAGGACTATATCACAAAGATTACGGCGGCTGGGCCAGGTGACCAGGGAAAGGATTTGTGGCTGGATGCGCTGGATACGATTTTCTGTCAGGACCAGGCATTGATCGACTATGTGCAGCAGATCGTGGGCATGGCGGCAGTCGGACGAGTGTATCTGGAGTCACTGATCATTGCCTATGGAGAAGGACGGAACGGCAAGTCCACCTTCTGGAACGCAGTTGCCCGTGTGCTTGGAACCTACAGTGGAAATATGTCTGCCGATACCCTGACGGTAGGCTGCAAGAGGAACGTGAAGCCGGAGCTTGCCGAGGTCAAAGGCAAGCGGCTGATCATTGCGGCCGAGTTGGAGGAAGGAATGCGCCTGAATACCTCTGTGGTAAAGCAGATGTGTTCTACAGACGAGATTTTTGCGGAGAAGAAGTATAAAGACCCGTTTTCCTTTACGCCGAGCCATACGCTGGTGTTGTATACTAACCACCTGCCGAGGGTGGGTGCCAACGATCCGGGGACGTGGCGGAGACTGATCGTGATACCCTTCAATGCCAAAATCGAGGGCAGCGGCGATATAAAGAATTATGCGGATTACCTTGTGTCAGAAGCTGCGCCTTCGATCATGACCTGGATTATTGAGGGGGCGAAGAAGGCGATCAGCCGGAATTTCCATATCCCTGCGCCTGCCTGCGTGGAGGATGCCATCAAATCCTACCGGGAGGACAATGACTGGCTGGGGCATTTCCTGGGCGAGTGCTGTGAGGTGGATAAGGTTTACCGGGAAAAGTCGGGGGAACTGTATCAGGAGTACCGTAGTTATTGTATGCGGACGGGTGAATATGCCAGAAGTACGGCAGATTTTTATAATGCGCTGGAGCTGGCAGGATTTATGCGCCAGAAGACAAAAACGGGTAATTTTATCCGTGGCCTGCGGATTATAGAAGACTTCTGACGGGGCATTTTGCCATAAGGGTGGAGGTCGGTGGAAGTCTTGGTAGAAAACCCCCTTTAGGGCAGTTTTTCAGAAAAAATCACTTATAGGAGAGTTTTAGGTACAACCTCCACCCTGGATACCTGGAATGCCGGGAATACAAGGAATCGGAGGTGTTTTCGTGAAAGAAAAAATCATAGAGCAGAAATTCCGGGCAGCAGTCAGGACTGCCGGCGGTGTGGCAGTCAAGTTTGTGTCGCCCGGTTTGGATGGGATGCCGGACCGGTTGGCACTTCTCCCTGGTGGAAGGATGGCATTTGTGGAGGTCAAGGCCCCCGGAAAGAAGCCCCGCCCGCTCCAAGAAGCAAGGCACCGGATGTTGCGGCGGTTAGGTTTCCAGGTGTATGTGCTGGATGATGAGAAGCAGATCGGAGGGATTATTGATGAAATACAGTCCACATGAGTATCAGAAATATGCCACGGAGTATATTGAGACACACCCTGTTGCGGCGGTGTTTCTATCAATGGGGCTTGGCAAGACGAGCATTACCCTGACCGCTTTGAACGACCTGCTGTTTGATGGCTTTGAGATCCACAAAGCCATCGTGATCGCACCCCTCCGTGTGGCGCGGGACACCTGGCCGGCAGAGATTGAAAAGTGGGACCATCTGGGCAGCCTGATCTATTCCGTGGTTGTGGGAACAGAGGCGGAGCGGCTGGCGGCGCTGAGACGGCAGGCCGACATTTACATCATCAACCGGGAGAATGTGCAGTGGCTGGTAGAGGCAAGCGGTATCCCCTTTGATTACGATATGGTGGTAGTCGATGAGTTATCTTCTTTCAAAAACCACCAGTCCAAGCGGTTCCGTGCCATGATGAAGGTGCGGCCGAAGGTGGGACGGATCGTAGGGCTGACCGGAACGCCAAGCAGCAACGGGCTGATGGACCTGTGGGCCGAGTTTAAACTTTTGGATATGGGGCAGCGGCTTGGGAGGTTCATCGGCCAGTACCGCACCCGGTTCTTCCTGCCGGACAAGCGCAATGGGCAGGTGGTGTTCTCCTACAAGCCCCTTCCAGGTGCGGAGGAACAGATCTACCGGTTGATCTCCGACATCACGATTTCCATGAAATCTACCGATTACCTGCAGATGCCACAGTTCGTTTCCTCCGGTTATGAGGTGTATCTCTCTGAGGAGGAAACGCAACGGTACGTTTCATTCAAGCGGGATTTGCTGCTACAGCTCCCGGACGGGGAAATAACCGCTGCCAATGCCGCAGCCCTTTCCGGGAAGCTCTCCCAGATGGCAAACGGCGCGGTATACACGGATGAAGGAGAGACCATCGCCATCCATGACCGGAAACTGGATGCCCTGGAAGACATCATCGAGAGCATGGGAGGAAAGCCGCTCCTGGTGGCTTACTGGTTCCGGCACGATCTGGAACGGATCACGGGGCGGCTCCATAAGCTGAAGATCCCGTTTTCCAGGCTGGATTCTTCGAAAAGCATCCGCAGATGGAATTCCGGGGAGCTTCCCGTGGCTCTGATCCACCCGGCATCGGCGGGACACGGGCTGAACCTTCAAAGCGGGGGTTCCACTCTCGTGTGGTTTGGATTGACCTGGTCCCTGGAGCTTTACCAGCAGACCAACGCCCGTCTTTGGCGGCAGGGGCAGCAGTCCGATATCGTGGTGATCCAGCATATCATCACGAAAGGCACGATTGACGAGCGGATCATGAAAGCCCTGTCGGAAAAGGATACCACACAGGCTGCGTTGATAGAAGCCGTAAAAGCGGATTTGAAAATCTGAGCCAAGCCATGAAAACAAGAGCCAATCAAAGACAATCTGTGAAAATCCGGGGGAAATAAAAAAATCTTTGATTGGAGGTACCGGGTATGAGCATTATCTGGAAGTATCTTGATAAACGGTCGGCCGCTGTGGACGCATTGAAGGATTACGGCAGCATGAAATTTATTATCGGCCACACGGATGACGAGATTAAAAGCGCTTATGAGAAGATGGAAGGTGTCAGCAGCCCGCAGTTTGACGGGATGCCCCACAGTCATAATCCGCAGGCTTCAGAGGACAGAATTGTCAAGGGCATTGAGGAGATCGATGTTTTGAAGGAGCGTTACCGGCAGGCGGTAGAATACATGGCGTGGTTCGTCCCAGCCTGGGAAGAACTGACGGAGGATGAACGGTATGTGCTGGAAGCGTTCTATAGTGAGGACAATCAGTACGGAAGTAATGCCGCTGACGATGTGGCAGACTATTTCCAGATTGAACGGGCTTCCGCTTACCGCAGGAAGAACCGGGCGCTGGAGCGTCTGACCATCCTACTGTTTGGGAAAGCCTGATGTCCACTTTGTGAGATGAAGTTCCCAGTTGGACATGGTACGATAGTAACATCGAAAACTGCATAAAGACATCCAGCCTCATGGGAGAAATCCTGTGGGGCTTTCTTTATGTCTGGAGGAGGTGAGCCGATGCCAAGGAAACCAAAGCGGCCGTGTTCCTACCCCGGCTGTCCCAAGCTGACGGACGGCAGGTTTTGTGAGTAACATCAGAAGCTGGAGAATCAACGGTACGAAAAGTACGGCCGGGCATGGAAACGCATCCGTGACCGGTACATGAATGCACACCCGCTTTGTGAGCGGTGCCAACGGGAAGGCAGGCTCGTCAAGGCAGAGCAGGTGCATCATATTAAGCCTCTTGCAGAGGGTGGTGATCATAGCGAAACGAATCTTATGTCCTTATGTTCTTCCTGTCATGCAAAAATCCATGCAGAACGTGGGGACCGCTGGCACAATCACTAAAGCCCCAGGGGTGGTCAAAATCTCTACGGCTCTGCCCCGTGGGAACGGGCGCGGGGTCAAACGCGCAAAAATAGAAAATCAAACGGGGTATTAACCCCTTTCGTGAATTGAGGTGAGGAAACCATGGCGAAAGACGGTACGAACAGGGGCGGTGCGCGGGTCGGCTCTGGCAGAAAACCCAAGGCACTGGCGGATAAGATCAGCAAAGGTACATCTGCCATGGTCATGGAGCTGCCGGAGCCGCCTGCATTTGAGGGTGCGGATGTACCGCCCATCAAAGAATATCTGAAAGCGAGACAGAAAAACGGCAAGGACCTCTGTACGGCGGAGGTGTATGAGGAAACATGGAAATGGCTGAAGGAGCGTGGTTGTGACAGGCTGGTCAATTCCCAGCTTGTGGAGCAGTACGCCATGTCGGTGAGCCGATGGATACAGTGCGAGGAATGTATTTCTGAGTATGGTTTCCTGGCAAAGCATCCCACCACAGGAAATGCGATTGCTTCCCCTTATGTCTCCATGAGCCAGACGTATATGAAACAGGTCAACCAGATCTGGTATCAGATTTACCAGATTGTCAAGGAAAACTGCTCGGTGGAGTTTAGCGGCAATACCCCGCAGGATGATGTGATGGAGCGGCTGTTAAGGACGCGGAAAGGAATGTAGATGAAAACAGAACTAACACAGTTTTTGGATACGCTGAAATACAATAAAAAGAATCTGACCCGTCAGCAGTATCGCACTATCCGTGGCCAGGCGTTGAAAGGTGATGTGATGGATGCCAGAAAAGGGCTCCAGAAGGTACTGAAACGGAGGTGTGGCTGATGGGAAAGACAACAACGGAGATGCAGCTTGTGCCATTGGGAAAGCTGGTGCCCTATATTAATAATGCCCGGACACACTCGCCGGAGCAGCTTACCAAGCTGCGCTCGTCTCTGCGGGAGTTTGGGTTTATCAATCCTGTCATCATTGACCGGGACTATAACATCATTGCGGGGCACGGCCGGGTACTGGCGGCGAAGGAAGAAGGCATTATGGAAGTCCCTTGTGTGTTTGTGGATTATCTTACTGAGGCACAGAAGAAAGCCTATATCCTGGCGGACAACCGTATGGCATTAGATGCCGGATGGGACGAGGAACTGCTACGGATTGAGATTGAGTCTTTGCAGGGTGAGGATTTTGATGTGTCCCTGACTGGCTTTGAGGAACAAGAACTGGCGGATCTGTTTGCTATAGAAGGCGACAAGGCGGCAAAGGATGATGATTTTGAACTGTCTGCTGCACTGGAGAAAGCGTCTTTTGTAGAGCGGGGCGATCTGTGGATCGTGGGCAGGCACCGGCTGTTGTGTGGAGACGCTACCCGGACGGAGGATGTGGAAAGACTGATGGACGGGAAAAAAGCCAACCTGGTCGTAACCGATCCTCCCTATGGTGTTTCCTTCAAAAGTTCAGATGGTCTGACTATCCAGAACGACAGTATGAAGGATGAGGAATTTTACACCTTCCTTCTGACGGCATTTCAGTGCATGGCGGAGCATCTGGAGAACGGCGGCTCCGCTTATGTGTTCCATGCGGATACGGAAGGACTAAACTTCAGGAAGGCATTCATTGACATCGGGTTTCACCTGGCGGGTGTGTGCATTTGGGTAAAGAACAGCCTCGTGCTTGGCCGCAGCGATTACCAGTGGCAGCATGAGCCTGTTCTTTTTGGATGGAAGAAAGGCGGCAAACACTCCTGGTACTCCGACCGCAGGCAGACCACCATCTGGAACTATGACAAACCGAAGCGGAACAAGAACCATCCGACTTCCAAACCGCTGGATCTGTTGGGGTATCCCATCTGTAATTCCTCCCAAGAGAACGCTATCGTTCTGGATACCTTTGGTGGCAGCGGCTCCACGCTGATGGCCTGTGAGCAGTTAAACCGGATCTGCCATATGATGGAACTGGATGAGAAGTATGCTTCCGTTATTCTGCGCCGATATGTGGAAGATACCGGGGATAAAGAGAATGTATATGTGATCCGTGGGGATGAGCAGATCCCCTACTCCGCACTGGTGAAGGAAGTGGAGGTGTGATGGATACTATATATATCCATAGTAGGAAGTCCGGCATCTCCCACAGAGATACACTGTAATTTAGGTGTTGTGTACTACTTACAATTTCCAGATGATATGTTGTGACATATTTTGTGTTGAATTTGCTTGCTATTTCTGACCTTCAGAGTGATTAATGTAGTACCGAAACAAAAGGAGGTACATGGACATGAAAATTGAATTTCACAGAACCGGAGCAGAAAGAAAAGCATTGGTAACGGCTCTGGCTGAGATTTTAGAGACCAGACCAAAATACAAAGGAATGCCGAGCGCAGCCTATGAGGTTGGGAATTTTACAGTGACGAAGGATGGCACTTTGGAATTTGACGACACTCTTGATGATGCAATACTGGAAAATCTTCTGGAGCGGCTGGCCGATTACGGAATTGTTGCGGCATCGCCGGAAATGGCACAGGCTTGGTTTGACGCAAGGGCGGCGGAATTATCCGAAGAAAGCGGAACTGAACCGCAGGAGGAAAACGTGGGGCTTACCGTGGAAATTCCGCTCGACAAAGTGGCAGTGGGAAACCTCACCAAGCTGCTGGATGCCAAAGGGAATTTGATACGGAAAGCCCTGGGTATCACCGACCTTCGCATCGAGGTGCTGGACGACCGGGTGGCATTCCCCTGGTTTTCTCAGGTGGATGCAGACTCCGCAGCCGCCTACACCCACTTCATTTCTGCTCTCTGCGAGATGAGCAAGAATGCAAAGCGAGTAACAGCAACCGAGAAGCCAGTGGATAATGAGAAATACGCTTTCCGGTGTTTTCTTCTGCGGCTTGGATTTATTGGGGCTGAGTACAAGATGGAGCGAAAAATCCTTTTGAAGAACCTTTCTGGGAATTCGGCATTTAAAACCAAGGTAGACGTTCTTCAGCCAGAACCGGTACCATCCGCTATGTATGTGGCTGCCGATGAGAACCCCGATCTGACGGAGGCTTTACTGGACGAGATATTAATCCAACAGGTCAATCGTGAGATGGAGGATGATAGAAATGAAATTTCCGAGTAGAGAAATTGTGGAGCGTGTCCGTAGAGAATACCCCACAGGAACACGGGTGGAATTGATACGGATGGATGATCCACAAGCGCCACCCACCGGAACAAGAGGGACAGTGACAGGGGTGGACGATACTGCCTCCATTATGGTCCGATGGGATAACGGTAACGGCCTCCATGTAGTTTACGGGGAGGATGAATGCCGAAAACTGTAACTTTGAGCGTATGTCCGATGGGGAAATTTTTGTGGATTTATAAGGACAGGGCGGTATAAATTACACAATTTCTACCCCAGATCCTTGCGTAATATATGCCTTCAAATTGACTTGCTATTATCCTCTTTTAGAGCGAATATGTGTACACCGAAAGGGAAAACACACAAAACGAAAACGGAGGATTACACCATGAATGAGAAAATCGCAAGGCAGATTGAGGAAATGAAAAAACAGACCATCGGGGTTGAGGTAGAGATGAACAACATTACAAGGGAAAAAGCGGCAAAGATAGCAGCCAGGTTCTTTGGAACCGGTAGGTATGAAAACACAGCACGGCGTAACGGATACTGCACCTGGTCGGCCTGGGACACACAGAATCGCGAATGGAAGTTCCAGAAGGACGTCAGCATTGCAGGGCCGGAAAGTGAGGAGTGTGAACTGGTTACCCCGATCCTGACTTATGCGGATATGGCAACCCTTCAGGAACTGATCCGGCAGCTTCGGCACGCAGGCGCAAAGAGCGATGCCTCCAGAGGCTGCGGAGTCCACATCCACATCGGAGCCAAAGGGCATACGCCGCAGACCCTCCGCAACCTTGCGAATATTATGGCAAGCCATGAGAGCCTGATCGCAGATGCGCTGAACCTCGACCGGGGGCGGATGAGACGATACTGCCGGACGGTTGATCCCCGATTTTTGGAAACCCTGAACCGGAAGAAGCCGAAGACCATGTCAGCACTGGCAGACATCTGGTACACTTCCCACGGGGAGGATTACGGGAGAAACCACCATTATAACGGTAGCCGATACCATATGCTCAACTATCATGCGACTTTCACAAAAGGGACCATTGAATTCCGGCTTTTCCAATTTGACGAGCCTACTGCAGAACGTCGGGGCGGACTTCATGCCGGACAGCTTAAGAGTTACATCCAGCTTTGCCTGGCTCTCAGCCAGATGGCAAAGACAGTAAAAAACGCAAGCCCCAAACCTCAGCAGAATGAGAATCCAAAATATGCCATGAGGACTTGGCTCCTCCGGCTTGGATTTATCGGGGACGAGTTCAAAACTGCAAGGGAGATCCTGACAAAGAGACTGGCTGGCGATACAGCTTTTAGAAACGGCAGAGCCGCCGCTTGAAGGAACCGCAGGAGTTAGCCTCCTGCCACCTTTCCCCTGGCCGCTTCGGCGGTCTTAAGGTGGTAGAAGGGTAACCCCTTCGGAAAGGACGGATACCAGAATGAAAAAAAGATACTACATCGCTTATGGCAGCAATTTAAATATCCGACAGATGCGGATGCGCTGCCCTTCTGCAAGGATCATTGGGACTTCTGAGATCCCAGATTATGAGCTACTTTTTAAAGGCAGCCGCACCGGCTCCTATCTGACTATTGAGCCGAAAAAAGGCAGCCGGGTTCCGGTGGCAGCCTGGGAAGTGACTGTGGAGGATGAGCAGGCCCTCGACCGATATGAGGGTTTCCCCACATTTTATTACAAGACGGAAATGAAGCTGCCCATTAAAGGAATCCGGAGCGGTAGAATACGGATGAGAAACACCTTTGTGTACATCATGCATGAGAACCGGCCCTTCGGTGTGCCGAGCCGATTTTATATGGCCACCTGCCTGGAAGGTTACCGGAGTTTTGGATTTGATGAAACGTATTTACTTGATGCCATAAAAACCAGCAGGAGGATGAGCCATGAAAGAAAATAATATTACCAGGATTAAGATATGTCCGCAGTGCGGAAAACCATACCATGATGTTCCAGCAATTTCCAGAATGGATAACGAAACGCTGATCTGCCCGGACTGCGGCACCAGGGAGGCACTGGAAAGTATCGATGTTGATCAGACAGAACAGGAGGAAATCCTCGCCATTATTCATCGGACCAGGAGGGGATTATGAAACGAGAGATGTTAAAAGGCATCTGGGAAGATGCGGCTGAAAAATTCGAAAATAGTTTTGCTCCAGATATCCTTGGATATTGGTATTCTCGTTATTGTGGTGGTGAAATGATTGATTTGAAGGAAGTTCTGGAAGATGTGCAACAGGAATGTCCATCTATTCTAAGAATACAACTTAATCCATATGCGGCGATTCTGAAAACAGAAGAAGGTAATCTGAGAATTCGATATTGGAAGAAAGGAAGATTGATCGGGCACTCATATTTTCCGGAGAAAATATAGGATAAAATACACAGTTTCTTGGAAAATGATTGTGTAGATTATGCTCCGAAATAACTTGATAATATCCGCATTCAGAGCGAATATGTGTACTACCAAAAGGAAAACAAAGGAAACGGAGGTACACAGATGAGAGGATATTTTGCAAGAAAGCCGGAAACGTTGGAGGATCTGGAAAGAGCAAAGGGATGGGGCGAGGCCCAGGAGATCCGGGTAGTCGCAGAGGTTACATTATCTAAAAAAGAATACGATAGATTCCGGGAAGACCTTATGGAGGATTATGGATTTATCAGCCAGCATACGCAGAAAACCGGAGTGAAAGATGGGCAGTTTTTATGCATCCTTGTTAGGAAAGCCGGAACGAAGCATACGGCAATCGCCGTGGAGAGCGATGGCTACGATTATGCCAGATACGCAGCGTTGGTACGGATTTAAAAGAACTGGTACTTTAAGCGCAGATGGGTGGATAAACAAAGGAGGCATCGGTTTATGAAACTTAGATTATTTAAGGTGACTTACAGGGAATGGAACCATACTTTTTCCGGTAAGAATTGGAGAGAAATGCTTGCAGTCGGCAGGGATGCGGAGGATGCGATTTCCAGGGCAAGAAAAGAAGCAGATAAGGATGCGACAGACTTTGAGGCTTGGGAGATCACAAACATTATGGGATATAAAATTGCAGTCGGGGAAAAGGTTCTCCAAAAGAAAGCAAATAAAAAATAGAATTCTTTCATAATTGAATATTCCAGAGTACGGAAGCCGCCAGGCTTCTGTATCTCTTTGCAATCGATTGACGGCTTGCCACAGGGCAGGCCATTTTTATGCCCAGTAGGAGGTGTGGTAAATGGCAAAATTCTTGATTGACCGGACGCAGCTCCCCTATGATGCCATGGTGGCAGATCCGTCCTGGCTGGGAGTGGTTGAAGAAGAAAAGAAAGGGGATGCCGCCGATGGCGATACGGAAACTGAAGAAATACAGACCAACGAAGTTTAAGGCAAAAGACTCCGTATACAGCCAGGAGATGGCAGACTATGCGGTGGCTTTTATTGAGTGCCTCTGCCATACCAAAGGCACCTGGGCGGGAAAGCCCTTTGAACTGATCGACTGGCAGGAACAGATCATCCGGGATCTTTTTGGAACGCTGAAACCCAATGGGTACCGGCAGTTCAATACGGCCTACATTGAGATCCCGAAGAAACAGGGAAAATCAGAACTAGCAGCGGCTGTGGCTCTGCTGTTGTGCTGTGGGGACGGGGAGGAACGGGCCGAGGTATATGGCTGTGCCGCCGACCGGCAGCAGGCGTCCATTGTCTTTGAGGTTGCGGCCGATATGGTGCGGATGTGTCCGGCTCTTTCCAAACGGGTGAAGATCCTGGCATCACAGAAACGGATCATCTACCAGCCGACCAATTCCTTTTACCAGGTGCTGTCAGCGGAGGCGTATTCCAAGCATGGGTTTAATATCCACGGTGTGGTCTTTGATGAGCTGCATACCCAGCCGAACCGGAAACTTTTTGATGTCATGACAAAGGGCTCCGGGGATGCCAGGATGCAGCCCTTGTATTTTCTGATCACGACAGCGGGAACGGATACCAACTCGATCTGTTATGAGACACACCAGAAAGCGAAAGACATCCTGGAAGGCCGGAAGATTGACCCGACCTTTTATCCTGTGATCTATGGGGCGGAAGAATCTGATGACTGGACAGACCCGAAGGTGTGGAAGAAGGCAAATCCTTCGTTGGATATTACAGTTGGCATCGACAAGGTGAAGGCTGCCTGTGAATCGGCCAAGCAGAACCCAGGGGAAGAAAACTCCTTCCGGCAGCTTCGTCTGAACCAGTGGGTAAAACAGGCAGTGCGTTGGATGCCAATGGAGAAGTGGGATGCCTGTGCATTTCCCGTTTCTGAGGATGACCTGGAAGGTAGGATTTGTTATGGCGGTCTGGATCTTTCTTCCACTACGGATATCACTGCGTTTGTGCTGGTGTTCCCTCCGGAGGATGAAGATGACAAATACTGTGTTCTTCCCTATTTCTGGGTGCCGGAGGAAACGCTGGAGCTGCGTGTGCGCAGAGATCATGTTCCCTATGATGTATGGGAGCGGCAGGGATACCTGCAGACTACGGAAGGAAATGTGGTGCATTACGGATATATTGAGAAGTTCATTGAAAGTCTGGAGGAACGGTTTAATATCCGTGAGATTGCCTTTGACCGCTGGGGAGCCGTGCAGATGGTGCAGAACCTGGAGGGCATGGGCTTTACGGTGGTTCCCTTTGGGCAGGGATTTAAGGATATGTCCCCTCCTACCAAAGAACTGATGAAGCTGACGCTGGAGCAGCGGATCGCCCATGGCGGGCATCCGGTGCTGCGTTGGATGATGGATAACATCTATATCCGCACAGACCCGGCGGGAAATATTAAAGCGGATAAGGAAAAATCTACAGAGAAGATTGACGGAGCTGTTGCCACCATTATGGCTTTGGACCGTGCAATCCGCTGTGGAAATGATAAAAGTGCTTCGGTGTATGACAGCCGGGGCCTTTTGTTTCTCTAAGGGTTGTTGCTATTTACCGGTCTGTGCCCGATATCTTTGGTAGTATCTAGTATGGCTATTTTGCAGGAAATCCTTTATCCTTGCTGGTAAAGGAGGTGGCACATGGACAGTGAAGATTTTAAGGCAATGCTTGTGACAGAACGGATGCAGATGCACTACGGGGAATTCCGAAAGGAAAATCCGGCAGAACCGGCAAAGATCCATCGGAAAGATCGGATCGAACGTGCATTTGAGCGTGTCGTAGAAAAGTTAGATACAGAGAGCCAGAAAATCTTAAGGGACTATATCAATGCAATCAGTGCAGACCTGTCGAAAGAAAATGAGTTATTCTATCGGGCGGGAGTCCGGGATGGCGTCAATTTGGATCGTCTGGTAAAAGAAATGAAGGAAAGCAAATAAACAGAACAAGCAGTACAAGGAGAACACCCGTCAGAAATGGCAGGTGTTTTTCTTATGCTCTTTTTGAGATTGGATGGTGATTAGAAATGGGATTACTTTCAGGACTTTTTCGTTCCAGAGATAAACCTCAGAACCGTACCTCCGGCAGTGCCTATAGCTTTTTCTTCGGGGGAAGTTCTGCAGGCAAGCGGGTCAATGAACGGTCTGCCATGCAGATGACGGCCGTCTATGCCTGTGTGCGTATTCTCTCAGAGGCCATCGCCGGTCTGCCACTTCATCTGTACCGGTATAAGGAGGATGGAGGTAAGGAAAAGGCTCTGGATCATTCGTTATACAGGCTGCTCCATGATGAACCGAACCCGGAGATGAGTTCTTTCGTATTCCGGGAGACGCTGATGACGCATCTGCTCCTGTGGGGCAATGCTTATGCACAGATCATTCGCAATGGAAAGGGAGAAGTGATTGCTCTCTATCCTTTGATGCCAGATCGGATGACAGTGGACCGGGATGGGAATGGGCAGTTGTATTACGAGTACACCGTCAGCATGGATGATGCGCCTACGGTAAAAGGAAGCGTTGTCCGTCTGAAGCCTTCCGATGTGCTGCATATCCCAGGACTGGGGTTTGACGGTCTGGTGGGATATTCGCCGATTGCTATGGCTAAGAACGCCATTGGCATGACGATTGCCTGTGAGGAGTACGGAGCGAAGTTCTTTGCCAACGGTGCGGCTCCTGGCGGCGTCTTGGAGCATCCGGGGACCATCAAAGATCCACAGCGTGTCCGGGAAAGCTGGCAGTCCACCTTCGGCGGCAGCGGCAACAGCAATAAGATTGCTGTCTTAGAAGAGGGCATGAAATACACGCCCATCGGCATCTCTCCGGAACAGGCGCAGTTTCTGGAGACAAGGAAGTTCCAGATTAACGAGATCGCCCGTATTTTCCGAGTGCCGCCTCACATGGTAGGCGACCTGGAAAAATCCAGCTTCTCCAACATCGAGCAGCAGTCGCTGGAGTTCGTGAAATACACGCTGGAACCCTGGCTGGTGCGCTGGGAGCAGTCCATTCAGCGAACGCTCTTTTCCCCAGAGGAAAAGAAACAATATTTTGCCAAATTCAACGTGGAAGGATTGCTCCGGGGCGACTATGCAAGCCGCATGACCGGCTATGCCACAGCAAGGCAGAACGGCTGGATGAGCGCCAATGACATCCGGGAACTGGAGAACATGGACCGTATCCCCGCCGAGGAGGGCGGAGATCTGTACCTGATCAATGGCAATATGCTCCCGCTTGGAAACGCCGGGGCTTTTGCAAATACCGAAGTTAGCGATGACGGAAAGGAGGAAGATTCCGATGAAGAAGTTCTGGAAGTGGAAGAACCAGGCGGAGACGGAAACGGCTCCGGTAGCGAGGACGCTGTTCTTGAACGGCACCATCGCCGAGGAAAGCTGGTTTGACGATGACGTGACGCCGCAGCTTTTCAAAGAGGAGCTGATGGCAGGCTCCGGCGATATTACCGTCTGGATCAACAGCCCCGGCGGGGACTGCGTGGCGGCCGCCCAGATCTATAACATGCTGATGGACTATCCGCACAATGTCACAGTCAAGATTGACGGCATCGCGGCATCCGCTGCAAGCGTGATCGCTATGGCTGGGACCCGTGTGTTGGTATCGCCGGTGTCCATGATGATGATCCACAATCCTATGACTGTGGCCATGGGCGATACCGCAGAGATGCAGAAGGCCATCGAGATGCTTGGGAGCGTGAAGGATTCCATCATCAACGCCTATGAGATCAAGACCGGGCTATCCCGCGCCAAGCTGTCCCATCTGATGGACGCGGAGACCTGGATGGACGCAGGCAAGGCGGTAGAGCTTGGCTTTGCCGACGGCGTCTTAAGCCGGGCGGAGATCCCGGAGGACATAGAGCCGCCTGCGGTATCCATGCTGTATTCCAAAGCGGCTGTGGTCAATTCCCTCATGGATAAGATCGCAGCCAAGTGCAGGACCAACCCGAAGAAAACTGAAAATCCCAACCCCACGGGCCGCTCTGTAGACAGTCTCTACGAGCGGCTCAATCTTTTGAAACATTAAGGAGGATAACGACTATGACGATTTTGGAACTGCGCGAGAAGCGCGCCAAAGCATGGGAAGCCACGAAAGCCTTTCTGGATTCCCACAGAAACGATAAGGGCGTCCTGTCCGCTGAGGATGACGCCGCCTATACCCGCATGGAGCAGGAGATCACCGACCTGGGCAAGGAGATCGACCGTTTGGAACGTCAGGAGGCGCTGGAGGCGGAATTGAACCGTCCGGTGAACAAGCCCCTGACGGGAAAGCCCATGAATGGCAAGGAAGATACTAAGACCGGCCGTGCGGCGGATGAGTATCGCCAGAACTTCTGGAACATGATGCGTTCCAAAGCGCCCATGCCCACAGTGCTGAACGCGCTGCAGATCGGTACAGACTCCGAGGGCGGCTATCTGGTGCCGGATGAATATGAGCGTACTTTGGTGGAGGCGCTGGAGGAAGAGAATGTATTCCGTCAGCTTGCCAAGGTGATCCAGACCTCCAGCGGTGACCGGAAGATCCCCGTAGTGGCGTCCAAGGGGACTGCATCCTGGATTGACGAGGAAGGAGTCTATACCGAGAGCGATGACTCCTTTGCGCAGGTATCTATTGGAGCCTACAAGCTGGGCACGATGATTAAGGTTTCCGAGGAACTGTTAAACGACAGTGTGTTTGACCTGGAGTCCTATATTGCCAGGGAGTTTGCGAGAAGGATCGGAGCCAAAGAGGAGGAAGCCTTCTTTACCGGGGACGGTACCGGAAAGCCGCTGGGCATCCTGACTGCCTCCGGCGGTGCGGAGACCGGTGTGACAGCTGCATCCGCCACTGCGGTGACAGCGGATGAACTGATGGATCTGTTCTACTCTCTGAAATCCCCGTACCGTAAAAATGCGGTATGGGTTTTGAATGACTCTACCATCAAAGCCATCCGTAAGCTGAAGGATAACAACGGCCAGTATCTGTGGCAGCCATCTCTGGTATCCGGTACGCCGGACACAATCCTTGGCCGACCGGTAAAAACCTCTGCCTATATGCCTGTTATTGCGGCTGGGGCGAAAACCATCGCTTTTGGCGATTTCTCTTATTACTGGATCGCAGACCGCCAGGGGCGTTCCTTTAAGCGTCTGAATGAACTGTATGCGGCAAACGGACAGGTCGGTTTCCTTGGCTCCCAGAGAGTGGACGGCAAGATGATTCTGCCGGAGGCTGTGAAGGTGCTGGTACAGAAGGCCGGATCTGCAGGTTAAGGATACAGATAGCAGTGGAAGGGCGTGAAGATAGCATCCACGATCTTCCTCCCTGTTATGGGCTTTAGCCTGTTGAGCGAATTGGAGCTTTTCGCTGATCCGAAAAACGGAAATTCGCGAAACAAAGAACCACCCGCTTTGCGGGTGCGCGTCGATTCATATGTTGGTAAGTATCCCGCCGAAGATTAGTGTGTCTTCGTTTATGGGATATTTAAAGGGGAAAAGTGCGCTTATGATATTCGACAAGCACGCAAACTTAAAGTACAAGTTTGGGAACCGCCATTTCTGGGCGGAGGGATATTATGTCAGCACAGTAGGATTAAATGAAGCGACGATAAAAAAGTACATTCAAGATCAGGAAAAACATGATATTGCAATGGACAAGTTAAGCGTAAAAGAGTACGAAGACCCTTTTAAGGGTAGAGGCTAAGTAGTAACAACACCCCTTGAGGGGTAGCGACGCGTCAAAAGCAATTAGGCTTGAACGGAGCTGCGAGAAATGTGTGAAAACACATTTCTTGTAGCTAAAAGTGAAAGCCAGCGCCTTAAGACGCTGGCCTAGCAACATGGGCTTATAGCCCCAGAACAAACCACCCGTTGGACGGGTGGTTCTGATTGGAGGTGAGGATGATGGTGGTAACGCTGGAAGAGATGAAACAGTATCTCCGGGTCGATTATGAAGATGATGACCAGTTGATTACAGGCTTTATAGCATCTGCGGAGCAGCTTTGCCGGGATATCCTCCGGGCTGATGAAACAGCGGATTTGGAAAAGGATGAGACCGTAAAAACTGCTGTTATGTATGCAGCCGCATATTTTTATGAACACCGGGAGGAAGCGGACCACCATGACTTGGCTCTGACAATCCGCTCCCTCTTGTTTGGCTCAAGGAAGGAGGCTTTCTGATGAAAATTGAACTGTTGAACGTCAGGATTTTCATTTCAAAGAATACGGTGGTCACGGATGCCATCGGAAACCGCCGGAATGAATGGAAGCCTTTCTATACCTGCTATGCGACTGTCAGCGGCGAAGCCGGGAAGGAGCAAACGGATGCAGGAATGGTAGTAGATGATTCCAGCATTGATTTTACGATCCGGTGGTGTAAGAAAGCAGCGGAGATCGATTCTACCCATTTCCGTGTGGAGTTCAATGGGGAACTTTACAACATTGCCGCTGTGGATCACATGAATTACAGACGCAAAAGCATCAAGCTGTCCTGTGAGAAAGTGAGACGGTAAGGATGAGCAGAGGAATTGCAATCAGCCAGCTTTCTACGGCGGTGATGGAGGAATTGGAAGAATATGCGGATCTGGCTGCGGAAGATATGAAATCTGCGGTAAAGAAAGCGGCGGCAACCGTCCGGAAGGATATCGAAGCCAGCGCACCGAAGGATACCGGGGACTATGCGAAAAGCTGGGCGGTAAAGACCACAAAGGAAAGCTCCAACGCCATGCAGGTAACGGTGCATTCCCGGAACCGGTATCAGCTTGCCCATCTGCTGGAGTATGGCCATGCGAAGCGGGGCGGCGGACGGGTGGCTGCAAGGTCTCACATCGTCGATGCGGAAAAGGCCGGTATCGAACAGCTGGAGCGCGAGATTGAGAGGAGCCTGACGAATGGATGATGTGGTAAGACTTTTAGAGGAAACGGGCGTCCCTTTTGCTTATGACCACTTTGCGGAAGGGGAATCCCCCGATCCTCCGTTTATCTGCTACCTTCTGCCCCAGAGCGATAACTTTTCCGCAGACGGGAAGGTTTATCTGAAGGTCAGCAGCGTGAATATCGAACTGTACACAGACAGTAAGGAGCTGGATGTGGAACAGAAGCTGGAAGCCGTGCTGGATACGCACGGTATTTTTTATGACAAAACAGAGGTCTGGATTGAGAGTGAAAAGCTCTATGAAGTCCTTTACTCGTTTGAAATGGAGGTTTGATTTTTATGGGAAACAAGGTCAAGTATAACTTGAAAAACGTCCATGCCGCCAAGCTGACCGAGACGGATTCCGATGGTACGACTACCTTTTCGTATGCGGAACCAAAGGCAATCCCCGGTGCGGTGAGCATCAGTCTGGATGCGGAGGGCGAAACCAGCCCGTTCTATGCGGACGGTATTGTGTATTTCCGCAGCGTGACCAACAACGGCTACAGCGGTGATCTGGAGATCGCCCTGATCCCGGAGTGGTTCCGCACAGAGATTTTGCAGGAGAAGCTGGATGCAAAAGGGGTGCTGGTCGAAAACAGCGGTGTCGGGGAGAGCGTGAAATTTGCCCTGCTCTTTGAATTTGACGGGGATGTGAACGCTATCCGACATGTGCTGTATAACTGTTCTGCCTCCCGCCCGTCTATCGAGTCGGAGACGAAGGAGGACACGATTGAGCCGGGTACGGAGACGCTGTCGATCACGGCCGATCCCCGTTCCGATGGATTGGTGAAGGCCAGAACCGGCGATACCACAGATGCTGGGACTTATGCGAACTGGTACAAGACTGTGTATATTCCTACCGAGGAGGAACCGAAGGAAACAAGTGGTCAGGGAGGTAGCGTATGATCAAGCGTGAGATAGAAATCAGTGGGAAAAAGGTTCCCTTCCGTTCCTCTGCCACGATCCCCCGTCTGTACCGGGCAAAGTTCAAGAGGGATATTTTCAAGGATCTGTCTAAGCTGGAAAAATCCTATAAGGGTAAGACGGAAAACGGTGAGGAGTTGCAGATCGAGGATCTGGAGATCTTCGAGAACGTGGCCTATGTGATGGCCTATCATGCCGACAACAGCATACCGGCGAATATTGAAGACTGGCTGGATCAGTTTGATATGTTTTCCATTTATGAGGTGCTGCCGCAGATTCTGGAACTGTGGGGTGAGAACCTTGTGACGGATGTGACGTCAAAAAAAAGATTGGCAGAAGTGAGCGGGAAATGACCATGCCGCTGTTCCTTCTGCGGAGTGTGGAACTTGGGATTTCCATCCGTGATCTGGATCTGCTCACGATTGGGCTGGTTCTGGATATGTGGACGGAAAAAGCCAATGACGGCGTGAAATATAAGAGGCTTGCCACTCAGGAGGACTTTGACAAATTTTAAGCAGAGAAAAAGCGTCGGTCGGAATCGGCGCTTTCACTCTCTACTGCAATATTAAAAGTCAATGGTTTCTTCCAGCTGACGGTTGATATCCATCCCGCCGTAAAGAATACGGGCGATGGATACCGTGTGCGTTTCATTGTTTACGGTATAAAACAGCAGATAGTTTTTTACCGATATAAAACGTACACCCTGACTGTGCCAGGGTTCTTCTTTATAGAGCGGATTTCGCTCCGGCATGGTTTCAAGAGACCGTACGCTTTGCATGATCTGCTGGGACATATTGCGGGCGGTATCCGGGACAAGAAGCGAATAGGCAATGTATTCGTAAATGTTTTTTAAATCCTGCTGGGCTTGAAAGGTATAAACGATCTTCATTTTCATATGCCGTATAGTCTCCTCATTTCTGCGTCTACTTCATCTGCGGAGACAACGCGGCCTGCTGCGATATCATCCATACCTTTTTGGAGTTCCATATCAATCTGCTCTTTCGTCATACCGCCGATTGCAACCGGTTTTGCAGCCGGAAGTCTCATATCAAACGGTATGCCGCGATGGAGAACGACCTGCTTTAGGAACATTCCGATTGCATTCGACATAGGAATCCCAAGCTGGTTCAGAATCGCCTCTGCCTGTTCTTTTGTTTCAGGGTCTACTCTCGTATATACATTTGCGGTTCTGGATGCAGTTCGTGCCATGATAATCACCTCACTTTGATTTTCTGGCTTTATTATATCTCTTTTGATTGCTAAAAGCAATACAAAAGCAGTTATTTTACAAAATGTTCATTTTTTATGAGGGAGGTGAAAGCTGTGGCAAACCGTATCAAAGGTATCACAGTAGAGATAGGCGGCGATACCACTGGTCTTGACAAAGCGTTAAAGAGCGTCAATTCTTCCATCACGAAAACGCAGTCTGCCTTAAATGATGTGAACCGGCTCTTAAAACTCGATCCTTCCAATACGGTGTTGGTGGCGCAGAAACAGGAACTGCTGGCGCAGGCGGTGAGCCAGACGGAAGAAAAGCTGTCGGCGCTGGAAGCCGCACAGGAGCAGGTGGCCGCAGCCTTTGCCCGTGGGGATATCGGGGCGGATAAGTATCAGGCGTTCCAGCGGGAGATCGAGGAGACCCGTGGAAAGCTGAACAAATATAAGGCTGACCTTTCCGATTTGCAGACGGAGCAGGATGCCCTTTCCCAGAACACGGCACGGCTGGAAAAGCTGTTTGCCGCTACGGGGACAGAGGTGGATGATTATGCGGATATCCTTGGCAGTCGGCTGACTTCAGCGATTAAAAACGGGACTGCCAATTCTGATCAGCTGCGGACGGCCCTTGAGAAGATCGGGAAGTCCGCCACAGGCGGTAAAGCCGATATCCGACAGCTGACAGACGCTCTGGATACTGTGGATGACGGGCAGGCGATCCAAAACCTGATCCAGCAGCTGAACGAAGCCGGGGACGCTGCGGAAAATACAGCGGACGATGTGGGCCAGATTGCGGAAAATACCAAGGGCGCTGCGCTCATGCAGGCGGCGGATCAGCTGTCCGCCGTGAGCGATAAGATACAGGAAATCGGCGATAAGGCGCTGGATGCCTATACGGATACCGAGAGCGCAGTGACCAAGGTGAATGCCTACTTTGGCGAGACGGGACAGGCTGCGGAGCAGTCCGCCAACGTGATTAAAAACGTGTACTCCTCCGGTGTCGGCGAAAGCATGGATGCTGTGGCCAATGCAGTTCTGATGGTAAAGAAGAACCTTGGCGATTTGAGCGAGACGGATCTCACCAACCTGACCCAGCAGGCGATCACACTGGAAGAACTGTATGGAATTGATATGAATGAAACCCTCCGGGGTGTCAATTCCCTGATGCAGCAGTATGGACTGACGGCGCAGGAAGCGATGGATTACATCGTGGTGGGTACTCAGAACGGTTTGGATAAGACCAATGAGCTGGGCGATAACCTTTCTGAGTATGCCGGGAAGTTCGCACAAGCTGGCTATTCTGCCTCGGAGTATTTCCAGCTTTTGGATAACGGCCTGAAGAACGGCGCTTACAATCTTGACAAGGTCAACGATGCCATCAATGAGGTGACCACCCGTCTGGTGGACGGCACCATCGGGGAATCCATTGGGATGTTCTCCACGAAAACACAGGAATTGTTTACCTCCTGGCAGAATGGCGGCGCTACGCAGAAACAGGTCATAGACTCTATCGTAGCAGATATTGCCGGTTGTACAAACCAGCAGGAAGCCTTAAACCTTGCGGCACTGGCCTTTGGCACCATGGCCGAGGACGGGAACCTGAAATTTATTACTTCCCTGACTTCGGTGGGAAGTACCTATGACAGTGTAAAAGGTTCCGCACAGGGGCTGTTTGATGCAACGACCACACCTATGCAGGAGATGGAATCCAACACCCGGAAGCTGCAGCAATCCCTTGTTCCTCTGGGAGAGAAACTGGCGGAGATTGCTAATACGATTCTGCCGCCGCTGGTTGCGGTGATCCAGACGGTAAGCAGCTGGTTCCAGCAGCTGCCGGGGCCGGTGCAGAACTTTATCGTTATTCTTGGGGTGTTACTTGCAGCCTTTACAGCCCTGACTCCGGTCATTGCGGCCTTGGCGGTTTCCGTAGGCGCGTTGAATATCTTCCTTCTGCCGATCATTGCTGTGATTGCGGCGGTAGCGGCGGCCATTGCCGGGATCATCGCCATTATCCAAAACTGGGGTGCCATCACGGAGTGGTTTGGGAACCTGTGGAATACCATCTGCAATGGGATTGGCACCATGATCGAGAGCGTGAAAACGTGGTTTTCCAACCTCTGGACGCACCTGCAGAATGTCTGGAACGGCATCTGCAACGTGGTGCAGACGGCCGTGATGCTGCTTGGCTCCATTATCCAAGGGGCTGTGGACATCATCACGTTGCCGTTCCGGTTTATCTGGGAGAACTGCAAAGACATCGTCACTTCCGTCTGGAATGGGATCAAGGATACGGTCAGTTCCGTGCTGTCGGCTATCTCTGGTGTGATCTCCAGCATTATGGGGGCGATCCAGAACGTGATCAGTTCCATCTGGAACGCCATCAGCAGTAAGGTGTCCGCAGTGGTGAACGCCATCAAAAATACCGTGACCTCTGTCTTTAACGCCATCAAGTCGGTGGCTTCCACTGTCTGGAACGGGATCAAATCGGTGATCTCCACGGTGGTGGATGGGATCAAGAGCAAGGTTTCTTCCGTATTCAATGCGGTAAAAAGTACGGTATCCAGTGTATTCAACGGGATCAAAAGTACCTCTACTACGGTGTGGAATGGGATCAAGACTGCCATCACGAAGCCCATTGAAGCGGCAAAGAATACGATCAAAGGGATCGTGGACAAGATCAGCGGTTTCTTCTCCGGCATGAAGCTGGAACTGCCAAAGATCAAGCTGCCCCATTTCAAGATCACGGGTAAGTTATCCCTTGCTCCGCCGAGTGTTCCCCACCTGTCGATTGACTGGTATAAGAAAGGCGGTATCCTGACGAAACCGACCATCTTTGGCATGAACGGCAGCAGTCTGATGGCAGGCGGCGAAGCTGGACGGGAAGCGGTTCTTCCTCTGAAAGGCTTTTACCAGCAGCTGGAAAATATTTTATCCAGCAGAATGAATACCAGCGCAATGGAGAAGTATCTGGCGATCATTGCAGAGAACAGCTGCAAGGGGCTGTATCTGGATGACGGGACGCTGGTGGGGCATCTGCTCCCTGCCATTGACAGCGGCCTTGGGAAAACACAGAAACTGCAAAGGAGGCTGAGCCTATGAGACCAGATGTGAAAATCAATGACCTTTGGATGTATGCAATGGGCTGGCTCCGGGAGGAGATCGATTTTCCCACGCCGCAGTCGCAGACCAATACGGTGGTGGTGCCGGGGCGCAATGCCCCGATCCGTTTTACCGAGGCGCTGGGGCGGGTGTCCTACCAGCCCCGGAGTTTTACCATTACCCTGTCCATGCTGGGGAGCCGGGAGAAGTTCAATCAGAGGAAGGACATCCTTACCAATCTCTGTGCCGGACAGCTGTGTCAGGTGATTTTAAGTGAGGAGCCGGATCTGTATGCTGTAGGTACCTTGGAACTGGAGCCAGCCTACGATCCTCTGACTGGGAAAGGCCAGATGGTGCTGTCCTGCTCGGACGGGGATGCCTACCGGTACCATACGGAAGAAACGGAAGTTTCCATTACCGGGGGCGGCACGGTGATCCTGAATAATGACTACATGCCTGTGGTGCCCACGGTGATTACGACAGTGGAGACGGCGCTCAGTTGGAGTATCGGTGAAGATGTATTCAAGAAGTCTGTCAGCGCCGGGACGTGGACGTTCCCGGAACTGGAACTGCAGGAAGGGCAAAACTCGGTTAGCATTACGGGAGAAGGCACGACCACCTTCCGGTACCGGGAGGGACGCCTATGAGTTTGTTTCGAGTGTTTGTGGACGGGCAGCTGTTTTACCACCCCCATCTGTCCCAGCTTTCCATCACGGAGGCAAAGGTACAGGAGGATGCGGAGAATATCGACAGCCTGACCCTCTCTGCACCGTTCAACCATCCCTATCTTTCTTCCATTCAGCCGATGGCTTCCACGATTGTATGTAAGAAGGATGATCTGACCGTCTTTGAGGGGCGGGCTTTGGATGATGGCACGGATTTTTATAACACCCACACATGGACGTGCGAGTCCTGCCTTGCGTATCTGAAGGACACGATGCAGCCGCCGTTTTCCTATCAGGGGCCGCTCCGTGGACTGCTGGAGCAATTCCTCGCCGTGCATAATGCTGCCGTGGAGGAGAAGAAGCAGTTCACTCTTGGTACTGTAACGGTTAAAGACAACAACGACTATATCAGCTACAGCAATTCCGATTACTCCGTGACGCTGGACGCGATACAGGACAAGCTGATCAAAACGCACGGCGGCTACCTGCAGGTGCGTTATACGGAAGATGGGAAGGTGCTGGATTATCTGGAGGACTTCCCTGACCGGTCATTACAGACGGTGGAGTTTGGAAAGAACCTGACCGATGTGAAGATCACCCGTGACCATACGGAGCGGGTGACGGCGCTGATCCCGCTGGGAGCGAAACTGACGGAGACCGATGAGGACGACAACGAAACCGAGACGGAAACCCGGCTGGATATAACGGCGGTGAACGATGGCAAGAACTATGTGTATGATGCGGAAGCGGTCGAAGAAATCGGCTGGATCTGGACAACTGAAGTCTGGGAGGATGTGACGCTGGCGGGAAACCTGCTGCGAAAAGCCAATGCCCGGATCGCAGAACTGGCCAAAGGCGTCACCAGTATGGAACTGACCATCGTAGATGAGTCCGATACGGGTGCGGATATCGGGGATATCCGGGCAAGGATGTATGTGCGCTGCATTTCTAAACCCCACGGGATTGACGGGACATACCTGTGTCTCAGCCGGACACGGGATTATCTTGACCCTTCCGGCAATACCATCACCATCGGGGCTGCAGGCGTCCGGCTGACTTCCCAGTCTGCCAAACAAGACCAGAACATCACTTCCATTGAAGATGACCTGCTGGGGCAGACTTCCAAGATCGAGGTGATTACGGGGAAAGTGGATCACATCAATGCCCAGAAGATGTACCGGACAGAACTGGTGGTGGATGGGGTGAATATCTTCCGGGATAAGGGGCAGAAAAGCATCCTTCGCTGCCGGGTGTATTCGTGGGACAAAGAGATCACGGATACCCTTCCGGCCAGCAGTTTTGTCTGGCACCGGAATTCCGGCCGGGAAGACCTCGATGCCGACTGGGACAGTTCCCATACGGGCATGAAATCCATCACAGTTACCACGGAAGATGTGACGGACAACGCATCATTTTATTGTGAAATCACGATTTAAACAGGAGGAGATGAACATGGCAATTTTAACTTCCAGCCAGCAGACCTTTGTGGATATCACAGACCAGAGGAAACTGTCAGCTTATATTACCTCCAATCTGCCCAAGTCGCAGATTGAAGACCCTAATGTGCTGCCCCATACCTATGCGCCGGACTGGACCAGCACACCTTTGACCCTTACCCCGGTGGTGTTCCTCGATCAGACCAATCTGGCGCTGGACGCATCGGGGCTTACGATTTCGTGGAAACGGAAGGAGGGAAACGGAGCAGAGGCGGCGCTGACCTCCGGGGAGAGCGTTTCCAAAGGCGTCCTGACGGTCAATGCCAATAAGCTGGCGGCAGCTACATCTGGTATGCTCACCTATCTTTGCTATATCAGCTATTACGACTCGGAGACGAAGAATACCGTCAATATCTCCGCTGATATCACCTATACGCTGATCCGCAATGCACAGAACGCCAAGCTGGCCTATCTGTCTGCGGACACCTATGTGTTTAAGTACGATTCCAATTCTTCTCTGGTCGGGGCCAAGCAGGCAACACTGACGGCACAGGTGCAGGGTGTGACGATCACGGCATGGCAGTATAAGGACAGTGCTGGGGAATGGAAGGATTATCCTACCACGCCGGACAACGCCAGCATTTCCGGCGGCACCTTGGTAGTGAAACCAGAGCATGCGGTGTTCTTTAACGGAGTAGCCCAGATTAAGCTGGCTACGGATGACCCGGATGTGTATGATACCACTTCCCTCACGAAGATCTATGACGGCTCTCAGGGGGAGCCGGGAGCTGCCGGAATCGGAGGGCTTTCTGTCATCCTTGGGAATGAGGCGCAGAATATCGCCTGTACTTCCGGGGGCTTGGTAGCAACGGCTACAGAGGTAACCATTCTCTTTATGGGATATTTGGGGATCACACAGACCGCCTGTACCTGTACGGTAGGGACACTGCCCTCTGGGGTGACGGTCAAAAGCAATACCGCTGCGACTGCTTCCAGGGCCGGGTCAGTGGTGCTGACCTTTGCCGCCAATGCGACCCTTGGCGGGGCTACGGTCTTAAATGGCACGATTGACCTGACCTTTACCATTTCCGGAACTTCTGTGGTGAAGAAGTTCGCATGGACGAAATCCAACAAGGGCAGTAACGGGGCCAGCGGTGCCAATGCGATTGTGTTCTCTGTGTATGCGCCGGAAGGCACGGTAGTGATCAACCAGAGCGGCAGCCTTGCGCTGGCGGCAGTTGGCTATGATGGCGCTTCAGAGATTACCACGGGAGCCACTTACCAGTGGGCGAGATACACAGGCGGCGAATGGGAGAATATCAGCGGCGAGACCTCCTCCACCCTGTCGGTGTCCGGGGCGGATATCGTGAACATCCAGTCCTACCGCTGCACGATGACCTATAAGGGCAATACCTATGAGGACGTGATCACGGTGGAAGACAAATCCGATCCGTATGTGTCGGAGATGCTTTCCATCGGAGGTTTTACGGTCAAGAACAATCTCGGCGGTGTGGTGCCTTATGTGATCGTCCGTACCAACCAGAAGGAAGTCGATCCATTGCTTGGAAATATCTCGGAGACCGCCCCGTCCAATCCAAAGGAAGGGGACTTCTGGTATCAGGTGGATCACTCCGGGCAGACAGTGACCCTGATGAAGTATTCCGGCACGGCGTGGGCGGCTGCCACGGAAAAGCAGTCCCTGACCTACACATGGTATGCGCAGGACAAGGACGGACACGCTGCAGAGTTTGAGAAGACCGGGAAGGTGATCTACCTTTCCGCTTCGGACATCGACAGTATCCTGACGCTGCAGTGTGATGTATCGAATTAACGGGAGGTGATCGCATGGCGCTCATCACCAGCTGTCAGGCCACCTTCCAGAACTTTTCCGGCTATGAGGATGACATCGCTTCCTTGGAGGAAAACATCCGGGAATGCTACTCTGAGATCACCAAAACCTCGGAGCAGATCAACTCGTCCGTCCGGGAAGAATTCATTTCCCGCTCGGAACTGGAGGCGATTCAGAAGGATTTTGAGACCAGCATTACCCAGAACAGCACGGAGATCCGGATGGATTTCACGGCGATCACGGATGAGATCAAAGAAAACGTCTCTACGAACCAGCTGCTCTTGGAGGAGTATATCCGGTTTAAAGGGGCGCTCATTGAACTGGGGAAGGTGGGGAACGCCTTCACGGCAGAACTTTCCAACGAGGAACTGGCCTTTAAAGAGAATGGGCAGAAGATCGCTTATATCTCCAACCAGAGCCTTGTGATTACCAATGCGGAGATCCGCAACAAGCTGTCCCTTGGCAATGAGAGCCGGGGGTGGTTTGATTTTATACCGAGAACCAATGGGAACCTCTCGATCAAGTGGAGAGGCCCGGTCTAATCTGAGAAAAGGAAGGGGGTGAGGACAATGGCATCCAGCGGCAGTTTTTCCGGTTCCATCCGGGATGGACATTATAAGCTGCGGGTGGACTGGTCGCAGAGCAAGAATGTCTCTGCCAATACGTCTACGATTACCTGTAAGCTGTATCTGGTCAATGACTGGAGTTTAAGCATCAGCGGGCGGAGCGACAATACCTGCACCATTGATGGATCGGCGCAGACGTTTTCCTCCCCGGCGATCAGCAGTACGGGAACACATCTTCTGGCAACGGTATCGAGGACGGTGAACCACGCCAGTGATGGCAGTAAGACCTTGACGATTTCCGCTGTGTTCCAGATCCGGGCGACCATCAGCGGAACGTATTACGGGACAATCTCGGCCAGCGCTAACATCACGCTGGACAGCATCCCCCGTGCCTCCAGTGTATCCGCCGGGAACATGACGCTGGGATCTGCCGGGAAGATCAATATCAGCCGTGCTTCCTCGTCCTTTACGCATACGCTGACCTATTCCTTTGGCAATACCAGCGGGACGATTGCGACCAAGACAACGGCTACTTCCGTATCATGGACGCCGTCATTGTCGCTGGCAAACCAGATCCCGAATGCCACCAGTGGCACCTGTACGATTACCTGCACCACCTATAACGGGAATACGAATATCGGCTCCAAGACCTGTACGCTCAGTTTAAGCGTCCCGGCCAGTGTGAAACCCACCATTTCCAGTCTGACCGCCTCACGGATTGACGGGGAGGTGCCCAGCACGTGGGGGCTTTATGTGCAGACCAAGTCCAAGGTGAAACTGACGATTAATGGGGCGGCGGGAAGTTACGGTTCCACGATCAAGTCTTACTCCATTACGGGCGGCGGATACAGCGGTTCTGCATCTACGCTGACCACAGGTTTCCTCAACAATTCAGGGACAATCACGTTTAAAGCAACGGTAACCGATTCCAGAGGAAGGGTATCGGCGGAGGCTTCTGTTTCCATCACGGTGACCGCCTATTCCTCGCCATATTTTAATTCTTCTCTGTCCCAGCGGTGCTTAAGCGACGGGACGCTGGACGATGACGGGACATATATCCATGCGCTCGTATCCTTTGGCTATTCGACCTGCAGTGGGAAGAATACCCTCAAAACCTCCGGCCAGTACAAGCAGGTATCAGCGGAGCAGTGGACGGATGCCGGGGTAACCTTTGCCTCCAATACGGCCTTCACTTACGGCAAGGGGCAGATCTCTACGGAGACCTCCTACGATGTGCGCTATACCTTGGAAGATGCTTTTTCCAGTATCTCTGTGCAGGAGATCGTCTCCACAGCCGCTGTGGTCATGGACTTTAAGAGCGGCGGCAAAGGTGTGGCGATTGGAAAGGTATCGGAAAGGGATAATACCTTTGAGGTGGCCGAGAACTGGGATGTGAAGGTCTATGGGATGCTCCTGAAAGAATATATCCAGCAGTTCGCCAAAACGATGTATCCGGTAGGCAGTATCTATATGAGTACCAAGTCTACCAATCCCTCCACCTACTTTGGAGGTACTTGGGTGGCTTGGGGCAGCGGCCGGGTGCCGGTGGGAATTAACACATCGGACAGCAACTTCAATACGGTGGAAAAAACCGGTGGTGCATCCACGGTGGCACTGACTACAGCGCAGATGCCAAGCCACAGCCATGCCAAAGGTTCTCTGGCCACGGCGAGCGCCGGGGCGCATACGCACAATATCCAGAACCAGAAAGCTCCGTGGGGCCTTGACGGTGGAGGCAACCGATGCCTTGTAGACGCAACGTCCGGATATACGGCAGTGACCAATAAAACCACAACCTCTGGAGGGGCGCATACGCACACCATTTCCGGTTCTACGGCGGCAGCAGGTTCCGGCAGCGCCCACAATAACCTGCAGCCCTATATCGTTTGCTATATGTGGAAGCGGACAGCATAACTTCATATTTTTTCTGGAAATCAGCGACTGTTCTTCGGAGCGGCCGCTTTTTTCATACCAACATTTCAAAGGAGGAACGCACCATGAAAGAATTCTGGAACACCATCCAACTCATCTTTTCCGCTGTGGGCGGCTGGCTGGGGTATTTCCTCGGAGGCTGTGACGGCTTGCTTTATGCCCTCATCGCCTTCGTGGTGATCGACTACATCACGGGTGTGATGTGCGCCATCATCAACCGGGAGTTATCCAGCGCAGTCGGTTTTAAGGGGATCTTCCGCAAAGTGCTGATTTTCCTGCTGGTCGGGATTGCGAACATCATCGATGTGCAGGTGATTGGTACGGGAGCAGTCTTACGGACAGCGGTCATCTTTTTCTACATCTCCAATGAAGGCGTGAGCCTGCTAGAGAATGCGGGACATCTGGGACTCCCCATCCCGGAGAAGATCAAAACGGTATTAGAGCAGCTCCATGACAGAGCAGAAAACGGAAAGGAAGGTAATGAATAATGGCTTACACAAACAGTTCATTGGTATCTTACACAAAACTTAGTCCGAACCATTCCGGGCAGAGGACACATTCTATCGACAGGATCACACCCCACTGCGTGGTCGGCCAGCTGACGGCAGAGAGCATCTGCGGATGCTTCACCAGCCCATCCAGAGAGGCCAGCTGTAACTATGGCATTGGAAAAGACGGAAAGATCGCCCTTTGCGTGGAGGAAAAGAACCGCTCCTGGTGTTCTTCCAGCAGCGCTAACGACCAGAGGGCGGTCACCATCGAGTGTGCCAGCGATCTGAATCATCCCTACGCAATGACCACTGCCGTTTACAATTCCCTTGTGAAGCTGTGTACGGACATCTGTAAACGGAATGGGAAGAAGAAACTTCTCTGGCTGGGGGATAAGAATAAGACGCTAAACTATTCCCCGAAGTCCGATGAGATGGTGCTGACCGTCCATCGCTGGTTTGCCAACAAGTCCTGTCCGGGAGACTGGCTGTATTCCCGGCTTGGGGATCTGGCCTCCAAGGTAACGGCAGCGCTGGGGGGGCTCGTCTTCCGGTTCGACCGGCTCGGTTTTATACCGTGTCCGCAAAAGCTGGTCGGATGCCAAGAGCCAGAAGGGAGCTTTCAACAATCTGGATAACGCCAAGCGATGTGCTGACTCCAATGCAGGCTATTCCGTTTATGATGAAAGTGGGAAGGTAGTTTACACTGGAAAGCAGACTGGCTCTGGAGGTTCCACCGGTTCCTTCTTGGTACAGGTCACAGCAACGGATTTGAATATCCGCAAAGGTCCCGGTACGAATTACGCCAAGATCGGCAAGTATACAGGGAAAGGCGTGTTTACGATTACAGAGGTGAAATCCGGCACGGGTTCCACCGCAGGATGGGGGAAACTCAAGAGTGGCTCTGGCTGGATTTCTCTGGATTACTGCAAGCGTCTTTAAGTAAAGAAAAGAGGAAGAATGGGCTTGCCCGTGGGCTGTGCGATAGCTGCATGGCCTGCGGGCCTTATTTTTTTGTCTGCGATACCCCCTCAAAGCACCGGGGAAATCTCCGTATTCTGAAGGAGGCATCCTTCGGATAGGAGGAATACCATGCAGGAAAGCAACAAGAACACAGGAGCAGTTCCGGTGCAGGAAAAGTATGCACTGACGATTCGGGAAGCATCGGAATATTTCAGCATTGGCACAAAGAAAATGAGACGTCTGGCGGAAGATAATCTGGGCAGGTTTGCGATTTATAGCGGGAACCGCTACCTCATAATCCGCACAAAATTTGAAAAATTTATGGAGGAAACTTCTACGATATAACTTCTTTTTCTCTGCCAAAAGTAGTTGCTATTTCTCCTGTTTAGAGTGATGAATGTCATGACCAAAGAGACAGGAGGTGGCACGATGCAGGAAATTCATAAGACTCCAGGAAGCCGGAAGGTAGAGATTCCGATCAGCGAAAAGTATATGCTGACTATTAACGAGGCGGCTGCCTATTTCAGTATTGGAGTTAAGAAGTTAAGGAGAATGGCAGAAGACAATGAGGGAAAGTTTGCGATTACAATGGGCAGCCGATACCTTATTGTCCGGGAAAAATTTGAAGAATATATTGATTCTTTAATCAATGAAGAAAATGAGGACGAACCGGATGAGCAAACCGATTCTTAAAGAAAAAGATATTTTAAATCCAAATGAGGCGATTGAACTATTTGTACTCAGCAGAAGAAAGTTTTATAAGCTGCTGAAAGAAAACCGGAATCTGGGATTTCTGGCTATGTATGGTTCCAGAAAGCTGATTATCCGGTCAGAATTCCAGAAATACCTGGATAAGCACCCAGAATTAAAAAGGAGGGGAAGCTGATGGCAGGCAGGAGGCGTGACTCCAAGCACCGGGTTCTCCGTCGGGGAGAATCCATCCGGGCGGATGGGAAATACCAGTTTAAGTACCATGTGAATGGGACTCCGCATTTTGTATATAGTTGGCGGCTGGAGCCGACGGACAAACTGCCGGCAGGGAAAAAGCCCTGCCTGTCCCTTCGGGAACTGGAAAAGCAGATCGGTTATGACTTGGATTCTTTATCTGATCCCACAGGAAAGAACATGACAGTGGAGGAACTGGTAGAAAGGTATCTGTCAACGAAAACGGGAGTAAAGCCGAATACCCTGGCGAATTACAATTTTGTGAAGAATCTTATGAAAAAGGAGCCATTTAATGGTAAGAAGATTTCCCAAGTCAAGACTTCGGACGCAAAGCTGTTTTTGATCAAACTTCAGCAGGACGGCAGAAGGTACAGCACAATCAAGACAGTCCGGGGCGTGCTGCGGCCCGCTTTTCAGATGGCGGTGGATGATGATGTTCTCCGCAAAAACCCATTTGGGTTTGAGCTTGCCACGGTGGTAGTCAACGACAGCGTGACCAGGGAGGCGATTACCAGAAAACAGATGCGGCAGTTCTTGAAATTCGTCCATGACGATAATGTGTACTGTAAGTATTACGAAGTAGTTTATATCCTTTTTCATACAGGAATGCGTATTTCGGAATTTTGCGGACTGACACTGAAGGATCTGGATATGAAGAACCGGATTATAAATATTGACCACCAGTTACAAAGAACTTCCGATATGCGGCTGATAATCGAATCAACGAAAACCAATGCAGGAACCAGAAAACTGCCTATGTCCGAAGATGTATTCCGGTGTTTCCAGGCTATCATTGAGGACCGGGAAGCACCAAGATATGAGAGAGTGGTGGACGGATACACAGGATTTCTGTTTACGGATAAGGAGGGTCTTCCCCTGGTGGCGATGCATTGGGAGCATCGGTTTAACCATATGGTAAAGCGGTACAACGATATTTACCGGGTTCAGATGCCGAATATCACACCTCATGTCTGCCGCCACACTTACTGCAGCAATATGGCGAAGTCAGGTATGAATCCAAAGACACTCCAGTATCTGATGGGGCATAGCGATATCGGAGTAACGCTGAACACCTATACCCATCTGGGGCTGGAGGATGCCATGGATGAGTTAAAGCGGGTGGAAGAACTGGAGAATGCCAGGAAGGAAATGGAAAAGATAAACGGAGAGGGGACAGTTTCACAGAAAATGTTCCGGATAATATAATATGGAAAGAATGAAGGCGCTCTGCTATGGCAGGGCGTTTTTTAACAATTTTTTCATTACATATCTGCAATTATATGGTAAAATTAATGCTATTAAAGCGTAGGTGCTATCAGCTATGAAAGAGGTTTATTATATGGAACATACAGGGCACATAAAGATAAATAGGAAGAATGTGCCTTATCATTTGGTTGATGATAAGGTGACACTGATACCTTTTGATACATACTCGGCACTTATTCCAAGTGAGATTAAAGAAAAAGAAATTATAAAAGGAATTACAACAGGAAATAGAGAAGTTGCATTTTTGAATTGTAAGTATTCTAGCAATAGGCTTGCATATCAAGTTTTGATAATTTCATCGTGTAATACAGGGTTATATGAAGATATATCGTCATTTGATAGGATTTGTTTTGAAGGCAAGCCGGTAAATGTGTTTGCAGGACCGGGAAGGGCATATATTTCGGAAGATGGTTATGATATATCGGAAAGGATGAAATCGATAACTCCTAGAAATTGGGATGATCTTAATACAGAGACAAATCTTAAAATTAAAAATAGAGAAATGAAATTATCAATAGATTATTGTATTTGGCATAATAAAAAATTTATTGAGACTTCAATGGGGGAAGCAATTCCTCGTTTTTGCATTGAATATAACAAGACCTTATCAATAAAAAATATACCAGCAATATATTTACAGGTATATGACTTCTTTTCTTTTTTAAGTTTTAGGAGAAATGTCACTTTTGATAAAATATATATTCAGAGAAAAATTGAGGGGAAATATGCTAAAGCTGCAGAAGTAATAGTAAATTCGAAGAATTTTGGAGATTACAATAATACAGAAAGAAATTCTATTATTATTGATGACTGTCGTAAAAATTTTGGTAGTTTATTTAAGTGTGTGGTTCAAAGGCGTTCTCAAAAAATTTATGATAATTTTTATATACCAAAAAACGGGAAAGAGAGTTCACAGCTTACCTATGAAAAATTTTTATCATGTGCATTAAGTTTGGAAAGTGAGTATGCACGACTATATCCAAGTAAAAAGGATGAAAATGAAAAATTTGCATATATACAAGGATTGTTTCAAGAATCCGCAGACAAGATGGATATGTTGTTTGCTTTAGCAGCGGAGAATAGAATATCGCGTGATGAATTTGAAAAATGCTTTTATGGTGATGTAAATTCAAGATTGAAAATTTTTTTTGACAGTATGTCAAAAACGAAAGCTAAATCATACCAAAGCTATTATGTAAAAATAGTTGATGCATTGTCAAAAATAGATTATAGCTTGGGCGAAAAGTATAAGAATGCGTTAAATATGCATATGGATTTGGTAAAACCTGTTATAGATAGAATGAGTTCCGCTAATGGCGTGGCATTTCCAAGTGCAAATGAGGCAGGGAAAATATTTGCAGATTTTAGGAATGGAATTGCCCACGGAAATCCACCAGATATAGAAAAGATTCATTGTGTGCTTTTTGAAGTGGCCAGAGCATTGATTTATATAATGATATTGAAAAATGCGGGAATAGATGAAGAAAGTATTAAAAATATAGTAAAAAAGCTGTTTTGAGGATAGGCTGATTTGAGGTAGTATTTTGAATATTGATTTTTACATTACGGACCATTGAATTTATGCTAAAATAAGACGGTAGTAACACACCCCTATTCTTACTACGTTTTTACTACGATTGACGGCCTCAACTTGCCACATTTTGCCGCGTTTTGCTTATTTTGTGATTGTTTTAACAATCTCAGCGGCAGCTACATACCCGGCAAATTGCGGCAAAACAGGGCAAACTAACGCAAATTAGGAGGACTTTAAAATATGATACGAGTGCTTTTCGTGTGCCACGGCAAACCGACTGCCATATGTTCATAGCGAATGCAAAATGTGGTAAAATGGAGCAAATTGCAGCAGATGGAACTGTATATACACCGTTTTAACTACTATTGAGAAAGAGAGATTTTACATTTATAAAATATTTGCTGCAAACTGCGGCAAATGGGAGCATTTGAGGGCCGTTAATTAGTAATGTGACAAATAGTGTATGTCTGCTATTGGGGTATATTCATTTTATATATGGATAGTTATAAACAATTTTCTGTAGGTTATTATATTTGAATTGTCGTTAGAAGCCCATAAAAGTTTAGTGAACATATGGAAGAAAGATAAGGATGGTTACTAATGATGAATATAGATAGACAAATTTTCAATATAGATCATGTGATTTGTAGTAATATTGATTTGTTAGAGACTGCTGGAGTAACAAGAGGTTTCATATCTCAAAATCTTTTAGCACAATCAAGAAATCTTGTGGAGCATATTGCTGTAAAGGCATATGGGAATGGTACAGATATAATGGCTAACTGGGAAACCATCCCATTAGCTTTAAACTATATAAAACGTGACTATAAATATTTATTTTTGAGAAAATTTCATAACTTTTTGCAGGAATCTAAATCTCATTATACACCAGATGAGGATGGGGCAGAACGACTTACATTGAAGTATTATGAATATTATATGATGCTCCGAGAATTTTCAAAAAAAGAATATGGTTTAGATATACTTCATAATATTGAAAAATTTCCAGTAAATATGGATAAAGCCGTTATCGGATATTATAGAGCGGTTTTAAATAGTTTAGGGAAACAATATGGATTTGTGGATTTTAACAGAAATGAACGTCTTTATGTAATGAGATCCAAGCCTGTAATTATAGATGGTAGAATTCTCTATGAAAATACTATGATACCGGCCAATGATGTTTCTAGTAAATTTGATAGATTTATTACATTCTCGACTTTTATGATACCTGACCATTATGCCATAAGAGCGGATATAAGAGGTACTCAAATTATTGTTGAGAATCAGAAAATGCCTGTAAATATATTAGTTGATTATCAAGTGTCTATTAGGCCATGTGAATTAAATAATTTTGCGAAGATATTTGGACTCAAAATTAAGATGAATCAGGGACTGGCAGAGTACAATGGATTGATGCAATACTTAACTAAAACTGGCGGCAGTTTGACAGACATTCTTCTTGCTAATGATGTGGAGTATAAAGAAATAAAATCATACATCACACAAAAAGCAAGAACTATAAAATTTTTTGATGCCATAGATAAAGCTAGAATAGTCGTTTGGAATAATAAGCATGGCAGCAATATTGTTAGATATTTATCTTACATAATGCGAAACAAAGTGATTAAGGATCAAATATCCGATGAAGAGAATGCTATATTGTCTAAATTAAATTTGCAATATGGTACAATTCCATTTGAAGAAATGCCATTTTGCACTTCATTAATAGGTCATAATCCAGAACCACAAGATGTATTTGCTTGCATTCCAGCTAACAATAATGAAGCACAGTTATTGGCAAAATATTTACAAATCAATACGAGTAGTAGAGGCCACCTTTATACAAAGTGTAAAGATGTAGAACATTTAGGAGACATTGATAAGTTAATTACAGAGTATAATCAAAAGCTATACTATAAACACCATTCACGTGAACTTTGCAAATTCGGAAAAAATTATTTATATATTAAGGAGCATTATGAAGACACAAAACAAATAATAGAAAATCTGATTGAATTATCAAAAGAAGGTGTTTCTGGATATAGAAACTTTGCAAACTATTGGATTAGTGAAAATCCAGAAACAGTAAACTGCGATGAGAAGAAGCAGATTTTACTAGAAATGTTTGATAGTTCTAAAGTATCTCTTATCTATGGAGCAGCAGGAACTGGAAAAACATATTTATTAAATCATGTAGCTCAACTTTTTGACGACAGGAGAAAATTGTTTTTGTCAAATACTAACCCTGCGGTAGATAATTTACGTCGGAAAATAAAGGCTCAGAATTGTAAATTTTCTACTATCGCAAAATTTCTTGGAAGAAGTACGTTAGATATTAGCTTTGACCTTTTGATTATGGACGAATGTAGTATGATCAGTAATTCTGATATGAGAAAAGTTCTTGAAAAAGCAAAGTACAAACTTCTTGTATTGGTAGGCGATACGTATCAAATTGAAGCAATTTCATTTGGAAATTGGTTTTCACTTGCTAGATATTTTTTGCCGAAAAAAACATGGAACGAATTAGTTACACCATATAGGGCAAAAAATAATGAACTTCTTGTGCTTTGGGAAAAGGTTAGAAATTTGGAGGATGATGTTACAGAACATCTGGTTCATTATAAATATTCATCAGTACTTGATGAAAGTATATTTAAGAAAAGTGCAGATGATGAGATTATTTTATGCTTAAATTATAATGGATTATATGGAATTAATAATATTAATCGATTTTTGCAAAATAACAATTCTAATCCGGGAGTAAGATGGGGGTTATGGACTTATAAAATTGGAGATCCAATTCTTTTTAATGAAAATAGGAGATTTGCACCTGTATTGTTCAATAATTTGAAAGGTAAGATTATAGATATAGAAGTTGAAGAGGCTAATGAACGTATCTGGTTTTCTATTGAAATTGAAAAAGCAATTAGTGAATTAGATACCGCAGAGATGGATTTAGAGTTACTTGATCCAATAAATGTAGGAAAATCTGTGGTTAAGTTTTATGTAAATAAAAATCATGATTCTGATGAAGATTATGATACAGAAATTGATGCTGTAGTCCCCTTTCAAATTGCCTATGCAGTTTCTATTCATAAGGCACAGGGCTTGGAATATGAATCAGTTAAGTTGGTCATTACAGAAGATATTGATGAAATGATCACACACAATATTTTTTATACGGCTATTACAAGGGCTAGAACTAATTTGAAAATATACTGGAGTCCGGAATCTCAACAAAGAGTTATAAGTAGATTTGAGAAGATGGATGCCAAAAGTGATGCGCTTATATTTTCGGCACAATCCAATTTGAAAATCGTAAATAAATATGTAAGTAAATAAGAACTGCAAATAATCGCAGTAGTAAAAACCCCCGATTTCTACTACGTTTTTACTACTTTTGACGGCCTCAACTTGCCCCGATTTGCCGTGTTTTGCTTATTCTGTGATTACTTTAACAATCTCAGTGACAGCTACATATTCGGCAAATCGCGGCAAAACAGGGCAAATCTTAGCAAATCAGGAGGACTTTAAAATATGATACGAGTGCTTTTCGTGTGCCACGGCAACATCTGCCGTTCCCCCATGGCGGAATTTTTATTCAGAGATTATGTAAAAAAACAAGGAGCCGAGGCGGAGTTTGAGATTGCGTCGGCTGCCACCAGTACAGAAGAGATCGGCAATCCGGTTCACAGGGGAACACGCCGGATTTTAGAGGAGCTGGGGATTTCCTGTGCGGGGAAGCATGCCCGACAGATGAGAAAACAGGACTATGAGTATTATGATTATCTGATTGGAATGGATCAGTGGAATATCAGTAATATCATGAGAATTATCAGGAAAGACCCGGAAGGGAAAGTCTTTAAGTTCTTAGATTTTTCTGAGCATCCAAGAGATATCGCAGATCCCTGGTACACAGGAGATTTTGACACTACATACGAGGATATACGGGAAGGCTGCCAGTCATTTTGGAATTATCTGCGCAGAGAGGGAAAATGAGAAGTATAGACGAATATATGTGGTGCCGGAATACAGGACGCAAAAAGCTGGATATAGGTCAAGAGGCTATATCCAGCTTATACTTTTTGGAGGTGCCGCCGACAGGTGGCACGAGGGTTTTCACGAAAAACCCGGCAAGCAGTTTTCAAACCCACCCGCTTCATTCCATTATGAGGAAAAACTTATCACGCTAATGTGTGAAGGTTCTTTCCTATAACAGAAATATTCCGCAATTTACAGAGAAGTTTTTGACAGGGCAGCCTCATCTGCTACAATCGTTGCATTTGGATGAAGCTGAAGGATGGAAGCCGGTACCTCTGGCGTGATGGGACCGTTGATTACTTTGTTTAAAATTTCAGCTTTGTCTGCACCGCTCACGACTACAAGAATAGATTTTGCTCTCATGATGGTTCCGATTCCCATGGTGTATGCCTGTCTCGGCACATCTTCTTCTTTTTCAAAGAAACGTTTATTGGCATTGATGGTACTCTCAGCCAGATCTACACAGTGAGTATTCTTGGGAAAATGATCGGTTGGCTCATTGAATCCAATGTGCCCATTATGGCCGAGGCCGAGAAGCTGAAGATCAATTCCGCCGAAATTTTCGATAATCGCCTCATAATCTGCACAGGCCTTAGAGCTATCAGGCTCGCTGCCGTCCGGCACATAAGTATGAGCCACGTCGATATTGACCCGGCTGAACAGGTGCTTATTCATGAAATAGCGGTAACTCTGGTCATTGTCTTTATCTAAACCGCGGTATTCGTCCAGATTTACAGAGTTTACTCTGGAAAAATCTAGATCGCCATTCTCATAGCGGTCAACTAACTGGTCGTAAGTGCCGATTGGTGTGGAACCGGTTGCAAGCCCCAATACGCAATCCGGTTTCAAGATAACCTGTGCAGAGATAATATTTGCTGCTTTACGGCTCATGTCGGCGTAGTCTTTGGTTTTGATCACTCTCATAATTATCTTCTCCTTTATATTATTTTTTTAGTACGCATTGAAATATTTCCTCATTCAATTTACCATGGATAAAATGAAATTACAATTGAATTTATAAAAATAGATTCATTATTGCAAAAGTCTTAGATGAAAATGAGAAAATATACGATATATAATACAATATAGAAAGTACTTTTAAACTTTAAATACTTGGTAACGCTTTCCAATCTCTGAGTTGTTTACGGAGAAACAGAATATATACTAAATCTACACAATGTCTCTGCTATTTCTTCTTAAAACTGATTAATTTCCCATTATATGTTACAATGAAAAAGATTATAAAAAAAATGCCGAGAAAAATCATGACAACTCCCACATAATATCCCAATTCTGATTTAGAGATGAGATTGATGACAGGAATCATGATGACACCAATACTCACAAGCAGATTACTTAACCCTATTTTTTGTGTGAATTTTTTATGGTCTTTTGGGTCTAAATTTGTATAGTGATAACTGTGCAGCAATGCGATATTTCCTTTCATTCCCACCTGATAGGATAGGAAAATTAAAAAGATTCCTATTACTAATTCAGCGATCATTTCTTCTGTTTCCATTAACAATCTCCTTCACTAAGATGAAAATAATTTGTTATATTTTTGTTCTGTCATAGGAAAGACCTTGTCACGCTAATGCGTGAAAGCCCTTACCTATAACATGAACGCTCCGCTAAGGATGCGTACGCCGCGATGAGGAATTTCACCGCAAGGCGATGTTGCGACGGCACGCAAAGCGGGACGCGCCTCCTCAAAGATTGAAGGGAAGGGGGGGAAAATGGATTCGCCTACTTTGTTTCTATAATAGGCGAGACTCCGTCATACTAATGCGTGGAAGCTCTTGGCTATTACTAAACACTCCGTTGTGGATGTGGACGTTGGAATATTTCAATACGCAGTGATATTGTACTGACGCGCAAAATGGGGCTGCCTTCTTAGATTGAGAAGATGAGGAGCTGAAGAGGGCTTGCTGTTTATTTTGATTTTTCCATAACATAGTTTGTAAGAAAAATTCCCTGGCGCTCCACTTCTTGTTTTTTCACAATTATATAACCTCTTTTTTCAAAGAAAGGCCTAGCTGTGATAGAGGCATGGGTGACGATAGTTCCTGGAACTGCCTGTTCCAGTTGATCGCAGATGGCAGCGGCAATTCCTTGGCGCTGATAATCGGAATGAATGTATAAACGGTCGAGATAACCTGTTTTGTCGATATCTCCAAAGCCCACAATAAGGTTATTATCCACTGCGACAATGGTGAAATGTTCCTGAAACGACTGATTCCACATTTCCAAATCAATCTGTCCGGTTGCCCATACGTTTAACTGTTCTTTTGTGTAATCTTTTGCATTGACTGTGTGAACGGTGTGATAGAATAATTCCACAATTTTTTCGCAGTCGGATGCTTGGTATTTTCTTAATTTCATCGAAATATCCTCTGGAATGTTTTCTACTATATAAAGAGACCACGGCAGCCATAGAGAATTTCTATGTCTGCTGCGGTCTTAGTAAATTTATGAATTAATGGTAGATCTTTTTGTGTTCGTATTTGGGCTCCGAGGTCAGTTCAATGGACAATTTCATAAATTCCTGAATGTCCACGGAAGAAAGCATTACAGAGGTATGTGCCTGACAGCCCCGTAGGTTTGGAAGCTGTTCTAGGGCTGCGCGGGCTTTCTCGTTGCTGGCCGCACTGATAGACAGAGCGATTAGAGTTTCATCTGTGTGCAGTCTTGGGTTTTTGCTGCCCAGATATTGGGTTTTCAGAGTTTGAATTGGTTCAATGGCCTGAGGAGAGATCAGGTGTGAATCGTGATCTATGCCAGCCAGAGCTTTCAGGGCATTTAGCAGCAGAGCAGCGGAAGGTCCCAGCAGGTCGGAGGTTTTTCCGTGTACGATTCTTCCATCATGCAGTTCTAAAGCAGCGGCAGGAGCCCCTGTTTTTTCTTCCAAATCCAGACTGACTTTCACGACAGCGCGGTCTTCCACGGAGGCATGTGCCTGATTCATCAAAAGTTCGATTTTCCGGGTTTCTTCTTCTGGACAAGTGCCTTGGGCCAGGGCATTCAGACTTTTGTAATAACGGCGAATAATCTCTTGGCGTGCGGCGTTTTGGCAGACCTCATCGTCAATAATACAGTTACCAGCCATATTTACTCCCATATCTGTAGGCGATTTGTAGGGAGATTCCCCATAGATTTTTTCGAAGATAGTCTGAAGTACGGGGAAGATCTCCACATCCCGGTTATAGTTAACCGTGGTGACGTTGTAAGCTTCCAGATGGAAGGGGTCGATCATATTTACATCGTTGAGATCAGCGGTGGCGGCTTCATAAGCCAGATTGACCGGGTGTTTCAGCGGGATGTTCCAGATAGGAAAGGTCTCAAATTTGGCATAGCCAGCGCGAATTCCACGTTTGTGCTCATGGTATAGCTGGGAGAGGCAAGTAGCCATTTTTCCACTTCCGGGTCCAGGAGCCGTTATGATAACTAGAGGGCGTGTTGTCTCGATGTATTCATTTTTTCCATAGCCCTCATCGCTCACGATCAGTGCAGGATTGTTGGGATAACCGGGGATAGAATAGTGTATATAAACTTTGATTCCCAGTTTTTCCAGATGGTGTTTGAATAGAAGCGCGCTTTCTTGTCCAGTATACTGTGTGATGGTGACACTGCCTACACGGAATCCCTCATTGGTGTAGGCGTCTATAAGACGCAACACGTCGGTCTCATAGGTAATTCCCAAATCACCGCGAACTTTGTTCTTTTCAATGTCTCCGGCGCTGATGACGATGACGATCTCCGCCTGGTCAGAGAGCTGTTTAAGCATGCGTAGTTTGCTGTCAGGAGCAAAACCGGGCAGAACCCGTGACGCATGGTAGTCATCAAACAATTTTCCGCCGAACTCCAGATACAATTTGTTGTCAAATTGGCTGATTCTCTGGCGGATGTGTTCGGACTGCATAATTTGGTACTTTTCATTGTCAAACCCTAGTTTCATAGACCCATTTCTCCTTATATGTAATGAAATCTTTGCCGGCATAGAACCGGATAGTTAAGTGCTGAAAAAACAATATACCAGAAGATCAATGCCGGTTGTGACTGAGTAAACCGGAAAGAACTTTTGGCATATGTCCACTGAGGGTAGTATACTACAAAAAAACAAATTTGTGGAAAAAAATTTAGAAAAGTTTTAGAAAAACTCAGATGAATGTAAGATCTGACAGTTGATTTATTTTGAAAGGGTAATTATAATGGAAGAGATAAAATCTTCAGTTTATGAGATAATCAACAATTGATTATTGGGCTGTGGATTAGATAACAGGAGGAATAAGATGGATAATAAACCAGACAATCGTAAAAATGGGAACCAAAATCCCGATAATAATGGCCCGAAAAATAGACAGCCTATTTTTGCGTTTTTGATTTGTCTGCTGGTCACGCTGACATGTCTGAGTTTCTTTACGAATATGCTCAGAGGCGGCGCTTCTGAGGAGACTACATATGACGAATTCATCGACATGGTGGATAAGGGAGAGATAGAGAAAGTTGTTCTACAGGATGATACGCTGACGATTACACCAAAGGAGTCAAAGGGTAGTGGGGTGTATGGCAGTCGGACTGTGCAGGTCACCTTGGCGGAGGATGACTCAGATCTTGTCAAGAGACTGGAAGGAACAGGAATAAAATTTAAGAAGGAGCCTCCAGACCCGACGGCAGGTATTCTGTCAATGATTATCAGTATTGTGGTTCCCACACTGCTATTATTCGGTTTGTTTATGGTTCTGATGAAGAGAATGAACAAAGGTGGAGGGATGATGGGTGTAGGCAAAAGTAAGGCGAAGGCTTACGTCCAGAAGGAGACCGGCGTTACATTTAAAGATGTGGCAGGACAGGATGAGGCGAAAGAGTCCCTTCAGGAAGTGGTGGATTTCTTGCACAATCCTGGGAAATATACGGGGATTGGAGCAAAATTACCGAAGGGAGCGCTTTTGGTGGGACCTCCGGGAACTGGAAAGACTTTGCTCGCGAAAGCTGTGGCGGGAGAGGCTCATGTGCCGTTTTACTCACTGTCCGGTTCCGATTTTGTGGAAATGTTCGTGGGTGTGGGAGCATCCCGTGTCCGCGACTTGTTTGAAGAGGCAAAGAAAAATGCTCCTTGTATCATCTTTATTGATGAGGTTGATGCCATAGGTAAGAGTCGTGATTCCAGATTCGGCGGCAACGACGAGCGGGAACAGACACTGAATCAGCTTTTGGCGGAGATGGACGGATTTGACACATCGAAAGGTTTACTGATTCTGGCAGCTACAAACCGGCCGGAGGTACTGGACCCGGCTTTGCTGAGACCCGGGCGTTTTGACCGTAGGGTGATTGTGGATCGTCCAGACTTGAAAGGCAGAATTGAGATACTGAAGGTGCATGCGAAGGATGTACTTCTGGATGAGACGGTTGACTTTGATGCGATTGCTCTGGCTACTTCTGGGGCAGTTGGTTCGGATTTGGCTAATATGGTCAATGAAGCCGCAATCCTCGCGGTGAAAAATGGAAGAAATGCCGTTTCACAGAAAGATCTCTTTGAGGCAGTGGAAGTAGTTTTAGTGGGCAAGGAGAAAAAGGACAGGATTCTCAGCATTGAGGAGAGAAGAATTGTCTCCTACCATGAAGTAGGTCATGCTCTAGTGAATGCATTGCAAAAAGACGCAGAGCCTGTTCAAAAGATCACAATTGTGCCAAGGACAATGGGAGCACTAGGCTACGTAATGCAGGTGCCTGAAGAGGAGAAATACCTGAATACTCAAAAAGAGTTGGAAGCAATGTTGGTGGGATATCTGGGCGGCCGTGCAGCGGAAGAGCTGGTGTTTGATACGGTTACCACTGGGGCAGCCAATGATATTGAACAGGCGACAAAAGTGGCCAGGGCTATGATTACCCAGTATGGAATGTCTAAGAAGTTTGGCCTGATGGGATTAGCCACACAGCAGGATCAATATCTGCAAGGGAGGACGGTTTTGAATTGCGGAGATCAGACAGCGACAGAAGTTGATCATGAAGTGATGCTGCTGCTTCATGATTCCTATGAGGAGGCAAAGAGGCTGCTGAGTGAGAACCGGGTAGCGATGGATAAAATTGCGGATTATCTGATTCAGAAGGAGACCATCACTGGAAAAGAATTTATGAAGATTTTCAGAGCGGTGCAGATGGGAATGGAGATTCCTAAGAATCCAGATGAGATAGACCAGATTGAAATTCCAGAGGAAAAGAAGAAAGTCAGATTGCTAAAAACAGAGGAAGATTTGCCGTCTGAGAAAGAAGAATACCAGGAGGAGACATCAGGATATGCGTCAAAAGTACTTCCGGAAGATGTCTTTGAGGAAGACGGTGCAAAGGAATAGAGAAACTTCCTTTTTTGTCAGAGAGGGGAGTTAAGCACACAGAGAGCCGTGGGTAGTTGAAATCAACTTGTACTGCGGCTCTTTTCTAAGCGATAAGCCCAGCAAGCTGCTGTACTCGCGCGAGCAGATCTTTGCTCCGCTATGGTCTGTGCTAGACGTGTACCCCCCGGTACACAGCACTATTTGCTGGGGGATGGGCACCATGCTGTGAGCTGGCTGTGTTATCGCTGTGGATAGGGGAAGAACATCTTTCTTTATCTGATCAAGATGGAAGGGAGGGAAAGTTAGTGTTTGATATACAAGAGGAGTTGAAAAAACTTCCAGCCAGGCCAGGAGTCTACATTATGCACGATGAAAAAGACACGATTATTTATGTGGGGAAAGCGGTTAGTTTGAGAAATCGTGTGAGACAATATTTTCAGACCAGCAGAAATAAGGGGGCGAAAATTGAGTCCATGGTGACTCACATCGCACGGTTTGAGTATATTGTCACAGATTCTGAGTTGGAGGCTCTGGTTCTGGAGTGTAATTTGATCAAAGAACATCGCCCCAAATACAATACGATGCTGAAGGATGACAAGAGCTATCCATTTATAAAGGTTACGGTAAATGAGGCGTTTCCGAGAGTTTTATTTGCGCGTAGAATGAAAAAAGACAAGGCGAAATATTTTGGCCCTTATACAAGTGCAGGAGCTGTCAAAGATGTGATTGAGTTGGTTCAAAAGCTTTATCATATCCGAACCTGTAACAGAAATCTTCCCAGAGATATCGGAAAGGAGAGGCCTTGTCTGTTTTACCATATTCATCAATGCCATGGCCCTTGTCAGGGAAAAGTAAGCCAGGACGAGTATCGGAGCCAGATTCAAGGGGCTTTGAAGTTTCTAAATGGGGATTCCGACGATATTTTTCGGGAATTGGAGGAGAAGATGCTGTTGGCTTCTGAGGAGCTGAGATTTGAAGATGCAATGGAATACAGAGATCTGTGCAACAGTATACGGAAAATCAAGGAACGCCAGAAAATTACAAGTTATGGGGAAGAGGATAAGGATGTGATTGCCATGGCTATGGAAGAGACGGATGCGGTAGTCCAAGTCTTCTTTATCCGAGAAGGCAAATTGATTGGGAGAGATCATTTTTATCTCAAAGTGGCGCAGGGCGACAGCAGGGCTCAGGTTTTGTCCAGTTTTTTGAAACAGTTTTACGCAGGAACGCCGTTTATTCCCAGAGAAGTGATGCTGCAGGATGAAATTGAGGATGGCGTCATTATCCAGGAATGGCTGACTCAGAGAAGGGGGCAGAGAGTCTATCTGAGAGTACCCAAAAAAGGGACGAAAGAGAAACTCGTGGAATTGGCGGCCGAAAATGCATGGATGGTTTTGTCTAAGGATAAGGAAAGAATCAAAAGGGAAGAAGGCCGTACGATTGGAGCAGTAAAAGAGATTGAGAGTTGGATTGGATTAAAAGGTGTGCAGCGTATAGAGGCCTATGATATTTCCAACATCAGTGGATTTGAGTCAGTAGGCTCTATGGTGGTCTACGAAAAGGGAAAACCTAAGCGGAGTGACTATCGAAAATTTAAAATTAAGTGGGTTCAGGGGCCAAATGACTATGCCAGTATGGAAGAGGTACTGACCAGACGTTTCACCCATGAGAGTGATAAAGAATATGATAGCTTTGCTCTTCTGCCGGATTTGATTATGATGGACGGAGGGAGGGGGCAGGTCAATGTGGCACTGAAGGTTTTGGAAAATTTAAATCTTCAAATTCCAGTGTGTGGTATGGTAAAAGATGATCATCACAGAACCAGAGGTTTATATTACAGGAATCAGGAAATTCCTATTGATACATCCAGTGAAGGTTTTCGGCTGATAACCAGAATTCAGGATGAGGCTCACCGCTTTGCCATTGAATTTCATAGATCGCTTCGAAGCAAAGAACAGGTTCATTCTGTTTTAGATGAGATACCTGGAATTGGGCCGGCCAGGAGGAAAGCTTTGATGAGAAAGTTTAAGTCGCTAGAGGCGGTCAGGGATGCTTCCTTAGAGGAGCTTATCCAGACAGAGGCGATGAATGAGCGCAGCGCTCGTCAGGTCTATGAGTTTTTTCATGCTATAGGAAAGCTGGGGGATGAGGGGAGTTGAAAGGAGATTACTCACGTTGCTCTTGCTACTCGTCGGAGAGATTTCTTGATAGAGGGGATGACTTGTGATAGAATGGGACAAAGAAAGCCTGGTTAACATATCTATGAAATGGCGCTGTGTTTGAAGCACTCAATACAAAATGAGACTAAGTCAAAGGAGAAATCATATGAAAGGCGTAGAACTTACGAAAATGATGCAGGAGCTGAATCTTAAAAATGCGACTCCTGATATCGACATGTCTGATAAGATTATTACAACATCAGAGATTAATCGTCCGGCTTTGCAGCTGGCGGGGTATTTGGCACACTTTGACAATGAGAGAGTTCAGATTATAGGGTATGTGGAGTATACTTACCTACAGCAGATGTCAGAGGAAGAGCGGCATTTTACCTATGAGCGTTTTATCTCCAGTAAAATTCCATGTGTGATCTTTAGTACAATGACGACTCCGACAGAGGATATGCTAAAATTAGCGGTGCAATATGAGGTGCCGACTTTTATCACAGACCGTACGACGTCCAGTTTTATGGCAGAGCTGATTCGGTGGCTGGGCGTGAAACTAGCGCCTTGCATTTCTATTCATGGTGTGCTTGTGGACGTCTATGGAGAGGGTGTGCTGATCACTGGTGAGAGTGGTATCGGTAAAAGTGAAGCGGCTCTGGAGCTTATTAAGAGGGGACATCGTCTCGTAAGTGATGATGTAGTGGAGCTACGCAAAGTCAGTGATGTGACTCTGGTTGGTTCAGCGCCAGACATCACTCGTCATTTTATTGAGCTTCGAGGGATTGGAATTATCGATGTGAAGACTTTATTTGGTGTGGAGAGCGTTAAAAATACACAGGCTGTGGATTTAGTGATTAAGTTGGAAGAGTGGGACAAAGATAGAGAATATGATCGCCTAGGGCTTCATGAAGAGTATATTGAGTATTTGGGAAATAAAATTGTCTGTCATTCACTTCCTATTCGGCCGGGACGTAACCTGGCGGTTATTGTAGAGTCAGCGGCGGTAAATCACCGTCAGAAGAAAATGGGATATAATGCGGCTGAAGAACTGTATCGCCGTGTGCAGGAAAGTATCTCAAGAAAACGATAGGAGACAGAAGACAATGAAGAGATATTGTTTTGGAATAGACGTGGGTGGAACTACGATCAAATGCGGCTTATTTCAGACAGATGGAAAGCTGTTAGAAAAATGGGAGGTCAAGACCCGTACGGAAAATTCTGGGGAAAAAATATTGCCGGATATTGCGGATACAGTGGAAAAAAAATTACAGGAAAAAGAGATCTCCAAAGAGGAAGTAATCGGTATCGGTGTAGGAGTACCGGGACCGGTGAATTCGCAGGGAGATGTGATACAAGCTGTCAATCTTTTCTGGGGATATAAGAAAGTCTCTGAAGAGCTAGAGGCGCTGACAGGGATTCCGGCCATGGCCGGAAATGATGCCAATGTAGCTGCATTGGGAGAAGCGTGGAAAGGTGCGGCAGCAGGAGAGGACAATGTAGTTATGGTAACTCTGGGAACCGGAGTTGGCGGCGGAATTATTGTGAACGGCCGTATTCTGTCAGGTACGCACGGCGCGGGCGGAGAGATTGGGCATATGAATGTGAATCATGAGGAGACGGAGTCCTGCAATTGTGGGAATCAAGGGTGTTTAGAACAGATGGCGTCAGCCACAGGAATTGTCAGAATGGCAAAGAAAATTCTATGTAGTTGTGAGGATGAGAGCATGCTCAGGCAGAAAGAAATCACTGCGAAAACCGTCTTTGATGCTTATAAGCAGGGAGATCAGCTGGCACAGAGAGTTGTGGAAATCTTTGGAGAATATCTTGGTGGAGCGCTTGCCTGTATTGCTTGCGTGACAGACCCCAGTGTAATAGTTGTGGGCGGTGGTGTATCAAAAGCAGGAAAGATCTTGACAGATTGTGTTGAAAAGTATTTTAAGAAATATGCATTTTCTTCCTGTAAAAATACACCGATTGTGCTGGCAAAATTAGAAAATGATGCTGGGATTTATGGAGCTGCTAAGATGGTTTTGTAAATTTTATCAGGAGTTCATATAAAAAAATCGCTTAGGCTGTACGGTCTAAGCGATTTTTTATGTTTTCACAATATTATAACTCAGCTAGAACCAGTTGGTTCTGTAGGGATGTCTCCCGGGTCTTCAGTGCCGGGATCTTCTCCGGGATCCGTTCCCGGATCTTCGCCGCCGGGATTTTCACCAGGATCTTCACCAGGTTCCTCTCCAGTATTGTCGTCTCCGGGATTTTCGCCAGGGTCAGGAGTGGGGGTGCCGGTAGTGCCTGTATCCGTGTTGGACTTATCTGTGTCATCATCGTCGTAGTCTGTAGCTGGTGGTGTGTAAGTGTAATAGTGTTTTTCACAACGCTGGGTCGGAAGAGAGGTGATATCAAAATATTCTGTGACTGTTGGGCAGCCCAATCTGGGAAGCAGTCCAGTCGTAGAACAAACGCTCTCTTTTTCGACGGTCGGCGGCTGTTCAAAATCTTTGTAATCCAGATCTTCGTGTAACCTCGACATGACCTTTTGCCACAAAAGTTTGTGAAAATTCCTCGACATATAGTCAGACGGAATTTTTTCATTGTTATCGTAACCGGACCATACAGCACAGCAGTAATAAGGTGTGTAACCCACGAACCACAGGTCGTTGTAGGTGTCGGTGGTACCAGTTTTACCGGCCACTGGCATGTTGCTCAACTGACAGTTCGTAGCAGTTCCGTATTTGACAACATCTTCCATTGCATTGGTTAGGAGCCAGGCGGTACTCTCTTTGATTACCTCGGTCTCTTCCGGGGTATTGTCTATAAGAACATTTCCTTCCCTGTCCAAAATTTTTGTGAAATAAATAGGTTTGATATACTTACCGCCATTTGCGATTGCTGAATAAGCCGCGTTTAGCTCCACGTTCGTGACACCGTAAGTGATTCCGCCCAATGCCAAGGGAAGGTTAGCGTCACTGTAGACGTTGCCATCAGAATCTGTATCAGAGGCATCACCGTGAGCCAGTGTAGTGAACCCAAAGCTGTCTAGATATTCCAATCCCAGACTAGGAGTTACTTCTTCGAGACATTTTACAGCAACTACATTGACAGAGTTTTGGATTGCTTTTCGAATCGTCGTCTCTCCGCCGTAACTGTTGTTTGAGTTTCGAACGGGAGTCCCGTCAGGATACTCGTAGGGCTCGTCCTCAAAAGTAGTGGCCAGTGTCATACCTTTTTCGTTCAACGCTGGAGCGTAGGTGGATAGTATCTTAAAAGTAGAACCAGGCTGACGGGTAGTGTCTGTGGCACGGTTTAAGGTCAGGCTGGCAGCTTTCTCACCACGGCCCCCGATCAGAGCCTTTACGTAACCAGTGCTTGGGTCAATGATACTCATAGAAGACTGCGGCTGCGGAGCGAAGCTGACTCTCTCAGCGATTACCGTGCTGCCGTCGGCAAGGATAGAAGCCTTATACTGGTCTACATAAGATTGTCCTTCTTCAGGAGAATCAAACAGTAAATCAAAATCAGGGTCTTGGTTTTTGAAGTAAAGAGTCAGCATCTCTTTGCTGTAGTTTACTTCCTCGCCGTCAGGATTCGATACAGTGAGAGCAAAGTCCAGGGCATACTGAGTACCGCTTGGGAAATTGTCAGGATTCGAATACTCTTCATCTAAGATAGTCTGAACCTCTGGATCCAAGGTGGTGTATACGTCTAACCCTCCGCTGTAAAGAGCGTTTCTGGCCTGCGTCTCAGTATATCCTTTGACGCTTACTAAGGCATCGATGGCCTGATCAATTACTTCGTCCTCGAAATAAGTGTACACAGAAGTGGTTGTCGTTTGTGATTCTGTTTGTTGAATACGGGAATAGACATCGTCTGCCAATGCTTCTTCGTATTCCGATTGGGAAATATACCCTTGTTCCAGCATTCGTTCCAGGACAACCTTTCGACGTTTTGCATTGTCTTCGGGATTAATGATCGGATTGTATTTGGTAGGGTTCTGTGTAATACCGGCTATGGTAGCACATTCAGAAAGGGTTAAATCTTTGACGTCTTTGTTAAAATAGCGCTGGGCGGCTGCCTGCACACCATAGGCTCCAGCACCGAGATTGATGGTATTCAGATAATTTTCCAAAATGACTTCTTTGTCATTGATCTTTTTTTCCACCTGAATTGCCAGATACTGTTCCTGGAATTTTCGTGTGAATTTTTCCAGCCAGGTAGATTCGTTTGTCCAGTCTGTAAAGACATTGTTCTTCAATAACTGCTGGGTTATGGTACTGGCGCCTTCTGAAAAGGTACCGTCGGAGACGCCTTTGACAAATGCACGGAGGATTCCGCGCACGTCTATTCCGTTGTGTTCATAGAAACGTTCATCTTCGATGGCGACTACAGCGTGCTGGAGATCCAGAGGGATATCGTCAATGGACACAGGAAGACGGTTTGAATCTGGAGCTGCCAGCTTTCGAATCTGATTACCGTCTCCGTCGTACAGGAAAGACGCGTAGCCGAGGGGCATAATGTCGATGTCATCCACATCAGGCGCATTATCAATAACTCCTTTAAAGGCACCGATTCCGCCGAAGATGACGATGACGCCTAAGGTGAGCAAAGATATGAATAAAACCCGCAAAGCGGATACGTGTGCCCGTTTTTCTATCATGGAAGATCGAGAAGTCAAAGCCTTACGCTTCTTAGAAGTCGATTTTTTTCCGTAATTCATAGCACTCCTCCTTATAATCCTACTTATTATAGCAAATAAAAAAAATGAAATAAACCCCCATAGCGAAAACTTCACAAAATATAGATAACATTTTAGAAATGATTAATAAATAACAGGCAGAGACTTTTGAAAAAAAGTATGATAGAATAAATGGTAACTATTCAGCCATGTAAGTTCAGATTTGTAACTACTGCTTTTCAGCCGTATACGCGTCGGAATCTTCGCTCATGGCTGAGCGCCATATGTTTGATAAGATCAAAACTTCTCTGCAAGCAAGATTGCGCTGGAGTTATGTTCTGTAATAGGAAAGAGTTTGTCGCGCTAATGCATGAAAGACCTTTTTTACTACACGAGCGCTCCGATAAGGATACGCACGCCGCAATAAAGTAATGCACCACAAAAAGAGTTTGCGGCGGCGCGAAAATGGGACGCGCCCTTCAAGATTGCGGGGATGAGGGAGTTGAATTAGGCTTGCTCACTTTGTTCTTAGCAGTCGCATGGCTTAAATAGTTTATATAAATATAATCAAAATATTAAGGAAATAGACAATTAGAGGTATCGTTATGTTGGAGAGATATAAAACGGTCTACGAGGGGGGACAAGGAGAGATTGTAGAGAAAAAATCTCGATTTATCGCAAACGTCCGCCCAGTGAAGAGTGAGGAAGAGGCCCAGGCTTTTATAGAGGAGATGAAGAAAAAATATTGGGATGCCAGACACAATTGTTCAGCCTATGTGATCGGAGAGCACAGAGAATATACTCGTTGCAGCGATGATGGGGAGCCGAGTCAGACGGCGGGACGTCCTATGTTAGATGTATTGTTAGGAGAAGATTTGTATGACACGGCGGTTGTGGTAACTCGTTATTTTGGTGGTACTTTGCTGGGTACCGGCGGATTGGTGCGCGCATATTCAAAAGCCGTTCAGGAAGGATTGGCTAATAGCTGCATCATAGAGAGAAAGCACGGGATCTTATTGGCTGTGGAGACAGATTACAATGGAATCGGCAGGATACAATATTTGGCGGGGGAGAGAAGAATTCCGATACAGGAAGCTGAGTATACAGAAAAAGTATGTCTGAAGCTCTTGGTTCCGGTCAATAGTATGGATGAGATTCAAAAGGCCATCACTGAGGGAACGAGCGGTAAGGCTAAGATGAGGAAAGTAAAGGAACTGTATTTTGCAGAAAAAGACGGAGAGTATCTGCTCTATGAGATTTGAGAAGAAGAATCTCTGTGTAATAGAGGCTTTCCTATAACGAGACAAAGTGGGCAAGCCCACTTCGGTTCTCTGTTCTTTCTCAATCTTGAGGGGCGTGTTCCACTTTGTGTGCCGCCGCAAAACCGTTTTGCGGTGAAATTCCTCATTGTTGTGTGCACATCCTTAGCAGAGCGTTTATGTTATAGGAAAGGATTTTCGCGCATTGGCGTGACAAGGCCTTTCCTATAATTATGAAAAAGGCACCGCTCTAGCAGTGCCTTGGAGATCTTTTCCTATCCGATCTTAATGGAGTATTTCTGGGTCTGGATAGTCAACGCCGAAAGTCTCGACAACCATAGATTTAATAACTTGGGGTTCCAGAGGTTTATCACGAAAATCAGTGGGAACTTCGGCGATTTTGTTAACTACATCCAGACCTTCAGTGACTTTTCCAAAGGCTGCGTAGCTTCCATCTAGATGAGGGGAAGTCTTGTGCATCAGGAAAAACTGGGAGCCAGCAGAATCTGGATGCATGGCTCTTGCCATGGAGAGAACGCCTGGTTCATGTTTTAACTGGTTTACGAAACCATTCTGAGTGAATTCTCCCTTGATGCTGTAACCGGGACCGCCCATTCCAGTTCCGTCGGGACATCCACCTTGAATCATAAAACCGTTGATGACACGGTGAAAGATAAGTCCATCATAAAAACCTTTTTTGACGAGGCTGATGAAGTTATTTACTGTATTAGGCGCGATTTCCGGATATAATTCTGCTTTCATTACGTCACCGTTTTCCATGGTGATGGTTACAACTGGATTTGCCATGATAATCTCCTTTATATATTGGTGTATTTTCCTAGATCTATCTAACAGGAATAAATTCTATTATAATATGATCGGAAAAATCATGCAAGAAAAAGGTAGAACATTTTTTGTGGGAATGCTATAATGCAAAAGTTAAGAGATAATTAAGAAATAGTCAATGAGGATGATAAAATGATATATGAGACCAACAGTGCACAGGAGACCTTTGAGTTGGGCAGACGAATTGGTCAGCAAGCGAAGAAAGGACAAATCTATACCTTAGAAGGGGATCTGGGAGTGGGAAAAACCGTGTTGACCCAGGGGGTGGCAGCAGGGTTGAAGATTACAGAGCCGATTAGCAGTCCAACGTTTACGATTTTACAGGAATATCAAGAGGGACGCCTCCCTTTTTACCATTTTGATGTCTATCGAATTGGTGACGTGGAAGAAATGGAGGAGATCGGATATGACGATTATTTTTTTGGAGACGGTATCTGTCTGATCGAGTGGGCGAATTTAATTCAGGAAATCCTGCCAGAGAATGTAATTTCTATTGTTATAGAAAAAAATTTGGAAAAAGGATTTGATTACCGCAGAATTACGTTGGAAGGGGTGAATTTGGAATGAAAATTTTAGGAATTGACAGTTCCGGGCTGGTGGCATCTGTGGCAATAGTGGAAAACGATGTGCTTTTGAGTGAGTACACGGTCAATCACAAGAAAACACACTCACAGACGCTGCTTCCAATGTTGGATGAGATTGTGAAGATGCTGGAGTTGGATTTAGAACAGATCGACGGGATTGCGGTGGCAGCGGGTCCCGGATCGTTTACAGGGCTTAGGATAGGGGCGGCGACTGCAAAAGGGCTGGGGCTGGCATTGAAAAAACCGTTGATTTCCGTACCAACTGTAGATGCTTTGGCATATAATCTATATGGCGCGCAAGGTGTTGTTTGTCCTATTATGGATGCGCGTCGCAGTCAAGTCTATACAGGGATATACCGTTTTGTGAATGGGGATTTTCAGATCGTAGAGGCACAGAAGGCTGTGGGAATCCATGAGATTTTGGAAGAACTTAATGAACTGGGAGAGGCAGTGACTTTTCTAGGAGACGGGGTACCAGTCTTTAAGGAAACGATTATGACTGCGAGTCAGGTACCAGTATATTTCGCACCGGCGCACCTAAACCGTCAGAGGGCTGCGTCAGTGGCTTCTCTGGGAACTATCTATTATATGAAAGGAAAGGTTCAGACGGCGGCGGAACACCAGCCGGAATATTTAAGATTGTCTCAGGCCGAGCGCGAAAGGCAACAGAGACAGCAAGGAGACCAATAACGAAAGAAAGGTGGGTGGTACCGTGGTAAAGATACGAGAGATGGAGATGGATGATCTAGAGAGCGTAGCTGTTTTGGAAGAAGAATTGTTTCAGGTGCCTTGGTCTTTGAATGGGTTGTTTTCTTTTTTTCTAAGAGAGGATGTCTGTTTTTTTGTGGCTGAGGAAGAAGGGAAGCTCGTAGGCTACTGTGGAATTGTTACGGTTTTGGATGAAGGAGATATTGTAAAGGTCGCTGTCTCTGGAAAATATCAGCGCAGAGGTGTTGGGCGCAGGTTGCTGCAAGGAACGATGGAGAAGATGCGAGAAAAGGGTGTTCGTGTTTTTCATTTGGAAGTCCGAGAGAGTAATCAAGCGGCAGTCGGCTTGTATGAAAAGCTGGGTTTTGTAAGAGACGGGACTCGAAAGAACTATTATGAAAATCCCGTGGAAGATGCAATACTTATGAGTGGAAGTTGACATAATTTCCCGCTGGACTTTTGGGTTCATCCAGGTATACTTGGAGACAGAACAGAAGCAGGAGGGTACTTATGAGAAATTATGAGAGAGATAGCTATGGAGAACCGAGAAAAGTTACCTGCAATCAATGTGGGAGAGTAATTGTAAAGCAAAATGGAATTTTGCGGGAAGATGTCTGCTGTATACAAAAAAAGTGGGGATACTTTTCCAAAAAAGATGGAGAGATTCATTCCTTTGTTCTGTGTGAAGCGTGTTATGATCGGTTTATCAAGGGATTTCAAGTTCCAGTTACTATTGAGACAGAGACGGAGCTTATGTAATTGAGATTAATAGAAAAGGTTGAATAAGAATGTTGGATGTATGTTTGTTAGGATGCGGTGGAATGATGCCGCTGCCGAGAAGATGGCTGACTGCACTAATGACGAGATATAATGGAAGTACTCTTTTGATTGATTGTGGCGAGGGGACTCAGGTGGCCATCAAGGAAAAAGGGTGGAGTTTTAAACCCATTGATGTGATTTGTTTTACACATTTTCACGGAGACCATATTAGTGGTTTGCCGGGCTTGCTGTTGACAATGGGAAATGCGGATCGCACAGAACCTTTGACACTGGTAGGGCCAAGAGGAGTGGAACGTGTGGTGAACGCGCTCAGGATTATTGCGCCGGAACTGCCTTTTCCGATTCAGTATATAGAATTGACCAAGGCTGAAGAGGTGTTGGAGTTGAACGGGTATCGGATTACTGCATTTCGGGTGAACCACAATGTAGTTTGCTATGGGTATTCGCTGGAGATATTGCGAAAAGGGAAGTTTTCGGTGGAGAATGCCCATGCCCATGAGATACCGCAGCGTTTTTGGAGCCGTCTGCAAAATGGGGAAACGATCGAGGAGGCGGGGAAAACTTATACGCCTGATATGGTGTTAGGTCCGGATCGAAAAGGAATTAAGGTAACTTATTCCACGGATACGAGGCCCACGGAATCCATTGCGCGAAACGCGGTGAACTCTGACCTATTTATCTGTGAAGGAATGTATGGCGGAAAGGAAAAGGAAGCAAAAGCGAAAGAATATAAACATATGACTTTTACAGAAGCGGCTACTCTTGCGAAGGCAGCCAAGGTAAAAGAAATGTGGCTGACACATTATAGTCCGTCTTTGGTGCGGCCGGATGAATTTCTTCCTGAAGCCAGAGAAATTTTCCCGGAAACGTATTTGGGAAAAGACGGGAAAAGTGTCGAGCTGAATTTTATAGATTAGGATGGAGAAGAGATGGAAAAAGATACGTTAATTTTGGCGATAGAGAGTTCTTGTGATGAGACTGCGGCCTCAGTGGTGAAAAACGGAAGGACAATTTTATCGAATGTGATTTCTTCACAGATTGAATTGCACAAACTTTATGGTGGTGTAGTTCCTGAGATTGCGTCTAGAAAGCACATTGAAAAAATTAATCAGGTGATAGAACAGGCGCTGGCAGATGCTGGAGTAACTTTGGAGGATCTGGACGCAGTAGGGGTTACTTATGGCCCCGGATTGGTGGGGGCTCTTTTGGTGGGAGTTGCCGAGGCAAAAGCCATCAGCTATGCGAAAAAGCTACCTTTGGTGGGAGTACATCATATCGAAGGGCATGTATCTGCCAATTATATTGAACATCCGGATTTGGAACCTCCTTTTCTATGTCTGATTGTGTCAGGGGGACATACGCATCTGGTGATCGTAAAAGATTACGGGGAGTTTGAAATTTTGGGCAGGACTAGGGATGATGCTGCGGGGGAGGCTTTTGACAAGGTGGCCCGCGCAATCGGTTTGGGATATCCGGGAGGTCCGAAAATTGACAAGTTGTCTGATGAGGGAAATCCAGAGGCAATCGAATTTCCAAAGGGAAAAATCGAAGGAGCACCCTACGATTTTAGCTTCAGCGGAGTGAAATCGGCAGTGCTGAATTATCTGAATCAAGCTAAAATGCGGGGGCAGGAGGTAAATGCAGCAGATTTAGCAGCATCCTTCCAGAAGGCTGTGATAGAAGTACTGGTGGAACATACGATGCAGGCAGCAAAAGACTATCAGATGGAAAAAGTAGCTGTGGCGGGAGGGGTGGCTTCAAACCGTCATTTAAGACAGGCGATGAAGGATGCCTGTGAGAGAAATGGTTGCCTGTTTTATCATCCGTCACCGATTTTCTGTACCGATAATGCTGCGATGATTGGCGTAGCTGCTTACTATGAGTATCAAAAAGGGACCAGGCACGGCTGGGATTTGAATGCGATTCCGAATTTGAAGTTAGGAGAGCGTTAAGATGGGTGAGAAGTGTACGGCGATTGTTCTGGCGGCAGGACAGGGAAAGAGAATGAAGACAAAAATACAGAAACAATTTTTGTCAATTCAAGGGCATCCGGTTCTCTATTATTCTCTGAGATGTTTTCAGGAATGTGAGTGGATGGATGAAATTATCCTGGTGACAGGGCAAGAGAGTCTGGAATACTGTCGAAAAGAGATTGTAGAAAAATATCAAATCACGAAAGTAGCCAAGATCATTCCAGGAGGAAAAGAGCGGTATGACTCTGTCTATCAGGGACTGCTGGCGTGTGCAGACACAGATTATGTCTTTGTACATGATGGAGCACGACCGATGATCACAGAGGATATTTTGGATAGGGCTTTTGCGGCGGTGAGAGAGTGCGGGGCTTGTGTTGTGGGGGTACCATCGAAGGATACGGTGAAGGTAGCAGACAGTGAAGGATATGTGTCTGAGACACCGTCGCGAGAACTGGTGTGGAATGTGCAGACGCCACAAGTTTTTTCCTATAATATACTGCGCGAAGCTCACGAAAATATTCGGAAGAGAAAAATGCATCTGATTACAGATGACGCCATGGTGGTAGAACAAGAAGGTAGATGCAAGGTGAAATTGGTTTTAGGTTCCTATGAAAATATAAAAATTACGACACCAGAAGACCTTGAAATTGCGGATATCATTATAAAGAATAGGGAATTTCGGAAAAACGAGGAAAAACAGAAAAAAACTTGTAAAAGTATATTGACATGAAAGAACAATGATGGTAATATACATTTTGCGCTGACAAAGTCGGTGTGAAAGATTAGCTGGAGAGGTATCGAAGTGGTCATAACGAGGCGGTCTTGAAAACCGTTTGTCCGCAAGGGCGCGTGGGTTCGAATCCCACCCTCTCCGTTCGGCATTTGCGAACATTTGAGGAAAATGAGGCGCACGTGTCAAACATATAGATTTTAGATTAGGGCATTTTGGAGAAGTACCCAAGCTGGCCGAAGGGGCTCCCCTGGAAAGGGAGTAGGTCGTTAACAGCGGCGCGAGGGTTCAAATCCCTCCTTCTCCGTTCGTTATATTAATCAGTCAAAAGAAAGTCAAAAAAACTTGAAAAAAGTTCTTGACAGGAGAGGAAAGACATGGTAATATAACAAAGCTGCTTCAAGCGAGGCGCCAGGAACTGACAAAAAAGTTTAAAAAAGCTAAAAAAGTTCTTGACAAACAGAAAGCGGTTTGGTAAGATAATCAAGCTGACTCGCGAGAGGGAAGCAAAGAACCTTGATAACTGAACAGTAAAACACATAGAACTCGAAAATTCTTTACATTCAAGAACGGTTTGAACGAACCAAAAGCAGTAATGAGGAATTAGGATAGCCAAGGGTTATCCTGAGACATCAAACACTAATTCAGAGAGTTTGATCCTGGCTCAGGATGAACGCTGGCGGCGTGCTTAACACATGCAAGTCGAACGAAGCGATAGAGAACGGAGATTTCGGTTGAAGTTTTCTATTGACTGAGTGGCGGACGGGTGAGTAACGCGTGGGTAACCTGCCCTATACAGGGGGATAACAGTTAGAAATGACTGCTAATACCGCATAAGCGCACAGCTTCGCATGAAGCGGTGTGAAAAACTGAGGTGGTATAGGATGGACCCGCGTTGGATTAGCTAGTTGGTGAGGTAACGGCCCACCAAGGCGACGATCCATAGCCGGCCTGAGAGGGTGAACGGCCACATTGGGACTGAGACACGGCCCAAACTCCTACGGGAGGCAGCAGTGGGGAATATTGCACAATGGGGGAAACCCTGATGCAGCGACGCCGCGTGAAGGAAGAAGTATCTCGGTATGTAAACTTCTATCAGCAGGGAAGAAAGTGACGGTACCTGACTAAGAAGCCCCGGCTAATTACGTGCCAGCAGCCGCGGTAATACGTAAGGGGCAAGCGTTATCCGGATTTACTGGGTGTAAAGGGAGCGTAGACGGTTTGGCAAGTCTGATGTGAAAGGCATGGGCTCAACCTGTGGACTGCATTGGAAACTGTCAGACTTGAGTGCCGGAGAGGCAAGCGGAATTCCTAGTGTAGCGGTGAAATGCGTAGATATTAGGAGGAACACCAGTGGCGAAGGCGGCCTGCTGGACGGTAACTGACGTTGAGGCTCGAAAGCGTGGGGAGCAAACAGGATTAGATACCCTGGTAGTCCACGCTGTAAACGATGAATACTAGGTGTCGGGTGGCAAAGCCATTCGGTGCCGCAGCAAACGCAATAAGTATTCCACCTGGGGAGTACGTTCGCAAGAATGAAACTCAAAGGAATTGACGGGGACCCGCACAAGCGGTGGAGCATGTGGTTTAATTCGAAGCAACGCGAAGAACCTTACCAAATCTTGACATCCCTCTGACCGGGAAGTAATGTTCCCTTTTCTTCGGAACAGAGGAGACAGGTGGTGCATGGTTGTCGTCAGCTCGTGTCGTGAGATGTTGGGTTAAGTCCCGCAACGAGCGCAACCCTTATTCTTAGTAGCCAGCAGGTAGAGCTGGGCACTCTAGGGAGACTGCCAGGGATAACCTGGAGGAAGGTGGGGATGACGTCAAATCATCATGCCCCTTATGATTTGGGCTACACACGTGCTACAATGGCGTAAACAAAGGGAAGCGAAGGGGTGACCTGGAGCAAATCTCAAAAATAACGTCTCAGTTCGGATTGTAGTCTGCAACTCGACTACATGAAGCTGGAATCGCTAGTAATCGCGAATCAGAATGTCGCGGTGAATACGTTCCCGGGTCTTGTACACACCGCCCGTCACACCATGGGAGTCAGTAACGCCCGAAGTCAGTGACCCAACCGAAAGGAGGGAGCTGCCGAAGGTGGGACTGATAACTGGGGTGAAGTCGTAACAAGGTAGCCGTATCGGAAGGTGCGGCTGGATCACCTCCTTTCTAAGGAAAAGAGAAGGAGTAGAGGAGACATGTGTTTTACTGTTGAGGTATTAAGGGAGGAGGAAGTTCTTGCGCACAGGGGTGCGAAGAACAGCTTTCGTACTAAGTTCGGTGCGGAGCGCCTCACTAAGTACTCAATGCTTCTGGCGGCGATGCGTTTGGGGGAGACACCCGTACCCATCCCGAACACGACGGTTAAGACCCAGACGGCCGAGGGTACTGCACTGGAGACGGTGTGGGAGAGTAGGTGGCTGCCAGATTAGAAAAAAGGAAGGGCTTATAGCTCAGCTGGTTAGAGCGCACGCCTGATAAGCGTGAGGTCGGTGGTTCGAGTCCACTTAAGCCCATAGGTCTTTGGGATACCGTGCATGGAGGAACAAAGGCCCACTTAAGCCCATAGGTCTTTCACAAAAGACCAATAAAAATTTGAAAATACCCAATGAGGGGATGTAGCTCAGTTGGGAGAGCACCTGCCTTGCAAGCAGGGGGTCGAGAGTTCGAATCTCTTCATCTCCACTCAGCAGGAAGAACTGCTGAAACTCGTACCTTGAAAATTGCATACATGAGAAATAAATCCTTGAAAAACGCCGTGTTGCCTGGTAGGGACGCATTCAATGGTGCACTTACTTAGGTAACGCGCAAGATAGGAAGACATCGATGATAAGTTATCATCAAGAGGAAAGAAGGCCAAGCTGTTAACGCTATAACAGCAGATGGTCAAGCAAAAAGAGCGCAGGGCGGATGCCTTGGCACTAAGAGCCGAAGAAGGACGTGATAAGCTGCGAAAAGCCGCGGGGAGGAGCAAATATCCCTTGATCCGCGGATGTCCGAATGGGGAAACCCGGCAGAGAAGACCTCTGTCATCCATACATGAATCCATAGTGTATGGAAGGGAACCCGGGGAACTGAAACATCTAAGTACCCGGAGGAAAAGAAAGAAAACTCGATTCCCAAAGTAGCGGCGAGCGAAATGGGAGGAGCCTAAACCAGTGTGCGTGCACACTGGGGTTACGGACTGCATTTAAGATTCTCTAAGGTTAGAAGAACGGTTTTGGGAAAGCCGGCCAGAGAGGGTGAAAGCCCCGTACACGAAAACCGAAGAGACTGAGCAGGATCCAGAGTACCGCGAGACACGTGGAACCTTGCGGGAAATCAGGGGGACCACCCCCTAAGGCTAAATACTACTTAGTGACCGATAGCGGATAGTACTGTGAAGGAAAGGTGAAAAGAACCCCGGGAGGGGAGTGAAAGAGAACCTGAAACCCTGTGTTTACAAGCTGTGGAACACCCTTATGTGGTGAACCGCGTACTTTTTGTAGAACGGTCCGGCGAGTTACGCTTACTGGCAAGGTTAAGGACTTAAAGGTCTGGAGCCGTAGGGAAACCAAGTCTTAATAGGGCCAAAGTCAGTAAGAGTAGACCCGAAACCGGGTGATCTATCCATGTCCAGGCTGAAGTTGCCGTAAAAGGCAATGGAGGGCCGAACCCACATCCGTTGAAAAGGGTGGGGATGAGGTGTGGATAGGGGAGAAATTCCAATCGAACCCGGAGATAGCTGGTTCTCCTCGAAATAGCTTTAGGGCTAGCCTCGATTTAGATTTGCGGAGGTAGAGCACTGAATTTCCTAGGGGGCGTCAAAGCTTACCGAAGAATATCAAACTCCGAATGCCGTGTAATTGATGATCGGGAGTCAGACTGCACGAGATAAGTTGGGCAGTCAAAAGGGAAAGAGCCCAGACCTCCAGCTAAGGTCCCAAAGTGCGTGTTAAGTGGAAAAGGATGTGGGATTTCGAAGACAACTAGGATGTTGGCTTAGAAGCAGCCATACATTCAAAGAGTGCGTAATAGCTCACTAGTCGAGAGGTCCTGCGCCGAAAATGTCCGGGGCTAAAACACGACACCGAAGCTGAGGAATCGAAAGATTGGTAGAGGAGCATTGCATGTGGGACGAAGCAGTACCGGAAGGAGCTGTGGACTGCATGGAAGAGAGAATGCCGGAATGAGTAGCGAGAATAAGGTGAGAATCCTTATGGCCGAATATCCAAGGTTTCCAGAGTAAAGCTGATCTGCTCTGGGTAAGTCGGGGCCTAAGGCGAGGACGAAAGTCGTAGTCGATGGACAGCAGGTGGAGATTCCTGCACTGCTGTGTAACAGAACTGTGGGGACATATGTGGTGAGTGCGAGCCGGGAATGGGAAGCCCGGTGCAAGCGAGGTACCAGTCACGTAGGCAAATCCGCGTGGCAATGGGAAGACGTGATGCGGAGCGAAAGTTAGTAGCGAAGAGCGTAAGCCATGTGTCAAGAAAAGCCGCTATTGTTTATACAGTACCCGTACCGGAAACCGACACAGGTGGATGAGGAGAGAATCCTAAGGCCGACGGAAGAAGCATTGTCAAGGAACTCGGCAAAATGACCCCGTAACTTCGGGAGAAGGGGTGCCACAGAAGATGTGGCCGCAGAGAATAGGCTCAAGCAACTGTTTAGCAAAAACACAGGTCTATGCAAAACCGAAAGGTGAGGTATATGGGCTGACGCCTGCCCGGTGCTGGAAGGTTAAGAGGAGGAGTCAGGAAACGAAGCTCTGAATTGAAGCCCCAGTAAACGGCGGCCGTAACTATAACGGTCCTAAGGTAGCGAAATTCCTTGTCGGGTAAGTTCCGACCCGCACGAAAGGCGTAATGATTTGAGCGCTGTCTCGACAATGCATCCGGTGAAATTGAAGTACCAGTGAAGATGCTGGTTACCTGCGCCAGGACGGAAAGACCCCATGGAGCTTTACTCCAGCTTGATACTGGGATTCGGTATTGCATGTACAGGATAGGTGGGAGACGAAGAAGTGAGGACGCCAGTTTTCACGGAGTCGGCGTTGGGATACCACCCTTGCGGTATTGGGTTTCTAACCAGCAGCCGTGACCCGGCTGGGGGACAATGTCAGGTGGGGAGTTTGACTGGGGCGGTCGCCTCCGAAAGGGTATCGGAGGCGCTCAAAGGTTCCCTCAGAATGGACGGAAACCATTCGAAGAGTGCAAAGGCAGAAGGGAGCTTGACTGCGACACCGACGGGTGGAGCAGGTACGAAAGTAGGACTTAGTGATCCGGTGGTATTAAGTGGGAATGCCATCGCTCAACGGATAAAAGCTACCCTGGGGATAACAGGCTTATCACTCCCAAGAGTTCACATCGACGGAGTGGTTTGGCACCTCGATGTCGGCTCATCGCATCCTGGGGCTGTAGTAGGTCCCAAGGGTTGGGCTGTTCGCCCATTAAAGCGGTACGCGAGCTGGGTTCAGAACGTCGTGAGACAGTTCGGTCCCTATCCGGCGTGGGCGTAGGATATTTGAGAGGAGCTGTCCTTAGTACGAGAGGACCGGGATGGACTGGCCGCTGGTGTATCTGTTGTTCTACCAAGAGCATGGCAGAGTAGCCAAGCCGGGAAGGGATAAACGCTGAAGGCATCTAAGCGTGAAGCCCCCCTCGAGATGAGATATCCCATTCTTAGGAAGTAAGACCCCTTGAAGACGACGAGGTAGATAGGGCAGAGGTGGAAGTGCGGTAACGTATGGAGCTGACTGCTACTAATCGGTCGAGGGCTTGACCAATAGCCAGGAGAGGAAGAGAAGGCTTCTGGCAGCCAGATTTCCAAGGAATCATGTATGCAGTTTTGAAGGTAGGAGATACGAGAGAAGTAGGGAATACTTTCAAAGGAATGGTCCTCCTTAGCTCAGTCGGTAGAGCATGCGGCTGTTAACCGCAGTGTCGTTGGTTCGAGTCCAACAGGGGGAGGTCTCATGAAGCCGGAGACAGCAATGGCTGCCTGGCAAAATGCTAAGGCTCCATGGTCAAGCGGTTAAGACACCGCCCTTTCACGGCGGTAACAGGGGTTCAAATCCCCTTGGAGTCATTTTTGACAGAAAGATGGAATAGAATAGAATATGGCGACATAGCCAAGTGGTAAGGCACGGGTCTGCAACACCCTTATCGCCGGTTCAAATCCGGCTGTCGCCTTTAGTGGTACCCAGAGAGAATTCTCTGGGTTTTTTATTATATAGGAAACTTCGTTCCCTATGTAATAAAAAGCCCTCCGGGCAGGATGCACACGTCGCAATGAGGAATTTCACCGCAAATTTGAATGTGTAAGCCAATACCGTAACTTTTTCCTACCTGTGAGGAATAAAATCATTAACTGTAACAACAGTGTTGCGGCGGTGCGCAAAGTGGGCCTGCGCCTCTCAAGATTGAGGGGATGGAGGAACTGAAGTGGGCTTGCCCACTTTGTTCTGTTTACGGCGAGTAAGAAACTATATTTAGCCGTTGCTGATTTACTCATTTTGATTTAAGATGAAAGAACACGGAATTGATGGATGTGGTCTTACATAATGAACGAATAAAGTGGGAGAAAGGAAAATATGAAGAAGAAATTATTTTGTTACTTCTTGGCAGCTTCGCTGATTGTAGGTGGTATTGTACCGAGATGCAGTGTCTTTGCTGAGCAAAATGAAGAGAAACCTCCGGAGCTTGAAGAAGTAGAGCAGGAGAATAAAAAACAGGCCGAGTTTGATACGGAGAATACTGTTCAGACAGAAGAGGAAGAAGTGCAGAGCGATACGGGAGATGAGCAGGAAGATTTTTCTGTAAAGTCAAGTGATAAGTTCTCAGTAGAGGCGGCTTTGGACGAAAGAGGAGGTACAAAAGAAAGTACCAATGAAGTGATTATTTATCACACAAACGATATTCATGGTGCATTTTCAGAGGAAGAAGGGGGCAGCGTGGGACTGGCAAAAGCCGCTACCCTGAAAAAAGAGACGGAGAATGCTCTTTTGGTAGATGCTGGGGATTGTACCCAAGGGTTGCCGTTAGTATCTTTGTCTAAGGGAACTTCTGCGATTGAGCTTATGAATACCGCAGGCTATGATTTGATGGCTGCGGGAAATCATGAGTTTGACTATGGTCTCGAACAACTGTTTTCGAATGTCAGCTTGGCAGAGTTTCCAGTTCTCGCAGCAAATGTGTATCGAGATGGAAATCCGCTGTTTTTGGATAAGACAGCCGCAGAAAATAATGGAGAAAATGCGGTCCTCGATGTGGGTGAGAAAAAAATTGGATTTTTTGGCCTTTTGACTGTGGGAACTCAGACTTCTACGAATCCGGATGCTGTCAGTCAGCTGGAATTCAGAGATGAAGTGGAGACTGCGAAGGCGCAGATCGACGCTTTGGAAGAACAGGATGTAGATGCTATTGTCGCAGTTTGTCATATGGGAGACGAACCGGTTGTGGATTGTACTAGCGATATGTTAGCAAATGCTCTGACTGGGGAATACCAAGGAAAGCTAGATCTGATTATAGATGGGCATAGTCATACCAAAGAAAATACAGTGGAAAATGAAGTGCTGATTGTACAGACTGGCAGTGGTATGACAGAGCTTGGAAAGGTGACTTTGAGTTTTGAGGAGGACGGAGAAGTCCAGGCAGTGGAAGAGCCACTGTATGAGGAAGATTTATCAGAGATTGAGCCGGATGCCCAGGTACTGAGAAAAATTCAGGAGATTCAAGAAGGGCAGGAGCCGGTGTTGGCTCAGAAGGTGTCTGACACAGACACTTCCCTGTGGGGAGGCTGGGTGAACGATCTTGCAGAGGCACGGATGTATGAGACAAATCTGGGAGATTTATCGGCAGATGCCTATGCCTGGGCGGCAGAGACCTATCTGGCAAAGCAGGGAAAAGAGACGAAATATATCTTTGGGGTGATCAATGGTGGAGGAGTCCGCGAGAGTATTCCGGCAGGAGAGATTACCGTGGGAAATCTGGTGACAGTTTTTCCTTTTTCGAACACTTTGATGGTAAAAAAGATTACTCCGGCAATTCTCTATCAGGTTATGGAGAATTCAGTGTCTTATCAGACTGGACAGGAACAGGGTACAGGAACACTATTGGGAGGCGCTTCAGGCGGTTATTTGCAGATTTCAGGATTTCAGGTAAGTTACAATCCTTCTGCGGGAGCAGGTGAGAAAGTGACTTCTATTCAAGTGCCGGATGAGACAGGAAATGATACGGTGACTTTGTCCAAGGACGATACTCAGACAGAAATCATGTTGGTATCTAATAACTTTATTATGACCGGAGGGAATGAATATACGATGCTGGGAGAACTGCCGTTGGAGGCAGAGATTGGCGGTGAATTAGAAGCTGTGGAGAGCTATCTGACGGAAGTGTTTGATCAGGGAGTGATCGGGGCTTACCCAGTGCAGGGAGGACGTATTCAGATTGAAGAAGACGCTTCCCCAGAGGAATATCAGGCTCACATTCGTGTTACGGATACACAGGGGAATCTAATTCCGAATCAGGAGATGTCTTATTATATAGACAGTGATAGAGGGCACAACGGTACGACCGATGAAAATGGTCTGCTGACTGTCACGTTGCCGCGGGGACCGCATGCAGTAAAGCTGGCTAAAGACCAGGCTGAAGTCTATCTGAATAATTATTCTGGAAACGGGCTTCAGGCAGAGAGCTCAGCGCTGCCGAATTTGATTTATAAAGACGATGGAAGCTGTGCTCCTCTGGAAAGTTATAAGATTACGTATGTGTTAAACGGTGGTGTTAATCACAAAGGGAATCCTGAGAGCTTCCGGGAAAATGATGATACAATTGTGTTAAAAGAGCCTTCACGAAAGGGATATCAGTTCCAAGGATGGTATTTGGATAAGAAATTTAAAAGTCCATGTGATGAGATTGCATCGGGAACAAAAGAGGATATCACTGTTTATGCCAAGTGGAGAAAGGATAACCTGGAACCAAATGATTCTTGGAAGACGGCAGTAAAGCTGAGAGTTCCATCTAAGACAGAGAGCTACATCTCGGATTCTGAGGATGTGGATTACTATCGGTTTACGTTGCGTGAGGAGGAAAAAATTTCGATCCGCTTGACACAGCCAAATGATAAGGACATGTGTTGTGATATTGCCTTGTATAATGGAGATTACGATGTAATCAAAAAATCTCAGATGAATTTAGATCAATCCATTGTCCAAAATTTGAAAAAAGGCACTTACTACATTACGGTATCCTCTCTGAACGGTGGATTTTCGAGTCAACCTTATGTGCTTCGGTTAAGTAAAATCGCAAATACAGGCTTGGATTTTTCAGAACAAAATTTGTTGACACAGTCCCTGCATCCGGATTCGGCTGTAGCGTTTGACCTGGGAGGGGGACTGAACAGTGGAGGGCACCTTATGATGTCGACGGCATATTTTTCTCGTTGGGGTGGCCCGTTGACAGAGGAACAGAATCCATATCCTGAGTATTCGCTGGTAGAAACGCAAGAGGGAGGATACCAATTCCAGCCGTCGGAAGATGAGGTTGAGATTTTGATAGATCAGACGCCGGTTTACCATCTCCAGGATGCTATCTGGTTGCCTCAGAGGGAGGATGCTCTGGACAATGATTACGTGAAATCTGCAATATATACGTATGGTGGTGTAGATGCCTACTATCTGGAGGCGTATGAATTCAGAAATGAAAGAGAGGCTGCCATCTATGTGCCAGAGCTTACGGATGAGGAATTGGGACAGTATAGTGCAGGGGGGCACTGTATTACCTTAGTGGGTTGGGATGACAATTATCCAAAGGAGAATTTCACACCGGCGACTCCGCCCGGGGACGGCGCTTTTATTTTTAAGAACAGCTGGGGAGAAGAGGCAGGAGAAAACGGATACTATTATCTGTCCTATTATTCCCACAATCTTCTGGCAAATCCAGGGGCAGTATACTTTATGGAAGAAGGCGCTGACAATTACAATACGATCTATCAGTATGATACTTTTGGTGTGGTAAACACAATCCAGTCAGAGCAGCCGTTATATATGGCCAATGCGTTTACGGCGAATGGGAAGGAGAATTTAAGGGCGGTATCCTTTTCTACAATGACAGAGAATTTGGATTATGAAATTTATGTGGAATTGGGTAAAGAACGTCAAAGGGTGGCGAGCGGAAGCACTAGGTACGCGGGATATAAGACAGTACGTCTTCAAAATGAGATCGCGTTGAAGCAGGGGCAGGAATTTTCTATCATAATAAAATTCAGCAAGGAGTCTGGTTTCTTTGAAATTCCTATAGAGTATCCAGTGGAGGGATATAGCGCAAAGGCGGAGAGTAAAGAAGGCATAAGTTGGATTTCTGAGGACGGAGAGAATTGGGAGGATTTGTACTCGTTTAAAGCAAATCCGTGTATCAAAGCATTTACCTACAATGAAGAGCTAGATGGTACTTTGGCGGAAGGGGTGGACTCGTCTATAAATATCAATATAAACGGCGACTCTGTCAGCGACTGTCCAAGACAGATCGGCGGCTTTTCTCTGGGAGAACGAGGAGAAACGGAATCAAAAAGTCAAAGGATGACAGAAGATGGAAGAGCTCTGGGCGCTAAGATCGTGGAGCATCAGACGGAGGTTGCCAGCGAAGAGGCACCGATTACGGAATTACCGGAGCAGTTTGATTTAAGACAGATCGGTGCAGTGACTCCTATAAGGAACCAGTATGATATGGGTTCTTGTTGGACTTTCGCGGCAATGGGCTCTGCGGAAAGTGTACTAATGAGAAATGAAAATGCTTGTTATACTTATCCGATGGACGTTCAGATTCAAGGGGAGGACACGATTTTACTTACAGATGAAAATTCCACGGTAACCTATGAGGCTTTGGCAGAACTATCCACCGACATTGCCGCGACAGATGTCATCACCTGGGAATTATCTGGCGATCTGGACAGTGTGGAACAAGGAGAGGTACCTCTAAGAAGCGCAAGCGGACAACAGATCAGCCTTTTTACCGCGAAAAAAGCAGGAATGATTACCTTGACTGCGGTCAGTGCGGCGGACCAAAACAGGACAGATACAATTATGGTTAAAATTCAGGATGAGCGGACAAAAGTCACTCCGACAGCAAAACCGGAAATAAGTTCTTCTGCGATTCCCACACAGAAGCCTGGCGTCACGGGGACAGTGACAAATAATTCCAATGATGTGAACACAACGAAAGCTGACAAAGCAGACGGAGCAAAGACTGCTGACGAGACTCCTATAGGACAGTGGTCGGCGCTGACGATACTTTCTGTAATGGCTGCTGTAGTGGTTCTATTTAGGCGCAAAAAGTCGGAAAAATAGTACTTGAATTTTGCAAGGACGGAGTATATACTGGATGCAGATAGCGACTTTTACAAGTAGGAGATGCACAGAAATGGGAGATGTAGAATTGAGATTTTATGAAATTTTGATTCGTGAAGAGATCGAAAATTTGTGTGAAAATGGAAGATTTCTCCAGATGGCTTCTTATATCCAGCATGGAGATATCAGTGTCTTTGAACACAGTGTGGGAGTGGCGTATATGAGTGTCTTCATTGCGAGATCTTTACATGTGAAGCTTCACCATATGGTGTTGATACGCGGGGCCTTGCTTCATGACTATTTTCTCTATGACTGGCATGAAAAGGATAGGAGACATTGTCTGCATGGGCTGAGGCACCCTAGATTGGCAATGCGCAATGCGTGTGAGGACTATGAGTTGACAAAGAGGGAGAAAAATATTATACTCCGTCATATGTTTCCGCTGACAGTCGTTCCGCCTACATGCAGGGAGGCATGGATTGTATGTCTGGCAGATAAGATCTGTGCTGTATTGGAAACACTGCACTTGTCAAAACGAAGGTACAGAGAATATTTTCCAATGGCGTTGAGAGAGTCATATATGAGGTAAAGAGTAGATTCCCTTCTGGGGAGACAAAAAAAAGAAAAATTGTCTGCCCAGAAGGGGATTTTTGTTTGGAGGTAAAATATGAAGAAAAAAATTTTGTGTTTGTTGTGTATGGTACTGATCGCGATGGGAGGCTGTGGAGGCTCTGCTGCACAGCAGGAAGAGAAGGAATTATCTAAGAGTGTTCCCAACGAGGAGATTACTGAGGAAAGTGTAGAGGAAACGAATACGGATGACGCTGGGCGGGCGACAATTCAAATGGGAGAGTTTGAGGCTGAGACACTGAGCAAAGAGGCAGCGACGCAGGAGATTTTCGAAAAGTCCCAGCTCACGATGCTGAATATCTGGGCGACGTTCTGCGGTCCTTGTATTCAGGAAATGGAGGGCTTGGGAGAGCTGAATAGGGAATATGATTCCCAGAAGTTTCAGATCGTTGGATTGATTTCCGATGTGTACAGCCAGGAGCAGAGTGAGGAAATTCAGAAGGTGATCGAAGAAAACATGGAGACTGCGAGAGTCATCATAGATGCCACAAAGGCGGATTATACCCACCTACTTTTGAATCAGCCTTTGTGGGAAAAATTGGGCGGATATATGCAGTATGTTCCCACGACGATCTTTTTGGACAGTGAGGGCAGACAGGTAGGTGAGATTTACAGCAGCGCTCACAGCAAGGAAGAGTGGAAAGAAATCATAGACGGCGTTTTGAGTGAGATGGAGGCAGAAGAGGAATGAAGGAAAAGACCAGAATTTATCTGCGGTGGGGAGTGGCCGGGCTCGCTTTACTGTTCATGGGAATCGGAGCAGTCAGAGGCGAGCTGCTGATCGTTTGGATGAAGGCCATCAATGTCTGTCTGGAGTGCATTGGAATTGGGTAAGCTGAGAACTTGGATTCAAATTGGATTTACAGCGCTGACGAATGGGTATGCAGCAGGATTTCTCAAAGGGAAGATCTACACAGGAGATTTTAAGAAGTATTGTGTGCCTGGATTAAATTGCTATTCGTGTCCAGGAGCCTTGGGCTCCTGCCCCATCGGTTCCCTTCAGGCTGTAATTGGCAGCAGAAATATGAATTTTTCCTTTTATGTGGTTGGCTTTTTGATGCTGACTGGGGCTGTGTTCGGACGGTTTGTGTGTGGCTGGCTTTGTCCTTTTGGCTTAATACAGGATTTACTCTATAAAATTCCCTTTGTGAGAAAATGGAAAAGACTGCCCGGGGAGAGAGGGCTGCGGCTGCTCCGGTATGCGATACTGATTGGTTTTGTCGTTTTACTGCCGATGTTTGCCGTGGACATCATTGGGCAGGGAAGTCCGTGGTTCTGTAAATATATCTGCCCTAGCGGTACCTTGACGGCTGGAATACCTCTGGGAGCCACGAACCCGCAGCTCCGGGCGGCGATGGGCGGACTGTTTTTGGGGAAGTTTGCCTTACTGATATTTTTGATTCTGTTGTCAGTGGCAGTCTATCGGCCGTTTTGCAGATATCTGTGTCCTCTGGGAGCAGTCTATGGGCTTTTTCATCCAATTTCCTTCTATCGCTATCAGGTGAACGAGGAGCTATGTACGAATTGCGGAAGGTGTCGGGAAGTATGTAAGATGGATATCGAGGTCTGGAAGAACCCCAATAGTCTGGATTGCGTGCGGTGCGGTGATTGTCTGAAAAGCTGCCCTCATCAGGCGTTGAAAAGAAAGGCGTTTTTTCGAAGCCAGCTTCAGCGGGTTCAGACAGAAAAGGAAGTTTGACGCATATTTATCAGTGGGGAAGACTCCCGCCTCTATAGGCGGTGAGCAAGAAATTGGTATCAGCGGCAGGTGTCAATCCCCTATCTGATAAACGCTCCACGAGGATACGCAGGAATTCGGAGATGAATAATGTCGGCAAATGCCGACCCGAATCCCGTGCCAAGGCTCGCAAGCGAGTCTTGAACTGGTTATGTCCACGAAAGGAAAACAGAATTGTGGGTATTCCTAAAGATCAGAGAATATTGTCTAAAAATTTGATGATTTTATCAATGGACGGAGTTTTTTCTATTGGATATAATAATAGGTATCAGAGGCCAGGGAATGACGGAATAGACAGACAGCCGGATGTGACCCCAATAGCATGTACATCGTCTTTTTACGGTGTAATTAGACTAGTTTGATATCCGATAGAGCCTCTGCCCAAAGTCCAGATCTTGTGTCTGGGCTTTTTATTTATTAGGAAAATTCGTTGGATTTCCTAGTAAATAAAAAGTCTTCCGGGCAGGATGCACACGCCGCAATAAAGTAGTTCACCGTAAAGCGATGTTGCGGCGACGCGCAAAGTGAGCTGCATCCTTCAAGGATTGAGAGGATGGGGGAGTACAGTGGGTTTGCTCACTTTATATCTGCCATAGGAAAGACCTTGTCACGTTAATGCGTGAGCCTCCTTTCCTATAACAAAAACGCTCCGCATGGATCGCACTGTGGCGGAGTGGAAGATAGCGCTTTGCGCCCACCGCAGGCGGAGAATCCTGCTTGCAGGATTCTTTTTTATTGGTACTTGACTTTCCTCTAAGGGGAGGCATTATACTGAATACAGATTCGAATCAAGTTCAGCCAGGAGGTAGTGAGATGTTGACTGTGGGACAATTCTCTAAAATTTGTCAGGTGAGTACAAAGACTCTGCATCACTATGATAAGATTGGCCTTGTGAAGCCGGAACAGACAGACAAGTTTACTGGTTATCGGTATTATTCGGAGGAACAGCTACCGTTGATGCTGCTGATTCAGAGGTTGAAGAGGTATGGATTCACGCTGACAGAGATTAAAAATTTTCTGGGCTGTGAAGATAAGGACGTTCTTTATCAGAAACTGAAAGATAAGAAGCTGGAACTAGAGAGACAGTGCACAGAGGGATTGAAGACTGTCGAGGAGATGGGCCGGCATCTGCAAAATTTTGAAAGGACGAGCAATATTATGGGATATCAGGATACCTATGAGGTGGAAAAAATATGGACGGAGGATCTGATGATTATCAGCAGCAGGCAGGAGATGTCTGTAGAGGATTTTGGGAAGTATTTCGAAAAGGTTTTTATGGAAATTGTAAAGAAGCAAGCGACTGCGGCCGGGAGAGTCTTGGCAATCTATCACGATGAGGAATTTCACCATGAGAAGACCGATATTGAAGTGGCAGCGGAAATTCGGGAGCCGGAGAAAGCCACCAGAATACTGCGGGGAGGTCTGTGTGCGTCCACTGTTCATCGAGGAGCGTACTCTGGATTATCTGATGCATACGGAGCTTTGGTCAGGTGGGTGAGTCAGAACGGCTATCAGCTGGATGGATGCCCTTATGAAATCTATCGGAAAAATGGATTTGACGGGCTGCCTGTGCAGGATTGGGAGACTCAGGTAATATTCCCCATCAAAGAGAGCCTCTGACACGGAAAAAGGAGTTTGTAGCTAGGAGATATTTTTTGTGCAGAAGGACCAAAGCTGAGCACTGCGATTTGTGCTATACTCGAAAACAGATAAAGTGTTTAATTGGATATCTGTATTCGGAAGAAGAATTCGGGAGAGACCGTCTAAAAAGACGGCGCCGAAGGGGAAAGGTGGAAACTCTCAGGCAAAAAGACCGGGTTTGGACGAGACTCTGGAGAGCGCAAGCACCGAAGGGGGAGAGGGGAAAAGCAGAACAAGCGAGAAACCTTCTGTAAAATCTTTCAGGTAACAGGACAGAGACATTATTGAGAGCGTATGGAAAACATGCGACTTTTGATAATGTCTTTTTTGATAGGAAAGACCTTGTCATGCTAATGCGTGAAAGTCCTTTCCTATTACATAAACGCTCCGTGTAGATCGCACTGCGGCGGAGTGGAGGATGGCGCTTTGTGCCCCGCCGCAGGCGGAGAATCCTGCAAGCAGGATTCTTTTTTATGTTATAGGCAAGATGGAAGGAGGATTTTATGGAAAAGAAGACGCCGCTTTATGAAGCACATCTGGAGGCAAAAGGGAAAATCGTACCTTTTGCAGGGTATCTACTGCCGGTCCAGTATGAGGGAGTGATTGCAGAGCACATGGCAGTGAGAGAAAACTGCGGGCTGTTTGATGTGTCTCATATGGGAGAGGTGATCTGCGAGGGTGAAGATGCCTTGGCAAATTTGAACAATCTGTTAACCAATGAATTTAAAGATCTGTGTGATGGACAGGCGCGGTACAGCCCTATGTGTACTGAGGAAGGAGGGGTGGTGGATGACCTGATTGTCTATAAAATCCACCCCTGCCGCTATCTGATTGTGGTAAACGCGGCCAATAGAGAAAAAGATTTTGCGTGGATGCAGTCGCACGCTTTTGGAAGGGTGAGCTTTGAGGATATCTCGGAGCGGGTGGCTCAGATCGCTCTTCAAGGGCCAAAGTCAGGCAATGTACTGAGAAAATTGGTCAAGGCGGAAGATCTGCCAAAGAAGTACTATACAGCAAAGTTTGACTGCAGGATACAAGGGATTTCTTGTGTGATCTCAAAGACTGGCTATACCGGAGAGGACGGATATGAATTTTACCTGGATGCGAAAGATGCAAAGAGGCTGTGGAAACTTTTGCTGGAGGCAGGACGGGAAGAAGGTATCATACCATGCGGCCTGGGAGCCAGGGATACTCTGCGTCTGGAAGCTGCTATGCCGCTGTACGGACATGAGATGGATGAGGAGGTTACCCCTTTTGAGGCTGGACTTGGCACATTTGTAAAGATGCAGAAGGCGGATTTCATCGGGAAACGTGCTTTGGAAGAGAAAAAGGACCACGCTCGCCGCCGTGTGGGATTGAAGGTGATCGGAAAAGGCATTGTCCGGGAAAATATGGAACTGTATGTTGAAGAACATAAAGTGGGGATTACCACCTCAGGGACTCATTGTCCCTATCTGGGTTATCCTGTGGCTATGGCTCTGGTGTCTGAGGAGTATCAAAGACCTGGGACACAGTTAGAGGCTATGGTGCGTGGCAGACGTGTTCAGACGGAGGTGGTAAAACTGCCGTTTTATCGGAGAAGTGAAAATTAATGGGAAAGTCTTGGAAAGACAGAACAAGAGGAAAGAAGAAAGGAGAGGCAGACTGCTGCCGGAAAAAGCTATGAAGTGTCCAAAGGAATTAAAGTATGTGAAATCCCATGAATGGGTGAGAGAAGAAGGAGATACCGTAAAGATTGGAATCACAGATTTTGCTCAGGAATCATTGGGAGACTTGGTGTTTATCAATCTACCGGAGGAAGGAGACGAGGTCCAGACGGGGGAAGTTTTTGCGGATGTGGAGTCTGTGAAGGCGGTGTCAGATGTATATTCTCCTGTCAGCGGAGTGGTTGTGAAGGTCAATGGGGAATTGGCAGATCATCCGGAGCTGGTGAACCAGGATCCCTATGGTACGTGGATGATAGAGGTATCAGAAGTGCAGGAACACGAGGAGTTTATGGACAGTGAGACCTACGAAGCCTATTTAGAGACAGACGAGGCAAAAGCATAGAGGAGGGAAGTGTATGGGAACCTATGTGGTTTCTGCAAAGTCTGAACAACAGGCGATGGCAGAGGAAATTGGACTGACGAAAGCTCAGGAGGTGTTTTCTCAGATTCCTGAGGAAGTCCGGTATCAGGGAACCTGGAAATATTCGAAGGGCCTTAGTGAGATGGAGACATCGGCCCATTTAAGAGAGCTGGCTGGGAAGAATCAGATTTTTCCACACATTTTTCGGGGAGCGGGAGCATACTCCCATTATATTCCGGCTATTGTGGACAGCGTGGTGAAAAAAGAGACGTTTGTGACTTCCTACACGCCCTATCAGGCAGAGATCAGCCAGGGAATTTTGCAGTCCATTTTTGAGTATCAGACGATGATCTGTGAGCTCACGGGTATGGAAGTGTCCAACGCGTCTGTGTATGACGGAGCGACTGCGGCTGCTGAGGCGATTGCCATGTGTCAGGAGAGGAAAAGAAAAAGGGTTTTAGTCAGTGCTGCGGCAGATCCCAAGGTGATTCAGGTGGTGGAGACCTATGGATATGGAAATGGAATGAAGGTGGAACTGATTCCAGAGCAGGAGGGACGGACCGATCTGGAAGAACTGAGAAAAAGATTGGGGGATGATGTGGCCTGTGTCTATGTGCAGAATCCCAATTATTATGGACTTCTGGAAGAGTGCGGCGAGATTGGAAGGCTGACAAAAGACAAGGGAGCCAAGTATATTCTAGGGTGCAACCCCATTGCGCTTGGCTGGCTGAAGGCTCCGGTAGAGTATGGGGCAGATATCGCGGTTGGTGAGGGGCAGCCTCTAGGAATTCCGCTGAGCTTTGGCGGCCCATATCTCGGTTTTATGGCTACGACGGGGAAACTGATGCGGAAGCTGCCGGGAAGAATTGTTGGAGAGACCACGGATGCTCAGGGGAGAAGAGCTTTTGTGCTGACACTTCAGGCCCGGGAACAGCATATAAGAAGAGAAAAGGCCAGCAGCAATATCTGCTCGAATCAAGCGCTCTGTGCTTTGCATGCAGCGGTATATCTGTCTGTGATGGGGGCGAGGGGAATTGAGTTGGCGGCGAGACATTGTGCTGCCAATGCCCATTACCTGTGCGGGCGGTTGGAAGAACTGGGATTCAGAAGAAAATATCCAGGAACCTTTTTTCATGAATTTGTCACAGTATCACCTGTGGAGACAGGGACAGTGATGAAGAAATTGGAAGAAAAAGGCTATCTGGGAGGATTGCCATTGTCTGATCGGGAAATTTTGTGGTGTGCTACGGAGAAGAATACGAAAGAGGAGATGGACCAGCTGACAGAGATTTTAAGGGAGGTGTGCCTGAGATGAAACTGATTTTTGAAAAGAGTGTCGAAGGACGGGGAGCCGATATTTTGCCGCAGGAAACGATCTGCCAGGTGAATTTCGATGGGCAGGTACGCTCCTGTGCTCCGAAGCTTCCACAGGTGTCTGAGCAGCAGGTGAGCCGCCATTACTCAGAGCTGTCAAAAAGAGCATATGGGGTGAATGACGGGTTCTATCCGCTAGGTTCCTGTACAATGAAATACAATCCCAAAGTAAATGAAGCTTTGGCAGCACTGCCCAGGTTTACACAGATACATCCATTGCAGCCTGCGCACACAGCACAGGGATGTCTGGAAGTGTTTGAATTGGCTGAGAAGAGACTGTGTGAACTGACTGGAATGGATGCCATGACCTTTCAGCCGGCAGCCGGAGCTCACGGAGAATTTACTGGACTACTCTTAATCAAAGCTTACCATGAAAGTAAGGGGGACTTTAGAAGAACGAAGATACTCGTGCCGGATTCTGCCCATGGGACCAATCCGGCCAGCGCAGTGATGGCAGGCTTTCAGACGGTGAATATTCCCTCTGACTCAGAGGGGTGTGTGGATTTGGAAAAGTTGAGGGAGGCTGTTGGTGAGGATACGGCTGGGCTGATGCTGACAAATCCGAATACCATGGGCATTTTTGACAAAAATATCCTACAAATCACAGAAATTGTGAAAAAGGCGGGAGGTTTGAATTACTATGATGGGGCAAATCTGAATGCAATCATGGGCTGGACCCGGCCAGGAGATATGGGATTTGATGTGGTCCATCTGAATCTACATAAGACCTTTTCTACTCCGCACGGGGGCGGGGGACCTGGCAGCGGGCCTGTGGGCTGCAAAGAATATCTATCTCAATTTCTGCCAGGCATGAAAAACGCAGCGGGTTGTCTTGCGGGAGGCAGTCAAAGTGTCGGTTCTGTGAAAACGTTTTATGGTAATTTTTTGGTGGTCGTGAAGGCTTTGGCATATCTGATGTCTTTAGGGGCGGATGGGATCAAAGAATCGTCTCTGAATGCCGTGTTAAACGCGAATTATCTAAAGAAAAAATTGGAAGCTTGCTACCCGATGGCTGTGGGTGGACTCTGTATGCATGAGTTTGTGATGGATTTGTCTGCTATGAAAGAAAAAATGGGAATCAGCGCAATGGATGTGGCAAAGGCGTTGCTGGATGCCGGGATTCATCCGCCCACGATGTATTTCCCGCTGATCGTCCACGAGGCGCTTATGGTGGAGCCCACAGAGACAGAGGGAAAAGAGACGTTGGATGAGGCGGCAGAGGCTTTTCGAGAAATTTTTGAAAAAGCGAAAACAGCCCCGGAAATGGTGCGGGAGGCGCCTGCGTCTGCGGTTGTGGGTAGGCCCGACGAAGTGAGAGCGGCCCGAACCCCCATTCTACGGTACAAAATGGCGGGAGCAGCAGAGCTGAGCGGTACAGAAAAATAGGATACGGTACCGCTGTGAAAAGGAGTAGATCTTAGAGCATAGGGGCTGCCAGACAGGAGGAAGAAGATGACGGAACGAATTGTTTACCTAGAGACGGACAGCACAGACCCATATGATAATCTGGCCTTGGAGGAGGCGCTGCTGGAAGAAGCAGCGCCTGGGAAGTGTATTTTGTACCTGTGGCAGAACCAAAATACAGTTGTGATAGGCAGAAATCAAAACTGTTGGAAAGAGTGTGCGGTGGAAGAGTTAGAACAAAGTGGCGGACATCTGGCGAGACGACTTTCAGGGGGAGGTGCTGTCTACCATGACCTGGGAAATTTAAATTTCACGTTTTTGGCTTCGAAGGAAGATTATCATTTGGGTAAGCAGATGGAAGTAATCCAAAGGGCTGTGAGGGCCTTTGGGCTGAATGCGCAGAAAAATGGAAGAAATGATTTGACGTTGGACGGAAAGAAATTTTCAGGCAACGCGTTTTATGAGGCGAAAGGAAAATGTTATCACCACGGGACCATCCTCATATCAGCGGACAAGGAGAAGGCCGCACGTTTTTTGAATGTAGATATGCAGAAGCTAAAGTCCAAAGGGGTGGAATCTGTCCGTTCCCGGATTGAAAATCTTCAGACCTATTGTCGGGATGTGACTGTGGAAAATATGAAACAAAGTCTCATCTATGCGTTTTCTCTGATTTATGGCTGCTGTCCTCAGAGGATGACGCAAGAAGAGCTCCCCAGAAGGAGAATTGAGGAGCTGGAAAGGAAATACCGTTCCTGGGAGTGGACGTATGGCAGAAAAATTCCATTCACGCATACCTTTTCTAGACGGTTTTCCTGGGGAGATTTTGAGTTACAGCTTCAGGTGGAGGCTGGGAGGATTGAGAACGTCAATGTGTTTTCTGACAGTTTAGACAGCCATATATACCGATTGGGAGAGAACCTTCGAGGAATAAAGTATGGGAAAGCAGAGATTCTCCAAGCCTTAGAGGCGGGAATGGAGAAAGCTGGTGTTTTTCAGGAGTGCAGAAGGGATATTATCGGACTGCTGGAAGCACAGATGTGGTAAAAACGTAACAGTTCAGCCAGTATCATTCGTAAATACTGAAATGGCGGGAGAAGAATGGTGAAGTCAAAAGAGCTTGTGACAGAGGCCGAAGGTCTCGCAGAAAACGGGAAAGGGCAGAGAGTCATCGGCCATCTTACAGATGTTTTTCGCAGAGAGTGTCCATTGTTCCAGATCTTGGTTGGGGTCTGCCAAATGGACGAGAAATATTTGCCTGGGCAGAAAGTAACTGCTCAGGTTTTTTCTGGCGCTTTTTAAGCTAAGACAGGGGAAAGGAGCGATCAGCACGTCTAGCTGCGGTGTGAGGTAGTGCAGAGTTTCATAGAGCTGATGGCTGGGGCGGGCATCCCCGGAGATAAAAATCGAGTGATTCTGCCACTGTATTAGTATACTGGAATGGACAAGTTTTGACTGTCCCATATGTTCTGTGGAAAGAAAATGCAGAAGAGTATCTCCATGTCCAAAAGAACAGACGTCAAGAAAAGGTTCTGTGAGGGAACTGCTAGTATACGAGGAAGAGAGTACCTTTTTGGGTACTTTTTTTGTTATATCTGAGTAACGATTTGCCTGGTTTTGGTCATTGGCAGTCTGCTGTGAAGCTGAAAGGAGAAACGAAGGGACGTAAAATTGACACTGGGGATGTAGAGACAGATAGGCCTCGATTTTCGATTTTTGATAGTGATCTTTGTGAGTGTGGGTAATCAAGAGTAAATCCAGAGATTTTGTACTTCCCATAAGCGGAAGGTATAACTCTTTTGGCATCTCACGGTAGGGCGCAATCTCAGTCTCCGTGAACAGATCAATACCAATTGACAGATGTCCCAATTTCAAAATGACTCCGGCGTTACTCACCGGCCACAGACAGGCTTCGTACATAACATTCTCTCCATTTTTACTCCGTAGGATCGCATTGCGGCGGAAACGAAGATGTTGCTGACGCAACCCGCCGCAGGCGGAGAATCCTGCGGGGCAGGATTCTTTTTTATGTTATAGGAAAGACCTTGTCACGCTGAAGCGTGAAAGCCCTTTCCTATAACATAAGCGCTCCACTAAGGATGCGCACGCCGCAATAAGGTAGTGCACCACAAGGCGGTGTTGCGGCGGCGCGCAAAGTGGGACGCGCCCTCAAAGATTGAGGGGATGGGGGAGTTAAAGTGGGCTTGCCCACTTTGTTCATTCTAAAATCCTATAATATGATATTTTTTTGACTGCCATTAAGCCAAGCTTGAATGTTGTCAAATACAATCTCCGCGCGCATCACCATGGATTCTTCGGAGGCAAATGCCACATGGGGAGTCACCAGAGCATTTTTGCTGTGCAGCAGAGGGTGTTTGGTGTCGAGCGGCGGTTCCTGCTCAAAGACGTCGATACCTGCTCCAGCCAACCGTCCTTCGTTCAATGCGTCTGCCAATGCCTGAGAATCTACGATCGGACCTCTGGCGGCGTTGATTAAAATCGCAGTGTTTTTCATCAGAGCCAGCCGTTCGCGGTTGATTAGACCGATGGTCTCAGGTGTCTGAGGGCAGTGAAGGGATACGATGTCAGAGGACTTCAGCAGTTCTTCCAGACCGACATAGGTCACACCCGGAACAGGATTTTTCTCAGGGTGTCGGCAGTATCCTAACACTTTGCAGCCGAAAGCGAGACAGAGCTGAGCAGTTCTTGCGCCGATGGCGCCGACCCCGATAATTCCCACAGTTTTGCCTTTCAGTTCGCGTCCAACCAGGCCGTCCTTGGTGGAACCCTGGCGGCATCTTGCCTCCACCTGGGGAACATTGCGCAGAAGAGAAAGCATCATGCAGAGTGTCAGTTCCGCGACAGATTCGTTGGAATAGCCGGAAGCGTTGCTGACTGCGACCCCTCTTTCTTTTGCAGCCTCTAGGTCTACATGGTCCACACCAGTGAAGGCCACGTCAATGAATTTCAGGTTTTTGCAGCCGCGAATGACCTCACCGGACAGAGGCATGTTGGCAATCATGAGGATGTCGGCATCCTTGGCTCGCTCCAACTGTACAGCGGGAGAGGTGTCTTTTTCGTAGGCCGCGAATTCATGGCCTTGTGAGCGAAGTGTATTGGCATAGTTTTCGAGAACTTCCTGGGAGATACCCAGAGATTCCAGTAAGACGATTTTCATAGATGGTTCTTCCTTTCTTTCATATAGCAGTGAACTTGCGCTTATACAAGTCTCTCTCTAGTGTAATCTATTACAGTGTAAAAGTCATTGTACAAAATAGACAAAAAGGAAAATTTAATTGGCGGTCTCATCCAATGAAATTCACATACTCATTTCATAAAATGAAATGGAAAATAGGAGGAGTCTGACCTTTGAGCGCAGTGTGCCATTCGGACAACGTCTGAGATACATCATGTGAACAGTTAGAAGGGAAAGGATGGATGAAATGATACTGAGAGATTTACTGAAAGAGAAGACACTGAGAGACTTGGTGGTAATTAATGAAAAGGCGGACCTAGACCGGGTTGTGTCAACGGTGGAATCCACAGAGACACCGGATGTGGTTGCGTATGTGCCGCCGCACACCCTGCTGCTGACGACTGCGATGGCGTACCAAAACTGCCAAGGAGAGCTATGTAAACTCATAGTCAGTTTAAACCAGCTTCCTTGTGCGGGAATGGCGATTAAAATTGGGAGATTCATCGGTGAACTGGAACCACAGGTGGTACAGGTGGCGGACGAACTGGGATTTCCGCTGCTACAGATTCCAATGTATCAGACGTTGGGAGAAGTCTATCACCACATGCTGGCTTATATATGGGACAACGAGAATGAGGATCTTTTGTATGCTTTGAACATACAGAAAAGGTTTTACAATCTGGTTTTGCAGAATGCTTCTTTGAATAAGCTGCTGAGTAATTTAGGAATGGCTTTGAAACAGCCAATCTTTATTTTTGATTTGTTTGGGAGTCTTCGTGGTTCTAGCAATGCCACGAAGCAGGAGGAGAGAATGGCGGAAAATTCTTTTTCCATGATGGTGGGGGAGCTGCTGGCTCAGGATGAGACGGCGGCAGGAGAAGAAAATAAGGGGGTGAGAGATTACTCGATCTACCCGATTCGCGCTGCCAGCTATAACACTCATTATCTGATGATTTTAGAGACAGAGAAGAGGATGAATACAGTGTCCAGTTTTGTGCTGGAACAGGTGCTACTTATTTTTGGAATGTATTTTTATAAAGATTTTTATCTCTGTTATAACGAAATACAACAAAGAGAATCCTTTTGGTGTCGTTTAACAGAACAGAAGAAAAAGGATGCCGGGGAGAGTCAGAATCTTTTGTTGGAGGGAAAGGAACTGGGAATCAAGAAGTGTTCTTATTATCAGGTAATCATAGGAAGACTATCTCAGATGGAGGGCAGGCGCTTTCACACACCCAAATTTATGAAAAAAGAAGAACAATATATTTTGATTTATGAGTGGCTGAAAGAACAGTTGGAGGGAGTTTATCACAGAGAAGTTCTAGTATTTCCCGACACAACCAGTTGGAGCTATATCTTTTTGGTGCAGGAGAGAAGACATATGGCGGAGGAAAATATGAGGCAGCTTCACCAGTATCTATGGCAGGTGATGGGATTGCAATTGGAATTCTCCTGCGGAAATGAGGTATATGAGTTAGAGACGTTAAGTAACTCTTATTGGAAAGCGAAGGCTAGTTTCCACAATGGAGAGCTGAAAAATGGCGTCGATTATATCCACCATTACAAACCTCAAAATATCTTAGAGTTGTTAAAAAGTCTGTCTGATAATCAAATCCAAGATGTCTGTGTGCAAATTTTAAAGAGTCTTGCCTATCCCCAGGATGAAATGTCGTTGGAGCTGCGTAAAACGCTGAAAACTTATCTGGACTGTCATTGCAGTATCATTGAGACTGCCAATTTACTGTTTGTTCATCGAAACACAATTCGGTACAGAATCAAACGGTGTGAAGAGATTTTGGAGAATGATCTGAGAGACCCGGATTACTGTTTTCAGGTACAGCTATGTCTGGTATTTACCGATAAGTGTTAGGATTGCGCCTGTAATTGTCTGAAAAATAATAGATAAATGACATAAATATGTTAAAAGCACAAAAGTTAAAAATATTTTGTGCCAATGGTCCATATAAAACGAAAAAGGTATAGACTATAATTTTTTTTAAGTTAACACAGTGTAGCAAAGAAAAAAAAGGAAGCGAGAAGGAATGGGAAGTACGATGAACAAAGAAAAATTCATGGACATCTATAACCGTATGGTTATGATTCGAAAGTTCGAGGAAAAAGCAGGTACTATTTTTTCTCAGGGACAACTGGCTGGATTTCTCCATTTATATATTGGAGAAGAGGCAGTCGGTGCAGGCGTGTGTGCGGCCCTGAATGATGATGACTATATTGTCAGCACACACCGTGGCCATGGTCATTTGATCGCCAAAGGCGGTGACGTGAACAAAATTATGGCGGAGCTTTTCGGAAAGAGTACTGGCTACTGCAAGGGAAAAGGTGGCTCCATGCACGTGGCAGATTTTTCTAAAGGAATGCTGGGAGCTTGCGGAATCGTGGGTGGCGGAATCCCCATTGCAGTAGGGGCAGCGTTGACGATTAAACGAAAACACACCAATCAGGTCGCTGTGACGTTTTTTGGAGATGGGGCTTCCAATGAGGGGAGTTTCCATGAGTCTATCAACTTTGCGGCGGCACAGAATCTGCCCGTGATTTTCCTGGTGGAAAACAACGGCTACGGGGAGTTCACGCCTCAGAACAGATCGACGCGAATTGAAAATATAGCGGACCGTGCGGCGGGGTACGGAATTCCAGGAGTGATCGTGGATGGAATGGATGCAGTGGCAGTCTATGAGACCACAAAAGAATGGGTAGAGAAGCTCAGAAATGGGGAAGGACCGGTACTTATTGAGGCGAAGACGCACAGAAAAGTAGGGCACTCTGAGGGAGAGAGCGCATTTTTGGACGGACAGACTTACCGTCTCCCAGAGGAGGAGAAAATCGCGATGGAGACTTGTCCCATTGAGAATCTGAAGAAATACCTGCTAGATCATGATTTGGCACAAAAAGAAGAGCTAGAAGAGGTGGAAAGAGCTGCCCAGGAAAAGATCGAGGCAGCTGTGGAGTACGCGAAGAACAGTCCATTCCCCACAGAAGAGGACTTGTACACAGATACATGGGTTTGAGGTGAGTGAGATGAGAAAATATTATATTAGAGCCGTACAGGAGGCTTTGTTTGAGGAGATGGCCCGTGATGACACGACGTTTCTCATGGGGGAAGATGTAAGAATTGGCTGTTTTGCGGCCACAAGAGGACTTTGTCAGGAGTTCGGGGAAGAGAGAGTGATTGACACACCGATTTCAGAGCTGGCTGTGGCCGGAGCGGGAGTAGGAGCGGCAGCGACTGGCTCGAGGCCGATCGTAGATTTGATGTTTGGACAGTTTCTGATGCTGGCCTATGACCAGGTCTCCAATCAGGCCAACGCGATGCGTTATATGTTCGGCGGCCAGACAAAAGTGCCGATTACTTATTTGGTTCAGAATGGAACTGGCCCTTGTGTAGGTCCGCATCATAGTAACTCCGTACACCCGATGTTTATGAATATTCCTCTGGTAAAAGTGGTAATGCCCAGTTGTCCAAAGGATGCGAAGGGACTTTTGAAGTCTTCGATACGGGATGACAACCCTGTGATCTTTTTCAATCACACTTCTATAGGTGGAATGAAGGGAGAAGTTCCGGAGGGTGAGTTTACAATTCCTCTGGGAAAAGGGGAGATTAAGAAAGAGGGCAGTGATATTACGCTTTGCGCGGTCGGACTGATGGTGAATACCTGCCTGAAAGCGGCGGCTAAATTGGAGAAAGAAGGAATTCACGCGGAAGTGGTGGATTTGCGGACTTTGAAGCCTTGGGATAAGGAATTGGTTCTGGAGAGTGTGAGAAAGACAGGAAGATTTCTGGCAGTGGATGAAAGCTATCATACCTGCGGCGCAGGAGCGGAGTGGGTGGCAACGGTGGCGGAAGAAGGCTTCCACGACCTGAAGTGCCCAGCTTCCCGGCTGGATGGAGTGGAGATTCCGATTCCTTTTAGCCCGGCACTTCAAAAATATGCAGTTCCCAGTGTGGAGACGATTCAGGCAAAAGTAAAAGAGATGATTCAAAAGTAAGTGGAAATGAGGGAATAAAGATGGCAAAAACACCGGTATATATGCCGAAATTTGGTATGACCATGATGGCGGCAGAAATCATGGAATGGTATGTAGAACAAGGGGAGGAAATCACCCAGGGAGATCCCCTGCTCTCCATAGAGACAGAGAAGACGACGGTAGACATTGAGGCTCCCTGCAACGGGTATTTGACGAATCCCTTGTATGAGGTAGGAGAAGAAGTAGAAGTTGGAACAATTCTGGTCTATGTGGCGGATACAGAGGAAGAGGCTGCTGAGGGGACAGAGGTTCAGGAGAATATGCAGGCTCAGGAGGAGACGAAAGAGCCTGATCTTCAGCCAGGAAAAGAGCTTTCTAAAATTCGCAGGACGATTGCTGATAATATGAAATCTAGTTTGCAAAAGACGGCTCAGCTCACCTTGCTGCGCACAATTCGAGTGGACAAGCTGGCAGAATATAAAGCAGGACTGACGGGAGTCTCCTACAATGACCTGTTGGTGAAAGCACTGGCAAAGGCGCTGTCAGTGTATCCGAAAGCATGTGTGCAATTGGCAGATGGGCGTGCGATAGAACAGAACAACATGGACATTGGATTGGCAGTGGCGATGGAGGAAGGACTGATTGTTCCTGTGATCCGCGGTGCGGATAAACTCTGCCTGGAAGACGTTGCGAAGGAACGCAAAAACTTAGTGAAGGCAGCTAGAGATGGCAGTCTGCTGCCAGAACAGACAGGAAACGCAGTAGCTACCCTGACGAATTTGGGACCACAGAACGTGGATTTCTTTACACCAATTCTGAATTTCCCTGAGACAGTGATTCTGGGAGTGGGAAGAATGAATACGGTGCCGTGGGTGGAGGACGATAAGATCACTACGGCAAAAACTATTGGTTTCAGCCTGACCTTTGACCATCAGGTATTGGATGGAAAAGACGCGGCAGAACTCCTAGAAGAATTTGCGAAGGTGTTGGAACACCCATCTTCTTTAAGTGAATAGAAGGAGCCGAGATAAGGAAATGGCGCAGGATTACTGCGCCATCGGTGTATACGAAAGTATGCAAACACTCCGTAGGATTCTTTTTTATATGAAAGGGGGAGGTTTATGAACGGCAGCAAGGAAAATTTGCTGGAGATGCACCATATCACAAAACGCTTTGCAAAGATTGTGGCAAACGATGATGTGAGCTTGGAAATACGCAAAGGAGAGATTCACGCATTGTTGGGTGAGAACGGTGCAGGAAAGTCGACTTTGATGAACATGCTGTACGGTTTGCTGAAACGGGATGAAGGCACAATTATCTGGAAGGGAAAAGAAGTCACAGTACATTCCCCAGCTGAGGCCATAGAGCTTGGAATTGGCATGATTCATCAACATTTTCAATTGGTGGAAAAATTTACAGTTTTGGAGAATATTATTCTGGGGAGAAAGGAAGGCAAATTTATAGAGCTTCCTCTAGATGAGGCAGAGAAGAGAGTTCTGAGTCTGTCAAAGGAATATGGGCTGGACATTAAGACCAGAGCAGTGATTGAAAATCTAGCGGTGGGAGAGCAGCAGAAAGTGGAGATTGTGAAGGCACTGTATCGGGGGTCAGACTTACTGATTATGGACGAGCCCACTGCGGTACTCACACCGCAAGAAGTCACAAAATTGTTTGAAATCTTAAACCGTCTGCGCAGGGAAGGAAAATCCATTATCTTTATCAGTCACAAACTCCCGGAAGTCTTAGAGTTGTGCGACCGGATTTCTATCATGCGCGACGGAAAAATGATACGGACTTTGGACAACACGCCGGATTTGGATTCCAGGCAGCTGGCCGCCTACATGGTGGGAAGAGATATCAATCTTCAGGTGGAGAAATCCAAGTGTGAGCCTGGGGAAGTGGTGTTGAAGCTGGAACATGTCTGTGCAGACCCAGTCTTTGAGTCTTCAGGAGTAAAGGATATCTCTCTGGAGCTGAGAAGAGGAGAGATTCTGGGAATAGCGGGCGTGGATGGAAATGGGCAGGAAGATCTTTCAGAACTGATTATGGGACTTCGCAGGCTGACCAGCGGGAAAATTACAGTTCTAGGAAAGGATGTCAGCAAATACAACACGAAGAAAATGCGGAAAATGCCCATCGGCTACATACCGGCTGACCGTAATCATGCGGCCTTGGTATTGGACTTTTCTCTTCAGCAGAATGTGGCATTGAATCATCCAGACCAGCCGCCATACGGGAATCGCTGGGTGATGAATCACAGGAAGATCACACAGGTTACAGAAGAAAAATTAAGACAGTTTCACGTGGCGGCTTCAGGGCCAGCAGAGCAGGCGAGGAATCTAAGCGGCGGCAACCAGCAAAAGGTGGTTCTGGCCAGAGAGGTAGGAGAGAAGGTGGATTTGATTATCGCAGTCTATCCGACACGAGGGCTGGACATCGACGCGACTCATTTTGTGTTTGATACCATGTTGAAAGCCAGAGATGAGGGGGCAGCAGTCCTCTACATTTCCACGGAACTGGAGGAGATACTCAGCGTCAGTGACAGAATTGGTGTTCTCTACGAAGGTACTCTGATGGGAATTATCCCAGGAGAGGGAGCGCAAGTGGAGAAAATCGGACTGATGATGGCGGGAGAGCAGGTGGCAGAATGAAAGATAAGAGAAAAAAGAAATCGGTGTTGGACGTAGTCTTGGATATGATGCCTGTCATCGGTGCAGTGATCGGGATGGCGATCGGGGCGATTTTCGTCATGCTGTGGGGCATACATCCTGCTACCTTCTTTTCAGAATTGATAAAAGGCGCTTTCGGAGGAAAGCTAGAGATTGGAAGTACTTTAAACTGTGCAGTACCTCTCTTAATTGCAGGAACAGGAACAGCGATTGCGTTTCGGGCAGGTGCAAACAATATTGGACAGGAAGGCCAGTTATTTGTGGGCGGTCTGGCTGCGGCGACGATTGCTTTGATGATGCCGAGTCTTCCAAGGGCGCTTGGAATTCCAGCAATATTAGTTCTCTCTTTTGTGTTTGGTATGGCCTTTGCGGGGATTGCGGTTTTATTCCGACTGTTTAAGGGGGTCAATGAGCTGCTGATTACGTTGCTGTTGAACTACATAGGTAGTTATTTGATCTCAGCTATGGTCAATGGACCATTCCAGTCTTCCACCAATGTGAGTTTTCCACAGACGGACACATTCGGGGAACAGTTTTTGCTAAAAAACTGGCCGCAGATGGGGTATGTACATAGTGGTATCTTCATTGCAATTGTGGTCATCGCTATTTTCGGCTATTTCCTCTGGTATACCCCAATGGGAATGCGGATTCGTTCGGCGGGACTTTCGCCTATGGCGTGTAAGACTGCAGGAAATAATCCGACGATATTATTCGTGGCGGCGATGCTGATCAGTGGTGGTCTGTGTGGTATGGCAGGAAGTATCGAAGTAATCGGAAAGAGCGATTGTCTGAGACAGGGATTTGGCACGAATTTAGGTTTTGATTCCTTGGCTGTGGCGCTTTTGGGCGGCACGAATCCTTTCGGGGTGCTCCCAGCAGGTTTATTCTTTGGTGCCCTTCGTGCCGGAATGCAGACGATGCAGCGCTCCTTGGGAATTCCCAGTGCTCTGCTGGACTTGATTAAAGGTTCCATTATGATTTCCATCATGGTGGGAAATGCGGTCAAGCTGCATGTCCGCACAAAAGGTTACAAGAAGAAAAAAGAAAAGACCGTGAAAACGGTTTCCAATGAGACATCCTGTTAAGGGTATACTCTCGGAAATCTGGGCACAAAGAGATTCCGGGAGTACCTAAGGAGCGAAAGGAGGATAACTGTATTGGATATCAGTGTACTAGTAGAATATTTAAACTCGACGATTCGAATTTCTGTGCCGATTATTTTGATTGCGGTGGGTGTCTGTTACTCAGAGAAGTCCGGAGTGTACGCCATGGGCTCGGAAGGGTTTATGCTGATCTCCGCATTCACCAGTGTGGTGATGATGATCGGGACGGACAATCATCTGATCAGTGTATGTATCGGAATTTTGACAGGAGTGACGGCATCAGCGATTTATGCATACTTTGCAGTGGTTTTGGGCGCAGATCAGGTAATTTGTGGACTCGGCTCAAATTTTGTGATGCTAGGTCTGACGAGTTCACTTCAGAAACTGCTATGGGGAGTGACAGGGATACCGAGAATACGGGGAATGAACCCGGTGGCGATTCCAGGACTGTCTGAGATTCCCTTTATTGGACCGATGCTTTTTGAACAGCCAGTACTCACCTATCTGGCCTATATTCTGATTCCAGCAGCCTGGTGGGTAATGTTCAAGAGCCGCTGGGGTCTGAACCTACGGTCAGTGGGTGAAAATCCAAGCTGTGCGGACACTCTAGGAATCAATGTCAGAAAGACGAAAATTCTGGGTGTTTTGACCAGTGGAGCCTTCTGTGGACTGAGCGGTGCGGTACTGTCTCTGTCACAAGTTCAAAGCTTTGTGGAGAATATCTCTGGTGGACGTGGATGGCTGGGGCTAATCGCAGCTACATTTGGAGGCTGGAATCCATTGGGGGCAGCCGGTGCCGGAGTGATTTTCGGAGCGGCGGAATCTTTACAGCTTCGTTTACAGATTATGAGTACCATCAATATCTCATCCTATGTGATCTTAATGATTCCCTATCTGGTGGCACTGCTGTTTATCCTGTTTATCGGAAAATCGCGGAGACATCCGGAGGCTATGGGAAAACATTATAAGAAACAGTAAATGATATTGCCTGTGGGCAAAGAAAGGGAGGAAGGAAGTATGAAGAAAAGAATCCTGGCGTTGGTGATGGCAGTGGGAATGACCGTGGGATTGTTAGCAGGCTGTGGAGGTAATTCCGGAAGTTCTGACAAGGAAGCTGCGCAGACGGCTACAGAGGAAGGAAAGTCAGACTCAGAGGTAAAGCCGGCTTTGTTGCTGAGCGGTAGCGCCAACGATCATAGCTGGAACCAATTCGGCTATGAGGCTTTGATGAAGGTAAAAGAGGAGCTGGGAGTGGAAGTCACCTACTCGGAGAATGTCACTACAGTGGACCAGCTGCAGGCAATCCGAGACTATGCTTCCAAGGGGTACAATCCGATCATTGGCCACGGTGGTGCCTTTGAGGATGACATGATTAAAGTTGGCGAGGAATTTCCTGACACTCAGTTTATCGTGGTAGCCGGGGGAACCGGGGCAGAACCTAATGTATTGTCTGTGGACAATGCGCCCTGGCAGTATGGGTATTCCTATGGCTGGATGGCAGCGAAAATTACCAAGTCTAATAAAATTGGATTTATCACAGGCATGGAAGGTGTGTCCACGATGAATAACCTGGTGGGAAGCTGGAGAGACGGAGCAAAATCAGCGAACCCGGATGTGGAGACTTCTGTGGTATATATCAGTGACATGGGAGACGTGGCAAAAGCCAGAGAAGCGGCGCTATCACTGAAAGCGGCTGGCTGCGATGTGATCATGCATGAGCTGAATGCAGGAATGCAGGGTGTGATTGACGTGTGCAAGGAAAACAATATTTATACGCTGGGAAGAAGCGAGTCTGATAAAGAGTATGCTCCAGATCAGCTTTTGACTTATACGGAATTTGACTGGGCACCCAAATATGTGGATTTGGTGAAGAAGACCATGGACGGTGAGTTGTCAGGCGGTACTTATTTCTACGGTTTCCATACACCAGAGGCACCAGGATTTGTGTTCCATTATGATGAGGAACATTCTTGGAATCCGGAAGTAGTCTCCGATGAGCTGCTGGAAGAATTTAAGACAGAAGTAGAAGAGATGTTCGTGGAGAGTCCAGACCGCACGTACACTGCGGAGGACGCAGCAGGAGGTACCAAGTAAAGAGTAAAGACGGTCATAATCTCGTTACTCCTTGAGAGATTTTGATATCTGCGGGCAAAAGCTTTGCCCGCAGATCCCCGAGAGTATTTGAGAGAGGGGAAGGAGGACAGGAAATGTCTCTGTCTGTACAGCAGATGGAGGCGAGAGATGAATGAAGAAGAAAATTTTTGCGTTGATTTTTGCGATAGGAATAACAGGGAGCATGCTTTCTGGCTGTGGCAGGAATTTGGACAGTTCAGATACTGAGACAGCACAGACAGCGACCGAAGAAAAAGAGCTCTCTTCAGATATAAAGCCGGCCTTGTTGCTGAGCGGCAGCTCCAATGACCATAGCTGGAATCAATTTGGCTATGAGGCATTGATGAGGGTAAAGGAGGAATTGGGAATAGAAGTTACCTATTCCGAGAACGTGACCACCACAGATCAGTTGCAGGCGATCAGGGATTATGCATCCAAAGGACACAATCCGATTATTGGACATGGCGGACAGTTTGAGGACGACATGATAAAAGTCAGTGAAGAGTTTCCAGATACGCAGTTCTATGTGATCTGCGGAGGAACAGGAGCGAAACCGAATGTACTGTCTGTGGATAATGCCCCCTGGCAGTATGGGTATGCCTATGGCTGGATGTCGGCCAAGATCACGAAGACTGGTAAGATCGGCTTTATCACAGGGATGGAGGGCGTATCCGTCATGAATAATCTGGTGGGAAGTTGGAGAGATGGAGCGAAGACTGTCAATCCAGAAGTGGAGACATCTGTGGTATATATCAGTGACATGGGAGATGTGGCGAAGGCCAGGGAGGCGGCACTGTCTTTGCAGGCAGCCGGCTGTGATGTGATTATGCATGAGTTGAATGCGGGAATGCAAGGCGTCATAGATGTGTGTAAAGAAAGCGGCATTTGCGTTTTGGGAAGAAGTGAGGCAGATAAGGAGTACGCGCCAGATCAGATTTTAACTTACACGGAATATAACTGGGACACAAAATATGTGGATCTGGTGAAGAGAACCATGAATGGCGATTTGCAGGGTGGAACCTATTTCTATGGTTTCCATACGCCTGAAGGGTCCGGTTTTCAGTTCCATTATGACGAAAATCAGGAGTGGAATCCAAGATTTGTATCCGAAGAACTGCTGGGAGAATTTCAGACGGAGGTCGTGGATATGTTTGTGAAGGAACCTGAGCGCAGCTATACCGTGGAAGATGCGGCGGCAGGGACGAAATAAGATAGAAAATGGAGGAAACCATGAGATTAGAGAATAAAACAGTAATCGTAACCGGGGCAGGAAGCGGTCTTGGAAAGGCAGTGGCTGTGGCGGCAGCCAAGGAAGGCGCAGCGGTGGTCCTGGCGGATATCAATGAAGACGCAATGAATAAGACTGCTCAGGAGATCAGAGAGAACGGGCAGAAGGCTCTTTGCAGCCAGGTGAATGTGTGCAGTCAGGAAAGTATTGGACAGATGCTTACAAAGGCAGTAGACACTTTTGGACAGGTGGACGCTCTGGTGAATTGTGCGGGTATTTTTTCCAGCATTCCGTTTTTAGAGCTGACAGAAGAAGACTGGGATAGAATGCTGGACATCAATCTGAAAGGCTCTTTTCTGTGCTCACAGGCGTTTATTCGTCAGCTTCTGAATCAGAAAACCGGAGGCTCTTTGGTATTTTTAAGTTCCATCAGCGGGTACATAGGATTTACAAAATCTGCTCACTACTGTGCTTCGAAAGGGGCTGTACGTCAGTTAAGCAAAGCGATTGCTCTGGAATTCGGGCCAAGTGGAATCCGTTCGAATGTGGTGGCACCGGGGACGATTGCCACACCGATGAACGATTGGATTATCAAGGACCCCAAAATGCATGCGCAGTCGGTGTCGTCGATTCCTATGGGAAGATTCGGAACTTCCCAGGAGATTGCCTCCGCGATTTTGTTTCTGATTTCTGACGAAGCGGCTTACTGTACAGGAGCAGAGCTGTTGGTGGATGGTGGACAGATCACCCACTGTTAAAATGCATGAAAAAAGACAATCAGGATAAAGGAGATGGAGTTATGAGATTAAAGGGAAAAGTAGCGATCGTGACCGGAGCGGGCAGCGGTCTGGGAAAGACCATTGCCCAGAAGCTGGCGGCAGAAGGAGCAAAAGTAGCTCTGGCAGATATTTCCATGGAAAATGCCCAAAAAGCAGCTGAGGAGATTCAAAAGACAGGAGGTGAGGCTGCGGCGTTTTTGGCAGACATCACCAGTGAAGAGCAGATACAGAAAATGTTTGCAGAAGTGGAAAGAGAGTTCGGAGGTATCGACCTTCTGTACAACAATGCGGGAGTGAGTCCTGTGGGAACTGTGGAGACCACGACTTATCAGGATTTTCAGAAAGTGCTGGCGATTGATTTATACAGTGTGTTTCTGGGGTGTAAGCATGTGATTCCATATCTGAGGAAGAGAGGCGGGGGAGTCATTATCAACACAGCGGGAACCTTTGGAATCAAACCGATTCCCAATAAAGTGGGGTATTCCTGCGCAAAGGCAGGGGTGATCAGCCTGACTAGATCGGTTGCCATTGACATGGCCAAGGACAACATACGCTGCAATGCGATATGTCCAGGATTTGTGGACACACCTTTGAACAAAGATTTTGTGGGTGAGGAGAGGGAAAATTTCCTGAAAACCTATCAGCCTATGGATTTGAAAGTACAGGCGGACGACATCGCCAATATGGCTGTATTTTTGGCATGTGAGGAGGCGCGGGCAGTCACCGGTCAGCCAGTGGTCGTGGACGGTGGAACGGAAGCCTGCCTGTATTATTGAAGATGAGCATGAGAGCAGATGGAAACCGTATTTTATCTAGGCTAGAAGAGCTGTACGAATGTGGAAAGATGCCGGACGGCACCCATTCCAGAGTGGCCTATACGCCACAGGAACGCAGGGGAAGACAGCTTTTCTCAGAATATTTTCGTCAACTGGGAATCACAGTTTTTGAGGATGCCGCAGGAAACCTGATTGCCCGTCTGGAAGGAAACGACCAACAGGCTCCGGCGATTGTCATAGGTTCTCATCTGGACACCGTGCTGGACGGAGGCAGATATGACGGAGTCTACGGCTGTGTGGGTGGACTAGAGATCGTCCAGCTGCTGACGGAACAGAAGAGGAAATTGAACCATCCGCTGGAAATCATAGTTTTTGCAGACGAAGAAGGGATCCGCTTCGGCAATGGAATGTTCGGGAGCAGTGCTTTTTGCAAAGCTTCGCTGAGTGAACTGGATGGACAAGAACGGGACATCTATGGGATGACCAGGGAAGAAGTTTTAAAGACTTGCGGTGTGGATTTGAAAGAGGCGGCTAAGGCAGCCAGGAAAAAAGAGTCAGTCCTATGTACCTTGGAGCTGCATGTGGAACAGGGAGGAAATCTGGACCGCAGAGGCGTTCCCATAGGAGTCGTCACCTCCATCGCGGGGGTGAGGCGCTATGCGGTATCTCTGACAGGAGAGGCGAATCACTCTGGGAGTACCAAGATGGAAGACAGACACGACGCTTTGGTGGCAGCGGCGAAGGTAATCGGTGGATTGCCGGATTTGGTTCGGAAGCTGGGAGAAGAATTTTCAGTGGGAACTGTGGGAAAGATTACAGCTTTGCCCGGGGCAGTCAATGTGATTCCAGGGCGGTGTGAATTTTTATTGGAATTTAGGGATTCCGACGAGGCCGTGATGGAACGGCTGGCCGTGGAATTTCAAAGGCGCTTACAGACTGTTTGCGATGGCGGAGGGCTGCGGATGAAGATGGAGCATCTTTCTTCCCATGTGCCAGGAAAGATGAATCGACAGATTCAAGAAGAAATTGCAAAAGCCAGCGAAAGACAGGGTATGCCTTATCTGAGGATGCCAAGCGGCGCGTTTCATGATTCACTGTGGCTGACACAGAGATTTCCGTCGGGGATGATCTTTGTTCCCAGTGTGGACGGAATCAGCCATTCTCCCAGAGAGTACACCAAGCAGGAAGATTTGGAGAACGGCGTAAATGTCTTGTTGGAGACCGTTTTGAGTTTAGATGAGAAAGAAGGAATAGAAGATGAACCAGTTTAATTTTACGATGCCAACGAAATTCTATGTTGGCTTTGGACAGGTAAATGTCCTCAGAGAGATTGCAGGAGAGTATGGAAAGAAAGCGCTTTTGTGTGCGGACTCCACGATGGGAGAACTGGGATTTTTGGAGAAAGTAAAAAATCTGCTGAAGGAGGCAGGTGTGGAGGTAGAAGTCATAGACGATGTACAGCCGAATCCCAAAGATGTGGATATCGACCGCCAAGTGGCTTATTTCCTGGAAAAAGGCTGTGACTTCACGGTGGGATTGGGAGGAGGCAGTTCCATGGATACCGCGAAGGCCGTGGCGTTTCTGGCGGCGCAGAACGACGGCTCTGTGAGAGACTATGTGGCAGGCGGGGTGAAATCTGCTCTGGAAGAGGTAAAACAGCCGTATCCGGTGATCTGTATCACAACTACAGCGGGGACTGGTTCAGAGGCGACGAAGTGGTTTGTGGTCACGGACACTGTGAATCATGACAAACCTGGAGTGGGCCACGACCTTTTGATGCCGTCTGTCTCCATCGTAGACCCAGAATTTATGATGTCCCTCCCGGCAAATGTGACCCGTTCCTGTGGGATAGACGTGCTGTTTCATGCGATGGAAGCCTATGTGGCAAAATGTGCCAACGCGTTTACGGATATGGCAGCGCTGGAAGCCCTGAGATTGGTGATGAAATATCTGGGAAGAGCGATTGAAAATGGAAAAGAGGATAGAGAGGCGAGGGAAGGAATGGCCTGGGCCAATACCCTGGGAGGAATCGTGATCGGTGAGGGAAACTCTGGAACTGTGGCGATTCATGCGCTGGGACACAGCATCGGCGGCCAGACCAATGCGCCTCACGGGCTGACAATGTGCCCTCTGGCAGTTCCCTATATCGAGAGAACCTGGAGAGCAGACATGGAGAAATACGCGAACCTCACCAGAGTATTTGGTTATGGAGAGGACACCATGAGTACGGAGGAACTGGCCGCTCTTTGCCCGGAGGCGATGCGAGGGGTACTGAAAAAATTTGGCTGTGATCTGACAATGAAAGATCTGGGTGTGACAGAGGAGATGATCGGGCCGATGACAGATTCGGTATTCCACACCATGGGCGGTGTGCTGAATAACAGCCTGGTGGAATTTACCAGAGAGGATGTCATTGCCCTTTACAAAGATGCGATGTAGAGGTGAGAAAGAGATGGGGGAACTGATCTGTGCAGGCTGGCTCTTAGACGGAACCGGAGAACAGCACAAAGACTGGGGAATTCTGTTTCAAGGCCAGCAGGTGAGGGATGTGGGGCCGGCGACGGAGCTTTTGCAGACATATCCGGATTCCAAGGTGAGAGAGGAACCGGGATGGGTGATCGCACCTGGATATCTGGATGCCCATGACCATGGACGGGCTCTGTCCCCATTTTGGTTCGGGGTGAAGGACTGTCCGCTGGAATTGTGGATTCCCAGGCTCGGTCAGGTGGCAGTTCCAGTTTACGAGGCGGCTCTGTATGACGGAATCCAACTGGCAAAATCGGGGGTGACGACGGTAGTACACTGCCATAACCCTATGAATATCGCCAAGATGAAAGAGGAGCTGTTGGATACAGTCAGAGGCTATTTGGATGCGGGAGTACGGGTGGCTTTGTGCCCGCCGTACACAGATCAGAATAGCTTGATCTATACCGGCAGGGAGGAATTTTCTCAAACTCTGGAACCAGACTGTGTCGAGGTGTTTTCTAGAATGATTCAGGATGAGCCTATGACACTCCAAGAGTATTTCGCACTGGTGGAGGAATTGAAGCAGGAGCTGGCAGAGGAGATTCAGCAAAAGAGAGTTGACGTACAGCTTCATCCGGTGGGAGGACAGTGGTGCAGTGACCAGGCCCTATGTGAGATGAGAGACTACGCAAGGAAGCATGGGATGAGAATTCATATGCACCTGTTGGAGACCAAGTATCAGCGTATTTACAGTGAAAAACGCTGGGGAAAGACGATGGTCTCCCATATGGAAGACTTAGGTGTCTTAGGGCCATGGCTGACGATTGCACATGGGATATGGCTGACCGCGAAAGACCGCAGACTGCTAAGAGACAAAAGAGTGAAAACAGTCACGAATCCTTCTTCAAATCTGAGGCTGGGGAGCGGAATATTTCCGCTGCGTGAAATGCTAGACGAGAGGATTCCCTGCGCCGTGGGGTTGGATGGGTGTAGCTTGGACGATGACCAGGATTATGGGAGGGAGTTACGCCTGGCCCTCCACAATCCAGCGATTCCAGGGATAAGAGGACAGATCACCCCCAGAGAAATTTGGAACATGGCTTACCAAGCAGGGGTACAGGCCGTGGGATCTGGGCTTTCACCGGGGAGGCTTCAAAAAGGTGATCTAGCGGATTTCATCTGCTTCGATGGGAAAGTTCTAGACGGGCCTTATGCAAGTGAATCACTGACCTGGGAAGAAAAGATCCTACAAAGGGGCAGCAGGATGTCTGTGGCAGCCGTGTACTGCGGCGGAAAACTGATTGTGGAGAGAGGAAAATCGTGTTCCGGAAAAGAAGATCAGGCAGCGAAGAGAGTGGGGCAGTTTGCCCAGGAAAAGGCAAAACAGGGTCAGCCAGCCAATGAGAAGCTGATTCATAAGATTGCTCGGTTTTATACGGAATGGGAAGAGGAACAGGAGCGTTAAGGAGGAGGTAAGATGATTCGGATTGCTATTATATCACCGATTTTAGCACCGGAGGATGACTATCGGAGCAAGTATCGGCTGAGAGATTGTACCGGTATTCCGGCAGAGTTTGAATTTTCGTATATCAAGAAAGGGCCTAGATTTATTCTGAATGCCTATGACGATGCGCTGGCTGCGCCAGCTTTGCTTCGAAAGGTCCTGGAATATGAAAAAAGAGGGTTTGACGCAGTCGTGATTAATTGCAGCGCAGACACTGCCTTGAGGGCCTGCCGAGAGGCAGTTCGCATTCCGGTGATCGGTCCGACGGAAAGTACAATGCTCTATGCTATGCAGCTTGTAGAACAGTTCTGTGTGCTGACTTTTACCAAAAAGATCAACAACCGCTTTCATAGGATAGCCAGGGAATTGGGGATAGAAGAACGGCTGTGTGAGGTGAGCTCTGTGGAGATAGATTTCTCGGAGATTAGCAACGGGGAAGAAAGAGTGGTAAATGCCCTTTACCGAGAGATTCAGGAGCTTTATGAGCGGACAGGCTGTGACGGATACATTCTGGGATGTACGGATTTTGAAGACCTGGCACCTCAACTAAATGAGAAATTAAGGGAAAACGGGATGGATGTGGTGATTTTTAAACCATTTGAGATTTCTGCGTATCAGGCGTATATGACAGTTGCCATGGGACTGCGCCAGGGGACAGACAGCTATCCAAGATCTCAGATTCAGATCTGAGTTTCGGAAAGTACATCATATAGAGAAGGAGTGGATAAAAATGATATATGACTTGATTGTAAAAAATGCTAAGATTGTCAGCCCTGACAGCATCACAGACGGCTGCGTTTTCGTGAAGGATGGGAAGATTGCCGCAGTAGGTGAGAGCGCAGAAGGGGCAAAAGCCCAAAAGATCGTCGATGCAGGCGGAAAATATGTACTGCCTGGAGGTGTGGATGTGCATGTACATTTTCGGGACCCGGGCCTAACTTACAAGGAAGATTTCAGCACGGGTTCCATGGCGGCAGCTGCGGGAGGAATCACGACCGTCTTTGACATGCCCAATGTGCAGCCTCCTACGTTGAGTGTGGAAAATTTTCAGATTAAGAAAAAAATCGCGGAAGAAAAATCCTATGTAAATTATGGAATTTATGCGTATCTGGTCAATAACTTAGATCAGATTGATGGATTGATTGACGCAGGAGTGTGCGGGTTTAAATGGGATTTAAGCACCTTTGACTGGGAACTACCGGAAGGTTACTATCTTCCGGACAACAATGAGGCGGCAGATATTTTCCGAGCAATCGCAAAGCACGATTATGTAGTGACTGTCCATGCAGAGGATATGGAATTAGTGAAAAACTATACGGAGCATCTGAAGGAAGAGGGAAGAGATGAGAAAGACTTCTATTCCCACGTGGAAGCAAGGCCGGATATCGTAGAACTTTCGGCCCTGTACCGTACATTTGTGCTCTCAGAGGTGTCCGGATGTAGAGTACATATCACCCATCTGACTTCGAAACGGGGCTTGGAACTCATCAAAGAATTCCAGAGAAAGGGAACACCGGTGACTTCTGACGTGGGTCCTGCCTGGTTTACTTTCAGTGCAGAGGACTATGAGAAATTTGGCGGCGGAATCCGAGTGATTCCAGCCATCCGTTACCGGAAAGATTCGGATGCTTTGTGGAAAGGACTGGCCAGTGGAGACATCGAGGTTTTGGCCACGGACCATGCACCCCACTCCAATGATGAGAAGTTTAACCGTACCTGGTGGGATACGCTGCCTGGAACTATTGGAGTTCAGACCAGTCTGCCGATTCTTCTGGACCGTGTAAATAAAGGTGAGATCACCATCAACCGGGTCGTTGATTGCATGGCAGCCCAGCCATCGAAGATCTTTGGTTTGTATCCCAGAAAAGGGTGTATCCAGCCAGGAGCAGATGCCGACTTGACGATTGTGGACATGGAAAAAGAGTGGACAGTGACTCACGAGGAAATGTACAGCAAGACAAAGTACACTCCTTACGATGGATTCCAGTTAAAAGGGAAACCAGTGATGACCATTGTCATGGGCTCTATTGTCATGGAAGACGGCAAGATTGTAGGAAAACCAGGACATGGAAGGATGGTAAATCCAAAACAGGAATGGTAATGCGAGGAGGCAGGTTATGATTATAGATCACCACAACCACATCTGGGAAGGCGAGTCTACAGGGGGCTTTCTGGATGAGGGAATGAGTGTAAAGAGGATTCTAAAGGAAATGGACCAAGCCGGAGTGGATGTGGCTGGCGTATGTACAGTAGCCCAGTCCATAGACAATGACTATGTGGTGAATGCGTGTCGGGAACATCCAGACCGTTTCTTTGGCTTTTGTATGGTAAATCCCAGGGATGGACAGGCTGTATCCACACTGCGCCATTATCTAGATCAGGGACTTCGGGGGCTGAAGCTGCATCCCCGGCTGCACGGCTACCAGTTAGGCGATCATGAATTGATGGACCCTCTGATGGAGGTATGTCGGGAGTATCAGGTACCAGTATTTTCCCATGGGGGCTCTGAGGAGAATGACCACCCGTTTTACTTTGAAGAGCTGGCGAGAGCTTTTCCTGAGGTGACAGTGATTTTGGGGCATATGTGTGCGCTTAATTACTGTGATGATGCGATCACGGTTGCGGCACGGAATTCCAATATTTATCTGGATACTTCTACGGCGGAATTGTTCAGTGTAAAAGCGGCGATTAAAAAAGTAGGGGCAGACAGAATTGTCATGAGTACAGACTGGCCAGGCAATGATTTTCGGATGGAACTTTTGAAGATCGAGATTGCATCGGAGGGAAACCAAGAGGTTTATCAGAAGATTGCCGGTGAAAATATGCGAAAGATTATGAATTTGTGAGAGAGAGGAGAACAGGAATGAAACAGAATTTAATTGTAATGCTGACGTTTAATGATGAAACCGTAAAGAATGCCAAGGAGTGTTTTCTGGCATGCAAAGATCTGCCAGTAAAGGACTGGGGATTTAAAGACATCGGCCTTCCTAGAGATGAGATGGTGGATCTAGTAAAGACTATGAAAGCAGAGGGAAAGGTGACGAACCTAGAGATCGTATCTTTATCGGAGGAGGAAGGCCTCGCTGGAGCTAAGATCGCTGTGGAGGCAGGCTTCGATGTGCTGATGGGGACGGTCTACTATGATTCCATTCGGGATTATCTGAAAGGAACCGGTGTGAAGTACTATCCTTTCTGCGGAAAAGTCTATGGTCATCCTTCCATTTTGGACGGAACGATCGAGGAGGTCACGGCTCATGCAAGAGAGCTGGAAGCGAAAGGCGTAGATGGAATTGATCTGCTGTCTTACCGTTATACCGGAGATGCCGTGACGTTATTGGGAGAGGTCGTGAAGGCTGTGAACATTCCGGTTGTCTCAGCGGGCAGCATTGATACTTATGAGAGAATCATGGAAGTCGTAGGTACCGGAGCAGATGGGATGACCATGGGTTCCGCACTGTTTGCCCAGAAGTTTAAAAAGGATGGAAGCTTCCGTGAAAATTTGGAATTGGTTTGCGATTACATGGCAAAACATTAATTAGGAGGATGAGAGTATGGATTTATCAATGAAAAACCCAGGAATGAAATTGATAGAAGGAAATCATTTGAGCATTACCCGTGCGACAGTCGCACCGTTTTCCGCGAATCTGCTGCCGAAAGCCTTTGTACTGGACAGCTTTTTCCCGGAATGGGAAAACACGAAGGTATACGTGTATGCGACGCCTGAGATTGGGGCGAAGTTTATTGAGTGTAAATTAGCCATTGAGAAAGATGGTGGCAGCAAAGAACGGATTTTGAATGGATATGAGAACTTTTTGTATATTATCCGCGGGCAAGTGGAAGTTATCATTTCCGGAAAGACATATTCCATGGAGAAAGAAGGATATTTCTGGCTGCCGCCGATGGTAGACTTTGAGATCAAAAATAAAAAGGAGGAGACAGCGGAGATTCTCTGGGTACGTAAAAAGTATCAGGAAACGAAATTTTTCTCTGTGCCGGACCCGATTATTTCCAGCGTACTGGATATCACGCCGATTCACAGTCCGGCGGAAGAAGAACAGCAGTGTGTTCCTTTTGAGAAAAACAGAGGTTTTGATATGGCTATGAATATGCTGACGTTCTACCCAGGTGTTACCTTCCCATTTACGGAGACCCATGTGTTTGAACATGGTGGATACTTCCTGGACGGAAGAGGAAATTTCTGGATTAATGGAATCAATTACGAGGTTCACGAGGATGACTTCTGTTATATGGCGCCTTATGCACCTCACTATGTGGTTGCTTACGGGCCAGAACCTCTGAGATATTTGCTTTACAAACCTGTGAACCGGGATTTCAGTTTAGAGTAAGGGGTTATCCCATTGGAGGAGCTTATGAGACAGGATATCTATCTGATTGCGGTGGACCAAGGGTCTTCCGGAACCATGAGTGCGCTGTTTGATGGGGATTTAAGACAGGTGGACTGTGTGGATATTCCGGTGTCTGTCGCTACACCAAGATACGGCTGGGTAGAGCAGGACCCGTGGGAGCTGCTGAATTCTGTCCGGGACGGTGCCAAACGGCTGATGGAAAGAAATCCAGAATGTCTAGAAGGTTTGGCAGGAATCGGACTCGCGAATCAGGGAGAGTCCTTTCTGCTCTGGGATACGCAGACCGGGGAACCTGTCACTCCTGTAATAAGCTGGCAAGACAGTCGGAGTGAGAACTACTGCGCTCAGCTAAAACAGGAGGGGAGAGGGCGATGGTTCCATGAGAGGACAGGTCTGCATCTGTCCAGTGAATGGCCAGCGTTGAAAGTGCGAGAGCTGCGCAGATCAGATGAAAAGTTAGATTTGCGGTGCAGAAGCGGTAGAATCGCTTTTGGCCAGTTGGACGCTTGGTTTTTGTATGTTTTGACTGGGCACAGGAGGTTTGCCTCGGACCATGGAACTGCCTGCCGGACTGGATTCTATAATCTAAGACAGGGAAAATGGGATGAAGAGCTGATCGAATTCTTTTGCGGGGATTCTTTGATCTTTCCGGAATTGACAGACAATGTCTGCCGGATAGAAGGGCTGGATTTGGGAATTGGCAAAGAAATTCCCTGGATTGCCGGCGGTCTGGATCAGTCGGTGACATTGATTGGCCAGGGATGTACGCAGCCGGCAGATGCAAAGGTGACTTACGGTACCTGCTGTGCCTGTTGGATGAATCTGGGTTCCAAGCTTGTACTGGATGAAAACCTGACGACGAGTATAGCCTGGAAAATCGGGGAGGAATACACCTACGGGCTGGCAGCGGAAGGAGGAGCTTCCGGCAGTATTGTCACTTGGCTTCTCAGAAATTTCTCCACAGATTGGAGGCTGGAAGATCTCTCACAGATCGCCAGAAGCTATGACGATCAGGAGTCTCTGCTTTTTGTCCCTGCATTTGGAGGTTTGTCAGCGCCATATTGGAAGGAAGCAAAGGGGACGCTGTTTGGAATCACAGCAGGTACCCGGCCGGAACATATATTAAGGGCTGGATTGGATGCGGTGGCCTACACGGTTCGAGATATTTTGGACTGTATGCCTCTGATCAAGAAATTGGTTTTGGATGGAGGAATGTCAGCCAACGAGTATCTAGTTCAAAAACAGGCAAATGTTTTGCAGCGACCGGTGGAGAAATCTCTGGAAAAAGAAGGTACTTTGCTGGGAATTGCCCATCTGTGCACCAGAAGCCTGGGAGTGAGAGCGGGAATAGGAGAAGAGACAAAAGCTGAGATTGTATTTCCGGAGGCAGATGGTCAGGATGGTTATAGGAAGTGGAAACAGGCGGTAAAGACCGTGATTACATATTATAATGGAAGAGGTGTCATAGATGGATAAAAGAAAAAAAACGTCCCAAATGCAGGAACGGGCAATGAAGACGATGCCGTTGGGTGTGAATTCCAACGGACGTTACTGGGGAAAGAAAGTGACTCCATATTTCCAGAGAGGCAAAGGGGCCTATGTCTGGGATGTGGATGGAAATCAGTATATCGACTATCGACTGGCTTTTGGACCGGTAATTTTGGGATATGCCTACGATGAGGTGGACGAGAAGGTAATCAGCGCGATTCGGGATGGAGTGACGCCAGGAATTACGTCTCAATTGGAATTAGAGGCGGCCGAGAAGATTGTGGAGCTTTGTCCAGCTACAGAGAAGGTGCGCCTGGTAAACGGTGGTTCGGATGCCACGCAACATGCTCTGCGGGTGGCACGGGCCTACACAGGAAAAGAGAAGATCATTAAATTCGAAGGGGGCTACCATGGTTCTTATGACTATGTACTGTTCTCTACTTACGCACCGCCATCCACCTATGGGAATTCCAGAAGTCCTATCACAGTCCCGGCCAGCTCTGGAATTCCGTCAGCTTTGGGAGATTTGATCATTACGCTTCCATTTAACAATCTGGAAATTTTGGAGGCGACGTTGAAACGCTGCGGAAATGAGGTGGCGGCAATTATCACGGAGCCGATGCTGGGCAATTTCGGCTGCGCGGACCCGCTTCCAGGATTTATGGACGGCGTGCGTAGACTCTGTGATGAATATGGAATTGTCTGGATACTGGATGAGGTGAAGACAGGATTTCGAATTGCGAAGGGTGGAGCACAGGAGAAATATGGCTATCAGCCAGACATTACCACCTACGCAAAAGCATTGGGGAACGGTTATCCTGTGGCAGCTTACGGAGGTAAGGCCAAGATCATGGATATCGTAGGGCAAGGTGTGACCCAAGGGGGTACCTACGCCGGAAACGCGGTGGCAGCCGCAGCGGCTAAGGCCACATTGGAAATTATGAGTACGCAGAATGTCCACGGGTACATTGACGCTATGGGAAGCAGACTTCAAAATGGGCTGCGGGCGATCTTTAAAAAAGCTGGAATTCCGTGCCTTCTCAGCTCTATGCCTGCAATTTTCTCAGTTAGCTTTGGGATTGAGAGTAATCTGGATGCCAGAGAGTGGGCAAAAGCAGATGCTTCCATATATAAGAAGATTGCAGCGAGAGCTTTTGAGAAGGGAATTCTCATCGACGAGGACCCGAGAGAACCATTCTGTATGTCTTATTCCCATACAGAAAAAGACATCGACGATACGCTGGAAATTTTTGATGAGATTGTGAGAACTTTATAAAGTGAAAAAACTGTCATGGAAAAGAGCGAGGGAGGAAGGAAAATGGATGCAATGCAGGCAATTTTGACAAGAAAGAGTGTCCGCAGCTATACAGGACAGAAGGTGACAGATCAGCAGGTTCAGCAGATTATTGAGGCTGGCATGAGAGCGCCTTCAGGTCTGGCAAATGAACCCTGGAGATTTGCGATTGTACGTGACCCTCAGGTGAAGGGAAATATCGCGCAACTTACAAAACACACCAAAGTTCTGGAAGGTGCGGATGTCTTGATCTGTCTGTTTATGGACAACGAGGTAGGATACGATCTGGTGAAGGATTCCAACACCATCGGTGCGTGCGCAGAGAACATGTTATTGGCTGCACATGCCATGGGGCTGGGGGCCGTATGGATTGCAGAGATTCGCAAAAATAAAGATCGGGTGGCTGAGGAATGTGGAGTAGATCCAGAGAGATACGATATGATGGTCGTGATACCTGTGGGTTACAGCGCCGAATCGGCAGACCCTACACCGAGAAAACGGACTTTGGATGAAGTAATTATTGGAAGAAAATAGGACAAGAGCAGGTATAAGTGTATGAAAATAAGAAAAATTGGAATTATTGGAGGAGGAGTCGCTGGTACAGCGCTAGGTTATTATCTCAGCCTCTATGAGAATGCGGAAATCACAATTTTTGAGAAAGATAGAATTGGATGTGGTTCTACTGCAAAATCAGCGGGGACGGTCTGCCTGTTTGACGACTCTTTGAGCAACCGTTACTGGGACGTGCGGCTGTATGGCTTTGAGACTTATCGGAAGATGGAAGAGGAGGAGAAGGGCTCCGCAGGTTTTGACCAAACTGGAACTTTGGTGGTGGCTACTAACGAGGAAGTGGAGCAGGTGATACGAACCGGTATTGCCCTGGCAAAAGCAGCCGGCTATCAGGGAGAGTATATCACGGATAAAGCGCGGATTCAGCAGATTCTCCCGGATATCGACACAGAACATATTCTCGGAGCAGGCTACACCAAAGATGACGGCTACTTTGACGGGACGATGATTTCGAATACTTATGCCCGGAAATTAAAAGAGAATGGCGGCAAAATTCTGACCATGACGAAGGTGATTGAGCTGTTGAAAGAGAACGGCAAGGTCATAGGCTTAAAGACAGAGGATGGGACTTCCTATGCGTTTGATTATGTGGTGGATTGTACAGGTCCGTGGAGCCGCATAACAGGGAATATGGCAGGAATTGACGTGCCGGTATGGCATACGAAGGCGGAAGCGTTTTTCCTGAGTCCTCCTGGTAAAAAACTGGACTATGTTTTTCCAGTACTGAAATACCCGGCTTTTTACGCTCTGCGTGCAGGTGATAACATTTTTATCTGTAAATCCCATCTGTCCATGGATTTAAACAATCCGATGCATGCGGGCAACTGGAATCCAGACGAGATTCCGGCGACAGGAGGAACCGACGAGTATTTTATCGAGTTCTTATTTGAACAGTTAGAGACAACAGTTCCTGGAATTTTGGACAGCGGTCTGGTGTCCTCCTGGCTGTCTTATCGGGCAGAGACGAAGGATTTCCTGCCAATTCTGGGAGAGACTCCAGTGGAGGGATATCTGGTGGCTTCCGGTTACGGTGGAAATGGAATCATTGAGGCACCGGCAGCCAGCAGGGACTTGGCGAAATACATCATGACAGGGGAGAAGACGCCTCTGTTGGAGGATTGGGCGTTCATGCGTCTGGTGGAACGTGCATAAAGGCCGAAGGGCAAAGGGAGGCAAAGATGAAACTTGCTGTATGTATCAAACAAGTGCCGTCTTCCAGTGAGGTATCGGTGGATCCAGTGACTCATAACCTGATTCGGGAGAAATCAGGGACGATGATGAATCCATCGGATCTCAATGCCTTGGAGATGGCCTTGGGTATAAAAGAAGAAAATCAGGGCGTCTGTGAGACTGCCGCAATTACCATGGGGCCGCCTGGAGCTCAGGAAGAGCTTCGCACAGCAATGGCCATGGGGATTGACAGGGGCTGCCTGCTCACGGACCGGTGTCTGGCAGGGGGAGATACGATTGCCACTGCCAGAGCTTTGGCAAAGGGGCTGAGCAGACTGGGAACCTATGACTTGATTTTAGCGGGTGCGGAATCTTCGGATGGGGCGACGGGACAGGTCGGACCGATGTTGGCAGAGGCCATGGGGCTTCCTCATGTTTCCTCTGTTCAGCGGATAGAGAAGGTGAGTGAGGGAGAGATACAGGTGCTGAAGAAATTTCATCAATCTGCGGTGCGTCTGCGTGTAAAACTGCCGGCAGTGGTCACAGTCGTATATGGATGCAACGATCCTCGCCTTCCCACTCTGCGCTCTAAGATGGCTGCTAAGAAGAAGGAAATTGTTGTCTATACCAACGAAGAATTGCAGATTCCAAAAGAGCTGGCTGGCCTGCAAGGGTCTCCCACAATGGTGACGGAGTCTTTTCTGCCGGAACGCGTTCAGACGGAGAATTTTCTGACAGGAAATGCCAGAGAAATCGCACAGAAGATTTTGGAATTGGTTGAGAAAGAGAGGGGTAATACATAATGGCGAGTGGAATCTGTGTTTTTGCAGAACATTGGAATCAGGAACTGAGCCCCGCTTTCTTTGAATTGATCACGGCGGCCTGGGAGCTGAAGGAAAAAACGCAGGAACCGATACAAGTACTTTTGGCCGCGGCACAGCCAGAGACTCTGATGACTCAAATGAAAGGACTGCCGATTGACGCGATCTATGCGGTAAAGCTTCCCAGGGAAATCTGTTTTCAGGAGGAGCGTTTGGCCAGGGTTTATAGTGAGATGCTGAAGGAGATTTCTCCTAGTGTGTTATTAGTGCCTGCCAGTGACCAAGGGAGATCGATTTTCCCCAGGGTAGCGTATCGGCTGGGAGCTGGGATGACTGCGGACTGTACGGAGCTGGAAATTAGAAAAAGGGAAGATGGTTCCCATGGACTGCGTCAGATCAAGCCTTCCTTCGAGGCGAATGTCAAAGTGTGCATTGAGTGTAAAACAGGGATTTATCCTCAGATCGCGACACTGAGGGAAGGGGTTTGCGAGGCATGGCAGTTGGACGGCAAGGAAAGAGATATCCCAGTGATCTGGATGGACGGCAGTCTCGAGGAAGAGGTTTTGGTGGAGCTGCTGGAAGTACTGCCTCCAGCTGCGGAGGCTGGAAGTTTGCAAGCAGCCGACGTGGTGGTTGTGGGCGGAAGAGGAGCACTGGAGAAGGATAATTTTCAATTGCTGCGAAAGCTGGCAGGCCAGTTGGGAGCAGCAGTGGGCGGAACCCGCCCGGTCATGGATATGGGAGAGGTTCCTTTTGAGAATCAGATTGGCCAGACGGGCTGCACGATTCGTCCAAAGATCTGTCTGTCTTTTGGGGTCTCCGGGGCAGTGCAGCACACAGAAGGAATCAAGAATACAGCTTTGTATATTGCTGTGAATACTGCTGAGGACGCACCGATTTTCCAGGTGGCGGATTACGCAGTGAACGCAGATATGAGACCTATTTTGGAAGAATTGCTGACTCTTTTGAAAGAACGGCAGGATTAAGATAAGAGGGAAGGAGTGAGAGGAAGATGGAACGTACGTTTGATTTGATTGTGCTAGGAGCTGGGCCGGGAGGTTATGTGGCGGCAATCCGAGGAGCGCAGCTAGGGATGAAAGTGGCGGTTCTAGAGAAAAAACATGTGGGCGGAGTCTGCCTGAATATCGGATGTATCCCGTCCAAAAATCTGATTTCCAGCGCGGCTTTGGTGAGTGGAGCCGGGAAGTTGGCAGGTTTTGGAGTTCGGACGGACTTCACAGGCTTTGACTATGGCAGTGTACATGCTCAGTCTAGGATGGCAGCTGAGACTTTGTCAAAGGGAATCCGTTATCTGCTGGACAAAAACGGTGTGACTTTGGTGGAAGAGGCTGGAAGGATTACCGGGCCGAGAGAAGTTACGACAGCTTCAGGCGAGAAACTGAGTGCTCAGAATATTATCGTTGCCACAGGTTCCAGGCCGAGACAGATACCAGGATTGGAAGCAGACGGCGAACAGATTTTTTCCTCGGACGATATGCTGTTGTGCAAAGAGTTGCCGAAGAGCATCTGCATCATTGGCGGCGGAGCGATAGGCTGTGAGTTCGCCTATATTTTAAACTCTTTTGGGGCATCGGTATCCTTAGTGGAGATGACGGAACATTTGCTGCCGAATGAGGATGCGGAGGTGGCGAAAGCTTTGGCCATGGCATTTAAAAAGAAAAAAATCAGCGTGCACCTGAAATCAAAAGCTGAGATTGTCCGGAAAGACGACCAGGGTGTGACAGTGAAAATTACAGATGTAAAAGGAAAAGCCAAGGAAACCACAGTGGAAAAAGTCCTGGTGGTGACAGGAAGAGTACCGAATACAGAGGATCTGGGATTGGAAGAAGTCGGAGTGGAACTGGAAAAAGGCTTTGTGAAAGTCAACGAATATTATCAGACTAACGTACCTTCCATATATGGAATTGGGGATGTTGTGCCGACGCCTATGCTCGCCCATGTTGCCTCGAAAGAAGGGGAACTGGCGGTGGAGTATATCGCCGGAAAGTCAGGTACGGAGGCTCCTTTTGTGCCTTATATTCCAGGGTGTGTGTACTGCGAACCCCAGGTGGCCGGTTTTGGTGTCACGGAGGAAAGCGCCTTGGCTCAGGATTCTGAGGCGAAGGTTTTCAAATTTCCGTTTAAGGGAGCAGGAAAGGCAGTTGCCATTGGTAAGAGTGAGGGATTTGTCAAGATTATCACGGATCGGGACGGGCAGATTGTCGGCGCACATATCATAGGAGCAGACGCGACAGAGCTGATTCATGAGCTGGTTCTGGCTGCCTGGAAGAAGATTCCTGTTCAAGAAGTGGCGAAGATGGTGCACGCGCACCCAACGCTCTCTGAGGCAGTGATGGAATGTTGTAGAGGATATGAAGATTGGATGATTCATATCTGAGCGGGAAGAAAATGTTAGGATGAGAGGTAGAACTGGATGGAAACACTGTATGTGTCCGATTTGGATGGGACTTTACTTAACAAGAAGAAAGAAATCACGCCGAAAACCGCTGAAATTTTGAATCGGTGTATTCGCGAAGGTATGAAGTTCTCTGTGGCGACGGCCCGTATGCCTTATGGCTGTGATTACAGATTGCAAGATCTTGCCATGACGACACCGGGGATTTTGACGAATGGAGTCTTCCTCTATGATTTTAACCAGCAAAGGTATTTGGATGTCCAGGCAATGGAGCCAGAGGTAGTAAAAAATGCGCTAAAAATTTTTAGAAGGTTTGGAATTTCTTGTTTCCTCTATTTATATAAGAAAGAACAGCTCAGCCTTTACTATGAAGATCAGAAGATGGAATCTCAGGTTCAGTATTACAGCGAACGGGCGTTGGAAAGCTGCAGCGAAGTAAAAAGAGTGGATGACTTATTTGAAATTTTGCAGGAAGGGAAAGTGGTTTATCTGGCAGTGACAGACTGCCAGGAGACTTTAAGTCCTGTCTTGGAGGAGCTGGGACAGGTTTCCGGACTTAGATATGCCTATTACCTGAATATCTATAATGGCCTTTACTGTCTAGAGGTGTTCAGCGACCAGGCCAGCAAAAAAGAGGCTCTGTTAAAGCTAAAAGAGATGACAGGTTGCGACCAGGTGGTGGTTTTTGGAGATAATCTCAATGATCTTCCGATGATTGAAATTGCTGACAGAAGCTATGCTCCGGCCAATGCCTTGGAGGAAATCAAAGGGCGCGTGACCGGAGTGCTGGATGACTGTGACCATGACGGTGTGGCAAAATTTTTGGAGAGAGAGTGGAAAAATAAGTAAGGAATAAAGTGGGCAAGCCAACTTCAACTCCCCCATCCCTTCAATCTTTGAGGGCGCAGCTCACTTTGAGCGCCGCCGCAACACCGCCTTGCGGTGAAATTCCTCATTGCGGCGTGCGCATCTTTAGAGGAGCGTTTGTGTAATAGGAGAGGACTTTCATGCATTAGCGTGATAAGGTCTTTCCTATTACACGAAAAAGAATCCTGCGGTGCAGGATTCTCCGTCTGAGGCGAGACTGGAACATCCAGTCTCGTCTTAGTTTTAGCCTAACTTTTTTTCTGCCTTCTGGGAAAATCTTGCGTTGTCCACGATGAACCTCTCATGAGTTCCCTCGCCTACGACGCCGGCGGCATCCCGGGCGGTCAGACGGAAGGTCAGCTTTCGTCCATCCACTTGGATAAGCTCGCTCTCGCAGGTGACGGTCATGCCTACCGGAGTCGGGGCGTTGTGGTGAATATCCAGGTAACTGCCGACGGTACCGTTTCCCTCTTCCAGGTAGGGAGCGACGCTCTTCCAGGCAGTCAGCTCCATCAAGGCGATCATGGCCGGGGTGGCGAAGACATCCAAGGTGCCGCTTCCCATGGTTTTTGCGGTGTTGGCTTCTGTCACCAGTACTTCCTGAGTTCCTTTGATTCCAGCTTTTAACATAGAGAATCCTCCTGTAAGTAATTCATTTTCTGTGCTCTCATCATACACAAAGCATGATGGCAAGTCAACAGTATTGCCTGTGACATTTTGGTTATACACGGGCTTCTAGTGCAGCGGGAAAATTTTAGTTGACGAAACAGGGGTGTAGGTATAAGATACATTTTAACATGAAAACTAAAAATAGAGAGGTATGTGGATGAGAGAAAAGTTTTTACATTTTATGCAGGGGAGATACGGGGCGGACCAGTTGTACAGGGTCATGCTGATTGGAGGAGCGGTTCTCGTCATTCTATCAAACTTTATTTTTGAGGTGTTTTTTCTGTTGCTGGGTTGGATTTTAGTGGTTCTTGCGTTTGTGAGAGCTTTTTCAAAGGATTATAGCCGCAGATATGCAGAAAACCAGAAATTTTTGGAATTGACCGGGAAGATCAGAAAGGTTTTCGGGAAACAAAGGTATGTGATGGAACAGAGAAAGGATTATCATATCTATACCTGCCCTCAGTGTAGACAGAAAATTCGAATGCCGCGAGGCAAGGGAAAGGTGGAAATTTCCTGTCCGAAATGTCACACGAAGTTTATTAAAAAAAGTTAGTATGAAACCTGCCGCTGGTGGAAAATGGCGGGAAGAGAGAAGGGATGTAATTATTGAAGAATGAGTTGTTGACGATTGGGCCATTTACCGTGTATGGATACGGTCTGATGATAGGGATTGGAGTGATAGCAGCATATCTCACAGCAGAGATGCGGGCGAAAAAACAGGGACTGGACAATGGAGAACGGGTATTTTCCCTAGTGATCTGGTGTGTGATTGGCGGGATTCTGGGAGCCAAGCTTTTGTATTTGATTACACAGTATCGGGAAATTCTGGCGGACCCCGCGGAGATCTTCCGGGATTTTGCGGACGGTTTTGTGGTCTACGGAGGAATATTCGGCGGGATTTTGGCAGGCTGGCTGTACTGCCGGGTGCTGAAGTTGCCGTTTTTGAAATACTTTGATTTGGTAATGCCGTCCATAGCGCTGGCGCAGGGCTTTGGGAGAATCGGATGCTTTTTGGCAGGCTGCTGTTACGGGCAGCCCACGAACAGTTGCATCGGAATCACGTTTACAGATTCTGCCTATGCGCCTAATGGGGTTGCGCTGATTCCAACACAGCTGATTTCCAGCGCGCTGGATTTTCTGCATTTTGGACTGCTGCTGTTTTTGGCGCGAAAATGTAAGGCGGACGGACAGGTAGCTGGTTTTTATCTGGTCTTCTACAGCGCGGGCCGCTTTGTACTGGAATTTTTTAGAGGAGATCTGGTGAGGGGAAGCGTGGGAGCGCTTTCCACCTCGCAGTTTATCTCAATTTTTACATTTTTTGCGGGAATTATCATGGTGGTCTGCCTGGGCAGACGCCGCGCTATTTCAGCAGAGGATGAATCCCATTGAGCAGCAGAACATCTGCTAGAGAGGCCATCTCTTCGGCAGATTCCTGGAAGCCGCCTCTAAGCCAGGCTTCCATCAGGCCGATACAACCGGCGGCGGTGTAGGCGAAGAAATATTCGAATTTGTCAGGGGCCATGCCGCGGTCTTCCCAGGAATGGCGGACTCTGGTTTTGACGAGTTCTTTCAGACGATTGATAAAAGTTAAATCGCCGTGTGGGCCCATAAAGGCACGCACGGTTTTTTCATTGTTTGCCAGAAAGGTGAAGACGTTCGTCAGTACGGTTAACGTGGTGGTGGTGGAGTCATCGCCGGAGGCATTTTCGTGAAAAAGTTCGTCGAACTGTTGAAACAGTTCATCCTCCACCTGGTTTACCATGTCAAAGATGTCTCTGTAGTGAAGATAAAAGGTGCCTCTGTTTAGATCTACCAGGTCTGTTAACTCCCGTACAGAGATGTGATTGACGTCTTTTTCTTCCATAAGCTGAGTCAGTCCTTTTAAAAGAAGGGCTTTTGTTTTGCGCACGCGGCGGTCTATCTTAGTGTTTTCCATAGCAATAATTTCCTTTTCTGAGATTACAGTTGTTTTTTTAATCTTAACTGATCGGGAATAAAAAATCAACAAGAGTCTATTAATTAACATGATTTCACGTAATAGTTCATCCATACCGTGCGAGGTAGCATAAAACATAAGTGCATGTTTTTGAAAGCAGATATCTGTACGAGTTGAACTGTTACAAGCCAATATATCTATCTGTAATTGTTTATATATTAACATTTTGGGGGAATTAGGCATCCGTGCAGCAAAGGTGAAGGTCCAAGTGACGAATCTGTTACATAGTATAGAAGAAAATAGCATAAATTATTGAAAAAAGAAACTGTGGGAGTGAGTGATGACGCTGAGTGCGATGGATTATATATCACCTGCTTTGGATGAAAGCTATGCGGATTTTATCGTACGGCATGACCAAAATGTAGGAGAAATTTTTTCGGATTTTTCGGAAGACTATATTCAAAGGATTGATGGGACTTATGCGGTCTTGTATACGCCGTTGTCGGAGCTCAATGGTCTTGGAGTGGATAGCTATACCTACAACACCATTCCCAATTGTTTTACCTATATGGACAGCCAGGCTTTGGCAGCCTCTAGGATTACGAACCTTCAAAATCATCCGTATCTTAATCTTCAAGGAAGAAATACTGCAATTGCTGTGATTGATTCGGGGATAGATTACACGCATCCGGCTTTTTTGAGCTATGAGCGTACCAGGATCGCCTATCTATGGGACCAAAGAATCCCGTCTGATAACTCGACCGTTCCCTATGGAAGTGTGTATACAGAGGAACAGATCAATGCAGCGTTACAGTCAGAGGACCCTTGGGAAATAGTGCCTTCTAGGGATGAAAATGGTCATGGAACATTTATGGCGGGAATAGCGGCAGGGACTCCGGAGCCGACGGAGGAGTTTTCAGGGGCTGCACCGGAAGCTACTTTAATTATTGTGAAACTAAAACCTGCTAAAAACTATCTGAGAGAGTTTTATTTTCTTCCAGAAGGGGTGGATTATTATCAGGAAAATGATATTATGTTTGGAATTAGTTTTGCTTTGGAATGTGCCAGGCAGCTTCAGATGCCACTGGTCATTTGCATAGGGCTTGGAAATAATCAGGGGACTCACCAGGGAAAGAATCCGTTGGCATTGTATATGGACAGCGTGACCAGGAACCCGCAGACAGCTGTCACGGTGGCGGCTGGCAATGAAGGAAACTCCAGGAGGCATTACATGGGAGAAATTCGGCCACAAGAGAGAAACGTGACCGTAGAGATGCGGGTAGGGGAGGAAGAACGAGGCTTTTTTGTGGAGTTTTGGGGGAGCTCGCTGTATCTTTACCGGGTCAGGCTTCAATCTCCGTCGGGTGAAATTCTGGATGTGAGTACGATCAGAGGAACTGGCACGCAGACTTTGTCTTTTGTGTTTGTGGAGACAAAAGTAGAGGTGGGGTATTCGGCTATAGAACTGCAATCTGGGAGTACCCTGATTTTTTTTCGCTTCATAAGTCCTGTGGCGGGAATCTGGCGCTTTTTAGTCTATAGCGAGAGTTTGGACACTGTAGAATTTCATATGTGGCTGCCGGTACATACAACTTTTCGCACAGAAACTTATTTTTTAGAACCGTCTCCTTATAACACAGTGACAAATCCGGGAGATTCGGAGGACTCCATAACGGTGACAGCATATGACAACCGGGACCAAAGTTTGTATCTGGAAGCTAGTAGGGGATATACACCCAATGGAGTGGTGAAGCCAGATTTGGCTGCTCCGGGAGTGCTGCTGACAGGGCCTGGTTCCCAAGGTAGGTATGTGCAGCGCTCGGGTACTAGCGTGGCAGCTGCTCAGACGGCGGGAGCAGTGGCGCTTCTCATGGAGTGGGCGGTGGTCAGGAAAAATGCTCCTTATTTAAACGGGACCAGTGCTAAAAATTATTTGACCAGGGCTGCGGCAAGAGACGAGGGCCTGACTTATCCGAATCCAGATTGGGGATACGGAAGACTGGACTTGTACCGGGTATTTGAGCTTCTAACGTGAGAATGAACTGTACTGGGTTTCTTTTCTATAGCATAAAAAGAGGGCTTCCCCAAGTTATTTCTTGACTTGAGGAAGCCCTTATCCAGACTATTTTCGGTATACGAAAGCAGGCAGACCATCTTTGTCCATGGGAACCTTTACGGTACCCTGTACCAGTGGTTTGGCATAGGTGAGGAATTCTTTTTCTACATCGGAGCCGTTTTGAGAAATCCAGGACAGAGAAACGGTTTTTGTCTGGTTACAGATTCTGTTCACATCTTCCAGTCCGCAGGTCAGTCGGTAAGGGCTGTCGCTCTCACGGACGAAAGAGATCATTTTCCCAGTATTTCCATCTAAAATGGATTTCACACCGAAACGGCCTGCCATGACAGCTTCCTCTTGGTCTGTCTCGGAGATGGTCATGGAGGAACAGCGTTGACACACGTTCAGTTCTACGGAACGAGCTTTTACATTCAGGCGATTTCGCAGCAGATTTTCCAGGTATTTGCCGCAGCCAGACAGCATTTTGTGCCCAAAGGTATCGCAGCCTACATCGCTGTCATACTCACAGATCAGCTTTCCAGAGGCATCGTGGATTCCCTCGGATACACAGACGATGACGCTGGCAGACTTCTGGAAGGAATTTTCTACGTCCTTCAGAAATTTTTCCACATCAAAATCCACTTCTGGCAGGTAAATCAGGAAAGGATTGTCACCTTCGTATCTTCTGGCAAGAGCGCTAGAGGCAGTTAGCCAGCCGGCATCACGGCCCATGATCTCTACGATAGTCACGGCTTTTTTCTCATAGACACTGGCGTCTACTACGATCTCACGGACTGTGGTCGCAACGTAACGTGCAGCGCTGCCGAATCCAGGGGTGTGGTCAGTTAAAATAAGGTCGTTGTCTATTGTCTTGGGTTCTCCTAGCACCAGAATATCGCTGTCAATCTGCTGAGCATAGCGGGAAAGCTTGCTGACGGTGTCCATGGAATCATTGCCGCCGATATAGAAGAAATAGCCGATATTCATCTCTTGAAATTTTTGGAACAGCCGGGGATAGACCGGATCTTTTAAATCTTCTGGAAGTTTGTACCGGCAGGACCCTAAGTAAGCTCCAGGAGTTGTCTTTAAGTATTCTAATTTTTCACCGGGCAGTTCCTTGGCGAAATCTAAAATTGTGTCGTTTAGAAAACCTTCAATTCCATTTACCATTCCATATACGTGCCCAATTTGGTCGCTGTGAGCAAAGCTTTCAGAGACTACCCCGTAGAGACTGCTGTTGATGACAGCAGTAGGGCCGCCTGATTGTCCAACGATTAAATTTTTCATAGCCATTCATATTCTCCCATCGTAATTTAGTACTCACACTATACCATATTTTGGGAGATAAGAAAACTGGAAGTTACTGTGAATGGGATGGACAATAGCAGTTAAAAAATTCGCAGGGATGAAGTGCTATATAATTCTTGCGCATTTATATATTTTAAGCTAATATGAAACTAGATCTTACTTTTGGGGTTTGTCAAGCTAATCTGCGAAAGAGATAGGCTTTCAGAAGAAATCATCGCAGTGTCAAATGAGAATTGACCGAGCAAAGCGAGGGGTACTTTTTGAATGAAAGTTCAAGAAGGTGAGGAGATTGATAACTTGGAATGTTGACGTGAGATCTTAAAGATAAGGAAAGGAGTGGTTAAAATGGGAAATTATTTCCAGCCAGAAATCGAATGTGCGTCCCAGGAACAGATTAGAGAATGGCAGGACGAACGTCTGGTAAAACAGGTAAGACACGTATATGACAACGTGGAATACTATCGAAATAAAATGAAGGAAAAAGGTGTGGAGCCCGGAGACATCAAATCCAGGGAAGATTTATATAAGCTTCCCTTTTTGACAAAAGAAGATCTTCGTGCAGCGTATCCCTATGGACTTTTAGCGACGCCTCTGTCTGAGTGTGTGCGTATTCAGTCTACTAGCGGCACGACTGGAAGAAGAGTAGTAGCATTTTATACACAGCATGACCTGGATTTATGGGAGGAATGCTGTGCTAGGGCAATTGTGGCAGCCGGAGGAAGCAAAGAGGATGTTGTGCATGTCTGCTATGGTTATGGACTGTTTACCGGAGGGCCGGGGCTGAACGGAGGTTCTCATAAGGTGGGTTCTTTGACGCTGCCGATGTCTTCAGGGAACACAGACCGTCAGATTCAGTTTATGACAGATTTAGGCTCCACCATTTTGTGCTGTACACCGTCTTATGCTGCCTACCTGGCTGAGAGCATCATCGAGCGTGGTGTGAAAGACCAGATTAAGTTAAAAGCTGGAATTTTTGGAGCTGAGGCATGGACAGAGGAGATGCGGCACGATATTGAGGAAAAGCTGGGAATCAAGGCATATGACATTTATGGCCTGACGGAGATTTCAGGGCCGGGAGTCTCTTTTGAGTGCAGTGAGCAGACAGGCATGCATATCAATGAGGATCACTTCATTGCGGAGATCATTGATCCGGTTACGGAGGAGGTTCTTCCAGACGGACAGAAAGGGGAGCTGGTATTTACTAGCATAACGAAGGATGCATTTCCTCTTCTTCGCTATCGCACCCGTGATATCTGTGTTTTGACTAGGGAGAAGTGTTCGTGTGGAAGAACGCACGTAAAGATGAGCAAACCGATGGGCAGAAGTGATGATATGCTGATTGTCAAAGGTGTGAATGTCTTCCCGTCTCAGATTGAGACTGTTCTGATGAACAAAGGATATCCGGCGAATTATCAGATTGTCGTTGATCGTGTAAACAACAGTGACACGATTGAAGTGCAGGTGGAGATGACACCAGAGATGTTCTCCGACAGCTTGAAGCAGATGTCAGTGAGGGAGAAAGAACTGGTACATGCTCTGAAGGCAATGCTGGGCATCTATGCAAACGTAAAACTGGTAGCGCCAAAATCCATTGCTAGAAGTGAAGGCAAGGCTGTTCGCGTGGTTGATAAGCGTCATCTGTATTAAAAAGTTCATTTGATATAGGGTGTCAGCGTGTCGGTTGTCACCGTTAGGTGGAAAAGGAGGTACAATTATGACAGTAAGACAGATCTCTATTTTTTTGGAAAATAGCCCCGGGAAATTACAGGGACTCAGCGATATCTTGGAAAAATATGGAATTAATATGCAAGCTTTGTCTCTGGCGGAGACTACAGATTTTGGAATTGTAAGGTTGATTGTAGATGACCCTTATAAGGCGTCAACGGTACTGAAAGATGAAGGCTATATCTGTTCCATCACAAAGGTTTTGGCGGTCGAGATTCCAGATACGCCGGGAGGTCTGGCAGGGGCCATCCGTGCGCTTGGAGATGAGGGCATCAACATAGAGTATATGTATGCGTTTATCACAAAGAGAAAGAATGTAGCCTATGTGATTTTCAGAGTGGAAGACAACGAGAGAGCGATTAAAGCGCTTTTGGCAAAGAAATACCGTCCTCTGTGTCAGGAGCAGCTCAGTGAGATGTGAGCCAGAAATTTTTGTGTGCGCTGTAAACTTTGCAGCGCACACAGCGTATGAGTTACAGTTCGGGCTTCTAATATCCCGTGAAGTGTGTTACTGCTCATGAACCGCAAGTAAGTGAACGTAACTATTCACATGGCTGAATAGTTACAAGTGAAGTAATGCCAAAAGGCGAAGTATTGACAAATGTAGATAAAAGAAGTATAATAACCTTATTAAGTACATATACTAATTATTAGATGACGCGGGGTGGAGCAGTCTGGAAGCTCGTCGGGCTCATAACCCGAAGGTCGCAGGTTCAAATCCTGTCCCCGCTATTTGTAGCAAGGGCTCTGTGGGAGATACAGAGCCTTTTTTGATTCCTTAGGAAAGTCCTTCGGACTGTCCTGTGGTACTGTTATACATTGCAAGATTTGTCCATTCTTATTATAATGATAAAAGAGCTACAGTTCAGCCCTCCAATGTCCTGCGAGGTGTTTTTGTACCTTATGTGCAAAAGTTCCGAGATATACTCGCACTGAACTGCTGTCTACAGCAGCTTGTGTGCGTTGCGAAACGTGTTACTGCTCACGAACTACAAGCGAGTGGACGTAACATAGAAGAGTTACCAGAAACTAAGATGGGAGAGAATATGGGTAAAAAGACAAAAAAGAAGAAAAAAGCGATTGACTATGTACTCACAGTTGTTCTGATTATAGCCATTGGAATTTTCATTTTTGCGGCATATAATCTCATACATATCTATTTAGAGTACAAAAAGGGGTCCGATGAGTATGACGCGATTGAGAAGATGGCAGTCACCGAGAGAGATCCTAATGCGAGAGACGAAGAAGATGACGGTGAATTGCAGCCGCCGATTGATGTGGACTTTGAGTCGCTGCGGAAGGTGAATGAGGATGTGATCGGCTGGATATATGTGGAGGGGCTTGATATTAGCTATCCAGTGGTCCGGGGAATCGACAATGAGTATTATCTTCACAGAACCTATGAAAAGACTTATAATTTTGCGGGGACGATTTTCGTCGACTATGAAAATAACGATGATTTCAATGACTGTAATACGCTTGTATATGGACATAATATGAAAAATGGCTCTATGTTTGGTACGCTGAAGCAGTTTTCCGAGGGGGACGCGTACAGCAAAAGTCACTACTTCTGGATACTTACCCCGGAAAAAAATTATAAATATGAAATTTTTTCAGCCTATGTGACGGCGGTAAACAGCGATACCTACACATTGTTTAAGGGGCCGGGCAAAGAATTTAAAGACTGGATTGCGAACATGAGGAGCAATTCTTCCATTGACACAGGGGATATTTCTTTGGGCATCAAGGACAAAGTAGTGACATTGTCTACCTGTACAGGAAACTCTTCTACGCGCTATGTGGTTCAGGGAAAGAGGTTAAATTGACAATCTGAAAGGAGTTCTGAATGATGGAGAAGGAAATTGAGAAACTTCAGGAATTGATTGACACGCACAGTAATATTGTATTCTTCGGTGGAGCAGGGGTGTCCACAGAGAGTGGGATTCCAGATTTCCGGAGTGTGGATGGGCTGTATAATCAAAAATATGATTATCCGCCAGAGACTATTTTAAGCCATACGTTCTTTATGAGAAAGCCGGAAGAATTTTTTCGATTTTATCGGGACAAGATGCTGTGTGACACAGCAAAGCCTAACGCTGCACATCAGAAATTAGCCATGCTAGAGAAAGCTGGAAAATTGAAGGCAGTGATCACCCAGAACATTGATAATCTGCACCAGATGGCAGGCAGCAAGAAAGTGCTAGAGCTGCATGGTTCCGTACATAGAAATTACTGTATGAGATGTGGAAAAGCCTATGACTTTGCTTATATGAAGAACGCAAAAGGCACTCCTAAATGTGACTGTGGCGGGATTGTCAAGCCAGATGTGGTTCTTTATGAAGAGGCACTGAACACGCAGACTCTATCGGAGGCAGTCATGGCGATCTCACAGGCGGAGGTACTGATTATTGGGGGGACCTCATTGGCCGTCTATCCGGCTGCCAGTTTGATTGATTATTATCAAGGCGAACATTTGGTGGTAATTAATAAATCGCCGACGCCGAGGGACCGTTATGCAAATCTGCTGATTCAGCAGCCGATCGGCCGAGTGTTTTCTCAGATTACTGTGAAGGGAGCGTAAGAATTCATGGGGAAGAACTATGAAATCGGAGATGTGGTAACTCTGAAAAAAGCGCATCCTTGTGGGAGCCACGAATGGGAGATTTTGAGGGTAGGAGCCGACTTTCGCTTGAAATGTATGGGGTGCGGACACCAGGTTATGATGGCGCGTAAGTTGGTAGAAAAAAATGAACGGGGACTGATTAAAAAAAATCAGTAAATTCATACTTTACACAAAGCGCGATTTATGTTAAAATTAGCAATCGTGATATATTTTAAATATCCTTGCTCCCTGCACAGGCAAGGGGCCAAAAGACCATAAGGAGGTAAAAGAGCATGAACAAGTATGAGTTAGCATTAGTTGTGAATGCCAAGGTAGAGGACGATGTACGTGCGGCAGTTGTAGAAAAAGCAAAAGGATACATCACCCGTTACAATGGCAATATCACAGAAGTAGAAGAATGGGGTAAGAAGAAATTAGCTTACGAAATTCAGAAAATGCATGAAGGCTTCTACTATTTTATTCAGTTTGAAGCAGACGCAGATTGTCCAGCAGAAGTGGAAAGACACGTTCGTATCATGGACAATGTATTAAGATACTTAGTCGTTCGGAAAGACGCATAAGACCTTATAGGGAATTTTGGAAAGCACCATTAATAATGCACTCTTGAGAAAGATATGAGGTAGATTTTATGAACAAAGTAATTTTAATGGGACGCTTAACAAGAGATCCAGAAGTTCGTTATTCGGCAGGAGAAAATTCTCTGGCAATTGCTAGATACACCTTAGCCGTTGACCGCAGATTCCGCCGTGATGGAGAGGCGACTGCAGATTTTATTTCCTGTGTCGTATTCGGCAGAGGTGCAGAGTTTGCAGAGAAGTATTTCCACCAGGGAATTCGTATAGTAGTCAGCGGAAGAATTCAGACTGGCAGTTATACAAACAGGGAAGGCCAGAAGGTGTATACGACAGAGGTAGTTGTGGAAGAGCAGGAATTTGCAGAAAGTAAATCTGCCAGTGACAGCTATGCGGCGTCACATCCGAGAACTCCTGCGCCGGCAGAAGCGCCAGCGGCACCCAGCAGTGCGGCGGCTTCCATCGACGGTTTTATGAACATTCCGGATGGAATTGATGAAGAATTGCCATTTAACTAGAAAGCTAGGTAGGTGGCATGGACAGGCAGGAAAAGCCTGCGTTCACAAAAAAGTAGCAGAGCGGATGTGTGTCTGGTGACATTTCAGATGTCCGCTTAACTGAATTATAGAAGGAGGTTATACTCATGGCATACAATAGAGGCGAGAGACCAGATTCTCCGATGAAGAGAAGAGGCGGCCGCAGAAGAAAAAAAGTATGTGTATTCTGTGGAAAAGAGAACAATGAGATCGATTACAAGGATGTAGCAAAGTTAAAGAGATACGTATCTGAGAGAGGAAAAATTCTTCCGAGAAGAATCACAGGAAACTGTGCAAAACATCAGAGAGCTCTGACTGTTGCAATCAAGAGAGCACGTCATATGGCTATGATGCCTTACGTGCAGGATTAATTTGTGAAAGACAGACACCAACCATTTTATGTGGTTGGTGTTTTTTTATTTACTAGGAAATTGCGATGGATATCCTAGTAGATGAAAAACCTCCGGACAGAATGCACACGCCCCTCAAAGATTGAGGGGAAGCTGAAATGGGCCTACTCATTTTGTTCTTTGAAAATATGGCAAGACATCGCTGGGTTTTGATAAAAATTTACAATAGCAAAGTATATGTATTTTGAAAGGATTTTTAAAGGGGCTATATCCTGTAGAAATGGGCACTTAAAGCCCTAATGCAGATGTTTTTAGTCAAAAATAAGTTGTAAAATTGAAATTGTAAACAAATATTGTCATATAATGAAGAAAGTAAATGATGATTGAAATTTGTACAAAAACGATATGAAAAATTGATAACTTTTGACGAATTTATGTAAAATGCATAAAAACCATTGATTATATATTATATATAATATATAATGCGAACTATAAACGAAAGAAAATTAGGAGAATGGATTCTCTATTCCAGTAAAATTAAAGAGGAATAGTAGATGGGAAAGGAGGAGCATTATGGCCAAACTTACAATTAGTCCCGAGAGGTGTAAGAGCTGTAAGTATTGTATCGTAGCATGTCCAACCAAATCATTATCCCTGTCCGGTGAGCTCAATGCAGCAGGATATGATCATGTAGCGGTGGACCATGAGAAATGTACGCAGTGTGGAACTTGCTATATTGTATGCCCAGATAATGTATTTGAGATCGTTGAAGAGTGAAAGGGAGTGAAAGACTATGAAGAAGATGTGGAAAGGCAACCATGCAATCGGTGAAGCAGCTATGCGTGCAGGTTGTCAGTTTTATGCAGGATATCCGATTACTCCTCAGACAGAGGTCGGAGAGTATTTGTCCTGGCGTATGCCAGAACTTGGAAGAACTTTTTTGCAGGCAGAAAATGAGATGTCTGCAATGTATATGATTTTTGGGTCCTATGCTTGTGGTATGAGATCTATGACTAGTTCCTCAGGCCCAGGATTCTCACTGAAACAGGAAGGTATCTCCTATATGTGTGCGAACAACTATCCAGCAGTACTGGTGAATGTTCAGCGCTGGGGAGCTGGACTTGGAACTTTGGATTCTTCTCAGACAGATTATTTGAGAGATACCCGCTGTGGCGGCAATGGTGACTGTCGTGTGATCGTTTTGACACCGAACAGCATTCAGGAGACTATCGACTTAATGTACATAGCATTTGATCTGGCAGAGAAATACCGCAATCCAGTAGAGATTCTGACAGAGGCTGCTCTGGGACAGATGATGGAAGCAGTGGAATTCCCAGAGTTCAAAGAGAGAACTGAGGACTTAGGATGGACCTGGGATGGAACAAACCGTGATCACGGCAGATTGGCAAATCCAGATAAACCAGGTGCAACAAAAGCAAAATATGAGTTGATTACTGAGAACGAGCAGAGATACGAAGCATATCAGGTAGAGGATGCAGACTACGTATTTGTAGCATTTGGACTTCCTTCCAGAACAGCTAAAAACGCAGTTGATATTCTGCGCGCTCAGGGTGAGAAAGTCGGCATCATTCGTCCTATCACTGTATGGCCATTCCCATACAAAGCTTTTGAGCAGGTAAACAAAGATGTAAAAGGCTTTATCTCCGTAGAGTCTACAGATGCTGGTCAGCTGGTAGAGGACGTAGCTTTGGCAGCGAAGAAGACGAGAATAGATGTTCCGATCTATGGACAGTTTACAAATCAGCATATTCCGAAAGCAAAAGAAGTTGTGAAGTTTTATGAGCAGGTAAAAGCCGGACAGATGAAGGAGGTGTTCTAAATGGCAGTGTTGAGAAAAACACCGAAGATGGTTAGTATACCGAATAGTTTCTGCCCAGGATGTGGCCATGGTATTTTGAACCGTCTGATTGCAGAAGTAATCGAAGAGAATGGTTACGAAGATAAGACAATTTTGACTCTTGGAGTTGGATGTTCCTGTAATATGAACATGAGCTGGAATGGTGACAAAATCCAGACTGCTCACGGAAGAGGTGCAGCTACCGCTATGGGTATTAAAGTTGCGAGACCAGACCTTCTTTCTATCGCTTATCAAGGAGATGGAGATGCATATGTAATCGGTCTTGCGGAGACTATGAACGCTGCATATCGTAACGAGAATATTACTGTATTTGTGGTAAATAACAATAACTTTGGTATGACAGGTGGACAGATGTCTTGGACTACCATGCCAGATCAGAAAACTACGACCAGTGTTCACGGAAGAGATACAAACTGGACTGGTATGCCGATTAAGTTGCCGGAAATGATCGCTTCTTTGCCAAACGTGGCATATGTAGCTAGAGGATCTGTTCAGAGTCCGAAAGAGATCCGTAAACTACGCAAATATGTAAAGAACGCAATCGAGGCACAGTTGAATAACGAGGGATATTCTCTGGTGGAAGTATTGGCGCCATGTCCTACCAACTGGGGTATGCCGATCGACAAAGCTCTTGCATGGATGGATAAGGAGGTTTCTGCTTATTACACCTTGGGCGAGTTGAGAGAAAGGAAGGGTGATTGAGTATGGAATTAGTATTCGCTGGTTTTGGTGGACAGGGAGTTTTGACATCAGGCATGATCATGGCTGAGATGGCTCTGGAAGAAGGAAAGACAGTGACTTGGATGCCCACTTATGGACCTGCCATGAGAGGTGGAAAAGCATACAGCGTAGTGAAATATGTAGATGGCGTGATTGGCGGACCAGATATTGAGGAATCCGACGTACTGGTAGCTATGAATGCCCCTTCCCTGGAATATGCGGCTTACCTGAAAGAAGGCGGCACGTTGATTATCAACAGCGATGAGGTTGCTGACGATCAGACAGTGGAAGGAAATTTTAACATCATTAGAGTTCCATGTATGGAGCTGGCAATGAAAGCGAACAATCCGAAAGCAGCTAACATTGTTGCAATTGGTGCATTGATTAAAAAATGCGGACTGTTCGAGCCAGATATGGCCAGAAGAGTTCTGAAGGAAATGTTCGTGAAGAAAGGCAAAGAGAAATTTACTGCAGCGAATGAGGCGGCGTTTAACGAAGGTTATAACTACGTTCAGTAAGCGGCAGTATAGAGCAAAGAATGTAGCGGAGGTATGAGGCAAAGATGGATATACAAAAACTGATTAAACCTAAGAGTATTGCAGTTGTGGGGGTAACGGATAGACCTGGTTTTGGACGTGGTGCAGCTCAGGGTGCATTGAATAGTAGGATAGTAGAGCACGCATATTTTGTGCATCCCAAAAAGACAGAGCTTTTTGGAAAAAAATGCTATCCTAGTATTTCGGCATTGCCAGAAGTTCCTGAGTGTGTGGTACTTGCAACAAACTGCCATACAATACCGGCGCTGCTGGAAGAGGCCGGTGCCTTTGGAGTGAAGGCGGCTGTGATCTATGCCAGCGGTTTCTCAGAGGAGAACACTGAAGAGGGAATCGCACTGGAAGAGCAGATAAAAGGCATCGCCAGAAAATATGACATGTGTATCTGCGGACCAAACTGTATGGGTATGCTGAACAATGTGGATAAAGTCAATATGTGGGGCGGCCATACACATTGGGATTTGGAAGATGATGCTCATGGAATTGCGATTATTGCACAGAGTGGATTTATCTGTGCAGAGATATTGAACACAGATTTCTTCAATATCTCTTACGCAATCTCTTCAGGAAATGGAAATATTGTCACACTGGAAGAATTCCTCGAGTTTGTTGTGGAAGACGAACACGTATCTGTTGTTGCCCTTTATCTTGAAGGTGTTCGTGACTCGGAGAGATTTGTACGTGCATTAAAGAAAGCTGCGATGATGCGCAAACCAGTGGTAATTCTGAAATCAGGAAGATCTGTGAGAGGCGCGATTTCAGCGGCATCCCATACTGGAAGTATGGCGGGATCTAATAAATCTTACATGAGTATCTTTGAAAAATACGGCGTTGTTGTCGCAGAGACTTTGGAAGAGTTCATGTGTCTGGCACAGACTCTGAGCGTGCTGAACGGTAACTTCCCGAAGAAGAAAGAAGTGGCAGTGATTAGCTTCTCCGGTGGAGAGAGTACTCTGAGTGCCGACATCGCTGAGGAAGTGGGCGTGGATTTGGCAGAGATTTCTGACGAGACAAAGGCCAAGTTGAAAAACTTCATCCCGGGCTACGCTTCGGCTAAGAATCCTCTGGATGCTACTACCACTTTGTTCCACGATGACGAGCGTACAGTAGGTGTTCTGAAATCATTTAATGATGACCCTGCGGTAGGATTAATTACTGTGGGTGTAAACGTTAAGAAAGACGATGATTTGACCACTTCTGATATGTGTAAGAGCATCGCTCATGCAAAAGAATTGGGTGTGGATAAGCCAGTTGTGGCGATTCCGTCGCTGGAAGGTTATCGTTTCCGCGGTTCCAGAAGAATTCTGGAAGATGCGGGGGTTCCGTTGATGTCTTCTATGGGTACTTCTTTCTCAGCGCTAAAGAAATTGCTAACCTTCGCTACTTATAACTATGAAGAGCATAATCTGGAAGCCTGTGTTCCGAAGGATCACGAGGGAGCTGAGACTTATGCGCTCTCAGAGTTCGACAGCAAAGAAGAGATGAAGAAATATGGAGTTCCAGTTCCCGCACAGGCGATTGCGAGAAGTACAGATGAGATCAAAGAGGCTGTCAAAGGGATGAAATATCCATTGGCGCTGAAGATTAATTCTTCTGAGATTCTGCACAAGACAGAAGCCGGCGGTGTAAAACTTCGTATTCAAAATGAGGAGGAGGCTGTTGCTGCATACGATGAAATTATGGCGAATGTGGCGAGAACCAATCCTGGAAAGAAGACCGATGGAATTTTAGTTCAGGAGATGGCAGCTTCTGGTGTAGAGATTATTATTGGTGTGACAAATGACAAACAGTTTGGTCCTATGCTTTTAGTAGGATTGGGTGGAATTTATGTAGAAGTCTTCAAAGATGCGGCATTGTATCCGGTTCCTCTGAACAAGGGAGAGGCTATGAACATGTTGAAATCTCTGAAGAGCTACAAAATGCTGACTGGATACCGTGGCTCTGCTCCATGTGATTTGGATGCACTCACAGATATGATGGTGAAAATCGCAAATTACGCATACGAGCACAAAGATGAGATCAAAGAGATGGATCTTAATCCGGTATTTGTATATCCAGAAGGCCAGGGGGTTTGCGCGGTAGACGCGTTGATCGTGAAATATAAATAATTCAGTGCTTTATGAATTGGTATGCGAAATGGTAGCTGTGAAATTCACAAGGAGAATAGGTTATCATTTTGCATACCTGAAAATAAAATAGAGATGTGAGAGCATCTCAAAGGAAAAAGACAGGGGGAATAAAAATGGCAGAATTTACCATGACAGCATCAAATGCTACTGGCAAGGGAAAACCAGATCCCAGTTTCAGTTCAGCAGGAAATGCAGGAACCGCGATTGCGAAGTACGGAAAAGAAAATGTGACGGATGCCACCTTAGGTGTGTTAAAGGATGAGAATGGAGATTTCTTATCTTTGCCTACCGTCAACAAATGTTATCGCGAGCTTCCGGCAAATGAACTGATGGATTACGCTCCAATTCCAGGATTAAAAGACTACTTGGATGCAGCGATTGCCAATGCGTTTAAAGGCCATCAGCCGAAAGGAACTTATACAGGCGCTGTGGCAACACCAGGAGGAACAGGTGCAATTCATCATATGATCTTTAACTATGTGGAAAAAGGCCAGAAGTTTGTGATTCCAAACTGGCACTGGGGACCATATCGTGAGATCGCCGAGGAAAATGAAAGAGAATGGGAAATGTATCAGATGTTCGATGAGAACAACGAGTTTTCCAGAAAGAACTTAAAAGATGCAGTTTCCAAGTTATTAGAGACACAAGACAGTGTCATGACCATTTTTAATACTCCGGCCCATAATCCATCTGGTTATACCATGACTGACGAGGATTGGGAAGACATTATGAACTTCTATCGTGAGTGCGCGAAAAAACCAAATAAGAAAATTATCATTCTGTGGGATATGGCATATATCGACTATGCAGGTGACCCAGATGAAGTGAGAAGTTTCTTAAAATACTTTGAAGATCTGCCGGAGAATATTTTATTGGCAGTGGCATACAGTATGTCAAAATCTTTCTTAGTATATGGAATGCGCTCAGGTGCACTGATTGGTGTGTCTTCTTCTAAGACAGTTGCAGAAGAGTTTGCAAACGTAAATACTTTCTCAAACCGTGCAACTTGGTCAAACGGAAGCCGCGGTGCACAGAAAATGCTGGCAGAGATTACAGCAGATCCGCAGTTGAAAGCAAGCGTGGACAAAGAGCGCGCACAGTTCAGCGAGATGCTGGCAAATCGTGCCCAAATCTTTATCAAGGAAGCAGCAGAGGAAAATTTAAAAATTCTTCCGTATGAGGCAGGATTTTTCATCACGATTCCTGCGAAGGATTCAGCCGGTCTGGCAAATAAGCTTGCGCAGAATAACATTTTCGTAATTCCGTTAAAAGAAGGAATTCGCTTAGCTTTGAGTGCTGTACCGACAGATAAGGTTCCGGGATTAGCAGGAAAAATCAAGGCGGTGTTTGCAGGACATGAAGCGTGAAATAGGATATTTTGAACATTGGAGGCAGAGGGGATTGCCCCCAGAATGAAGGGTAACATGTTGCTGAATTGAGGAGGAAAAGCGACTCGATTCCATATTGTGAGAAAGAGAGAATAAGATATGGATCATAAAATGTTTATTATCGTAGTTGTTGCTATCTATTTTGTGGTTTTGTTAGGGATTGGTTTCTTCACGAGGAACAAGAATAATGAAGTGGATGATTTCCTGGTAGCAGGTCGTAATGTAGGGCTTGTGGTTGGCGGATTCTCCATCGCATCTGTACAGATTGGAGCAGGTATCATCGTTGGCGGTGCAACCGATGGATCTCAGTTTGGTGTATGGCCGGGAATGTATTATGCGATAGGCTGTGGTCTAGGATGTATTATTGCTGGTATTTTTATTGCAGGCCGTATGAGAGAGGTCGAAGGCGTTGTGCCGATGGACTATTTCGAGGCACGTTTTGGAAAGTATAAAGTAGTTCGTGGATGGGCATGGCTGAGTAATGTACCGTCTATGTTGGGTATCTTTATTTCCCAGTTGCTTGCTTGTGGAAGTATTTTGTCAGCGTTTGGTCTTCCGTTTTCTGGAAGTGTAATCATCTGTGCAGTAGTTATTTTGGTGTCTGCTGTTATGGGTGGAATGTGGTCAGTAGCCATCGGAAATACGATTCAGATTATCATCATTATGGTTGGTATTCCGGTTGCAGCGATTGCAGCACTGGTGACATTGAACAACAATGGTGTGCCGGTTGGAGAAGTTTTTGCAATTCCATTCATTCCAGATGGACTGTTTAGTAAATTTATCTACAAAGTAACTCCTATGTTGGTTTCTATTTCTGTTTCTTATGACGCATTCCTGCGTTATCAGGCAGCAAAAGATGTAAAGACCGCAAAGGGAGCTTGTATCTTAGGTGGAGTAATTACAATCGTTGTTGGATTTGCAGCTTCTTTGGTAGGTGCTGCAGGGCAGGCAGTGTTCCCAGGATCAGATCATAGCAGTATCTTTGCATTTACAGTATCTGAACTGTTGAATCCAGTACTGGCAGCAGTGGTAGTAACGGCTGTGTTGGCAGCGGCAATGTCTTCTGGTAGTGGATTGCTCATTGGACTTGGTGGATCTTTCTCTGCTGACTTGTACAGAGGTGTTATGCACCCGGATAAAGAAATGAGCGAGCTTCCGAAAGCAAAAGTAATCGCAAAAGTAACGGTGGTTGTTGCTTGTATCGTTGGTGTACTTCTCAGCTTCAAGATTGACAACTTGCTGGATGCTATTATTCTCTTTAACTATCCTTACATGGGATCTGTGTTGGTACCATTGTTGGGTGCAGTATTCTATAAAGGGGCTACCGTTAAAGGCTGTTTCGCTGCAATGGGTGTTGGAGCAGTCATTGGAACAGGAGCTTTCATTGGAAGTTTCATTGGCATGAATGCTGATTTAGGACTGTTTGTAGCATATCTTGGATCTTTAATCGCATTAGTAGCGGTTAGCTCATTTGATTCTAAGAAGTGCCCAATGATTACAAAGAGATCAAAACAAGTGTGATCTATGGAACAATAGTGATACATATAAAATTACAGTGAAATAAGAATTAGATTGCTGAGTAGTTTGAACCGTTCAAATGCTCAGCAATCTTAAGCGATAAACCCGGCAGGCAGCTGCTGTGCTTGCACGGGCAGATATTTGCCGGGCAACGGACAGCGAACAGCAGCGCTGTGAGCTGGCCGCAATATCGCGGCGGATAGGGAAGACTTTTTTCCTTATCCGCCCTTCATAGTTTCATACGGGTCTATGGAGACAGAAATAAAATATAAAGGATTAAAAGGTAAATGAAAAAGACAAGTAAACTACATTATGGCTGGATTTTATGTTTTGCCAGTTGTCTGATGCTGACAGGAGGGGCGGGAATCATCATCAACTCTGCAAACCAGTTTCTAAAACCGGTGACAGAGGCTTTTGGGGTTTCTCGCGGACAATTCTCGTTTTACATATCCTGTATTTCCATTACCTCTATGATTGTAAGTCCTTTTATCGGAAAGATATTTACCAAGTTTCCCCCAAAGAGAGTTACCATTTTCGGTGGTTTACTGATGGTGCTGTGTTGGCTGGGGCTGTCTGTGGCAAATAATATTTATCTGTTCTATGTATTGGGACTTTTGATCGGTACCGGTTCTTCTCTTACCGGTATGGTGTGTGTCAGCATTCTGATGAACAATTGGTTCGTGGAGAGAAAAGGCACAGCGATGGGAATTGCGTTGACCGGTACTGGAATTGGAAGTATGATCTTTAATCCAGTTGCCAGCAAATTGATTGTGGAGTGCGGATATCAGGCTGCTTACCGTTGGTTGGGACTGATTTGTATTTTGGCTTTGCTTCCGTATATGCTGTTATTCCGTTATCAGCCTTCTGAGATTGGAGCAAGTCCATTAGGAGCAGAGAATCAGTCGAGAGAGAAAGAGAGCAAAAAAGAGGCACCTCTTGTGATTACTGGGCTGACCAGGGCAGAGGCGATGAAACGTCCAGAATTTTATGGAATTTGTTTCATAGCTTTTGCGCTGAGCGGAGCGTGTCAGGGACTTTATCAGCATATGACAGCATACTTTACAGACATTGGCTATGAGCAGGTGAGAGCAGCTTCTTTTATTGGAATCGTAGGCTTCACTCTGGCAGTCGGAAAGATTGGAGCTGGATGGTTGACAGATAAGATTGGGCTTCAGAAATGTTATATTCTCTTGGTGGGTCTTTCTACGCTGGGAATTGTGCTGTTGAATTTTTCTACTGTGGGAGCGATCGCGATTTTGTCTTCTTTTTTGTTTGGATTTGCTATGGCAGCGCCTTTTGTGCTGGCACCTCTGTTGACAACTTTCGCGTTTGGCGCAAAAGACTTTGCAGACATCTATGGGACCGTGACGATTTTTACATTTTTGGGTCCGATTTTAATGCCCACGTTATCTGGAATGATCTACGATCAGTTTGGAAGTTACTTTTTTGCGTTCGTGGTCTGCGGTGTGATTGAGGCGGCTAGTCTGGTGATTGGAGTGGCAATTTTAAAGAGCGGCGGATATGAAAAACTTCAGGCAGCGAATCAGGTGTAAAGCAGGAAAATAGCGATTACGATTTAGACTATTGCAGACATACAAAAAATATGTGATGAAATAGCACGAAAGGGTACGAAATCTGTCTATATTTCTCTTGAAAGGTTGAGGGTTCTGCTGTACAATATAAGTACCAGTAGTAGGAGGAAGCAGTGATGGGGCTTGCGAGAGTAAATTTATCAGACCAGATCTATCAGATGTTGAAAGATGACATTGTGTATCAGAGAATCAAGTGTGGAGAGAAAATGACTGTGAAAATGCTGGTGGAGCGTTTTCAGGTCAGTGCGACTCCCATACGGGAGGCATTGATTCGTCTGTCTCAGGAACGGCTGGTTACCTATCACCCCAATGTTGGTGCCAGTGTAATTGAGATGACGGATAATGATCTGCGTGAGATCTATGAGTTTGTCGGAGAAGTGGACAGTCTAGCTATTTATTACGCATCTTTGCATCCGAATAATCAGGAATTGATAGAAAAATTAAGAGAAAATTTAACGCGCTCTAGAGAATTGATGGGAGCGGAGAATGCAGATATTTGGAATGCTTGTACGGATGAATTTCATATACTTTTCTTTGAATACTGTAGGAACTCGAGGCTAAGAGAGGCCGCAGAAGGTGTCAGAAGTCAGTTGGCGATTATGAGTAACCAATGTGGAAAGTATATGGAGCTGCAAAGACAGATATGTTGGTTTCATGAACATATTTTTGAAGCTTATGAAAAAGGAGAGATTACTCAGGCGATGGCCCTTATGCGGCAGCATTTAAGGGAATCTCTGATTGAGGAGCAGCGTTTATTAAAAAATGAAGAGGAATAAGTTCATGCCGATGATTGGTCATGAAGTAGAATGTAAAAAATACCTTTGTCTTCTAGGAGAAGTACAGAGGTATTTTTTGTATGATAAGGAAGATCTTGTCACACTGATGCGTGAAAATGCTTTTTTATCATACAAAAAATTACAAGATCCCACCGTGGAGGGGAAGGAGTTGTCGCTGAAGCGACCCACCGCAGGCGAAGAATTCTGCGGGACAGGATTCCTTTTTATGAGGGGCATGATGGCAGTACACATTTTTATTCCAAAAACGGGAAATATCTGATATAATAAATATATGTGTAGATCTTTGCACACGGTGAAACAATACAGTGATGCAGCGGTAAAATACTAAAATGTAGGTATGAAAATGAAAAAAGAATTCAAATTACGAGGACAACTGAAAAAATTTATGCAGTGGCCGATCTTTCTATCCATTCTTTTGATCGGCATGAATATTGCGGTCTATTTTGTAAGTGTAAAGGCGGGAGTCTTAGTGACGGTGGTGGTTGTGTGTTATCTAATCGCCGCAGGACTGTTGTATTTCTACAACAAACCGATTATCCTCAATGAATTGATTGCTTTCGCGAATCAGTATGACCAGCTGGAACAGCGGATGTTGGAAAATTTGGCTTTGCCTTATGGCCTGCTGGATTCGGATGGAAAGTTGCTTTGGGGAAACCGGATGCTCGCAGAACTCCTTGGAAAAAATCCAGAGAAGAAGATGGTTTCTTATTTGTTTCCTGAGATTACACCGAATAAACTTCCCAAAGGGAAAAAGCAGGTGGAAATCCTGGTAGAGTATGAAGATCGGGTGTACAATGCGGTTATGCACAGAATTTCCCTGGAAGAATTGTTGGACAAGACAGGTTTGTTGGAGGCAATGGGGGAGAAGCAATATCTGTATGCAATGTACCTGCTAGATGTGACAGAACTGAATGTCTATAAGAAAAAGAATGAGGATGACAAACTGGTAGTTGCGATCGCTTATCTGGACAACTACGATGAAGCGCTTGAGAGTGTGGAAGAAGTGAGAAGAGCTCTGCTGATCGCGTTGATTGACCGGAAAATCACAAAATATTTTTCGAATTATGGCGGTTTGGTCCGCAAAATGGACAAAGACAAATATTTCCTGATTATGAGAATGTCTTCTCTTCGAACTTTGCAGGAGGAGAAATTCCATATACTCGAGGAAGTTAAGACAGTCAATATAGGAAATGAAATGTCTCTGACTCTGAGTATCGGTATCGGGGTGAACGGTTCGAATTATGGACAGAACTATGAGTACTCCCGGATTGCGATGGAGATGGCACTGGGACGAGGCGGAGATCAGGTAGTTGTCAAAAATGGCAATAATATTACGTATTTTGGCGGGAAGTCACAGCAGATGGAAAAGACTACCCGTGTAAAAGCACGTGTGAAAGCGCAGGCTCTGACGGAGTTTATCAGCACGAAGGAGCGTGTTGTGGTTATGGGGCATAAGATTACAGATGTGGATGCCTTTGGGGCGGCGGTGGGAATCTACCGGGCTGCAAAGACATTGGGGAGGCCGGCACATATTGTGGTCAATGACCCGACTACATCAATTCGTCCACTGATGGCTGGCTTTATGGAGAACTCTGAGTATGAGGCGAACATGTTTGTGACCAGCGATGAGGCAAAAGAATTGGTGGATCAGAATACAGTGGTTGTGGTGGTGGATACCAATAAGCCCAGTTATACAGAATGTGAAGATCTACTGTACATGACGAGGACCATCGTGGTGCTCGATCATCACCGCAGAGGCAGCGAAGTGATTCAGAATGCGGTGCTGTCGTATGTGGAGCCTTATGCGTCTTCTGCTTGTGAGATGGTGGCGGAGATCCTTCAGTATATGCCGGATGGAATTCGAATCCGCAGCATTGAGGCGGATAGTATGTATGCTGGGATTATGATCGATACGAATAACTTCCTGTCAAAAGCAGGAGTAAGAACCTTTGAGGCGGCGGCTTTTCTGCGTAGATGCGGGGCTGATGTGACCAGAGTGCGTAAGATGCTTCGGGACGACATGGAGTCTTATAAAGCCAGAGCGATGGCAATCAGCAATGCAGAGATCTACAAAGGCAGTTATGCGATTGGCATGTGTCCAAGTGAAGGATTAAAAAGTCCGACGGTCGTAGGAGCTCAGGCGGCTAATGAGCTGCTGAATGTGGAAGGTGTGAAGGCATCTTTTGTCCTGACAGACTATAACAATGTGATTTATATCAGCGCCCGTGCGATTGACGAAGTGAACGTACAGGTAATTATGGAGAAGCTGGGCGGCGGAGGCCATATGAATGTGGCAGGCGCGCAGGTCAGCGGATATACGATGCAGGAGACCCTGCATATGGTAAAAGGGATTATCGATGAAATGCAAAGAGAAGGAGAATTAGAATGAAAGTAATTTTATTGCAGGATGTAAAATCTTTGGGAAAAAAAGGGGATATTGTGAAGGTAAGCGACGGTTATGCCAGAAATATGATTTTGCCGAAGAAATTAGGCGTGGAGGCTACTCCGAAGAATCTGAATGATCTGAAGCTTCAAAAGGCGAATGAAGAAAAAGTTGCCCAGGAAAATCTAGAAGCGGCTCAGGCATTTGCCAAAGATTTGGAAGATAAAGAAGTGATTGTCAAACTGAAAGTGGGAGAGGGCGGAAAAATTTTTGGCTCCGTCTCCACGAAAGAGATCTCAGAGGCCGCGAAAGAGCAGTTGAATTTGGATATTGACAAGAGAAAACTACAGCTTCCGTCACCGATCAAGGCTTTGGGAGTGACCCAGGTTCCAGTGAAGCTTCACCCGCAGGTAACTGGGACTCTGAAAGTGTTTGTAAAAGAAGCATAGGAGGAAGGGTGCATGGAAGAAGCCCTGATAAAACGGATTCTGCCGAATAGTCTGGAGGCCGAACAGTCTGTGATTGGGTCTATGATTATGGACCGCGAAGCGATTTTGGTGGCTTCAGAGATATTGACAGGAGAAGACTTCTATCAGAATCAGTACGGAATTATTTTCGATGCGATGGTTGAGCTGTGCAATGAGGGAAAGCCGGTGGACTTGATAACACTTCAAGATCGGCTAAAGGAGAAAGATCTTCCGCCGGATATCAGCAGTATGGAATACATTCGAGATCTGATGGATGTAGTGCCCACATCAGCGAATGTGAAATACTATGCGAATATTGTCAGTGAGAAGGCAATGCTTCGGCGGCTGATTAAGACCAGCGAAGAGATTGCCAATACCTGTTATCTGGATAAGCAAAGTACAGAGGAGATTATGGAGGAGACGGAGAAGAAGATTTTCCAGCTTCTTCAGAGGAGAACTTCCGGTGAATTTGTGCCGATTCAACAGATTGTCTTAAATGCAGTAAGCAATATCGAGAGGGCATCTAAGACCAAGGGAAGTGTCACAGGACTTCCCACGGGGTTTGTGGATTTAGACTACAAGACTTCAGGTTTTCAAAATTCAGATTTAATTTTGATAGCTGCCAGGCCTTCCATGGGAAAGACCGCGTTTACCCTAAATATTGCTCAGTACATGGCAGTAAAAAAGAATATCACAGTGGCGATTTTCAGCCTAGAGATGTCAAAGGAACAGCTGGTAAACCGACTGTTGGCCAGTGAGTCCAGAGTAGATTCTCAGACACTTCGAACGGGAAATCTGAAGGATGAGGACTGGACAAAGCTGGTGGAAGGAGCGGATATCATTGGCCGTTCTCATTTGATTATTGATGACACTCCGGGAATCTCTGTAGCTGAGATGCGCTCTAAGTGCAGAAAGTATAAGCTAGAACAAAATTTGGGAATTATCTTTATTGATTATTTACAGCTGATGGGAGGGAGCGGAAGGAGCGATTCCAGACAGCAGGAGATTTCGGAGATATCCAGATCTTTGAAGGCTTTGGCCAGGGAGCTGAATGTTCCGGTTGTGGCTCTCTCTCAGCTGAGCCGGGCGGTGGAGCAGAGGACGGACCACAGACCAATTCTGTCCGACCTGCGTGAGTCAGGGGCGATTGAACAGGATGCGGACGTGGTGATGTTTATATACAGGGATGATTACTATAACAAAGATACGACGAAGCCAGGTGTCGCAGAGATTATTATAGCAAAACAGAGAAACGGCCCGATTGGAACTGTAGAGCTGGTATGGCTGGCAAAATATACACAATTCGTCAATATGAAGAAATAGAGAGGGAATTTGTCGAAGGGATTTCGTTGCAATCTGTTCTTCCTCTGATATAATATAAGCAGCGCAGCCGTTTTCATTAGTGGGTTTGCCCGCTTTGAACGGCAAGAAACGCAAGGATTTTTCTGAGGAGGGATAGTATGGAAGAGGAACGCTATACTGTCTCACAGGCAGCAGAATTGGCAGGCGTCAAGTCCTATGTGCTCAGGTACTGGGAGGAAGAATTAAACCTGCGGATCGCACGCAATGAGATGGGGCATCGCTACTACACTCGATATGATATTCAATTATTTTTGAATATAAAAGAGCTGAAGAGAAGGGGATTACAACTTCGAGCAATTCGAGATGTGATTCCAAGTATTTATCATCAGGCCCCAGGAAGCCCTTACAGTAAAGTACAGCTTTTGACTACAGAGAAAGAAGTAGAGACAGCGGATCATACCAAGATGGGAGTACAGTATTCGGATCGAATGCAGGAGTTTCAGATGATTTTGGACAAACTAATTACTCTGGGCCTGCAAGAAAAGAGCAAGGATGAGCTCCGATGCCGTAAGCTAGATGAGGCAATTCGACATCACCAGAGAGTGAGACGCGAAGCCGCGGCTGCGGAGGAGAAAAAAACAAAAACGAAGAGGAAAATGAAATAAGAAAGAATTCTAAAGAATCCTGCTCGCAGGATTCTCCGCCTGCGGCGGGCTGTGCTAGCAGCATCTTCGTCTCCGCCGCAGTGCGATTCTATGATTTTTTGTGTTATCGGAAAGAATTTGTCACATTGATGCGCGAAAGTGCTTTCCGATAACACAAAAATATGAGGCTGTCATATATTTTATGACAGCCTCATTTTAAGTGCCATGATGTATCGGAAAGCTGCCGATGGCAGACTTACCATATGGCTTTTGCAAAGTGTATCTTATTATTCACCAGCTACAATAGCCTCAGTTGGACAGGCATCAGCACAAGTACCGCAATCTACACAAGCGTCAGCATCGATTACGTATTTGTCCTCTCCCTGAGAAATAGCCTCTGATGGACATTCTGCTTCGCAGGTTCCACAGCTTACACACTCATCTGTAATAACGTATGCCATGATATTATCCTCCTTTTATGATATATTTTTAACCTTGTGGTTTATCCTCATTCTAATATATAAAACCTTAGATTACAAGGGAAATTTTTATAAAAAGTGTATGAAAAACAGTGCAAAAAATGGGGGAGTTCATAGATGTACCTTGATTCTTGACTAAAAAGATTATATAATAAGATTTGAACGATTTGATAAAATTGTTACTAAGATAACCAAAGGAGGTAAATCGTCATGGCACAGGTTTCGAAAGACATGTTAATCGGAGAATTAATCCGTTTGGACCCTAATGTTGCGCCAATTCTGATGCGTGCTGGAATGCACTGCCTGGGTTGTCCATCCGCGCAGATGGAATCCTTAGCAGAAGCTGCTATGGTTCATGGGCTGGATGTGGACGTGCTGGTTGCGCAGATCAATGATTTTCTGGAAAACAAATAAAATAAATGTTAATGAATAGTTTTATATGAAAAGGGGACCGCACTGCTGTTTGCAAGCAGAGGCGGTCCCTTTTTTCAGAAAGGAAAAGTTTATGAAATTGTCAAAGTATGTGAAAAGTTTATCGTGGATAAACTTTTCTGCGTTTTGAGTCATGGACTAAAGTTCTGATAGTTGTTGAAGGGCCTTTTGAGGGAGAATGATCTCGCCGTGCTCAATGAGGTGAGCTTCACCAGCGTTTGAGAACACTTTTCCTCGGCCGTATTCTGAAAGAATGTTACATACTTTGTTAAATTCTTCTGGAGTATAAGAAGACTGATGAATTACCAGCTGATAACTGCCGCTTTTTTCGTCTTTATAGAGAGCGTTATCTCCCTTGTAAAATTGATTCAGACTTTTGGAAGCTTCTATAATAGTATCCAGGTCCGCAAAATGGTAGATGTAGACCAGATTGACCGATGGTGTCTCTGTCTTAGGTGGGACCGTCTTGCTGTTTGTCTTGGCTTCTGGTTTTTTACCTGAATTCTTTGTCCTGGCTTCGTATAATTTTTGGAAAATATCGATTATGCTGTCTGCGCCGTCTAATTGGAGCACAGCGTCGTTAGTGCCGGCGGTGGGGGCAAATTTAGAAAAACGAGTGTCCAGTTCTTCAGGGTCCTCCACCTTTGTGATGATGAGAAGGATACTCTCAGAATTCAGAGGAATCGCTTCAATCATCAGCGGAATGTTGTCGGCTTCAAAACCGAACTGCGCCTGTGCCTGCTGCATCATATCCCGAAACAGAGACTTTGCTTTTTCAGTACCGTAGGCGAGCTCACTGAGACGAATTTGGTGGTTTTCCAGATCTTCTCTTGTCAGCGTACAGCGAATTTGATTATCATTGATTTTTTCTATTTTCATAACATCACATCCTGTTCCTAGTCCATGACTCTAAACAATTCTTTCATGTTATGGGATCCTAATCTTATTATATACATAGGTCTTTCGAATGTAAAGCAAATCAGGAAACCAATTTATAAAATATATGGAAAGAAAAGAGAAAAATTTGCGCAAATTGTATAAAACAGTTGAAATGGAAAAAGTTTTGAGTATAATAGAGGTTAGAAAAAGGTGTGGTGCGGCGGGTGATGAGAGAAATGATCAAAGTTGCATAATAATACATCTAAGTTAGTCTGACAATCATGTCTTGAATTTCTTGCAGCATTCTGGCTGCGGTGAAAATCCCAATTTTTATTTTCTCGTCTCATCAGATCTTTTTCGAAACCTGTGTGGTGTTTTCTAAAAAATTCAGGAAAGGAGGTCTACGTATTTAAAGTATGTCACGAAAAACGGGAAAGCCTCTGAAAAAAGAGTTGAGAGACTATCAGGAGGCGGGAGTCACATTGTGGCTCGATGGTCATCCCAGTACGCCGAAGAAAATCGTAAAAGCTCATAAGCTTGCGGAAAACGGTGTTTACATGAGAGATTATGTTGAGAATGAGAAAGGAGAGATTGCTAAGTTAAAATTTGATTTTGTAAAGACAAAGAAATAATTTAAAAGTGCGAGAGCTTGTGAAGGTTTTTGTAAGGTCCCCTCATACATAACCCCTTCGCAGGCTCTTTATAAAAGTTACAATTTTTTTAAGAAAAAGTGACGAAAATATATAAAAAAAGTATAAAATGTCGAAAATGGTACCGATGTGTGCAAAAAATATGATATAATGATTCTCCAGGAGGTAAGAATATGAGAAGACGAGGAGTACCGATTTTGATAGTGCTGCTTTTAATCTTTGTGATTGGAATTGCAGGCGTCATTTCGATGTACGTGAAAAAACACACCCCCACGAAAAAAGAGATGGATAAGACAGAATATTTTGGAGAGATGTCGGAGAATGAAATCCCATTGGTATTTGAGACCGAAATTTTAGAAGACAGAGGGCTTCTGAAAGACGGAGTTCCCTATCTTCCATTGCGGGTGGTCAATTCATACTTGAATCCCAAATATTACTGGGCTGCAGACGAAAAGAAAATTTTTTATGCTCACCCAAATGAGGTTGAGAAGGTACCTGCAAATGACAAGTCAGGAAAAGTATTATATGAGAACGATCAGGTCTACCTGTCTTTGGACTTTGTGAAGGAGTACACAGACATGGATACCAAGCTTTGTGAAGCTCCGCAGAGGTTGGTGGTGAATTACAAGTTCGATCATCCGATTGTCGAGGCGAAAAACGAGGAATATGTTCGTTACCGGGGCGGAATTAAGAGTGAGGTGCTGACTTCCGTTAAGGCCAAAGATGAGATGTGGCTGATGGAAGAGTATGAGAATTGGGTCCAAGTGGCGACGGCGGACGGGTATATTGGTTATATTCCCAAAAAAGCCATTGGCAGTGCGAAGGACTCAGATAGGGAGGTAAAGTATACTCTAGAGGACTATACCAGCATTCAGAAGGACTTTACGATTAACCTGGCATGGCATCAGGTGACGACGAAGGAGGCTAATGCCACTTTGGATGACACGCTGGCCAGTGTTCAGGGAGTTAATGTAATCTCGCCTACCTGGTATACGATTACAGACAATAAGGGGAATATTAAATCCATTGCCAGCAAGGAATATGTGACGAAGGCCCATCAAAGAGGCATGGAAGTTTGGGGACTAATTGATAATTTTAGTGCAGATATCAGTACAGAAAAGGTCTTGGCAAGCTCTAGCGCACGGGCCAAGATTGTGAAACAGCTGATGACTTCCGCAAAGAGAACTGGTTTGGATGGAATTAATGTGGATTTTGAATCCATGACAGAAGAAGCGGTTCCTCATTTTCTGGAATTTTTAAGAGAGCTGTCTATCGAGTGCAGGGAGCGGGGACTGACGCTCTCAGTGGACAATCCGCCGCCGCAGAATTATACGAAGTATTATAACCGCAAAGAACAGGCTTCGGTGGTTGATTATGTCGTGATTATGGGATACGATGAGCATTACAATGGTTCTGAGGAGGCAGGTTCTGTGGCTTCCCTTCCGTGGGTGATCGAGGGAGTGGAGGACACATTGAAGGAAGTGCCGGCAGAGAAAATTATTCATGGTATTCCTTTGTATACCCGGCTGTGGAAAACCTCGGCGGGGATTGTGACCAGTGAGGCGATTTCCATGCCCCAGGCACAGGAAGTGATTGAGGTGCATAAAGTGGAGACTTACTGGAACAAGGAAGTTCATCAGAACTACGGGAAATATGAAGAAGGAAATGATGTCTATGAGATTTGGCTGGAGGATGCAGATTCCATAGCAGAAAAGGTAAAACTGGTGCCTAAATACGGGCTGGCCGGAGTTGCCGAGTGGAAGTTAGGATTTGAAGATCCCGGCATATGGAGTGTCATTAATGAAAATTTGAGCACGAAGTAGGATAGGCAGAAAGGAAGGGGTAGCGATGGACCAGGAGGTTTTCAAGACGACGCTGATGGGAGGTTTTGACAAAGATGATGTGTTGGAGCAGGTGCAGAAAATGAAAGATGCGGCGATGGACGAACGGGCGCGGTTTAAGAAGACGATTTCTGAGAAGGATGCGAAAATCGCGGAACTTCAGAGACGCTTAGATCTCAAAGATATGCAGCAGCTACGTTTGGAACAGGACATACGGGAAAAATATCAGAAGTACATTGATAAATATGACAGTATTCTAAAGCTCGTGTTTGATGCGCAGGTTCGGGCGGATGAGATACTGGCGCAGACGATGGAGGAGTGTGAGAGAAAGAAAAAAGACACGCAGGAAGAGTGCCAGCGCATGAGAGAAGAGGCGGAGTCTGAAGTGCAAGAGGCCCGTGAGACGGCACGAAAAGAGATCGATGAAAATCTTTTGGAAGGGAAGCAGTGTTATCTGGCGATTCAAAAAGAAATGGATGAGATTGTCGATGTGATTAACCACGCACAGAAAAGGTTTATGGCTTCCTACAAAAAAATACATAGTATTGTGAACGCGGCACCGGAGCCTCTCGGTGGAGTGGATTTGGATGAGGAATTTGAGGAGGCGTAACATGCTAAAGACACCTTTTGGGTCATATACTTAACAGAGTAGACCCGAGAGGTGTTTTTGATTTGAAAAAGAAGATACTGGAATTGGGGATGGGAGTGCTTCTTTTAGTGTGTTTTCTTGCGCTTTCTAAAGAAGCGGCATCGGTGACCAGCCAGGCGGCGGGAAAAGTGATTGTTGTGGATGCAGGACATGGCGGGGCAGACCCGGGAATGGTAGGAATCGGTGATCTGGAAGAAAAAGGGATTAATCTGGCAATTGCACAGGAATTAAAGGAACTTTTGGAGAAAGACGGATACCAGGTAGTCATGACTAGGGAAGAGGACAAAGGTTTGTATCAGGAGGGGAGCAGTAATAAGAAGGCGCAGGATATGCAGAATCGTTGTGCTTTGATTGCCGAGGAAAAGCCGGCGGTGAGTGTCAGCATCCACCAGAACAGCTACAGCGACCCTGAGGTGAAGGGCCCGCAGGTGTTTTACTATGAACACTCTGCACAGGGGGAAGAGTTGGCAGTCTGTATTCAAGAACAGCTAAACCAGCAATTGGAGGTGGAACGGCCCAGACAGGTAAAAGGAAATTCTACTTATTATCTGCTGAAACGCAGTGAGGGCGTTTTGAATATTGTGGAGTGCGGCTTTTTGACGAATCCGCAGGAGGCGGAGCTTTTACAGACGAAAGAGTATCAAAAGAGAATAGCTGGGGCGATTAAGGATGGAATCGTGGAGTATCTGCAAAAGTTGTAACAGTTCAGCCAGCGCCATTTGTAAAACTGCACTGTTACACAAGGCTAAAAAAATAGTATTTTGTCTGTTCAAAAATGTTTTTTTTTGATATACTGACAAAGTGAAAGAAAGGGGGCTGAGGTTGCATTCAGTCCCTTTGCGTTTATAAGGAGCTTTTATGCTGGGAATCATTTATTTTGTTATTTGTCTTGTGATGGGAAGGGCAATTGAGACACTCACAAGGTCTGTCTGGGAGGAGGCAGCCCAAAGACTGCCCAATCCTTTTTGGCTGCGTGGCGTCTTACAACTCTTTTGCGGGACCTTGTGCGTTACCTGGCTGGTATATGGCGTCTCGTACTGCTTTCAGGCAGAGCGGCATCCGCTGGCCTATGGAAATGGAATTGTCCTGCCTGCGACCGCGGTCTGCGCGGCGGCTGTATTGTGGATGGACAGGAGAAGGGGAAAGGCAGGAAAACTTTCGGGAGTTACAGACCGAAAGCTTTTTTGGAGAGAGGGGGCCTTCTACCTGGCGGTTTTTCTTTTTATCAGTTGGTGGATGTGGTATGTCTTTCATGCATCGGAAGGAGTTCTGTATGCCGGTTTCACGGTGTTTGGGGATTTTTCGCCTCACACAGCGATGATACGTTCGTTCTCCTGGGGGAATAATTTTCCCACACAATATCCGTACTTTGGCGGAGAAGACGTAAAATATCACTTTATGTTTCAATTTCTCACAGGAAATCTGGAATATTTGGGGATTCCCATGGAGATAGGATTTTTGCTGACGGGAGCAGTGTTTTTCACCGGAATGGTGATTTTGGTGTGCACGTTGGCCCAGTGGATTTTTCAACGATTTTCGATTGGAGTGTTAGCAGGAATCCTTCTGTGCTTTCGCAGTTCTTTTTCTTTTTGGAGGTTTGTCTGGGAACACTTGGAAGCAGGAGACTTGTGGGAAACCTTGAAGACAAATACGGAGTTTATCGGGTACACGGCCAATGAAAGCTGGGGACTTTGGAATTTGAATGTGTATCTGAATCAGAGACACCTGGCCTTTGGCTTGTGCGCGCTGGGACTGGCGCTGCTTTTGTATCTGCCGGATTTGGACCGCGGCTGTTCCAGGCAGGAGAAGGGCTGGCGGTGGTTTTGGAACCGTGTATTTGGCGTGGAGTCTTGGAAGAGCAGAAATATCGGACGGGCCATATTTCTGGGAGTTCTCCTGGGAGCGAGCGTGTTTTGGAATGGGGCGGTTGTCATCGCAGCCTTGCTGGTTTTAGCAGGCTTTGCAATGTTTTCAGACGGAAAGCTGGACTACGTGGTGACTGCGGGAATTACGCTGGCGGCGTCCGCATTCCAATCTGCTTTTTTCATGGACGGAGCAGGGATGGAACTGCAGTTTCAGTTCGGTTTTCTGGCACAGGAGCCTACACTGAAAGGATGCGTAGTCTATCTGCTGGCTTTGACAGGACTTTTTTTTCCTCTTTTGGGGCTCACAATTCCGTTTTTGGGGAAGCTGGAGAAGTGTCTGGCCTTTGCCTTTAGTTTGCCATTGGTGTTTGCGTTTACCGTATCGCTGACACCGGATATCGCGGTAAATCATAAATATGTGATGATTTCCATACTGCTCTGTGCAATCTTGGTGGCAAAAGGACTGACGCAGCTTTTGGGAAAGAAGGCTGGCCAAAAAGTTTTGGCGGGATTTCTTGTACTGATGCTGACGGTGACAGGACTTTATGATATGGTAGTCATCTATAAGGATAATGATGCTTCGCACAGTTTTCAGATTGCGAAGGATGACGATGTGACAGAATGGTTGCGGGAAAATATAGACAGCGAGGATTTGGTGCTGACACCCCAGTACAGCCTTACTCGTGTGACGGTGTCAGGGATTATGATGTATTGTGGGTGGCCGTACTATGGGTGGTCCGCAGGATATGATACGGATTACAGAACGGCGGTGGCACTGGAAATCTACCAGACAGAGGACTCCGGGAGACTGAGAGAATTGGTGAGGGATGAGGGAATCACCTATGTTATATATGAAGATAATATGCAGTTAGATGGCCAGAGCTGTGAGGAAGGGACAATTTCTGAGACTTATCCCCAGGCTTATTGTTCGGAGGATGGGACTTTGAGAATATATCGGACAAGCGAATCGAGAGAAAGGGCAGAAGAGGTAAGAAAAGATGGATAAGTTATACATTGTGATGCCTGCGTACAATGAAGAGGCAAACATAGAGGCTGTGGTCTCACAGTGGCATCCTTTGGTGGAGAAAATCGGAAGTGACAGCAGACTGGTAGTGATGGATGATGGCAGCAAGGACCATACCTATGAGAAATTAAAAGATTTGCAGAAGAAGTTTCCACAGCTGGTGGGGGTGACGAAGGAAAATGAGGGGCATGGGGCGACAGTGCTCAGGGCCTACCACTATGCCGTCGATCATGGAGCGGATTATGTCTTTCAGACGGATTCAGACGGGCAGACTTTGCCAGAAGAATTTTGGCCTCTCTGGGAGAATAGGCAGAGAGGGGGGCTGCTGATCGGACAGAGAAAAGGCCGCGAAGATGGGATATCCAGGGTTTTTGTCACGCGGGTGCTCCGGCTGGTCTTGTTCGCTGTATTTCGTGTGTGGGTAAAGGATGCAAACACACCATTTCGATTGATGAAGGCGAGTGAGCTAGAACAGGTGCTGAAGAAGATTCCAGAGGGATTTAACTTGTCCAATGTGATTATGACGGTGATCTATGAGAAGGAAAATAAGGTGACCTATTATCCGATTACATTTCGGCCCAGGCAAGGCGGTGTGAATTCCATTAATTTAAGGAAGATCTCACGGATTGGCTGGCAGGCTGTGAAGGACTTTAGAAGAATACGCAAGGAACTGTGAGTCGGGAGGTGAAAATTTGAAGAAAGCTTGGATAGGAAAGGGAACTTTAGCAGTCGCTGTGATGGCTCTGGCTGGCTTTTTGCTGGGCAAAGACAGTATTTCTTTTTATAGCTGGTGGATGCTGGCAGGGATACTGGGACTTTTGTTTCAGCCGCTGACTGCGCGGCTGTTCAGCGGCTTTGCCGATCGAGGCTGGATGTTCTCGAAGGTGATCGGAGTGCTGATTCCTGGATACTTGACTTGGGTGTTGGTGGTTGGAGGAATTCTTCCGTTTACCACTGCCTCCTGTATAGGAGTCACGGCGGTGTGCGCGGTCTTGCTGATTGTATGGTGCTTTCAGGACGCGAAAAAGAGGATTCTGACCCTGCCGGAGGGCCAGTGGAACCTGGTGTATTGGGAGGAGCTTATTTTCCTCGTGATGTTCCTGCTGTGGACTTATCTGGCGGGATTTCGCCCACAGGCCTATGGGACGGAAAAATTTATGGACTATGGTTTTATGGAGGCGATGATGCGCAGCGTGACGCTTCCGGCAAAAGATCTTTGGTATTCTTTGGAGAATATCAACTATTATTACGGCGGACAGTATTTTGCCGTCTTTTTGACGAAGCTGACGGGAACACAGGTGGCGGTGACTTACAATCTGATGAGGACGTTTGAGGCTGGTCTGATGTTTGCGCTTCCCTGTTCTCTGGTCTGGCAGCTGCTGCGGGACAGAATGGGAAAGAGCCTGGTAGGAAAGAAGAAATCTATCCCGGTTCTGGGAGGACTTTTGACCGGTGTGGCCGTGAGTATGGCCGGAAACATGCATTATGTGATCTATGCCTGGATTTGGCCCAGGCTGGCCGATCTGGGGATCGTTTCCGAGAGGGATGACTATTGGTTCCCAGATGCGACCAGGTATATTGGACATGACCCAGAGACTGCGGACAAGACGATTCATGAATTTCCCAGCTACTCTTTTGTGCTGGGCGATCTGCATGCGCACATGGTGAATCTAATCTTCGTGATCTTGATTCTGGGAATACTCTACGCCTGGATGAGACAGAAGAGAAAGCAGGATAGGGAGACATTTCGGCAGTTCGGTAAGAGTCAGGTGGTAGCGGAGCTGCTTCAGCCTGGAATTTTGGCTGCGGCGGTGTTGCTGGGTGTCTATCAGTGGACGAATTATTGGGATTTCGTTATCTATTATGTAGTCACCGGCGCAGTTGTGCTGTTTACGAATATCATCGTCTATGAAGGTCGGGTGCGCCGGATCGCGGCAGTGACTTTTTTGCAGGCGGTGGAAGTGATGGCCGTCGCCATGGTTGTGGCTTTGCCGTTTACCCTCACCTTTGATTCCATGACTCAGGGAGTTGCGCTGGCTCAAAACCACTCAGCGTTTTATCAGTTATGTATTTTATGGGGATTGCCTGTGGTGTTGGTGTTGATCTATGGAGTCACTCTGTTGTGGGAGAAAGTCAGGAGCAGACGATGGGCGTTCTTAGAAGGAATCCGTACGCCAGATCTCTATATTTTGATTTTGGGACTCTGTGCTGTTGGTTTGATTTTGATACCAGAGTTAGTCTATGTCAGGGATATTTATGAGAACGGAAATGCCAGGTCCAACACGATGTTTAAACTGACTTATCAGGCGTATCTAATGTTCGGAATCAGCATGGGATATATCCTCTTTTGGCTGCTGGCAGTTTGCAGGAAAAGGTGGAAGAAGGTCGCCGGGGCCGTGGGTCTTAGTCTACTGTTGATGACTTCCGGGTATTTTGGAAATGCGGTGCGTCATTGGTACGGCGAGGTGTGGAGACCATCTCTTTATCAGGGATTAGATGCCACGAGCTTTCTGGAAGTGGATTTTCCAGCGGATGCGGCTGCGATTCGGTGGCTGAGAGAGAATATCCAGGGGAGTCCTGTGGTCTTGGAGGCCAATGGACTGAGCTATACGGAGTACGAGAGAGTCTCAGCGATGACTGGGCTGCCGACGATTCTGGGATGGTATACTCATGAGCAACTCTGGAGAGGAAACGATGTGGAAGATCTCAATGAAAAGAGCGCAGAGGTACAGGAAATCTATACATCCACAGAGGAACAAAGGGTGAGAAGCCTGTTGGAAAAATATGATGTGTCTTATATTTTTGTGGGAAGCACGGAGTGGGACAAGTATGGCAGCAGTCTGAATGAAGATTTGCTCCAGAGCCTGGGGACAGTTGTGTTTCAGGATGAGATCTACGGAACTTATATCTTGCAGGTAGAGTAGAGAAGATAAACCTGCCTGTACCGAGCACATCCGCCTGTGGCGGTTGCTCTTTCCTGCTATAGAACAAAGTGGGCAAGCCCACTTCAGATCCCCCATCTCCTCAATCTTTGAGGGGCACGTCCTACTTTGCGCGCCGCCGCAACACCGCCTCGCGGTGAAATTCCTTATTGCGGCGTGCGCATCCTTAACGGAGCGTTTTGTAATAGGAAGGAGCTTTCACGCATTAGCGTGACAAGGTCTTTCCTATTTTATATAAGATTTTATATAAGAAATGAGGGGTACCGCTATGGGTGTGCGGTACCCCTCTTCTAAAAGAGAGAATAAGTGGTTTTGCTATAGATATTCTTTTTTGACCTTGGCCCCTACGAATTGCACGGCTCTTGATGCTAGAATTAAGGTGGGGTCTGTTTTGGGGTAATCAAACCCATATAGGTCGAAGGCGACGGGAAGCTCCGTGCAGCCTAGGACCAAGGTCTGTGCGCCTTTTCGGAAAAGGTCTTCGATAGTTTTTTTAGTTGGTTTTGTGTCAATCTCTTTGTTTCCGGCTTTGACGCCGTTGTAGATTAAATCCATGATATGTACCTGGTTTTCAGGAGGGGGCACCACGATAGAGATGCCCCGCTTTTTAAATGCCTTTTCGTAGACAGCGGTTTGAAGCGTTCCGTCTGTGGCCAAAAGCCCTATTTTCCTTAGCCCTCTGTCGGAAATGGCTTTGGCCGTCTCATCAATCATGCTTAAAAAAGGGATGTCCACGAAAGGCAGAATCCTGTCGTAAAAATAGTGAGCCGTGTTGCATGGCATAATCAGGACGTCGGCTCCGAAACTTTGTAGCCGAACAGCGCTTTTTACCATCTCGGGAACCGGGTCTTTGCCATGGCGGATGATCGCGTTGGTTCTGTCGGAAATCTCAGTGTTGTTGTCGATACAGATTCGAACATGCTCTTGATCGCAACTGGCGTCGGTGATTTGTATAATTTTGCTGAATAAGTCACAGGTGGCCAGCGGCCCCATTCCTCCTAGAATTCCAATTGTCTTTCGCATTTATCATCTTCCTCGGCTATAAATTAGGGGGGCTATTGAGCAGCTTGCTTGGAGCTAGGCGGAAGTTTGCCTTCTTTTCGGTCCTCCATAAAGGAGATGCAGGCTGCACAAGCCATATTTCCAGTGGTATTTACTGCGGTTCTTCCCATGTCTAAGATACGGTCGATACCAGCGACCAATGCGATGCCCTCCAAAGGCAGGCCTACAGACTGGAGAACCATGGAAAGCATAATCATACCGGAACCTGGGACTCCAGCTGTTCCGATAGATGACAGAACGGCAGTTGCGACAACGGTGATCTGCTGGGCCAGATTTAAGTCTTGCCCGAAAATCTGTGCGATAAAGATGGCACATACACCTTGATAAATTGCGGTTCCATCCATGTTGATGGTGGTTCCCAGTGGTATGACGAAACTAGAAATGTCTCGCCGGCTTCCCATTTTCTCAGAACAATCTAGAGCCATTGGCAGAGCTCCCATACTGCTGGAAGTGGAGAAAGCCATAACTGTTGCAGGCATTGCAATTTTAAAGAAACGCAAAATTGGTATTTTTGCGAAAAATTTCGTGAGTGTGGAATAGGTGAGTACCATGTGCAGGACATACACAAAGTAGCAGACTAAAATGAGTCTTAGCAAAGGAAGCAAAACATCCGGTCCGTTCTCTGCGATAACCGGTACCAGCAGAGCGAATACACCGATCGGAGACAGTCTGATGATGACTTCCATTACTTTCATACATACTTCTGTGGCACTGTCCACGAAGTCTCCGAACGTTTTCCCTTTCTCACCAGCCATCAAGATACCGGCTCCGAAAAACAACGCGATGACGATGACCTGTAGCATATCAGCACTGGCGAGCGGCTCAAATGCGTTTGATGGAAAGACGTTCATAAAGGTTTCACCCATAGAAGGTGCCTCTACTGCCTCGTAAGTAAGCGACTCACCAGACAGTTGATAACCACTTCCTACATTCAAAAGATTTGCGAAAATCAGACCTAAGGTGACAGCAAAGACGGTGGTCGCCATGAAAAATACGATCGTTTTGACACCGGCTTTTCCTACTTTCTTGATATCTTGCATAGAGATGACGCCGGATATGATGGAACTTAGAACCACAGGCACGACGATCATCTTGATGAGATTCAGGAAAATAGTGCCGAAAGGTTTGATATAAGTGTTGGCGATGTCCGCGTGTTTCTGCATCAGAATGCCGACGATGATTCCCAAGATCATACTTATGAGAATAAAATGCGGCAGCGACAGTCTTTTTTTCTTCATTGATACCCCTCCTCGATCAGTGATTGTACTTTGTCTCTAAAATGTTCTCCATGCCAGCTATTTTTACACAGAGGGTAAAAATTTTCATTGCAGTTTCTAGCTCGTCCAGATTTGGGTAAGAAGGCGCGATTCGGATGTTGGAATCGGCTTCGTCTTTTCCATAAGGATAAGTAGCACCGGCTTTGGTGAGAACTACGCCGGCTTCCTTGGCCAGCTGTACGGTACGTCTTGCACAGTGGGGGAGTGTATTGACGGACACGAAATATCCTCCTTTCGGAGAAGTCCAATCGGCTAAGCCGGTACCGCGAAGCTCCCGATCGAGCCAGGTTTCTACTAGATCGAATTTAGGACGGAGCTGCTTGGCCAGTTCTCCCATGTGCAGACGTATGTTTTCTGGTGTCTTAAAATATTTTACATGACGCAGTTGGTTGACCTTATCGTGACCAATGGTTTGCGCAGACATGTGTTTTTTCAATTCAGCAATATTGGACGGTCCGGATGCCACAAGGGCTACGCCTGCTCCTGGAAATGTTATTTTGGATGTGGAGAAGAAGTAATATACCCGTTCTGGGTAACCTGCGACCTGACATTCTTCAAAAATGTTCTTCAGAGAGACCTCTTCATATACGTGGTGTACTCCATAGGCGTTGTCCCAGAAAATTCGGAAATCAGGGGCTGCGGTCTCCATGGAAGCAAGCATGGACACTACTTCGTTACTATAGCAGACACCGCTGGGGTTTGAGTGAAGAGGCACGCACCAGATGCCTTTGATCAGTGGGTCGGCTTTGACCAGCTTCTTGACTTGCTCCATGTCCGGGCCGTCATCCAGCAGTGGGACAGGAATCATCTCGATTCCTAACTCTTCACAACAGGTAAAATGTCGGTCATATCCTGGAACCGGACAGAGAAACTTGACAGGAGTACCGTTTAAAGAATAGTATATCCAAGGTTTTTCGCCTCCTGTGCCAAATAGACAGAGACTGGATAAGGTATCAAACATCAGATTCAGGCTGGAATTGCCGCCGATAATCAGAGCTTCTTCTTTTAGCCCCAAGAGCAGGGCGAACAGTCTTTTGCATTCAGGAATTCCGTCCAGGATGCCGTAGTTTCTGGCATCTGTCCCATCTTCCAGAAGGTAGCCGTCCATCTCCTTTAACAGATCGTTGCTCAAATCCAACTGTGAAGGGCTAGGTTTTCCGCGGGTCAGGTTCAGATTCAAATTTTGTCTTTGGTAAGAAGCATATTCCTCTTTTGCTTTTTGGAGTTCTTTGGTAAGTTCTTCTTGTGTGTAATTGTTAATGGGGGTCATTGTATCCTCCTTTCTTTTTTGGTATTGAAGACACCGCCCACGCAGGGCAGAGTCTTCTATCTTAAAAACCACCTGGTACAGTGAAGTCAACGGGGCGTATGTTGGGGGGAGTCGAGGTGATTTTCAGATCATTTTTTATTCGACATGCGTTCTGTTTTGTGTTATTGTTAATTCTGTAAAAAGAACTGCTTTTTTGAAAATTGTTGAAATGTTATATTTTTCCTCCGCATTTGATGAGTTTATTATAGAAATATACCAGGACAATAGCAAATATTTATAAAACTATAAAAGTTATAAGTATTTGCTTATAAAAGGAGGGTGCCTATGTTTAACGGTATGAAGTATGTCTACGAGGTATATAAAGAAAGAAGTTTCTCCAATGCGGCGCGAAATCTCTACATTTCCCAGCCTGCTCTGAGTGGAATGATTAAGAAGATTGAGAAAAATATTGGAATGCCTCTGTTTGACCGAAGCACGACGCCGATTCAGTTGACGGAATGTGGAAAGAAATATATTAAAACCGCCGAGAAAATTATGAGCTTGGAGGACGAGTTTGCCTACTATGTGGGCAAATTAGATGAATTAAAGACGGGGCGTCTTACGGTGGGAAGTACATACCTGTTTTCTTCTTTTGTACTACCGAAATATATCAAGAAATTTAAAGCGTCTTACCCGGATGTAAAGGTGAGTTTGTTTGAAGGAAACAGTAATCTTTTGGAGAAAAAGTTGGCCAATGGGGAGTTGGACTTTGTTGTGGACAACTATCTGTTGGACGAAAAGGTATATGACAGAATATCTATGATGAAGGAGCGGCTGCTTTTGGCTGTCCCGGCGTCTTTTTCCAGTAACCGCCGTGCCTCGACTTACCAGCTGACGGTGAATGATATTATTAATGATGTGCATCTGAATCCTTCTTTTCCAGCGGTTCCGCTGAAAAAATTTCAAGATGAGCCCTTTATGGTCATGAGACAGAATAACGATACCAGGGACCGAGTGGAGGCGATCTGTAAGCGTGCAAACATTTCTCTGAATGTGACACTGAAACTGAATCAGTTGATGACGGTGTATCATCTCTTAAAGTTCGAACTGGGAGCTTCTTTTGTCAGTGACACGATTGTCAAATGCTTTCCCTCAAATGATACGGTGCTCTATTACAAATTGGATGACCTGGCGGCGGTGCGGGATGTCTATCTGTTTTACCGCAGAAATAGATATCTGACCAGGAGCATGGAAGAGTTTATGAAGATTGTGTTAGAGGAGCAGCCTGAGGAAGTAATTATATAAGTATTTACTTATGTGAATTATTTTTGTATATATGAACAAGCGATAACTGGAAAAAATAGTAAAAATGACGAAAAGCTGTCCGGTCTATGGTACTATGGTTCGAGGGTAGCTTTTGAGACGGCAGATAAACAAAAGTCTTTGCAGTTTACAGATTTTAGGGTATAATAAGAGAAGCGAGATATTGAAAGAATACGGAGGTAAACAATATGTTAGTATCTGCTACAGAAATGCTGAAAAAGGCGAAAGCTGGTCACTATGCGGTAGGACAGTTCAACATCAATAACCTGGAATGGACAAAGGCGATTCTCTTAACCGCGCAGGAGAATCATTCACCGGTGATCTTGGGAGTGTCTGAGGGTGCAGGTAAATACATGGGTGGCTATAAGGCTATTGTGGGTATGGTGAATGGTATGCTGGAAGAACTTAAAATTACTGTTCCAGTTGCTCTTCATTTGGATCACGGTTCTTATGAACACTGCTACAAATGTATGGACGCAGGATTTTCTTCTGTTATGTTTGACGGTTCTCACTATCCGATTGAAGAGAATGTGGCAAAGACAAAGGAATTGGTGGGAGAGGCTCACAAGAGAGGTGTCTCCATAGAAGCTGAGGTGGGTTCCATCGGCGGAGAAGAAGACGGAGTTATCGGAATGGGTGAGTGTGCTGACCCGAAAGAGTGTAAGGCGATTGCAGATTTAGGCGTTGACTTCCTGGCAGCAGGTATTGGAAATATCCATGGAAAATATCCGGAGAACTGGCAGGGACTTTCTTTCGAGACTTTGGACGGCATTCAGCAGCTGACAGGTGAGCTTCCTCTGGTACTTCACGGAGGTACAGGAATTCCGGCAGATATGATTAAGAAAGCCATCACTCTGGGTGTTGCTAAGATTAACGTGAATACAGAGTGCCAGCTGGCATTCGCTGAGGCGACCCGCAAATATGTGGAAGAGGGAAAAGATCAGCAGGGCAAAGGCTATGACCCGCGTAAGCTGTTGGCTCCTGGATTCGAGGCTATCAAAGCCACGGTGAAAGAAAAAATGGAACTGTTTGGCTCCGTTGACAAAGCTTGATAGTAGAAGAGAATATATAAATATATTGGCAGCAGAAACCTAGGTTTCTGCTGCCGATTTTTGCGCTCAAAGGGCCGGCGCGGCCTGACAAAAAATCTTTGTGAACTTTTTTCAGATTTTCTGTATTTTTAATATAATTATGTTATAAAACTGTACAAAAAGGAGGTGGCGATATGCCGCAGATCAGACCGATTACTGACCTTCGTAATACCAACGAGATCTCAGACATCTGCCATGCCAAACGGGAGCCGGTATTTATCACGAAAAACGGCTATGGCGATCTGGTGGTGATGAGTATCGAAACCTACGAAGCAATGGTGGAAAACGCAGCGATGGACACCGCAATTTCAGAAGCAGAGGCCGAATATGAACGGGATGGGCAGCTCTATGACGCAAGGGAGGCGTTGGTTTCTTTAAAGAGGAGGCATTTTGGATAAATACGACGATGCCCTACCGCTGCCCGGAACGGAAACGAGGGGGTTATGCTAACCGGGGATACCGGCATCTCTTTGTGGAGAACTACACCGCCGTTTTTCGGATTGATGAAGCAAAGAAAATGGTGATTGTGGTGACAGTTCGCTATTCTCCAAGTGAATTTTGAACTGAATAATGGATACTGCGAAAAGCAGTCTGTGAAAGCAGGCTGCTTTTTCGCGTTTGAGACCGTTACATTCCGTCCCCCCCACAGGGGATGATTTTAAGGAACTACGTTCCTAGTGAGTTGACTACGGTATCGAGAGGGGGAGGAGTTCTCAGGAGAGGAGATTTCTTTTGAGACAATCTAGAAATTCATAACAATCTTCTTCAGAGATTGCCCCCATGTTTGCAACCTGGAACATTCCCATCTCTAGATATTTGCCTTTTCCTGGATATAACGTGTAGCCATCCATTTCCATTTGCGAGAGGAATTTGTGTAAGTCTAAATGTTTAGGGAGAAAAACGGAAGTCACAGTGTTGGATAAATGCTCCTGAATTAAGAGTTCTAATCCCAATTCTTTGAGTCCGTTTCTTAAGATTTCAGCATTTTTCGCGTAACGCTGAACGCGGTTTTCTACTCCTTCATTCAAAATATTGTCAAGAGCAGCATCCAAGGCCCAAAACAGAGTTACGTTTGGTGTGTTTGGGGTTTGACTGTTTTCTTTGGCGGCGCTGTAGTGTTTGTAGAGGTTTAGGTATACATTCTTACATTGGTCCGGACTCAAAGACTGCAATATGCTTTCTTTGGCACAGATGTAGGCGGAGCCAGGGAAGGCGCCGAGACATTTTCCGCCCACAGAAGTGGTAATGTCAATGTGGTTTTCTGCTACGTCAATGTTCTGTCCGGCTGCTGCGGAGACAGAATCTACGAAGAAAATTTTTCCATATTTTTGTGAAAGCTCCCCCACTTCATGGACAGGATTAATCATTCCGGTGGAAGTCTCGTGGAATACCATTGCGATTACTTTAATATCAGGATTTTCTCGCAAAACTTGTTCCACATCTTTCAGATCTGGTGGCGTTGCCCATGGAGTATCAATTTTCAGCATAGGAATTTGATATTTCTGGATAATTTCCTCTAAGCGTTCCCCAAAGACGCCGTTACTGATTAAAAGGACCTTGTCGTGGGAAGAAGCGAAAAGAGAAGATAATACGGTTTCATTGGCAGCAGTGCCTGAACCAGAGATCACGAGAGAATAATAGCTGTCGTCTGCACCGAAGAGTGTGCAGATCTTTTTTTGAAGCTTTTGGAATAGTTCTTCAAATTCAGAGCTTCTGTGGCATATATCGGGATGCAGCAGAGCTTTTCGTACATTGTCTTCCACCATGACAGGTCCCGGGCTGAATAATTTTTGCTTTTTCATCACATTCCCTCCTAAAATGAATTTAATTATCATATATCTGATAACCTGATATTATCGAAAAATAGAAGGAGATTATAGAACAAATCGGAACTCACCTCTAGGAATTCGTCATATAATTGAGTATAATTTGAATAAGTTATCTGATATCTGCTATGCGGTAAGGCGAAAATTTTAGGAGGAAAGCGATGGCGGAATATTATCTTGGAATCGATCAGGGGACGACGGGGACTATGGCTCTTTTGCTGGATAAGTCCTGGAAGGTTGTTGCAAAGGGGTACCGGAGACATCGTCAGTATTATCCCAAGCCAGGCTGGGTAGAACAAGATGCAGTTGAGCTGTGGAAGGATGCAAAACAAAGCGTGCAGGAGGCAGTGAGAAAGGCAGGAATAAGACCCGGCGAGATCAGAGGAATTGGATTAGATCATCAGGGAGAGTCGGTGGTTGTCTGGGACCGTATCACAGGTGAACCGGTTTATCCGGCAATACTTTGGCAGGATAGGAGGACTTCAAGACAGGCAGATGAGCTAAGAAAAAACTATGGAGACTACATAGAGAATACGACAGGGTTGAAGGCAGATGCCTATTTTAGCGGGACGAAGATACAATGGATATTAGAGCAGGTGCCGGGAATGGCTGAAAGATTGAGAAGCGGCAGAGTCCTGGCGGGGACGATGGACAGCTGGCTAATCTGGAATATGACAGGGAGAAGACACCATGTTACCGACCTTTCTACAGCATCTAGAACTATGCTGCTGAATTTAGAGACAGAACAATGGGATGAAGGAATGCTGAATTTGCTGGGTATTCCAAGAGGAATCCTGCCGGAGCTTATACCGAGTGCCGGGGTATATGCATATACAGATCCAGACTGTTTTTTGGGAGAACGAATTCCAGTAGGAGCAATTTTGGTAGACCAGCAGGCAGCTTTGTTTGGTCAATGCTGTTTTCAACCAGGAGATGTGAAAGCCACTTATGGAACGGGATGCTTTTTGTTGATGAATACGGGAGACAAGAGAGTATTTTCGAAAGGAGGTTTATTGCCTACCGTTGCGTGGAAACTTCCGGATTATAGGACGACCTATGCTCTGGATGGTGGTGTATACACTGCGGGAACAGCTATTTCTTGGTTGCAGGATGAACTGCGTTTATTTGAACAGCCGGAAGAGACAGAGCAGATGGCTAAAAGCGTGGCTGATACGGGGGGAGTATTTTTTGTGCCGGCTTTTTCAGGTTTGGGAGCGCCTCACTGGGATCAGTATGCCAGAGGAACCTTAGTCGGACTTACCGGAGGAACTCAAAAGGAGCATATTGTGAGAGCAGCGTTGGAAAGTATTGCCTATCAAGTCTCCGAGAATATTCAGGTGATGAGGCAGGACTTACAGAGAGAAATTCAGGTGATAAGAGCTGATGGCGGGATGAGTGGCAATAGCTTTTTCATGCAGTTTCAGGCGGATATCTTAGACATCGCCGTAGATGTTCCAGTAATTAGGGAGACAACTGCACTTGGAGCGGCTTATATGGCGGCAGTGGGACTTGGGACTTTCACCAGAAGAGAAGAAATTGAAAAGAGATGGAAGCGGTATAGGAGATACGAACCTCAGATGAGTCGGCAAAACAGAGAGGCTCTCTTGGGAAGGTGGAAACAGGCAGTGGACAGAGCAAAAGGATGGGAGCGTAGTTAGTGAGAAAAAGTGAGAGGTATCTGGAAAAAATAGATAAAATAGTAGAATATTTTTTGGCACATATTACAGAAAATATTAATATTTATAGTAAACATATGAAAATAAAACTTAATTGTCTTGACAAATATAAGAAGTATATAGTATTTTGATTACAACACAACATATCAGATATGTGATAACATATAATATGAAAACTGGATAAAAATGGAAAGGAGATTGGAAAATGAGCGATTTTCAGTACTATGTTCCGACAAAAGTATATTTTGGAAATGGGAGTCTTGAAAAACTTGCGACTATGGATTTACCAGGGAAAAAAGCGATGATCTGTATGACAGAGGGGGTGAGGCAGTATGCGGGAAAAATTGTAGAATTGTTGGAACAAAATGGGGTGTCCACTGTGATTTTTGATCAAGTGCAGCCGAATCCGAACAGTACGGGAGTAATGAAGGCGGTAGCTTTGGCCCAGGAAAATGGAGTAGACTTTCTGATCGGCTTAGGAGGGGGCTCTAGTGTAGATACCGCGAAGGCAGCCGCAGTGGTGATGGCGAATGGTGGAGATGTATGGGAATATATGGGGGGAATGACTGGGAAATTAAAGCCGGTTAAGAGAGCATTGCCGGTGGTAGCTATTTCCACCACATCTGGGACAGGTACGGAGGTGAATCCATTCGCTGTGATTACGAAAGAAGAGACCTGTGAAAAAATAGATTTGAGTAGCGAGGCTGTCTACCCTGCAATCTCAATCATCGACCCTACTCTTCAGATGACAGTACCGGCAGCTTTGACAGCATGTCAGGGAATGGATGTGCTGTTTCATTCTGCCGAAGGCTATATTGCCAACTGTGCAACACCTATCAGTAATTTGTATGCGTTAGAGAGTATTAAGCTGGTAGCCCGATATCTTCCTAGGGCGGTAAAGGATGGCTCTGATTTAGAGGCACGGGAAGGGATGTGTCTGGCAAACCTTTATGCAGGAATTGTAGAGTCTACGTCCGCATCCACGTCAGAACATGCGATAGGCCATTCTCTGGGCGCTATGCATACTTCTACGCCTCATGGGATGGCGCTGTGCCTAGTCTGTGTAGAATGTTTCAAATACTACGCGAGGTATGTGCCACAGCTGCTTGCAGATATGGCTGAGGCGGTGGGATACCCTAAGACGCCGGAAAGCTTTGTGGAATTTTTGGAAGATCTCCTGGAACAGGTAGGGCTGGCACGTATTGACTATACACAGTGGGGAATTACACCGGAGCGTGCAGAGGAATATGCGAGGAACTCTTACGAGGTGACACAGGTTCTACATGACAGCGATATCCATCCGATGCCGCTGGAAGACTGCGTCGGAATTATTGAGAGATCTTTGGCGAGAGCGGTAAACAAGGAAGAGTAAAAAAAGAGGGAGACATATGAGAGCAAAACATGTATTTCGAACTGTGGATACCCATACGGCAGGACAGCCCACCAGGACCGTAGTGTCGGGGCTGCCGCCGATTCCGGGGAAAACGATGGAAGAAAAATTGCTGTATGCAAAGGAAAAATACGATTGGGTGAGGACGCTTTTGATGTGTGAGCCTAGAGGCAGCAATGTGATGTCGGGGGCCATTTTGACAGAACCTTGTACCCCGGGGACGGATGTGGGGGTTTTGTACATGGAAGTAGGCGGATGGATGCCTATGTGCGGGCACGACACCATTGGAGTGGGAACTGCTCTGGTGGAATGCGGAATGGTGAAAGTTGCCGAGCCTTATACAGAGCTGAAGCTGGACACAGCGGCAGGCGTTGTGACTCTGAAGATAAAAGTGAGCGGACAAAAGGCGGAAACGGTGAGTTTTGTGAATGCGCCGGCTTTCATGCTCAGGAGTCAGGAAACTGTGGACACAAAAGAATACGGGAAGGTTACTGTGGACATCGGATACGGCGGAAATTTTTATGCGATTGTCGACGTACAGGCGGTGGGACTGGATTTAAAGAGAGAGAATTACCGAAGCTTGATCGACGCTGGTAATCTGCTGAAAACATACATCAATGAACAGCTTCCAGTGGTACATCCGGAGAAACCATTTATCAATGAGACAACTCATATTGAATTTATAGGTCCATCGGATACCCCAGGTGTCTACAACAAAGATGCGGTAGTTTTTCCGCCGGGGGATATTGATCGTTCACCGTGTGGGACCGGTACTTCGGCCAGATGTGCTCAGCTTGTGGCGGAGGGAAAACTAAGAGTTGGCGAAAGTTTTGTACATGAGAGTTTTATCGGAAGTCTGTTTCGATGTAAAGCAGTGAAGGAGACAGAGGTGGCCGGTATACCGGCGGTGATACCGGAAGTGACTGGAAGCGCTTATATGATGGGAATGAGCACCTTCTTTTTAGATCCTGATGACCCATTTCCGATAGGATTCCAGTTGTCTTAAAAGAGAACGGAGAATGAGAGATGAGAGTGAAAAAACATCCTATTTTGGGGACGATAGATTGGAAGGATAAAGTGAAAATCACAGTAGATGGGATGGAATTGTCTGCGGTGCGTGGAGAGATGATTGCGGCGGCTTTGATGGCGCATGGAATTAAGGTTCACAGATATACCACAAAGGCCCATGAACCCAGGGGAATTTACTGTGGAATTGGTCAGTGTACAGATTGTGTGATGATTGTGAATGGCAAGCCAAACGTAAGGACTTGTATTACCCCTGTGGAAGATGGAATGGTCATAGAGACGCAGGAGGGCTGCGGCAGAAAAAGAGGTGAATGCGGATGCGAAGAGAAGTCGTAATCATCGGTGGAGGGCCGGCTGGTTTATCTGCCGCTATTGAACTTGCCGAGACAGGAGCACAAGTGCTTTTGATTGATGAGAATAGGCAGCCTGGAGGACAGCTTTTTAAACAGATACATAAATTTTTTGGTTCCAGAGTGCATAACGCAGGTATCAGGGGTGTGGATATCGGCAAGAAGCTCCTAGAAGAGACAGAGACCTTAGGCGTGGAAGTGTGGCTGAACAGTGCTGCCATCGGAATTTTCGAGGAAAGACGGGTGGCAGTTCTCAGGAACGGGGAGACTGTGACGGTGGAGGCTGAGGCAATTTTAATTTGTACTGGCGGAGCTGAGAATGCCTTGAATTTTCCAGGTTGGACGCTGCCCGGTGTTATGGGAGCTGGGGCGGCTCAGACGATGGTAAATGTAAATCATGTTCTTCCCGGAAAAAATGTGCTGATGGTGGGCTCAGGAAATGTGGGGGTCATCGTTACTTACCAGTTGCTTCAGGCAGGTGCAAACGTGGTTGGAATCGTGGAGGCGGCCCCCAAAATAGGCGCATATGGGGTTCATGCGGCAAAAGTGAGGAGGGCGGGAGTGCCATTTTATCTGAATCATACGATTATCCGAGCAGAAGGGGAAAGTCAGGTGAAAAGAGCAGTCATAGCCCAATTAGATCAGTGGACTCCCATACCAGGAACCGAGAAAGCCTTTGATGTGGATGTGGTCTGCATTGCTGCTGGACTTAGACCTACTTCTGAGCTGGCCTGGATGGCTGGCGTGAAACATATTTTTGTGCCGGAATTGGGTGGATGGATGCCGCAACATTCAGAGAATATGCAGACCAGCGTGAAAGGTATCTATGTGGCAGGTGATACTGCTGGAGTGGAGGAGGCTAGCACAGCAATGGATGAGGGCAGATTAGCAGGAATTTCCATTGCTGAGAGTCTTGGCTATCTGACGACTAAGGAAAGTGCAGACAGGCAGGAAGAGACGCGCCAACGACTTATGGCGCTGCGTATGGGGCCGTTTGGAGATAAAAGAAGGAATGCGAAGGATAGAATTATGGGGGGAGGGTGCTGAGTGGAAAATCGAGGAATTTTATATGACGGCTATCCGTCTATTCTTGAGATCAAAGAGGCAAACAACTGGCCGAGTGAAGAACGATTTCGTAGAGGGCCGGTGGCAATTTCAGAGTGTGTGCAGCAGATTCCCTGCAATCCCTGCGAGAAATCCTGTCCTGTGCACGCGATTCATGTGGGGTCTCCGATCACCAACACACCGAGAATTGATCTGGATTTGTGCGTGGGATGTGGAAACTGTGTGGCATTATGTCCAGGTCTCGCGATTTTTGTGGTAGACAAGACATACAGTGAGCAGGAGGCGACGGTGACGTTTCCGTTTGAATATTTGCCTCAGCCCGTTGTAGGGGATGAGATACAGGCGCTGAACCGGGCGGGAGAATTTGTGTGTACCGGACGAGTCGTGAGAATTGTAAATAAGAAAAAAAACGATCACACAGCAGTAATCACCATTGCGATTCCGAAAGTACATGCGGACCAGGTGAGAACCATGCAAAGGGAAGGTGTGGCAGAGGTGAAAGATCCCTGGGAGAATGCGAAGGGAAATGACAAGATACCGGATGAGATGATTGTTTGCAGATGTGAGGAAGTCACTGCCGGCGAGATTCGAAGAGCAATCCGGGAGCATGGGGCGAGGACAGTCACTGAGGTGAAGAGACGCGTAAGAAGTGGAATGGGTCTTTGCCAGGGCAGAACCTGCTCAAAGCTGACAATGAAGATTTTGGCAGAGGAGACAGGTAGAATGTCTGAGGAAATTTCACCAGCTACCAGCAGACCGCCGGTTCGTCCGGTTACATTCGGCGAGCTTGCGAGAGGGGGAACAAAAGATGAGTAAGAGACAGACCGAGGTAGCCGTGATCGGAGCAGGGGTGATCGGGTCTGCGGTTGCCTATTATGCGGCAAAGGCAGGTTTTCAGGTGGCTTTGATTGACGCTGGAGACAGCGCACAGTTTACTTCCAGCCGCTGTGATGGAAATGTTTTGGTCAGTGATAAAATGCCTGGTTATGATACGAGTCTGACGGCGAGAAGCCAGGAGCTTCTGGATGAATTGAGTGACGAGTTGGATTATGACTTCCAGTGGGAACGACGGGGCAGCATGTTGGTTATGGAAAATGAGCAAGAGATGGAAATGGGCCAAAAGCTGTGCGAGGATTTTAAGGCAAACGGCATTACTGGGGTCCATATGATGGACCCAAACGAATTGGCCCAGAGAGAGCCCTATCTGGCCAGGGATTTGGCTGGGGGCATGTGGTTTGATGGTGATGGTTGTCTGTATCCGATGGGGCTGTGTTACGGATTGGCGGAGGGACTGAAAAAATACAGGGGAGAACTTCTGCTTCATCAGCCCGTGACGATGGTGAAGAAAAGCGGAAAAGGCTTTGTATTGTCCACACCTGACTATGAAATTTGGACAGAACGGGTGGTGAACTGCGCAGGAATTCAGTCGGCAAGGGTAGGGGCGATGTCAGGGATTGAGATTCCTGTAAAGCCTAGGCAGGGACAGATTTTGGTGTCGGAGCCGACCGTCCAGCTGGCGAAGCAAAAAGTCATGGAATTCGGTTATATGATGGCGAAATTCCAAAGTTCTGACTATGTACGCCCTGTGACGTCTCTGATGGAGAAGTATGGGGTTGCTCTGGTCTATGAACCGACCGGAGGAAACAATTTTCTCCTGGGCAGCAGCCGCTACTTCACAGATATGGATGATGTAAAAGTAGATATAGAAGTGATGAAAGCGATTGCACTCAGAGGAATCCGATTCTTTCCGGCTATGGCTGATGTGAAAGTGATTCGTAGTTATGCGGGAATTCGTGCGTATACACCGGATCATATGCCGATTATTTCAGATACAGTGGTTGACGGTTATTATGTGGCTACCGGACACGAGGGGGATGGGGTTGGACTCTCAGCAATTACAGGTGTTTTGATGACCCAACTGCTGTCGGGAGAAGTCACGGAGTTTGATATGGAACCTTTGAGACTGAGTAGATTTTAGGACTATTCAGAGATTATATAGAGATGAGATATAGATAAAAAAGCAAAAACTAAGATTGGAAATTGGGTCTTTCGCAGCCGGCAGTGTAAGGCCCGTTGACAATATGTAACACATAAAGCAGGAATCTCACAAATTTACTGTTCGTGGGATTGTATTTCCGGGAAGAAGAAAATGAGGAGGAAACCAGATGAAGTTAAAGAAAATGTTAAGTGTACTGTTGGTCTCGGCTGTTTTAGTAAGTATGATGGCATGTGGGGGAGAGACTGAGAGTTCTTCCGATGGGGGAGAGAAGGCATCTGCAGGCGGCAGTGATACGATCACCATCGGTGCGAGCCTTCCTATGACAGGCTCTGTGGCTTTGAACGGAGAAATGATATTGGAAGGGATTCAGATGGCTGTGGATGAGTGCAATGAGGCTGGGGGAATTGATGGAAAAGAAGTAGTCATTGATGCCCAGGATGACCAGGCGGAGCCTAATCAGGCTGCCAGTGTGGCAAATATGATGAGTGCGGATGAGAAGATTGTAGCTATCATAGGAAGTCTGAAGAGCTCCTGTACCCTTGCAGCGGCCCCTATCTACGAGGAAGCGGGAGTAGTAGCTCTATCACCAGACTCCTCCTCACCAGAAGTGACGAATGCAGGAGAATATATTTTCAGAATCAAAAATTCTGATGTGGTTTTAGCTCAGACAATGGCGAAAGGTGCAATCTCGGACGGGCACACGAAATTTGCTATTTTGTATGAGAATAATGATTACGGGGCAGGAGTATTGGAGCAATCTCAGATTGCCATAGAAGAGGCAGGCTGTGAGATTGTGTGTACGGAGTCGATTTTGACAGGAGAGCAGACAGACTTTAGTTCTATTATCTCTAAGATTAGAGAATCTGGGGCAGATGCGATTTTAATGGGCGTAGATTACAACGAGTCCGGTTTGGTTATGAAACAGATGAAAGATGCAGGACTTGATTTACCAAGATATGCGACGGACGGGCTGTTTACAGATGCTTTCATCGAAGTAGGTGGCGAGGCGGCAGACGGAACCACGGTTTTGACCTCTTTTATCACATCAGACCAAAGTGAAAATGTGCAGAATTTTATCAAAAAATATCAGGAAAAATATGACGGCGAGATGCCTTCTATTTTCCAGGCAGAGGGATACGACTGTGGAAAGATTGTCATCGAAGCGATTGAGAATGCGGGAACGGACCGCAAAGCTATCAGGGATTACATGGCGACGATGTCTTATCAAGGAGTGACAGGAGACTGTACGTTTGATGAAAATGGAGATGTCAATATTCCTTTGAAACGCTGTATCGTGGAAGAGGGAGAATTTGTACTTTTAGAAGAATAGGAGCAGACTGCGAAGCCAGTGAATAGGGATGGGAGGGCTATTCAGTCAGGATAAAAAGTTATCCTGACTGGGGCCTCTAGTACAGAACAATAAGGAAAGGGGGATGGAAATTTGTTTATTCAAAATCTAGTAAACGGTATTACTTTGGGGTCCGTATTTGCTCTGATTGCATTGGGATACAGTATGGTATACGGCGTCCTATTCTTTGTAAATTTTGCCCATGCAGATGTAATGATGTTCGGAGCATATTTTTCATTGATTTTACTGGGCTCAAATTTGCCGCTTCCGATAGCGATTTTGTGTTCCGTGACCATGTGCGCGATTATGGGTGTTTTGATAGAGTTTTTAGCCTACAGAGCGTTGAGAGGCTCTACGAGGTTGGCCGCTATGACCAGTGCGATGGGGGTATCTATTATCTTACAGGTGTTGGCCCAATTGATTTGGGGGTCCGGTACGAAGAGTATTCGTTCTCATTTAGATTTCTCAGTGACACAGCTTAATCTTCCTGGTGGAATTACAATTAGCAATTTGCAGATCATTACCTTAGCGGTAGCTATAGTCATGATGCTCGGGCTGACTTTGTATCTGCGAAGGACAAGATCGGGAAAAGCTCTGAGGTCTACCGCCTTGGACAACGAGGCTGCTAGACTGATGGGAATCAACACAAACCATGTAATCAGCATGACCTTTGCCATCGGTTCAGGGCTTGCAGCTATTGGAGGATTTCTCGTGGCAGCACAATATGACGCCATTTATCCTACCATGAGTCAGTCTGTAGGAAATAAAGCGTTTGCCGCGGCGATTTTAGGCGGAATCGGAAATATACCCGGAGCAATGGTGGGAGGTATTTTAATCGGTATTGCAGAGTCTTTAGGGGCTACTTATATTTCTTCTCAATATCGGGACGCAGTTGCGTTTATTGTCCTGATTCTTGTACTGCTGATTAAACCTACTGGAATCATGGCTAAGAAGAGTAAGGTGTAAAGGAGGAGAATAAGATGAGAGAAAAGTTTAGAACTTGGAACAGAGAAAAAGTCATCGGAATCTTTCTCCTGGCCTTTGCCCTAATTGGTCCTTTGGTGATACACCAGAATTATATCATTCACTTGATGGTGATGTGCGCCATCTATGCGGGACTGGCTTGTTCTATGAACATTATTTTAGGATATACAGGGTTGTTTTCCCTGGCTCACGCAGCGTTTTGGGGGATTGGAGCCTACACTTCGGGGATTCTGGTGGGAAAGCTTGGATTTCCAATCTGGGTGGGGGTTTTGTTGTCGGGTGTCGTCGCCTGCATTTTCGGGATGATTATCGCGATTCCCTCGCTGAATTTAAGAGGAGATTATCTAGCGATCGTAACGCTGGGATTTGGACAGATTGTACGTTTGATTGAGCTGAATGAACAATGGCTGACAAATGGAGCGATGGGAATCACTGCGATACCGAAGCCGGCATTGTTTGGAATTAAATTTGGACGCGTGCAGTTTTTCTATCTAGCTTTAGCCATTACGTTGTTGGTGATGCTGGTGATTTATAGGCTGGTGAAATCTCGCGTTGGCCGGGCACTGATTGCGATTCGGGAGGATGACCTGGCAGCCATGGCTATCGGTGTGAATGTGAGAAATTATAAGATACTGGCCTTTGGAATTGGAACGTTCTGCGCAGGCCTGATGGGCAGTGTCTATGCGCATTATATTACCTTTATCAGCCCAGACCAGTATACGTTTCAGATTTCCGTAAACATTTTCTGTATGGTGATCTTAGGGGGGATGGGCACGACTATCGGCCCAGTACTGGGAGCAATTGTACTGACGCTTTTACCGGAGGTGATGAGAACCTTCGATGTCTATCGCATGATTATTGTTGGTCTACTCATGGTACTGTGTATGATTTTCAGACCACAGGGAATCATTGGTTCCTATGTGGTAGGTGGCACCTCGATCTGGGATACCCTTTCGAGAAAACGAAAAAAAGCGAAAAAGGGACAGCAAGGAGGTCGGTGAAATGTCAGTGATATTGAGAGCAGAACATGTGTGCAAGGCTTTTGGCGGTGTAAAAGCATTGAACGACGTTAGTTTTGAGATTCGAGAGGGAGAGATCATTGGCTTGATCGGACCGAATGGAGCGGGAAAAACTACGATGTTTAATATTATCGCAGGTGTCTATCCGGCGACCTCTGGAAACGTGGAATTTTTAGGAAAAAATATCAATACAGTTCCCACTCACAATCGCGTGAAGATGGGGATGGCCAGAACTTTTCAAAATATCAAACTGTTTTCCAATGTCAGCGCTTTGGAAAATGTGCTGGCAGGATGTCATAACTGGTCGAAAAGCCAATGGCTGCCTATCATTCTGGGACTGCCAAAGATAAAGGAAGACGAGAGACGTAGTCGAGAATACAGCCTTCAAATGCTGGAATTTGTAAATCTGATTGAGAAAAAAGATGTTTTTGCCAGAAACCTTCCCTATGGAGAGCAGAGAAGCCTTGAGATTGCCAGAGCGTTAGCAGCGAAACCTAAAGTTTTGCTGCTGGATGAGCCAGCGGCTGGTATGAATGAGGTGGAGAAGGACGCCCTTCAAATTTTAGTGGCGGATATTCGGGAAAAATTAAAGATTACTGTGTTGATTATCGAACACGATATGAAGGTGATTATGAATCTCTGTGACAGAATCAATGTACTTGCTCAGGGGGAAAAGATTTGTGAGGGTTCTCCGCAGACGGTACGTCAAGATCCTAAGGTTATAGAAGCTTACCTGGGCAGTGCCATGGGAAGGAGGGACCGATTTGTTAAAAATTGATAATATCAATGTGTCCTATGGACAGATTCGCGCCTTACAAAATGTGTCTCTCGAAGTGAATGAGAATGAAATCGTGGCGTTGATTGGGAATAATGGGGCAGGGAAGAGTACCACCCAAAAGTCTATCGTTGGATTGGTCTGTGTAAACTCTGGCTCCATTACCTTTCAGGGAAAAGAATTGACGCAGATGAAAACAAATAAGATTGTCAAAGAAGGGGTCTGCCTGGTTCCAGAGGGAAGAAGAATTTTTTCCACGATGACAGTCCGGGAGAATCTGGAAATGGGGGCCTATCTCAGCAAGGATAAAGCCAGGTTCGCGGAGAATGAAGCTCGAATTTACGATATGTTTCCGATTTTGAAAGAACGTTATAAGCAGCAGGGAGGAACCCTGAGTGGAGGACAGCAGCAGATGCTGGCAATTGGAAGAGGGCTGATGTCCAATCCTAAGATTTTATTGTTGGATGAACCATCGTTGGGACTTTCTCCTATGAATGTGGAGGTTGTAGCAAAGACCGTTGTGAAGATCAAAGAAGAAGGAATCCCGGTACTGTTGGTGGAACAAAATGCAATGATGAGCCTGGGAATCTGCGATCGGGCGTATGTGCTGGAAACGGGTTCTATTATTACACAGGGAACTGGAAAAGAGATGCTGGAAAACGAAGAGGTGAAGAAAGCTTATCTGGGACTCTGAGAAAGGAAGGGCTGTGAAGCTTAATACATATGAACAGGAGATGCTGTCGGGGAAGCATGGCGAGGCGAAGCGCGTCGCTATGAAAATCCTCAGCAGAATGGGAGAAATCTACGGCGCCGAAGAAATGATTTCTGTGGAGTCAGCGCATATTGACGGATGCTCCTACTCAGCGGTCTGGGACGCGGGATTGGATTTTGCTGAAAAGATGGAAAAGCTGGGAGGACAAGTGGCAGTCCCCACTTCTTTGAATATTACTTCCCGTGATATTCGCGAATGGGAGAAATTTCAAGTTCCTGTGGGATTTGCAAAGAAGTGCGAGAGAATGGAAAACGCTTACATAAATATGGGGTGTATTCCCACTTGGACCTGCTCGCCCTATCAATATGGCAATGTACCGCGTTTTGGAACACATATCGCCTGGGCTGAGTCGAATGCGGTGAATTATGCGAATTCCATTCTGGGGGCACGCACAGAGAGATATGGAGATTTGATAGATCTTTGCTGTGCTTTGGTCGGGAGAGCTCCATATATGGGACTTCACAAAACGGAAAATCGGGCGGCGAAAGTCGTCTATGATATCAGTCAAATACCGATGAAATATTTGGAAGACCCTTCTGCCTTCGCTGTGTTGGGCTACCTGGTGGGAAAGGATGTCAAGGAGGAGATACCGGCTGTCGTTGGCGCGGAAAGTTTTGTCGGGAAGGAACATTTGAAGGCTTTTAGTGCTGCCTCAGCCGCATCAGGGTCGGTTGGGATGTTCCATGTGATAGGTTGTACTCCGGAAGCGCGGACCCTGAAAGAAGCGACGCAGGGAAAAGAGGATACGCGTAATGTGGCGGTGGATGAGGAAATGTATTGGCATGCGTATGAAGAATTGACGCATCTTAGTGAGAAGAGAGAAGAAGCGCAAAGCGCGGATTTGGTCTTAATTGGGTGTCCCCACCTGTCTTATGACCAGATGGAATATCTGTACAGGTATTTGAAAATAGGAAAAAAGAATGAACAGGTACGGTTTCTTGTACAGACGAGCGATATGGTCTACCAATTGTTGTCTAGGAGTGGCTTGGCGCGAAAAATGGAAGATTGGGGCATTGAGTTTATGCGGGACGGCTGTATTTTAAACCAACCGATGAATGACTGGAAGCTGAAGCGAGTGGTGACAAATTCAGGGAAGATGGCCTACTATGCGCCGGGACATCTGAAAGCATCGGTGTACTTTAGAGGAATGGTAGATTGTGTGCGAAGCGCAGTGGAAGGAAGGGTGATGGGACCTTGTGGGAAATGACTGCGTTTTCTGTGGTGGAAGGCAGTGCTTTCGCGGAAGTACTGAAAGAAGAAAGAGGGCTAAGCTTCTGGGGCGGTGTAGACGCGCAGACAGGATGTGTGATTGACCAAAGAAGCAAACTGTGTGGGCAGAGCTTGACAGGTAAGATACTATGTATGCCCCAGAGCAAGGGGTCCTGTTCATCTACAGGCATTTTATTGGAGATGATTCGGGTGGGAATCGCGCCTTCCGGATTCATACTGTGTAAGGCTGAAGGGATATTGGCAATGGGGGCTGTGATAGGACAGGAGCTGTATGGTGTCGATGTGCCGGTCTACACAGTGGAGAGAGAAAATTATGACAGGATACAGGACCACCAGATTATGAAAATGAAACAAGGTAAGATCTATGTATTTGAAAAGGGGGAAGAGCTTTGAATGGTTTTGTCTATTATTCTCCCACCAAAATTTTGTTTGGAAAGGACATGGAATGGGAGGTGGGGCGTGAGATTGCAGCCCAAGGAGGCTCTAGGGTATTGCTTGTCTATGGAGGTGGCAGTGCGAGAAAAAGCGGGCTTCTAGACAGGGTAGAAAGCGCTTTGGCAGACGAGGGAATTTCTTTTTGGTGCTTGGGGAATGTACAGCCGAATCCGTTGCTGGAACGAGTGTATGATGGTATCGAGCTGATAAGAGAGAAAAAAATTGATTTTGTGTTGGCCGTAGGAGGCGGAAGTGTGATTGACACGGCCAAAGCTGCCGCTTTGGGGGCGGAATATAAGGGAGATGTTTGGGATTTTTATGAGCACTTAGCGGAACCGAAAAAGATGCTTCCAGTGGGGTGTATTTTGACCCTTCCAGCGTCTGGCAGCGAGAGCAGCCAGGCATCTGTAATCACCTCGCAGAAAAATGGGGGGATGAAAAAGGGGTTGAATCATCCGATTCTCAGACCCAAATTTGCGATTTTAAATCCAGAATTGACCTATACTCTTCCTGCCTATCAGACAGCCTGCGGAGTTGTAGATATCATGATGCACACGCTGGAAAGATATTTGTCGTATGGATGGGACAATGAAATTACAGATAACATTGCAGAAAGTTTGTTGAGAACGGTAATAAAATATGCGCCGATAGCATTGAAGCAAGGGGATGACTATCAGGCGAGATCGGAACTTATGTGGTGTGGCAGTCTGTCCCATTGCGATTTGACAGGGCTCGGAATGCCGGGGGACTGGGCAGTTCATCAGATTGAGCATGAGTTGAGTACGGAGTATCAGGTGGCCCATGGAGCTGGACTGGCCGCAGTGTGGGGCTCTTGGGCAAATTACACCTTAGATGCAGGGGAAAGACGGTTCGCACGATATGCCCGTAATGTCTGGAAAATAGCAGAAAGTGAAGATAGGAAGGCTGCTGAGGCAGGAATTCAGGCTACAGAGGGCTTTTTTGCCGGGCTTGGAATGCCGATCTCGGTTTCACAGTTAATAGGACGTAAAATGACGCAGGAAGAGATTACGAAGTTAGCGCGCAAATGCACCTTTGGCGGAAAGCGCACGATAGGAAATTTAATCGTGATGAAGGAACCGCAAATTGAGAAGATATATCAACTGGCAAATCATTGAGAAAGGATGAAGAAAGATGAAAGAATTCAAAGGCGTAGTAGTGGCAATGGTGACTCCATTTCATGAGGATGGAAGTGTAAACGAAGAGATGGTGAGGATGTTAACCAGACATTTTATAGATCAGGGAGTGCATGGAATTCTTGTGAGCGGGGGAACTGGAGAGTTTACGATGATGGATATCTATGAGCGGAAGAAAGTGATCTCTGCCGCGGTGGAGACTGCAAAAGATACAGAGGTGTTCATTGTAGCAGGGATTACCTGCAACACGACGAAGGATACGGTGGAGTTAGCGAAGTATTCTGGTGAAATAGGGGCAGATTATGTATTGGCTCTGCCGCCTTTTGCAATTCCAGTGACAAAAGAAGCGATGTTGGAACATTTTCGTGCGATTAAAGAAAATACAACAGCGGGATTAATTCTCTATCATTTTCCTGGTGAGACTGGCATTGAGTTTTCACCGGAGGAAATTGTAAGTTGGGGCAGAGAAGGGTTGTTTGTGGCCGTTAAGAACACGACTGGTATGGAACACACTATGGAGTTGATCTTAGAAAATGCACACAACCCGAATTTGAAGATATCCAATGGATTTGATTCACTGGCCTTATCAGCGTTGGCCTCAGGTGCGGATGCTCTGATCAATGCCGGTTCTAATATTACGCCGAGACAGTATGTGAAGATATATGAGTTGGCAAAAGAAGGAAAATATGAGGAAGCCCGTCGTATTTATGAAGAGATTCTTCCTATTCTCCTATATCAGGAGAAAGACGGAAATACGGAGCCGGGATTGTGCAAATACTGTCTGAATTTGCAGGGCTTCGACTGTGGAGTGCCGAGAAAACCGGTACCTGAAGTGTCAGAGGAGGCAAAACGAACTGCGGAGAAACTGTTGAAAAAAGCAGAAAATGTGAAGTGTTGAGAAACAGGAGGAAAAACCTATGTTTGAATTTTGCAGTTATATTCCGACAAAGGTAGTTTTTGGTCCGGGGAAATTAAAAGAGTTGGCGTCTATGAAGTTGCCGGGCAAGAAGGCATTGATCTGTGTGACGGAAGATGGTCTGATGGAAAAATTAGGGATTCAGGGTAGAGTTCTGCAATATTTAAGCCAAAATCAGATAGAGAGTGTCGTTTATGATAAGGTGACTCCTAATCCTACTAGAAAAGGAGTCATGGAGGCGGCAGAGCTGGCAAAGACAGAAAATTGTGACTTTTTTATCGGATTGGGAGGAGGCAGCAGTATCGACACTGCAAAAGCGGCTTCCATTATGATGGTCAATGAAGGGGATTTGTGGGATTATGCACAGGCAGGAACCGGCGGCCGCAAAGAGGTAAAAGGCGCTTTTCCTGTGATGACTATTACGACGACAGCCGGTACTGGGACAGAGTGTGATCCTTGGTGTGTGATTACCAATGAGCAGACAAAAGAGAAACTAGATTTCGGAACAGACGCCGTGTTTCCGGTGATTTCTGTGATTGACCCAGAGTTAATGTTGACATTGCCTAGGACTTTGACTTTATATCAAGGTTTTGACGCTTTGTTCCATGCAGTGGAGTGTTATATAGCAACCTGTGGATGCAAATTGACAGACATCTATTGTCTGGAGGCCGTGAAGCTCATCACGAGATGGCTGCCTGTGGTGGCAGAAGATGGGGAGAATCTAGAGGCTAGGGTGAATATTTCTTATGCTGCGAACGTGCTGTGTGGTTTTGCACAGTCACTTTCCGCAACAATTTCTCCTCATATTATCGGTCAGTGTATGAGTGGGCTTTTTCCAGGTTTTGTTCATGGAGCAAGCCTGATTGTGACGGCGGAGGCTTACTATAAATTAGTGATAGACAGAGGCTATGTTTCAGATAAATTCCAAGAGCTGGGAAGAGCTATGGGAGAGGAACAGGAAGAGGGAAGGCCAGGAAGTTCTTTCCTAAGTGGTCTGACAAAACTGATGGCTCAGACAGAAATGCGGGATTTGCCAATGTCGCAGTTTGGTGTGAGAAAAGAGGACATCAAACGTATCGCGGAGATCTCGACAGGGATAGGCTTTGACTTTGACCCGTACGTTTTAACAAAAGAGGATGTGGAGGAGATTTTGGAAAAGTCATATCGATAGAGCGAGTCTTTACTGGTCTGTCTCTGGGGCATGAGAGATGGAGTTGGCTTTTCGTGGCCGACTCCATTTCGTTAGAAGGCAAAAAGTGTTTGGCTGTTAGAAGATGGAGGGTATATGGAGAAGGACAGAGGATTTAAGAGTAAATATTTTAACGGGCAAAAAGCAGCGCACCGAAGAGCTGTCTATAAAGGATGTGGTTATGATCCGGAGGATATGAACAAGCCTCATATTGGGATTGCCAATACGTTCAGTGAGGCGTCACCTGGACACGCGCATTTCAGGCCATTGGTAGAAGCTGTGAAAGCAGGTATTTGGGAGGCTGGGGGAATTCCTTTTGAATTTGGTGTTCCTTCCACCTGTGGAAACATAGCAATTGGCACAAATTGTCTGCGTTACGAGATGGCTGTAAGAGATGTGGTGTGCAGTAGCATTGAGATCGTCAGCAAGATACAGTTGTTTGACGGTGTAGTGATGACTTGTGGCTGTGATAATATTGTTCCGGGAACTTTGATGGCCGCCGCGCGGCTGGACATACCGTCATTGTTGCTGACAGCCGGCCCGATGTTGGCGGGGAATAGGAAGGGAAAAGAGCTGGTTTTATCTGATGTCAACGAAAGGGTGTTTGGGAGAGCTGCCGCGAAGAAAGAAGGAAATTCCCAGGAGCTTTTGGAAATGGAACAGAAGGCATGTGCTTCTTTTGGTGCGTGTCCTGTGATGGGGACAGCGAATACCATGCAGATTATAGCCGAGGCCATGGGAATGACACTTCCAGGTACTTCTGTGATTCCTGGTGTCGTGACAGATAAGTTTGTCAGTGCTAGGAAAACGGGAAGACAGATTGTAGAGATGGTCAAAAACGACAGAAGAGTTTCTTCTATTATAACGGAAGGTGCACTGAAAAACGCGATTATGGCGGACTTGGCAATCGGAGGTTCTACCAATGCGGTTTTGCATATTCTGAGTATTGCAAAGGAATTGGAGCTTCCGGTCACACTTCAGGATTTTGATGAACTCAGTAGAAGGACGCCGACGATTACGAATCTTAGGCCTGCGGGAGAGTATACGGTAGACAAGCTATACCTTGCGGGAGGAGTTCCTGCCATTTTGAAACAACTGGAAAATTTAATCAATACACAGGCGCAGGTATGTACGGGGCAGACCTGGGAAGAGATTCTTCGGGAGGTTTCTAAAAAACCAAATTTGATCGTGCATAGTGTGGAATCGCCAATCTGTGAGGATGGCGGATTGGCTGTACTCAAGGGAAATCTTGCCGAAAGAGGGGCGATTATTCGTACAGCAGCAGTCAAAGAGAATATGCGCCATTTTAAGGGGCCGGCCAGGGTGTATGACAGTGATGAGGAAGCTTTTGAAGCGCTGATTTCAGGGAAGATTTATGCAGGAGATGTCATCGTAATACGGTATGCAGGGCCAAGAGGAGCTCCTGGTCTAGTAGAGGTGATGCTGACAGCAGATGCCCTGGTAGATTTAGGGTTGGATACCAGTGTTGGGCTGGTGACGGATGGAAGATTTTCAGGGTTTAATTATGGACCGATTGTAGGACATGTATCACCGGAAGCAAGTGAGGGAGGAATGATTGCCTATGTGAGAGATGGAGATATGATAGAGGTGGATATTCCCAATCGGACTCTTCGTGTGGATGTAGGAGAAGAGGAATTGGATAGGAGAAAACAGACTACAAAGCTGAAAGAGACAGATGTGAGGGCAGGAATTCTCAGATTGTATGCGAATAATAGTCTTTCATCTGACGAGGGTGCAGCGATGCAGAGATGGAATTGATGCTATATGAGGGGCAAGAAAAGTGAGAAGACTAGCTGACAAGGCAGAGAGGTATAGTTGTCAAAGCGTAACAGACAGCCTGACACTGTCCCGCGAGGCGTCACGCTGCATTTGCAGCGGGACCCCGAGGACTGCAGGCGCCAGACTGAGAGAATCGCAGTCTGTGTGCATGCATTTATGACAGTGAAGCCGAAAGGCTGAACTGTTACGTCAAGGCTTATAATTCCTGTAAACCTTGTTGTAATGATGGTTGAAAATTGTTATAATAATAGCCGAATACCAAAAAGTACCAGTAGATTTCAGAGGGGAGATGTGAAAAAAGTGGAGCAGCCGAAAGTACAGGGAATGATGTTAAAAACGGAAAACCTGTCAGAACGTGTGGTAGTATGGTTGGAAAAAGCCATTGTTCATGGAGAACTGCGGCCAGGAGATGAACTGCCTTCCGAACAGGAGATGTGTAATCTGCTGGGAGTTGGAAAATCCAGTATCCGAGAGGCGTTAAAAATGCTTCAGATGATCGGAGTCGTGGAGATTCGCCAGGGAAAACGAAGCAGGGTATGTGATACAGTCAAACCGAATATTATGATGCCGTTGATTTTTAAACTTGCGATGTTGGACAGTTCACCTCAGAATTTGTATGATTTTCGCGTGATGTTTGAAGAAGCTGTTGTGCGTTTTGCGAGAAACCGTATAGAGGAAAGTAGCCTGGAAAGGTTGAAAGAAGAAGTGGAACGTTTTCGTCAAAAAAGTGAAGCTGGAACAGCAACAGTAGAGGACGACTTTGCATTTCATAAGTTGTTGTTAGAGATATGCGACAATCCATTTATCTATGAGATTGGAAATTTACTGATCGAGATTTTTGAGGAACCAATGACGAAGACCTCTCCATATGACGCACAGCGTGCTCTGAGAGATCACCAGATGATTATTAGCATTTTTGAGGAAGGTGTGAAGGAAAAAGATAAGGTATCAGAGGCTGTGCGGGAATCATTTGAAGTGTACCGCAACGTATTAGGAGTTGAGGACAAAGCTTCCATCAATTAGAAAATATGCGTAGCTGCTAAGTCTTTTGTATATTGCTTTCTTACTCTTCTTGTCCCGAGGAGTGGATATGGAAGAGAGAGTCAATAAGATAAAGCTATTGGAACGCTGTGGTGTGTTTGAGGATTATAAATACCTTCCTTGGCAACCGGGATTTGAACGGACGGCTGGAAGATATAGAGGAAGAATTGCCGAAAGTCAGGATGGGATGGCCGGGATTGTGGCAGATTTTTATGAGATTGATGGCAGAAAGCAGCGGGAAGGAAAGATACCGGTAATTCCAGACGGGTGTACAGATTTAATTTTTGTCTCGAGTGGAAGAGAAGCAAAAGTGTATGTCAGTGCAGGGGTGTTGGAACCTCAGAATTTTCAGTTTACAAATCCGGAGAGTATATTTGGTGTGAGATTTATGCCGGGGGCTACATGTCATATTTTTCATAATTCTATCGGGGAAATTGTGTATAAACCGACAGAGCTGAAGCAGTTTTTAAGAGACACTAAAGGTTACACAGAGAAAATTGTGAGAACACCAGATTTCGAGCAGAAAATTCACTTGGCAGTGAAATTCGTAAGAAGCTTGCTTTTGGAGGAAGATGGAAGCGAACGGATTGTGGGCTATTGCTGCAAGCGTATGTATGAGACGAGAGGCTTGATTGCTGTGAAGAAGCTGGCAGTGGAGACTGGCTATACGGAGCGATATCTGGATATGCTGTTTGAGCGGTATGTGGGGACGAGTCCAAAGAATTTGTGCAATATTATCAAAGTTCAGTATGCTTATTTGTTGATGAAATGTTATCCGGGGCTGCCATTATCCTATGTAGCGCAGTGTGCGGGGTATGCAGATCATTCACATATGAATCGTGTTTTTGGCAGATACCTCAAAGCTAGTGCAGGTACAGTCAGAGATGACAGTATTTTTCAAAAGATAAGTCAGGAAAAAACAATAGTTTTTGCTTAGTTGATAAAGGAAACCTTTGCTCTGCCGGCAGAGGTTTCTTTACTGTATAAGCTCCCGGACAGCGGTCCCTTACCTATTTGACCGATGAAAAATGTTTCAGTTGATGGTTTTTTGAAAATAAGGTAAAATAAAAGAATGTTATTGAATTAACCACGAAGCTTGAACGGCTTTCACGAATGAGGGATGAAAGATGAAGACATTGATTTGTAAAGTGAATGCAGAGAAGCCGGAACAGGATATCATCAGCCAGGCGGGGAAAATTCTTAGAGAAGGCGGTCTGGTTGCGTTTCCCACCGAGACGGTTTATGGATTGGGCGGAAATGCTTTGGATGCGGCGGCGTCGGAAAAAATCTATGCTGCGAAAGGGCGGCCGTCAGACAATCCGCTGATTGTACATATTGCTCGGATGGAGGATTTGGAAAAAATTGTGACGGGAGTCCCGAAGAAAGCAAAGATACTGGCTGAGGCATGTTGGCCGGGACCGCTCACGATGATTTTGCCTAAGTCCGAGGAGGTGCCTTATGAGACGACCGGAGGATTGGACAGTGTTGCTGTCCGTTATCCCAGCCATCCGGTGGCCCAGGCACTGATTTTGGCGGCAGGAGGATTCGTAGCTGCCCCAAGCGCAAACACATCCGGAAGGCCGAGTCCAACCACGGCAGCTCATGTACAGGAAGATCTGACAGGGGCGGTGGATATGATTTTGGACGGAGGCCAAGTAGGAATCGGAATTGAGTCCACGATTGTGGACTTTACAGAAAAAATACCGACTGTGTTACGGCCCGGGTATATCTCATTGGAAAAGCTGAAAGAGCTGTTAGGTGAGGTGAAGATGGACAAAGGCCTGCTGCGGGCAGATGCGAGTCAGAGACCGAAAGCGCCGGGAATGAAATACCGGCATTATGCTCCGAAAGCGGAATTGACGATCGTGGAAGGCAGTACGGAATACGTGGTGGCCTACATCAACCAAAAGGCGAAAGAGGCATCAAAAAGAGGAAGACAGATAGGAATTATCGGTACAGAGGAGACTTTCCCCTACTATTCCAGTGGAGTTGTCCGGTGTATCGGCAGCCGGAAAAAGGAAGAAGGCATTGCGCTGCATCTATATGAAGTGCTCAGAGATTTTGACCAATGCGAGGTAGAGGCAATCTATTCGGAGTCCTTTGACACTCCCAAAATGGGGCAGGCGATTATGAATCGTCTGCTGAAGGCAGCAGGACATCGTGTAGTTCAGGCTGAGAAAAAAATAAACGACAGATAAGATGAGGAGTTTTTCTCCGGCCGGGAGAAAATTCAGCATAAACAGATGATAACAGGAGGAAAAAAATATGATTGCGATTGGATGTGACCATGGCGGATTTGAACTGAAACAGGAGATTTTGGCATATTTGCGCGAGAAGGGAATCGAGTATAAGGATTTTGGCTGTGACAGCACAGCATCGGTGGATTACCCTGTCTATGCAAAGAAAGTCTGCAAAGCGATCACAGACGGAGAGTGTGAGAAGGGAATTCTGATCTGTGGAACAGGAATCGGAATCTCTATAACAGCGAATAAGCAGAAGGGAATCCGGGCTGCGCTGTGTACAGATTGTTTCTGTGCAGAGGCCACGAGGCTTCACAACGACGCCAATGTGCTGGCATTAGGAGGAAGAGTAGTAGGGCCTGGTCTGGCAGTGAAAATTGTGGATACGTTTTTACATACTCCGTTTTCAGGCGAGGAGAGACATGCCAGAAGAATCCGTATGATGGAAGAGGACTAAAACAGGGTGGGACAAAGCGGCGGAGACTGTAGGAATGGCGAGTCTTCGCCGGGAAACAGGAGAAGGATATGATAAAAAAGATACGGAAACGTTCTGACTATATTACCTGGGATGAGTACTTTATGGGAGTGGCTCAGTTGGCCGGGATGCGTTCTAAGGACCCGAGCTCTCAGGTAGGGGCTTGCATTGTCAGCGAGGATAATAAAATTTTGTCAATGGGGTATAATGGATTTCCGATTGGGTGTTCGGATGATGATTTTCCGTGGGCCAGGGAAGGAGAGGAACTGGAAACAAAATATTTGTACGTCACACACAGTGAACTGAACGCGATTCTTAATTACCGCGGAGGCAGCCTGGAGGGGGCTAAGCTCTATGTGACGCTGTTTCCTTGCAATGAGTGTGCAAAGGCGATTATTCAGTCGGGAATTAAGACGATTGTCTATGGAAATGACAAGTATGCGAATACTCCGGCGGTGATTGCCTCGAAGAGAATGCTGGACGCGTCTGGGGTTAGGTACTATCAGTACAGTCCTACGGGAAGAGAGATTACAATACAGCTTTGATTGTAACCATTCAGTCATGCGGCGATAGAAGTTGTGCAGCAGCCAATCCGAGCTGCTATGGCTGAATGGCTATCTTGGACTGAAAGAGCAGACGAATTTGGTCTTGACATTTTATTCTTTTTTAAATAAAATGTGTTTTAAATATGAAATACGGGCGATGAAAAGAATAGTACACTGTGAGTGATCCCCAGAGAGAGAGTCATATGGTGAGAGAGTCTTGTGAGCGACCAGTGGAACCGGCCTTGGAGCCTCCCAGCGAAAGCGGGGCGTATTCCGGCGATAACGGAGAGAAAGTGCACAGTGTTCTTTGGATAGCTGTGAAACAGGGTGGTACCGCCGAAGTCTTTCGGTCCCTTTGGGACTGGAGGGCTTTTTTTATTGCATAGGAAACTTCGTTCCCTATGCAATAAAAAGCCCTCCGGGCAGGATGCACACGCCGCAATGAGGAATTTCACCGCGAGGCGGTGTTGCGGCGGCGCGCAAAGAGGGACGCGCCCCTCAAAGATTGAGGGGTTGGGGGGAGTTGAAGTGGGCTTGCCCACTTTGTTCTGTTATAGGAAAGACCTTGTCACGCTAATGCGTGAAAATTCTTTCCTATAACATAAATACTCCGTAGGATCGCACTGCGGCGGAGATGAAAATGTTGCTGATGCAACCCGCCGCAGGCGGAGAATCCTGCGGGGCAGGATTCTTTTTTATGTAATAGGAAAGCTTTTGCCCGTTTTGTTTTAATAATGAAAGAGGAGTAGGATTATGGCGAAAGAAAAGAAACTTGTGGAAGCAATTACTTCTATGGAAGAAGATTTTGCGCAATGGTATACGGATGTTGTGAAGAAAGCGGAGTTGGTGGATTATACCAGCGTAAAAGGGTGTATGGTGATTAAGCCGGCTGGGTATGCGATTTGGGAGAATATTCAAAGAGAGCTGGATCGCAGATTCAAAGAGACAGGGGTAGAGAATGTGTACATGCCACTGTTTATCCCGGAGAGTTTGCTGCAAAAGGAGAAAGATCATGTGGAGGGTTTTGCGCCGGAGGTGGCTTGGGTGACACATGGAGGATTGGAAGAACTTCAGGAGAGACTGTGCGTACGGCCGACATCAGAGACACTTTTCTGTGATTTTTATGCTAGAGATATCCATTCACACAGAGATTTGCCTAAGGTTTATAACCAGTGGTGTTCTGTCGTTCGCTGGGAAAAGACAACACGTCCGTTTTTGCGTTCCAGAGAGTTTTTATGGCAAGAAGGACACACGGCTCACGCAACGGCGGAGGAAGCCGAGGAGCGCACGATTCAGATGCTGAATGTGTATGCGGATTTCTGTGAGGAGGAGCTGGCGATTCCTGTCATCAAAGGAAGAAAGACAGACAAAGAGAAGTTTGCGGGAGCAGAGGCGACCTATACGATTGAGTCGTTGATGCATGACGGAAAAGCTCTTCAGTCCGGAACTAGCCATAACTTTGGAGATGGGTTCGCGAAAGCTTTTGGCATTCAGTATGCGGACAGAGACAATACCCTGAAATACGTACATCAGACTTCCTGGGGAATGACCACCCGTATGATCGGGGCAATTATCATGGTTCACGGAGACAACAGTGGCCTGGTGCTGCCGCCTAGAATCGCTCCGGTTCAGGCGATGATTATTCCAATTCAGCAGAAGAAGGAAGGGGTTCTCGAAAAAGCGGATGAGATGATGGCGGCGATCAAGAAAGCGGGAATCCGAGTGAAGGTGGATGATAGTGATAAGAGTCCGGGATGGAAATTCTCAGAACAGGAAATGAGGGGAATTCCAGTTCGTATCGAGTGTGGTCCGAAAGATATTGAGAATGGACAGGCAGTGATCGTGCGCCGTGATACCAGGGAGAAGATTGTCGTGAGCTTTGAAGATTTGGCTCAGAAAGTTCAGGAGACTCTGGATACCATGCAGCGTGAGATGCTGGAAAGAGCGAGAGCCCATAGAGATGCCCACACCTATGAGGCCAGAGATTATGAGGAATTTAGGAAGACCATCGAAGAGAAACCGGGCTTTGTAAAAGCGATGTGGTGTGGCTGCCAGGAATGTGAGGACAAGATAAAAGAAGACACTCAGGCGACTTCACGCTGCATCCCATTTGAACAGGAGCAGATTTCAGACAAATGTGTTTGCTGTGGAAAGCCGGCTAAGAAGATGGTTTACTGGGGTAAAGCATATTAAATGAAACTTTGGATTCCGCCGAAGGTATCTGAGATTTTGGATATTCTCCACAGCCATGGCTACGAGGCCTATGTGGTGGGCGGCTGTGTGCGGGATAGTATTCTGGCCCGTACGCCGGACGATTGGGATATCACGACTTCCGCAAAACCGGAAGAGGTAAAAAAGCTGTTTCGAAGGACTGTAGACACGGGGCTGCAGCATGGGACGGTCACAGTTCTTTTGGGAAATGACGGATATGAAGTGACTACCTATCGGTTGGATGGAGAATACGAGGACTCTCGTCACCCAAAGGAGGTGACGTTTACTTCCAGTCTGGAAGAGGATTTAAAGAGACGAGATTTTACGATCAATGCGATGGCCTATAATCAGGAAGAGGGCCTTGTGGATCTTTTTGGAGGTATGAGAGATCTCCAAGGAAAGGTCATTCGGGCCGTGGGCGAGCCTAAAGAGCGGTTTACAGAGGATGCGCTGCGCATTATGAGGGCCGTTCGTTTCAGTGCCCAGTTAGGCTTTACTATAGACGAAAAAACCTACGAGGCTTTGGCAGAGTTGTCCCCCAATCTGAAACATATCAGTGCGGAGCGGATTCAGGTAGAGCTGGTTAAAATATTGACTTCAAAGCATCCAGAGTATTTAGAGGCGGCCTGGGAGACGGGAATTACGAGGGTGATTCTTCCGGAATTTGATGCGATGATGGAGACGGCGCAGAATACACCTCACCACTGCTACGACGTGGGAAGGCATGCCTTGGTGAGTCTGATGGCAGTACCGGCGGATAAAGTGCTGAGGTTGACGATGTTGCTGCACGATGTAGGGAAACCCGTGGTGAGGACGACAGACGAGCAGGGACAGGACCATTTTAAAGGACATGAGGACGTGGGAGAGCGGATGGCCTCAGAGATTTTAAAGAGGCTGAAGATGGACAATGACACGATCTCTAAAGTGTGCAGGCTCATACATTGGCATGATTACCAGCCTGTAGCGGTAGAAAAAGGAATTCGCAGAGCCGTCAATCGGGTGGGGGAAGATATTTTTCCATTTCTTTTGCAGGTCCAGCTGGCGGACACCATGGCAAAGAGTGATTTCGGCAGGGAAAAGAGGCTGGAACAGATCACAAAGACACAGCAGATCTATGAGGGAATTCTAGAGGCAAACCAATGTCTGAGTCTGAAGTCTTTGGCTGTGACAGGGAAAGACTTGATTGCTATGGGAATGCAGCCGGGAAAAGGCATTGGCCAAATGTTGGATTTTTTGCTGGAGAAAGTTTTGGACGAACCAGATTACAATAAAAAGGAATATCTGCTGTCCTTGGCTAAGAGACGGTTGGAGAGTCAGAGCAGGTAAAATTAAATTTGCAGAAGGGATTTTTTGCGGCAGACAAATAATCCCTTCTGTTTTATGTTATAGGAAAGACTTGTCACGCTAATGCGTAAAAGGTTTTTCCTATAACATAAACGCTCTGCTATGGATGTACACGCCGCAACAAGGCAGTTCACCGCAAAGCGGTGTTGCGGCGGCACGCAAAGCAGGGCGCACCGTTTAAGAATGAGGGAGCTGAAGTGGGCTTGCCCACTTTGCTATGCTATAGGAAGGAACTTGGTGTTGCGGCGGCGCGCATAGAAAGCAATTCTGTCTCATAAGATAGAAGGTACAAAAATATGAGGGGGATTTGCTTTTGTATGATCGGGGACTGAGCGTACTGGAACAGTATGGATTGACTGCTAAGAGCAGTTATCGGGGCCGTGGCGCCTTGTTGTGCCAGACAGAAAAAGGACTGTTGATTCTCAGAGAATTCCGCGGTTCCGCAAAAAGACTGGAAAAGCAAAGAGAGTTTCTGCTGCAGGTACAGAAGCAGAGTGGGGAAAACGTAGATCAGATCCTGGTCAATCAGGCTGGAGAACTGGTCAGCGTGGACAAAGAAGGAATTCCCTACGTTTTGAAAAACTGGTACGAAGGAAAAGAGTGCGACACGAAATCACAGGAGGATGTGATAAAGAGCGTGGAAGCGCTGGCTAGATTACATAGAGTTATGAAACTACCGGTGTGTGAGGAGTATGTGGCGGAGCCACTGGATGAGGAGTATCTCAGGCATAACCGGGAATTGAGGCGGATTCAAAAGTTTATTCGCAAAAAGGGCGCGGGTAATTCTTTTGAGAAAGCCTATCTGTCCAGTGTAGAATGGTTTTTGGAAAGGGGTACTCAAGCATTGAAAAGACTGGAGACTTCCGGGTATCAGCAACTGCGCCAGACTGCACTGGAAGAAGGAAGTATTTGTCACGGGGAATATAACCAGCACAATGTGTTGATGCTAAAGCGGGGAACCGCTGTCACCAATTTTGAAAAATGGTCTTTTGACGTTCCCATGGCGGATTTGTATCGCTTTATGAGAAAAGTTTTAGAGAAGAACAACTGGGATGTTTCATTGGCAAGAGAAATTCTCAAAGCGTACCACAGACAGAAGCCTCTTACGGCGGCAGAACTGGAAAATCTTCAGATACGGTTCTCCTATCCAGAAAAGTATTGGAAGCTGGGTAACTATTATTTTACACACAGAAAATCTTGGATTTCAGAGAAAAATGTCGAAAAGATTCTGCAGCTGATAGAGCAGAAGAATCTGTGGGAAGATTTTGAGAAAAAATGTTTTTGTAATTGGGAATTCTAATTTATTTTTTCGATGGTTTGTTATATAATTAGGTAAATGTAACATTCCTAAAAGGTGAAATCGTTACAAAAAATAAATGTCATAGGAGGTACCAGCATGGATTACAAAGAAGTATATCAGGAGTGGTTAGAAAATCCGTACTTCGACGAAAATACCAAAGCGGAATTAAAAAGCATCGCAGGAGATGAGAATGAGATCAAGGAAAGGTTCTATATGGACCTGGAGTTCGGAACGGCAGGTCTTCGCGGAGTTATCGGCGCAGGTACAAATCGTATGAACATCTATGTTGTGCGTAAGACAACGCAAGGGTTAGCAAACTATATCCTCTCTGTGGGAAAAGGGGCGCAGGGAGTTGCGATTGCTTATGACTCCAGAAACATGTCGCCGGAGTTCGCTCAGGAGGCTGCTCTTTGTCTGGCGGCTAATGGAATCAAGGCGTATATTTTCGAATCTCTCAGACCAACACCAGAACTTTCCTTCGCGGTGAGAAAGCTGGGCTGTGCGGCTGGTATCAACATCACAGCCAGCCATAATCCGCCGGAATACAATGGCTATAAAGTCTACTGGGAAGATGGTGCCCAAATTACTCCGCCTCATGATACCGGTATTATGGGAGAAGTAAAGAAGGTAACAGATTTTAATCGTGTGAAAACCATGGACAAGGACGAGGCAGCGGCGGCAGGACTTTATGAAGTAATCGGACAGGCAATTGACGATGCATATATGGAAGAGCTGAAAAAACAGGTTCTGCATATGGATGCCATTCAGGCGGAGAGTAAAAATCTGAAAATTGTATATACTCCATTGCATGGAACTGGAAATATTCCGGCCCGTCGCATCTTAAAAGAGCTGGGGTTTGAAAATGTCTATGTGGTGAAGGAGCAGGAGCTGCCTGACGGAAACTTTCCTACAGTGAGCTACCCAAATCCTGAGGCAGAGGAAGCTTTTGAGCTGGGATTGAAATTAGCCAAAGAAGTGGATGCAGATTTGGTCCTGGCTACAGACCCGGATGCGGACAGACTGGGTGTTCGTGTCAAAGATAAAGATGGAGTGTACCATGATCTGACAGGAAATATGTCTGGCTGCCTTCTGGCAAATTATGAAATCAGCCAGAAGAAAGCTTTGTTTGGCCTTCCAGAAGACGGAGCGCTGATAAAGACGATTGTGACTACAAATCTGGCAGACGCCATCGCGAAAGGCTATGGCATCCGTCTGATTGAAGTCCTGACTGGATTCAAGTTTATCGGACAGCAGATTCTCGGATTCGAAAACAGCAAGAAGGGAACTTATCTGTTTGGATTTGAGGAGAGTTATGGCTGTCTGATCGGAACTTATGCAAGGGACAAGGACGCGATTGTTGCTACGATGGCTCTGTGTGAGGCGGCAGCATATTATAAGACGCAAGGCAAGACACTTTGGGACGCGATGATAGATCTGTATGAAGAGTATGGATATTACAAAGATTCCATTCAGTCGGTAACTTTAAAGGGAATTGAAGGACTTCAGAAGATTCAGGAGATCATGAATACGCTCAGAGAGAAACCACCGGTGGAGATTGCAGGCTACAAAGTAACTGCTGTGAGAGACTATAAAAACGACACGATCACAGATTTGGACACAAAAGAAGTGAAACCGACCGGCCTTCCGTCCTCCAACGTGCTGTATTACGAGCTGACAGATGACGCATGGCTGTGCGTGAGACCTTCCGGAACAGAGCCTAAGGTTAAATTCTATTATGGAATCAAAGGAGCCTCTTTAGAGGACGCAGATCAAAAATCAGATATGTTGGGAAAAGCAGTCTTGGATATGGTTGACTCTATGATGTGATGATGGAAGAAAAGAGATACACATTCGAAGAGTTGACTGAGATTGTAAAGATACTGCGCGAGAAATGCCCATGGGACAGCACACAGACCCATGAAAGCCTGAAAGTATGTATGGAGGAAGAAGCCTCGGAGGTGATCGAGGGAATTGATCTTTTGAAAAGTACTGGAGAGTGGGACAATCTGTGTGAAGAGCTGGGAGATGTGCTTCTTCAGGTGGTGCTCCACAGTGTGATTGCTCAGGAAGAAGGATTATTTACCCTGGAGGATGTGGTAACTGGGATAGCCCGTAAGATGGTTCGCAGACATCCGCATATTTTTGGAAAATCTGAGTTTTATAAGGACTATGATGGGATACCCAGTTGGGAGGAAATAAAGCGTCTGGAAAAAGAAGCCAGAGAGAAAAATAAGGGATTTTTGTAATTTTCAGAAATGTATCAGAAAGTCACACATTTCTGATTGGAAATCAAGGAAACTCCTTGACAAACATAGAGAAAGGGTATATAAATTAATGATAGGACTCTTTGGGCTCAAGAGAGTCAAAACCAAGCATGAGAACAACAATTAGAGGAGGAAACACCATGAACAAAACAGAATTAGTTGCAGCTATGGCTAAAGAGACTAAACTGGCAAAAAAAGATGTAGAAGCTGTTTTAAAATCTTTTATCGATGTAGTGTCTGACGAACTGAAGAAAGGTGAGAAAGTTCAGTTAGTTGGTTTCGGAACTTTCGAAGTAAGTAAGAGAGCTGCAAGAGAAGGAAGAAATCCTCAGACTGGTGAGACGATGAAGATCAGTGCTTCTAAAGCTCCTAAATTCAAAGCTGGAAAAGCATTAAAAGATCTGGTAAACGAAGAATAATTGGTTGCTGTGAACAGTAACAATAATTGATTTAGAAGGCTGTTGCAGGAGGAGATTCCTTGTGCACCAGCCTTTTTTGTGTAATAGGAAAGGAGATCCTATGCGATTAGACAAATTTTTAAAAGTATCCCGTCTGATTAAGAGACGAACGGTGGCCAATGAGGCCTGCGATGCAGGGCGAGTTCTGGTGAATGAGAAACCTGCGAAAGCGTCGGCGAAAGTAAAACCTGGGGATGTAATTGAAATCCAGTTTGGGAGTAGAAATGTAAAAGTGGAGGTCTTAAGTATTGCGGAGACCGTACGCAAAGAGGAGGCGGAGAACCTGTACAGGTATCTGTGACCGGGAGCAGGAATAGATTTTCCTGGATTCTCATAGACTATTGATAAAGGGATCCAGGAGAAGTCAGTTTGGAAGAGAAGAAAAAGAATTTTTCTCACAGTGTGTTTCTGGAACAGAGAGAACGAGGAAAAATTACGGGTGTGTCAGATGTCAGATCGTTTGACGAAAAATTGATTGTCTTGGCGTCAGGCAGCGGAGTTATCACGATAAAAGGAGAGAACCTTCACGTGGAACAACTGAATCTCGAACATGGCCAAGTGGAGCTTACAGGGAAAATCGACAGCCTTGTGTATACGGAGGAGAAAACACTGGGGCAAAAAAGCGAGTCTTTATTGTCAAGACTTTTCCAGTAGCAGCCTATGAGTGGATATATCCAGTATGAACTCCAGGCATTGATCTATTTTCTGATCAGCGGGATTTTATTGACGGCTATCTATGATTTGCTCAGAGTAGTAAGACGCATAATACCTCACAGTGGATTAGTGATTGGCATTCAGGACTTGATTTTTTGGATTGCCAGCGGCTTGTTTCTGTTTCGCCAAATATTTTTAAAATGTGACGGCAGTATCCGGAGCTTTGCAGTATTGGGTACTATATTAGGGGCTGTAGTCTATCATATGACAGTAAGTACGTTTCTTGTAGATTTTCTTGCAGGAATTTTACGAATTCCTGTTAACGGTGCTGTTTTTTTGATAAAAAGGTTGCTATTTCTCGAAAAAAGATGTAAGATTTTTGTGTATAATCTTAAGATGAGATTGAAATACAGACATAGAAAGAAATACACCGATTCAGATATACTTCAGCCATCGGGGCGAAAGAAATATAGTAAGAGGGTTAATAGGTTTGAGAAGATCAAGAAACAGTCGAGGCATAAGAAAAAGAATCCGCATGGGAATGGCGAGCATCGGCGTCGTCGCAGTGATTCTGTTAGGAGCACTGTTGTACGAGGGACAGAATTTGCAGAGCCAGTTAAACTTTTACCAGGAAAAAGAGGCCAGTCTGAACGACCAGATCGAGGAAGAGAAGGAGCGGACCGAGGAGATCGATAAGACAAAAGAGTATATGGAGACTGATGAGTATGCAGAGGATGTCGCTCGTAACAAGCTAGGGCTGGTGAAAGACAATGAAGTTGTCTTTGAAGAAGAAAAATAGTTACGAAGAATAAGTTGATTTTTGTCTGAAAGTTTTTCGTTTCAGGTATCTGGATTTGACAAAGATTTTAAGGAAAATCCCGTATAATCCCTTCTGATAAAGAATGCAGAAGGGGAGGGGAACATATGCAGGAATGGATGATTGCCATGCTCGCGATTATAGGTTTGTTAATCTTGCGGGACATGGCAAAAACTATTTTGTCAAACCGACGGTCCAAGGAAGACGATGTGATGCAGCTGTGCGAAAGTCATCCGCAGAAAGAAAAAGTTGAGCGATATGCGCAGTCATTTCAGAAACTGGCGGATACCTTCTATGGAATGCCATTTCGGAAGGACTATCTAAGTGCAGGGCAGGTGGATTGGGTTTTTTGCCAGGCCAGCGGAAAAATCTGTTCAAAATGCTATCAGAGAGATTTTTGCTGGGGTGAGCAGAAAAATGAGATGTACGAAGGTGCGTGTTCTCTGATCCGGGCCATTGAGGATGGGCAGGAGGAGAGAATTCGAAAAACGAAAGCTGATTGGATGGGACAGTGTGCCAGAGCTGGACAGTTTTATGAGGAAGCCAGACAGTATTTTCAGAAGGAAAAACAGAATCTGGTGTGGAATAACCGGCTGATTGAGGGAAGACTGGCAGTGGCGCAACAGCTCAATGAGGTATCAAAGATTATGCGGACAGTGGCGGATGATCTCTATGATATCTCGCAGGCGGAGCCGGAATTTCGGGACGAGATTCAAAAGAAGCTGAAGAAACGACAGGTTCTTGTAAAAAGTGTATGGGTGATGGACAAGGTGGAGGGGCGCAGACAGATTTTTTTGAATATGCGTGCCAGGAGTGGCCAGTGCATTTCTATGTTGGAAGTGGCACAGCAGCTCTCAGATATCTGCGGTTGTCCGATGGCTCCGGTGAAGGATAGCCGGTGCATCGTAAATGGAGAGTATCATACGGTTCATTTTGTGGAAGATATGAGCTACGAGGTGCTGTATGGGGCAGCCAAGATAACGAAAGAGCAGGAGAAAGTCTCAGGAGATAATTATACCTGCAATATGGAAGAAGGCGGCAGATTTGTCATGTGCCTTTCAGACGGAATGGGTTCTGGCATGGACGCGTGCAAAGAGAGCGAAGTTGTCGTGGAACTGTTGGAACAGTTCATGAATTCAGGATTTTCTCAGGAGACAGCGGCGAAGATGGTGAACTCAGCGCTGGTACTGAAAAGACAGGATGGAATGTTTTCTACTGTAGATATCTGTGCGCTGGATTTGTATACAGGAATTTGCAATTTTCTCAAAGCGGGGGCAGCTACGACATTTATCAAAAGAGATCACTGGGTGGAGGCGATTACGTCTACGAGCCTGGCAGCGGGATTAGTCCAGCAGATAGATTTTGAGACTACCGCCAGAAAGCTGTACCATGGGGACTATGTTATCATGGTGACAGACGGCGTGTTGGATGCGCTTCCCCAGGAAAAAGAGGAAGAGACGATGAAAGAGATTATTATGGATGTGCACGAAGAGGCACCTCGGGAGATGAGCAGAGGCATACTGGAAAGAGTGTTAGGGTACAGTGATTATAAAGCCCAGGATGATATGACAATCCTGGTAGCAGGAGTGTGGAAAAAGTAGGAGAGAAGATGGAGGAGAAAGTCTGGCAATTTATACAGAAACATCATATGTTGGAGGCAGGAGACCGGATTGTGGCTGGCATCTCAGGAGGCGGGGACTCTATGGCCCTGCTTTTTCTGCTGCTGAAGTTTCGGGAGCGCTGCGGTTATGAGGTGTGCGCGGTTCATGTCAATCATGGTATCAGAGGGGATGAGGCTTTTAGAGATGAGACTCTGGTGACGAAATACTGTGCCGACAGAAATGTGGACTGCGAGGTTTTTCATTGTTCTGTGCCGGAAGCTGTAAAAAAATACGGGTGGAGTGAGGAAGAGGCCGGCCGGATTTTGCGCAGACAGGCCTATGAACAGGTGTTGAGGCAGTGGAAGGGGAACAAAGTCGCTCTGGCTCATCACCAGAACGATCAGGCGGAGACAATGCTGCATAATTTGTCCAGGGGCTGCGGCCTTCGGGGAATCCGAGGGATGCTGCCAGTGCAGAACGGGATGATTCGCCCATTTCTTTGTATAGAACGAAGAGAAATTGATCATTATCTAAAGGAGAAAAAAATTCCTTATCGAACGGACAGCACAAATTTTTCAGATCAGTATATTCGGAACCGAATCAGGAAGCATGTAGTAGAATATTTGGAAAGAAATGTGAATTCTAAAACGGTTTCCCATATGGCCTGGACGGCAGGGATAGCGGCTCAGGCAGAGGAATATCTGTGCGGACAGGGAGAACGGATTTTGGCCCAATACGGAGAACTTTTGCCGGGGGAGATTCGAATTTCGGATGATTGTCTGGGAGAGCCTTCTATTCTCCGAATGTATGGATTTTTGCAGGCTTTGGAAAAAGTCAGCGGCTATCGCAAGGATTTGTCAGGAGAACATCTGGAACAAATTTCGAGGTTGTTTCAAAAAGAGACTGGAAAACAGGTGAGTCTTCCAGGGGGGACAACTGCGGTTCGGGTTTACGGTGGGATTATCATCCGGAAAACAGTGAAAGAGAAAGTGGAAACGCGAAAAAAAATGTGGACACTGCCGGTTCCAGGGAGAATTCAATGTGGAAAAGCCTTTTGGGAGACCAGAATTTTTTCCTATGAATCCCAGAAGATTCCAGAAAAGGCATATACGAAATGGTTTGATTATGATAGAATAAAAAAAACTCTGCAAATTCGAAATCGAAGACCAGGGGACCGGATTATGGTGACAGCCCAAGGCGGAAGAAAGAAATTAAAAGATTATTTTATAGATGAGAAAATTCCGCGAGAGCAAAGAGATGAGCTGATTCTTCTGGCAGAAGAAGAGGAAGTTCTATGGATTGTGGGAAAGAGGATCAGCGAGGCTTATAAGATCACTGAGTTTACGAAGAGAGTGCTAGAGGTAAAATACCAAGGAGGACGGGAAGTTGAGTGAGAAGATAAGTGTGTTAATCACTGAGGAAGAGGTAGAGCGCAGAATAAAGGAGATCGGAGCAAAGATCAGCCGGGATTATGCGGGAAAAGAGCTGCACTTAATCTGCGTCTTAAAAGGCGGCGTTTTTTTTACCTGTGAGCTGGCAAAGAGGATTACAGTTCCGGTGAGTCTGGATTTTATGTCGGTATCCAGCTACGGAGACGATACGAAATCCAGCGGAGTTGTGCGTATTGTGAAGGATTTAGATCAGCCTCTGGAGGGAAAGGATGTCATGATTGTGGAGGATATCATTGATTCTGGGCGGACTTTGAGTTATCTAATCAAGGTATTAAAGGGCAGGAATCCTGACAGCTTGCGGCTGTGTACGCTTTTAGATAAACCAGACCGGAGAGTCAAAGAGGTGAAGGTGGACTATTGTTGTTTTGAGATTCCAGACGAATTTGTGGTAGGTTATGGTCTGGACTATGCACAGAAATATAGGAACCTTCCCTTTATTGGTGTGGTGGAGAGCAGATGAAAGGAGATTTAAGATAAGTGAATAGAAAATCCAGTAGAGTCGGCCTATATCTCATACTGATTATTATGATGATTGCAGGCTATTTGTACTTAAATGAACAGATTAATGATCAGAGCAGCTATACACTGGAACAGATGGAGAAGGCTCTCGATGAAAATCAGGTGTCACAGGTGAGCATCCACCAGAATCGGCAGGTTCCCACCGGAAGAGTGAGCGTGGAGCTGAAAAATGGCGAGCAGAGACAGTTCTATGTGACGGACGTCAAGGAAGTAGAGGAGATTCTGAGGGATTCCTCCATCGACCCTGTGATCTCCGATGTGCCTCAGGATAGTGTATTTATGTCTACAGTATTTCCATCTCTGTTAGTGGCGGGTATCGTTATCTTCGTCTTTATGTGGATGAATCGTCAGATGTCCGGCGGAGGCGGCGGGAGCAATGCAAAGATGATGAACTTTGGAAAGAGCCGCGCAAAGATGACAAGCCCGGATGAGAAAAAGGTGACTTTCAGCAATGTGGCAGGGCTGGATGAGGAGAAAGAAGACCTCCAGGAAGTCGTCGACTTCCTAAAGGCGCCCCAGAAGTATACCAAGGTTGGAGCTAGAATTCCGAAAGGAGTCCTGTTGGTGGGCCCTCCTGGAACTGGAAAAACTCTGCTGGCAAAAGCAGTAGCAGGTGAAGCAGGGGTTCCGTTCTTTTCCATTTCCGGTTCAGATTTCGTAGAGATGTTTGTCGGCGTGGGCGCTTCGAGAGTCCGTGATTTGTTCGAGGACGGCAAGAAACACGCTCCCTGTATTATTTTCATTGATGAGATTGACGCTGTCGCCAGACAGAGAGGAACTGGAATGGGCGGAGGTCATGACGAGAGGGAGCAGACGTTGAATCAGCTTTTGGTGGAAATGGATGGCTTCGGAGTCAATGAGGGCATCATAGTCATGGCGGCCACAAACCGCGTGGACATTTTGGACCCGGCGATTTTAAGGCCTGGACGTTTTGACAGAAAAGTAGGTGTTGGACGGCCGGATGTGAAGGGCAGAGAAGAGATTCTGAAGGTTCACGCCCATGATAAACCTTTGGGAGATGATGTGGACTTAAAACAGATCGCTCAGACCACCGCGGGATTCACCGGCGCGGATTTGGAGAACCTTTTGAACGAGGCAGCCATCGGGGCAGCTAAGCAGAATCGAGGATATCTGGTACAGGCAGATATTAAAGGCGCGTTTACCAAGGTCGCCATTGGAGCGGAAAAAAAGAGCAAGCTGATCTCAGAAAAAGAGAAGAGGATTACTGCATATCACGAGGCAGGCCATGCGATTTTGTTTCACCTACTGCCGGATGTGGGGCCAGTCTATACGATTTCTATCATTCCTACAGGGATCGGCTATACAATGCCTCTGCCTGAGAACGATGAGATGTTTAATACAAAACAGAAAATGCTTCAGGATATCACTGTTCTGCTGGGAGGACGCGTGGCAGAGGAGATTATCTTCGGGGATATCACGACGGGGGCTTCCAATGATATCAAGCGGGCGACAAGTACTGCTCACGCCATGGTGACGAAGTACGGAATGTCGGAAAAAGTGGGATTGGTGGTCTATGGAAATGACGGCGATGAAGTGTTCATCGGAAGAGACCTGGCTCACACGAGAGGCTACAGTGAGGATGTGGCGAAAACGATCGACAGCGAAGTGCACAGTATTGTGGAGGATTGCCACGAAAAGGCACGAGAGATGATTATGTCCCACGAAGAAGTGCTCCATAAGTGTGCGAAGCTTCTCCTGGAAAAGGAAAAGATTCACAGAGACGAATTTGAAGCACTTTTCACAGAGGAAAAAGGTGTGGTTTTAGAGAAGTAGGAAAAAGATGCACAAAAAATAAATTAAAATTTTGTGATATTTATGCACACTTTTCGATTGACCATTGCTATAATAAACATCGTAAAAACCCCCCAATACATTATATAGTTTTTGCTACACCCCATAAGAAGAAATACCTTCTCCAAAAAAGGCAGTCGAAAGACTGCCTTTTTTCATGTCATAGGAAAGATCTTGTCACGCTGATGCGTGAAAGATTTTTCCGATTACATGAGTGCTCCGCTGTGGATGTGCACTCGCACAAGAGGCAGCCGCCGCAGGCGGCTGTGCTCGGCGCGCAAAGTGGAATGCGCCCCTAAGATTGAAGGAAAGGGGGAGTTGAAGTGGGCTTGCCCATTTCGTTCTGTTATAGGAAAGCACTTGGTCCCTAATGTGTGAAAGTTCTTCCCTATGATATAAACGTTCCACTAAAGATGAACATGTCTCTCAAGACTGAGAGGGGATTGTAACTTTTTGATAATAGATGTTGTATATTTTTGTGTATTAAGATAAAATATAAATAATGATGACTATTAAGGGGATGGCTATATGAATTCAAGGGATTTAGATCCTATCATTACTCAGCAATATATATTACAGATGCGTCCAGTGTTTAACAAGGACGCTTTATTTAGCGATGGAAGTAAGTATTATAGAATACCGATGGAGCCGGAAATTGGAGAAGAGGTAAAAATTCGTTTTCGAACTCTGCGCAACAACGTGGATAATGTCTACTTAATTCATGACCATGAGGCTACGCAGATGTATATCAGCAGGACGGATAAGGGTTTTGATTACTACACGGCGAAGATTTCCCTGGGAGAGAAAGAGTGCCGTTATTATTTTGAGATTCATTCTGGGCAGCTTACCTGTTATTACCACAAACTGGGGGTCTGTCTGGAGCCCCAAGAAGAAAATGCTTTTGTGATACGGCCAGGTTTTAAAACTCCTGACTGGGCCAAAGGGGCTGTTTTCTATCAGATTTATGTGGACCGTTTCTGCAACGGTGACAAAACCAACGATGTGGAGACCAGGGAGTATTTTTACATTGGTGACTACAGTGTGAAGGTTGACGATTGGGAAAAGTTGCCGGCTATGATGGGCGTCAGAGAGTTCTATGGTGGAGACTTGCAGGGAATCCTAAATAAATTGGACTATTTGCAGGATTTGGGAGTAGAGGTACTCTATTTGAATCCGATTTTTGTATCTCCGAGTAACCATAAATACGACTGTCAGGACTATGACTATGTAGACCCTCACTATGGGAAAATTGTCAGCGACGGCGGGGAATGTCTTCACGAGGGAGACCGAGAAAATATACGTGCGACAAAATATATTCAGCGGGTGACTAATAAGGAAAATCTAGAGGCCAGCAATCAGCTTTTAGCTCGGTTGGTGGAGGAGGTTCATGCCCGTGGAATGAGAATTATCTTAGACGGAGTGTTCAACCACTGTGGTTCTTTCAATAAGTGGATGGATCGGGAGAGAATCTACGAAGGTCAGGAAGGGTACCCTAAGGGGGCGTATGTGTCTGCGGATAGCCCTTACCGTTCTTATTTTAAGTTTTTTGATGAGAGCAGATGGCCTTATAACCCTACCTATGATGGATGGTGGGCTTTTGATACCCTTCCGAAGCTCAACTATGAAAATTCACCAGAATTGTATCAGTATATTTTGGATATTGGAAAGAAATGGGTATCTCCGCCCTATAATACAGACGGATGGCGCCTGGATGTGGCGGCAGATTTAGGATATGGGAATGAGTTTAATCACCGATTTTGGAAAGATTTTCGCAAAGCTGTGAAAGAGGCAAATCCAGAAGCAATTATTTTAGCAGAGCACTATGGAGATTCCAGAGGATGGCTGCGGGGAGATGAATGGGACACGGTGATGAACTACGATGCGTTTATGGAGCCAGTGACCTGGTTTCTGACAGGTATGGAGAAACACAGCGACGAGTATCGGCATGATCTTCTAGGAAACAGTGATGCTTTTATCGGCGCGATGAAAACGCATATGTCGAATTTTCACACAGGTTCTTTGCAGACGGCAATGAATGAACTGTCAAACCATGATCATTCCAGGTTTTTGACGAGAACAAACCGGAAGGTGGGAAGAGTTCAGCATCTTGGGCACTATGCGGCAGAAGAGGGGATTAATCCGGCGGTGATGCGCGAAGCGGTGGTAATTCAGATGACATGGCCGGGGGCACCTACTGTCTATTACGGAGATGAGGTAGGTGTCTGTGGGTTTACCGATCCTGACAATCGGCGTACTTACCCTTGGGGAAGAGAGAACCAGGAACTTTTGGCCTTTCATAAGATAATGATTCAGCTTCACAAAAAGTATGAAGTGCTGAAGTCAGGTTCTCTACTATTTTTGCAGAATGGATATCAAACGCTGAGTTATGGAAGATTTTCCTTTGATGAGCAGGTGATTGTTTCTGTCAACAACGATGAGAAAGAAAATGAAGTGGAAATTCCTGTCTGGAATGTAGGAATTTCGAGATTTTACAATGAGGATTTGAGACAATTGGTGATGACTACCAGAGAGGGATTTACGGTGGAACCGATTACCTGTACGGCCATCGCAGGAGTTTTGCGGCTAAAGCTTCCGGCTTACAGTGCGGTTGTACTCTATCATAAGGACTAAACGTTGTTACTGTTCACTCACTTGCGGCTCGTGAACAGTAACACGCTTTGCGACGCACACAAACTGCTGTAAACAGCAGTCTGGCGCGAATATGTCTCGGGATTTTTGTACAAAATGTACAAAACACCTTGCGGGATATTGGAGATCTGGACTGTAACGAAATGTTACAATAAATACAAAAGAAATAGAGAAAACCCTTGCTTTTTTGCAAAGAATCTTATATAATTATACCCGTCAGAAATGATGAGGCTTGTATCATTAGAGTACACGGACGGGTTCCCGAGTGGCCAAAGGGGACAGACTGTAAATCTGCTGCAAATTGCTTCGGTGGTTCGAATCCACCCCCGTCCATTTGTGCGAGGCTAGCGGGACAGTACCAAGTGTGCATGTCCGTGGGGAGCTGAGGAAGCACAAGAGATGCCGCAGTGGCGGAACTGGCAGACGCACAGGACTTAAAATCCTGCGAGGGTTAAACTTCGTACCGGTTCGATTCCGGTCTGCGGCAGTTTTTTATGAGTGAGAGTAATAAGAGAAAAGCTGAAATTCCTTGGAAAATCAAGGGTTTCAGCTTTTTTCTACGTTATTTGCCGGTAGGGAAAAAGGGGACGAAAATCCCCTTTTTGTCCTGTTATAGGAAAGATCTTGTCACGCTGAAGCGTGAAAACCCTTTTCTATAACATAAACGCTCCGCTATGGATGCACACGCCACAATGAGGAATTTCACCGCAAGGCGGTGTTGCGGCGGCGCGCAAAGTAGGACGCGCCCCGCAAAGATTGAGGGGTGGGGAGTTGAAGTGGGCTTGCCCACTTTGTTCTCTCATATGATTCGAATATGTTCAATTCACATAATACCTTTCCTTTCCTGCTGGCGGACATGGATGAGAAGAAAACTGAGGGCAAAAGTGAAAAATGATCTGAGCAGAAATTTTTACTGGACATTTTCAATGGAAACCACTAAGATAGACTTATTCAGAAGAGATGAGGAGGAACCGAAAAAGATGAGAAAAGTGGTAAAATTCGGAGGAAGTTCGCTGGCCAATGCTCAGCAGTTTAAAAAAGTCGGTGATATTATCCACAGTGATGCCAGCAGGCGGTATGTGGTGCCGTCCGCACCTGGAAAGCGTTACTCAGATGACGTGAAAGTGACGGATATGCTGTATGGATGTTATGCGCTTGCGGCAGCGGGCAAAGAGTTTGCCAATGAATTGAAGGTAATAAAAGAAAGATATAATGAGATCATTGATGGGCTGGAACTGAATATGTCTCTGGACGAGGAATTTCAGGTGATCGAGGAAAACTTTAAAAATAAGGCGGGTGAAGACTACGCAGCTTCCAGAGGGGAATATCTCAATGGAAAAATTATGGCAGTTTATTTGGGATATGAGTTCGTGGACCCGTCGGAAGGAATTTGCTTTGATGAAAATGGAAACTTTTTAGCTGAAAAAACCCAGGAACTGATGGGGAAAAGGCTGAGTGTCTGTGAAAATGCAGTGGTGCCTGGATTCTATGGGGCTAAACCAGACGGGACAATTAAGACCTTTTCCAGAGGTGGTTCGGATGTAACTGGCTCTATTGTGGCCAGCGCTATTCATGCAGATCTGTATGAAAATTGGACGGATGTATCAGGATTTTTGATAACCGATCCAAGAATCGTAAAAGACCCAGAATCCATCGAGACGATTACTTACAGAGAATTAAGAGAACTGTCCTATATGGGGGCTACGGTCCTCCATGAAGATGCGATTTTCCCAGTGCGCAAAGAAGGTATACCGATCAATATCAAAAATACCAATGCTCCACAGGATCCAGGAACGATGATTGTGGAAAGTACATGCAAAAAGCCGAAGTATACCATCACAGGTATTGCGGGTAAAAAAGGCTTCTGTTCTATCAATATTGAGAAGTCAATGATGAATTCGGAGATTGGTTTTGGCAGAAAAGTGTTGGAAGCTTTTGAAAACTGCGGAGTTTCCTTTGAACATATGCCCTCAGGGATTGACACGTTGACTGTTTACGTTCACCAGGAGGAATTCGAAGATAAAGAGCAACAGGTGATTGCAGCAATTCATCGGGCTGTTCAGCCAGATTTTGTGGAGATGGAATCAGATTTGGCTTTGCTTGCAGTCGTAGGCCGTGGAATGAAATCCAGCAGTGGTACAGCAGGTAAAATCTTTGAAGCATTGGCAAAAGAAAAAGTCAATGTGAAGATGATTGACCAGGGTTCTAGTGAACTGAACATTATTATTGGTATAGAAGACCGTGATTTCAATACTGCGATCAAGGCAATTTATAGAGCTTTTGTAGAAAATAAATAGAAGAGCAGAACTGCCAGCGAGAGCTGAGAGAGGATTGTGACACCATTCCTGGTTAAAGAGCCAGGGGTGGTGTTATTTATTATAGGAAAGACCTTGTCACGCTAATGTGTGAAAGCCCTTTCTTATTACATAAACGCTCCGCTCAGGATGCGCACGCTGAAATAAGGAATTTCACCGCAAGGCGGTGTTGCGGCGGCGCGCAAAGTGGGACTGCACCCCTCAAAGATTGAGGGGATGGGGGAGTTAAAGTGGGCTTGTCCACTTTGTTTGTTAGAGGAAAGAATTTTTCAAATATTAGCGTGAGAGGTCCACTTTGCTTTCATTTTTGTGTTGACAGAAAAGGCAGAATAAACTATAATGAGTGTACTAAGATATATAATACACTTAAAACACGGAATACATGCCGATTATATTGCCGGGAAAGGAGCTATGCCATGATTATATTGGACTATCAAGATAGAAGGCCCATCTATGAACAAGTGGTGGAGAAAATTCAGCTCCTCATAGTCCGAGGAGTTCTTGCTCCGGATAGTCAGCTTCCATCGGTAAGAAAGCTGGCTATGGAGCTGTCTATTAATCCAAACACAATACAGCGGGCTTATGCGGAATTGGAACAGCAAGGGTTCATATACCCTGTCAAAGGCCGGGGGAATTTTGTCTCGCCAAATGCGGAATTGATTCAACGCCAAAAAGAATTATATTACAGGGATTTGAAAAAGATAGTGCGCCTCTGTAAGAAGCTGGGAATTTCCAAAGAAGAATTGCTGGAACAGGTAGCAGCATATTATGAGGAGGAAGGCTTATGATTGAGATAAAAGAGATAAACAAAAGGTTCGAGGATGTGCAGGCAGTTTCGGATTTGACGATGAAGATAGTAGAAGGGGAAATTTTTGGATTGGTGGGAACCAATGGTGCAGGAAAAAGTACGTTGATGCGGATGATCTGTGGAATCCTCAGACCGGATGAAGGAGAAATCACGGTGGATGGAGAGCAGATTTATGAAAATCCCAAAATGAAAGAGCAGGTATTTTATATATCTGATGATAGCTATTTTCCGGCAAACGCCACGCCCTCAGCGATGGAAGAGTTTTATCGCAGATATTACCCGGCTTTTGACTCCACAAGATTTTATAAAATGCTCTCGCAGTTTAATCTGAAAAGTGACCGGAAAATACATACATTTTCCAAAGGCATGAAAAAGCAGCTCAGTCTGCTTTTGGGGTTGAATGCCAATACCAAATACTTGCTGTGTGACGAGACTTTTGACGGGTTAGACCCTGTGATGCGTCAGGCTGTAAAAAGCCTGATGGCTTCAGAAATTTTAAATAGAAATTTTACACCGGTAATAGCATCTCACAATTTAAGGGAATTAGAGGATATCTGTGACCATGTGGGTCTGCTGCACCAAGGAGGAATTTTGCTGTCGAGAGATTTAGAGGATATGAAGTTCCATATCCACAAAGTTCAATGCGTGCTGACAGAAGAGCGAATGGAGGAACAGCTTAGAAAAGAGTTGGACATCCTGGCATGTGAGAGACAGGGATCTTTACTTATGATTACGGCGAGAGGGACGAAGACAGAAATTATGGAGAGAATTCAGAGCAAAAATCCGCTTTTCTGCGAAATCATCCCGTTAACCTTGGAAGAAATCTTTATCAGCGAAACGGAGGTGGCTGGCTATGAAGTCAAGAATCTTCTCTTCTAGTATGGTGAAAGAGAACTTGAAACAACGGATATGGATTCCAGCGCTGGTGACGGTAGGATTGATTGTCTTATATCCAATTTATCTGATGATTCAATTTGATTTGTGGTGTGACCAAAAACTTACTTATGAGATGATTCAGAGAGGATATGAGAGATTTCTGGCTGTCTCAGGAATGAACATGCACACAGGGATTGTGGCAGTGGTGGCAGGATTGATCTGTGCAGTGGCAGGATTTGAATATCTTCATTCTAAGAAGAAGTTGGATTGTTATCACAGCCTTCCGGTCAAGCGAGGACAGATTTATTGGCAGCATGTGTGGGCTGGATTGCTAAGCTTTATCGTACCGCTAATTTTAGCTGTTTTTCTTGCAATTTGCGTGGGAGCTTCACATGGCTATTTCAGTTTTCACTTCGTAAAACTTGGTTTGCTAAATATTGTGGGGTATTCTGTGCTGTTTTTGTTGGTCTATGGGGTCAGTTTACTGGCAATGATGTTGACAGGCAGAGTGTTGGTTGGAATATTGGGTTCCTGCGTACTGCTTGTCTATATGCCTGCGCTTATGCAGATGTTCAAAGGATATGAATCAGTATTTTTCAAGACTTGTGCAGCTGAGTATGCAAAGGCAGGCGGAATTTTCAAGGTGCTGGAAAATTATGGTTCTCCATTGAGCTGGTGGGTAAATGTAGCTGACAGAAATAGAAATGGAGAATCTGTGCTGGTATTGCTGATTGGCGGTTTGACAGTGGGAATTTTGCTTTTGATCTTAAACTATTGGATCTATCACAGGAGACCTACAGAAGCGGCAGGGCATTCTATGGCATTTTCTATGGCAGCGCGTGTCATTCAGTATTTCATTGAAATCCCTCTGGTTTTGATTATGGGACTTATAGGACATGAGATGGTAATAAAGCACCAAAATATTTGGTGGGTAATCTCTATGGTAGTGGGGCTAGTGATTATTCATGGTGTGATAGAAGTGATCTATTATGCGGATTTTCGAAAGTTTTTCAGACATCTGGGTCACCTAGGAATTTCAGCGGTTGTGGTCGCTGTGATCTGTGTGATTTATAAAGCGGATTTGATAGGATATGACCGTTATCTTCCGGCCCAGGATAAGCTAGAAAGTTTGGATGTATCTTCAGAAAGTCTGACAGGGAGTTACCATGTACATTTGACGAAACAAGGAGATCTGGTGACTTTTGAGAATCATACAGATTCCGAAAGTGATTATTTGAAATTGGATGCCGGAGATAGAATGTATGATTTGATTGAGAACACGATAAATAATTTGGATGAAAAAACATCGGAGAACGAGGAGATACAGATTCAAGTACGCTATTGCCTGAAAAACGGAAAGAAGGTATATAGATCCTATAGTGTGATGCAGGAAGCTCTAAAAGAGGCTGCTCAGACTATTCCGAAGACAGGACAGCTGAAAGAGGCGCTTTACCCTCAGTTAGAAGAGAAAAGCAAATATGTGACGGATATCGGCTATGAAAACGGTGTTTATTATACTGTGTACAGTCAAGGTGAAATTGCGATGAAAACCGGCCAGGAAAAGAATAAGCTTTTAAGCTTGCTTGCTCAGGACGTACAGGAAGCAGATAGCTCAGTCTTTGAGGAAGAACCCATAGGCGTTCTCAATGTCTCGTACAGCAATATAATATCCACAATGTTTAGTAGCGATGGGTATGGAAATGAGGCACTACTGATTTATCCAGGATTCAGCAGAACTTGTGAATATCTGAAAGAACTGGGAATTGAGCCAAAGGATGAGTTGAAATTGTCTCAGATCGAACAGATTAATATCTATCAATGGGATGAAGAGAACCAAGAAGAGATGGAGACATATACAAACCAGGAAGATATCAAGAAACTGCTTCCTAGACTGAAGTTGGCGAATACTTGGACAGCATGGTTGGATGTAAGAGATCTCAGTCGGAATGTGGAAATCGTATTAAAGGATAAGGCTGGTTCAGAACAGAATATTCGCTATGGGTATTATTTAGTGCCTGAAGAATAAGGTAATATGAGACACCCTTTGTAAACCTTGATAAAAAAGACGGTTAATTTTATTTTATTATCAGGGGGATACTGAAAGCTGGGAAGTGAGAGCTGTTCATTTCCCAGCTTTATTAAAATTAAAGAGAATAAAAGTGTGGATAGCGGCATATTTTGGGCATTTTCCGGGAAAAGAGCTTGCGCAAGTAAAGGTTTTGTGCTATACTCTGAGAGTCGCAAAAAAATAAACACGCATAAGGATTTTGAAGAACGGTGCCTGTAAAACGTCGGCAGGTTTCAGAAAAATAGGAATTATGCGGAAGAAAAACCAAAAGGAGATTTTTAAAATGGGCGTTATTTCAATGAAACAACTTTTAGAAGCAGGTGTTCATTTTGGACATCAGACCAGAAGATGGAACCCGAAAATGGCTCCATATATCTACACCGAGCGTAACGGTATCTACATCATCGACTTGCAGCAGTCTGTGGGAATGGTTGACGATGCTTACAATGCAGTAGCAGATATCGTGGCAGACGGTGGAACCATTCTGTTTGTGGGAACTAAGAAACAGGCTCAGGATGCCATCAAGACTGAGGCAGAGCGCTGCGGAATGTTCTATGTAAATGAGAGATGGTTGGGCGGTATGCTGACCAACTTCAAGACTATTCAGAGCAGAATTGGAAGATTAAAAGAGATTGAGGCTATGGAGGCTGATGGAACGTTTGATGTTCTGCCTAAGAAAGAGGTTATCGAGCTGAGAAAAGAGATGGCGAAGCTGCAGAAGAACCTGGGCGGAATCAAAGAAATGAAGAAGATTCCAGATGCTATTTTTGTTGTAGATCCGAAGAAGGAGAGAATTTGTGTTCAGGAAGCTCACAGCCTTGGGATTCCGCTGATCGGAATCTGTGATACGAACTGTGACCCAGAAGAACTGGATTATGTAATTCCAGGAAATGACGACGCGATTCGTGCGGTAAAACTGATCGTATCCAAGATGGCAGATGCTGTGATCGAGGCGAACCAGGGTACTGCTGAGGAGGCAGAGGTAACCGAGGAAGAGTTTGTGGAAGAGACACAGGCTGAGGAAGAGTAAGAACATAAAATTAGGAGGAATTTGAGATGGCTATCACAGCAGCAATGGTAAAAGAGTTAAGAGAGATGACCGGCGCCGGAATGATGGACTGTAAGAAGGCTCTTACAGCGACAGAAGGCGATATGGATAAAGCAGTCGAGTTCCTGAGAGAAAAAGGACTGGCTACCGCACAGAAGAAAGCCAGCCGTATTGCGGCTGAAGGTCTGGTAAAAGTTCTAGTATCTGCTGATGACAAAAAGGCAGTTGCCGTTGAGGTCAATGCGGAAACCGACTTCGTTGCGAAGAATGAGAAATTCCAGAATTATGTGGCACAGGTGGCTGAGCAGGCTATGGATACCAGCGCAACAGATATCGAGGCTTTTCTGGCTGAGCCATGGAAGTTCGATACTTCTAAGACTGTAAATGAAGCTCTGGCTGGACAGATCGCAGTGATCGGTGAGAATATGAACATCCGCAGATTCTATCAGATGACTGAGGAAAATGGTTTTGTCGCTTCTTATACTCATATGGGTGGAAAAATCGGCGTGCTTGTGGATGTCGAGACTGATGTTGTGAACGATGCAGTTCGCGAGATGGCTAAGAACGTGGCTATGCAGTGTGCAGCTTTGAAACCTCTGTATACCAGCAGAGATGAGGTGGACGCTTCTTATATCGAGCATGAAAAAGAGATTCTGACTGTACAGGCTAAGAATGAGAAACCAGATGCAAACGATAAGATCATCAATGGTATGGTTATGGGACGTATCAATAAAGAGCTGAAAGAGATCTGTCTGCTGGATCAGGTATATGTAAAGGCTGAAGACGGAAAACAGCCGGTTGGCAAATACGTTGAGAGCGTTGCAAAAGAAAACAATGCAAAGATCACGATCAAAGGTTTTGTTCGTTGGGAGACCGGCGAGGGAATCGAGAAGAGAGAAGAGAACTTTGCTGAGGAAGTCGCAAAACAGATGGCAGGAAATTGAGAGAATTTTAAATCCCAAATATATTTATAACGAAGTGAGTGAGACCCGTGGGAATAATACCCACGGGTTTTGTCTGAATTGCGAGATGATAAGGAGATAATATACAGATGAAAAAGTTTATTGAAGAGTTTAAAGCATTTGCTCTCAGGGGAAATATGATGGATATGGCAGTTGGTGTTATTATCGGTGGTGGATTTACAGGAATTGTGACATCTCTTACCGATAATGGTATTAATCCGCTTTTGAATTTCATAACAGGGGCAGAAACTTATACTTTACAGAATATCGCCGGTTTTGGATCAAAATTTATATCGGATTTTGTGAATTTTTTGATTCTGGCGTTTGTGTTATTTTGCCTTTTAAAAGGAATCAACAAATTGATGTCGCTAGGGCAGAAGAAAGAGGAGGCGGTTGAAAAGATTTCTACGAAAGTATGTCCATTTTGTCTGAGTGAAATTCCTCTTGAAGCTACGCGGTGTGCCCATTGTACTTCCGTGCTGGAGGAAAAATAGGATAAAAGAACGCTGAGGTTAATCCTTGAAATTCCGTAAAACGGGGAGTTTCAAGGATTTTTTTAGGAAATGATATATTAATAGAAAGAGTAAAAAATAGGAATGTAATCTGCGAATAAACTTAAGAAATGTGTTTAAAGTTAAGTTTGGAAGATCGTATGGACGAGGACTATATAAATTTATTAAGTACAAGTATTTGATAACCACGCCTTCTGAGTGTAAAATGTCCATTGAGGCGATGCAGAGGTATTGTGTAGTATAAAGATGGGTGAGAAAGGAGACGGGCATTTATGGAGACAGGGAGATTTATTGAAATAATGAATTCGGGTGAGAAAATTGCTGCGGGTTCAGAGACACATCGGTATATGACAAAGCTAAGTTTTGAGGCGATGAAGGTGACGGCATGTCTGAATCAAGGGTACCATGAACCGGAGGAAATTCGAGAGCTATTCTCAGAGCTGATAGGAAAAGAGGTAGATGAGAGTTTTGGCCTGTTTCCGCCTTTTTACACGGACTGCGGTAAAAATATACATTTGGGCAGACAGGTTTTCATCAATTCCAGCTGTCATTTTCAGGACCAAGGTGGTATTTATATCGGCGACGGTACGTTGATTGGTCACTGCGTCACTCTGGCTACGTTGAATCATGAACAAGACCCAGAGCACAGAGCGGATTTACTTCCAAAGCCGATTTACATTGGGAAAAATGTCTGGATTGGAGCAAACGTGACGGTAACTCAAGGAGTTACCATCGGAGATGGAGCGATTGTAGCTGCCGGAGCAGTGGTGACAAAAGATATTCCGCCAAGAGTGATAGCAGGCGGGGTTCCAGCCAAGGTTATAAAAGAAATAGGGAGGCGGAAGTGATTGCACTGATCTACTATACGAGATGGTGGGACAGATGAAGACTTTGTTGGACAGAGTTGCTGGGTATCGGTAGAACAACAAAGACTAAAGACTGTTAGATAATAATATTGTTAGCAGTTTTTTTATGTTATAGGAAAGCCTTGTCACGTTGAGGTGTGACAAGGCTTTTCCTATAACATAGATGCTCCACTAAGGATACGCGAAACAGCGCAAATCCAGCATTCTCTCTTAAATTTCCCTTAATTTTCGAAATCAGGACTTTTAAGAGGATGAAAATATACTTATAATATAGAAAAGAGATGGAGGTGAGAGTTACTGCATCCAGTAACGTAAAAAGGATGAGACAGGCAAAATTACTGATTGTGGATGATAATCGTGAGCTCTGTGAACTGTTGGAGGGTATCCTGCGAAAAGAAGGCTATGAGCAGGTCAGAGCTGTCTATAGCTGTGCGGGTGCCGAGATGGAGATTCAAAGAGAAAAACCAGATCTTATGATTTTAGATGTGAACTTTCCAGGAGAGGACGGCTTCTCCTTTTTTCAGAGAATCCAAAAGCGCACCGATCTGCCCGTATTGTTTCTCTCTGCCAGAGACGGGAATGAAGATAGGATTACCGGGCTTGGCTTAGGGGCGGATGACTATATGACAAAACCGTTTCTGCCAAAGGAGTTGACTCTGCGTGTGGCGGCGATTCTTCGGAGAACTTATCGAGAGGAGGATTCCTGGGAGGAATTAAGGTATCAGATTGGGGAGAGAGAGGTGGATTTGGCAGCCGGTGTGGTACGGATTCCTGACGGCAGTCAGACGAAGGAGCTGGGACTGACCAACAAGGAATTTCAGCTTTTGAAGCTGTTTTTGGAGAATCGAGGCAGAATTCTAACCTTTGATCTGCTCTCAGAATCTGTGTGGGGTGAAAACTACTATGGATATGAAAATACCCTGATGGTACATATCCGAAAGCTGAGGGAGAAAATTGAGGAAAATCCCTCCAGTCCCCGGTATTTGATTACCGTGAAAGGATTGGGATATCGGCTTTTAAAAGAGTGAGAGGAAGGCATAGATGAAAGGCTTGATTAAGATATATTTGAAGTATACAGGCTCGGCGGTGGCGATTATTTTCCTTTTTTTAAGTCTGGTCTTTGCCATGGTTGCGTGGTCGGCGGGAAAGAGTTATGTGAAAAGTGAAAATTTTCAAAAATACTCGGTACAGACGCTGGCTGAGAATATGAAATTGAATGCGGACAAGGAAATTGTGAATGTACGGCAGGTGGAGGAAATGGCAAAGCAGGCCGGGGCGGAATTTTTGATGCTTTTAAATGAGGGAGGAGAGATTACCTGGAGTTATCGTCTTCCCAGGGAATTGAATCACAATTATTCAGCGGCGGAAATAGCAAGTTTTTCGAGATGGTATCTGGGAGATTATCCAGTGACGTCCTGGGAGATCAATGGGCAGCTCCTGGTGCTCGGTTATCCTGCGGGAAGCGTCTTTCGCTACAGTTTCTATCAGGATTTTGATACTTTCTATATGACACTTTCGCTGTTTAGGAATGCTTTTCTGATTTTTATTCTTTTCACTCTGCTGACCATTGGATTTCTGGGATATCGCTATTACCGTAAAATGATGGTTTTCACAGTAGCTATGGAAGATCTGGCTGCCGGTCGGGAGGTTCTCTTGTCAGAGACTGGAAGTATGCGGGAGTTTGCTCGCAGCATTAATCAGACTTCCGATAAGCTGAAAAAACAGGCTAAAATGCTGAGCAGACGGGATGAGGCCCGCACAGAGTGGATTAGCGGAGTGTCCCACGATATCAGAACTCCACTGTCTTTGGTACTGGGGTACTCCAATCTGTTGGAGGAGCAGGCCTGCACAGATGAGAAGATTCGGAAGGAAGCGTCTGTGATACGGCAAGAAAGTCTGAAAATTCGAGATCTGATTGAAGATTTGAACCTTACTTCAAAGCTGGAATATCATATGCAACCTCTGAGGATGGAGCAGGTGTATCCGGTTCAAATTTTGCGCAAAGCGGTTGCGGACTTGCTGAATTCCATTGTTATGGAGGAGGGGAGCTATCCGATTCAGCTGCGCGTCAGCAGGGAGTTTGAATCTCTGAACTTGAAGATGGATGAGAAGTTGATGGCCAGGGCCTTTCGAAATGTAATTGGCAACTGTGTCCGGCACAACGAAGAAGGCTGTGAGATTGACGTGGAGGCGGACTGCTCGAAAAAGTGGATGAGGGTGGCGGTCACAGACACGGGCCAGGGGATACCGGCTGAGATCTGTCGTTATATCAATGAAGGGGGAGAAGAGCCAAAGAGACATATCATGGGGCTTAGGATTGTCAAGCAGATTGTAAATGCCCATGGAGGAAGGCTTGAGATTGAGGAGGACGGACATCGAGTGACAATTCAGATTCCCCTTCCGTGAGAAGACCAAAGTGTGAGGCAAAAAGATTGGAGGAAACAAAATGAAAATCAGAACAGCTATGGCTGGGGATTTGAAGGAACTTGCGAGGATTGAGGCACGCTGTTTTCCGGAGGCGGAGGCTGCGTCAGCCGAGGAGATGAGAAGAAGGCTGGAGGTTTACCCAGATCATTTTTGGATCTTGGAAAAAAAAGGAAAAATAGTTACCTTCATCAATGGCATGGTGACCAATGAGCGAACCATCCGCGACGAGATGTTTTGTCGAGCGGAGCTTCATGAGGAAGGCGGGGAATGGCAGGCGATTTTTGGTGTGAATACGCTTCCTGAGTACCAGGGACAAGGGTATGCGTCTTTGGTGATGCGTCAGGTCATTGCAGACGCGAAGGTCCAGGGCAGGAAGGGGTGTATTCTGACCTGCAAGGAGGAACTCTTGCCGTTTTATGAAAGGTTTGGATACCGAAATGAGGGAGTTTCCCAGTCTGTCCATGGAGGGGCAGTCTGGTATGATATGAGTTTGATTTTTTAAGATAGAAAAATGTAAAAAGGAGAGGTGAAGGTATGAAATACGCAGAAGAAGGGCTTCAATACCACATTGGACTTAAAAAAGGGGATGTGGGAAGATATGTGATTCTTCCGGGAGACCCTAAACGGTGTGAAAAAATCGCAAAACATTTTGAGGACTCCCGATTTGTGGCGGATAACCGGGAATTCGTGACTTACACCGGTTTTTTGGATGGACAAAAGGTGAGCGTGACTTCCACGGGAATCGGAGGCCCGTCCACGGCGATTGCGGTGGAGGAGCTGGTGAAAGCAGGAGCGGACACCTTTATCCGCGTGGGCACTTGCGGCGGGATGCAGAAGCAGATTCAAAGCGGAGATACAGTGATTGCCCTAGGCTCTGTGCGTATGGAGGGGACTAGCCGAGAGTATGCTCCCATCGAGTATCCCGCCGTGGCAGATTTCCGGGTGGTGTCTGCTCTGGCGGAGGGAGCGAGGAAGCTGGGACAGAGATACCATGTGGGCGTAGTTCAGAGCAAAGACTCTTTTTATGGACAGCATTCCCCTGAAGCGAGTCCAGTAGGCTATGAGCTGAGTGCGAAGTGGGAGGCGTGGAAACGTTTGGGCTGCCTGGCGTCAGAGATGGAGGGAGCCGCTCTGTTCACCGTGGGCGCAGCCCTGGGGGTGCGCTGTGGGGCGGTATTTTTGACTATGGCAAACCAGGAGAGAGAAAAAGCAGGGTTGGAAAATCCCGTGGTGCATGACACGGAAAGGGCGATTCAGACTGCGGTGGAGGCATTGAGAATTTTGATTCGCCAGGAGCAGCAGACTTTTTAATGGGATGAGAAAAAACTTGTTACGCTAATGCGTGAAAGTTTTTTCCTATCACATAAACGCTCCGCTAAGGATGCGCACATTGCAATAAGGTAGTGCACCGCAAAGCGGTGTTACGGCGGCGCGTAAAGTGGGACGCGCCCCTCAAAGACTGAGGGGAAGGAGAGCTGGAATGTGCTTACCCACTTTGTTCAGATTGAAACGAGGGTTGGAAAATGAAAGAAATTTTGATAAAAGCTTACGAGGCCATGGAAAATGCGTATGCCCCCTATTCAAATTATCGTGTGGGTGCCTGTGTGAAACTGGCAGACGGGGAGTTCATTCCCGGGGCCAACGTGGAGAACGCGGCTTATGGGTCGAGTATGTGTGCGGAGAGAAACGCGGTATATGGCGCGTATTCCCGGGGATATCGGAAGGAAGATATCGAAGAGCTGGCGATTGTCAGTGAGGGAAGGACATTGGTGACTCCCTGCGGGGCTTGCCGTCAAGTCTTGGCGGAACTGCTGGACCCGGATACGCCAATTTATCTGATGAGCGATGGGGTGGCGAAGACCACGAGTATTCGGGAACTTTTACCCTGGGCCTTTGGGGCAGATAGTCTGGAGTAATTTCTTCTTGACTTAGAGTAGGCTCCAAGTGGTATTCTGAGAATACAAATAAGTTGGAGGAGAAAGAAATGGATTATCGGAGACTGGGAAATACCACTTTGGAAGTTAGTGAGATTGGAATGGGCTGCGAAGGGTTTGTGGACAAAAATGAGAAACAGATCGCGGGACTGGTGGATTTGATGGAACGGGAAGGTGTGAATTACCTGGATTTGTATACGCCAAATCCTCAGGTCAGAAGCGGGCTTGGGAAGGCTCTGAGAGGACGGCGGGAGAGGTTCCTCCTGCAGGCTCATCTGTGCACAATCTGGAAGAACGGGCAGTATGAGAGGACACGAAACATTCAGGAGGTGAAGGCGGGTTTTGAGGATTTGCTGCTGCGCCTGGAGACAGATCATGTAGAGATCGGCATGGTCCACTATGTGGACACAATGGAGGACTGGCAGGCCGTCTCAGAAGGGGTGGTCATGGAGTATGCCCGTGATTTGAGAGAGCGGGGCGTAATACAGTGTATCGGCCTGAGCAGCCATAATCCTGTGGTTGCTTTGGAAGCGGTAAAGAGTGGCCTGATTCAGGTGTTGATGTTCAGTGTGAACCCCTGCTACGATTTGCAGCCGGCCAGTGAGAACTGTGAGGAGCTCTGGGATGAAAAGAATTATCAGGGGCAGCTTTTAAATATGGATGCAGACAGGCAGGAGCTCTATGAGACTTGCAGCAGGCTTGGGGTTGGAATCACCGTCATGAAAGCTTTTGGAGGAGGAGATCTTCTGAATGAACAGCTGTCTCCCGCAGGAAAATCCCTGACGCCCTGTCAGTGCATCCATTATGCTCTGACTAGGCCGGCGGTGGCCACCGTGCTGTCAGGAGCCCGCACAGAGCAGGAGCTGCAGGAAAGTCTAGCTTATGTGACAGCCTCAGAGGAGGATAGGGACTTTGCCAAGGCATTCGCTGGTTTTCCTAGGATGAGCTGGAAGGGCCACTGTATGTACTGTGGCCACTGTGCGCCTTGTCCTAAGGAAATCGATGTGGCTGCGGTTACAAAGTTTTTAAATCTTTCTAAGGCCCAGGGCAGTGTGCCAGAGACTGTGAGAGAGCACTATCAGCTTTTGGCTCACAAGGCCGATGAATGTGTAGAGTGTGGGGCCTGTGAGAAGAGATGTCCCTTTGAGGTGGCAGTGATTGAAAACATGAGACAGGCAAGAGAAGTGTTTGGCACCGGGAGGTGAAGGGATGACCATCGCTGAGGTGAGCAGAAAATATGAAATTTCGGCGGATACGCTGCGCTACTATGAGAGAATCGGCCTGATACCACCCGTTCCCAGAAACAAAAGTGGGATACGAAACTATGACGAGGCATCCTGCCAGTGGATTGAGCTGATGATCTGTATGAGAAAGGCTGGAGTTCAGATCGAGGCACTGGTGGAGTATGTGGAGCTCTTCCAGCAGGGGGATGCCACCATTGATGCACGCAAGGAGATTCTGATCGAGCAGCGGGAACGTCTGACGGCGAAGATGAATGAGATGCAGGCTTCATTGGACCGTCTGAATCAGAAGATCAATGGATACGAGAAAGTGTTAGCGGCGGAGAGGCAGCTGCTGAACCGGAGAAAGGAGAAAAAATGAAAAAGTCTGTGAGAGCGGGAGCTCTCACAGGCTTTTTTATTTACTAAAAAATACCGTTGGATTTCCTAAAAAAAGAAATTGACAAGTGATATATACTGTTATATACTGTTTATTAACAGGAGGGCAATATGAAAATAATAATCAATAACTCTTCTCAACAGCCCATTTATGAGCAGATTGTAGAACAGATAAAATCCCTGATTATTGCTAGGGAGCTGAGAGAACACACGATGCTGCCATCGGTGAGAGGGCTTTCTAAAGAGCTGAGAATCAGCGCCTTGACGGTCAAAAAGGCCTATGATCGTCTGGAAGAAGAGGGCTTTGTCACGACTGTCCATGGAAAGGGAAGTTTTGTGGCGAGCACGAATCAAGAGCTGTTGATGGAGGAACACCGAAAAGAAGTAGAGGCAGATCTGGAGGTGGCAGTGCGCAGAGCCAGGATCTGCGGGATGAAGGATGAAGAGATTCGAGAACTGTTTGACTTGATTATGGAGGATGAATAAGATGCTGAAATTGGAAAACGTGAGGAAGCAATACCCGGGATTTCTGCTAGACTGTTCGTTGGAAGTTCCAGAGGGATATATTACAGGTCTGATCGGGCAGAACGGAGCAGGAAAGACCACGACTTTCAAAGCTATTTTGGATTTGATTTCTGTGGATTCTGGCAAGATCACGGTGATGGGAAAAGATCACCAGGAATTGAATCAGAAGGACAGAGAAAAGATTGGCGTGGTGCTTGCAGGGAGTAGTTTCTATGATGGGCTGAACGTGAGGCAGATTGCTAGTGTCATGGAGCAGATGTATCCACAGTTTTCCGGCGGGGAATTTTTAAAGCTCTGTGGTCGTTTCGGACTTCCTGGGGATAAAAAGCTAAGAGAATTTTCCACCGGTATGTCCGCGAAACTGAAGCTGCTGACTGCAATCAGTCACAATCCCAGACTTTTGATTCTGGATGAGCCGACAGCGGGGTTGGATGTGGTGGCGAGAGGAGAAATTCTAGATATGCTCAGGACATATATGGAAGATGGCACGAGGTCGATTCTGATCAGCTCTCATATTTCTAGCGATTTGGAGGGTCTGTGCGACGATCTCTATATGATACATGGGGGAAAAGTGATTCTTCATGAGGAGACGGACGTACTCCTCAACAATTATGCTCTACTGAAGGTGAGCGAAGCGCAATACCGGAGACTGGAACGAAAGTACCTGCTTAGAGTCAAAAAGGAAAGTTATGGTTACAACTGTCTGACACGGCACGGTCAGTTCTTTTTGGAAAATTACCCGGACATGGTGGTGGAGACTGGTTCCATGGATAATGTGATTATGATGTTGGTGAAAGGAGAAGGGGTATGAGAGGACTTCTGATGAAAGATTTTTATATGCTGCTGGAGATGAAGAAATTCGCGGGCATGATGGCAGTGATTGGGCTTTTGTTGCTGATTACTAATTCAGGGGGTGAGGGCTTTGTGATCAGCTATATGACCATCATGTCGGCTTTTATGGTACTTTCGACTCTGAGCCAGGATGAGGGCGGGAAAGGAATACAGTTTTTGCTGACTTTGCCAGTCACCAGAAAGATCTATGTAAAGGAGAAATACTGTCTGGGTCTGTTGAATGGAATTGGTTTTTGGCTTGTGTCCGCTGTGGTAGTGGGAATCGTCACAGCTGTGAGAAATCGAGGGACAGCACCTGTAGATTTTATCTGGGAGTGTCTGCTCTATCTGACCGTTTTATTTGCGATGCTGGCATTGATGCTGCCGGTCCAGCTTAAATATGGAGGAGAGAAAGGAAGACTTGTGATTGTGATTGCTGTCGCAGTGATTTTGTGTGTGGCGATTGGAAGTGCAAAATTCATGGAAAGAGCCAATGTGGATGCCAGCGGGACTGTAGAGTGGATTGCCGCTCACAGCGTTTTCAGCTATGGTCTGCTGGTTGCGGTGTTGCTGGCCCTACTGTGGATTTCCTACAGAATTAGTTTGCATGTTATGGAGAAAAAACAGTATTGATTATTTCTGGACTTCTCTGCTGTAATCTGTTAAAATAAAAGAAAGTAAATTTGAGCCGGTCCGCAAAGAGTATAGGGACCGGCTTAAAAACGGGAAGGATGAAAATTTATGGAACTGACTCCTATTACTTTCTTGATTGTATGTCCTCTGGTCTTTTTGGGGGCCTTAGTAGATGCCATCGGCGGCGGAGGAGGGCTGATTACACTTCCGGCTTATATCTTGGCGGGCGTACCGGTACATATGTCCATTGGGACGAACAAGCTTTCCTCCATGACAGGAACCTGCTTTTCCACATTCCGCCTGTGCCGGAATCGATTTATGGACGGAAAGATTGTCCTGCCTACGATTGTCGCCTCGTTAATCGGTTCTTCCATCGGGGCGCATCTGGCCTTGATGGTAGATGAGAGGGTGATGAAAATTGTCCTGCTCTGCGTTCTTCCGGTAGCTGCCTTCTATGTCCTGAAGAACAAGGAGATGGGGCAAGACGGTAAGCAGGAGGTCCAGGGAGTGCTCCGATATGTGATTGTCACTGTGGCAGCTTTTGTGATTGGCGGTTATGACGGCTTCTATGGCCCAGGGACGGGGACGTTTCTGTTGCTGGTCTACACGGGGCTTGCCAGGATGGATGTGCGGACTGCGGCGGGCAATGTTAAGCTGGTGAACCTGGCCTCTAACGTGTCAGCTTTTGTGACTTTTTTCATGAATGGAAAGATTCTTTTTACGCTGGGATTGGCTGCCTCCGTGTTCAGCATCGCAGGCCATTATATCGGAGCAGGGATGGTGATTAAGAACGGGACGAAGATTGTTCGGCCGATAATCCTGGTAGTGCTGGCGATTTTGATGGTAAAGCTGGTGACAGAATTAATTTAGAGAGGGATAGAGGATGAAGATTGTGTTTTTAGAGAGAGCAGCAGTGGGAAAGGATATCGATCTGTCTGCGTTCGAGAAATTTGGCGAGGTGGTCTGCTACGATACAACGCTTTCTGAGGAGGTGCCTAGGAGAGTGGCGGATGCGGAGGTTGTGGTGATCAACCGTCTGCGGATGAATGAGGAGTCTTTGAAAGACGCAGGGAATCTAAAACTTATCGCCATAACGGCTACAGGGACGAATATGATTGATTGGGATTATGTCAGGAGTCGGGGAATCCAGGTGGAAAATGTCAGAGGGTATTCTACCAATGCAGTGGCACAGCACACGTTTGCTCTGGCTCTGGCATTGATTCATAAGATTTGTTACTATGATCGCTTTGTAAAAAGTGGAGGGTATTGCGGCACGGAAGGTTTGTATGAGTTTGAGAGAGGTCTGTTTGAATTGCAGGGAAAGACCTGGGGAATCATAGGGATGGGTGCGATCGGCAGGAGAGTGGCAGCACTGGCAGAGAATTTTGGATGTAACGTGATTTATTACTCCACCTCCGGGGAAAACCGGGAGCAGCCTTATGAGTGTGTAGATTTGGACGGGCTCCTTGCCCGCTCGGATATCCTGTCTATTCACGCGCCTTTGAATGAGAAGACGGAAGGACTTTTGGATAGGAGGGCCTTTGCGAAAATGAAACCCACCGGGATTCTAATCAATGTGGGTAGGGGACCGATTGTGGATGAGGGAGATTTGGCGGAAGCCTTGAAGACGGGGCAACTTCGGGCGGCCGGTCTGGATGTGTTGTCCCAGGAACCCATGAACCCTGAGAATCCGCTTCTTCAGATACAGGACAGCAGTAGACTGCTGATTACACCTCATATGGCCTGGACACCGGTGGAGACCCGCAAAAGAGTGATCGAGGAAGTCCATAAGATTGTCCAGAGGTATGTCACAGAAAAGAACTTGTCACACGAATGTCCTACGCGATGACAGAAAAAAGATGCAGAATTCAAAGACAAAGAATCTGCATCTTTTTTTATGTAATTAGGAAAGACTTTGCCACATTAATGCATGAAAGTTCTTTCCTATTACATAATTGAAGTAGATTTGCCCCTTTGTTCTTATGTTGACTATTCCAGCATTACAGAGGGGTGTTTTTTACAAGTAGCGAGGCTTACGGTGAGCAGCAAGACTCCACAGGCAATCGCGCCCGGGACGGCGGCTCCGAGGCCGAAGGGCTGTCCTGCCAGTTTCCAGCCGACGCATACCACAAAGCCGCCGATCATCGCTGACAGGATACCAGCAGTCGTGGCTTTCTTCCAGTAGAGAGCGGCCAGAGCGGGCAGGCCGGCGGCTGCCGCGTAGAAGGACCAGGCGAACATCAGCACATCGTAGGCGCTCTTGATGTAAAGCGCGATGATAAGGGCTCCCAGGGCCAGAATTATGGAGAAAATTCTGGATAAAAGGATTTCCATCTTGGAATCCATATCTTTTTTCACAGTCTTGCCTAGGTCGTGTACACAGGTCTGTACAGACACTAGGAGGTAGCTGTCAGCCGTACTCATCATAACGGAGAGAATTCCGGCCACAGCTAGACCGGTGAGACCAGGAGGCAGAACCTTCACAGCTAGGGCAGGAATCACGGCATCAGGACTACCGTAATCGCTCACCACGGTGGGAAGTATCTGTTGTGCGGCTAATCCCATGAAGAGAATCAGAAAGATCGTCACGGCATAGACGGCGGTTCCACAGAACATGCCTCTGCGCGCGGATTTGGCGTCTTTTGCGGCGAAGGAGCGTTGCCACATCTCAGCGCCGGCCATGGTGAATACCAGGTAGGTCACAATGTCTCCCAGAATTTCGCCGTCTATGCGAGGAATCAGATAACTCTTGTCTAGGTTGGTCCAGAACTCGGAGATGCTTCCGATCTCGATCACACTGGCTGTCGGTACCATGAGATAGACGAAGATCAGTAGCATAAAAAATTGCAGGACATCGGTGTACACGACGCCGAATAATCCGGAGGCGGCAGTGTAGACGAAGAAAATAATCGTGGCAATTAGAGCGCCCATCTCATAAGAAATTCCCACCTGATCTCCCAGAAGGCGGATGATCGTAGCCGTGGCAGTCACCTGTGCTGCCACAGTTCCCATCATTGTCAAGGCGACCATGACTGCCAGGATGCACTTGGAGGATTTTCCGAAGCGCCGAGAGAAAAGTTCGGGAATGGAAGTAATTCCATAGGTAGCTCCGACCTTTTGAATTCGTCCGGCCAGACCGGAAAAGATGAACATACCAATTAGATAGGGAACAGCAGTCATCACACATTTGAATCCGTCAGTGAAGGCGAGTCCGGCGCGTCCCATCATAGCACTTCCGCCTATGATTGTAGCGCATACGGTGGCAGTCAGTACTACAGGGCCTAAGGTTCTGCCGGCAACATAGTAGTCTCCAGGGTTCTTAATGCGTTTTACGAAATAAACGCCCACGAGAAGCATACCGATCAGGTAGGCTCCGATGATAAGAAGGTCCAGCAATGTAAGCTCGAGCATACGATAACTCCTTTCTTTGGTGGAGCCGAGTTTCATAAAAACGTTTGAAATTTTATGATTGAAATATCGTTTATTTATAGGAGTAAGCTTTCACACGTTAGCATGAAAAAACTTATCTTATGACGTGAAAAAACCGTCCACGAAAAGATGAACGGCGAAAAAGATTGTGTGAACTATGCTGATTTAGGATAGATATAGAAATTTTTTCACAGAACAAAACCTTCTTCGCCTACGAGATTAGCTGACGGGTTAGAGAAGAAGGTTCTCTTTCAAAAAGAATTCACCCCAGAGATTGGTTCTCCCGTTGTTTTGTATAACACTCGGCGGATTTTTTAGTGACTATTTATACATATTTTAGCATAAAGCTTTTGTTATGTAAAGTTTTATAGTATAAATATACAAATTTTTTGTAACTATTCAGCCATGCGATTGAGAAGAACAAAAATCCGGAGCAAGCTTGCTTGCAGAGAAGTTTGTCTCTTATCAGGCATATGGCGCTTAGCCATAAGCGAGGATTTCGCCGCATATGTGGCGATATAAGCTGCGCAGCAGCTAATTCGAGCGGTTATGCCTGAATCGTTACAATTTTAGTATTATTGAAATCCTTGGGCGCTGTTTTCATATATGTAAATGTGTCGAGTAATCAGTGTAAGGAAAATTTTTTGAATGTAAAATATAAAAGATAAAGACGAACGATTTTGAGGAAAAAGCGGCTATTTTTAGGTGAAAATGGAAGGAATGTAAAATATTAATCAATGTAATGTAAAATCTATGTGTAATCTATTGACGAACAGGGCTTCGATGTTATGATAAAATTAATCGTATCATAATAAATTGCGATTGTGGAAATCCTAAGGAAGAAAGAAATTTGACCGAGAGATAATAATTCTGAAAAGCCTTTCTGAGGAGGGAGACGACAAAGGTAACCAAAAAGTTGTGGTTATACAAAAGAGTATGGAGGGAACAAGGTGGAAATCACAGATATTTTAAGTCTTTTGGGTGGACTGGCACTGTTTCTGTACGGAATGCAGATGATGAGCAATGGCTTGGAAGCAGCAGCTGGAAACAAAATGAAAAAAATTCTGGAAAAATTGACAGCGAACCGTTTTCTAGGAATTGCTGTGGGTGCAGGTATCACAGCGGTGATTCAGTCTTCATCGGCGACGACAGTTATGGTCGTAGGCTTTGTAAATTCAGGGATGATGAGACTGGAGCAGGCGGTTTGGATTATCATGGGTGCGAACATTGGTACTACAATCACAGGTCAGTTGATTGCCCTGGATGTGGGAGCTATCGCTCCGATGTTTGCGTTTTTAGGTGTGGCAATGGTAGTTTTCCTGAAAAATCCTAAGCTTCACCATTACGGAATGATTATTGCAGGGTTAGGTATCCTGTTCATTGGCATGGAAATGATGAGCAGTGCGATGATGCCGTTGAGAGACTCAGAGGCATTTGTCAGCCTGATGACCAAGTTTTCAAATCCAATTTTGGGAATCTTAGCCGGTGCAGCGTTTACAGCATTGATTCAGTCTTCTTCTGCGTCTGTGGGTATCCTACAGGCATTGGCAGTCAGTGGTGCGATCAGTCTGTCTAGTGCAGTGTTTGTTTTGTTTGGCCAGAATATCGGTACCTGTATCACAGCGGTTTTAGCATCTATCGGAACCAGCAGAAATGCAAAACGTGCGACGATTATCCATTTGATGTTCAACATCATAGGTACTATTATTTTTACAGTCATCTGCATTTTCTTCCCGCTGGCACATGTGATCGAGAATCTTACGCCGGGGAACCCAGCATCCCAGATTGCCAATATGCACACACTGTTCAATATTACGACAACCTTGTTGTTGGTTCCGTTTGGCAGTTATCTGGCTCGACTGGCAAAACGGATTCTGCCGGAAAAACAAGGAGAGAACGATGAGGAGATGCATTTGGAATACATCCGCTATATGGAAAACAAAGGAGAACGTTCCATTGGTAACTCTTCGATCGCGATCAATGGTATCCGTAAGGAGCTAGAGAGAATGGCGGATATGGTTCAGAAAAATGTAGATTTGAGTTTCCGAGCAATCAAGGAGGAGAAACCAGAGTATTTAGATGAGGTTTCCCAAAGAGAGGAATATATTGATTACCTGAACAAAGAAATCTCAAAGTATATATCGAATATCATTGTGACGGAGACCAACGAGGAGGATTCACGGCTGATTAGTGCCTATTTTAAGACTTCCACGAACCTAGAACGGGTGGGAGATCATGCGATGAATTTGTGTGAATACACGCAGATGCTGAAGAAAAAGGAAATCAGTCTATCTAAGACCGCAATGAATGAGCTGGATGCGATGCATGAGATGAGTATGCAGGCGATGAAGCTGTTAAGCTGTATCGGACATCCAACCCATGAGGGATATGAGGAGATCGTGGAGATCGAGCAAGAATTTGATGATATGACAGATCAGTGTAGAAAACGCCAGATGGACCGCATGCGTACCGGTAAGTGTTCTGATGAGGGCTGTGTGATCTATTCTGAGATGTTGACGGACTTTGAGAGAATCGGAGACCATATCTTAAATATCGGGGAAGAGATGGCGGAGGCGACCAGTACTTTAGAGGTTGCGTGAGAGGTGAAGGCTCTTTCGTAAATGGAAAAATGAAGAATTGCAATTCCTATAGTTAGATGGTATACTTTTGTGCGACAGGGGAAACTCCTGATTTACAGAATGAAGAGGAAGAACAGATGAGTTTTTCGAAGAAAGATACCTCGGCAGTAAAAGGAATTGCAATTCTTTTAATGTTTGCCTACCATTGTTTTTCAACGATAGACAGGATGCAGGGAGTGGATGTAAGTTTTTATCCGTTCTCAAAAGAATTTGGCATGTATTTGGCAGGTCAGATGAATGTATGCGTGTCCATGTTTTTGTTTCTGTCCGTCTATGGAATGACCGTATCTGCGAAAAAAGCGTTTCCAGATTACCGGATGACTTCCAGACAGTGTACAGAGTTTGTCTGTGTCAGATATATAAAGCTGATGTCTTCTTTTTGGATTCCGTTTGCTTTTTGTGAGGTTGCGTCCTTGATTTTGAGTCCCTCTTCTTTTTCAGCGTATGGCTCTTCTGTTCCAAGAGTCGCGGCTAACATGGCCGTGGAAGCTCTGGGGCTGAGTGAGTTCTTTGGGACGGCCAAACACATCGGGACTTGGTGGTATATCAGCTTGGCGGTGCTGTTGGTGGTATTGCTGCCGCTGCTTTTGGCTGTCTATCGAAGATTTGGCGGACTTGTGCTCATAGGATTGTTTGTGATGCTGCCTCCGATGCTGTTGGACACAGGAAAGAATATGTCTAGATATCTGCTGGTGGTTCCATTGGCCATCTGCTGTGCAGATCAGGGAATTTTGGAGAGATATAAGAATTGGTCCTGGTGTAAGAAACCAGTTTTGGACGGACTGCTCAAAGTGACCTGGACGCTTCTGTTGGCTGCGGCTGTGGCCTATGTGAGAAAGTCCTCTTGGGGAGTCAAATATATGGAATATCCGCTGGTGGGGCTTTTGGGCTTTCTTTTGATTCTGCTGGCCTATTCCATTTTGGACCATATGAAACCAGTTCAAAGGGTTTTGATTTATCTGGGAAATCATTCCGGTGATATGTTTTTTATACACACGTTTTTCCGGGGAATTTGGTTTGAGGGTTGGCTCTACTCATTCAAACATGCACTATTAATCGAGCTGGTCTTAGTGGCAGCGACACTTTTGTGTTCTCATTTTCTGGATTTGGTGCGTCGTGTCATTAGATATCCGAAAATCATCCAATGGGCGAGCGATCTGGCTTTGCGGACAGTGACGGGGACAGCAGAGGAGAATAGAAAACCTATGACGAAGAGTTAAATGAAAAAGACTTCCGCGATGAGAGCCTTTGGTTGGTCTCAGAGACGGAAGTCTTTTTCATACATATAGGAAGAAATGAACATACCGAATATAGATTAACTTCGGCTTTATGTGAAATTATTATAGCATATCTTTTTGTGGAATTCAATATATTGTAGAAAATATCTAAAAAATTTTAAATTATGGTGCTTTAATAGGAAAAAGTGGTGAAATAGAGGAAAGAGAAATTTACGGCAGGATGGGAAAAATGTGGTATTATTATGTCAGAGATTCTAAGCAGGAAGATTCTATTGAGCGAATTCTGAAAAGAGAGTTGGGATTGAACAGGAAGCAGATCAGCCGTTTGAAGTTTCAGGAGAATGGTTTGAGCGTGGACGGATGCCAAAGGAGGAGCACGGATTGGCTTAGAAGAGGAGAGACTTTAGCGGTTAGTCTGATGGACAGACAGGGAGGCACGCTAGAAGAGTTGAAAGAGGAACCGCGGGTTCTCTATGAGGATGAATCTTTGGTTGTCGTAGAAAAGCGTTCTGGTCAGGTGTGCCATCCCAGCGGGATGCATTACAGAGATTCCCTGGCGAATCAGTTGGTTTGGCATTTTCAAAACCGTCAGGAAAACACTTCCGTTCGAATCATTGGACGGCTGGATAAGGACACATCAGGAATCGTGGTGGCTGCGAAACATAAGATAGCAGCGCAGAAACTTTCCTGGCAGCGTGACAGGGGGATTTTTGGAAAGGAATACCTAGCGTTGGTCCACGGGGAGTTTTCAGATTTTGACGGGTTCCTTCGAGAACCGATCGCGCGGGTTCAAGGACATCCTCTGAAAATGAAAGTCTGCGCTCAGGGTAAACCGGCAAAAACTCAGTACCATGTGATTGCCCAGAACAGAGGATATGCACTGGTAAGCTGCCGGCTATATACTGGAAGAACCCATCAGATACGGGTTCATATGCAGAGTATCGGACATCCACTAGTCAACGATGTGATCTATGGACTGGGGGAACAGGACGATTTTGCAAAGACTTTGGAGAATGAGCAGAAGATTGCAGGAGACAGACACAAAAAACTTGGGCTACATGCGGCAAAAGTATGGATGAGACACCCTCTTTCTGGGGAAGAATTGATTTTAGAATCTGCCTGTGATTTTCTTGCATGGATAGAAGTATTGTGATGGAAAAGAAAAAGGGATTGGAGGAGAAAAAATGGCAAATTTTTGTAAGTATTGTGGGGAACCGCTGAAAAGTGGAAGTAGCTTCTGCGGAAAATGCGGACGGCCTGTACAAAAGCCCGTGCCGAGGGCTGGTCAGGCGGAACAAGGACGGAAAAAAACAGGGATGCCTAAGACACCGCCTCGCCGGGATTTCGACCAGGGAGAACGCGAACAGACCCCCCCGGTGATGCTTGAGGAACCCCCTCGCCGGAATTTTGAGCAGGGGAAACAGGTCAAGAAAGACTTAAAGGGGAGAAGAAATTCCGGGAAGAGACAAAGCGGACTTCCCAAAAGTCTAATTCCGCTGGCAGCGGCATTTTCAGTGTTTGCGGTAATTTTGTTGGTGTCTCTAATTCTGTTTGTGGCTGCGAAGCACAGCAAAGGAATAGACACCAGCTCTCCGGAGAAGATCGTTGGCAGTCTACTGGAACAACTGGAAGCACAGGATATGGAAGGGGCTTTGGCCTGTTTTTCTTCTGAAGAGGCGGCCGGGAATTTTCAGTATGAAAAATATGTGGAGGTTTATGACCAGGAATCCGCGGACACTTTGCTTCCTGCGGAGGATGAAAAGGTGCTTCTGATTAATCAAAGAAAGCTGGAAGGGCAGGCGGCAGACCAGGTTGCTTCCACAATCCGTGTCATTGGCTTGGGCGAGACGGCCGGCCGGCTCTCGGCGGAAGGGGTCACTCCGTGGAAAAAGCTGGGACTTAGCAAAAAGGAATACGTAGAAAATGTGGACAGTAAGAATTTAAAAAAGCTGTCCGTGGAGAGAGTAGAGCTGGCGGCTCAGAAGAAACAAAATACGGATGAGACTCAGAAAGAGCTGAACAAAGAAGGAGCTGTTTACGGGGCACAGGAGCGCAGAGAATATGTGGCATTGTACACGGTGGGAGAGACTTCCTATATCCAGGGATTTACTGTGGACTGCTATGACGGCGAATGGAAGATTTTCAGCATGACCAGTAAATTAGCGGGGACTCCCGCTTTAGGAATCCCCGAGACAGCAAAGAAATCGGCGGAGTTTGACGAATATACGGAGTAGGGCAGAGCAGAAGGCGCTACTGATCGTTGATCATTTCGACGGCAGACAGGCTTCGTATTCGTTTTGACGGTGCACAGGATGCCGCGGCGACTGCGAGAAAGAGGAACAAAAGTATCATCAGCAGAGGCTTGACCGGAAGGGTCCAGGTTGCATAGTCAAAGTGTGAAGTGATGAGGCAGTCGTACAGCCATTTATTTGCCGGCAGTCCTACCGCACAGCCGACAAGACAGCCGGACAGAGCATAGGTAAACGCTTCGGCAACGATCATTTTGGATATTTTATGTTCATCCATACCGACAGCACGCATAATTCCATAAGCTTTGATTCTGGCGGAGACACTCATGGAGATGGTGTTGACGATGTTTAGGATGGTGACTAAAGTGATGACGGCCAGGAACCCGTATATGCAGAACACAAAGGCTGTGTAGGTTCCTGTAGTGCTTTGACTGCGGCTGTCATGAAAGACACCGCTGCTGCCTATAAGGTCCTGGATCGCAGCGACATCCCCGTCCGACGCGTTCTTTGTAGTCTGTATCAGAATGAGCGAGTAATCAGAAATACCGGTCAGTCGGACGAAGGTGGCGCTGGAGGCGATCAGGGTGATTTGCCCGTCAGTGAGCCCATCACTGCTGAAGGGATCGTATTTCAATAGACCTGCGATGATAAGCTCTGTGCCAGCGATCTGTATTTGATCTCCGATTTTGAGAGGGCTGTCTTTATCCCAGGTTGCAAGGACATAATTGTCGTTTTCGTACACTTTTGAGAGATCGCTGCCCGTTTTCAGCATATCGTCTTTTGCAAGGCATTCTAGGTCAAAATTATCGTAGGAGATGAGATCTGCGGTGTCAGAGCCGGATTTCTCGTTCCGTTTTACGGGAAGCTGGAAGCAGCTTCTGCGTCCAAAGACACGTTTTACGCCTTCCATATTGCAGATGGTGTCAGGCAGCTGGCTGTCCAGAGAATTGGAGTCATCCTTGGTGGATATGGTAATGTCAGCGGCGCTGGAGGACTGGGGCATGAGATAGCCGACGAAATCGACCAGAACCGAGAAACACAGAAAAAGAAGAATACTCAGGGCGAAGGAGCTCATCATGAGGGCTAAGTTTTTTTTGGAAGAAACCGCGTGGGAGATGCCAAGGGTGGTTTCAATCTTGAAAAAACGTGTGCTAGCCGCATGATGCAGCTTCTTTTTGTATTCCGGGTTTCCAGCGACGGCTGCGATGGGGGAGACTTTTGAAGCTTTTCTGGCAGGAGAGCTGGCGGCGAGTAATACCGTGATAAGTCCCATGAGGATTCCGCTGGCGATCCCGATTTTACTGATTCCAAAGAGAGGAATGTAAGAAAATTCTTCTCCTACGAGGAAACGTAAAGCTGCGCACAGAATCCAAGCAGCCAAAATTCCAAGCAACACTCCTGCCGGAATTGCTGGTTTGCACCAGTTGAGAGCTTCTAGTCTCACAAAGCGAATAATCTGCTGACGACTCATTCCGATGCAGCGCATCATTCCGAAAAATTTTGTCCTCTGGGCCACGGTACTGTTGAGGCTGCTAGAGATCATCAGTACTCCGGCGACCAGTATCAGTACGAACAGAATGGCTGCGGCCAGGTAGAGTGACTGAACCATTTCACTGTGGCTTAAATCTTGCAGGCTAACGTTTCCGTGCTTGGACAGCAGTCTGGTCTGTTCCATCCTGACTCCCATTTCTGCCATGCTGAAGACGGAAGTAACTAAAAATACGGAAAAAACAATGCACAGGAGGGTCATACGATTCTGACGGCGGTGGACTTTGGCAAAGATAGGGATTAGGCTGAGATAGCTTTTCATTCATAGCACCTCCCAAAATCAGTGACAACTCCGTCAGAGACTTGGAGTATCCGGTCCGCAGTCTGAGCAATGCTTCGGCTGTGGGTAATTAGGATTACTGTTTGTTCATACTGTTTTGAGGCTTCTTTTAGCAGAGAGATCACTTCACTGGTATTGCGTGTGTCCAGATTGCCGGTGGGCTCGTCGGCGAGAATCAGTGATGGCCTTGTGATCAGGGCACGTCCGATCGCCACACGCTGCTGCTGTCCGCCGGAGAGTTGATTGGGCAGATGGTGCCGGCGGTCTCTTAAGCGTAGTACTGTGAGCAGTTCTTCCAGGTATTTTCGGTCCGGTTTTTGGTAGTCTAAAAGTACGGGAAAGATGATGTTTTGCTCCACCGTCAGTTCAGGTATCAGATTAAAACTCTGGAAAACGAAGCCGATGTTTCTGCGGCGAAAGATAGTCAGACTGCTCTCCTTCATGGCGAAGATGTCTTTGCCGTCGATGAATACCTTGCCGGCTGTCGGTACATCGAGGGCGCCTACCATGTTCAGGAGCGTACTTTTTCCAGAACCGGATTCCCCGACGATCGCGACAAATTCTCCTTTCGGTACGGAAAAAGTGACTCTTTTCAATGCACGGACACAAGTTTCACCGTTACCGTAAGTTTTAGAGACGGATTTTACTTCCAGTAAATTCATTGGTTTACACCTCTTTCTGTCTTGATATAGAAAGGTTAATACACCGACATGACTGTCAGGTGACAGACAGCCTACAATTTTGTAGGAAATGATCTATTCTGATGCAGAAATTAGAAAGCTGATGGTGAAGGTTGTGCCACCTCCTGGATAACTGTCTGCTTCGATGGTTCCGCTGTGGGCTTCGACAATCGTTTTTGCAAGAGAAAGGCCAAGGCCGACGCCTTGAACATCCTGAGAGAAACGACTGCGGTAAAATCTCTTAAAGATATGGGGAAGATCCTCTGGGTGGATACCGCTTCCGTTGTCTTTTATGAGGATTTGGACCACAGACGCAAACTGTTTCCATTCAATCTGAATGGTATCGCCTTTTTCTGTGTGATCGAAAGCATTTTTGACAATGTTGCCGATCGCTTCTAAAAACCAGTTGCGATCGCATGGAAAGGTTACGGAATCGTTTCCCAAGAGAAGAAAAATTTTTTCCTCCTGTTTTGCGCGGTAGGCGAATCGTCTTTGGATATCATCCATCATTTCAGCGATCATTTCAGCGTGTTTGCCCATCACAATGGTGCCGGAGTCAAGTTTTGCGATTTTTAGCAAATTTTGCACGAGTGTCTCGATTCGGTCCAATTCTTGTTCGGACAGGGAAAGGAACTCCTGGATGGTGGGCAGCGCTTTGGATTCTTCCTGCATAATCCCGTTATAGATATTCAGGGCGGCCAAGGGAGTCTTTAGTTGGTGAGAGATGTTGGAGAGGGTATCTTTCAAATATTTTTTTTGCGCTTTTTCATTTTCAGCATGAGCTTTTAGGACAGCAGCCAGGGAATTGATCTCGTGAAACAGGAGGTAGAGCTCGCCTTCCTGGTCACATTCGATTCGCGCTTCTTGGTTTTTGCCAAGGAATTCTCTCATCTGTACGATGGCATTTTCTATGAGTTTGTCCTGTTCAGAAAAATAGTGAAAGACAGCTGTCAATATGCCAAGTCCTGTGCATAGAGATAAGATTAATACGCTAAAAGATGCGTATTTAGGCGTAAGCTTTATAAAGACAATGCAAAATAGGGCAAAAAAAACAAGGATAAGAGTCAGAACGTGAAAAAGCCGTCTGATTTTTTGATTTGCCAATACGTTCATACTTCACCTCCATCTAGGATATTCCATTTGTAGCCCATGCGCCGGACCGTGACGATTCTGCTGGGGGTTTTTGGGTTATCTTCGATTTTTGCCCGCAATCTTCGGATATATACGGTGAGGGAACTGTTGTCTATATAGTTTTCCTCACAGTCCCAGAGTCTGCCCAGAATCTGTTCCGGTGAAAGAACAATATTTGGGTTTTCCATAAAAAAGCATAGCAGTTTATATTCGCCGGCAGTTAGCTGGATTTTCATCCCGTCCTTGAATACTTCCCGTTTCAGCATTTGTACTTGAATTCCGTTGGAGTTTAGTTCTATACTGGGCTGACTGAAGTTTTCGCTCCTGCGCAGAAGAGCGTTGATTCTGGAGAGCAAAACCGCCAGCTTGAAAGGTTTTGTGATATAGTCGTCGCCTCCGATGTCAAGCCCCATGGTAATCTCGGTCTCCTCGTCGGCAGCCGTGAGAAACAGAATTGGTACCTTGGATGTTTTTCTGATGTCCTGGCACAGGTCGTAGCCGGAACCGTCTGGAAGCGATACATCTAGGATAATCAGATCACAGTTTATTTTGCTCCATAGTGTTTTGGCTTCCAGGTAGGTCCGTGCGATATGGAGCTCGTACCCTTGCTTTTTCAGAGCATAAGAAAGGCCATGTATCAGGCTGAGGTCGTCTTCGACAAATAAGATGCGCTTCATTCAGTTTTCCCTCTTTTCGCAGTGTGTTGTATTTACAGGTATCGTATAACATTATATACGGTTCAGGGGGTGAAGCCAATCTTTATTGTGAGAAGGCGGGAGTTTTTTCGGAATCCAGTAATTGAGATGACAAGAGAAAAGTGTTACAATAAGATATCAGAAAGCTTTTGACTAAGTAAGAGGTAAGGGGGAGAGAGTATGTTTTGTGAGCGATGTGGTGCGAAATTGGAGAACGGGATGATGTACTGCCAAAACTGCGGCGCGCCGGTAAAAAGTCAGAATTCAGGAAAACCTTACGGTGATTTAGACAAGACAGTGGCTTATCACGAGGAAGAGGAGAAAACCGTTGCCTACCATGAACAGGACGAGGATAAGACGGTCGCTTACTATGAGACGGCTTATCAACAGCCCCGTTATGGGAAAGAAAGCCGAAGCAGAGAAGATTTCACGGAGCAAAATTATGATAGTCAGTGGTATAATCATCAGTCATATGGGGAATCAGAACCATATAGAGAGAGCTATCGCGGGGAATCGGGCTATTCTGGCGGCAATTCACCGAAAAAAAATAACAAGCCCTGGCTTTATGTGGTTTTAGGTGTGGTGGTGACATTGCTGGTAGTGTTTATCGCATTTGAACTGAAAGCGCTGCTGAGTCTGAACTCTGAGGAAGAAGAGACGGTGGCTGAGAGTCAGCAGGCGGATGAACAGAAGGATACGGATGAGGATACTGTGGAAAGTGAGTTTACACCTCAGGCTACACCGACACCTATGCCTACTCCTGTACCGACGGCTACGCCTGTGCCTGCAACCGCACCGGCTATGTCTAGCACGGGAGGGTATCTGGGTAATGACTACATCTTTCCAGACAGTGCAGTTAGAGAGCTGACCGAGGCGGACTTTGCCGATAAGACGGAGTGGGAGCTGAAGGTGGCGAGAAATGAGATCTATGCCCGTCATGGTCGAATGTTTGATACGCCTGGTCTGGATTCGCATTTTCGCAGTAAGAGTTGGTATGTGCCGAGTATTCCGGGGAGTCAATTTAACGATACAGCGCTACTGAATTCCACGGAACAAAAAAATGCAAAGAAGATTTTAGACTATGAATTGGCGCACGGGATGGAGACCTAAGGACAAGGGGAATTCCAGGAGAGCGCGGCAGAAAAAGAGAGGAGAGAAAAGAAGAATTATGGAGCGCAGAAACGCATGGCTGAAATATCAGGATAAGAAAGAGATTTTTGAATTTTGCGAAGGCTATCGTAGATTTATTAGCGTCTGCAAGACAGAACGGGAATGTGTTGCCCAGGTAATTGCCGATGCCAAGGAACGTGGCTATCGGGATTTAGAAGAGGTGATTGCCCAGGGTGAGACTCTAAGGCCGGGGGATAAAGTGTATTCCGCGATTATGGGCAAGAGTATTGTTCTTTTCAGTCTGGGTAAAAAGCCAATGGAAGCGGGAATGAACATTGTGGGGGCACACGTGGATTCTCCGCGTCTGGACTTAAAACAGAATCCTCTGTATGAGGACGGAGGGCTGAGTATGCTAAAGACCCATTATTATGGAGGCGTAAAAAAATACCAATGGGTAGCTCTACCGCTGGCGCTTCACGGTGTGGTGGCAAAAAAAGACGGCAGTACTGTACAGGTTGCGCTGGGGGAGGAGGCATCGGACCCGGTGCTGGGCATCTCAGATCTGCTTCCACATTTGGGGAGAACTCAGATGGAGAAAACAGCAGACAAGGTAATTGAAGGAGAGAGCTTAAATATCCTGGTAGGAAGTATTCCGTTGGAGGGAGAAGAAAAGGAGCCGGTTAAGAAGATGGTTCTAAGACTTCTGGAAGAAAAGTACGGAATTTTGGAGGAGGATTTTCAGTCGGCGGAATTGGAGGCGGTTCCGGCAGGTGAGGCCAGGGATTATGGGTTGGACCGCAGTATGCTGATCGCCTACGGACATGACGACAGAATTTGTGCGTATCCATCTTACCAGGCTCTTTTGGACCTGGAGATGCCTGAGAAAACCTGTGTGTGTCTGTTGGTGGACAAAGAGGAGATCGGAAGTGTGGGAGCCACTGGAATGCAGTCCCGCTTTTTTGAAAATGCAGTGGCCGAGGTGCTCAACTGCATGGGAGAATACAGTGAGCTGAAAGTAAGGAGGGCGCTGCGCAATTCCTGCATGTTATCCTCCGATGTGAGCGCGGCTTTTGACCCCAACTATCCAGAAGTGATGGAAAAGAACAACAGCGCTTATTTCGGGCTGGGGCTGACCTTTAATAAGTATACCGGGGCCCGGGGAAAATCCGGCTCCAACGATGCCAACGCGGAGTACATCGCCCGTCTGCGCAGGGTGTTTGACCAGGAAGATGTCTCCTATCAGACCGCGGAGCTTGGCAAGGTTGACCAAGGAGGAGGCGGCACGATCGCCTATATTCTGGCAAACTACGGGATGGAAGTTATCGACAGCGGAGTGGCAGTCCAGAACATGCATGCACCTTACGAGGTAGCCAGCAAAGTAGACATTTATGAGGCATACAGAGGTTATCGGGCGTTTTTAAAGGAGATTTGATATGATTTTATTTAACTGTGATTATAATGAAGGAGCGCATGAGTCGATTCTCCGACGTCTGGCGGAGACGAATATGGAGCAGACGGCAGGTTATGGGGAAGACCTATACTGCCTGTCGGCTCAAGAAAGAATTCAGAAGTTGTGTGAGGCTCCCCAGGCGAAAGTATATTTTTTGTCAGGAGGTACGCAGGCAAATCTGACGGTGATCGCAGCTGCGCTGCGGCCTCATCAGTCGGCCATAGGAGCGGTCACCGCCCATATCAATGGACATGAGACCGGAGCAGTGGAGGCCACAGGCCATAAGATTCTCACGGTGCCGTCTCTGGACGGAAAACTGACCGCTTCCCAGGTGGAGGAGCTGTACCGGGAGCAAGTTTTGGAAAATGATGCTTTTGAGCATGTGACGAAGCCAAAGCTGGTCTATATCTCCAATCCCACGGAGCTGGGCACGATCTACCATGAAAGAGAGTTGAGAAAACTTCATGAGGTCTGCCAAAGGTACGGCCTGTACCTGTATATGGATGGGGCACGTCTGGGATACGGTCTTGCCGCAAAGGACAATGATCTGACATTGGCTAAGATCGCGAAGTACTGCGATGCCTTCTACATAGGTGGCACGAAGGTGGGAGCCCTGCTGGGAGAGGCCGTGGTGCTGACGAATCTGGAGCTTCAGGAGGATTTTCGGTACATCGTCAAGCAAAAAGGCGGTATGCTGGCGAAGGGAAGAATTCTAGGAATCCAGTTTGATGAGCTGATGAAAGACGGACTCTATGAGAAGCTGGGAGCTCACGGAGACCGGATGGCCGATCGGATTCGGGGGGCTTTTCGGGAGAAGGGATTCAATTTTTTGGTGGAAAATGAAACAAACCAGATTTTCGTCATTCTGAGGGATGATCAGATACAAAAACTGGGCGAAAGGTTTGGTTATTGTCCGCACTGCCGAATGGATGAGAACCATAGTGCAATCCGCCTTTGCACCAGTTGGGCCACTCGGGAGGAAAATGTGGATACATTGGTCGAGTTCATAAAGGGACTGTGAGTTTTAAAATAGAGAATTTTGACATGGAAGATGGGAAGCTCTCGTTAGCTTCCCATTAGCTTTTTACTGTAGCTTTTTTAAAATTTGAACCGTGGTGTTCACAGCCTGGGCGAACGCCTCCCGGTCCTCAGGGGAGAGGTTGTTTATTTTGGCCGCCATCGTCTCTTTTAATTTCACTTCTTCGATTTGCATCATCTCTTTTCCGTAGAGTGTCAGCTGTACCAAAACCAGCTTACGGTTTTTTTCGTCCTGAATTCGTTCCAGGTAGCCGGCTTTCACCAGGGGAGCAACAGCTCGGGTCGCCTGTTCCTTGGAAGATGCGATGTAGGCGGCGAGTTCCGACATCGTTAGCGGTGATTTAGCAGTCAGAGAGAGTAGAATGCAAAGCTGGGTCTTAGTGAAACCGTGATCCTTAAAGTCGACGGTATTTAGAATAACTTTCTGACAGAGAGGAAATACTTCTATCAGGGCGGAGATCGGAGTCATCTTGGTATCTTTTGGATTGCTCATAACAGTTCCTCCATACTTGTACTACGAGAATATAACATCATTATAGTTTTATTATAGTCAAACGTCAATAATTGATATTCATCAATAATATTAAGTAATCCCCTTTTGTTTTATTTTTAGACGGAATTATGAATTTTCATAGAATTTTCACATATTTGATACTAATCAATAGTTGACAAAAATCAAACAATGGAGTAAATTGTAGATAACTTGTTGAAGATACCGTTGGAGGAAGCTATATGGATTTGCAGGAAAAACACAAACCCAAAAAACCGATACTGTTTTACTATTTGATTGCGGCAGTGATTCTCTTGCTGCTGAACGCATTGGTGTTTCCGTCTATCAGGGAAGGAAGCATTCGGGAAACCACGTATTCGGATTTTTTGGACGGATTGGATCATAAAGAAATAGAAGAAGTCCAGTTGGAAGAGAATGTGATTTACTATTCCGTGGAAGAAGACGGAAAAGAGGTTGTCTGCAAGACGGGACGAATCCCTGACGATGGGGACTTGGTAACTAGGTTATATGAATCTGGGGCAAAATTTACGGAAGAGATTCCCACACAGCAGTCTCCGCTGTTGACGATGCTGTTTAGCTGGATTGTTCCCATTTTAATTTTTGTCTTTATCGGGCAGATGCTCAGCAGAAAGATGGCAAAGAGTATGGGCGGCGGTCCGGGAGCTATGATGTTCGGAAAGAGCAACGCGAAGATATACGTGAAGTCATCCACCGGAATTAAGTTTTCAGATGTGGCCGGTGAAGACGAGGCTAAGGAATTGCTGACAGAGATTGTAGATTACCTGCATTACCCAGAAAAATACAGGGACATCGGAGCTTCTATGCCGAAAGGAGCGCTTTTGGTTGGACCTCCAGGTACAGGAAAAACTCTGCTGGCAAAGGCAGTAGCAGGTGAAGCTAACGTGCCATTTTTTTCCATCTCCGGTTCCGAGTTCGTGGAGATGTTTGTAGGTATGGGCGCCGCGAAGGTGCGGGATCTGTTTAAGCAGGCCAATGAGAAAGCGCCCTGCATTGTGTTTATTGATGAGATTGATACGATTGGAAAGAAGAGAGATGGACAGGTCGGCGGTAACGACGAGAGAGAGCAGACTCTAAACCAGCTTCTGACGGAGATGGATGGATTTGACGGTTCTAAGGGAGTCGTGATTTTGGCGGCGACGAACCGGCCAGATTCCCTGGACCCGGCGCTTTTAAGACCGGGACGTTTCGACCGGAGAATTCCAGTAGAACTCCCTGATTTGCAAGGAAGGGAAGAGATTTTAAAGGTACATGCGAAGAAGATAAAAATTGCTGATAATGTGAATTTCTATGAGATTGCGAAAGCAGCCGCCGGCGCTTCCGGAGCTGAGTTGGCCAACATCGTAAATGAGGCGGCTTTAAGAGCAGTTCGAAGCGGTAGAAGATTTGCGACTCAGGCGGATATGGAAGAAAGCATTGAGGTGGTCATTGCCGGATATCAGAAGAAGAACCGTGTCCTGTCTAATAAAGAGAAACTGATCGTGTCTTACCATGAGATCGGTCATGCTTTGGTAGCGGCGAAACAGACAGAGTCTGCGCCGGTGCATAAGATTACGATTATTCCTAGAACTTCCGGAGCTTTAGGGTATACGATGCAGGTGGAGGATGGAGAACATTATCTGCTGAGCAAAGAAGAACTGGAAAATAAAATTGCTACTCTTACAGGAGGAAGAGCAGCGGAGGAGCTGATCTTTCATTCCATCACCACCGGAGCGTCCAATGACATTGAGCAGGCGACGAAGTTGGCGAGGGGAATGATTACGAGATATGGCATGAGTGATGAGTTTGACATGGTGGCTATGGAAAATGTCAGCAACCAGTATCTGGGTGGAGACAGTTCTTTGGCATGTTCCTTTGAGACTCAGACGCTGATTGATAAGAAAGTCGTAGAACTGGTGAGCACTCAGCATGAGAAGGCGCGGCAGATTCTGCGAGATAACATGAAAAAACTCCATGAACTGGCGAAGTATCTCTATGAAAATGAGACGATCACCGGAGAAGAGTTCATGGAGATTTTGAACAAATCGGATTCTCAGAATGAGTATTCAGGTTCCTGAGCTTATCAGTCGCAGAGTTCTGCGATTCGATATAGAAGAGTTTCCGTATCTTCCCAGCCCAGACAAGGGTCAGTGATGGACTGTCCGTAGGTCTGGGAGGAAGAAAGGGGTTGACAGCCTTCCACCAGATAGCTCTCGATGAGTAACCCTTTGATTAGGGTGTGAAGTCCAGAGTTTGTCCGGCGGGAGTGAAGCACATCCAAAGCGATGTTAATCTGTTCTTTAAAGTGCTTGTTGGAATTGGCATGGTTGGTATCAACCAGGACCGCCATATTCCGCAGGCACTTTTTTTCGTATTCCCTGCGGCAGTATTCCAGATCATGAAGACTGTAGTTAGGAAGAGGCATTCCATAACGATTTTGGCCGCCTCTTAGAATTCCGTGGGCCAGTGGATTTCCATCGGTTGTGACTTCATGTCCGCGAAAAATGAAACGTTGGGACTGCTGAGCCGCATAGATGGCATGAAACATGATAGACAGATCTCCGCTGGTAGGGTTTTTCATTCCTACAGGAATATCCATTCCGCTGGCAGTCAGACGATGCTGTTGGTTTTCCACTGATCTAGCTCCCACTGCCTCATAGGACAGCAGGTCATCCAGGTAGCTGCGGATTTCTGGATATAGAAGTTCGTCGGCTGCGCTGAGGCCGCTTTCATAAAAAGCGCGCAGATGAAGCTTTCGCACAGCCACAAGTCCTTTAGCCAGGTCGGGAGAAAGGAGGGGATTTGGCTGATGAAGCATTCCTTTATAGCCTGTGCCCGTGGTCCTGGGCTTGCTGGTGTAAATGCGAGGGATGATCAGCAGGCGGTCTTTAGTTTTCTCACTGATTTTAGCTAGGCGGCAGACATACTCGCAGACAGCGTCTTCTCGGTCCGCAGAGCAGGGACCGATGATAACCAGAAAACGATGAGATTTACCGGTGAAAATATCGGAAATTTCTCTGTCACGCCGGCATTTGGCTTCTTTCATTTTTTCAGAGAGAGGGTAAGTCTCTTTGAAATCAGAGGGAAGCGGCAGTTCTGTATGGTAATAAAATGACATATTGGTCCTCCCAAATAGGTTCTGATAAAATGTAACTGTTCAGCCATAACAGTTCGGATTAGCTGCTACACAGCTTATATTGCCGCATATGTGGCGAAACACCATATGCCTGATAAGAGTGGAACACCTCTGCAAGCAAGCTTGCTCCGAATTTTTGCTCTTATCAGTCGCATGGCTGAATAGTTACGATGAGATATCTTTATCATACTATAATGTGTTGGAAAATCAAGCAAATTGTATTATACTGTTAAAAGAACACACGTGCTTATTTGGCTTTGGGGGATATATCAGACGAAGAAAGGACAGGTGAGAAAAATGTTTTTTTATATGCCTACGAAGGTGTATTCAGAAGAACAATGCGTGAAGAGACATGGGAGTGAGTTGGCAGCTCTGGGAGAGAAGGCTTTGCTTGTGACAGGGAGACACTCTGCCCGTTCCAACGGTTCTCTCAAAGATGTGGAAGAGGCTTTGGAGTCTAATGGGACAGGATATATCCTGTTTGATGAGATCGAGGAGAACCCTTCGATGGAAACAATTATGAGAGCGAGAGACCTGGGGATAGTTCAGGGAGCAGATTTTGTCGTTGGAATCGGCGGTGGTTCACCCATGGATGCGGCGAAGGCGATTGCATTGATGATGCGTCATCCTGACCAGGATATGGATTATCTGTACCAGAAAGGGGTGGACAGCAGTGCCTGTCCGGTGGTGGAGATTCCCACTACCTGCGGAACTGGGTCAGAGGTGACTCCTTATGCGATTTTGACCATTCATGCCAAGAGAACGAAATCTAGTATTTCTCATAAAATCTATCCGTCATTGGCTCTGGCAGACCCAGGTTATTTGAAATTTGCTCCTGAGAGTGTGTTGCAGTCCACAGCGATTGACGCGCTGGGACATTTTTTGGAGAGTTATCTAAACAGCAATGCCACAGACTATAGTCGGATGCTGGTCCGTGGGGGAATGAGAATCTGGTCAAAATTTCGGGATGTTCTGGATAGAAAGAGAGAACTCATAGAGGAGGATTACCAGGAAATGCTAAACGCTGCTACATTGGGCGGGATGGCGATTACTCATACGGGGACTTCTCTTCCTCATGGTTTGAGTTACTATGTGACTTATGAGGAGAAGGTTGCCCATGGCAAGGCAGTGGGAATTTTTCTTCCAGGGTATCTAAAGGCGGCGGATTCCCAGACGAGCCGAGAGCTTTTGGAACTCATAGGATTCCAGGAGATCGAAGAGTTCCGCGCCTATATCGGCCGTGTTCTGGGCGAGGTGATGATGCCAGAGGAGTTACGGGCGCAGGCGGTGAGAGGACTTCTAGAAAATGCTGAGAAACTGAAGAACTGCCCGTTCTCAGTGGATGAGAGGGCACTGAGAGAGATTATTGAATATTCATTAGACTGAATACAGAAAGCACCGCAGACATTTTTGTCCGTGGTGCTTTTATGTCTGCGGTCTGTATGTTTAAAGGTAAAATTTGTGATACTGAAAAGCCGTGTCTAAGAAAGCCAAGGCCATAGAGAAAAAGGTCAGTAAAATTAAGAGAAAGATGGAACCTTTGTCGTACACGAACTGAACTTTTTCACTGCGCAATCTGGACCCTAGGACTTCCAATCCTAGCAGAATGAAGATAAAAGGCCAGAGGCGGTAGATAAACTCATAGGACAACGAGGGATAAAACATGTGAGCCAAAAACAGGCTTCCAAAGACAACGAGAAGACATCCCAGTGTTAGACTTCCAACTCTATAGATTCTTGTCATCTTCATCCAACTCCTTTGACTGTGGCTGCGTGTTGTCCTTTTCCTCTGGTTCCCCGGTCGGTGCTTCTGTGTGGTTGTTCTCGTCTGAGACGTCTTGGGATTTTGAAGGAATCAGGGGATTTGTTTGCTCGAAATCCGCATCCTGAGAAAATGGAAAATCTATGTTTAAATCAGGATTTTTCTCCTGACCATAGTCCTGCTCTTTGTTCAGCTGGTCTTTCTTTCCGGAGATCAGGTAAAGACCAAAAGCAATGATTGCCACGGCGATGAAGATCTGGGGTAGATTATAGCTGAAGCTGTTCAACACGTTGTAGAGAGCGTTCGGGAGGAACCAACCTAAGAAGTCTAGAAGGCTGTTCCACAGCAGACTGATTCCAAGTAAGATCAACACCCACGCGGTTGCTGTTTTGTGCCTTTGGAAAAAATCTTTCATGTTCTGACAGGAATACTCGTCGCAGGTATCAAAGAAAAGAATACGGTCTTCGATGGTGTAGAATTCTTCATCCGGCAAGGCGCGCAGATTGTGTGTGTGGAAAAAACTGTAAAACCAGAGCACCGGCAGCAGGAAGATCAGAAAATTCAGGTTAAAACCGGAAATCAGGGCGAAAACCCCCCAAAATGCAATCATGATACTGGCTCCCTGTTTCAGAAAGCCTAGATACATCTCGCCTGCGCCAGGCAGAAGCGAGAAAAGAAAAGTCCAAAATCCACTTTTTTTACTTGTCATCATAATGAAATACCTCCATAGTTGTTAATTTGTCTGTGAAAGCTCTCAACTGATCGCCTGCTCTGTCTGTGTGTTGCGAGAGTTTGGCGGACCAGGAAAGCTCTGCGGTCTGTGCGGGCATAGAATGGGCCAAATTCAGAGCAAAACTGCTGGTGAACAGAAGGGTGAGTGCACTCAGGACCGCAAATGAAATTTTTAGGCTGTAGAACAAAAGTTCCAGTTTCTTTGTCGTTCTGTTTAGAAGCTGTTCTGCACCTACAGTAGGCGACTGACTTTGAAGCAAAATGCTTTCTTTCAAATTTTTAGGAGCATGTAAGAGTCCTTGGCTTTCCAAACGGGATGCAAAGGCATGAGCGCTATAGTCGTCAGCCGCGATTTTGTGCAGTTCTTCCAGCTGGCAGTGCTTTTTGTCCATGGCCATATCCCTCCTTTTCGTAGAATTTTTTTAACATTGCTTTGGCTCTGTAGACCTGAGTTTGAACCGTCTTTAAATTTTTTCCTGTTCGCTGGGCGATCTCGCTGAATCCGAGCTCCTGGTAGAAATATAAGACTGCGATTTCTCGGTAAGGTTCTTTGAGAAGACGACAGTATTGCAACAACTGTGTGCGAACCTCCTGTTCCAGAATGTTTTCTTCCAAAGTAGGCCCCCTGGTCTGAAGCTGAAGAAAATATTCATCTTCTGTAGGATAAGTGTTTCGCCCAGCACGCTTTAAGTAGTCGATACATTTGTTTGTCGCTATCCGGGTAAGCCAAGCTTTTTCATTTCTACCGTCGAAGTGGGAGAGGTGTTTGTAGGCAGAGAGAAACGTCTCCTGCGTCAGATCCTGAGAATCAAAATAATTTCCTGTCAGCCGGTAACAAACCGTAAAAATTAAGTTTTCATAAGTGTCAATCAGATATTCCAGTTGTTTTTGAGCTTGGATCGAAAACACCTCCCCTCTTTGCTGTCTTCACCTATTATAACGAGAGGATTTCCATTCTGTCTTCAAAAAATGATTTTTTTCTTTACATTTTTTTAGAGAACTGATACCCTCAGTGTACAAGGGGGAACCTTTATGAGAAAAGAATGTGTTACGCTGTTATAGAATGGTCTGACGCCTTTTTAAATGCAGAGAGCATGAAACAAGGCGGCGTAAGGATGAAAATTAGACTATGAGAGGAGGATGACATTGCAGAATAATACAAAGAAAAAGAGCAGGAAAAAGATGGGACTGGCGCTGGGAGTGGCTGCAGCTGTAGGCTTGGGGGCTGGATGCTGGTTTCTGTTTCTCAGACAGACGCCCCAGGATTTTGTCCAGGCATATATGGATTGTATTGAGGCCAGGGATTATGAGAAAATGTATGAGATGTTGGACGCGGACAGTCAGGAGAGAATCGATCAGGAGAGCTTTCTCACCCGGAATCAGAATATCTATGAGGGGATTGAAGTCGAGGATTTGAAGCTGGAGTTTAAGAAAAAAGACGGCGACAAGAAATGGATAAAATACACGGCGACCATGAATACGGTGGCCGGAGAGCTGACCTTTGACAACCAGATGTATGTCCATCGGGAGGGGCTTGGCCTGAAACTTCAGTGGGAGGACACCTCTATCTTTCCAGAGCTGCACTCCACAGACAAGGTGCAGGTATCTTCCTCGGAGTTTCAAAGAGGGGGAATCTACGACCGTGAGGGGAAGACTCTGGCAGGCCAAGGGATTGTCTCATCGGTGGGGCTGGTCCCGGGAAAGATGAGCGTAGACCCTACGCAGAGGGAGGAAGATATTCAAAAAATGGCTGATCTTCTGGAAATATCCGCAGAGAGTATAGAGAATTCTCTGGATGCGTCCTGGGTCAAGGATGATTCTTTCGTCCCCGTGAAAAAGATAGAGAAGAACCATACAGTGGAGAACACGCTGCTGGGAGAGAATTTCGACAGTGAGCTGGTGAAACAGCTGGTGGAGATTCCGGGCGTCATGGTGACGGATGCTGAGGACAGAGTCTATCCTCTGGGGGAAGTGGCCTCCCATTTGACCGGATATGTGCAGAGTGTGACGGCGGAAGATCTGGAAGAACGAAAAGGCAAAGGATATGACGCGAACAGCGTTCTGGGAAAAAGTGGGCTGGAGAGTCTTTATGAGGATGAACTGCGCGGCACAGATGGTTGCAAGATTTCCATCGTAGACCAGGATGGACAGGAGCGGACGGTGCTGGCGAAGAAAGAGACGGAAAACGGGCTGGATATCACCACGACCATTGACTCTGAGCTTCAGGAGATGCTGTACCGGCAGTTTGAAAATGACAAAAGCTGCAGCGTGGCCATGAACCCCTTCACAGGAGAAATTTTGGCTCTGGTCAGCACGCCGTCCTATGACAGCAATGATTTTGTGCTGGGAATGTCGCAATCTGTCTGGGACAGTTTGAATGAAGATGAAGATCAGCCGATGTATAACCGGTTTAGGCAGACTTGGGCGCCTGGTTCTACCTTTAAGCCGATGACGGCGGCTATAGGGCTGAGTACAGGGCGTTTGGCTGCGGATGAGAATCTAGGCTACAGTGGTACGAGCTGGCAAAAAGACAGCTCTTGGGGATCCTATCACGTGACCACTCTGCATGATTACGGTGAGGATGTCACCCTGCGAAACGCATTGGTTTATTCGGATAATATTTATTTTGCGAAAGCTGCGCTAAAAATTGGCGCAGATACTCTAGAGGAACAATTGAAAAAAATCGGCTTTGGTCAGGAGCTTCCATTTCCTATCAGCGTCACCTCGTCCCAGTACTCTAACGAGGAACACATATCCACCGAGGTTCAGCTGGCGGACAGCGGGTACGGGCAGGGCCAGATGCTGGTGAATCCTATTCATTTGGCCAGCATCTACACTGCATTTTTGAATGAGGGAGATATGCTGAAGCCGAAGCTTTTGCAGGAAGAGAATCCCCAGGGAGAAGTCTGGATTTCTGACGCGTTTACTGAAGAAGCGGTTCAGACGGTGGCAGAGGATTTAAAGGATGTGGTGAACAGCCCGGAGGGAACCGGCTATGGACTCCACTTAGAGGGTGTGGAGCTGGCAGGCAAGACCGGAACGGCGGAGATCAAGGATACGGTGGAGGACACCAGCGGCACGGAGCTGGGCTGGATGGCCGTCTACACGACAGACCCTGACACGGAGAAACCGCTTTTGCTTCTGACCATGGTACAGGATGTGAAAGAGCGAGGCGGCAGCGGCTATGTGGTGGACAATCTGCGGCCAGTGCTGGAGAGTTATCTGTTGGGACAAGAGTATACGAAACCGAGTCAGGATGAGCCGGAATAGAAAGAGCTTGCGGTTAGGAGGGAGGAGCAGCTTGAAAAGGACAGAGAAAGAGAGAATAAGAATGATAGATCTTCACTGCGATACGCTGTGGCGTCTGTGCCGGCCCGACGGGCTGCGGGGGCGCCGGGGCGGCCTGGCAGAAAATCCTTTTGGTGTGGATGTGCGCCGGCTGGAGAAGGCGGATTCCTTGGTACAGGCTTTCGCAGTCTTCTTCATGACGGGAATGGTGCCAGGGCCGCTGAGGGAAGAGTGGGCCTATAAGACGGCGAGACGCAGAATCAGGGCGTATCACAGGTGGAGAATCGAGACAGGAGGCAGGCTGGAACCCATTCGGAGCTGGCAGGATGTGGATTTCTGCGAAAGATACGGATGTGTGGGGAGCCTGCTGACTTTGGAGGATGCGGTACCCTTTGGACAGGATTTGGGGCGGCTGAAGGAATTTTATGATTTGGGTGTGAGGCTGGTGACATTGACCTGGAATCATGAGAATTCCGTTGGATGGCCGAATTCCACGAATCGTACGGTGATGGGAAGGGGGCTGAAGCCCTTTGGAAGAGAGGTGGTGGAGGAGATGAACTATCTGGGAATTCTGGTGGATGTCTCGCATCTGTCTGATGGAGGGTTCTGGGATGTGGTGAGGCTGAGCAAGAAGCCGTTTATCGCCTCCCACTCCAATGCCAGGGCAGTGACCTCCCATCCCAGAAACCTGACTGACAGGATGATACGGGCGGTGGCAGAAAGCGGTGGAGTCATCGGCCTGAATTTCTGTCCGAGCTTTTTAAGCGAAAAGAAGATCAGTACTGTCGCAGGTATGCTTCGCCATCTGCACCATATTTACCAGGTGGGCGGCGAGGACGTTCTGGCTCTGGGTAGCGACCTGGATGGAATCAGCGGCAAGCTTCAGCTGAACAGTTGCGATCAGATTGAGTATCTGGCCAGGGCCCTGCGCAGGCACGGGATGTCCTGGCGGGTACTGGAAAAGCTCTGGTATCAGAATGCTCGTCGGGTGTTCCGGGAGGTTTTGCCGGAGAGGTGAGGGTAGGGTTTCTTACTGTTTATTAGAAAAAACGCCAAAAAGGATTTTCAGCAGCAGAGATTGCGGATGTTTTAGAGGAAAGTGTGGAAAATATTCAGAAAATTTACGAGGAAGTTATAAAAAGACTGGGGCGGCCCGTCACGGGGGCCTTAGAGCTTTTTCTACAATCCATGCGTATTAAAAAAATGCAAGAATCAAACTCACCTACTTTTTTGTAAAAAATGCTTGACAATTTTTCTGAAAGGTGTAAAATCATAAAAAAACGAAAGGATGCTTTTATCATGGCAAATCAAAAAAGAAATATGACAATTGCAAATGCATATTACTTTTTTAACTTCCAGGGCTTTTATTTTTATAAAGGCGTTGGTTCTTTTTGCTACGATAAAACATTTTATGGTGATTGACACAGATCGTTGATATGAGCGTGTGATTTTGAGCCGGTGTTTGCGTAGCAAGCATCGGCTTTTTGTCGTGATAAGCAGGATATTCAGTGCGAAAGTGTTAGTTATCCGCCGCAAGGCGATTTCCCTTATGACAAAAAAGAAAATTTTATCAGATGGGGAAGACTCCCGCCTATATAGGCGGTAAGTAAGAAATTAGTATCAGTGGTGGGAGTCAAGTCCCCATCTGATAAACGCTCGGCGAGGATTCGAAGATGAATGGTGTCGGTTAATGCCGACTCGAATCCCGCGCCAAGATTCGCGAGTGAGTCTTGAATTACAGAATCAAAAAACAGGAGGAATTAGAGATGATAGTAGTATTGAAACATGGTGTGACGGAACAGCAGATGAGGAACCTGATTGCATGGTTCAAGGACCAGGGAGTGGATGTCCATGTTTCCAGAGGTATCTACCAGACAGTGCTCGGGTTGGTGGGAGATACCAGTGATATTGACGTGGATTTACTGAGAATGCTGGATATTGTGGATGCAGTCAAGAGAATCACGGACCCGTTTAAGAAGGCAAACCGTAAATTCCATCCAGAAGATTCTGTGATCGAAGTGGGAGAGTCCAAGGTGAAGATCGGCGGAGGTAATTTCGCGGTGATCGCGGGGCCTTGCTCCGTGGAATCAGAAGAACAGATCATCGAGGTGGCACAGAAGGTGAAAGCAGCCGGGGCTACTCTGCTAAGAGGCGGTGCATTCAAGCCGAGAACTTCACCCTACGATTTCCAAGGAATGCGGGCAGAGGGAATCGAGCTTTTACTGGAGGCAAAGAAGGAGACTGGACTTCCTATTGTAACGGAGATCATGAATGCCAACCATATTCCGCTGTTCGAAGAAGTGGATTTAATTCAGGTGGGAGCCAGAAACATGCAGAATTTTGAGCTGCTAAAGGAACTGGGAAAACTGCAAAAGCCAATTCTTCTGAAACGTGGACTGGCGAACACGATGAAGGAATGGCTGATGAGTGCCGAGTACATTATGGCTGGTGGAAATGAAAATGTGATCTTATGTGAGCGAGGTATTCGTACCTTTGAGACTTACACGAGAAATACCCTGGATTTGTCGGCAGTGCCGATGCTTCATGAGCTGACGCATCTTCCAGTGATTGTAGATCCGAGTCACGCCACAGGAATGGCAAGGTTGGTGGAGCCGATGGCTTGTGCGGCTGTAGGATGCCAGGCGGATGGCCTGATGATCGAGGTGCACAACAATCCGGCGAAGGCGCTGTGTGATGGACCTCAATCCCTGACGCCGGAGCAGTTCGCTAAGGTGATGGGGAAAGTGAGAAAGATCAAGGAGGTCGTGGACGAATGCGAGTAGGAATTGTTGGCTTGGGCTTGATCGGCGGTTCCTTCGCAAAGGCATACCATGAGAGCAAGGACTGGGAGGTCTACGGGATGGACAGCGATAAGAGAATCCTGGACTTGGCTCTGCTGGCGGAAGATTTGGACGGTGTTTTGGATGAGACGACGATTTCCCAGTGCGATCTTCTATTGATTGCACTTTACCCACAGGCGGTGATTGAATATCTGGAAAAAAACGCGCCGTATATATCCAAGGATACCGTGGTCATTGACTGCGGGGGGACGAAGAGGAAGATCTGTGAGGCTGGATTCCAGATTGCTGAAAAGTACGGATTTACCTTTATTGGAGGACACCCCATGGCAGGCAGGCATTATACGGGGTACAAGTATAGTCTGGCAAATCTGTATGATGGAATGGCGATGGTTATTATACCTAAGACCTGTGACGATATGAATTGGCTGGAACACATCAAAGATCTCCTGAAGCCTGCGAGATTTGGCACGGTCACAGTGACTACGGCAGAGAACCATGACAAGATGATTGCATTTACCTCTCAGCTCGCGCACGTGGTGTCAAACGCATATATCAAAAGCCCTACGGCCAGAGAGCACCACGGTTATTCGGCAGGCAGCTACAAGGACTTGACCAGGGTCGCTTGGCTGAATGAGGTGATGTGGACCGAGCTTTTTATGGAAAACAGGGATTACTTAACAGAAGAAATCCGTTTTCTAAGAGAGGAATTAAAGAAGTATCAGAACGCTTTGGAGCAACAGGATTTTGAGAAGATGAGAGAGCTTCTGAGAGAAGGAAAAGAACGCAAGGTAGAGGTAGACGGAAGATGATTTGTGTGGAAGTAAAGGCATCGAGAGACTATGAGATACGGATTGAGTCTGGGAGCCTGAAAAAGGCAGGAGAGTATATTGGCCAGGTGGTTGCGGGCCGCCACGCGGTGATTGTTACTGACAGTACAGTCAAGGAGTTGTATTTAGATACAGTGGAGGAAAGTCTGAGCAGAGCGAGTTTTCAGACAGACTCTTTTGTGATTCCCAGCGGTGAAAAATCCAAGGATGCGGCACATTATATTCAGCTCCTGGAATTTCTGGCAGAGAAAACTGTGACCAGAAGCGATGTCCTGGTGGCTTTGGGCGGTGGAGTAGTCGGAGATCTGACAGGATTTGCCGCAGCGACTTTTCTGAGGGGTGTCCATTTTGTACAGATTCCGACAACGTTGTTGGCGGCGGTGGACTCCTCCGTGGGAGGAAAGACGGCGATAGACCTGCAAGCGGGAAAAAATCTGGCAGGGTGCTTTTACCAGCCATCTTTGGTTCTGTGTGACTGTGAGACTTTGAAATCTCTGAAACCAGAGACCTTCTCGGAGGGAATGGCGGAAGTGATTAAGTATGGAGCGATTGCGGACCGAAAACTTTGGGAGAAGCTGAGAGCTCCCATATGGCCACAGATCGAGGAGATTGTGGCGCGCTGTGTGGAGATTAAGAGAGATATCGTGGAGCAGGATGAATTTGATTTGGGAGTACGGCAGTACTTAAATTTTGGACATACCATTGGGCATTCCATCGAGAAGAACAGCGGGTATGAGATCAGCCATGGGAGAGCCGTGGCGATAGGAATGGTGCTGGCTGCGAAGCTTTCAGTGAAGCAAGGAGAGTGCGGGGAGGAGTGCCTGGGGCAGATGCGGGAAATGTTGGAGAGATACGAACTGCCGACGACGACGGACTATTCCGCTGAGCAGCTTATCGGTCCTATGAAGGCGGACAAAAAGAGAAGCGGGAATACCGTATCTTTTATATTGCTACGAGAAATCGGACAGTGCTTTTCCAGAAAAATGACAATCAATGAGATGGACGAGGCAGTTAGGGAAATTTTGGGGGATGAAGGATGAGAGTATTGATTGAGAACAGGCTTCTGGGTGGAAGTGTTCGGGCGATTCCGTCGAAGTCCATGGCTCACCGTCATTTTATCGCGGCAGCTCTGGCAGAGGCTCCTTCTAGGGTCGTCTGTCCGGGGATGTCGGAGGATATAAAAGCCACCATGGACTGTCTGGAAGCTATGGGTGTCATGTTTAATAGGAAGAAATCAGAGTATGAAGTAATGTCTGAGACAAAGAAATGGAGCGCAGGGGCGGATGAAGCTTTGAAGCTTCCTTGCAAGGAGAGCGGTTCCACCCTGCGTTTTTTGTTGCCAGTGGTGGCTGCACTGGGAATCAAAGTGGAATTTCACGAGGAGGGACGACTACCTCAAAGACCTCTGTCCCCTTTATATGAGGAGCTTCAAAAGCATGGGTGTAGATTGTCGCCTCAGGGAGTGACACCGCTTCGGTGCCAGGGAAAATTGGAAGCGGGGATTTATGAGATTCCAGGCAATATATCCTCACAATTTATCACGGGATTATTGTTCGCTTTGCCGCTGCTGAAAGGAGACAGTGAGATTCGCCTTACTTCTGCGCTGGAATCGGCTCGCTATGTGGATATGACCCTTCAAGTCCTCAAACAATATGGGGTAGTTGTCTCCTGCACAGAGGAAGGATTTCAGATTCCAGGCGGACAGAGCTATCTGGCACAGCAGAGTGTACAGATTGAAGGAGACTGGTCTAACGCCGCTTTCTGGCTGACGGCTGCCGCAATGGGAAAGAAGATCACAGTCACCTGTCTGGATGAGAATTCTACACAGGGAGACAAAAAGATTTTGGATATCCTAAAGCGTATGGGCGCGAAGGTGGAGCAAAGGGATTGGGAGGCCACTGTGACTCCGGAAAGATTGGATGGAACGGATATTGACGCGGGAGACATCCCGGACTTGGTTCCGATTCTGGCTGCCGCGGCTGCGGTCAGTCGGGGAAAAACGAGAATCTACAATGCAGGACGGCTCAGGCTCAAAGAGAGCGACCGGCTCAAATCGGTGTCTCAGGTACTGAATGGCCTGGGCGGACAGGTGAGAGAGTTGGAAGACGGGCTGGAAATTACAGGGCGGGAGAGACTCGCCGGGGGCCGGGTGGATGCTGCCGGAGATCATCGGATCGCAATGATGGCCGCAGTAGCGGCTATGGTCTGTGAAAATCCGGTGGAAATCTGCGGAGCACAGGCGGTCAATAAGTCCTATCCGGGATTTTTTGAGGATTATCAGAGCTTAGGTGGAAAGGTGGTTATGGAGCAGATATGAGTTCAATCGTGGGAGAAAATATCAAAGTCTCAGTGTTTGGGCAGTCTCATTCTAAAGCCATTGGAGTGGTGATTGATGGGCTTCCGGCGGGACTTACTATAGATATGGAGGAACTGAAAGCCTTTATGAAGCGCAGAGCGCCGGGAGGAAAGGCGTATGCCACGGCGAGAAAGGAAGCGGATGTGCCGGAGTTTCTCTCTGGGCTGGTGGAGAATACCACTTGCGGTGCGCCATTGTGTGCAGTGATTCACAACAAAGACACGAGATCGTCAGACTATGAAAATCTAAAAAATATTCCCAGGCCGGGACACGCGGACTATCCGGCACAGATAAAATTTCAAGGCTTCCAGGACGTGGCCGGCGGTGGTCATTTTTCTGGACGGCTGACAGCGCCTCTGTGTGTAGCGGGAAATATTTGTATGCAGGCTCTCAGAGAGAGGGGAATACAGGTGGCAGCCCATATCTATCGAATCGCTCATGTGCAGGACAGGCCGGCGAATCTGACAGATCTGACTCAGGCGGAGCTTTTGAAGGTGAGGGAAAAAGAGTTTCCCGTGCTGGAAGATGAGAAGGGTGAGAAGATGCGTCAGGCGATTGCACAGGCGAAGGACGAGCTGGACTCTGTGGGAGGAATCATAGAGTGTGTGATCACAGGAGTCCCTGCAGGAGTCGGCAGTCCCATGTTCGCAGGAGTGGAGAACCGTCTGGCAGCTGCGGCTTTTGGGGTTCCAGCTGTCAAGGGGATTGAGTTCGGCAATGGGTTCGGCTGTGCGAATTTGAGAGGATCCCAGAACAATGACAGCTATGAAATTCAGGAAGGCCGCGTGGTGACTAAGACGAACCACAGCGGTGGAGTTTTAGGGGGGATTTCCACGGGAATGCCCATCGTATTCCGGGTGGCAATAAAGCCAACCTCCTCCATAGCCCAGGAGCAGGACAGTATTCGGATGCGTGAGATGGAGAATGCGAAACTGGTAGTCAAAGGCAGACACGACCCATGTATCGTGCCTAGGGCGGTGCCCTGTGTGGAAGCAGTCGCAGCCTTGACGATTTATGATATGCTATGCTGCTAGGGTCAAAAGACCATGCGTTTCATGCTTGCATGGAATTGGGATTTTGGAGCATGAAATGCGGAGCAAGCCGAGACAGCATAGGGATTTTAAATGGAGAAATAAACTAGGACAGTAAAGGAGAAAAGACATGGACTATTTGAGACAGGAGATCGATGGAATAGACAAGGAACTTTTAGAGTTGTTTCAGAAGAGAATGAAGACCTGCGCCGAGCTGGCAGAATATAAGAAGAAAAAAGAGATTCCGATTTTGGATGAGTCCAGAGAGCGCCAGAAGCTGGCGATGGTGACAGAACAATCCGAGGAAGGAATGACGGACTATAACCGGAACCTCTTCGGTGTTGTCATGGATTTGAGCAAAGCATACCAGCAGAAGCTGAACCGTGCGCACAGCGAGTGGGAAAAGGTGATCAGCGAAGCCATAGAGAACACAGAGAAAACCTTGCCGAAATATCCATTTGTAGCTTGTCAGGGTGTGGAGGGAGCCTACTCTCAGATCGCGGCAGACAAAATTTTCAAGACAAAGACCAACATTATGTATTGCACGGATTTTGAAGGGGTCTTTGCGGCCGTGGACAAGGGAATGTGCCGCTACGGCATTTTGCCGGTGGAAAACAGCACCGCAGGTTCTGTCAATCGAATTTACGATCTAATGACGAAATATAATTTCTACATTGTGCGGGCGCTGCGCCTGAGGATAGACCACAACCTCCTGGCAAAGCACGGGACGAAGGTGGCAGACATCAAGGAGATCTTTTCTCATGAGCAGGCGATCAGCCAGTGCAGCCAGTATCTGAAACAGTTCCCAGATGTGAAAGTGACCGTCTGCGAGAATACTGCGGTCGCTGCCAAGATGGTGGCAGAGTCAGAACGCAGTGATGTGGCGGCGCTCTCCTCTAGAAGCTGTGCGGAGTTGTATGATCTAGAAATGCTGGACAAATGCGTTCAGGACCAGGAGAACAATTACACGAGATTTATTTGCATTTCCAAAAATTTGGAGATTTATCCTGGTTCTGACAAGACCAGCATGATGATGAGCGTGAGCCATAAACCAGGCGGGCTGTACAAGATTCTTTCCAGATTCTTCGTGCTGGGAATTAACCTGACGAAGTTGGAGAGCCGTCCGATTCCTGATCGGGATTTTGAATTTATGTTCTATGTAGATTTGGAGACATCTGTCTATTCTGAAGAGTTTATCCAGGCAGTTTGTGAGATGGACAATATCTGTGAGAGTTTCCGCTATCTTGGAAGTTATTCGGAGGTTATCTGATGGAATATGGACTTTTGGGGGAGAAGCTAGGCCACAGCTTTTCTCCTCAGATACACAGTCAGCTGGCGGGCTACAGCTATGAACTGGTGGAGAAAACGCCCCAGGAAGTGGAGGTATTTCTCAAAGAGAGAGAATTTCAGGGCCTGAACGTGACGATTCCCTATAAGAAAAAGGTGTTTGATTGCTGTGATCAGGTTTCAGAGCTGGCACGGCGGATTGGCAGCATCAATACGATTGCGAATCGCGGTGGGTGGCTGTATGGGGATAACACGGACTATTATGGATTCCGCTATATGATACATAGGCTGGGTGTCAGCGTGGCAGAAAAGAAAGCGGTTGTTTTGGGAAACGGGGGCGTCGCTCCGGCAGTACGAGCAGCCCTCGAAGATGAGGGAGCCGGAGAAATTGTGACTGTCTCACGGCGGGGCGAGAATAATTATAATAATATTTCTAGACACTATGATGCGAAGATTCTCGTGAACACGACTCCGCTGGGGATGTACCCGGGGAATGGAGAGGCCGCAGTGGATTTAGGGCCTTTTAAACAGTGTGAGGCCGTCTACGATCTGATTTATAATCCGCTGAAGACTAAACTGCTGTTGTCGGCGGAAAAGTTAGGGATTCCCTGTATGGATGGTCTGTCTATGTTGGTGGCACAGGCGAAGAAGTCCTGTGAGATTTTTCAGCAGATATCTTTGCCGGAGGAAAAGGTAGAGGAAATTACGGGGTGTCTGCGAAGAAAAGTGAGTAATGTGTGCCTGATCGGGATGCCAGGCTGCGGAAAGACGACCGTGGGAGAACGGCTGGCCGCAAGGCTTGGCAAAAAGTTTGTGGATATTGACCGGGAGATTGTCAAAAGAATGGGAAAAGAAATCCCGGAGATCTTCAGAGAGTCTGGGGAAACCGGGTTCCGAAAGATGGAAAGTGAAGTTCTGAGTGAGGTGACGAAGCAGACAGGCCAGGTAGTCGCCACCGGCGGAGGTGTGGTGGTGACTCCAAAGAACTGTGAGTTGGTTCGCCAGAATGGTGAAGTGATCTTCTTGAAAAGAGATCTGAGAGAGTTAACTGTGGCGGGTCGGCCCGTATCGCAGTCTCGTCCCTTGGAGCAGATCTATGAAGAGAGAATCGATGCCTACCGTTCTTGGAGTGATTTCCAGGTAGAAAATCGCACGGTGGAGAAAACGGTGCGGGAGATAGAAAGCTTGTTGGTGTGACAGGAGATTTAATAATCATGGATAGGGAAAAACGTATTATGTAGAAAAAGAACTGCTATTTTGTTACGGTTTAAAAGAAGTTCTTTGGAAAAATAAGAGGCTGCCAGGGCAGCCTCTTATTTTTGTAACAGGAAAGATTTTGTCACGCTAATGCGTAAAAGCACTTCCCTGTTACAAAAAACGCTCCGCTAAGGATGCGCACGCCGCAATAAGGCAGTTTATCGCGAAGCGGTATTGCGGCGGCGCGCAAAAGCGGGGCGTGCTCCTCAAAGATTGAGGGGATGGGGAGTTGAAGTGGGCTTGCCCACTTTGTTCTTTTGAGAAAAATTAGGGCATAACAGGTTCTTATGCTTCGGAGGAATCCAGCGCGGATGCCTCTTTTTCATATTTCCGCCCGATACCAGTAATGGCGCTGAGCAGGAAAATTAAAAACAGGAAGATACAGTGATAATTGTAAGGCATGATATCTTTGAAAGAGAAAGCAGGACTGACACCTTCACATTGAACTGCAAAGCTGATAGCCAGCATACATGGAGTCCCATAAGGCATTAGGCCTGTAACTGCGCAGGCTGTCGCATCCAGAAAGTTGGCGCCGCGGTTCCGGTCAATTTTGAATTTTCGCATAATTTCTTTTACCATTGGTCCAAAGAACATTACTGCTGTGGAGCTGCCGCCGGATGCCAGGCTGCCGATGGCAGAAGCCAGCATACAAACCAGCTCTGCGGATCTGGGAGTTTTGCAGATTTTTACCAGGCCATTGAGAAGTTTATCAAAAGAACCGGTCTGGTTCAAAATTTCCAGGATACCAAATAAAAGCATAATGAATAAAATGATATTTAACATACCAGTCATGCCGGCGAGAATAGGTCCGGTTTCACTGAGCATGGTTTCCACAGAGATACAGCCTAAAATGAGATTGATCAGGATGCCGGTGACATTGCAGATCAGAAGAGTGGGAACCAATCCCCATCCTTTTTTCATCATCACGATCATAATGATGGGAATTATCAGCAGAACCAACGCTTTTGCGTCAGAAGAGTCCATTTGGATATTAGCGGCCTGCTCCACAGTGGTGCTAAGTCCCATAATGATGAAGAGGACTGCAGAGATTGCACCGGCAATAAGAGAATAAGGGAGCCGGGTGGCGACCACTTCGTTGATTTTTGCTTCCTGTGTCAGGGCGGAGCCAATAGTGGTGTCAGAAATAGGCGCCAGGTTATCGCCGAAGATAGCGCCGCTGATAATTGCACCGCATACCAGGCCGACGTTACAGTCCAGACTGGCTGCCAGAGGAACCAAGACCGGGGCAACTGCGGTCACAGAACCGGAAGACGTGCCGCAGGCAGTGGAAATCAGTACACAGGTTAAAAAAGCAATGACAGGAATAAAACCTGTAGGGAGATGTAGAATGCTCATCGCCCAGATCAGTCCGTTAATCAGACCGCTCATTTTCAAAAGCTGAGACAGGACGCCGGCCAGCAGAAACGCCATGATAATGACGGCCAGCATATGGTTTTGCAGTCCTGCCATGAGAATATCGCCGTAGTGTTTTTTGTCTTTGGCTAGAAACAGACCGACAACCAGGCCAAAGAAACCAAACAGAGAGAAACGTAAAAGTCCGCCGCTGCCGAGTATTACGCTGGCAATCATGCCGACGATCATGACGATAATCGGAATCCAGGGGCCGAGTGTCTTTCCATAAAATTGTTTTTTTTCGTTCATATTTTTGCTACCTCCGCTGATACTTTCCTTTGAGAAAGCACTTCCTTTAAAAGAATCGTTTTTTAATGAGTAGAAAAATTTTCAGGTACCCTTGCTAGCTAAGGGAAGTTTCTCAGTTCCAATACCATTTGGAACATAAGGCAGATAAAATAAAATGTGAATTAAGATTTATTTTATTAAATTTTAATATATTCCTTAATACAAGTAAAATGAAAAAAATGGTTTAATTTATGCGAAAAATAGATAGGTTTATTCATTATTCAAAAAACAGATAAGAATATTTAGAAATATCGTTGGACAACAGCGAGGACAGCTAGTAGAGTAAAGGCAGACATAAGGCAGATAAATTGTGAGGAAAGAGAACAGAAAAAAGGAGAAGGAAATGGAATACTATTTTAATGCAAATCTGAAAAATATTCCGCCGTCTGCGTCTCTGGCGGTTTCGGAAAAAGCAAGAGAGCTGAAAAAAAAGGGGATTGACGTAATCACGCTGGCTACCGGAGAACCGGATTTTGACACGCCCTACGCTGCCAGGTTTGCGGCAGTGAAAGCGCTGGTCGAGGGACATACCCATTATTCCCAGGCCAGAGGAATCGAAGAGCTTCGAGACTGTATCGCAAAGAAATTAAGGAAGGAGAACGGGATTTCCTGCGACAGCCAGCAGATTTTGTTGACTCCAGGCGCCAAGTATGCGGTTTATGAAGCAATCGCGGTTTTGGTTACGCCTCAAAGTGGTGATGAAGTTATGATCTTGAATCCTGCCTGGGTTTCCTATGGGCCGATGGTCATTGCAGCAGGCGGAGTTCCTGTGGAAGTAGGACTCTCTTTTGAGAATAACTATAAAATTAGCCGGGAGATCTTAGAACAGCATGTCAGCGAACGGACAAGAGCACTGATTATCAATTATCCCAACAACCCTACAGGTTGTATCCTGACAGAGGAAGAGGCACAGATTGTCGCAGATTTCGCGATTACCCATAATTTGATTGTGATTTCTGACGAGATTTATGAGAGAATCTGCTTTGACGGACGCAAAAACAAAAGCCTCGCCAGCATCGAGAAGGTGAAAGACCGGGTGATTACCATCAATGGTTTTTCCAAGAGCATGGCGATGACTGGCTGGAGGATTGGTTATCTGTGCGGCCCGCAACAATTGATTGACAAAGCGCTGCTGTACTCCCAGCATACGATTTCCTGCCTGAGCGATTTCTGCCAGGAAGGAGCAGCCGCATCCTTTGAATGTCAGGAAGAGGCAGAAGAAATGGTGAAGAGTTATCAGAACCAAAGAGATATGTTTGTGGGAAAATTAAATGAGATTCCCCACGTGACCTGCCATCTTCCACAGGGGGCCTTTTACGCCTGGGCAAAGTTTGAGCTGGGAGACATGGACAGTGTGGCGGTCAGTGAATTTCTTCTGGAAAAAGCGCATGTGGCTACTGTGCCCGGGGCGTCTTATGGAAAAGGAACAGACAAATGTGTGCGGATGTCTTTTGCAACTGCGGAGAAGGATTTGCAGGAGGCAGCCAAGAGAATTGACAGTGCGGTGAGAACTTATTTAAACGGAGGTGAGTGATAAATGTCTACGGTAAACTGCAGAATTGTGCTGGACTTTGAAAGACCCAGCAAAGAACTTTTGGAAAAATTCAAGGAACTTCCAGTGGCTACACTAGATGATAGCATGAACCGGATGTCTGCCATGGACAGTGGAATTCATGCTTATAGTAAGGGCAAGCTGGCAGGACCGGCTTTTACGATTAAGGTTCCTTATGGAGATAATCTGATGCTTCATAAGAGTGTAGACATGATAAAGCCTGGAGACATTTTGGTAATACAGTGTGAAAACAGTTTGAACCGGGCAATTTTCGGTTCTCTTCTGGTGAATAATCTGAAAGAAAAAGGCGCAAGAGGAATCATTGTGGACGGAGCAATTCGGGACAGCGAGGAGATCTCTCAAATTGAGGGGATACCGGTCTATGCCAGATGTACATCGCCCAACGGACCATGGAAAAACGGCCCGGGCGAAATCAATACAACGATTGCGGTGGGAGGACAGATTGTAAGGCCCGGAGATATTGTCTGTGCCGATCAGGACGGAATTGTAGTGGTTCCTCAGGAGTATGCGGAAGAAATAGCTGCGGAGACAAAGGAAAAAGAAGAAGGAGAAAAAGTTGTCCTGGCTCAAATGCTGGCTGGAAAATTTGAAAGGCCATGGGTAGAGCAGGCGATGGAAAAATTGAAAGTTGACGTAAAACCCCGATAGTGTTAAATTTATAGTAAAATTTAAAGGATGGGGAGATTTTGGATGGATTTCAAACAGATTGAGACATTTTTAACGATCGCAAAATATAAAAGCTTCACCAAAAGTAGTGAAGTCTTATATGTGTCTCAGTCTACGGTGAGCAATCGTCTGAGATCTCTGGAAGAAGAGCTGGATCTTGTCCTGGTAATTCGAAAAAAAGGAATGTCTACGGTGACGCTCACTGAAAAAGGAGAGGAATTTATCGACATTGCAAAGCAATGGGTGGAAGTCTATGAGAGAACCCGGAGGCTGAGTCAGGAACAAAAATTCCAGTCGGTAAGTTTTGCGGGACCGGAGAGTATTAACCGGCTGTTGGGAAAGCTCTACAAAGAAATTGTGGAAAATGAACCGGCAATTTCTTTGTATGTGAGAACCTGTCATTCCAATGAAGTCGTCCCTATGCTTTTGGACAAAAATATCGAGGTTGGTTTTACTTATCTGTCTTTTGAGTCCAAGGAAATCCATATGCTGAAAATCGGGGAGCAGGGTATGAATGTCGCCATGAAAACTTCGGATTCCGACAGGGGAGGGAGCATCAGCGTCAAAGAGCTGGATCCGGAAAAGGAAATACAGGTACGAGGGGTGGTAAACAATGTACCTGAGATGGCAAAATGGCATGATTTAAACTTTCCACGTGCAAATTCTGCGGATATCAATGTAGACAGCCCGGTGATGATAGTCAATTCCATGAAAGAGGGGAGCTGGTGTGTTCTACCGGAGTCTCTGGCAAATGAGATTCGCCGGGACGGTCAGGTAAAGGTATATCAGATTCAGGAAAAAGTTCCCGTTTTGCCTTATTATATCGCAGTTCGCAGAAAATCCATGGAGTATAATTACGCCCTGAAGCTTTTCGAAAAATACAGTGGATTTAGTGTGTAAGAAAAGAAATTAAATTTATTGAGATTTTTCAATGGCAGAGCTTGTTGCAGACAGGCTCTGCCATTGCTGTGAGACGTACAAAAACCTGCCGAGAGCGGTGCGGGGAGACTGGAAGTTAACTATGCTTATTTGAGAAGAAGAGCTGTCGTTGAAATAGTGCTTATTTGATAACAGCTCTTCCTGACTTTTTTGCAAAAACTTATTAGGATACGGAGATTTCGACTTTCTCTGATGGGTCTTGAAGTACAGACCAGGTAACGACAGAATTTGTCACTACTTCAGGAATTCGTGCGATATCTCGGTTCTCGATGACATTGACTACGTCCTTGTGTATTTTGTAAACGACTTCCCCATGTTGGTGTTTGTGAGTAGCAATGATGGAGGCTTCCATGAAATCCATGATAAAATTGTAGATGCGCTCGATTAGAATGTTGTGAGTGGCTTTACCAAGAAGTTGATGAAATTCTATGTCATTTTTAGCCAGTTTTTTAGGTGACGAACCATCCTTAATCATATTTTCCAGGTCCTCCAAATTTTTTCTCAAAGCAATTCGCTCTTCTTCATTTTCCAGATAATGTTTATCTATCAGTTCCATAATATCGATTTCAAAAAACCTGCGCAGTTCAAAGAGATTCTCCACGTCGGGATTAGACAGAAAAAAACTAAAAAGAAAGGAATCCATCATTCCATTGCCAATGGATTCACAGACATAAGTTCCATTGCCGACACGGATATCGATCAACCCAAAAGCAGCCAGAATTTTCATCGCTTCTCGTACAGAGCCACGGCTGACACATAAACCCTCTGAGATTTCAAGTTCACTTGGAAGACGATCGCCGGGTTTTAACTTGCGGTCCATCAATAGCTGTTTTATATTATTGACTACGATATCCACAGCCGATTCTCTCTTATTACGGCCTTCAAAAAGATTTGACATAGAATAGTTACCTCCTCATTACATATATCTGTATTAATAATACTCGATAAGCTTAGTTTACCATGAGAAAACATAAAACGTCAAACGTTTTGTAATATTTTCTTCTTAAAAGGTATTATATGTACCATGGTGCATATAATACCTTCTTTATGTGATAGGAAAGACCTTGTCACTCTGAAGCGTGATATCCCTTTCCTATCACAAAAACGTTCAGCTAAGAATACGCATGTTGTAAAGAGGAAGGGGTCTTATAGATTCAGGGGAGGGGGAGTTAAGGTGGCTTGCCCACTCTGTTTCATTTTCGTATTGATTTAAGAAGATTGTTTGTGTATAGAATTTTTACCGAAAAGATTTTTTAGAATTTATGAAAAGTAGACAAAAAAAGAAAGAGTGTAGGAAAATAATTGTTAAAAGTATTGACAGCTAAAATGAATTATGTTATATGTTAAACATCTAATGATTAATTATATACGAAACGGAAAAAAGAAAAGTATTTAGAGGAGGAAAAAATGAAGAAAAAGCTAATCAGTATTTTAATGAGTTTGGTGTTGGTTTCTGGTGTATTAATAGGCTGCGGTGGGAAGGAGGAGCCTACGGATACCGTCAGTGAGACGAGCGAAGACCAGGCTTCTGATGATAGCAGTTCTAGTACTGCTGGGGACTCTGTTCTGAAAAAAGGTGATTACGTAATTGGATTGTCCAATTCCTATTTTGGAAACACCTGGAGAAAACAGATGGTGGATGCATTTACCAATGCGGCAGAAGCTGCGAAGGAAGCAGGATACATTTCTGACTATGAGATTCAAAATGGAGATAACACGGTAAATTCACAGATTGCCCAGATTAACAGTTTTATTTTAGACGGCGTGGACGCGATTTGTATCTGTGCGGCTTCACCCACAGCTTTGAACAGTACCATTCAAAAAGCTTTGGATGCAGGCATTACGGTAGTGGCCTTCGATTCCATCGTTGACCTGGATGGTGTCTATACGATGGATTATCCCTGGGAACAGATCGGTAAGGACAGTGTAGAGTTTGTTGCTGATAAACTGGAAGGAAAGGGAAATATTGTGGTTGTCAGAGGTGTGTCTGGAGCGGCTCCGGATCAGGGAATCTATGCGGGTATTACGGAGGCGATGAAAGCTTATCCGGATTTAGAGATTGTGCAGGAAGTAATCGGTGAGGCTAGTGCGACGAAGACTCAGGAAGAACTGACAAAGGTTATGGCTTCTCTTCCAGATGTGGACGCTGTCATTACACACTGCGGCGGCGATGCGATTGGCGCAGTCAATGCCTTTGAGCAGTCTGGAAAAGACATGCCGATTATCATTGGAGATAACACGGCTGAGTTTATCAACTGGTGGATGGAACAGGAGGACTATGACACTTTGAGTCAGGGATCTACCCCGGGCTGCGGAGCAGCAGCGCTGTGGACTGCTTTGGATATCTTAAACGGCTATGAGGTTCCGGAAGAGATGATGCTGAGCGTGCCTCATGTGACCTCTGAAAATTTGAAGGATTATTCAGGCATGAGCGCCGGAACCTTTGTGTCACCGGATTTTACTAACGAGTATGTGCTTGAAAACATCATTGACGCGGCGAAAAAGTAATCACTAAAAATCAGATAGGTGGAAGACTGAAACGGTGCGATTGCGAGACAACCGCACCGTTTCGCAAAGTATGATAAAGTTAGCGGATAAATGAAAGGCAGCAACAAGCAAAAAGGATGGTGACGGAAGTTGAGAGACATTTTTCTTGAAGCAAAAGACCTGCTGAAGGTTTACGGCCCGACGGTAGCCGTGAATCATTTAAGCATTCATGTGTATAAAGGAGAAGTACTTGCGCTGGTTGGCGGAAATGGAGCGGGAAAAAGTACTTTGACGAAAATTTTATCTGGGGTGATTTCCAGCGATCAGGGGAGCATTCAGATTGAAGGGGAAGAGATTAATCTGAATAAGTACACTCCGGCAGTTGCCAGGACAAAGGGAATTCGAGTGGTACATCAGGAATTGTCTCTTTGCAGGAATCTGACAGTCTATGAGAATTTTTATATCGAACAGTTTCAAAGATTTGACAAAGGAAATGTGAAATGGAGAAACCAGGCCAAAGAGATGGCACAGGCAGCTTTGGACAACGTGTTTCCAGGACACGGGATTGATGTGAATGCGGGACTTGCCACATTGAGCATCGCTCAGCAACAGATGGTGGAAATTGCCAGAGCGACCAGTGACCCGGATGTAAAGATGATGGTGTTGGATGAACCTACCTCTTCTTTGCCGGCGGAACAAACCAGCCAGCTTCAGGACTATATTAAAAAGAGCGCAAAAGAACAGGGAATTGCCTATATCTATATTTCTCATCGGCTAAAAGAGATCATGTTTTTGGCTGACTATGTCTATATCATGCAGAATGGTACACAGAAGTATCAATGTCAAATCAGTGAAACCGATGAAGAGGATATTGTTCAGCGCATGGGCGACGGCGCGATAGAGAAAAAAGCGGAACGGTTTACAGCGCCTGAGACGAATGCAAATGTCGGAGTGAGACTTACGAATTATTCTTCAAAGAACTTGAAAAATATTTCAAAAGAGATGTTCGGCGGGGAGATTATCGCCCTCACCGGTCTGGAGGGAAATGGACAGTTAGAATTGTTGCAGGAGATTTTCTTTCAGGCAGGCAGGAAAAAAGAAGGAATTGAGATCAAGGGGAAAGTGGCCTATGTGGCCGGTGACAGAAAAAAAGAGGGAATATTTCCGCTTTGGTCCATCACAGACAACACTGTAATCTCGAAGGTTGCGGATTCTGGACTATTTCGGCCGATTTCCATGGGAAATGTGGATGAGACGGTAAAACACTGGAATTCGAGATTGAAGACAAAGTGTGCGTCTTCCGAAGACTTGATTACTAGCCTGAGCGGCGGGAATCAGCAAAAAGTATTGATTGCCCGGGCGTTGGCTCTGGACGCGGACATTATTCTTCTGGATGATCCTACAAGAGGCGTGGATATCGGAACAAAACTGGAATTATACGAAGTTTTCAGGGAAACCGCTAAGAGTGGCAAATTAGTGATCTGGAGAACTTCAGACGACGCAGAGTTGGAATACTGTACGAGATTGTTGGTTATGAACGCAGGGACGGTGGCAGGAGAGTTTTCCAGTGAAGAATTTGAGCATTCTTCCATGTTAAAACTGGCGTTTCGAAGCAATGCAAAGGAAGAAAAGTTAGAGACAAAGAAGGCGAAGAAGCCTCGTTTGTATCTGTTTTCTCTCATCGCTATGATTGTTTTGTATTTTGTATGCGGCATGATGTCGAATTCCATCTTCACGAAATTTGGAGTGGAGCTTCTGGCGGTGGGATTTGCCCCGTTTATCTTTGCAGCTCTTTCTCAGACGTTCATCATCGGGCTTGGACACATTGACCTGGGAGTCGGAGCGTTTATGGGCCTGGTAAACGTCATCTGTGCGACAATTTTGGATCAAAATACAGGATTAGGAATTTTATGCCTGGTGGGGCTGATTGCAGCGTACTCCTGTATGGGACTGGTGATTCATCTGCGGGGAGTTCCTCCGATTATTGTCACTTTAGGAATGTCTTTTGTGTGGACAGGAATCGCCTATGTGCTTCAGGACGTGCCTGGCGGACACGTGCCGGACTGGATGGTCAGTCTGTTTAATTTTAACAATCCAGTTTTGCAGGGAGTCTTACTCTGGCTGATTGTCTTTATTGCACTTGCGCTTTTGATCTACCGCTCTAGGTATGGAACAGTACTACGAGGATTTGGAAATAACGAGTCTGCGATGAGAAACAGCGGATGGTCTAAGGCAAAGGCATATTGGTTGACTTATCTGATAGCCGGAATCTTTGCAGCCATGGGAGGGATTGCTCAATCGTCTATCACTGCGGCCTCTGATGTCAATGCATCTTCCACTTATACGATGCTGACGGTCGCGGCAGTTATCATTGGCGGAGGGTATTTCTCTGGCGGTGTAGTCACTCACATTGGCACCGTCTTTGGAGGCATCTCTTTGACGATGATCAGTGTGCTTTTGGGCTTATTGAAGGTGAGCACGGACTATACGGCGACAATACAAGGGCTGGTTCTGATATTGATACTGTCTATGAGGTTGATTAGAAAGGAGAAGCTGCAATGAGTAAAAAAGTGAGCAGATACATCAAAGAAAATACTTGGATTTGGGCGGCAGTTGGTGCGTTTCTCCTGTGGTTTATCATGGGAATTTCCTCAGGACGGCTGAATCTGGAAAGTTTTCTCTCAAACGCGTATATTGCTTCTTTCCTGGCGATACTTTCTTTTGGACAGATGCTGGTGGTCACTTCTGGGAGAGGGGCCATTGACTTGTCGATTCCCGGCGTCTTGACGCTTATGGCTTTTGTGTCCATGAGTATTATTAACGGAGAAAATAAAAACGTGCCGTTGGCCATTTTTGTGATTGTGGCCCTGGGAGCTTTGATTGGAGTTCTGAACGGTCTGATGGTGATTTATCTCCAGATTCCGGCGATTATTGCAACCATGGCAATGAACTATATTTTGACGACGGCAGCTCTTCTCATCAACAAGAATTTTTCCATTTTTGCAATTGCACCTGTACTGGATGATCTGATTAAGACCAGAATTTTTGGAGTTCAGTTGATGATTTATCTGGTGATTTTGTTGGCAGTTCTGTTCTGGTTTCTGCTTCGTCGAACCTCCTACGGGAAATCTCTGCTGGCGATCGGGCAGAATCGCGAGGCAGCGAAGCTGGCCGGAATCAAGGTAAACCGGGTAGAGATACTGACCTATGCACTCAGCAGTGTCTTGGCAGCGATTTCAGGAATGCTGATTTCTGCCAGGGTCGGCAGTGCGATTTTGGGAATGGGAGATGACTACAGTCTGGAGACGGTGGCAAGCATCGTCGTGGGAGGAACATTGATCTCCGGCGGTAAGGCAAACGTGCCGGGAACGCTTGCGGGCTGCCTGTTTTTGGGCTTGATTGTGACAGCTATGCAGATTATGGGCTTTTCTGTGGGTGCGCAGAACATTGCGAAAGGAGCTTTGATTATCATCGTACTTTTGTTGGGAACAGGACAGGGAAAGGCCGAAAGATCTGTACGATTTAAGAAAAAATCAGCATAAAGGGAGGTTTTGAAAGGATGATCATTGATTTACATGCCCATTTGGGGGAGGATGTTGTTTTTGATGAGGAACAAACAGAGGAAGAGTTGATTACGGCTTATCAGGAAAATCATGTAGGCGGAGCGATTGTACAGCCATATCTGCCGAGAATTTATATGGAAGATCACAGGCAGATTCACGACAGAATTCATCGCCTCTGCCAAGAGAGCAAGGAAGTCAAATTCTGGGGAATGGCGTCTATCAATCCTCATTTTCGGCCAGAAGACTATGACGAAGAAGCGCAGCGTTGTATTCAGGAATTGGGATTTGTGGGAATCAAGATCACGCCCATCGGCCATGCAGCGCATCCGTCTTCCAAAGACTGTATGCACGTGTGGGAAGTATGCCGTCATCTCAAAGTGCCGCTGATGATTCACACAGGGGCAGGAATTCCATTTTCAGATCCCATCAGTGTGCAAAAAGCTCTAGAGAGTTTTCCGGATGTTCCCTGCGTTCTGGCTCATGCAGGTTCAGAGATGCACAATCAGCAGGCCACTTATCTGGCTGCGAAGTATGACAATGTGTATCTGGAGCCGAGTTGGGTGGGAGTCATCGGTGTCATGAACATGGTAAAGCGGGTTGGATGCTCTAAAATCATGTTTTCCTCCGATAACGTTTACCAAATTCCCGTGGAGCTAGCCAAATATCGTTCAGTTATCAAAAATGAGGATGATTTGGAACGAGTATTGTATAAAAATACCGCAGAGTTGTATCAGCTAAAGATGTGAACAGCATTTCCTGTGGTGAATGAACGAAGCTCCGGTGTAAGAGGAACCGGGGCTTCGGTTATTTCAATCCTGAAGCTTGTACCAGATATCTATGGATTTTTTGATACAGGATTCAATTCCTTGATAATCTTTTTCACAGATGATCTCATAGATACTTTGATGAGCATTCAGAACATATTCTCCATTTTGATGTCTATGCGTGTTGGAGATGGAAGCACGAAGAGAATCCATGATGAAATTGTAAATTTTCTCGACCATTGGATTGCAACAAGCGCTGGCGAGGAGCCGATGAAATTCAATATCATTTTCTAAAATTTTTTCTGCTGGGGCTTGAGTTTTGATAAGAGTCTGAAGGTGATTTAAATTTCGCTTTATCTTTGCGCGAATCTCGAAATTTTTGTCGTAGTGATTTAAGATGAGCTCTAAGATGTCGATTTCAAAAAATTGTCGGAATTCGTATAGACTTTCTATATTGGGGTTTGTGATAAAAAATGAAAAAAGCAGGGAATCTATCAGGCCGTGACCTGGTGATTCGCAGACGTAAGTTCCGTTTCCAACTTTAATGTCCACTAAGCCGAAAGCAGACAAAATTTTCATAGCTTCCCGTACCGAACCGCGGCTTACACCGAGTCCTTCGGAAATCTCTAATTCACTGGGGAGTTTATCTCCTGGGAGTAGACGGCGGTCAATGAGAAGCTGTTTGATATTGTTTATGACTATGTCCACGGCGGATTCCCGTTTTACAGCTGTAAACAGGTTTTCCATATAATGCCTCCTATGTAATATTTGTACAATTATTATAGCGATTCAGACATAATCCGTCAAATATCATTTTAAAAGCGAATCGGCGAATGAATGCATATTTATGAAAAAGTATTGACAGAAACCCCAAAATATGTTATACATAAAACATCAGATGTTTAACGAAAAACAAATGGCATGAAATAAACGTATATAATTAATCAAAACAAAAAAATGATTAGGAGGATTCTTATGAAAACAGAAGAATTAAAGAAGATAGCGCAGCATCTCAGGTTTTTAGCGGTTGATATGGTTTACAAGGGAAAGGATGGACATCCAGGTCCGGCGCTGTCCATCGCGGATATTGTGGCCACCTTATTTTTTGACGAGATGAACATTCGTCCGGAGGAGCCCAACTGGGAAGACAGAGACCGTTTTATTCTGTCAAAAGGACATGCCTGCCCTATTTATTACGCGGCATTGTCCGAGAGAGGCTATTTCGGCGAACCGGTAGAAGACTTTAAACTGCGTGCGCTGGGGAGCACTTTTCAGGGGCATCCGGTTATGAATAAGACCAAAGGTGTGGACATGACTTCTGGGTCTTTGGGAAATGGAATCGCCATTGCCAGTGGCATGGCCATTGCCGGAAAATATCGAAAAAAAGACTATACGGTCTATGCCATCGTAGGAGACGGAGAGCTGCAGGAAGGTGTCTGCTGGGAAGGAATCAACGCAGCGGCAGGACATAAGCTGGATAATCTGATTGTATTTTTGGACAAGAACGGATGGCAGAGCGGCGGCACAGTGGAAGAAACCATCGGCTCCAACAATTTGAAGGAACGTTTCGAGGCATTCCAGTGGGATACGCAAGAGATTGACGGACATGATATTGACGCGATCAAGGCAGCAATCGAAAAGGCGAAGACGGTAAAAGGGAAACCCCATGCAATTGTGTGTGACTGTGTCAAGGGAAAAGGGTTGTCCTATATGGAGAATGATAATTCCTGGCATAAGGGAGTTCCGTCGGATGAACAGTATAAAATTGCAGTGGAAGAATTGGGAGGTGCAAGATAATGGCAGATTTCAAAGGAACGAGAGAGGCTTTTGCCCAGGCAATCATTGATATGGCGGAGACGGATGACAAGATTATGTTTGTATCGCCGGATTCTTTAAAGGCGATGCGCGCGACGAAGTTTGCCGAGCTTCACCCGGAACAGTACGTAGAGGTGGGAATCTCGGAACAGGCAGCAGTAGATGTGGCTTCAGGGCTGGCAGCCAGCGGGCTGACGCCGTTTGTGGGAACTTACGCAGGTTTTATGACTATGAGAGCTTGCGAACAGATGCGTACTTTTGTGGCGTATCCGAATCTGAATGTGAAATTTGTGGGAATCAATTCAGGCCTCTTAGGTGGCGAACGCGAGGGAGTTACCCATCAGTTTTATGAGGACATTGGTATTCTCTCCAATATTCCGAACTTCACAATTCTGACTCCAGCGGATGGTCCTCAGACTTATCACGCAGTGAAAGCAGCGGCTGAGATTCCAGGACCCGTGTATGTGAGAGCTGGAAGCGGACGTGAGAACGACGTGTATGAAAAAGATGTTCCTTTTACCATGGACGGAATTCGTATCCTGAGAGAATATGGGGACGATACCCTTCTTCTCTCCAGCGGCTTTGTGCTGGACAGAGTGCTGAAAGCTGCGGACATTCTAAAAGAAAATGGTGTCCATGTGACTGTGGGAGATGTAAATATTATCAATGCAAAGGACCCGTCAAAGGTTTTGGAGGCGATCAAAAAAGCAAAGAAGATTGTGACGGTGGAAGACCATAACGTTCACGGTGGATTGGGTGCCTATATCAGTAAGCTGGTTGTGGAAAACGATCCTAAGCCGGTAAAGAGAATGGGACTGACCACCTTCGGAGAGTCCGGCCTGGCAGGTGTCCTGGCAGATCATTACGGGTTCTCGGCAGAAAACATTGCGGATGTGGTGAAAGATAATCTGTAAATAATTACTTACATAGAAAGGCGAGGAAAAGAATTATGGGAAAAATAGTAGTAAGTGTAATCGGCGCCGGTGGAAAGATGGGGACCCGCACAAGCAATAACCTAGCAAAGAAACCAGAGGAGTTTGACTTGCTTTTGGTAGAGGCTTCTGAGGCTGGTATCCAGAGTATCAAAGACCGTGGATTTGAGCCGACTCCGGTAGAAGAGGCGCTGGAAAAATCCGATGTCGTTGTGTTTGCGGTTCCAGATACCTTGATTGGAAAACTCTCCGCGATCTATGTGCCACAATTAAAACCAGGAACGGGATTTATCATCCTCGACCCGGCCGCGGCAGTGGCCAGAGAGCTGACACTTAGAGATGACTGTACCTTTGGTGTAGCCCATCCCTGTCATCCTTCTTATTTCTTAGATCAGGATACCTATGAGGCACGTCAGGACCGTTTCGGAGGCTGTGGCGGAAAACAGGATATTGTAATGTCTAAGATTCAGGGAAATGATGACCGCTTTGCTCAGTGTGTAGAGGTAGCGAAACAGATGTATGCTCCTGTGGAACATGCCTATGTGATGTCTTCCGAGCAGATTGCCTTCCTGGAGCCTACGTTGGTAGAATTGTTAGGAGCCACCTGCTTGTACGCGATGGCAGAGACTGTGGATGAGGCGGTGAAGAGAGGGATTCCTAAGGAGGCGGCTGTCTCCTTCCTGACAGGACATATTTACAATCTGTCAGCGAATTTCCTGGGATACATTCCAGGCAATCCGCCGGTATCCGATGCCTGCAAGGTAGCCATCGGACTTGGAAACCGTCTGGTAATGAGGGAAGACTGGAAAAAGATCTGGGACGATGAGGTTCTGAACAAAGTGATTGCCACGATGCTGCATCCTGATAAACCGCAGATCTAGGGAGGAAGACAATGAAGATAGTTGTTTTGGATGGTTACTGCCTGAATCCGGGAGACTTGGATTGGAAGGGCCTGGAAGCTCTGGGCGAGTGTATTGTATATGACCGGACTTCTCTAACTGATATGGAGGAAGTGATTTCTAGAATCGGAGATGCCGATATTGTATATACGAATAAAACACCGATGCCGAGAGAGGTATTTGAGAAATGCCCCAATATTCGGTTTGTGGGCGTGCTGGCTACCGGGTATAATGTGGTGGATGTGAACACAGCGAAGGAAAAGGGAATTCCGGTTGCTAATATTCCTACCTATGGGACTGCTTCTGTGGGACAATTCGCTATCGCTCTGCTGCTGGAGATCTGCCACCATGTCGGCCACCACAACCAGGTGGTGCATGAAGGAAAATGGGAGAGCAATCCAGACTGGTGTTTTTGGGATTACCCGCTGATCGAACTAGACGGAAAGAATATGGGAATCATTGGATATGGCAGAATCGGACAGGCTACCGGCAAGATTGCCCAGGCCCTGGGTATGAAGGTGCTGGCCTATGATGCCTATAAGAATCCTGCTCTGGAAAATGAAAATTGCAGGTATGTAGAGCTAGATGAGCTTCTGAGCCAGTCCGATGTGATTGCTCTCCACTGCCCGCTGTTTCCGGAGACAGAAGGGATTGTGAACAAAGAGAACATCGCGAAGATGAAAGATGGAGTGATTATTTTGAACAATTCCAGGGGCCCATTGATTGTGGAGCAGGATTTGGTAGATGCTCTAAACAGCGGAAAAGTAGCCGCTGCCGGATTGGATGTGGTGTCCACAGAGCCTATCAAAGGAGATAATCCGCTGCTAGGCGCGAAAAACTGCATCATCACACCACACATTTCCTGGGCTCCGAAGGAATCCAGAAAGAGGCTGATGGATATCGCAGTGAACAATTTGGAGGAATTCCTGAAGGGAAGTCCTGTGAATGTGGTTAACAAATAAATATTTAACCTGCCTATGAGAAAGCTTTAACCTATAACGCAAAAGCCGCCTGGACTGATTGAGTCCGGCGGCTTTTGCGCGGCGTGTACGTAATAAGGAAGGATTTTCACGCATTAGCGTGATAAGGTCTTTTCCATTATATAAAAAGAGCGCACTCACACTAGAAAACCAGATTCTTTCCTGTGAGTGCGCTGCTGCCTCTTTACGGAGAGCAAGGGATTCGAACCCTCGGACGGGATAAACCGTCACGGCTTTTCGAGAGCCGCACCTTAAACCACTCGGACAACTCTCCATGGTCAACATCCCTATTATAGCGATAAATCTGCATTTGGTCAAGTAGTTTACTGACGAAGATAGATTCCCTGAGACTCGATAAAATCTTCCAAATCCTGAATATTGTCCTGCGCCCAGGTTGGGGACAATTCCTGCTCCTGTTTCTCTGGAGCCGAGGCAGCGGCAGTCTCCTGGGTTCCTTTGTTTTTCTTATCTTCCATGGCCTTAGCCCTCCTTTGAAAATTTTTGCACATTCCTTTGTTCTTAACTTTTCCGGTTGAAGGAGCAGTTTCAAAGCGATTGTGCGGTTCTAAAAAGTGTTGTAATTTCTTTCTTCTACTATAACGAAAGGTTGGAAAACTGTCAATTATTTCTGGTGTTTTCACAAAAAAAGAAGGCGGAAGTTTTAAAAATATGGTATGCTATAAAAGGGTTTGGAAAAAGGAGGATACGTATGTCTAAAATATATAAAAATGTGACAGAATTCATTGGAAATACACCTTTGATGGAAATTTGCCATATAGAAGAAAAAGAGAAACTGAAAGGGAGAGTGCTGGTAAAATTGGAGTACTTGAACCCGGCTGGCAGCGTGAAAGACAGGGCTGCGAAATCCATGCTTGAGGATGCCCAAAGAAGAGGGGTGCTGAAGGCGGGTTCCGTCATCATCGAGCCGACTTCGGGAAACACAGGAATTGGGTTGGCATCCATCGCAGCGGTTTTGGGGTATCGGATGATTTTGACGATGCCGGAGACTATGAGTCAGGAACGGATTAATATTCTAAAGGCATATGGAGCCGAGATCGTGCTCACAGATGGGAAAAAAGGGATGCAAGGTGCTGTGGATAAGGCAGAAGAGTTGGCAGAAGAGATACCGGATAGCTTTATACCGGGACAGTTTGAGAATCCAGCGAACGCTCGAGCTCACGTGGAGACCACGGGGCCGGAGATCTGGGAGGACACCCAAGGAAACGTGGACTTTTTTGTGGCTGGAGTAGGTACTGGAGGCACGTTGACTGGTACCGGAGAATTTTTAAAGAGCAGGAATTCCAAAATCCGAGTGATCGCCGTAGAACCTGCGGATTCCCCTTTGCTTTCTGAGGGAAGAGCAGGGAGCCATGGAATTCAGGGAATCGGGGCAAATTTTGTGCCGAAATTGCTGAACAGGGAAATCTATGATGAGATTGCGACAGTGCGGACCGAGGATGCAATTTGGAGCGCAAAGCTGCTGGCAAAGCAGGAGGGAATGCTGGTGGGAATTTCCTCAGGAGCAGCCCTTTGGACAGCCATGGAACTGGCAAAGAAACCGGAAAATGAGGGAAAGACGATTGTGGCTTTGCTCCCGGATTCTGGTGACAGATATTATTCGACGGCGCTGTTTCAGGAATGAGAGAAGGAGAAGAGCAATGGAGCGTAAAAGAGAAATTATATTAAAGACAGCTGAGGAGATACAGAAGATTTATGAAAGTGAGGACTTGTTTCTGGGCAAATCGGGAACTTGCCGCTGCGGCATGGATGTGAAACGTTGCCTTCCTGACCGGGACGCGATTATTGAGGTCATTCAAGAGCTGGAACAGGTGGTGTTTCCAGGATATTTCGGAGACGACAGTATGGCTAGGGTGCAGCCGGAATACCATGTGGGGTTTTGGCTGAATCATCTCTACGACAAATTGAAGGAACAGGTGGAGATCGCTTTGCTATATCAGGGGGAGGAAGACACACAGAAGGTTTCCGAGCGCTCTGCGCAGATCTGCGAAAAGTTTTTCAGAAATCTGCCCAAGGTGCAGGAAAGGCTTATCAAAGATGTCCAGGCCGGCTTTGACGGGGACCCGGCAGCAAAGAGCAAGGAAGAGATTATTTTCTGCTATCCTGGGTTATTTGCGATCTATGTGTATCGGATTGCCCATGAGCTCTACGTAGAGAACGTGCCTTATATTCCGCGTATTATGACGGAGTATGCTCACAATAAGACCGGAATCGACATCAATCCTGGGGCTACGATCGGAGAGTATTTCTTTATTGACCATGGAACTGGTGTGGTAATCGGAGAGACCACCTATATCGGGGATAACGTGAAGCTGTATCAGGGAGTGACCCTGGGGGCGCTCTCCACCAGAAGCGGGCAGCAGCTGTCCGGTGTAAAGCGTCATCCGACGATTGAAAATAATGTAACAATCTATTCTAATTCTTCGGTGCTAGGCGGCGAGACGGTTATTGGGGAAAACAGCACGATCGGAGGCAACACCTTCATCACGGAGTCTATACCGCCGAATACTCGGGTGAGCGCGAAAAGTCCAGAGCTGGTAATTAAGCGGCCAAAAGAGCTGGAAAAAGAGAGTATCTGGGATTGGGAGAACTGATCAGTCAGAAGGGTCAGAGCGGTATTTCTACCGCCTTGGCCCTTGTAAATGAGGGAAAACTTCCTATTTACTAGTTTGCTCTGTTTTTTCGGTCTTTCCAGACGCTGTACAAAATATCTTTGAGAACCAGCATCGCATCTTGTTCATTGAATTGATGTTCCAGTTTTAATTCGTCCAGCATTGCACTGATTTTGTAGGCATAGCTTGGGACATCCACATCTGCCTGATATTTAAGGAGAATAGGATATTTCTTTCCCCAGGCGTTTGTCCAGTTGATTTTTTCTTCAGTTTTCTCATTTGTTTTATCAATCACTTCCTGGATTTCCCTGATGTCAATGTCAAAGTCAATCAGTTCATCCAATGACATGTTATAAAGCATTGCCATTCTTTTTGACTGATAAATATCTGGAACGGTTTCGTTGGTTTCCCATTTTGAAATAGTTTGTCTACTTACCCCTAGTTTTTCAGCGACATCTTCCTGTGAAAGCCCGCGTTTTTTTCTTGCGTGAAATAAACTGTTTCCTAGATTCATTGAATTTCCTCCTATTTGTCTGTAGCCCTATTATACTATTGGATAAGGATAAACTCTACCGATTAAAATCATCAGATTTGCTAGTTTTCTTAACATAATTCAAAGATGCAAGTTCACTTCAATTTTCCCATGTCCTAAACTTTGAGGGAGGCAGCTCGCATTTTGTGTCGCTGTAACATGGCTGCTCGTTGAAGCGCTTTAGAGTAGTATACATATCTATAAAGAAGAGTTTCTGTTTTAGGAAGGAATTTTATCTTTCCTGGAATACAAAAAACTCCTGATATCTCAGGAGTTTTTAAGAGCGATAGACGGGGCTCGAACCCGCGGTCTCGACCTTGGCAAGGTCGCGCGTTACCAACTACGCCACTATCGCAGAAGCGGGTGATGGGAATCGAACCCACGTATCTAGCTTGGAAGGCTAGTGTTCTACCATTGAACTACACCCGCATTTATATTTTGTTTTGTTGTTGCCCTTGCAACGAAGATTATTCTATCCTAAAGTCCAGGATTTGTCAATAGATATTTTAAAAAAAATGAAAAACTTTGTAACTATTCAGCCATGCGGCTGATAAGAACAAAAATCCGGAGAAAGCTTGCTTGCAGAGGAGTTTTGTTCTTATCAGGCATATGGCGCTTGGCCATAAGCGAGGATTTAGCCGCATATGCGGCGATATAAGCTGCGCAGCAGCTAATCCGAGCTGTTATGGCTGAATAGTTATCTTTTAGGGCTTTGTTTTTACAATAAATCGTATTATAATAGGTAGAAAAAGTGAACAGGAGGAACAGAAAGATGGAATTGGAGAAACTAAGAAAAGATATGGTTGCGGCGATGAAAGCCAAGGACAAACCCAGAAAAGAAGCGATTTCCTCTGTAATATCGGCGGTCAAAAAAGTAGCTATCGACGAAGGGTGTAGAGACGATATCTCTGCAGAACTAGTAGATCGGGTTATTTTAAAAGAACTAAAGACAGTGAAAGAACAGATTGATACCTGCCCAGCCGAGAGAGACGATTTGAGAGCAGAATACCAGTTCCGTTACGATGTCATCAGTGAGTATGCGCCGGCTCAAATGGGAGAGGAAGAAATTAAAGTTTATATCATGGATAAATTCTCTGAAATTGTAGCAACAAAAAATAAAGGCCAAATTATGAAGGCAGTGATGGGAGATCTGAAGGGAAAGGCAGATGGCAAGCTGATCAATCAGGTTGTAGCTGATCTTTGCAGATAACCCCTAACTGAGCAGGCAGCATAGCCGAAAGGCTATGCTGTTTCCTTATGTCATAGGAAATACCTTTGAATCTCCTATGATACAAAAAGTCCTGCTGGACGGGATACACACGCTGGAATGAAGTATGATAGAGGAGACGAAAAAATATGGAACTACTGCTGTCAATTTTGGTAACTTTTTTTGCGGGAATGGGCGCAGGGCTGGGAACCGGTTTTGCCGGGATGAGTGCTGCGGCTGTCATAACGCCTATGCTGATTACGTTTCTGGGGGTAAAGCCTTATATAGCTGTCGGCATTGCTTTGTCCTCGGATGTCCTTGCGAGCGCCGTATCCGCCTATACTTATGGAAAAAACAAAAATCTGGATATCAAAAATGGCCTTATCATGATGGCCAGTGTCCTGATTTTCACAGTGGTTGGAAGCTACGTCTCGAGCCTGGTGCCTTCTGCGGCCATGGGAAATTTTTCTGTAATTATGACCTTTTTCCTGGGAATTAAATTTATCGTCAGGCCCGTGATGACCACAAAGGAGTCAATGGGATCTGTCTCTGCAAGAAAACATGCCATACAGTCAATGCTGTGCGGTATTGTGATAGGCTTTATTTGTGGATTTATAGGAGCGGGAGGCGGAATGATGATGCTTTTGCTGCTTACAACTGTTTTGAACTACGAATTAAAGACTGCCGTGGGCACCAGTGTTTTTGTGATGACTTTTACTGCTTTGACTGGAGCAGTTTCACATTTCCTGATCGGCGGAACACCGGATTGGCTGATCTGGATTCTGTGTGTTATTTTTACCTTCCTGTGGGCAAGAGTTGCTGCGGTTTTTGCGAATAAGGCCGAGCCAAAAACTTTAAACCGTGTGACAGGAATCATATTGGTTGTCTTAGGCATCGTAGTCATGGGCTTTTCAGTCTTTTCGTGAGGCATTGCATATTTCTTATGGAAAGTTCTCTAATTGCAAGACCTGTTTTTTTGTGCTATAATAACTCATGCGAGTGATATTACGCATTAGTTTACACTAACACAGGCAGCTATTGAGGGGAAATCAGCAGAAAGGAACAATAGAGGCACAAGGTATGAAGAAAAAATTGTGGATTGGGAGCCTGATCCTATCAGCCTCCATTTTTACGGCGACAATAGCTCAGGCATCGGTAGCGGATTACGAGAGCATAACCAATGCGTTTAAACAGGATAACAAGGAGTATCAGACTGAAAATGTGAAAGACGGTTCCGTAAAAGGAACGGAGATGGTGAGATATGAGGATGTACTCTACGTCTCATCGAAGACGGCGCAGATTTGCAAGGCACCGCAGGAGGGGGCTAAATGCCTGAAGACCATTCCTCTGGGGACGGAGGTGCATCGGGTTGGAATCTGTGATAACGGCTGGAGTAAGGTTGGTTTTAAGACAAAGAGCGGAAAGAAAAGTACGGGGTATATTCTAAACTCTTCTCTGAATGAGACTTCCCAGATCAACAAAGTCAACGAAGAGGTGACAGTGACGGCAGACTGTACAGTTTTGGATTTTCCAGGACGAAAGGACGGACAGCAGGTAGGAGAGCTTCTGGAGAATGATGTGGTTCAGCGGACCGGGGATTGTAATGGTGACTGGAGTCGTATCAGTTATGAAGAGATTGATGGCAGCAAGGTGACAGGTTATATCCCTAATACATATTTGGATTTGGAAGAAGAGCAGGACGAAGAGGAAGTCGCGGATGCGCAGGAAGAAGGAACGATTCATAAAAGCAAAGGGGACAGTCTTTTTGCGGATGCGGTGGATGGTGTGACAGTGTCTACAGATGAAGTCACCGGTGTTCAGATCGGAGAAGCAGTTCCCGTTTCAGCGGATGCTAAGCTACTGCCTCTCGGAAATTTCCGAATCACGCATTATTGTCCGTGTAGTATCTGTTGCGGACCGTGGTCAGATGGTATCACTTCCACAGGAGTGACGGCGACGACGAATCATACGATTGCGGTGAATCCAAGCCAGATTCCCTATGGCTCTAAGGTGGTTATCAACGGACAGGTGTATGTGGCTGAGGATTGTGGAGGCGCAATTGTGGACAATTGCATCGACATCTATGTGGCGAGTCACCAGGAGGGTGAGGATTTAGGAGTCTACTATACGGATGTTTATCTGTTGCAGGAATAGTGAAAAAATTTAATAGCTACGCATAAAAGCCAGCTGTGCGTCGGGGAGTTTCCCTGTATGCACAGCTGGCTTTTTAGGTGATAAGCCTGGCAAACGGTGCTGCCTGTTGGTGGCACACCTCTAGCACGGAACGTAGCGGAGCAGAGACATACTGTTCTCGCAAAGACAGGTCCTGGCAGGTCAGAATCTTTGTATGTTGTTCATTTTTACGCGTTTTTCAGTGCTTGCTCTAGGTCAGAGAGAATATCATCAATGTTCTCGATACCGACAGAAAAACGAATCATTCCTGGGGAAACTCCTGCCTCTTTTAATTGTTCGTCGTTCATCTGGCGGTGTGTGTGGCTGGCCGGATGGAGCACACAAGTCTTTGCGTCTGCCACGTGGGTAGCAATAGTGGCAAGCTTTAGACTGTCCATGAAATGGACTGCTGATTCCCGTCCGCCTTTTAGTTCGAAGGAGATGACGCCACAGGTCCCCTTCGGCATGTATTTTTTCGCGCGTTCATGGTATTTATCACTGGGAAGACCAGCATAGTTTACGCTGGATACTTTTTCGTGAGCGTTTAAGAATTCTGCCACTTTCTGTGCGTTGTAGCAGTGACGCTCCACGCGCAGAGGCATAGATTCCAGTCCCAAATTTAAGATGAAAGCATTCATTGGAGACGGGATGGAACCTAAATCACGCATCAAGGTGACGGTGGCCTTTGTGATATAGGCTTTTTTGCCAAAAGCTTGGGTGTAAATCAGCCCATGGTAAGACTCATCAGGCGTGGTCAGGCAGGAGAACTTTTCTGCGTTGGATTCCCAGTCAAAATTGCCGCTGTCCACGATGGCACCGCCTACTTGGGCAGCATGGCCGTCCATGTACTTAGTGGTGGAGTGAGTCACGATATCAGCTCCCCATTTAAAAGGTTGGCAGTTGACCGGAGTGGCAAAAGTGTTGTCGACGATCAAAGGAACTTTGTGGCTGTGGGCCAGTTTTGCGAATTTCTCAATATCCAGGACAGTCAAAGCGGGATTGGCAATTGTCTCGCCGAAGACCAGCTTAGTGTTAGGACGGAACGCTTTTTCAATTTCTTCAGAGCTGGCATCTGGGTCGACGAAAGTACATTCGATGCCCAGTTTTTTGAAAGTGACAGCAAAGAGATTGAAGGTGCCGCCATAGATGGTGGAAGTGGAGATCAGATGATCGCCTGCCTCGCACAGATTCAAAGTTGCGTAGAAATTGGCAGCCTGTCCAGAGGAGGTTAAAAGGGCTGCGACACCGCCTTCTAGATCAGCAATTTTAGCGGCAACCATATCGTTGGTTGGATTTTGCACCCGGGTATAAAAGTAACCGTCATCTTTCAAGTCGAAAAGCCGTCCCATCTCATCAGTGGTGTCATACTTAAATGTGGTACTCTGAATGATTGGGAGCATCCGAGGCTCTCCTTTTTTGGGAACCCAGCCGGAGTGTAGACATTTGGTTTCGATTTTGTAGTCACTCATATGCGTATATCCTTTCTTAATAAATTGCGATAGTTTTCTTACGCCTGCCCCGGCGGATAAAAGCGTACATAACCGGATAGAATAATTTTGACTTCCTGTCCGGAAAGGCTTTAGTGAAAGACTGGTTGCTATGTAAACTGGAAGAGGTGTAAGCCTTTATGAGCGGTGTTCAGACATATATACGAAAAGCCCATAACAAAATGTCATGGACTCCTGTGCTTGGCATATGAAAAACCGCCAGAAACAGATTCTCATATGCTGGATACACAAAAAGGCTGCCGTCGACAGCCTTTCTGATCGTGCCTAGTTCCGGAATCGAACCAGAGACACGAGGATTTTCAGTCCTCTGCTCTACCAACTGAGCTAACTAGGCGAAACATGGCAACCTTGCCACGACCTATATACTAGCACAGTTTATTTTAAATTTCAAGACTTTATTTCGATAAATTAAAAAAAATATATGTTACTGTTCACTCACTTGCGTTTCGAGAGCAGTAATACGCTTCGCGATGCACACAAACTGCTGTAAACAGCAGTTTGGTTCGAGTATGTCTCAAGCTTTTTGTACAAATTGTGAAAAAACACCTCGCGGGATATCGGAGACCTGAACCGCAACTAAAATGTATTTCTGTGGCGGAATAATGTCTTTATGTAATTGACATAGCCCAAAAATCTGGATATAATAAAAAAAGTGTTACTAACATAGAAAAGGAGATTGAAAGACATGTATTCTATAGAGGAAGTACGGAAGGTAGATCCGGAAATCGCAAATCTGATTGAGGCGGAGACACAGAGACAGAATTCCCATATTGAGCTGATTGCGTCAGAAAACTGGGTGAGTAAAGCTGTGATGGCAGCTATGGGCAGTACTCTGACGAATAAATATGCGGAAGGATATCCGGGAAAACGTTATTATGGAGGCTGTGGCTGTGTGGATGAGGTGGAGACTTTAGCGATTGAGCGCGCGAAAGCGCTTTTTCACTGTGAGTATGTTAATGTACAGCCACACTCTGGGGCACAGGCGAATATGGCAGTGTTCTATGCGATGTTAAAACCTGGTGACACCATCTTAGGCATGAATTTAGCCCATGGCGGACATTTGACACATGGAAGTCCTGCGAATATGTCAGGGGCTTATTTTAAGGCGGTTAGCTATGGTGTGAATGATGAGGGATATATTGACTATAACAAGGTTTTGGAGATTGCAAAAGAGTGCCGTCCGAGATTGATTGTCGCTGGCGCAAGTGCCTATGCACGTACGATTGATTTCAAAAAGTTTCGTGAGATTGCAGATGAGGTAGGGGCTTATCTGATGGTAGACATGGCTCATATTGCAGGGCTGGTAGCAGGAGGACAGCATCCGAGTCCAATTCCCTATGCCGATGTGGTGACAACGACGACGCATAAGACGCTGAGAGGTCCCCGCGGAGGAATGATTTTGAGCAGTGCGGAGAATGCCAAGAAATTCAATTTTAATAAGGCGATTTTCCCGGGCATTCAAGGTGGTCCTCTGATGCATGTGATCGCGGCGAAAGCGGTCTGCCTGAAAGAAGCTCTGGAACCCGAGTTCAAGGTGTATGCGGAAAATGTTGTGAAAAACGCACAGGCACTCAGTCAAGGTCTGCTGAAAAGAGGTGTGAAGCTGGTGTCGGGAGGTACGGATAATCACTTGATGCTGGTGGATTTGGTGGACAAAGGAGTTACGGGAAAAGAGATGGAGAATCTTCTGGATGAAGTGAATATCACTTGCAATAAGAATGCGATTCCCAATGATCCTCAGTCTCCGTTTGTGACCAGCGGCGTGCGTCTGGGGACGGCTGCGGTGACTTCTAGGGGGATGAATGAGTCGGATATGGATCAGATTGCCGAAGCGATTGCGTTGGTGCTCGATGGCAGGGAAAACGCTGAGCGAGCGAGAGAGATTGTGAAATCACTGACAGACAGATATCCGTTGGTAGGTTAAGAAGAAAGTTTTACCGTGCCGTTTTTGAGATTATCAAGAAGATGACTCATAGACGGCACGGTATTTTTCTGTTCTGGGAAAGACCTTGTCACGCAAGCTCTTTCCTAGAACAGCAATGCTTCGCTAAAGATGCGCACGCTGCAAGAAGGCAGTTCACCGCAAAGCGGACTGCGCTCCTCAAAGATTGAGGGGATGGGGGAAAAAAACGGAAGTGGGCTTGTCCGCTTTAATGCTGTGGCAGCCCACTTTGTTATAGTTCTAGCCGATTGATTTCTGTCTGCAGACATTCCAGAAAGCGAGCAGCCGGAGCGCCGTCCATCTGTGTGTGGTGAAACTGAAAAGATACAGGAAGAGTAGCTTTGAGCAGCTTTTTTCTATATTTTCCCCAAATCAGGAAAGGATTGTTGTAAAACCCGGCGTAGATATTTACAGCTCCGTCAATTTCATAGGCGGCCAGAGCGGAGGTTCCTATTACCATATAATCATCTCCTAGGTCATATGCTTTACAGGTATCATGAACCTGGACAGTCAGGCGGAGATAGTCTTTCTGAAATTGCCTGAAGTCGTCGGAGAAAGGAATATCGCAAGTACTGATTTCTCCGTTTTTGGTACTGACGACTGTATTCACAGCAATTTTTTCATAGGCGTATAGATGTTCTCCGACAGGTAGCAGATAGAACTCCTCTGTCTGAGAAGCAGCTTTTCCAATGCACCAGCACATGAGCAGGTTGAATTTAAGCTGACGCCTACGGTTTAGTTTCACAAGCCGTGTTACATTCAGAGTCTTGAAAAGCGTCACCATCGGCATGGGGGCTTTCATCCACAGCTCGAATGCTAGGGCGCGATTGGTTTCATGAGGGTCTATTCTTTTAACCATTTCATTTCTCCTTATATTCTGTATTTTTTGTCCACGAAGGGGCAGGGATGCAATATTGTGTCAGTCTATCATGAAAGGCGGCTGTTGACAAGTTTTTCCTGTCTTCTTATAATAGTCACAATGACGAATCAGGCAAGGGTATCTGAAAAGCAGTAGGCCTGAGCTGGCTGGGAAGGAAGAAGATCGGTTTTCATTGGAGGGAACTATGAGAGTGATACTGGCCGCGTGCAACGCGAAATATATTCATTCAAATCTGGCAGTCTATAATCTGAGAGCCTGTCTTAGACAGGTGGGAGCAGAGGTGATTCTGCGAGAATATACGATTAATCAGCGAAAAGATGAGATTCTCCGGGATCTCTATGAGTGCCGGGCAGATCTTTTGTGTGTGTCGTGTTACATCTGGAATATTTCTTTTCTGAAAGAGATTTTGGAGGATTATGGGAAAATCTGTCCCACAGTTCCAGTCTGGGCAGGCGGCCCGGAAGTCACTTATGACAGCCTGGTATTTCTGAAAGAAAATCCTTGGATTGCCGGAGTCATGCGTGGGGAAGGTGAGCAGACCATATCGGAGCTGGTACAGTGCTATATGGACCATACGGTATCCAAGGGAGAAATTCTGGGTATTACTTGGCGAGACAGCAGGGGAGAGCTCCATGAGAATCCAGACAGGCCGGTGATGGATTTAAGTCAGGTACCATTTGCCTATGAAGAGCTCACAGATTTTGAGCACCGGATTATCTATTATGAAAGCAGCAGAGGATGCCCGTTTTCCTGCAGTTACTGTTTGTCATCTGTGGATAAAAAACTGAGATTTCGGTCTTTGGAATTGGTATGCAAGGAATTGCAGTTCTTTCTGGACCGGAAGGTACCTCAGGTAAAATTTGTAGACCGAACGTTTAACTGCCGCCACGAACACGCCATGGCTATATGGAAATATATTTTGGAACATGACAATGGAATCACAAATTTTCACTTTGAGATAGCGGCTGATCTGATGAGAGAAGAAGAGTTAGAGCTGATCTCGAAGATGAGGCCAGGACTGATACAGCTAGAGATCGGAGTGCAGTCCACGAATCCAGAGACGATTCTGGAAATTCGCAGGGTGATGGACTTTAAGAAGGTGACCAAAGTGGTGCGAAAAGTGCAGAAGATGGAAAATACCCATCAACATTTAGATCTGATTGCAGGGCTTCCAAAAGAGGATTTTCAGAGCTTTCGGCATTCTTTTCATGAGGTCTATGAACTGCGGCCGGAACAGCTTCAGTTAGGCTTTCTGAAAGTGCTGAAGGGGTCGTATATGGCTGCGAAGACCGAAGATTACGGCTGTGTCTACCAGGCGAAGGAGCCGTATGAGGTTTTGGGGACCAAGTGGCTGTCTTATGGAGAAATTTTGAGGCTGAAAAGGGTGGAAAGCATGGTGGAAGTGTATTATAATAGTGGTCAGTTCACAAAAACGCTTCCGGTTATGGAACGATATTTTTCCCATCCCTTTGATTTCTATGAGCAGCTGGGAGAGTTTTATGAGAAGAGGGGTTATGCGTCTGTGTCTCACTCCAGACTGCGGCGTTATGAGATTCTTTTGGAGTTTCTTTTGACTGTCCCAGAGGGGGACCAAAAGGCACTGAAGGAAGCTATGATTGTGGATTTATATCTGAGGGAGAATTTAAAGAGTCGTCCGGTTTGGGCCGATGATCAAAGGAAGTACGAACGGGAGATCTGGGCTTATCGGAAGGCATATAAAGTGCCGAAAACCGCACATGTGGAAGTTTTTCCTGACGGCCGGGCTCTGCTGTTTGATTATCAGCAGAGAAATCCGCTGACTCGAAACGCGAAGGTGACGGAGGTTGAACTATGGCAACAAAACGAACCAAAGAAATTTTAGCTTTGCTGGATGAGAAGTACACAAGAGAGTACAAGTGCTATCTGAACTATGAAAATCCTGGACAGCTTCTGATTGCGACGATGCTTTCAGCCCAGTGTACGGATGCCCGAGTAAATGTGGTGACAAAAGATTTGTTTCAAAAGTATGATACCATGGAGAAATTTGCCCAGGCGGATTTAAGGGAGTTGGAGCAGGATATTAAACCCACAGGTTTTTACCACAACAAGGCGAAGAATATTATTGGTTGTGCTCAGAGGTTGGTGAATGAGTACGGCGGGGAAGTACCCAGTGATCTGGAAGCCTTGGTTTCCCTGCCAGGAGTGGGGCGCAAGACTGCGAACGTCATTCGGGGAAATATATTTCATGAGCCTAGTGTGGTTGTGGATACCCATGTGAAGAGAATTTCCAGGAGGCTGGGGTTGACCAGGGAAGAGGACCCAGTGAAAATCGAGAAGGATTTGATGAAAGTCTTGCCGAGAGAACACTGGATTTTGTATAATATACAGATTATTACTTTTGGGCGGCAGATCTGTTTTGCCAGGAGTCCAAAGTGTGAGGAATGCTTTTTGACAAAATATTGCAGCGAGTATAAAAAGAGGTGAGAAAAGATGTCTGGTATGGGAATGTTTGACCCTAAGAAGAGAAGAATTTTTACAGCAGTGATTGTGGCAATTTTAGTGTTGGCGTTGGTGGTTCCCACGATTTTGTCACTGATTGTCTGGTAGGAGAGAGACGATGAAGATAGGAAAATTGCCGGAGCAGGTGTTGGTGCGTTCCGTGATCAAAAAGATTTCCCATCGCCGGGATGAAGTACTGTTTGGGCCCGGAGTGGGACGGGACTGCGCAGCCTTAAAACTGGCGAAGGATGAAATTTTCGTGATATCTAGTGACCCGATCACCGGGACAGTAAAAGATATCGGCAGTCATTGTATTTATATCACAGCCAATGATCTGGCAGCTGCCGGCGCAGAGCCAGTGGCGGTGATGGTGACGGCGCTATTGCCGCCTGAAACAGAGGAAAAGGACCTGCGCGGGATTGTGGAAGATATGGAGAAGACTTGTGCAGCTTTGGATATGGAAGTCATCGGAGGCCACACGGAGGTGACAGATACGGTGAAACAGCCGCTTTTGTCAGTGACTGGTGTGGGGAAGATGAAGGCTGGCGAAGCTCTGTATGAGAAGAAACTAAAGGCAGGACAGGACTTGGTGGTGACCAAGTGGATTGGGCTGGAAGGGACTTCCATCGTCGCTAAGGAGAGAGCTCAAAAGCTCAGAGAAGTGTTTGCAGAAAGCTTTGTCCGTACGGCACAGAACTTTGATCAGTATCTTTCTGTATTGCCGGAGAGCCGGATAGCCATGGAACACGGAGTCAGTGTGATGCATGACATCACGGAGGGAGGCGTCTTTGGTGCTCTTTGGGAGCTTGCGCAAGGCGCGGACGTGGGTTTGGATGTGGATTTGAAAAAGATACCGATTCGGCAAGAGACAGTGGAAGTCTGTGAGCAGTTCGGCTTGAATCCGTATTTACTGATGTCTAGCGGAGCCATGCTGATTGGGACAGAGCAGGGAGAGATTCTGGTAAGAAAGCTTCAAGAGGCTGGAATTCCAGGGACTGTGATCGGACAGGCAGTAGAAGGCAGCAGCCGGATTCTGAGAAACGGAGAGGAGATCCGTTATCTGGACCGGCCGCAAAGCGATGAGCTGTATAAGATTTATCAAATGGAGAAGACTCCCGCCTCTATAGGCGGTGAGTGAGAAATTAGTATCAGTGGCGGGTGTCAATCCCCATCTGATAAACGCTTCGCGAGGATGCGCAGGGATTCAAAGATGAATGATGTCGGTGAATGCCGACCTGAATCCCGCGCCAAGACCCGCGGGCGAGTCTTGAACAGGAATAGAAGAGGAGAAACAAAATGGCGAAGCTGAATATTGTGCTGCACGAGCCTGAGATACCGGCGAATACAGGAAACATTGGAAGAACCTGTGTGGCCACAGGGACGAGGCTGCACCTGATTGAGCCGCTGGGGTTCCGCCTGAATGAGAAGGCGATCAAGCGGGCAGGAATGGATTACTGGAAAGATTTGGATGTGACTACTTATTTGGATTACAATGACTTTCTGGAAAAAAATCCTGGGGCAAAGATATACTATGCTACGACGAAAGCGCCGCAGCGTTATACCGACGTGAGATTTGAGGAGGACTGCTACATCATGTTTGGAAAGGAGAGCGCTGGAATTCCAGAGGAAATTCTGCTGGAAAATCAGGCCACGGCCATTCGGATTCCGATGATTGGGGATATCCGTTCGCTGAATCTGAGCAATTCAGTGGCTATCGTTCTCTATGAAGCGCTGAGGCAGCATCAATTTGATCATATGCAGTCGGAAGGACATCTGACGAAATATCAGTGGAAGTGAGCTGCGCCTCTCAATGGTGAGGGCGCGGCTCACTTTGTCTTTTCCAGAGTAAATAGGAATTCTGTGCCAACTCCCTCTGTACTTATGACATTGATGTTCTGGTTGTGGGAGCTGATGATTTCTTTGACGATGGAAAGCCCCAATCCAGTTCCCTTACGGTCTTTGCCTCGGGAGCTGTCTTGTTTGTAGAAGCGCTCCCAGATTTTGGGAAGGATTTCTTTGGGAATTCCGCAGCCGTGATCTTTAACAGAGACGAAGATTTTTCCATTTTTCTCCGTAGTCTCGATGGTGATTGTGGAATTATCGTTGCTGAATTTAATTGCGTTGTCCAGTAAGTTGTAGAGAACCTGTTGAATCTGTTCCATGTCAGCGGTGACAGACAGTTGTTCACCGGTGAGAATCAGTTCAATTAGGATTTTACGGGCACGGCAGCTTCCCTCAAAAGAGGCAGCTGTATTTTTAATGACTTTGTTGATATCGAAAGGTCGGATATTCATAATCCGACTTTTTACTTCCAGGTTATTCAAGGTCAAAAGACTGCTGGTCAGTTTTTCTAGGCGTTCTACTTCTCTGGATACGATTTCTAAATATCTTCCCTGCATTTCGACGGGAATCGTTCCATCTGCGATTGCTTCCACATAACCTTTGATAGAAGTCAGAGGAGAGCGAAAGTCGTGGGAAATATTGGCTATAAAATTTCTCTGGTATTCCCCGCTTTGGTTTAAGACATCAGACATGTAGTTCAAGGAAGCGGCCAGAGCGCCCATCTCGTCGTTGGAAGAGATGGGAATCTGGTAGTCCAGGTGTCCGGCGGCAAATTCATTGGTGCCCTCTGTGATTTTTTTCAGCGGAGTATAGACAATTTTTCGAAACAGCAAAAGGATAGACAGGGACAGCAAAAACAGCAATAGGAATAAGATATAGCTGATGCTGAGAAAAAGTTCCCTTTGGTAATACAATTCACTCATGGGATAGTGCATAGCCACATATCCGCGGATAGTCAGTGTGCTCCCATCAGTGATGGGGGCCAACACGCTGAGTCTGTCTTCATCAAAAAATCCATAAAAATTTCCAGTGCGGTAATAGCTTCCCCATTTTGTAGGATCGAAGCCATCAATGGTGATAGGATCATAATAGCTGAAACCTTCCTCTGTACTTAAAACTCTTTGCCCTTGCTTGTTTAAAATCCAGATGTCAGAAGTCTGATACTCAGAGAGAGCCTCCAAATAATGTTTCAAGGAGAGCAGATTGCTGGCAGAAGTGTTGCTCTGAACCAGAGAATCTTCAGAGATTGCGGTAGCCTCTCTGTACAGATCTTCTCCGATGGAGAATTCCAGCCGTTTTTCCACCATCTGAGATCCGACGGTGGCAATCAGCAGAAACCCCAGAATTCCAAAGATCAGATAGGCCAGGATAAATTTGATAAAGAGTGTGTGCTTGTACATTAAGGTTTCACCTCGAATTTATAACCGATTCCCCATACGGTGGCAATGGACCATTTGTCATGATCTTTGATTTTCTCTCGCAGTCGTTTGATGTGTACATCTACGGTACGGGTGTCTCCGATGTATTCGTAGCCCCAGATATGGTCCAAAAGCTGTTCTCTGGTGAATACCTGGTTGGGTGAGGAGGCTAGGAAATAGAGCAGTTCTAACTCTTTAGGAGGCATGTCTACCCGCTCATTCATGTAGATGACGGAGTAATTGGTCAGATTGATGGTTAAATCTGGATAGCTGACGCATTTTTCGTCGGGAGCTGCAGCAGGCTGTTTGACATGGAAACGACGAAGCACTGCTTTTACCCTAGCGACCAGTTCTTTTGAGTCAAAGGGCTTGATGATGTAGTCGTCTGCTCCCAGCTCCAGGCCCAGTACTTTGTCAAAGGTCTCCCCTTTTGCGGAGAGCATGATAATCGGAACATCTGAGGTGTGGCGGATTTCGCGGCATACCTGATAGCCGTCCATACCTGGCAGCATCAGATCCAGCAGGATTAAATCTGGTCGGAAATGCTCAAATTCCCGCAAAGCCTGCTCTCCGTCATTGACAATGCAGGTATCATAACATTCTTTTGTCAGGTACAGAGCGATGAGCTCTGCAATGTTATTGTCATCATCTACGATTAGAATTTTTTGTTTTGCTGCCATTTCATAATCCCCTTTATTTTTTGAACTCAACAATAGTTACGCCGGCATCCCCTTCGCCGAATTCACCGAGACGGTAAGTTGCCACATGTTTCTGGCGTCTCAGATAGTTGTGAACACCTTTTCTCAATGCGCCTGTGCCCTTGCCGTGTACGATGCGGACACTGGACAGATGGGCGATGTAGGCGTCGTCCAGATATTTGTCCAGCTCCGCGATAGCCTCATCCACAGTCTTGCCCAGCAGGTTGATTTCTGTGGAAACGTTGGCGGACTTGGACATTTTAATCTTACCTGCCCTGGTGCGTTGCATGAGAGGAGTGTTTACCACGACTTCATCCACCAATTCCAGATCGGACAGATGGACTTGGGTGCGAAAAATACCGGTCTGTACGAATAAATTACCTTTTGCGTCCGGTTTCGTGCTGACTGTGCCAGTGAGATTCATACTGATGATTTTTACAGAGGCTCCAATGGACAGGTCAGAGGGACGCAGACGCTTTCCAGGCTGAGACTTTTTCGGCTTCATAGCCATGTTTTTCTCGAGCTTTGACATTTTTTTGCGCAGATTCTGGCGTTCGTTCTCTACATCGGCAGTGGAGATATGTTCTTTTTGGAATTTATGGAAAGTCTTCATGGTCTGGTCCGCGTATTCTTTTGCCTCACGGAGAATTTCGTGAGCCTGCTCATTGGCCTCACGGATAATTTTTTCCTTGCGCGCGTCGAATTTTTCCTGTTTTTCTTCCAATTGTTTTTTCAGACTCTCGATTTCAGCTTTGTACTGCTGAATTTCCAACTGTTCCTTCTCCAAGGTAATTCGGCTAGCTTCCAGTTTACTGATTACGTCCTCAAAGCTTTCGTCCTGTTCACTAATCTGTTCTTTGGCTTTTTCAATGATAAAGTCGGGAAGGCCTAGCTTGGAAGAGATCGCAAAAGCGTTGCTCTTTCCGGGAACACCGATCAATAACCGGTAGGTGGGGCGCAGTGTCTCCACATCGAATTCGCAGGAGGCATTTTCCACCCCGGGAGTGGATAGAGCATAAACCTTCAGCTCGCTGTAGTGGGTCGTCGCCATGGTGCGGATTCCCTGTCTGTGGAGGTGGGAAAGGATTGCGATGGCAAGTGCGGCTCCTTCGGTTGGGTCTGTACCTGCTCCCAACTCGTCGAAAAGCACCAAAGATTTATCAGTGGCTTTCTCCAAAAAAGAGACTACATTAGTCATATGAGAGGAAAAGGTACTCAGGCTTTGTTCAATGCTCTGCTCGTCTCCAATGTCGGCGTAAACCTCTTCAAAGACCGAGAGGACTGAGTGATCGCCAGCCGGGATATGAAGGCCGGACTGTCCCATCAAAGTGAGCAGGCCCACCGTTTTCAGAGACACGGTTTTACCGCCGGTATTAGGGCCTGTGACTACCAGAAGGTCAAAATCGTCCCCCAACCGGATGTCGATGGGAACCACCTGTTTTTTGTGTATCAGCGGGTGGCGAGCTTTTTTTAGTTGAATTTTTCCATCTGTGTTAAATTGCGGTTCCGAGGCATTGTGCTCCAATGCCAGGCCGGCTCGGGCAAAGATGAAATCCAATTCTATCAGAATATTCAGGTTGTCTGTTAAGACTTCCTGATATTGAGCGGCCTGTTCGCTGAGGTCGGACAAGACGATCTCGATCTCTTTTTGCTCCTGAATTTCCAGCTGCCGCAGATCATTGTTCAGCTTTACCACAGACATCGGTTCAATAAATAGAGTAGAACCAGTGGAGGACTGATCGTGAATCATTCCTGGTACTTGGCCTTTGTACTCCGCTTTGACAGGCAGACAATAGCGGCCGTTTCGCATGGTGATCACGCCGTCCTGAAGGTAGCTGCGTGCGCTTCCGTTTAGCAGACTGTTCAACTGGCTGTGAATGCGGTCATTTGTGATTTTCATGCTTCTGCGTACCTGTTTTAGTCCTGGGCTGGCATCATCACTGATCTCTTCTTCTGAGAGAATACAGCGGCGAATCTCGCTGCTTAACGGGGTCAGAGGTTCCAGATTTTGGAACATGGCATCTAAGGAATCACAGGTTTCTGTCTCACGGTCAAAGCGGCCATAAGATTTTGCCTTTGCTGTGTTTTCCAGCACAGAGCAGATGTCTAGCAGTTCGCCAATTCCCAGAGTACTGCCGATCTCCAATCGTTTGATCGAACCTCGTATGTCCTTTACTTTGTGGAAAGACAGAGTTCCCTTCTGAAACAGACGGGAGAGAGCGTCTTTGGTCTGTGTCTGCATCGTTTGTATTTGTTCCAGATCACGGCAAGGCTTTAAATCTTTGCAGAGGTTCTTGCCCATCGGGGAAGATGCCTTGGCTGTGAGCTGATCAATAATTTTATCGTATTCTAACGCTTTTAATGCTTTTTCGTTCATAATATCTCCTCAAAAACTGTTCGGGATGTTTCAAATAGGTTTTTCTCGTACAAAAAAACTCCCATCATAAGTATACAAGATGGCCCTCACCTTTACAAGCAATAAAGAAAAATGGTTACGCATTTTGTAACTATTCAGCCTTGCGACTGATTAGAACAAAAATCTGGAGCAAGCTTGCATGCAGAGAAGTTTTGCTCTTATCAGGCATATGGCGCTTAGCCATAAGCGAGGATTTCGCCGCATATGCGGCGATATAAGCTGCGCAGCAGCTAATCCGAGCTGTTATGGCAGAATAGTTACCGTATTTTTCATAGAGGGAAGCTTTTTTATTCATAGATTGTTCATAACTTGCTGGTAAAATATGTTCAATGCTTGCATGTATTTACATGCCATGTATGTGAGATATGGAGTGTATGTAAACCATTCAGCCATGTGGGTTCAGATTTGCGGGAGTGCGATGTACGGAGCAATCCACGGCTTATACTTTTTGGAGGTGCCGCCGACAGGCGGCATGAGAGGGTACGCAATAAGGCCGGCAAGCGGCGCTGCTTGCCGGTGGCACACGTCTAGCACAAACCGTAGTGGAGCGAAGACCTGCCATGCTCGCACGAGCAGGTCTTAGCTTATGGGTGAATGGTTACGTATATTGAGATTGCATAGTTAAGCGTGACTTATTTCTGCAGGGAGATGTAGCATGGGAAATGAGAAGAATATAAATTCGCGGGACAAGAAATCTTCAAAGGGTGAAGAGAAAAATTACGATTTTATCAGAGAGACAATCAAGAATAGGCCACTGGACAAAAAAAGACTTTTATATAGGATTGGAGCTTTGGCAGGTGCCGGAATTATCATTGGTGTGACGGCGGCGTTGGCGTTTTCGGTGGCCGCGCCGAGACTTGTGAGAAAATTGGATGAGGGAAAGCAGCAGGCCAAGATTGACATTCCTCAGGATGATCCTTCTGTGACACCCACCGCAACGCCGGTACCGGTGGCAATGCCGTCCGAAGAAAGCGCGATGGAGCAAGCTGAGAGAGCTTACCAGGAAGCGCTTCAGATTTCGGAGGAGCCTAGGAAGGCGATTGTCTCCGTGGTAGGACAAAAAGAAAAAGAGGATATTCTGGATAATACACTACTGACTAGTGGAAAGGCAATGGGAATTATCATTCTGGAAGACTATCGGGACTATTATATTTTGACTCAACAGACAGCGGTGAAAAAGGCGGAAAATATTCAGGTGACTTTCCAGGACGGGACGATCGTCAATGGAGCAATAAAGAAGAGCGACAGCCGTACAGATTTGGCAGTTGTGACTGTGCATAAGAGAGATGTTGATAAAAAGACCCAAGAGGGAGTTTCAGTGGCGGTGCTGGGGAATTCCTACAGTCTGATTCAGGGGAAAACGGTGATAGCCATTGGAAGCCCTTCTGGTTATGACGATTCCGTGTACTTTGGAACAATTACTTCTGTATCGAACAAGGTAGCCGTGACAGACACGGAGTACAATCTGCTAATTACAGATATTCTGGGAAGTCAGCAAGGCAGCGGCGTCCTCTTGGACACGGACGGAGAAGTGATTGGATTGATTGCCCAGGATTACGGAGATGAGAAGAATGAGTCGAAGACCATGGTCAAAGCTCTGGCAGTATCCCAGCTCAAGCCATTGATTGAAACTTTATCCAATGGGGAGGCGATACAGTATCTGGGTGTGCGGGGAAAGGATATTTCAGAAAATGTATCGAATAGTATTGACATTCCTCAAGGCGTCTATGTAAAATCGGTGGAGGATAACTCTCCCGCAATGGAGGCGGGGCTCCAAAGCGGTGATGTGATTCAGAAGATTGATGGGAAAGAGATTGAGACGATGCAGCAGTACAGCAGCCAGCTTCAAAAGTGCGAAGGAGGTCAGAAAGTCAGTCTGACAGTCATGCGAAGCAAGGGTGCGGAAGGCTATGCGGAAATGAAAATAGAGGCAGAGGTGGAATCCCGTTAGAGAGACAGTGCTGTCCAGAAAGGTTGGCACTGCCTTTTCAGCGCAATAAGGCCGGCAAGCGGTGCTGCGTGCTGGTGGTACGCGTCTAGAACGGATCGTAGCGGAGCGAAGACCTGCCGTACTTGCACGGGCAAGCATTTATCGGACAGATAACGGCGGAATCGTGAGCTGCCCGAAATATCGCGGCGGATAGAGGAGCTGAAGTGAGGCCACGTTGTTATATGCGAAGTGCCTGTTGGCCTGAGATGGTCACAGTATATGTTATGAGAACAAAAGGCAGAGAGAAAGTGGAAGGATAGAAATTATGAGATATTTGGAAGAATTACGTGAGGGCGACAGAATTAGCGGAATTTATCTGTGTAAGCAGAAACAGTCAGCAGTTACAAAAAATGGAAAACCTTATGACAGTATTATCCTACAGGATAAGACAGGAGTCCTGGACGGGAAAATTTGGGATCCAAATTCCCAGGGGATTTGTGATTTTGATGCTCTGGATTATATAGAGGTGATCGGAGATGTGATCAGCTTTGCAGGGGCTCGTCAGGCGAATATAAAAAGAGTTCGAAAGGCCGAGGATGGGGAATTTGACCCTGCGGATTACCTGCCGGTCAGCGGAAACAGCACAGAGGAGATGTACCATAAAATTTTAGAGTATGTGAACAGTGTAAAAAATCCTCACTTGAATTTGCTCTTGAAAAAATTATTTGTGGATGATCTGGAATTTGTGAAAAATTTCAAAAACCATTCTGCTGCTAAGACGGTGCATCACGGATATATAGGAGGCTTGTTGGAGCATACTTTGGGTGTTGTAAGACTTTGCGATTATATGGCAGATGCGTATCCGATTATTAAGAGGGATTTGCTGATTACGTCAGCTTTGTGCCACGATATTGGGAAAACGAGGGAGTTATCAGAGTTTCCGCTGAATGATTACACAGATGAAGGGCAGCTTCTGGGACATATTGTTATCGGAACCGAGATGCTTCATGATCTGATACGAGAGATTCCAGATTTTCCGGAGGTGTTGGCCAATGAATTAAAACATTGTATTTTGGCCCATCATGGAGAATTGGAGTTCGGTTCACCGAAAAAGCCGGCGTTGGTGGAGGCTGTGGCTTTGAATCTGGCAGACAATACGGATGCCAGGATGGAGACATTGACTGAGATTTTCTCCGGCAAGGAAAAGAAGGAGTGGCTGGGGTATAATCGGCTGTTTGAGTCAAACCTGAGAAGAACGACAGGGGATTTATAAAAGATGAACTATCAGAAAAATGATATTCTTTGCCTGAGAATCACCGATATGGGAAATGACGGTGAGGGGATTGGGAAGACAGAAGACGGGTACACTTTGTTTGTCAAAGATGCGGTGATTGGCGACAAAGTGCAAGTTAAAATTATCAAGGCGAAAAAAAGCTATGGCTATGGTCGGTTGATGGAAGTGTTGGAGCCTTCTCCGGATCGGGTGGAACCTTTGTGTCCGCAGGCTAGGCCCTGCGGAGGCTGTCAGCTTCAAGCTTTGTCTTATGAGAAGCAACTAGAATATAAACAGAACAGGGTGAAAAGTCACCTGGAGAGAATCGGCGGGTTTTCTGACATCCCTATGGAGCCGATTATTGGAATGGAAGAGCCTTATTACTATCGCAATAAGGCTCAATTTCCTGTAGGAAGAAATAAAGAAGGAAGAATTGTCACGGGCTTTTATGCGGGCCGTACACACAGCATTGTGGAAACCCGCAGGTGTTACTTGGGAGTTTTGGGAAATGAAGAGATCTTAAATCGGGTGATCGACTGGATGGAAGAAAATCAAGTGGAACCCTATGATGAAAAGAGCGGTTCTGGCTTAGTACGCCATATCTTGATTCGCTATGGTTTTTCCAGTGGTGAGTGGATGGTCTGTCTCGTGATAAATGGAGACAAGCTGCCTGCTAAGGAAAGACTAATCCGCACGCTCATCGAAATAAATGGGATGACCAGTATTACAGCGAATGTGAATACCAGGAGAGACAATGTGATTCTGGGCGAGAAGATTTTGCCAGTCTGGGGCCAGACTTATATTACCGACCAGATCGGGGAGGTATCTTATGAGATTTCTCCACTGTCTTTTTATCAGGTAAACCCCTTGCAGACCCGTAAGCTATATGAAAAAGCGTTGGAGTATGCCAAGCTGCAAGGCAATGAGGTTGTCTGGGACTTGTATTGCGGAATTGGTACGATCTCTCTTTTTCTGGCTCAGAAAGCGAAAAAAGTCTACGGTGTGGAGATTGTGCCGGATGCCGTCAGAGACGCCAAACGGAATGCGAAGATCAACGGTATGAAGAATGTGGAGTTTTTCGTGGGAAAGGCAGAGGAAATTCTGCCGAAGAAGCGTAAAAGTGAAGGGGTGTATGCGGATGTCATTGTGGTGGATCCGCCCCGGAAAGGCTGCGACAGGGCTTTGTTAGATACCATCCTGGAAATGGGACCAAGACGTGTGGTGTATGTTAGTTGCGACAGCGCGACCTTAGCCAGAGATTTGAAGTATCTGTGCGGAGATGGAGGGTATCGGCTGGAGAAGGTGTGCCCGGTTGACCAATTTGGGATGACGGTGCATGTGGAGACAATCTGCCTTTTAGAACGCAAATAAACGGATTTTCGGGCTTCTTATGCGGTGATTCAGTTTATTTGCCACCTGCAAAATAAAATTGAGCAGAAAATCAAAGAAAGCGGCTGAACGCTCTAAACTGATATGAGGAGTGTACGGCCGCGTTTTCTTTGTGAGGACATTTCTCAATTCATGGTGAATAACCTTTGCACGGTATTTGAAAGAATCCGGGGTTACGAGCTACCCGTTGTCTTTCACACATATCATGTTTTTTGAAATCAATATCTTCGTTCAGATCAATGGCAAAGGAAATCCGTGCCAACGCCCCGAAGGATACCGGAGATTATAGTGAAAGCTGGGTGGTGAAGAGGGTCCGGAAGACATCCAGTAGTCTGCCGGCTGGCACATCTTTTGGAATATGGTCAGCAAAGAGGAACGGCAAAGACCGCATCACTCTGGCCAGGGAGCTTCCCGTTGGGCCAGGTTGAAATCTGGTGTTGGTTAGATCTTGCTGGACTATGCGAAGAAAACTTGATATAGAGAATGATTGAAAATCCTGCATATGGCTGATCTGGAAAGATTGGCTGTATGCGGAATTTTTTTATATCAACAGCCGATGAATTCTGTGAACGGAACCGTAGAAAGAATTTGAATCTCATGGTATGATACAGCATATGGATTCTTTTTGTAAGATGGGGAAGACTTCCGCCCCTATGGGCGGTGAGCAAGAAATTAGTATTAGTGGCGAGTGTCAATTCCCCATCTAATAAACGCTCCGCCAGAATGCGCAGGGATTTAAAGATGAACGATGTCGGCTAATACCGACCCGAATCCCACGCCAAGACTCGCTCGCGAGTCTTGAACTTCAGATAGATTTATGAGAGAGAATTTGGGAAAATATTTTTGCAGTTTGAAAAAATGAAAAGATAGGGCGGAGAAACCAGTGGATAAAAAAGACAATAAGAATCAGTATATAATCCGTAATCTGCGTCATGATGAGATTGGATTGTGGGAGGATTTCCTTTCTGAGGCCATATATGTTCCAGAGAGAGTAAAGCCTCCTGCAAAAGAGATTATAGAGCTGCCTGAACGGAAGCTTTATATCGAAGAGTTTGGAATAAGACCAGGGGATAATTGTCTGGTTGCCGATTTTGGCGGCAAGGCTATAGGGGCAGTTTGGGCGAGAATTATGGATGACTATGGGCATGTAGATGATGAGACGCCGTTCATTGCCATCTCATTATACAGAGAATATAGAGGTCAAGGAATTGGATCCCGAATGATGCGGGAGATGCTAGAACAGCTGAAGGCACAAGGATATAAAAGAGCGTCACTGTCCGTACAGAAGACAAATTACGCAGTAAAAATGTATAGAAAACTCGGATTTGCAATAGTGGATGAAAACGAAGAAGAATATATCATGGTATGCGAATTACAGGGAGGTGCCAAGATATGATTTTGAAACAGAGAGACTGCTTCTACGCCCATGGGAGGAGAAAGACACAGAGGATTTATACCGATATGCAAGCCATCCTGATGTGGGCCTATAGCTCGATGGTCTGTTTATACAAGTGTGGAAAACAGCCGAGAAATATCTTGGAAATTCCTTCTACACTTGAGACTGATGCAGTGGCTTGACTCTCAAATATCATCATTATATTGCGGCGTCGACGGTGCGTTTATGGGGCTTGATGAGATTGAAAATATGGGATATGAAGAATGTGATTATTCTGTTGAAAAATTGAAAAACAATACCGTTTTTATGCAGGCACCCAGTTAGTTTGATGAGTAAATGATTCTGATATCAATCTGGATTGAATATGAAAAGATAAGGCTGTCAGAATACTGGCGATGATATGAAACCGAAACAGAGGATAGCTGGCCAGTATTTTCTGATAATGTTAAAATGTACATGACATACAGTTGTCGTGTTTGAACTGTTATGATATAGGCAGGTGGAGCAAATGAAGACAGACAGGCTGATCGGTATTTTATCCGTTCTTTTGCAGAAAGAAAAGTGTACAGCGCCGGAACTGGCAGAGAAATTTGAGGTTTCCAGAAGAACGATAAATCGGGATATAGAGGCATTGTGCAAAGCAGGGATTCCAGTCTGCACGGTACAGGGAGCCAAGGGAGGCATCCGTATCATGGAAGGGTATCGGATAGACCGAACTCTTCTGACTTCCAGGGACATGCAGATGATTTTGACGGGGCTACGGAGTCTGGACAGCGTCAGTGGGAGCAGTTATTACATGCAGCTGATGGAAAAGCTGCAGGCTGGGGCATCGGATTTTGTCAGCGGCAGGGATTCTATGCTGATTGATCTGTCATCCTGGTATAAGGAGTCTCTTGCGCCGAAAATTTCTTTGATTCAGGAAGCCATTGAAGAACACAGCCAGATTGCTTTTCACTATTTTGCTCCCGGTGGCGAGAGTGTTCGAATGGTAGAACCTTATTATCTGATTTTTAAATGGTCTAGCTGGTATGTCTGGGGATGGTGCCGGAAAAGAGAGGATTTTCGTATGTTCAAACTGAACCGGATGGAGGATCTGAAAAAGACGGAGAGAAAATTTGTCCCAAAACAGGTACCCATGCCTGATCTTTCTAATGAGAGAATTTTTCCGGCAAATATCCGGGTAAAGGTTCATTTTGAGCCAGATGCAAAATGGCGGCTGGTGGAAGAGTTTGGTCCTCACTGTTTCAAAGAGCAGAAAGATGGACGGTTACTGTTTGAGATGGATTATACCGATGAAAGTTCCCTGATAGGCTGGTTGCTGACTTTCGGGGAAAAGGCCAAGGTGCTGGAGCCGGCTGAAGTAAGGGAAAAACTGCTGAAAACGGCGGAAAGCATTGCGTCTATTTACCGAAAAGAGGACAGAGGTTAAACAGGAAAAAGACAGGAGGAAGATTTATGGCGCAAAAGGAACTGGCGCTTTATGTCGCAGAACAGCTGGCTCCGTTGGGAGAAATCCGATACATACCCATGATGGGCGGCTGGCTGTTTTACTATCGTGAAAAGTTGATCGGCGGGATATATGGCGATGGGTTCGCCGTAAAAGACACTTCTGTTTCCAGGCGGTTTATGCCGGAGTGTCGGGAAGAGGTGTGGACGGATACTCCGGCGGCGCTGCTTCCTTGTACGATTTTGGAAGACAGCGGGAAGCTATGCCAGATGGTCAGAGAAATGTATTCGGAACTTCCGGAGCCAAAGGCAAAGAAAACCAGGAAAAGAAGGAGAACGACAAATGGCATTTGATTATAAAAAAGAATACAGAGAATTTTATCTTCCGAGTAAGAAACCGCAGCTTGTGGAGATCCCGAAGATGAAGTATATTGCGGTCCGGGGGAAAGGGAATCCCAATGAAGAAGGCGGAGCATATAAGGAATCGATTGGGCTTTTGTATGGAATTGCGTTTACCATTAAGATGAGTAAAAAAAGCAGTCACGAAATTCAGGGATATTTTGACTATGTGGTGCCTCCTCTGGAAGGCTTTTGGCAGCAGGAGGGCATAGAAGGAATTGACTATGAAAGAAAGGAAAAATTTCAGTGGATTTCCGTAATCCGCTTACCGGATTTTGTAAAGAAGCAGGACTTTGACTGGGCGGTTCAGGAGGCAGAGAGGAAAAAGAAGCAAGATTTTTCAAAGGTGGAGTTTGTTACAGTTGAAGAGGGTTTGTGTGTTCAGTGTATGCATATGGGCGCTTTTGACGAAGAACCCCGGACCATTGCTCTGATGGATGCTTTTCTCAGAGAAAATGGATATGAAAATGATTTTTCCAATGGCCGGATGCATCATGAAATCTATCTCTCGGATGCCAGGCGCGTCCCGCAGGAAAAGTGGAGGACGGTGATCCGCCATCCGGTAAGGAAGAGGTGATGCGGGAGTGACATAAAATGTATTTGCTGATGCCAGAGGAAGTCTGTCTGCGGACAATGAGGACATTTATAGGGACTGTATTTATCAGATGGGGAAGACTCCCACCTCTATAGGCGGTGAGCAAGAAATTAGTATCAGGGGCAGGCGTCAATCTCCCATCTAATAAACGTTCCGCGAGGATGCGCAGGGATTCAAAGATGAATGATGTCGGCTAGTGCTGACCCGAATCCCGCGCTAAGACTTGCGAGTGAGTCTTGAAAGTGACAGTCGAAGCAAATGTTATGTTTTCCCCCATCCCTTTGAGGACGTTGGATAAAGCAGAAGACACCGGCTTTTCTGGACCGACTTTGGAATTTTTCGATTCAGCAGATTGTCTAAAAGAGGTTTCTCTGTTATACTTATCTTGTATGCACAAATAAAATACAGGAAGGGGTATGCTGTTTGAAAAACAACGGATGTGCTATTGTATCAAGCCGGGAGGCTTGCGTACAATAACCCGGCAAACCTCCCAGAGGATTTGGATACATCAAAGACTTTCAGGAGGAAAATTCAATGAACCGTGAGAACAAACGAAAAAAATACGAGAAACATTATTATAAAAATCATGCCTGCACCGATTCTTTTACCTGTAAGGTGTGCGGGCGCCTAGTTGTTCCGCAAGGAGCAGGATCCGGACACAGGAACCACTGCCCGAATTGTCTGAGCAGCCAGCATCTGGATAATGAACCTGGGGACAGGGAAGCAGACTGCGGAGGAGTCATGGAGCCAGTTGCTGTATGGGTAAGAAAAAATGGCGAATGGGCCCTCATACACCGGTGCCGTATCTGTGGAAAACTGTCATCCAACCGGGTGGCAGCGGATGATAACCCGATGAAACTTATGGCGATTGCCATGAAGCCATTGTGTGAACCGCCGTTCCCGGTGGAGCGCATTGAGGAACTGACCGCCCTTATGGGAGGTGACGGCAGCTTAAAATATTGACGATGGAAAGTAGGCAGGGAACAGATGATATTAAGGCGTGGATGGGGAAGATTGAGGCATCAAAAAAGATGAAAGTGATGAAAGCTTTCACAGAAAGTATGGTGAAGCACTGCCTGGTCAGGAAAAGCTACATGGAAAAGAGGTAGAGCAAAACGCTGTCCAATATACGCAAAAACCTCAAAATCAAAGAAAGCGGTTGAACACTCTGAAGGAATCTGAGGAGTGTTCAACCGCTTTCTTTGTAAAAATATTGGTTTCCTAAACATGTTAGTCGCGGATTTCTGTATGATTTCTGTGGGGGCAGGAATAAGCCTGTGAAGGCTTTATGCGGATGGCACAAGCGGTAAGAAAAAAGAGATTGGCTGGCTTATTACAGGCTATATACCACAATATCAGATCACTTCTCTGTCAAGAGGCGGCAGCGGCAAGCAGCTGTAAAAGATCATTTCTGGAAGAATTTCTTCCGGAAGATGGAGAAACGAAAAGCCCCCAATGTGTGATTCCAAGATATTAAATTTAACAGCCTGTTCTTAGAAAGGCACTGTCCAGTTTTATGTATATTTAATCCTATGTAGGCTTTTGTTCCGTCTGAGATCAGAATGGAGATAGAAAAGTTATGAGAGTCTGCATTTCTCTATTGACTGGGTATGGCGAAAAATATGGTGCCACGTTTGTGACCATGGCCAGTGAGATCAATGAGCTGGGAATCCACTATCTGTCATATGAAAAATCCTATTATGGAATGATTGGTAGTACAGTTTTGCTTGCAATAGGTGATGAAATTGTGCAATTTAAAGGATATACTAAGAAGAAAGATAAAGATTTTGTGATGGAGGTAAATTGTACTGCCAGACTCCACATAGGGAAGAAGCGAAAGAGTTTAAGATTGATTTCATGAAAGATGCATATGCATAAAGGAAGTTTCAGAGTTGGATGAGATGGCTGGCAGTCATGAGTGTTAGTAAAGTGGCTATTAAGAGGGACAAGGAATAAAATTTTATGTATCTTATGGCCGCTGAAAAAACCACATAATCGTGACGTTATCCGCGGACAAAAACAAAGGGGCCTCCGTGGTAAATTAGGAGCAGGCTGGACCCCGCAGGGATATTTACCGGGATTTGTGGGAGTGGAAAGAGGCCCCTTAGACTTATAATGCTGGGTCAAGCCGGCGCTCCTGGCTGCCCAGATTTTCTCCCCGGTGTGAGAGAGTTTATAAGAGATATTCGCCGATTATTCTAGCGATATTCACGATATCGCTTTCACCAGTGAACTCAAATTTAACTAATCCAATACCGCTGTAGTACAGGTCAAGCTCACTGTCCAAATCCAAAATACCAGCGGTTTCCACTGAAAAAAGCTGGATTTTTGAGTAGGGAAGAGTTGTGAAATCCTTCTTCTTCCCGGTAACACCTTGAACGTTAACAGCGATTGCCCGCTTGTTAGTGAAGATAATGTAATCGCGGATTGCCTGGTACTCGCCAATAAAGATCTCACCGGGTACAAAAAGTGGGGCGATCACTTTTTCGTTGTTAAATTTCCCGGTTCTTTTTAATTTGAATACGCTTCCATTTTTAAAATCAATCATTTTTTTCCTCCTTAAACTGTTTTATGGGAACGCCAGTAGTGAATCTGTCTTTGAATATGATTTTATTCCTCACAGGCAGATGCAATTATTATAGCAGATAAAAGCTTTGCACTGTAATTTTCTTAGTACACACCTTAATGGGGGCGCGGCACATGGCGATGGGAAAAGAGCACCTTTGAAATGGTTTAGACAAAAGTCTTGACACATTTTTAGAAGCTTTTGTCTTTGAAAGCGGAGTATGGGGGAGTAAGGTACGGCTTTTCAAAAGCCGCTGTGAAAGGCCGTTTTGTCATGGCGGCTGCACACCTTCCTTGTGGGAGCTGATGGGACAGAAAGAAAAAATCCGTTCCCAGTGTGACAATATCACAGAAAACAGAGAAAAAATCAGGTATAGTTGAGCCATAGAAAAAAAGGAGGTGCTCAGTATGAGATTAAAGAATAAAGTTGCCATTATCACCGGAGGAAGTCGTGGAATCGGATTTGCCACTGCAGATAAGTTTTTGAGTGAAGGAGCTATTGTAATCATAACTGCAAGTTCTCAGAAATCTGCGGACCAAGCGGTTGAAAAATTAAGAGAAAAATATCCGGAGGCGACTGTGGCGGGAATCAGCCCGAATCTGGCCAGTTTAGAATCAGTCCGCGAAATGTTTAAGAGAGCTACAGAGAAGTATGGCTGTGTGGACATCCTGGTAAACAACGCAGGTGTTTCCGAGAGCACTCCATTTATGGAATACACAGAGGAGACTTTTGATAAAGTCATGGATTTGAATGTGAAAGGGGTCTTTAATGCTACCCGGGCAGCAGCAGAGTGTATGGTTGCCAGGGGAAGCGGAGTGATTCTTTCCACCTCATCTATGGTGAGCATTTCTGGCCAGCCCAGCGGTTTTGCATATCCTGCGTCTAAGTTTGCGGTGAACGGGCTGACAGTATCTTTGGCACGAGAACTAGGGCCAAAGGGTATCCGGGTAAACGCTGTGGCTCCTGGCATCACACAGACAGACATGATGAAAGCGGTTCCCAAAGAAGTTCTGGAACCACTGACTGCAAACATTCCCCTGCGCCGTCTGGGAAGGCCGGAGGATATCGCCAATGCCTTCATATTTTTGGCTTCTGAAGAGGCTTCGTATATTACTGGGGTTGTACTGAGTGTAGATGGGATGGCAAGAGCTTGATTGTGCATTGTGGCAGGGCAGCTGTGTCTGCCCTGCCTTTTCCAAAATCATCTGTTATATTCCGATGTATGGTTCTAAATGATGTTATTGATTCGCTATGTCGTATTTTTCTATATACGGTATGTTTTCTATATACAGCCAACGTTCGATAAAAGTTGGATTACTGCAAACAGACACTCGTCGTCAAAGGCAGTGTATCGCGCATAAGAACTTGGAAAATATTTTTCATAAGTATTGATAAATTCTAAGTGTTCAAGGGGGCTCCCGATTTCTTCAGAGTGTCCCTCAATCTGTATGTTGTCGATACAGGGGAAAACATTTGGATTTTCTTTTAGCTGGCTGTATTTTCTGAGTGTCTTATCTGTTTGAAAATACAGTTTTTTACCATAAAACTATAATGCTCATCATTCTGGATGTGACGACGTCATTTCTGGATGTTGACAACACCATTTTTTTATTTTCCCCTAATTCTTTGTAAAAATTAGAATAGGCTTCTTGAAATTCCATTTTGTACCATTCAGTTGTCTGAGTTGCTGTATAGTTTCTGTAATTCATTTTTGGAAGGAGCCTCCGACAGAAATTCCCTGAGTATACAAGATCATGCACGATTATGTCCCCTTGCACATCCAGAGTGGGATATTTGTTTATGTACCAGTCTTTGTAAATTCCTCACATCTTAGAAACTTTTCTGACAGTGTTTGCCGTTCTTATCGTCAATTTGTGGCTGACGGACGCGCTTGCCGTCTTTGACCACCAGTTTGTCTTTTGATAATCTTTTCGGCTGAAAGACCAGAACACTGCGTTCTTATAGTGTTCAATTTTTTCAAAGGCCTCTTTGGGCTCGCCGATCTCAAGGAACACCTCGCTGAAGGTGGCCGGAGGCAGGATGAAAATCAAATTGTCATAGATTTCTTTGGCCCCGCTTCCCCACCAGTCAGGCGCGTTGTGTAAAAGAGTATGGAGTTCTTCTTTTGATATAACGAAAACAGGGATGTCAAAGCCAAATTGCTTTTTAATCGTGGATTCTATTTGGCCTGTCAGCTTGTCCAGGTGATCTTCGTCGCTGGAAAAAATTACATTTCCGCTGTTCAGGTATGTTTTTACCTGCGAAAAATTCTGATTTTCAAAGCTTTTTTTCAGTTCAGCCATGGGAATTTTATTTTTTCCGCTTATGTTAATGCCACGTAAAAATGCGATATATCTTCTCATAATGATACTCCTTTGCCTGAGGTCGGTTCTATCTTTTCGGCAAATGAATTATACCATTTTATCACAGGGGTAACAATGAAATTTCGCATTTCTTTGGGAAGCCTTTAGGGTGTGCATTTTCTCTGGAATGTTCCTGCTTTTATCTCTGAAGAGTAAAAAGGGACTGACAGCGTGACTATTTTTGTGGCGTGTGGAATTTGCCGAATGCCAGGGAAGAGACCACGAAAAAGTAATGTGACAAGATCACGGAAAGATATGAAAAAATTGGTTATAGTAATATCACAGAAGGAAATAAGGAGGGCGACAAGATGTCTATCATTAATATTCATAAAAGTAATTTTCAAAGAGAAGTGATGAACTCAGATAAACCGGTTCTTTTAGATTTTTGGGCTCCCTGGTGTGGCCCATGCCGCAGGGTAACTCCGATTATAGAAGAAATTTCCAATGAACGGTCCGATATCAAGGTGTGTAAGGTCAATGTAGATGAAGAACCGGAATTGGCCGGAGAGTTCGGAATTATGAGCATTCCTACATTAGTAACGGTGAAGAATGGACAGGTTGTCGGTCAAACGGTGGGTGCGAGGCCGAAAAATATGATTTTAGAAATGCTACAAGGAGGTGCAGAAAATGGGACTTTTTGATTTCTTTAGGCAACCAGATATTGACCAGGGGGTAAGAGAGTACCAGGCGGATTCCGGTGCAGTGTTGCTGGATGTACGAACTGGCCAGGAGTACAACGAAGGCCATATTCCCGGCAGTAAAAATATACCGTTGCAGGATATTGGCAAGGTTGCATCTATAATCACGGGGAAAGAGACCCCCTTGTATGTATACTGTCACTCTGGGGCTAGAAGCCGTCAGGCGTTCTTAGCGCTGCAGCGTATGGGATATACCAATGTAGTCAATATCGGCGGAATCGCCTCATATTCAGGAAAGGTGGAAGTATGATATGAAGGTTGTCATTGTAGGTGGAGTGGCGGCAGGAGCGACAGCTGCGGCCCGCATTCGAAGATTAGATGAAAATGCTGAGATTGTGGTGTTTGAGCGATCAGGGTATATTTCCTATGCTAACTGTGGCCTGCCTTATTATATCGGAGGTGTGATCGAAGACCCTGAGGACCTGACTCTTCAGACACCGGAGAGTTTTTATTCCCGGTTTCGGATAAAGATGAAAATACATCATGAAGTTACTGCGATTGACCCCGGTTCTAAGAAGGTATCTGTAAAAAATTTAGAAACTGGGGAAGCGTTTGAAGAGAGCTATGATAAGTTGATTCTTTCACCAGGGGCGAGGGCAGCCCAGCCTGAAATTCCAGGAGTGGGACTTGAAAGGGTATTTACCATGCGCACAGTGGAAGATACTTTTCGCATCAAAGAATATATCAGTCAATATCGGCCGAAATCAGCAGTGCTGGCGGGAGGTGGGTTTATTGGACTGGAATTGGCAGAAAATCTAAGAGAGCTTGGAATGAAAGTTACCATTGTACAGAGACCTAGACAGCTAATGAGTCCTTTTGATTCGGATATGGCCTCTTTCATTCACAATGAAGTGCGCAGGCACGGTGTAGAGCTGAAATTGGGGTATACGGTGGAAGGTTTTGAGGAAAGAGACAGTGGTGTGGACGTACTCTTGAAGGATTCAAAGCCCCTCCATGCGGATATGGTGATTCTTGCGATTGGGGTTGTTCCCGATACCCATCTGGCAAAGGCGGCTGGACTGGAACTGGGAATCAAAGGGAGTATTGTGGTCAATGAAAGAATGGAGACTTCTGTTTCGGATATCTATGCGGCGGGAGACGCGGTTCAGGTAAAACACTATGTTACGGGAACGGATGCCTTGATTTCATTGGCAGGACCTGCCAATAAACAGGGGAGAATTATCGCGGACAATATCTGCGGCGGCGACAGCTGTTATTTAGGCTCTCAGGGCAGTTCTGTCATCAAGGTTTTTGATCTGACCGCGGCTGTCACAGGCATCAATGAGACTAACGCAAAAAAAGCAGGACTGGATACGGACACGGTGATTTTATCTCCTATGAACCATGCCGGTTATTACCCGGGAGGCAAAGTAATGACCATAAAATTGGTCTTTGAAAAGGAGACTTACCGATTGCTGGGAGCGCAGATTGTGGGTTATGAAGGGGTTGACAAACGGATAGATGTGCTGGCTGTTTCCATCCATGCTGGTCTGAAAGCTACGCAGCTCAAAGATTTAGAACTTGCCTATGCTCCTCCATATTCCTCAGCAAAAGACCCAGTCAATATGGCAGGGTTTATGGTTGACAATATATCCAAAGGTAGGCTGAAGCAATGGCATTTGGAAGAGGCCGCTTTGCTGCCACGTGATGGCAGCGCAGTACTGCTGGATACCAGGACCGCAGAGGAATTTGCCAGGGGCCATATCGACGGGTTCCAGAATATTCCGGTGGACGAGCTGAGGGAGCGTCTGGGAGAGATTGAGAGAGACAAGCCCGTCTATGTAATCTGCCAAAGCGGCCTGCGAAGCTATATAGCTGTCCGGATTCTGGAGGGAAACGGCTATGAAGCCTATAATTTTTCAGGAGGATTCCGTTTCTACGACGCGGTGATGAATGACCGCTGCCTGATCGAGACGGCGGCCGCCTGCGGAATGGACGGGTAGAAGGTTTTGAGAAAGCTTTTAGGGCTGTTTTGCCGCTGCGAATCAGGAGACATTTTAATGAGTATAAAGAAAAGACGGAAAAGGGCTGTTGTAGATGAGAAAACATGCGTTGCTTGTGGGTGTTGTGTGAAGGTATGCCCGAAAAAGGCAATCGAAGTTATCAGAGGAATCACAGCGAGGGTGAATGCGGAAAAATGTGTCGGATGCGGTAAATGTAAGAAGGAATGTCCGGCTTCAGTCATTGAAATCCAGGAGGCGGCAGTATGAAGAGAAAGTGGTATGATTATCTGTGGATTTTGTCACTGACATATCTGGCTTTGGGATTCTTTAATATTCTTTTTGCATGGCTGGGGCTGCTTTGCTTTTTTATTCCTATTTTGATTTCTGTCACAGTGGGAACCAAGGGGTATTGTAATCGGTATTGCGGCAGAGGGCAGCTGTTTTCACTTCTGGGCGGGAGATTTGGATTTTCACGCAAAAAGGATATCCCGAAATGGATGAAGAGCAGAGGATTTCGGTATGGTTTTCTGGTATTTTTCTTTCTTATGTTTTTCCAGATGCTTTGGAATACATATTTAGTATTTGCGGGAACTCAGGATTTAAGACAGATGGTTACTCTGCTGTGGACCTTTCAGGTACCGTGGCACTGGGCATATCATGGTACCTTGTTTCATGCCGGTGCGGCTCAGTTTGCTTTTGGTTTTTACAGTGTGATGCTGACTTCTACTGTGCTGGGAATTGTTACAATGATCCTGTTCAAGCCGCGAAGCTGGTGTGTTTACTGTCCTATGGGAACAATGACCCAATTAATCTGCAAGGTGAAGAATAGAAAACTATAAAATATAAGAAACACATGACCGCATTGCGGCGGAGATGAAAATGCTGCTGATGCAGCTCGCCGCAGGCGGAGCAGGATTCTTTTTTATGGGTTCTGTAATTGTTCTAGTTTTTTTCTGTCCAAAATCACAATAGTACCGCGGGAGAGCTGGACGATGCCCTCATTTTGAAAATACCGGAGCATTCTGGTTATGACTTCCCTGTGAGATCCCAAGTGTTTCGCGATGGTCTCATGGGTGATTTTCAGTTCACTGGCTTGTTCGATGGAAGACTCCTCCAGAAGAAAGGCTGCCACACGTTTGTCCAGACTCTTCCACAGAATTTGTTCCAGAAGCCACATGACATCGGAAAACCGGCTGGCCATCAGCTCATTGGTGTAGTTCGCCACGGGCGCGGACTGTTCCATGATGTTTTTGTAGACCTCTGCCGGTATGACCCAAAGCTCCGTATCTTTTTCAGCTTCAATAATTACTTCAAATTGGATAGAACGCATGATGCAGGAGGCAGAGAGCAGACATATATCCATATCGAATAGGCGGTAGATTGTGATCTCCCGCCCTTCGTCAGACAGAATGTAAGCTCGAAGCTGCCCTGATTTAATGAGAAACAGCCCTGCACAGTCTGCGTTTCCATTGTGAAGAAGCGTTCCTTTTTTGACTTTTTGGGCGTTCAGGCTGCCGAGTATTTGATTTTTTTGAATCGTATTCAGTTGATTCCATACTGGAAAAATATTTTGAAAATCCATATCAATCCCTGCCTTTTGATACAATCAGTATAGTTTGCTTTAGAGCAGATGTCAATCACAAGTCCGTTGTCTGGACAGGCACGTATATTAAAAATATATTGTTGTTTGTGCTGTTTACAGTGGTCTGCCGAAATTTATTTCGATTGTCTGCGGCGATGAAAGTGAATTTTTTCAGATGGTATTGTCAGAAAGACGGGTTGAAAGTATAATGTCTGTATTGAAGAGACATTTATTTGTTCGAGAGATTAGAGCATTTTTTTCGGAGGTGGAACAAAGTGGCAGGGATTAAGGATGTGGCCAAGAGAGCGCGTGTCGGTGTGGGGACAGTATCCCGGATGCTGAACGATAGCGGCTATGTGGCTGAGGGAACCAGGGAAAAGATTGAGATTGCTATGAAAGAACTGAATTATACTCCCAATGAACTTGCCAGAAATCTATATCATAAGCGGACAGGGATTATTGCGGTTCTTGTCCCGAATGTGTCGAATCCTTTTTTCTCAGAGTTTGTCGATCACGTGGAGGCTGAGCTATACGAAACCGGATTTAAGATGATGCTCTGCAATGCGGCAAAGGCATGCAGCGCAGAGCGCGAGTATCTGGATATGCTGAATCGTCACATTGTGGATGGGGTGATTACAGGAGTCCACTCTCTGGATGTGGAAGAGTACAAAAAGATTCATAAGCCTATTGTAGCCTTGGATAGATATCTGGGAGAGCATATTCCAGTGGTAGCAGTCGACCATAAGGAAGGTGGTCGTTTGGCAGCAGAGACACTGATTGATTGTGGATGCAGAAAAATTCTGCATTTTAAAGGTGCGACAGCGGTGAAATCCCCCTATCATGACAGGCACTATGAGTTTGAGCGTGTTATGAAGAAGAATCAGGTAGAAACCTATTCATATGAACTGGAATGGAATCGTTTTGATTCTGAGTATTATCGAGAAGTCGTCGCAGATGTGTTTTCGAAAGAAATTGATTTCGACGGTGTATTTGCGGTAGACGAATTGGCCATTGAATGTATGAATGAGGCGATACGGAGACATTTCAAAGTGCCCCGGGACGTGAAGTTTGTCGCTTATGACGGGACTTTTATCACGGAGATGGTGGAGCCTAAGATGACGGCTGTTGTACAGCCGATTGCCAGCCTTGCAAAAGAGTCTGTGCGGTTGTTAAATGAGCTGATAGGCGGAAGAGAATATAAAAATAAGCGGGTTGTTCTAGGCGTACAGATCAGAAAGGGAAATACTACAATTTCTTAATGAGAATTGCACAAAATGATATGTATATTATCTGGTATATTGCACAAAGTGTAGAGAAATAAGTAAAAATACATTGACAAACAGGACATAAGTAATATAATGAAATTGTAAAGAGGATTTCTCTTTATTTGTTTTTAAACTTATGTGGAACGCGTTCCACATATTTTTAGAGCAGATATGGAACGCGTTCCACATTTGTTGTGTAAATAAGAAAAGCCTTGTCACGCTAATGCGCGAAAGTCTTTTCCTAATTACACAAACGTTTCGCGTGGATCGCACTGCGGCGGAGTGAAAGATGGCGCTTTGCGCCCCGCCGCAGGCGGAGAATCCTGCAAGCAGGATTCTTTTTTATAAAAGCAGAATATGATGAACCATTCCAAAATATTTAGATAGAAATTTTGGACGGTATTTTGGAAAAGGGACATTATATAAATTCCGTATGCAGCTCCAGCGTGATTTCAGAAGGGCTTCGGGCAGTGAATGAACGTGGACAGACAAGCACTGCTTGCAGTAAAATGAATGTCTGAGAGAGAGATGGGGAATAAATTATGGAAACGGAATCACAACAATTTATAAGACGAAAGGGAGGACAAGAATGAAAAAGAAGATTCTAAGTGTTTTGCTGGCGGCAGCAATGGTGGGAACAATGGCGTCTGGATGCGGTTCAAAGGAAGAAGAGCAGGCACAAAAAGGTGATGGAAACAGCATCACAGTCTTGGTGGAGAGCGGCTCTCCTGCAGAGGCTCTGGCAAAGGAGACAGCGGCAGCTTTTGAGGAAGAGACTGGCTGTGAGGTTGTAGTGGATGCGGTTGCCTATACTGGAATGTATGATAAGCTTTCTACAGAGATCAAGGCAAAACAGGCTGCGCACGATGTGGCATGTATGGATGTGGTATGGCTGGCAGCATTTGCCGATGCCATCGAACCGGTGACTGGGGCAGACACGAGCGATTTTCTTCCGACTTTGGAAGACAGCGGTACGATCGACGGAAATCTTCTTGGATATCCGATGTGGGTAAACTCGAAGATACTGATATACAGAAAAGATCTGATTCCTGAGGAGAAGGTTCCAAAGACCTGGGAAGAGTATCAAAACCTGGCCAAAGAACTGACGACAGAGGAGATGACTGGTACAACGGTATTTGGTAGTGGTTCTGATGGTGTGTGTTCTTTCCTTGACTTCGCCTGCCAAGCTGGTGCAGAGGGGTTGATTTTTGACGAGGATGGCAACGTGAACATTACAGATCAGGCTTATGTGGATGCTCTGAACTTTATGGTGGAGAATGCGAATGCGGATTATACTCCAGACGATTCTCTGTCTACAGCAGCTACAGAGTCTCAGGAGCTGTTTACCAATGGAAAGATTGCAATGCAGCTGAACTGGAGTCATCAGTATCCGGCGGCAGTGGAAGCTCTCGGAGAAGATAAAGTCGGCTGTGCGCCAATGATCGCAGGAGATGCCGGTATCGGAGCGACGACTGGCCCATGGTATGAGTGTGTGATGAAGAGCTCTGAAAATAAAGAGATGGCACAGAAGTATGTGGAGTTCATGTATGACCACAATGCTGACTACATGGATTTGACGCTGAAGATTGCGGGCAGAACTTCCGTATATGAGGAGGCAGCAAAAGAACCGGGCAATGAGCACACTACAGCAGTTTTAGAGACTCTGGGCGCTGAGCAGTCTCAGCCAAGACCTATGGTAAGCACCTGGCCTCAGATTGAAGAAGTTCTGACTGGAGTCGTAGAGTCCTGTCTGGGCGGAGCAGATGTAGAGGAAACTTTGGAGACGGCAAAGACTGAAATTGAGACGATAGGCAAATAATCATAAGAAATGAATTGACAGAGGGCGTTCCAGAAAGCGGCAGCTGACAAAAAGGAAGGCCCTCTATTTGAAGAGGTGGTAAGAGAAGATGAGATTGATTTCGAGAAAAACCTTACTGTTATTCTTTCTGCCGGGCGCCATATTCATGTGTGCGTTTCTTATATATCCGATTATCACAATGGTAATTGACAGTTTCTTTGAAATTGGGCTCACGGGAGATAAAACGTTTATTGGACTGGAAAACTATATCCATGCGTTTACAGCCGGCGGTTTTTTGAAGCAGTTGAAAAATACATTGATTTACATTGTTGTGGCTGTGGGAGTGGAGACGGTGATCGGCCTGCTGTTCGCGCTGTTTTTTGAACTGAATTATAAAGGGAGTAAAGTTGTCCGTTCCCTTATGATGGCGCCTCTTATGATTGCACCACTGGTTGCAGGTCTTACCTGGAAACTGATGATGAGTTCCAGCTTTGGAATTGTCAATGAACTTCTGACAAGAATCGGAATTTTGTCCAGCAGTAGCGATATTCTCTGGCTGGCTGATGAGAGGTGGTCGCTGCTGGCCTGCTGTATTGCAGATATCTGGCTTACAACACCCTTTATGATGCTGATGATACTGGCTGGCCTGCAAGGGCTGGATTCCAGTATGGTAGAGGCGGCCAAAATTGACGGGGCCAATATGTTACAGCAGATTTTCTATGTGAAGCTTCCGGTGATCAAACCGGTTCTGCTCACAGCGTTGTCTGTGAGAATCATAGATGCTGCAAGGACTTTTGATATTATCTGGGCGATGACGGAGGGCGGTCCGAATAGTTCCTCTGAGACAATCAGCATTACGATCTATAAGACACTGACGCGTTATAACGATATCGGTTATGCGAGCTCAATGGCAGTAATCTTTATCGTAGTTTTAGTGATCTTTACACTGGTATTTATGCAGAGCTTATGGAATCCGAAGAAAAAGAACGGCTAGTTGGTTTGAGAGGAGGCAAAAAGAGTGAAGAAAAAAGGTGAAGTCTGGAAAAGACTGGGAATCGGTTTGTCAGTGATTCTTACGGTATTTTGGCTTTTTCCGTATTTATATGTGGTTTGTTGTTCCTTTAAACCGGGCTCAGAAGTAATTGCGGTTCCGCCAAGCTTTTTCCCAAAGGTTTTCTCTGTTGAGAATTTTTCAGGATTGTTAGAGAGAATGGATGCGATGAAGTATTTGCTGAACAGTTTGAGTGTTTCTCTGATAAGCACAGTCATTGCGCTGATTCTTGGAGCGCTCGCAGCATATGCGATTCAGCGTTCAGGTGCAAAGCTTTCTATTCTGTTGGTCGTTCTGGTGCTGTGTCTGAAGATGATTCCTACATCAAGTATTGTCGTGCCAATTTATGAATTGATTTGCAATCTGGGTCTATATGATACGAGAATTGCCTTGGTTATTGTGTATTCAGCTATTAATATGCCCTTTGTGATGTGGACAATGCTGAGTTTTTATGAGGGAATTCCTACATCATTGGACGAGGCGGCGTATGTGGACGGTGCGAGCAGTCTGCAAACATTCCGAAAGGTGATTTTGCCGATTTGTAAGCCTGGTTTGGCGACTGCATTTATTTTTACATTATTCCTTGCCTGGAATGATTTCCTTGTGGCGTTGTTATTGACTAGCACGAACGCAAAGACGTTTACCGTTGGACTGGCAGGGTTCTTGTCGGCCTATAATTTGGATTTGGGACCAATGTGTGCAGGAGCATTTTTATTTAGTTTCCCAGTGATGATTATTTCACTGGCAGCCCAAAAATATATCGTACAGGGAATGACGGCAGGGGCAGTAAAAGGTTAAAAGTAATGGAGGAGTCTTATGTCTAAAGAGTTGATGAAACAGAATATTGAAAAGGCTCAGCGAGAGATAGATAGTAAGAAAGATATTGTAAAGAAAGGAAAGATGCGTCAGCGTTATCACTTTATGGCGCAGACCGGATGGTTAAATGATCCCAATGGTTTGATTTATTTTAGAGGAAAATACCATTTCTTTTTTCAGCATAATCCGTATAATGGATTTTGGGACAGTATGCATTGGGGACACGCGGTCAGCGATGATATGCTACACTGGGAATACCTTCCTTTGGCATTGGCGCCCAGTGAGACCTATGATAATCACTTGAGAGGAGGCTGCTTTTCTGGAAGCGCTATTGAACATGACGGCAAACTGTATTTAATGTTCACAGGGGCCACGAATGAGGGAAAAGGAAATGAGCAGACACAGTGTATTGCATACAGTGAAGATGGAATTCATTTTGAAAAATATGCGGGAAATCCTGTGCTGATTGCTCCAGAGGGTGTTCCGACGGACTGTTTTCGAGACCCGAAGGTGTGGAAACATGAAGACACTTATTATATGGTGTGCGGGGCGAGCCGAGACAATAAGGGACAGGCGCTGCTGTACCGGTCGAAGGATATGATTCACTGGACCTATTTTAATGTACTGGCTGAGAGCCGCGGAGAATGGGGATATATGTGGGAATGTCCGGACTTTTATCCTATGGGGGATAAATATGTGCTGACGTTCTCGCCCATGGGTGCCGGAGAACATACCTCGGTATATCTGGTGGGTGATTTTGATTACCTGACAGGAAAATTCTGCTGCCATGTAAGCGGTGAAATCGATTGGGGGTTAGACTATTATGCACCTCAATCTTTCTTGGCCCCAGATGGGAGAAGGATTATCGTCGGATGGTCCAATGAATGGGAGTGGATGCCTTTGTGGAAAGATTGGGGGCCGACCTATAAGGAAGGTTGGTGCGGATTTTTCAATATCCCAAGGGAAGTGCGCATGAGGAAAGATGGCACGCTGCAGTTTTTGCCGATCAGAGAGGTGGAGACGATACGGGAGAATCCAAAAAGAATAGCAGAACTGGCGGTCTCGGAGGAATACACAGAGCTGGAAGCCGGAGATGGTGTGTGCTTTGAGCTGAAGCTGAAGATAGATCTTCAAAGAACAAATGCGGATGAACTGGAATTGGATCTGCGCTGCGGAGCAGAAAGAAGGACGATCTGTCTGTTTCATTTCAAAAAAGGGGAAATGCGTGTGGACAGAAACGCGGCGGACGGCTGGAGTAAGGGAGTTTCCAGGAGCGTTCTGTATTTGCAAGGGAAAAAAGAATTGGATGTGCATATTTTATCTGATCAGAGTTCCCTTGAAATTTTTACGGACCAGTATCAGAATAATCATTCCAACAATATATTCGCAAAAGCTTCGCAGAATCAGCTGAGAGTTCGTGCCCGTGGAGGCAATGCAGTCCTTAGAGATATTGAGACTTATGGATTAAGAGCGTAAGAACAAACGGCGCGAAGGAGGGCAAAGAGAATGCGTAAGGAATACGATGTGACGGCTTTGGGAGAGCTTTTGATTGATTTTACAGAGAATGGAAGTAGCGGGCAGGGGAATCCTCTGTTGGAAGCGAATCCAGGCGGAGCGCCGTGCAATGTGCTGGCGATGCTACAGAAGCTGGGAAGAAAGACGGCGTTTATCGGAAAGGTAGGACAGGATTTGTTTGGCAGTACGTTACGGGAGACGATAGAAGCTGTGGGAATCAATTCTGAGGGGCTGGTGATGGACAAAGACGTACATACAACGCTTGCATTCGTGCATACGTTTCCTGACGGGGACCGGGAGTTTTCTTTTTACCGTAGTCCGGGAGCCGACATGATGCTGAGAAGAGAGGAAGTCTTAAAGGAAAAGATTCAGGCTTCCAGGATTTTTCACTTTGGGACTTTATCTTTTACCCATGAGAGTGTAAAGGAAGCCTCAGAATATGCGATTCAGTGTGCAAAAGAGGCTGGAGCTTGGATTTCTTTTGACCCCAATCTGCGGGAACCGCTTTGGGAGAATCTGGAGGAAGCGAAAAAAGCCATGGAATACGGAATGGAATGCTGTGATATTTTAAAGATTGCGGACAATGAACTGACGTTTATAACTGGGGAGACGGACTATGACAAAGGGGCACTGTACCTTAAAGAAAAGTATCAGATTCCCCTGGTCTGTGTGACACTGGGGAAAAATGGCAGTAGGGCTTACTATAAGGACTGGATTACCGCGGCGGAGCCGTTTTTGCAGGAAAATACCATAGAGACCACCGGCGCGGGGGATACTTTCACCGGATGTATTCTGGATACAGTGCTTGAAAAGGGCTTAGAGGAACTTACAAAGGAAGATCTCAGGCAGATGCTTCGTTTCGCCAATGCCGCTGCGGCATTGATTACGACGAAAAAAGGAGCTTTAAAGGTGATGCCTGAAAAAGTGGAGATAGAACAGCTGTTGTCAGGGAAAGGCTGAGTATGGACAATCACGTAGGAGGGCAAAAGGATGGCTGGTAAAAATTATTATGATGTAACAGATTGGAACACTGGAAATCCTTACGAGGACATCGGAGAAGTGATCAACAGTATCATCGCAGATATAAAGTGCAGACAATCGGAGGCTGATGTTGAGGAAGGCGGAAAACCAGGTGCGGTGATCTATATCCCGTCGGGGGATTACCATCTTCGCACGCAGGTAGTGATTGACATCAGCTATCTGAAAATTATGGGTTCAGGACATGGGTTTGTGTCTTCCAGTATTCGTTATAATCTGCCGGAGAGCGAATGGGCGGATTTACACGAAGTATGGCCGGGAGGCAGCCGTATTCTGGTGGAAATTTCTGCGAAAGACACAGGGGAGGAAGCGGCAGGAGCAGCGTTTTATGTGGAGAGAAACGGAAATCCTCGTATCAGCTCGGTGGAATTTGAGAATTTCTGCATTGACGGACTGCATTTTACAGATGATGGCTCAGGAGTGGAGAACCCAGAAAATACCTATACGAATGGAAAAACGGGAATCTATGTAGCCAGTGCGCAGGACTCCTTTCGGCTTACCGGAATGGGAATTGTGTATCTAGAACATGGCGTCACGATTTATCATGCGGATGCGTTGTCTGTGCATGATAATTTTATCGCTGAATGTGGAAACTGCCTGGAATTAAGAGGCTGGGGCCAGGCGTCCAAGATTACCGATAACCTCATGGGAGCGGGGTATAAAGGATATTCAATTTATGCCCAGAATTTTGGGGGACTTTTGATCGGCTCCAATAATATTTTTCCCAGAGGAAAGAGCAGTATTCATTTTGACAACGTGGCACGTTCGAGTATCACCGGGAATCGTTTTCATTCTTTTTATCCGGGAATGCTGGTGTTTGAGGGAAATTGTTCAGAAAATCTGGTCTCTTCCAATCATTTTCTGCGTGACAATGAACCGTGGGCGCCGATGCTAGAATATAACAATGGTTTGAACGATCTATATGGTCTTCTGTGTATCAGCGGCAATTATAATTCCATTATTGCCAATCATATTTCAGAATCCATTCATGGACAAAGCATTCATCCGGCCGGTGAAAAACCGGTGATTATCCATCTTACGTCGGGCATGGGAAATTATATTTCTTCCAACCATATAGTTGCCACGACAGAAGCTTCCAGTGAGCAGACAGAAGCATCCGATTCTTGTTTTTCCGCGCAGGTAGATGCGCTGACGATGACGGATCAAAGGGTGCCGTTGGAGGTGATAGCGGTACTGGTGGAAAAGGAATCCATACAAAATACCGTGTTGGATACAGGAATGGACAGCCAGGTAATCATGGATAAGTCGGCAAATGCTTTCAGAGCAACTCCAGGAATCGGAGAGTAAGAAGAGGGTTGTGCAGATCCTTCTACGGTAGGGAGAGGGTGAATCGGAAAGTTCAGGAAACACCGCGGTATAGATTCATGGCTTTGCAAAAGCTTGAATCTATACCGCGGTGTTTCCTTTTTTCTGTCAGGAAGGTTTAATCTTTAGGACAGACGGCAATGCAGCGGGCGGTAAAACCGGTAAGATTCACTCCGCGTGGAAAACCACAGATGATGACAGCGCCGGTTGCGGGAACTTTGTCGAGATTTTTCAGGAGTTCAATTTGATAGCGCTCCTGTTCGAGAATATAGTATTCTCCCACATAACCGATTTTTGCTGAGCTGACTGGAGCGTCAGTATCACTGGTCTCATGGCCAATGGCGGTGACATTGCGCTGTTCTACGAGGAATTTAAGCGCGTCAAGCCCCCAGCCGGGATAATGTTTCATGCCTTTTTCATCCATGTTGTCCAGGTCGGCGCGCTTGCTCCAGTCTGTGCGCACGGCGACGAAGCTGCCGGATGGGATTTCGCCGTGGATCGCCTCCCACTGGTGCAGATCTTCGGCTGTGAAGATATAGTCACAGTTTTTGGCTGATTTTGCGCTGAGATCTATGACGCAGAGTGGCAGCACCATCTCGTCGGCGCGTAGTTCGTTAAGCATCCGTTTGCCAGGCACGAAGTGTGCTGGGGCGTCTACGTGGGTGCCATACTGTGTGGCGACTTGTACTATATGAACGCGGAATACATCTGGATAGTCAAAAATCATTTCTGCGTTCATGGCTGGGAAACCGGACCAATGCGGCGTGTCTGGTGAGAACTCATGAGAGAGTTCCACAAAATCACAGTTTTTTTTCCAGTTCTTGAGATCCTCCCAAAGTTTAAGATTCTCCATTTGTTTTCCTCCTTTTTCTGAGGGCGCATTGTATTTCAGTTTTGCGTCCTTACAGTTTGTTTTTGACAAGTGAGGCGAGCTGCTGTACGGCGATGTCGATTTTTTCAGGTGTAACATTACCGAAGCTTACGCGCATAGCATTTGAACCCATGTTACCGCCTTGAACGTAGAAGCTGGAACCAGCTATGTAGTGGATACCGGCAGCATTGGCTTCAGGCAGCAGTGCAGCAGTGTCAATGCCTCCTGGCAGCTCCACCCAACTGAAGAGCCCTCCGTCAGGGTGTACCCACTTCGTGCCGCCTGGCATATATTTAGCGAAGCAGTTCATCATCACATCACGGCGTTCACGGTGGATCTCACAGAGCTTTTTGAGCTGAGAGGAAAACAGTCCGCGGTTGAAGAATTCGGCGCAGACGACCTGAGCGAAGGTAGAGGTGTGCGAATTCGTTGCAGTTTTGGCGTCGAAAAGCTTTGTGATGATATCGTGGCTTGCATGACAAAATCCCAGTCGGCTTCCAGGTGAGAATATCTTTGAAAAACTGTTGGCGTATACGGTATGGCCAGTCTTGTCGAAACACTTGATGGGCGGGAGAGGTTCTCCACTATACCGCAACTCCTGGTATGGATCGTCTTCAAGGATGATAACATCATACTTGCTGCCTATTTCAGCCAGCTTTTTCCGACGTTCAAGAGGGAAAGTCTTGCCAGTTGGGTTTTGGAAGGTGGGAATGATATATACAAGTTTGGGATGCAGCTTTTGTATTTTCTTTTCTACATCTTCGAGTATCATGCCACAGTCGTCACACTCAACACCGACGCACCTAGCCTGGAACATCTCGAAGATCTCCACACAGTGGACAAAGGTGGGCGATTCCACCAGAATAACGTCACCGGGGTTGATATAGACTTGACAGAGCAGGTTCATGGTTTCAAGACCACCGTTAACGATGATGATCTCGTCAAGCTCTGCCTCCAGCCCCTTAGGTTTGAGCAGAATGTCTGCGACGTTTTTTCTGAGGTCGGATACGCCGAGAACGGAGCCATATTGTAACGCCTCCACGCCGCGTTTGTTGCGGGTGATAACATCAGTACAGATGTCGTGAACTGCTTCTACTGGCAGCGCATCGCTTGCAGGGGCGCCGCCGCCGAGAGATATAATGTTAGGGGAATCCATCGCGCCGAACAGTGCGCGAATGATTTTGGCAGAGCTTTCCATGTCATATATTCTCTGTGCAAATTTCGGCATAGCGTTTCCTCCTTCTTTAAAGTTATCTCCACCGATGAATTTTCTAATACAGCAAAGGACGATGTATCGGACAAAGAGGGGAAAGGTTTAGTCATTCGAAAAGCGGAGACATTTCATCAAATAGTTTTTCAAATTCAGCAGCACCGCCGGAAAGTTTGTATTTGTGTTCCGGTGCAGGGAAGACTCCGTCCTTGACTTCCTTCACGTAGTCGATCATGCCTTGAGTAGCAATATCTCCGATGTCGGCAAACTTCTTCGCAAACTTAGGCGTGAAGTTTCTGTACATACCCAGCAGGTCAGCGCTGAGCAGTACCTGTCCGTCACAGTCCGCGCCGGCACCAATGCCATAGACCGGAATAGGCAGCATTTTGTGTATGTAGGCGCAGACCTCTTCAGGTACGCCTTCGAGAAGTAGTGTGCGCACGCCGGCTTTGTAAACAGCGACAGCATCCTCGATGACCGCGCGGGCGGAATCTGTGGTGCGCCCCTGTGCTTTGAAACCGCCCATAGAAGCGGAGCTTTGCGGAGTGAGGCCAATGTGACCGAAGACGACCATCCCTGCGTTGACGATGGCGCGTATTTTATCTGCGACGGCGACGCCGCCTTCGAGTTTAATGGCGTCCACGTCTGCCTCTTTGTAGAAGCGAATTGCGTTGGCGACAGCATCCTCACAGCTTTTATGATAAGAACCGAACGGCATATCGCCGATAAGATAGGTGTTGGGAGCGCCGCGGCGCACACCCTGACAATGGGCAATGCTCATGTCCATGGTGACGGGAACGGTACCCGGCCAGCCATAGACAATCATGCCCATGGAGTCACCGCAGAGTATCATATCCACCCCAGCTTCCTCAGCATAGGAGGCGAATACGCTGTCGTATACTACAATCCAGCAGGCCTTTTCTCCGTTTTCTTTCATCTTATATAGGTCATGTATACACTTTTTTTTAGTCATGATTTGTCTCCTTTCATCAGTTTAAATCGAGAAACTAATTTAATTTTAATGCATCTGTGCGTTTCTGTAAAACGAATAATATTAAACGGGATGTTTAAATGAAAGACAGAATTCCAATCCTGTTTTGATATCAATACGGTTCATTTTCTGAAAAGATCAAAAATAAAATACAGGCATTGATTGGTTTTAGACAAATATTTTTATAATGTCAGTTCAAAAATATTTGATTAATTTATTGGAATTTTATATTTTTGTCATGGAAATATTATATAATTTGCAAATAAATATAAATTATATAGAAATATTATATCTTTTTTATAAAAATGTTGTATAATTTATGTACAAACACAAATGGGGGAAGAGATATGTCATTGTGGGATTATAAAATATTAGATCTTATCGTGAAAGAGGGCAATCTTAGAAAAGCGGCAGAGTCCATGCATCTGACGCCGGCAGCAGTCAGTCATTCGTTGGCTAAATTAGAGAAGGAATTTGGACTGCCTCTGTTTGTGCGTGGCCGTCGCAGTATGGAACTTACACAGTACGGTAAAATGCTTTTGCCACATATACGCACAATACTGGACGCGGACATGCGCCTGCACTCAGAACTTCAGCGTATCAAAGGTGATATGAACGGCCTTGTGCGGATTGGTGTCATCAACAGTGTTTGTTGTGCGTGGCTGCCGGCAATTTTGCAGCGGCTGCATGAGAGTCTGCCCGACGTGAGTATCAATATTTATCAAGGTGGTTACGACGAACTGGAGAACGGTCTGCTTAATGGTTCTCTTGAGCTGGCGTTTGTAAGCCTTCCTACGCGCAAAAACCTTGCCGCAATTCCTCTGCTGCATGATCGTCTGTTGTGTATTACTCCTAGCAGTTTTATACCTGTCAACGTCTCTTATATAACTCTTGAGGAAATAAAACATTTTGAACTTATTATACCTGGACCAGGTTCAGATTTCGACGCAATCGCTTTCATGGAAGCAAACGGTCTTGATACTAAGTCAGTACACTCAATACAGGAGGACAGCTCCATCATTGCTCTTGTGGAAAGTGGCCTTGGTGTCAGTATCATGCCGGAGCTGGTACTGGAAAAGAACAGCAGAGGCATAAATGTCTATCCGATTGAGAGCGCACCTTACCGATTGATAGGCATTGCCACTTTGACAAACACCCATCCGTCTAGTCCCGTCTCTGCAATTGTGAAACTTATTATGGATTATGTCCGGGAAGAGTATCCGACAGAAATGCCATACTTTAGAAAGTAATATGCTTAATGTGAATTGATGGGGAATGTGAGAAAAATAATTAAGCGGAAAAATTCTTAATTATCAAATGGATTATAGGCATAACTGTTCAAAGAGAGAGGAGAAAAGAACAGTATGCCTGTGAAGGGGTACAAATACTTCGTGTATGAAAGGCATAAATAGTTCAAAAGGTTCTTCTATGGTGAAATAGCATAGAAGACCTTTTTTTGTTACGGGAAAGACGTTATCATGACAATGTGTAAGAGTATTTTTAAATAACAGTAACACTTCGTCATAGATGAGCATTACCTTGTATACTTGTTCACTAAGTGAGTCAATATGTCGCACAAGAGGTGGTCGCCATAGACAATTGTGTTTGGCGCGCAAAGTGGGACTGTGCTCTCCAAGATTGAGAGAAAGGGGAGTTAAAGTGGGTTTGCTCACTATTTTTCCCGTCTTGCTCGGTCTCTCAGCAACAGAATAAAGAGTACAGTCCATATGCACCAAGCCAGAGTACAGCCCAGGCCTGGCTGGATTAGATCAATCACAACCGCGAACAGAAACACTATTCCCATGATGATCATTTTTTTTCCGTAACAACGGCACATTTCTTTCTCATCAAATTTTTCGCGCTCTTTGACGGACTTTGTATTGTAGCCGGACAGGAGAGAGGCAGCTTTGCCATTTGATCGGAAAAAATAGAGTCCGAGAAGGAGCGAGATCAATCCCATAGGAAGATCCATGAGCAATGGAAACATAAATTTTCTCCTTATAAAACGAAATGGTTCTATGTTTATTTTAGCAGAATGAAGTATTGATTACAATCGATAAAACATACCGCAGAGGTATTGACAAATTTATGTAAAGTGAATATAATGTGCTTACTCAATAAGCACAGTTTAAAGAAAGGTGTCGTGAAAGATGCAGATTATTATCAGTAACAATGCAGATAAACCTATTTATGAGCAGATTACGTCACAGTTTAAAGCTATGATTATGAGTGGAGAGTTGCATGCCGGGGATACAATTCCTTCTGTGAGAGCGCTGGCAAAGTCGATTCATGTCAGTGTCATCACCGTTCGGAAGGCATACGAAGAGCTGCACAGGGAGGGGTTCATAGAAACTGCTGTGGGCAGAGGAAGCTTTGTGGCGGCGAGAAATAAGGAATTTTACCAGGAAGAACAGCAGCGGTTGGCAGAAGAACATTTACAGATTGCGGCAGAGATAGGGAGAATCAATCAGATTTCTCTAGAGACTTTAAAAGAGTTGCTAACGATTTTTTATATGGAGGACGAGTAAAATGGAGAGTATTCTAAGACTGAAAGAGGTGTCAAAGGCTTATAAAAAATCTGATTTTCGACTCGAACAGATTTCCTTTTCTGTACCTTATGGTTCTATTGTGGGATTTGTTGGAGAAAACGGAGCGGGAAAATCCACGACAATCGGATGCGTTTTAAACACAATATCCCGTGACAGCGGTTCCATAGAGGTATTTGGAAGGGAAATGCAGGAACAGGATGTAGAAATAAAGCAGAGGATTGGGGTTGTCTATGATGGAGAGAATTTTCCTGGATATTATTCAGCGGGACAGCTCTCTGACATTTTTAGAGGAATTTACGAGAAATGGGATGACGCGCTTTTTCAGTTTTATCTGAAAGAATTTGGGCTCAGTAAAGGTCAGAAAATCAAGACCTATTCCAAGGGAATGACAATGAAGCTGGCAATCGCAGCAGCGCTTTCCCATCATCCAGACTTGTTGATTTTGGACGAGGCTACCAGTGGGCTTGACCCAAGTATGAGGGATGAGATGCTGGATATTTTTTTGGACTTTGTCGGCACAGAAAAACGTTCCATTTTATTCTCTACTCATATTACCAGTGACTTGGAAAAGATTGCAGACTATATCGTTCTCATTCATAAAGGGAAAATCCTGCTGACGGAGGAAAAAGATAAAATTGTTTACCATTATGGAGTGATGCGATGCGGGAAGGGCCAATTTAATGCGATGGAGGAAAATGACAAAATTGCTTGGCGCAGGCGGGACTATCAGATCGACGTGTTGGTATCAGACAGGGAAAAGATCTTGAAAAAGTATCCGGGGACGGTGGTCGATCATGTTTCTATTGACGAATTGGTGGTATTGCTGACGAAAGGGGAGAAAAGATGAGAGGTCTGTTGATAAATAATTTTTATGGAATTGCGGAGAATGTGAAAATATTTATAGGAGTGATTGTCTTTGCGGGAGTGATTTTTTCAATTTTAGGAGATACTTCCATGGTCAGTGTTTTTGCATTTATTCCGGCTCCAGTGATGGCAATTCTCGCCGTTTCATGTCTGAGAAAAGAGAGTGCCTCGAGATGGTGTCAATATAAATGTACTTTACCGGTGAGACGAAAAGATATTGTGAAGAGTCAATATATCAGTCATGCGGTCTGTGGAGCGGCAGGTTGTGCAGCAGTGGCACTTTTTTTGACAGTGTCTGTCTTGATTCATGGAAATGTTTACTTTTATTATGGTTTTCGTGATGCGGTCACTTTGGTTCTGGGAGGAGGCATCCTGGCCTTCTTGATTGGTGCAGTGGCCTATCCTCTGTATTATTGGTGGGGAGAAGAAAGGGCGGAGATCGCCATGGTTTTGGCTGTGCTGGGAGCGGCAGGGATTGTCGTTGCCCTGAGTATGCTCGCCAATGTGATTGTTCAGGGCGAGACGGTGTCTGATTTCACTTATTATGTGAGCCTGGTGATTATTTTGGTTGTGACAGTGGCCGCGTATATGGGGTCTTATGCCATATCGGCAATGATTTATAAGAAAGTGGAAAGATAAAAGAAAAATGGAGTTTATAAGCCCTAATAAGGAATTAAAAAGGAGAGTTAGCAATGTTTCAGATTAGAAACGAGAAGAGAACGGACTATAAAACGGTGGAAGAGATCACGAGGAAAGCGTTTTATAATTTGTATGTCCCAGGGTGTGTGGAGCACTATCTGGTTCATATTATGAGAGAGCATGAGGATTTCCTGCCGGAGCTGGATTTCGTGGCTGAGCTGGATGGTGAGGTGATTGGAAATATCATGTACACGAAGGCAAAGCTGAGGGACGAGGCGGGGGAGACGAAGGAGATTCTGACTTTTGGCCCGGTCAGCATCCTACCTGAGTACCAGAGAAAAGGATATGGAAAAGCTCTGATAGAATACTCTTTTGGGAAAGCGGCCGCGCTTGGGTACGAGGTGATCGTCATATTCGGAAATCCGGGCAATTATGTCAGCAGAGGCTTCCGAAGCTGTAAGAAGTACAATGTCTGTCTGGAGGGCGGGAGCTATCCGGCGGCGATGATGGTAAAGGAGCTGAAAGAGGGCGCCCTGGATGGACGGAAATGGTTCTACTATGACAGCCCGGTTATGCAGATTGATGAAACGGAAGCCCAGAGGTTTGATGACAGCTTGGAAAAAATGGAAAAAAGACATCAACCGAGCCAGGAAGAATTTTATATACTCAGCCATTCCACGGTGCAGTAGAAGACAAAAGCAAGGCGTTCAGCAATAAGTGCTGGATGCTTTGCTTTTATATGACCGCACTGCGGCGAAGAGGAAAATGCTGCTGGTACAGTATGCCGCGATAAGGCAACTCACCGCACAGAGGCGCCATGGCGGTGCGAAAGATGAGCGGTGCCTTCGATTTTCTGGTTCTCTGCTGCCGTGTTTACAAAACGTCTGACATCCTGCGTGGGAGTTAAGCTGTACAGCAGGCCGTAGGGAATGCTGTAATCCCAGTTTACGGGGATGGAGACCAATGCCGGGTGGACTTCTGTCCAGCAGTCCAGTGTGAGAAGAACCTTGCCGGTTTCTGAACAGCGGTTGAAGACGGAGATGTCGTAGAACTGGGGCGTGTCTTCGATTTGAATCTGCGGGTGGAAGGTTTCCAAATCCTTTCGGATGGAGTCGTTGGTGTCGGAATCTCCTCGTTTGACCATCATCAGAGTCTCCCCGTACAAATCTTCAATTTCGATGCGGGACCGGCCCGCGAGAGGATGCTCTTTGGAGACGGCGACCATCTTTTTATATCTGCCCAGAGGCAGCATATTACAGCGGTCCAGCCAGAGCTTGGAATCGCAAACTCCGATTAAAAAATCAAATTTCTCCCCCAGCTGTGAGATCTCTGAGAGGATTCCCTCATGATTGTCTTCGAAGGGAACCAGATGGAGCCTGTAATCAGGAAATTCTGCGCTGACCTGGCACCACAGGTCCATAAAAGGCTTTGCCGGGTTCAGCAGGGAAGTGCCCACGTGAAAGGTGCGGCTGTCGATGTCGGCTGCTTTTCTGGCGCTTTCAATGGAACGTCTCGAATACTCGAAAAGAAATTTAGCGTCCCTATAGATGGACTCTCCGGCAGGAGTCAGGCGAATTCCAGCGGGGCTTCGCTCTATCAATGTCAAGTTCAGATGTGCCTCCAGGGCGTTGATTTTTTTCATGACCGCAGTGGGGGAGATAAAGAGTAAATCAGCAGCTTTTGTAAAGCTGCCGCAGTCTGCCGCGCAGACGAAAACGCTTAGCTGTGGGTTAAACATAGGCTCCTCCTTGTCTGTGGAAAATAAATTTGTATGAACAATAAGTTTATACAATGATAACACAACGGAGATTCCGAGTCAAAGCGAAAGGGTCTATAATGGAATCAAGATATAGCGGATGCCGTTCACTGTAAAAGCGGACGACGGCGGCCCGGCCGGTCTAGGCTGCGTGAACGGACAGCGCTGAGAGATAAAGGAGGATGACGTATGGCGGAACTTATCGCATATTTTTCAAGGGGAGATGAAAATTACGTCAGTGGTATGCTGAAGAATCTGACCGTCGGCAACACGGAAGTCGCGGCAGAGCTTTTAAGGGAGCTGACCCAGGCGGATATGTTTAAGATAGAGCCGGTCCAGGGATATTCCCCCAATTATAATGAATGCATTGCTCAGGCGCAGGCAGACCAGAAGATGGATGCCCGCCCAAAACTGAAAGCATATCCACGGAATTTGGAAAACTATGACACGATTTATCTTGGGTACCCTAACTATTGGGGGACGATGCCGATGGCGGTGTTTACGTTTTTGGAGCATTTTGATTTTGGCGGAAAGGTGATTCGTCCATTCTGTACCCATGAAGGGAGCGGCATGGGGCGCAGTGAGCAGGATATTCGAAGGCTCTGCCCGGGAGCAGTTGTGGGAAAGGGCCTGCCGATCTATGGAAGCAAAGCAGGAAAATCGGGAAGCGCTTTGGAAAAGTGGTATAGAGAGTAAGGAGGCAGAAAAATGGCAGTGAAGCAGACAGCGGGAAGGAAAAATTTAGGGGAATTTGCACCGAAATTCGCTCAGCTGAATGATGACGTATTGTTTGGGGAGGTGTGGAGCAGAGAGGGGCAGCTCTCCCTCAGGGACCGCTCTGTCGTGACGGTGGTGGCACTGATGGCCCAGGGGCTTGTGGACTCTTCCTTTAAGTATCATCTGATTTCCGCCAAAAACAATGGAGTGACCAGGACGGAAATCGCTGAGATTCTGACCCATACGGCTTTTTACGCGGGCTGGCCAAAAGCCTGGGCGGCATTTTATATGGCGAAGGAGGTGTGGGAGGAGGAGATTAAAACGGATGACGCCATGGCGAACCATGCAAAGTCCATGATTTTTCCCATTGGAGAGCCAAACGATGGATTTGCGCAGTATTTCACCGGGAAGAGTTATCTCGCGCCTCTGTCAGCGTCGCAGATGGGGATCTTCAATGTGACCTTTGAGCCGGGATGCCGGAACAACTGGCATATTCATCACGCAAAAAAAGGCGGCGGACAGATTTTAATCTGTGTCGCCGGAAAAGGCAGGTACCAGGAGTGGGGCAAAGAAGCCAGAGAGCTAAAGCCGGGGGATGTGGTGAATATTCCGGCGGGTGTGAAACATTGGCATGGGGCAGTAAAGGACAGTTGGTTTTCTCATCTGGCGGTGGAAGTGCCGGGTGAGGATACGGAAAATGAGTGGTGTGAGGCAGTGACAGAAGAGCAGTATGAAAAATAACAGTTGCAGACAGGCCTCATGTCCTGTTATCATAGAGGACGGAAAGATGACTGAAAAAAGTCAGACAGAAGTAAAATTGCGAATGATTGTCAATGGAGGAGATCAAAATGAGAAAAAATTTTGGAGCAAAACCATATACCTATCCGCAGCCCGTCTATATTGTAGCGGCCTACGATGAGGATGGTACGCCGGACGCGATGAATGCTGCGTGGGGCGGAATCAGCGATGACACCCAGATTTCCATGTGTTTAAGTCCAGGCCATAAGACGGTAAAAAATATTTTGGCGCGCAAGGCGTTCACCGTCAGCATGGCAGACGCGGCCCATGTGGTGGCCTGCGATTACGTGGGTGTGGAGTCAGGAAATAAGGTAAAAAATAAATTTGAAAAAGCTGGATTTCACGCGGTAAAATCAGAATTTGTGGACGCTCCGCTTATTGAGGAGCTGCCTATGGCGGTGGAGTGCAGGCTGGTAAGCTATGATGCGCAGTCCTGCCGTATGGTAGGAGAGATCGTGAATGTCAGCGCGGATGAGAGCGTACTCGGTGAGAACGGAAAAATTGACCCGGCAAAGCTTGACCCGATCGTGTTTGACCCTGTCAACATGGCATATTTGAAGTTGGGAGAGAAAGTCGGCAATGCGTTTAAGGACGGATTGGCTTTGAAATGATGGCGGAAGAGGAGAACCCAGATCTTCTAGGAAGGTCTGGGTTCTTTGCGTGCCAAAAGTACTTATGGGGTGTGGAGGGTTGGGGGTTTTGCTTTTTTTGAGGAACGTCTAAATGGAAGCCGAAGCAGATATAATAACAGAAGGACTCCCCAGGAAAAGCCTTCCGCATAGGCGATAATCATATTGCCGAAGAGAGAGACGAGCCCGTAGGAAGTGGTGATTCGAAACAGTAACGATAGGATGCCTGCAGCGCTGGAATAGACCATATCCCCGAGTCCTTCTAAGTACCCGCGTACTGCGGTGGCAAGACCGTAGATGATATAAAAACACGCGATTCTCTGGAAGAAGTTTTGACCTATTCCGACGGCTTCCTCACTTGCCCCGAACAAAGCAATTAGGCGGCCGCCTGTGGGAATGACTAGCCCGGTCAGCAGTAAAGAGACGGCAGCCATTAAGATAAGTCCCACGAAAAGTGTTTTTTTTGCCTTTTTAGCTTCTCCGGCACCGTAGCTTTGAGCGGTAAAGGTGGAAATCCCAGACCCTAGATTAATGATGGGAAGCAAAACGATGGTGTCAATACGATACGCAGTGGTGATGGCAGCCACAGTCTGAGTGCCAAATCCGTTCATGAAATTTTGGAGTATCAGGCTTCCGCAGGCGCTGATGCTGGATTGAATCATGGGTGGAAGGCCAAAGCGAACCCCTTGCCTTAGCAATGACAGATTTAGTGGATACCAATGAAGTTGGAAACACAGGAGCGTGTGCTTTCTTGTGGCGTAGACGATTAAGAAGACGGTCATTGCCCCTTGGGAGATCGCAGTGGCGCTTGCGGCCCCTTGGACACCCCAGCGAAAAAAGGCCACAAAAAGGATGTCCATCACAACGTTTATGGCAGAGGAAAACAAAACTGCCAGAAACGGGGTCCGGCTGTCACCGATTCCACGCAAAGCAGCAGAGTAGACGTTGTACACGGCCAGGTAGGGAATACCTGCCAGAACGATCTGTAGATAACTGCCTGCTAAGGGAAGGGTCTCTGGTGTCGTGTGTAAAAGGCGAAGCAAGGGATAAGCTAGAAAAATGGCGGCTGCGGCGAAGAACAAGAAGACGGCCCCGAGAAATATGCAGAAGGTTGACAAAATATGAGGGATGTCTTTGAATTGTCCGCTGCCGTATTTTTGTCCGAATAGGATGGAAAGCCCTAAGGTAAAACCGGTGATTGCCGTCAAGTAAAAATTAATGACTGTAGTGGTGGAACCAATGGCTGCCAGGGCTAATTCTCCTTCGATGTTTCCGACGATAAAGGCGTCAGCCCAATTGTAAAGTTGCTGTAGTATGCCGCTTAAAATGAGTGGGAGGCTGAATTTTAGCAAAGCGTAGGCGATGCCGTGCTGGGTATCTATAGCAGATGGCTGTTTTGAGTTTTTTATGGTATGTTTAAGTTCCATGTTTCTTTCTCCCTATTTGGCATTGTAAAATATAAAACAGGAATTTTTTATAAAATAAAAACCGTATGTAAGTTAGCCTTGCATACGGTAGGTGCTCACCCGAAATGGTTTACTCAGTTATTCTAACAGATTTGATTGTGAAAGACAAGGATGTTTTTTGCAAATAAAACTGCTCTGGATTTTGTACTTATCGGCCGTATAGTTGTTTATTGAGGGTGTCGCAAAATCATATTGTCTATGATGGAGCGATACCCTCGTTCCGTGTTGTGAAAAAATCCAAACAAAATTTTCCTCCGAAGTAGAAACGCTGGAATTTTCAGGATTCCTGGGAGGCAGAATAAAACTCGAAATATTCAGATTGGGTAAATGGATGGAGGAAACTGTTTTCCTTGAGGGTTTTCTCCATCTCATCTTGGTATTTCTCCATGCGGTTTTGACCAAGGTACACGTATAGGGAAACCTCATAATCACTGTAGCAGGAGAAACGGTAATAAAAGTCTTCTCTGTCATTTAGCAGGCTGGTGTCTAGCTGGAAATAGATAGTCTGATAAAAACCATTACCGAGATCGCAGCGTTCATACAAGGTTTCGACGGTTTTGGTGAATTTGGATATCAGATCTTGCTCCGGTTCGTAGGGAAGCGTGACTGTTAACTGTTCAGGGGAAGAACTTTTGACTTCGATATCAGGATCGATGCTCTTGGCCTCTGTCTGGATCTTATCCAGAAACGGATTTTCTAAAATCCAGTCTTTGTCAATGTCCACATCCAAATCCAGTGTTCCGTCTGCACAGGTATAGCTGATGGTGTCTGCGGAGTAGTTGCTTGTACTCTTGACTTCTGTCATCATTGTGTACAGGAAATCAGCGAGAGTTTTCGTTTTCATGCGGGCAGTCTTAGCAGGGGTTAATTCTACGGTTCCGTCTGTGATAACATCAGAAATTTTGCAGGAGGCCAGTTTATAACCGCCAAAGGTCAGATATAAAGTGTCTCTCCCATGGTCTAGCATTGTTTTGGTACATGTCTGCAGATTCTCGATATCATATTCATCGCTGAATTTCATCATCCAGGTATTTGCGGGCTGCTTTTCTTCAAATATCATGTCTCCCGCGGAAGAAGATGAGAGGTACATGGATGCACCTCCCAGATCGGACAGTTTGATTCCACCGCGCTGAATCAGCAGTGACGCCATTTCAAGATATAGATCTTTCTTTGCGATTTTCAGAGTAATGTCTTGTTCTTGAAAGGAGGAGATGCCGAAGGCGTAAGGAACATCCAGGGTATCCATCAGTATCTTGAAGTCAGCCAGTGTCTCATACCACTCTCCATTGGACAGCTCGGCCAGAGGACTGCAGGTATACTGCAGGTATACGGCGGGGTCTTCGATGGAGGCTTCATTGACCTGATTATCTCCCGCGATCATGGAGGATTCCACTTCTTCCCAGGTAGTGGGCGGAAGGTAGGAATAGGCAAGGTCTGACTCATAGGACTCGTGGGTGATATCGTATGTGAGCAGTTCGTAGAAGGATTTATCCTGAATCCAGCTGGTTAGGCACAGCTTTTGAAAATTGTCGCGGTCATAGATGGTATATATGAAAGAACCCAGGGAACTTTTATAATAGTTTTCGGTTGTCCATGTGTAGTCTCTGAACAACGTCAGAGAGTCGTCAGGATATTTCTGAAGATATGTTTGAACTTGTTTTTTGGTCTTATCATTCAGCGTAATTTCCAGATAATAGTAGGCTTCGTTTTCTGGAATGTCTGCGTATTCCTCAGAGTCGAAACCTTCGAGTACCCCCTTTTTTATCTGAACGCCTTTCACAGTCTCAGTGTTCAAATCCAGATCTGACAGAGATAGCTGGCCTGCGCCTGCCAGAAAATGTTTCAGAATATCGTTGAGAGAGACGTAGTGCTCTGCGGCTTTCTTGGAAATGGAACGGAAGGTCTTAGCAGGCAGGACATAGGTGACGTCGCCGTTTTTTTCCTGAGACTGGATATAGTTTTTTTCACCTGCGAGAATTTCAACTCTCTGTTTTAAGATATCCTTTGCCTGGGAGTAACCGGAGTCAGAGAGCTCATGACTCTGTCCAAAGGTCATGGTGAAAGTTTCCGCCCCGTGGAATTTAAACTGTTCTAGATGGCTTTGATAGTACCAGAAGGCGATTCCAGACAGCACGGCTAAGATACAAAGCGCGAAGCTGATTCGTTTTATCCATCGAAGTCGAATGATCTTTGGGTCCACTTCGCGGATTTGCTCTTTGACATCGCAAATCAGGTCTTGCATATGCTGATAACGGGAGGGGATATCCATAGACAGCCCTTTCATCAGGATACGCTCCAGGGCCGGGCTTATAGAGATGCCCAATTCACTGGGAGATTTCAGCTCGTCGTGGAGCATTCGCTGGAACGCGTCGTCAGGCGCATGTTTGGTGATACAGAAATAGATGACAGCGCATAGGGCGTAGATGTCTGACCAAGGCCCTAGTTTTCCGCGGCTGTCATACTGTTCACAGGGGGCATATCCTCCTTTTAAGATGATGGAACAGGTCTGATCTATCGTTGGAGAATAAGCCTTTGCGGCTCCGAAATCGATGAGGGTCAGTTTGCCGTCAGGCCCGAGAATCAGGTTGTCAGGGCTGATATCTCTATGGATGATACCGTAGCTGTGGATTTTTGCCAGAGTACCCATCAGCGGCAACATGAGGCGAAACGCGGATTCCGCTTCCATGGGAGGCTGTGTCTTCATATATTTTTTTAAAGTTTGGCCTTCCAGATAATTCATGACGATATAGGCAGTCTGGTTTTCCTCAAAGTAATCTGTGATGCGGACGATTCCGGGCTCCTGGGCAAAATCGCTGACGGTACGGGCTTCTTTTAAAAATCTCTGTTTTTGGCGTTTACAATATTCTTCGTCTTCTTCGCGCAGAATCTGGACGACATTAGAACTACGGCAGTCCCGGTCCATACAATCTTTGAGATAAAATTCCTTAATTGCTATCTTTTTGTCTTTTTGATGAAGAGAAAAACCAGAATAGGTGATTCCGAATCCACCCTCACCGATGACAGTTTCTATTTGATAACGCTCATCTAGCAGTGTGCCAGATTTCAAATGGTAATCTTTTATATTCATAATATCTCCTGCTCAGATTGGGAGTCATGCCAATCGTTTTCATGTTATAAGAAAGACCTTGTCACGCTAATGCGTGAAAGCTCTTTCCTATAACACAAATACTCCGTAGGATCGCACTGCGGCGGAAACGAAAATGTTGCTGACGCAACCCGCCGCAGGCGGAGAATCCTGCGGGGCAGGATTCTTTTTTTCCATTATGAGAGAAGCATACCATATTCAGGTCTATGAAGACAAGATTTTAATTTATTAGGCGAGTTCCATCTACGTGCGGCGATATCTAAGTGGAAACAAAATTCCCCTTTCCTTAGACTTCTGTTTGGTCTAACGAAAGGGGAATTTCACTTTTACAGCAGCAGTCGATCTTTTTACAAGGTTTCCTGGCTCCACTCGTAGATGGTACCTGTCTCTGCATCCATCTCGAATTCATAGGAGGTGTTGTTGTAGATCACTTCTCCTTCATAGAGAGAGCGACCGTCGTCCATTTCCAGCTTCATTCGCACGTTTTTTTCTGTAGCTCCACTTACTTTGCCGAGGACTATATTCACAGCCTCATCTGGTGTGATACTGGTCTGAGAATTAATATTGGCTACCTGATCGGTGGCTTCCATGTCTTCTTTTATGATTGTGCCGTCAGAGGCGTTGATTTCGTATTCATAATCCTTTTCTGGAGTATAAATATTTACTTCATAGAGTTGCATTCCATCGTCATAATCCATTTTGACGGTGAGGCCGATGGTGTCGGCTTCAGCCACTTGGGATTTTTCCAGAGCCGTTTTCTTGGCATCCTCTTCGGTGACGGAAGCCTGGGTATTCTGTGTCGGTGCAGTGGTCTGCTGTGTATTTTGAGCAGCCGGGGTCGTGGTGTCCTGAGTGGTCTGTGTCTGGGTGGTAGGCTGATTTTCTGCGGTATTTTCCGAAGAACTTCCGCCACCGCATCCGGTGAACAGTGAGAGTGTCAGACAAGTTCCCAATAATGCAGTTATGATTTTCTTTTTCATTTTTGAATCCTCCTAAAAATATTCTATATCAATCTGTTTGTTTTTTATTTATACGTAGTATAACCAGCGAAGATTAAAAGAAGATTAGAATTTTCCAAAAAAAAATAAATTTTTTCATTCCTCCCTTATATTTAATGGGTGTTCTTTGAACAAAATTGTGTTAGAATGGGTGACAGTGATGAAAACTCTCTGAAAGGAGAAAGTAATGACAAGTACGGAGATTTTACAGAGAGAGGACGCAGAGCACTATCTTTTCTGGGCAATGGAGATTGGAGAGAAGATGTTGACTAGCGGTGCCGAGGTGGGAAGAGTAGAAGACAGCATTCGAAGAATTTGTATGGCGTATGGGGCAAAGCGAGTGGATGTCTTTTCTATTACTTCCTGCATTATAGCTACTGTGTATGGGGAGGCTTTTGATGCGTGTACTCAGACACGGCGGGTAGCAGAGATGAAAAATAATCTTCACATGCTGGACGAGCTGAATCGACTTTCCAGAAGGATTTGCGATCAGAGATTAAAGCCGGAGGAAATCAAGGAGGAGGTCGCGAGAATTAGCAGTGAGCCTCCTTATCCGTTTGCTGCGCAGCTTTTTTTCTATGCATTGGTGTCCTGCTCATTCTGTATCTTTTTTGGCGGTAGTCTCAAAGATGCGTTGGCTTCAGCAGTGATTGGAGTGATGTTGAAAGTGGCAGAAACTTTTTTGCAGAAAGGTAGTTCGAATCCTATGATTATCACGCTGCTGTGTGCAGTGGTAGGAGGGCTGCTCTCGAATTTAGCTGTCAAATTCGGGCTCGGAGAGGATGCAGACTTGATTAGTATAGGCAATATTATGCTGTTTATCCCGGGAATGGCTTTTACGAACGCGATTCGAGACATTTTCTCCAGGGATATGATCGCTGGTGGAGTTCGTTTCGCAGAATCCATCATACTGGCGATTGTTATTGCTCTGGGCTTTACCTTTACAGGGTTATTATTTTGAGAGAAAGATCGGGGAGAGAAAATGGCTCAGTTTATTCAGTTGGCAAGCGCATTTGGCGGAGCGCTTGGCTTTGCGTGCGTATTTAATATCAGAGGGAAAAAAGCATTTTTGGCGGCTGTGGGAGGTGCGATCGGCTGGGGGGGCTTTTTATTGGTACAGAATCTGTTTGGGGCCAGTGACTATTTCTGTGGTTTTGCAGCTTCCATCATGTTGACGGTGTATGCGGAGTATATGGCAAGGATTCAAAAGACACCGGTCACGGTGTTTCTGGTGTCAGGGGCGATTCCCTTGGTCCCCGGGGCGGCTTTGTATCGTGGGATGAAGCATCTGATGGCGAGACAGCTAGAAGATTTTGGAGAACAAAGCATTTACGCTTTGCTGTTTGCAGCTAGCATGTCGGCGGGAATCATGGTGACAACCATCGTATTTCGGATGTGTTTAGGGTTTATAAAAGGGAAGAAACACGGAAGGATTTAATTTTCTAGCGAAGACCATCACAGGGACTAAACAAGGTGTCAAAGAGGGCTTTGCTGTGGAAACAGAAAGGATGTCGAAGAGTGCATATTCTGATTGTAGAAGATGAGAAGAATATTAGACAGGAATTGAAGATACTTTTGGAGAATTCTCTATATCAAGTGACGGCTTTGGAAGATTTTTCGGATGTGGCGGCTGTAGTGCTTCGGACTATTCCAGATCTTGTGCTCTTGGATTTGAGTCTTCCTGAGGAATCAGGCTTTGAGATCTGCGCGAAAATTCGAGCGGCTTCGGAAGTCCCGGTTATATTTGTAACTGGAAAAACAGATTCTATGGATGAGTTGACTGGGATGCTAAAAGGTGCCGATGATTATATCACAAAGCCGTTTAGCCCTCCAGTTTTACTGGCACATATTGCAGCAGTTCTCAAACGATACAAAAGGCCGGAGGAGATATCAATCTTGCAACACAGGGGAGTGGTATTGGACTTAGCAAAGGGATGTGTGGAATTTCAGGAACAGAAAGTAGAATTGACCAAAAATGAGCTGAAGATTCTGCACTTTCTTTTTTTGAACGCGGACAGAATTGTCTCCCGTGTGGAGCTGATTGAGTATCTGTGGGATAATCAAGTTTTTATTGATGATAACACTTTGAGTGTGAATATGACGCGTATTCGTGCTAAGCTAGAGGAGATAGGAGTTCACGGGTTTATAAAGACCAAGAGAGGGATGGGATACTGCCTATGAAGTTGAGAGACTTTCTGAGAGACAAAATTTTTTTGCTGCTGTTCCACTTCGGATGTATGCTGGGATTGGCAGCTTTTTTGTGTCTGACAGGATATTCTGTGGACTGTGTCTTTTTGATTTTGATTGTCTGGCTGGCAGTATTGTCTTTTTGGCTGCTGGGACAGTATCGGCAAAGGAGAGGATATTTCCGAAGGCTAGAAGGCATCTTAGAAAATGTGGACCAGCGTTTTTTGCTAGGAGAGCTGATGCCAGACTCTTTTCGTTTGGAAGACAGGCTTTATCGAGAGCTGATACGAAAGTCCAACCAGTCTGTGATTGAGCAGCTCCGTAGGATTGAGGACGGACAGAAGGAATATCGGGAATATATTGAAAGTTGGGTGCATGAAGTTAAGGCGCCGCTCACCAGTATTGTTTTGCTGTGTGAGAACCACAAAGATGAGTGTACCAGGATGATTTTGCAGGAGAATCAAAAAGTGGAGAACTTTGTGAATATGGCGCTGTATTATGCCCGGTCTGACGAGGTTTATAAGGATTATTTGATAAAAGAGACGGATTTGCAGGCATTGGCGGAGGAAACAGTGGCCCGGAATAGACAGTATTTTATTCAGAATCAGATGCAGGTGGAGGTGGATTGCAGGCACCGAGTCTTTACGGATGAAAAGTGGATTGGGTTCATTTTGAACCAGATACTTTTAAACAGTATGAAGTACAAGCGTGATGAAGGTGCCCGCGTCTGGATTTTTACCGAGAAATATGAACATGGGGTGAGACTTACCGTGAGGGACAACGGAATGGGAATCAGCGTGCAGGAACTTCCTAGAATCTTTGAGAAAGGCTTCACCGGAACCAATGGAAGAAGGCAGGAGCGTTCCACAGGTATGGGACTGTACCTTTGCAGAAAGCTGTGTCTGAAATTGGGTGTGCAGATTTGGGCTGACTCAAGGCTCTTTGAGGGAATGAGGATTGTCTTGGAATTCCCGGTCAGCAGTTATCTTTCAAAATTGTAAGATGGCTGAAAGGAAAGCAGATACCATCTGCCTGGCGGATTTGATAGAGTGGACAGTATCAAAGAAGTAGGGAGTGAACAAATATGAGAGATTATATCCGGGTATGTGATGTGGAAAAATATTACGGAAACGGGGAGAGTGTGACGAAGGCCATAGACCGTGTGAGCTTTACAGTGAACAGGGGAGAGTTCATGGGTGTCATGGGAGCTTCTGGATCTGGAAAATCCACACTTTTGAATGTGCTGTCCACCATAGACCGGGTGACAGCAGGTCACATTTTTTATGAAGAGTTGGACATTACGGAACTGACAGAAGACAGCCTGGCAAAATTTCGGAAAGAAAATCTGGGCTTTATTTTCCAGGAGTACAATCTTTTGGACACTCTGACCATTGAGGAGAATATCTTGCTGGCGATGACTCTGCAAAGAGAGAACCAAAGGACGGCAAAGCAACGGTGTCAGGAGATTATGAAGCTGCTGGACATTGAGACGGTTGCAAAAAAATTTCCTTATGAGGTGTCTGGCGGGCAGAGACAGCGATGTGCCTGTGCACGGGCGCTGATACACAGGCCCAAGCTTATTTTGGCAGACGAACCCACCGGAGCTTTGGATTCTAAGGCGGCTCAGACGCTGCTAGAGACCTTTGTGCGGCTGAACCAGACCATTCAAGCGACGATTTTCATGGTGACTCACGATGCATTTTCTGCCAGCTATTGCAGCAGAATCCTGTTTTTAAAGGATGGGAGGCTCTTCCATGAGCTGATTCGCGGTGAGAGGAGCAGGAGGGAATTTTTAAACGAGATTCTAGATGTTTTGTCTTTGACAGGAGGTGAGAGCTGTGATGTTTGCTAAACTCGCGTGGAGAAATGTCAAGCGTTCAGCCAGAGACTACCTGATCTATTTTTTTACCATGACGTTTATTACAGCTTTGATGTTTGCCTTTGACGGACTGATTTTTTCGAAGGATGTTCAGAGGATGTTTGAGATGGCAGGCATCGTCGCGGTGATGGTGGGAATTGCTACTTTTTTCGTTCTGTTGATTATCTCGTGGCTGATAAACTACATGGTGCGCTTTATGTTGGAAAAACGCGGAAAAGAGTTTGGAATCTATCTGTTGATCGGTATGGAAAAAAAGAAGATTTCCAGGTTGTATATGAGGGAAAATGCGTTGCTTGGCACGGGAGCCTTTCTGGCCGGAATTCTCTTGGGAATGCTGCTTCAGCAGATTCTGCTCAGTGTGTTTTACAGCGTAGTGCAGATGGACTATCATCTGAAATTTGGTTTGGATAAGTACTGTGTTCTGATGACAGCTGCCTGCTATGCCGGATGTTATCTTTTGGCTTTAGTTCGATGTGGAAGAAAGTTCCGAAGAATGAATATTTCCGACCTGATGAATGCCCAGAGAAAAAATGAGGAGGTTAGGGAGAAGCGGGAGGGCTGGAAAAGGTGGTTGCTTCCGGCATCATTGCTATTGTTGGTATTCTTCGGAATCTGGCTTTTTCGAGGAAACTCCTGGAACACTGGGACAGTGCTCTTGTTCCTTGTAGGGCTAATCTGTGTGATCTATCTGTTTTATCTGGGGCTGGCTTCCTACATCATCTGTTATATCAGAAAAAAGGGAAGGTGGATTTACAGAGGAGAAAACCTGTTTTTGCTTCGGCAGTTCTCGTCAAAAATCAAGACGATGTGGTTTACGATGGGTACGTTGACTTCACTGTTTACTTTGTCACTTTTAGGCTGTTCGGTGGCCATGATGTTTCATAGCTTTCAAAATCAGGTGCTGACGGAGAAGTTTCCCTTTGATGTTCAGGTTTACAGCAGCAATGCGGATGATAATTTCCGAAAAGAGCTGAGGGTTTTGAAACGCGAGACCGTAATGAAAGAGCACTATATCTATCGTATCTATGAAAACGGTACCAACCAGGCAAATACCTGGCTGTATACGAATCTGAAAACCTTTGGGGACACATATCGAAATCGAGACGGCAGTCCGAACATGGACAAAATTTATAAAAACGAGGAGAAAATTTACTGTGATTTAGACACCTACATGAAGCTGTCCGATTACAATCAGCTTCGAAGGATGCTGGGTTATGAGCCCATTCATTTAGAAAATGGGGAGTACGCCATTCATATAAAAGATAGGGTCTATCGGGAGGCCAAAGACTTTTCAAAGGGATTACAGATCAAAGCAGGGATGGAAAGGCTTAAATTCGCGGGTTATTATACCGAACCTTTTTCACAGGATGGACACAATGGGGGTGATTATCTTTTGATTGTACCGGATGCGGCAGTGGGGACAATGAGGCCCTATTATTCTGAGCTAGTTGTGGATATTCAGGGAAAGGCGCCGTCTGATTTGTCTGGGAAATTAGACCGTTTGACAGACGATGATGTGATGATGGAAATCATGGGAAACTTCTGCAGTGGTTCAGATACCATTGTCTCTTATTACGCCAAGAATCTGGTAGTGGACAATTTGATTCCTGAGATTAAGTATGTAACGTCTGCGATTATCTTTCCGATGTTCTATATAGGACTGGTGTTCCTATGTGTGGCGCTGACAGTTTTATCTGTACAGCAGCTGAGTGACTCGGCAAAATATAGATTTCGGTACGGAGTTTTGGGAAAGATGGGAGTTGGCAAAAAAGAATTGTCTGGAATAGTCTTGAAACAGTTGTCTGGATATTATCTGTGCCCGGTCTTGTTTGCGGCGGCGATCAGTGGAATGATTGCACTTTATGTAGGAGGAAAATTTAACTTTTATGTGGGAACACAGACGCCAGTATTCTTATATTTTGGAATTTCCTTGGTGATTTTTGTGGGAATTTATGTGGTCTACTTTGTGGCTACCTATGTAGAATTTAGAAAAAATATCAAAATCTGGTGAAGTGTGGTTGTTGTTTTACTATGGGGGATTTTCCGCAGTCAGAGCGGGAAATCCCCCATAGTGCATAAAATTATCAGGTTGAGAAAACACTGAGAACTAAGAACACTCCTCTGCTGCCGAGGCTGTTTTCGCGGTAGACCCCCGCACAATGAGCCTGGTGTGCAGAAGAATGGTTCCAATGGAGACGTTGTTAATCAGACTGTCTAGTGCGTAATATCCGCATTTTCCAAGTTCTGTCCGTTCCTGCTGTACGGTGGTCAGAGGCGGGGAAGTGTAAGGGCAGATCGGAAGATCGTCAAATCCTATAATGCTGATATCCTTGGGGACGGAATAACCCAGCTGCTGGCATTGAATCATGGCAGCGTTGGCGATTAAGTCGTGACTACAGATAATGGCAGTAACTCCCATATCCAAAAGACGAGGAAGATGTTTTTCCATGCATTGGGTGATATAGTAAGAACTTCCGGCATAAGTAGAATCAGTCTTTAGTCCATACTGGCGCATAGCACTGAAAAAAGCTTTGTGGCGCACCTGCATAACATGGGAACCTAGAGCGCTGCTGAGATAGCCTATTTTTCGGTGTCCGAGCTGTTTTAGGTGGGAGACAGCCAATTCCATTCCCTCATTGTTGTCGATTCCCACGTAGGCGGTAGTGGGATTTACTTGAATATAATTGTCGTAAAGAACTACCGGGGTGTGGCTAATCTGAAAGTCCTGCATCCAAGGATCGGTATAGGAAAATCCCAGAACGAAGGCTCCGAGGTAGTTATTTTGCAGCATAAATACGTCGTAGGAGGAGGAACGCTGAGTTTTTTCATCCATCGGGACGATGTCCACATCAAAACCGGCAGGTTCTGCTTTTTGACGAAATCCCATGATAATGTCATAAGCGAAGTGATGGGGTTCTTCGTATTCTATATTCTGATTTTCTACCAGTACACACAATTTCTTTGCACAGCCTTTTTGACGGCGCAGCTTCGTATATCCAAGTTCTACGGCGGTCTCTAAAATTTGTTTTTGTAAAGTTTCGCTGATATCCGAGGCACCATTCAAGGCTTTGGACACTGTTCCCTTGGAAATGCCAAGTTTATCGGCGATATCCTGAATTGTCGTCATGTCTGTCCCCCTGTTAAATAAATGAAAAGTTTATCACATTTTTAAGTGTAAATTTGATGTCTGGATTATTATATAGAAAAAAATGAGTAAAATCAATGTATTTTTCATGGGGTTTTGTAAAGTTTCGAAAAGAAATGAAGAAAGGGAAATAAAAGTGCACAAAAATGAAATCAAAAATCTATGGAAAACAGAGAAAATACAGGGCAATACCACAAAAGAGTCTTGACGTAGCTTTGCGGGTAGACTATGATAAGACTATACGAAACATTGCGAAACTTTTGAGGAGGGAGATGCAGAAGATGTGGAAAAAAAGATTGGCTGGATTATTGGCAGTTGTCCTCGCAGCGGTGAGTCTGGTAGGTTGCCAAAATGCTTCCGGGGACAGTGCCAAAGAGAAAGTTCGGCTGATGGTATGGTCGCCGTCTGAGGACCAGTCAAAGGACAGTGGTGAGTGGCTGCAGACCAATTGTGAGGCTTTTGCCCAGGAACATCCAGAGTGGGATATTACTTTTGTCTATGGGGTAGCGGACGAGGCCAGTGCGGCAACACAGGTGGCTCAGGACCCGGAGGCCAGTGCGGATGTGTTTATGTATGCCAATGATACGCTCACAACGATGACGGATGCCAATGGACTGACGAAATTCGGAGGAAAGTACAGGGAAGAGATTGAAGCCATGAATTCGGAGGGTGTGTTGAATTCTCTCATGAAAGACGGTGAACTGTATGGAGTGCCGTTTACGACGAATACCTGGTTTATGTATTACGACAAGAGCGTGTTTTCAGAGGAAGATATTCAGAATCTGGACATGATGCTAGAAAAGGGCGTTGTGTCATTTCCGTTTGTGAATTCCTGGTATCTGCCGGCGTTTTATCTGGGAAATGGCTGTACCCTGTTCGGGGATGGAACGGATGAGTCAAAAGGTGTGGATTTTGGCGGAGAAAAAGCTGTGGACGTGACAAATTATTTAATTGATCTGAAGTCAAATCCGAATTTCAAGATTGATCAGGACGGTTCCGGTATCGCAGGACTTCGAGACGGCAGCATCAGCGCGATTTTCTCCGGTTCCTGGGATGCGAATTCGGTGAAGGAAGCCTTGGGTGAAAACATGGGAGTCGCGGCTCTGCCCACGTTCACTTTAAATGGAGAGGAAAAACAGATGCTGTCTTACGCAGGTTCCAAGGCGATCGGTGTGAATCCCAACAGCAAAAATATGGTGGCGGCCGTGGAGCTGGCGGTCTATCTGGGTTCAGCGAAGGCCCAGGAAATGCACTATGAGATGAGAAATGTGATTCCATGTAATGAAGAACTGTTAGAAGGCGGAGAGATGGCGTCTGAGCCGCTGGTTTTGGCACAGACGAGAACCTTTGAAGAGACTTCCATTCTTCAGCCGTTTGTCTCTAAGATGAGTAACTGCTGGACACCGGTGGAAAATATGGGAAAAGGAATTCGAAACGGAAGTGTGACGCATGAAAATGCGGCGGAACAGACAGAGGCGATGAACGATGCAATGAACAGTGACGGTATCTGATGAGGTGAAGAGGATGGGAAAATTTAGAAAAAGGGTCAATGACTTTCCAACTCCCTATACCTGCATGAACGCAGTCAGAGAGGGTGGATTGGAGACAAAGCTTTCCATGTTCCTGATGGGATTTGGAAATATGGTACATGGACAGAAGGTGAAAGGCCTCCTGTATCTGGCGGTGGAAGTAATCTATCTTGTATTCATGGCAGTAAACGGAGTCGGTTTTTTACGGATGCTAGGCTCTCTGGGGAGCGAACCCCAAAAGGAAATCTGGGATGAGGCCAGTCAGGTCTATCTCTACACAAAAGGCGACCAGTCTGTGCTGATACTTTTATACGGTGTGGCAACCGTGCTGCTGACTATTTTTATGGTATGCATGTGGCGTGGTGCACTGCGTAGCGCGTACAAGGCTGAGTGTCTGGACAAGGCAGGAAAGCATGTGAACAACTTCGCGGAGGACCTGAAATCTTTGTTCCACGAAAATCTGTACCGTCTGTTCATGACTCCGCCGATGGCGTTTATCTTTATGTTCACGATTTTGCCGCTGATCTTTATGATTTGTATGGCATTTACTAATTACAGCAGACTGGACAACCATCTGATGCTGTTTGACTGGGTGGGTCTGGACAACTTCAAGGCGCTGTTTGACAGCAGCAGTATCCTGGGAAGTACGTTTTGGTCAGTCCTGGGGTGGACTTTAATCTGGGCGTTCTTTGCCACGTTCAGCAACTATATTTTTGGTATGATTCTGTCCCTGATGATTAATCGTAAGGGGACGAGAGCAAAAGGCTTTTGGAGATTTTGTTTCGTGCTCTCCTGTGCGGTACCGATGTTTGTCTCCCTACTGATTATGAGAACGATGCTTCAGCCAAACGGTGCGGTGAACGTGCTTTTGCGGAATCTGGGATGGATTGCCCAGGACGCTAGTCTGCCATTCTTCACGGACCCTACTTGGGCGAGGGTGACAGTCATCGTCATCAATATTTGGGTGGGTGTACCTTACACTTTGCTGCAGCTTACCGGAGTGCTTCAAAATATTCCAGGGGAGCTCTATGAGGCAGCTAAGGTGGACGGCGCCAACGCATTTCAGACGTTTACAAAGATTACGCTGCCTTATATGCTGTATGTGACAACACCGTATCTGATTGTGACTTTCACTGGAAATGTGAATAACTTCAATGTCATCTATCTGCTGTCGGGAGGCGATCCGATCACAGACCTGTCGTCGACGGCCGGCAAGACGGACCTTCTAGTCACGTGGCTATATAAGCTGACTATTGATAAACAGTACTACAATATTGGTGCAGTCATAGGTATCTTGACCTTTGTTATCCTGGCGATCGGTGCACTTATCACCTACCGCAACAGTAAATCATACAAAGAAGAAGGGGGATTCTGATCATGGCAGTCAACAAATTTCACTCTGCAAAGAGAAAACGCTTTATCAACAATAGTATTGTCCATGTGATTTTGGCGATTTTGGCGTGTGTCTGGGTCTTTCCGATTCTGTGGGTGATTCTCACGAGCTTCCGCGCTGAGAAGGGCTCCTATGTGTCCACGTTCTTCCCACAGAGCTTTACTTTGGACAATTATACGAAACTGTTTACAGACACGACAATCTTAAACTTCCCAAGGATGTTCACGAATACGCTGTTTATCGCGGTTTGCTCCTGCATCATCGCCACCTTCTACGTACTGGCAGTATCCTACTGCCTGTCGAGAATGAAATTTAAGCTGAGAAAGCCCTACATGAATATGGCGATGATTCTGGGCCTGTTCCCGGGCTTTATGTCCATGATCGCGGTCTATTTCATTTTGAAGGCCATGGGACTGACGGAGGGAAATCTCATCCGACTGGCATTGATCTTGTGTTACTCAGGAGGTGCCGGTCTGACCTTCCAGATTGCGAAGGGGTTTTTTGACACGATTCCCACAGCGATCGATGAGGCAGCACTGTTGGACGGCTGTACTAGATGGCAGATTTTCAGCAAGATCACTCTGCCGCTGAGTAAACCGATCATCGTGTACACGGTCTTGACTTCTTTCATGGCTCCGTGGCTGGACTTCATCTTCGCAAAGGTTATCTGCCGTGCCAACTCGGACCAGTACACCATTGCGATCGGACTGTGGAAGATGCTGGAAAAAGAATACATTGACAACTGGTATACCAGCTTCGCGGCAGGCGCTGTGCTGATCTCCATACCGATTGCGGCGCTGTTCCTGTTTATGCAAAGATACTATGTGGATGGAGTATCTGGTGCTGTAAAAGGTTGATAAGGACGGATTGAGAAATAAGGGCAGAAAGGTGAGACAGGATATGAGGACAGCGGCAGAATGGAAGCGATATTATTCTAACCCGGAATTTCATGAGAAATATTTTTACGAGGGAAAAGATTTAGGGATGAGCTGCACAGAGGAAGGGACTTCCTTCCTCCTGTGGAGTCCCATGGCGCAGGAAGTCTTCTTGAATTTTTACCGAAAGGGAGAAGACAAAGAGGCATATCTGAAAGTGGCCATGGAAAGGAACGAAAAAGGTGTGTGGAGCTGGCGTACCAAAGAAGAGCTCCACGGAATATACTATGATTTTGTGCTGAAAATCGAAGGTGAGACGGTACGGTCCGCAGACCCTTATGCGAAGGCCTGCGGTGTGAACGGCAGGCGGAGCATGGCTGTAAATCTAAAGAGGACAAACCCTGATGGCTGGGAGGAAGACAAGGCGCCAAAGAAGCCGGCGGAGAATATCATCTACGAGCTGCATGTGAAGGAGTTTTCCTGGGACGAATCCGGGGGCTTTCCGGGAGAGTACAGAGGAAAATTCAAAGCGTTTACCTGTGAGAACACGACGCTTTATCAGGATGGAATTCACGCCACAGGAATGGAGTATCTAAAGGACTTAGGAATTACCCATGTACAACTGATGCCGGCTTATGACTATGGCTCCGTGGACGAAGCCGGAGATAAGGATGCGTTTAACTGGGGCTATGACCCGGTGAACTACAACGTGCCGGAAGGTTCCTATGCCACGGACGCGGCAGATGGAAATGTGCGAATTACACAGATGAAGGAAATGATTCAGTCGCTGCATAGACAGGGGTTTCGTGTGATTATGGACGTGGTCTATAACCATACCTACTCTTTGGATTCCTGGCTGCAAAGGACGGCCCCCTGGTATTTTTACCGGGTCTGGGAGGATGGGCAGGTCTCTAATGGCTCTGCCTGCGGCAATGACATCGCCAGTGAACGGCCAATGTGCGGGAAGTATATTCTGGAATCGGTGCTTTATTGGACGGAAGAGTATCACATCGACGGCTTTCGGTTTGACTTGATGGGGCTTTTGGATGTGGAGCTGATGAACCGGATTCGCTATGAGTTGGATCAGAGGTATGGAAAAGGAGAGAAACTTCTCTTTGGAGAGCCTTGGGCTGCGGATGAGACAGCGATGGAGAAGGATGCTGTTCCAGCGCTGAAGAGGAATTTGGGACTCTTGGATGAGAATGTGGGGATTTTTTGTGATGATACCCGGGACGGCATCAAGGGTTCTGCACTTCGAATCGAGGAGCCTGGTTTCGTAAATGGAGCCTCTGGGCTGGAAAAAGATATTTTGGAGAGTGCGGGGGCCTGGTGTTTGGATGTGAAAAAGATCTGGGAAGAAGAACCGGCCAGAGCCAAAGCGCCTTCGCAGATTGTGACTTACGTGTCTTCCCACGACAATCAGACTCTTTGGGATAAATTGGCCGACACGGCGAATCGTCCGGAGCTAATGAGACTGAACCGTATGACCGCAGCTCTTTATATGACTTGCCAGGGAAATTTATTCTTTCTGTCAGGTGAGGAATTTGCCAGAACAAAGGAGGGGCACGAGAACACTTACAATGCTCCAATCTCCCTGAACCGGCTGGACTGGGAGCAGGCTTGGCGAGAGAGGGATTTAGTGGAGTATTATAAGGGTTTGATTGGCCTGAGGAAACGGCTGCCAGGTTTGTGTGACAAATCAGTGGCTGCGAAGAGAAGATTTTCGGACATAGAGCTTCGGCCGGGCCTGGTGTCTTTTATGGTGGATAACCGGGATGAGAACGATACTTCTCGGTGGAAAAGTCTCTATGTGATTTATAATAGCAGAAGAAAAGCTCAGGAGTTGGTTCCCCCGGAGGGAGCCTGGGAGATTCTGCTGGATATTCATAGAAGCGATCTTTGGAGAGAGCCAAAATTGGCGGGACCTAAGATAGAGGTGGAACCGATCAGTGTTCTGGTTTTGGGACAGCCGTCAGAAGAAAAGGGAGAAAGAGAACAGACTGTATGAAATGGATTTACGGAAAACAGGATTGGAAGAGTTTTGAGAGGGGACAGGAGAACTGTTATCTGCTGACCAATGGGCTGGGAGGCTTTTCCTCGGCGACTATGATCGGGTCGGTTTCCAGAAACGACCATGCGCTGCTGATGGCCTGCGTGCACGCGCCCAATCACCGGTACAATATGGTGCATCGGCTGTCCGAACAAGTGACTCTGGAAGGAGACAGCCACATGATTTCCAGTCAGGAGTTCGCGGACGGCACGCGGGAGGACGGCTGGCGTTATCTGGAGGAATTTTCCTATGAGGATACGCCTGTGTGGAGATTCCTGGTGGAAGGCGTGCAGGTCCGAAAAGAGATTTCTGTGGAACAGGGGACGAACACTGCTGCGGTGTGCTATGAGATCACGAACCGAAGTTCCAGAATGTGTGACTTCACAGTGACGCCTTTCTTTCAGTTTACTCCGAAAGGGAGTGAGCCAAAGCCTTCTCAGGTCTTTGAGAGAGAAGAAGGCTGTGTCCGCAGCAATGGACTGAGTCTGTATTTTTGGACTGACGCGGAAGTGAAAGAAATACCGGAGATCAGCGAAGTTTACTTTTACAGCTACGACGATTGTGACGGCAGGCGTCCTACTGGGCTGGCAAAGGCGAATCACCGGATTTGCAAGACGGTAAATCCGGGGGAAAAATGCCGCTTGGAACTGGTATACAGCATGGAAACGACGGAGAAGAAGGCGGCAAGTATCCTGGCGGGACACAGAGCATACCGGAAAAAATTGGAGGAGCTGGCAGGCTTTTCCTCTGAGCTGGCGGCGTTTTTGGCTAAGAGTGCCAATCAATTTGTGTCAAGGCGGGAGTCTACAGACGGCGAGACGATTTTGGCAGGTTTTCCGTTTTTTGAGGACTGGGGCCGGGATACCATGATCGCACTTCCGGGAATCTGCATCAGTACCCGGCAGTATGGGACGGCCAGGGAGATTTTGAGAACCTTTGCGGCCTATGAGAAGGATGGGCTGATGCCGAATCTGTTTCCGGAGGGAGGAGAAGCTCCTCTCTATAATACGGTGGACGCGGCTTTGCTGTTTATTAATTGTGTATACCTGTATTATCAGGCCACAGGAGAAAAGGCTTTCGTAAGAGAGATGTATCCGGTGGCGGAGAGGATTGTGAAAAGCTATCGACAGGGAACACATTTTGGGATTCATATGGATGAGGACGGCTTGATTATGGCAGGCCAGGAGCTAGACCAGGTGACCTGGATGGATGTGAGGGTCGGAGAGTTTCTCCCTACACCACGCCACGGCAAGCCGGTGGAGATCAATGCTTACTGGTACAATGCCCTTCAGATTATGGCCTGCTTTTCGGAGATTCTGGGCAAAGAAGGAGCAGAGTACGAAGCTCTGGCCAAGAAGGCTAAGGAGGCTTTCTGCGGCCAGTTCTGGATGGAGGACAGACATTGTCTGAAAGATGTGTTGTCGGGAACAGAGGCGGACTGTCAGGTTCGCTGCAATCAAATTTGGGCTGTGTCCATGCCCTTTACAATGTTGGATAGGGAAAAGGAGAGACAGGTGGTTGAAACTGTGTTTGAAAAACTGTATACTCCTTATGGACTGCGGACCTTGGAGAAATCAGACCCACAATTTCATGGAACCTACGGAGGGCCGATGCAGCAGAGGGATATGGCCTACCATCAGGGGACAGTGTGGACTTTCCCGCTGGGGGCATATTACCTTTCCTACCTGAAGGTTCATTCCAATAGTGGGGAGGCGAAGGAGACGGTGAGAGAACAGCTGGAAGTGCTGGCAAGTGCTCTGAGAGAGGGCTGTGTCGGCCAACTGCCGGAAATTTACGACGGGGAAAATCCGACTTCTTCTAAAGGATGTTTCGCACAGGCGTGGAGCGTGGGAGAGTTGCTCCGTGTCTTTGAGAAAATAGAAAGAGGAAACTGAGTTTTGAAAGGAGATTGCTACTATGGAACAGGCGTTAACGCAAATCTTAAAAGAACAGTGCCAAAAGAGCATTCAGGAAGCTTCTGACCAGGAGATCTATGCGGCTTTGCTGTGTATTGTAAAGGATAAAATGAAAGGAATGAAGAGAAATGAGGGCAGTAAAAAGCTGTACTACATTTCCGCGGAGTTCCTGATTGGAAAACTGTTGTCCAATAACTTGATTAATCTGGGAGTATTTGAGGAGACCCGTCAGGTACTGAAAAAATATGGACATGATCTGACGGCAGTAGAAGAGGTGGAGTTAGAGCCCTCCCTTGGAAATGGAGGTCTGGGGCGTCTGGCTGCCTGCTTTTTGGATTCCATCGCCACACTGGGACTGCCCGGCGACGGTGTTGGACTGAATTACCACGACGGACTATTCCGTCAGACTTTTGTGGACCACAAGCAAAAGGAAGAGCCCAACCCTTGGATTACCAAGCAGAGTTGGCTGACCAAGACGGACTGCCATTTTGAGGTTCCGTTTGGGGACTTTACGCTGACTTCCACGATGTACGACATTGATGTTCCAGGATATAAGAATGGCAGCAATCGTCTGCACTTGTTTGACGTGGACACGGTGGATGAGGGAATTATCCAGGATGGAATTGATTTTGACAAGACAGATATCAAAAGAAATCTGACCTTGTTCCTATATCCAGACGACAGAGATGAGAATGGTCACCTTCTGAGAATTTATCAGCAGTACTTCATGGTCAGCAATGCAGCTCAGCTGATTTTAAAGGAGGCCGAGGAGAGAGGCTGTGATCTGTACCGTCTGCATGAACACGTGGCGATTCAGATCAACGATACCCATCCGACGATGGTGATTCCGGAGTTGATTCGTCTGCTGACGCAGAAGAAGGGCTTTAACATGGACACAGCCATTGATGTGGTGAGAAAGACCTGTGCGTATACCAACCATACGATTCTCGCGGAGGCATTGGAGAAATGGCCAGTGTCTTATCTGGAAAAAGTGGTTCCTCAGCTGATGCCGATCATCCGGGAGCTGGATGCAAGGGTGAGAAAAGATTTCCACGATGAGAGAGTCTACATTATCGACCAGTCAGACCGGGTACACATGGCACATATTGATATTCACTATGGATATGCGGTAAATGGCGTGGCCGCCCTGCACACGGAGATACTGAAACAGTCAGAGCTGAAGCCTTTTTACGATCTCTATCCGGAGAAGTTCAACAACAAGACCAACGGCATTACCTTCCGCCGCTGGCTGATGCACTGTAATCCAAAACTGGCGGAGTATTTAAAAGAACTGGTGGGAGAGACCTATCTGGAGGATGCTTCTGCTTTGGAAAAACTTTTGGATTATCAAGATGACCAGGAAGTGCTTCAGAATCTGCGGGCAATCAAGAAGGATGCAAAAAAGGAGCTGAAGAGCTATCTGCTTCAGACTCAGGGTGTCGAGATTGATGAAAACTCTGTCTTTGACATTCAGATCAAGCGTCTTCACGAGTACAAGAGACAGCAGATGAATGCGCTGTATGCGATTTATAAATATAAAGAGATCAAGAAAGGCAAGCTGCCAAAACGCCCGCTCACGATGATTTTTGGAGCGAAAGCGGCTCCTGCCTATACCATTGCGAAGGATATCATTCACCTGATTCTCTGTCTGCAGGAATTGGTAGAGAAAGACCCACAGGTGAACAAATACCTGAAAATTGTGATGGTGGAAAATTATAACGTGACCAAGGCAGAGAAGCTGATACCGGCCTGCGATATCTCAGAGCAGATTTCTCTGGCGTCTAAGGAGGCGTCCGGTACGGGCAATATGAAATTCATGCTCAATGGAGCGGTGACACTGGGAACTGAGGATGGCGCCAATGTGGAGATTCATCAGCTGGTGGGAGATGACAATATCTACATTTTTGGTGAGAAATCAAAGAAGGTCATTGAACTGTACGATACTTCCGGTTATTGTTCTGCGGATATCTATAACAGCGATCCGATGATTGAAGAGCTGGTGGATTTCATCATCAGCAAAGAACTAATCCGCATCGGTGATCCGGTGAATTTGGGACGTTTGTACAAAGAGATTGTGAGCAAAGACTGGTTCATGACTCTGCTGGATTTAAAAGACTATATTCAGAAAAAAGAGCAGGTGCTGGAGGATTACGAAGACGAAAAAGCTTGGGAACAGAAAATGCTGGTGAACATTGCGAAGGCAGGCTTTTTCTCCTCTGACCGTACGATCGCGGAGTACAACCGTGATATCTGGCATCTGTAGAAGGACAAAGGAGTTTTTAGCATGAAAGAGACAGGAATACTTATGCCGTTGTCGTCTCTTCCATCGCGTACAGGAATCGGAGAGCTGGGAGAGAAGACCTGCCGCTGGCTGGAGCTTCTAGGAGACCATGGAGTCGGTATCTGGCAGCTTCTTCCCATGAACCCGGTGGGCTACGGAAATTCCCCGTATCAGCCCTACTCATCCTGTGCGGGAGATGAGATCTACATCAGTCTGGACAGTCTGTATGAGGAAGGATTGTTGGAAGAGCTGCCTCCTTCCTTTAGGGAAAAGGAACGGAAGGTGGACTATGAGGCAGTGCGGGCATTTAAAGAGCCTTATCTGCGGGAGGCCTATGGGAAGTTTCAGAAGACGGAAGATTACGAGAGCTTTGCCGGACAAGAATGGGTGAAGATGTATGGTGTATTCCGCGCGCTGAAAATGGCAAACGGGGGCATCTGCTGGAATGAGTGGCCAAAGGAAGACAGACAGTGGCCTGAGAAAAGAGGCGAGCTGTCAAAGGCTGTGGAAGAAGAGGCGCAGTATCAGATATTTTTGCAGTATCTCTTTTACACGCAGTGGATGCGGATTAAGAAGCTTGCCGCGGATAAGGAAATCCAAATTATGGGGGATGTACCCTTTTACGTGGGAATCGACTCTGTGGATGTCTGGAGCCAGAAAGAGAACTTCCTTCTGGATGAGGATGGCAGGCCGATTTTCATCGCGGGTGTTCCACCGGACTATTTCAGCGCGACTGGGCAAAGGTGGGGGAATCCTATCTATGACTGGGAACGGCTGAAGGCGGACGGTTATCAGTTCTGGGTGGACCGAATTGGCTACAACAGCAGGATGTTTGATATTCTGCGAATCGATCATTTCCGGGCTTTTGATACTTACTGGAAGATTCCGGCTTCCTGTCCGACTGCCATGGAAGGCGAGTGGGTGGAGGCGCCGGGTTATGAGGTGATCGACACGCTGAAAGAGAAAATTCCAGGCGTGAATCTGGCGGCAGAGGATTTGGGTGAACTGCGTCCCGAGGTCCTGAAGCTTAGGGATTACTATCACCTGAAGGGGATGAAAATTCTGGTGTTTGCCATCAACTCTGATGGGAAATATGCCTATGACGAGCTGCCGGACAAGGAGAATATGATTATTTACACAGGGACCCATGACAACGATACGCTGATGGAGTGGTATCTGGGTTTGAGTACGGCCAGAAGGAGAAAAATCCGCGGCTTCTTAAAACGCCAGGGATATAAAGACGGTTCCGTCAAAGACCGTCTGTTGGCTTATACTATGGGAAGTAAAGCACAGTACGCGATTGTTCCTATGGGGGATATTTTAGGCCTTGGCTCACAAGGGCATCTGAACACGCCAGGAACGGTGGGCTCACCCAACTGGGAGTGGCGAATGCCGGATTTTGAGAGGGCTTCACGGGAACTTGTGAAATATAAAAATACGATTTTCTGCCGAAAGTAGGAGAGAGACAGCATGGAATTTACAGGAGTATATCATAAAACTTCAGAGCAGTTCAGTTATGCTCAAAATGAAGAAGAACTGGTGGTAAATCTGAAAACGGGCTATGACGTAAGACGGGTCTTCATACACTATGGAGACCCGTTTGAAGCAGGTATCCTGGGCGGAAAGGAAAAGTGGGTTGGAAAAAGGGAGGAGATCGTCTATAAAAAGAGGCTTCTTCATCAGATCTGGTGGACGACGACTCTAAGACCTGCCTATAAGCGCTGTAAGTATTACTTTGAGCTGCACACGGATACGGAAGTCTGGTACTATTTTGAGGACGGCTTTCTCACAGAGGAACAGCTGGGACTGGAAGGACGGATGCTTCAGTGCTTCACGGTGCCGTGGATGAATCCGGCGGATGTAAACCGGACGCCGGACTGGGTGAATGAGACGGTTTGGTATCAGATTTTCCCAGACCGCTTCTGCAATGGGAAGCCTGAAGATCAGCAAGAGGGTCTGACTCCCTGGAGGCTGGGGCCTGTCACCAATGAGGAGAGGTTCGGAGGAAATCTGGAAGGGATACGCCAGAGGCTCGGCTATCTGCAGGATTTAGGCATCACAGGAATCTACCTGAATCCGATTATGGAGGCGGAGTCCAACCATAAGTACGACACCAAGGACTACACAAAAATTGACCCTGCCTTTGGAGATGAGAGGACCATGAGGCTTCTCGTGAGCGAAGCCCATGAGAGGGGAATCAAAATCATGGTGGACGCCGTGTTTAATCACTGTGGAAGGAAATTCGGTCCTTGGTTGGATGTACAGAAAAAAGGCCGGGAATCAGAGTATGCAGACTGGTTCATGGTACAGAACTGGGAGGAGCTGAAAAAGAGAGCGGATACCAGAGACGGCAGATTCTATTCCTTTGCGTTTGCGGACGGAATGCCGAAGCTGAATACCAACAGTGAACAGGTGATTCGGTATTTCTGCAAGGTCTGCGAGGATTGGGTGCGCAGCTATGAGATCGACGGAATCCGTTTTGATGTGGGAAACGAGGTCTCCCACCGATTTTTGAAAAGGCTGAGGGAGCATTTAAAGAGCCTGAAGCCGGATATTTATCTGTTGGGTGAAATCTGGCATGATGCCAGCCAATGGCTTCAGGGAGATGAGTATGACTCGGTGATGAATTATCCGCTGATGAGTGGAATCCATGACTTTTTCCTGGATAAATCTCTGGGAAAGGAAGCGTTTGAGTATATGGTGAACCGGTGTTATACCATGTATATGCAGCAGAACAACAATGTGATGTTCAACCTGCTGGATTCCCATGATACGGAGCGGTTGATGAACCGTTTTAAAGATTTGGATATCTTTTATCAGCAGTTGGCGGTCTTATTTACGATGCCGGGTAGTCCCTGTATCTATTATGGCACGGAGATTGCTCTAGAAGGGGGACATGACCCCGACTGTAGACGCTGTATGCCGTGGGAAGAGTTGAAGAATGAGGAGAATCAAAAAAGAATTGAGCTCATGAAGGAACTGATACGCATGAGAAAGACGCATCAATCCTGCCGGAGCCTGTATTTTCATTTTCCCAATGAGTATGAGAACAGAAGGTGCGTGGAGTATGTGAAGCTGGATGAGGCAGGCAGAAAGTTGGAAGTGATTTTGAACTGTTCTGAGGAGAAACTTGAAATCCATGGAACGGGAGAAGTTCTGTTCTCGAGAAATTATCAGGAGGGCAGGCTGGGGCCAAAGGGAACTCTGGTCCGTAGCTTGGGAATCTGAACAACGAGGAGGAAGAATGAGATGACAGAGAAAAAACAGCCATGGTGGAAGACAGCGGTGGTCTATCAGATCTATCCGAAGAGCTTTCAGGACAGCAATGGGGATGGAATCGGCGATATTCAGGGAATCATAAGCAGGCTGGATTATTTAAGAGAACTGGGAGTGGACGCGCTTTGGATTTCTCCAATGTATTGTTCTCCTCAGGATGACAATGGCTACGATATCTCGGATTACCGGAATATCGACCCCATGTTTGGGACAATGGAAGATATGGAGGAACTGATTCGAGAGTCCCAAAAAAGAGACATCCGTATTGTCATGGATTTGGTGCTGAATCACACTTCTGACGAACACATCTGGTTTCAGGAGGCCAAAAAGAGCAAAGACAATCCTTATCATGATTATTATGTCTGGAGAGATGGCAAAGAAGGGGAACTGCCAAACGATATGAGGGCAGTTTTTGGAGGACCAGCCTGGGAATGGGTACCGCAGCTAGGGCAGTACTATTTTCATCAATTTTCCGTAAAACAGCCAGATCTCAACTGGGAAAATCCTAAGGTACGCCGGGAGATCTATGATATGATTCTCTGGTGGATGGAGAAAGGGATCGGTGGGTTCCGACTGGATGTGATTGATCAGATCGCGAAGGAGCCGGATAAAAAGATCACGAACAATGGTCCGAGACTGCACGATTTCCTGCGTGAGCTGAGCAAAGAAACCTTCCAAAAGGGAGAGCTTTTGACGGTGGGCGAGGCCTGGGGAGCGAACACCCAGAATGCAAAACTCTACAGCAACCCGGATGGCAGTGAGTTTTCCATGGTATTTCAGTTTGAACATATGGTGATGGACCAGCAGGAAGGAAAAGACAAATGGGATTTAGTTCCGTTGCCTTTTGTGAAACTGAAAAAGAATTTGGCGAAATGGCAGACACAGCTCTATGGCTGCGGCTGGAATAGTCTGTTCTGGGACAACCATGACCTGCCTAGAATCGTGTCCCGCTGGGGAGATGATGGAGAATGCAGGGAGATGTCCGCGAAGATGTTGGCCACGGTACTGCATGGTATGCAAGGAACTCCTTATATTTATCAGGGGGAAGAGCTGGGAATGACCAATGTGCGTTTTGAGGACATCAGTCAATATCGGGATATTGAGATTTTCAATATGTACAAAGAACGTATGCAGCAGGGATATTCTAAGAGTGAGATCTGGGAGTCCATCTATGCGAAAGGACGGGACAATGCCCGCACGCCTATGCAGTGGAATGGCAGTACTCATGGGGGATTTACCGAGGGGACGCCATGGATTGGAGTCAACCCCAATTACAGACAGATCAACGCAAAGGCAGAGAGGGAGAATCCTAATTCCGTGTACCACTATTACCGCAGGCTGATTCAGCTGAGAAAGGAATATCCAGTCTTTGTGGAAGGAAAATTTGAACTGCTTCTAGAGGAAGACGAGCAGATTTTCGCCTATACGCGGACGAATGAGAGCTGTGAGATGCTGGTGTGCGCAAATTTCAGCGGTCAAAACGTCAACTGTGAGCTGTTGTCAGAGTGGCGGCAGGCCAAGCAGTTGATACACAATGTGCAGGGCAAGCTGGGAGAAGAGCTGAAGCCCTACGAGGCAGTGATCTGTATCCGGGAAAAATAGGAAGAGCTTAGCGATATTGAAGATACTCTAAAAAACGTTTCACCGCAGGTGAGGCGTTTTTTTTACTTCGCAGGGCAATTCCTATTTTTCGGTACGCAGGCACATCTAATTCCTTTGCGGCGATTCGGTATGGGACACGCCTCAAAATTAATTCGGGTAAAATACTGATGCCGAGACCACTTTCCACCATAGACATGATCGCATAGTCGTCCCAGGTTGTAAAATGTACGTTGGGTGTCAGACCGCAGCGCTCAAATATTTCGGATATCTCCGCTTTTTCACCTTTCTCCAAGAGCATGAAGGGCTCGCTACAGAGAGCTGTGACGGGGATTTTTTCAAGGCTTTGCAAAGCATGATTTTCTGGCAGGATGGCGAGCAGTCGGTCCTGTTCCAGAAAAATGGTTTCAAAGTCAGAGCAGGTAGGCAAACGTAAAAATCCACAGTCTACACGTCCGTCGGATATCCATTGTTCAATCTCTGTATAGTCCCCAAGCAGTAATTCATAGTCAATGTTGGGATATGCTCTTTGAAATTCCCGGATGATGTTTGGAAGCCAGTGCGTCGCCACGCTAGAAAATGTGCCGATACGGATAAGTCCTGACTGCAAGCCGTTTAATTCATCTACTTCCATTTGGAGTTTTTCATACTCGGCACAAATTTTTTGGATATAAGGTAACAGCTTTGTTCCATCACTTGTCAATTTTATGCCAGATTTTCTTCTTTCTAGCAAGACAACCTTCCAGTCTGTCTCCAAATCATGAATCATGCGGCTGATGCCGGATTGAGAATAGTTTAATATTTCAGCGGCTTTTGTGAAGCTACCATACTCGACGGCCTTGACAAAAGCCATGTATTTTTGAATGTTCATATCTATGTTGTCACCTGGTATTTACTATCTGATTTTCTCATGTTATATATGAAAAACATTTGATTTTGTTATGGTTAAAGACATGGTAAACTGAAGATATAAAAAAGTCAAGTAGGAGTGTATGATATGGGACTTTATCAGAATAGGATAGTTGTAAAAGTAGGAACCTCTACGCTTACCAATGAAAGGGGAAAAAGTGATCTGCGTTCCTTTGACCGTCTTGCGTGTGTTCTGTCAGATATTCAGAATATGGGGGGTGAGGTGATTTTGGTGTCTTCCGGCGCGATTGCTATTGGAACAAATAAGCTGAAGATGGGGGAACGTCCTGCCACTATGAGAAAAAAACAGGCGGCGGCTGCCGTGGGACAGTGCGAGATGATGTTTCTCTATGACAAATTTTTTAGTGATTATGATAAGACCATTGCTCAAATTCTGCTCAATGCAGAGGATGTGGAGCAGGAAGAGAAAAAGGAAAACTTGACCAATACCTTTGATACTTTATTGGAAATGGGAGTCATTCCCGTTGTGAATGAAAACGATTCTGTAAGTTACACAGAGATAGAGTCAGAAGACAGGTTGTTTGGAGATAACGATATGCTTTCAGCGGTAGCGGCAGTTTTGTGCAGGGCAAAGCGCCTAATCATTCTGTCGGATATCAATGGTCTGTATGATGCAGACCCACGGTTTTGCCCTCATGCGAGTCTGATAAATAGAATAGAAAAAATAGACGAGACAGTATATACCCTTGCAGGGGGCGCAGGTTCAAAGCGTGGAACAGGTGGTATGAAAACAAAACTGCGGGCGGCTGAGATGGCCATAGCACAAGGGATAGACACTATTATCACCAACGGTAAAGCGCCGGAAGCGCTGTATGAAATTGTAAAAGGAAATAGTGTAGGGACTTTGTTTGCAGGAAAAACGGTTTAAGACGGGAGAGATTCAGATTGACCGGGGCTGTGCTGCTGCGTCGGTGCGCAGTGCAGCACAGATAGAAAATATGATTTAGTAGGGAAGAGTTACCTCTTGTATCAGATTTGTGTGGAAGAGCTGATGGATTTTCTCACGGTCCTTTGTCTGTCCCAGGCACCACATCAGTTTTGTGACAATTGCTTCCTGGGTCATATCATGGACAGGAATTCCACCACTCTCTAGAACTCTCAGTCCCGTCTCATAGATGCCGAGATTGCTACCCTCATAACTGCACTGGCTGCCGACCAGGATAGGAATGCCCGCTTTGCTGGCTTTGCTGATTTCCTCGGTGATGTCATTTTTGACAAAGGGAACGCCTCCCAGTCCAAAACCCTCGATATAGATTCCTTCATAGCCTTTTTCCTGGAGAAAGGAAAAGAGATCTGGGCGCATTCCGGGAAAGAGCTTTAGGACTGCGATCTTGTCTGAGTAGGCGGTCTGAAGCTGAAATTCTCCGGTAGGCTTAGATAAGCGTGTAGGATAAAGTTGCATTCCCAGAGCATTGACTTCGCCTACGTAGGGATAGTTGATGCTCTCAAAGGCGTTAAAGCTGACCGTGCGCACTTTGGAGGTACGGCAGCCTAGCATCAGCTTGTGGTCGAAAGCGACATACACCCCGCCAAGTCCACTGGCAGCCATCTGTACGGCGCAGCGGCAGTTGTTAACCGCGTCAGACATGGGAACTCCGATGGGGAGCTGGCTGCCGGTGAGCACAACTGGGATGGGAAGATTTTGCAGCATAAAAGAAAGCATTGAGGCGGTGTAGGCCATGGTATCTGTGCCATGGATGATGACGACGCCGTCACAGGAATAGATAATTTGGCTAATTTTGTCTGCCAGCTGGACCCAGTCTTCCGGAGTGATGTTGGAGCTGTCCAAAGCACAGTAATCTTCTGTGGACAACTCCAAATCTTCCTCGAACTCTCCTAAAAAGTTTCGAATTTGTGTTCCAGTGAGCTTAGGGGATAGCCCATTCTCCCCTCGCTGGGAAGAGAAGGTACCGCCGGTGTTTATCATAACAATTCTTTTCATAGAAATCCTTTCTGAGACTGAAATTTCTTTTTTATTCCATAGTAGTTTATCCAATTTTCGAGAAAAAAGCAATCAGCATTCGCTTATGGATGGGGATTTTTTGGAGAACCTGTAACTTTTCTTTGGATTTGTATAGTTTTGCGTTAAAAATAAGAAGCAAGGTGAAAAGAGGTGGAAGAAAGTATTGGATTTTCAACTCTTTAGCTTTGAACTATATAAAGGACTATGAGGGATTGATGAAGAACGTTCACGGGTGGCTGACGAAGAGAGGATTCTCTATTTTCCGGTCGATAGGTACTATTACGAAAGGGAGGGGGAAGCAGGTTTTCTCGGGGAGAGAGTGATAAAATATCATCGGACGTTGACCGCACATCTGAAAGTTCTGCTGAAAGATAGCCTTGGAATTGAAGACTTTGTGGAGCTAGCCGCAGCCTCTGGAAAATGTGAGAGACCTTCCGGGAATGGAAGATGAGATGAGAAGGCCGATGATGTTGATTGTGTCAGCGCAAAATAGAGCTTGAATAGACTGTCGATAAAAAACGATATGAAATTTCTCTTTTTTTTCTCTGCTAATTGTGATACAGTTAAATCGACCATTCTGAGTATGTGGGGTGAGTCATTTTTGTTGTACTTGCGCAGGGTGGTATCAGAGATAGGAAGGACTGGATTATGAGAGTAAGTGTGAGAAAAATTAGCGAAGCGACAGGTTTTTCTCCTGCGACAGTTTCAAATGCGTTAAATCGCAAAAAAGGTGTGAATAAGGAGACCGCAGAAAAAATTTTGAGAGCAGCTTCCGAAATGGGATATCGCATGGATGAGAAAATTCGGAAGATTCGTTTTGTAATATTTAGAAAGAATGGGTTGATTATTGATGACAGTCCTTTTCATCCGGCAGTGATTGAAGGGGTGGAACGGCAGGCAAAAGCTATGGGACTTGAAACAGTATTTAACCATGTAGATGTTCATGACTTGGAATACGGCAGCCAGATACAGGAAATTCTCTCGGACACAGAGAGTGCGGTCGTACTCTTGGGCACAGAGATGCTGGAGGAAGATTTTAAAGAGTTTCAGTCGGCGGAAAATCGCATTGTTCTTCTGGATGGATGGAGCGATCAGTATTTTTTTGATAGTGTTCTGATCAGCAATACAGACTCCGCAGCGAAGGCAGTGGAATATCTGATTCAAAAGGGGCATTCTAAGATCGGTTATCTCAGAGGGGATTTTCGAATTCAGGCATTCCGTTATCGGGAAATCGGATATAAGAGAATGATGGAGCGGTATGGTCTGAAGATCAATGAAGAGTATATAGCCACAGTGGGGACGAAAATTGAGACTGCTTACGAGGAGATGAAAAAATATTTGCAGCAGGTGAAAGAGCTACCCACAGCATTTTTTGCCGATAACGATACGATAGCGATCGGAGCTATGAGAGCCATCAAAGAGCAGGGATACGACATTCCTGGAGATATTTCAATTATTGGATTTGACAATATTTCATATGGGGCGATCTCAGAGCCTCCGCTGACGACCATCAATGTACACAAACATGAGATGGGAGAGATGGCAGTACGGGAGTTAGTGCGCGTTGCAGAAGGTGGCAGCAGGATTAAAATGAAAATCCAGGTATGTACAGACTTTGTCGAGAGAGACAGCGTCAAGGAACTAAGCCCCTCAAGTATGAGGGGAAGGGAGGAGCTGAGGTAGGCTTGCCCATTTTGCTGAGTTTCAAATCATTTAAATATCATTCTATTTCATGAAAGAATCTGCCCTCAGGGGCAGGGACCTCCATGCCTCGGCGTGGTATTTCATAAGGGTCCTTGCCTGCTGAGGGCAGATTTGTTTTTTAGTGTAATAGGAAAGACCTTGTCACGCTAATGCGTGAAAGTTCCTTCCTATTACCAAAACGCTCCGCTAAGGATGCGCACGCCGCAATAAGGTAATGCACCGCAAAGAGGTGTTGCGGCAACGCACAAAGTGGGACACATCCCTCAAAGATTGGGGAGATGGGATATATACAAACAATAAACGCGATTGTTAAAAATTTATAAAATGATTATATAAATGTTTATATAAAAATTTTGAATCGTGTTTTGACGGAATTTGTCGAGAACACAGAGAGAAAATAGGAAATATACACAAAAATATAGTGTTGATTTCGTGATAATTGAATGAAATATGAAATTTACATAAAAATTTATAAAAAAATACTTGAAATATTTATATAAATGTTTATAATGCAGATATAAAGAGTTGAGGCGGTGATGAAGTGAAAGTTAGTATTAGACAGATTAGTCAAGCAACAGGGTTTTCTCCGGCTACTGTCTCAAACGCTCTGAATCGAAAGAGAGGTGTCAATCAGACGACTTCTGAAAAAATCATAAGAGCAGCGGAAAAGCTGGGATATCAACAGGATAAAGAAGTCACAAAAATAAAATTTGTCACCTATCGGAAAAATGGATTGATTATTGACAACAGTCAAATTTTCCCGGCGATGATTGAAGGAGTGGAAAGGCAGGCCAAGGCTCTTGGGTATGAGACAATATTCAGTCATTTGAATCGCGAGGCTTCTAATTTTGAATATTGTCTTCAGGAGGTTTTAACGGACAGCAGTTGTGTGCTCATTCTATTGGGGACGGAGATGCTGCATGAGGATTATCTTCCATTTCACAAATTCAAAGGCCATATGATTATTCTGGACGGCTGGGACGAAGATATGAGTTTCGACGGTATTCTGATTAACAATACAGATGCCGCCTGCAATGCGGTGGAATATCTGATCAAAAAAGGGCATAGGGAGATTGGCTATCTGAGAGGGGATTACCGGATTAAAGGCTTTCAATATCGGGAATACGGTTATCACCGGGCTTTGCAAAGACACGGTCTCTCTAGTCCGCCCGATGGAATCGTTACGGTGGGTACACAGCTTGAAAGTTCTTACGAGGGGATGAGACGTTATCTGGAGAAGAATCCGAAACTACCGACCGCGTTTTTTGCCGACAATGATGTGATTGCCCTGGGAGTGATGAAGGCGATGCAGGAAAAGGGCATTGAGATACCAGCGCAGGTTTCTATCGTCGGTTTCGATGATATTAATTTTGGGACGGTGTCGGTTCCGGCACTCACTACCATCCATGTATTTAAACAGGAGATGGGGGAGGTGGCTGTGCGCAGGGTTTTAGATCACGTTCGATACTCTGATAGCAAGATTAAAATGAAAATTCAGGTATATACAGAGTTTACAGAGAGGGATAGTGTGAGAGAACTTCTGTGAGCTATGACAAAGTAGAATGGAGGTTACAAAATGGCAGCAATTAAATTGGGATACGCGCCGACCAGAAGAAGCATCTTCAGTGCACCGGACGCGATCAAGTACAGAGGACTCACGGCAGACCGTTTAAGGGAACTGGGGATTGACTTTGTGGACATTGATGACATCAATGAGGAAGGTCTTTTGTACGATGACAATGATGTGAAGAAAATTGTGGCGAAATTCAGAAAAGAAGGAGTAGACGGAATCATTTTTCCGCACTGCAACTTTGGTACGGAGTATGTCTGTGCGAGGTTGGCAAAGGAGATGAATCTTCCAGTGATGCTGTGGGGGCCTCTCGATGAGAGACCGGAACCGAGCGGAGTACGCCTTAGGGATACACAGTGTGGATTGTTTGCAACTGGAAAGGTATTCCGCAGATTTCGTATTCCCTTTACCTATGTGACCAACTGCAGACTCAATGACCCCGTGTTCGAGAGAGGCGTGAGAGATTTCATGGCAGTCTGTAACGTGGTGAAGACCTTCCGCCATATTCGGATTCTTCAGATTTCTACAAGACCTTTTGATTTCTGGTCTACGATGTGCAACGAAGGAGAGCTGTTGGAAAAATTCAATATTCAGCTTTCTCCGATTCCGATGACGGAGCTGACAGAAGAAGTAAAGGCGGCCAAGGCTGAGGGAACGAAAGTAAAAGAACTGCTTACATACATCCATGAAAATATGGAAGTGAAGATCAAAGAAAATGAAGTGGAAAATGTAGCAGCCCTGGCGGTGGCGATGGAATCCTTAATAGACAAATACGGTTGTAATGCAGGTGCCATTCAGTGTTGGAACGCTCTGCAGACAGAGTTGGGAATTATGCCTTGCGCGGCCAACGCGATTCTGAATGAAAAAGGAATCCCGGTGGTGTGTGAGACGGACATCCATGGAGCAGTTACCGCTCTTATGGTAGAGGCGGCAGGTATGGGAGAGAAGAGAAGCTTCTTCGCAGACTGGACCATCCGCCATCCCGACATCGAAAATGGAGAGCTGCTCCAGCACTGCGGCCCATGGCCGATCTCAGTGGCAAAAGAAAGACCGCAGCTTACCTATCCGTTGGCATTTGACCATCCGGGCAGCCTGACGGCAGAGGCAAAGCACGGAGATGTCACCTTGTGCAGATTCGACGGAGATAACGGAGAGTACTCTCTGCTTCTGGGAAATGCAAAGGGTGTGGATGGGCCTAAGGGAATGGGAACCTACCTGTGGGTGGAAGTGGACAATATCAAACGGCTGGAAGCGAAGATTGTGGAAGGGCCTTATATCCATCACTGTGTGGGAATTCACCAGAATGTGGTCCCTGTACTGTATGAAGCTTGTAAATATATCGGAATAAAACCGGATCTCTATGACCCGATTGAAGAAGATGTAAAAGCATATTTAAGAGGAGAATGATTATGGAGAATCTAAAAGCATTGGCCTATGAACTCAGAGAAACTGTTATGGATGAGATTATGGCCGGGAAAGCTGGACACATCGGCGGTGACATGAGTGTGATGGAAATTCTGACAGAGCTGTATTTCAGACAGATGAACATCAGCCCAGAAAATGCGGATGACCCAAACCGTGATAAATTTGTCATGAGTAAGGGACATTCTGTGGAAGCTTATTACGCGGTTCTGGCGAAGAAAGGCTTCTTTGACAGGGAGGAGCTGGTGAGCACCTTCAGCAAATTTGGCTCAAAGTTTATCGGACATCCGAACAACAAGATTCCAGGAATAGAGATGAACTCCGGTTCCCTTGGACACGGTCTTCCAGTCTGTGTGGGAATGGCCCTGGCGGGAAAAATGAATGGACAGAGCTACCGTGTATACACAGTGATGGGAGACGGTGAACTGGCAGAGGGTTCCGTCTGGGAAGGTACGATGGCTGCTAGCCACTATAAGCTGGACAATCTGTGTGCAGTGGTGGACAGAAATCGCCTTCAAATTTCAGGAAATACGGAGGATGTCATGGCCCATGACGATCTGCATGAGAGATTCTCATCCTTTGGCTGGCATGTGATTGACGTAAAAGACGGAAACGACATCGACCAGCTCCACGAGGCTTTTGAGGAAGCAAAGACCGTGAAGGGAAAACCTACGGTATTGATTGCCAACACTGTAAAAGGAAAGGGTTCCTCTGTGATGGAGAACAAGGCAAATTGGCATCATAAAGTTCCAAGTGAAGAAGAGCTTGCTCAGATCAGAAAAGATCTGGCAGATAGAAAGGAGGCAGCCCTTCATGTCTAAGATTGCAAATAAACAAAAGATTTGTGAAGTGTTGATGGAGGCGGCAAAGACGGACAAAGATATCGTGGCTCTTTGTAGTGATTCTAGAGGAAGTGCGTCGTTTACCCCATTTGCAGAGCAGTATCCTGAGCAGTTCGTGGAGACAGGAATTGCGGAGCAGAACCTGGTGAGCATCTCCGCGGGATTGGCGAAATGCGGCAAAAAACCGTATGCGGTGTCTCCGGCTTGCTTTTTATCCACGAGAAGCTATGAACAGTGCAAAATTGACGCTGCCTACTCCAACACCAACGTGAAACTGATTGGAATCAGCGGTGGAATCAGCTATGGGGCGCTGGGAATGAGCCATCACTCTGCACAGGATATCGCGGCGATGGCGGCGATTCCGAATATGAGAGTTTACCTTCCCAGCGACCATCTTCAGACAGAGTGTCTGATGAAAGCTCTGCTGAAGGATGAGAAGCCAGCTTATATCCGGGTGGGGCGTAATGCGGTAGACCCGGTATACGAGGAGGGAAAGGTTCCCTTTGAGATGGACAAGGCTACAGTAGTGACAGAAGGAAAGGACGCAGTGATTGTCGCCTGTGGAGAGATGGTAAAACCGGCAGCGGATGCTGCTAAGCTGTTGGAGGCAGAGGGAATCCGTGTCACCGTTTTGGATATGTACTGTGTGAAGCCTTTGGACAAAGATGCAATCGTGAAAGCAGCCAAGAATGCGAAATTGGTGGTGACGGCAGAAGAGCACTCACCGTTTGGCGGCCTGGGTTCCATGGTGAGCCAGGTGGTAGGAAGGGAATGCCCGAAAAAAGTGGTGAATTTGTCTTTGCCGGATGCTCCGGTGATCACAGGGACCTCCAAAGAAGTCTTTGACTATTATGGATTGAATGCACAGGGAATCGCGAAGACCGTAAAAGAGAACATGTAAAAGCGCAGAGGAAAAGGCTGTTACATAATTAGGAGGATATTGGCAGGGGACACCTGTTGATATAGGGATTTAATACTTTCAAAATGTAAGGAGGAAGAAAAGTATGAAAGTCAAAAAATTATTAGCCGGACTTTTGACAGCAGCTATGATCGGCACTATGATGATGGGATGCTCTTCATCTGAGGAGGCAAGTACAGAGGGTGATGCGTCTGCTGAGACCACGCAGGCAGCAGAAGAAACAACAGAAGAAACAGCAGAGGAAGCAGAAGTACTGCCGGGAGGTGGTTCCAACATTATCTATGTCATCACACCTTCTGTATCCAACCCGGCGTTTAAGACCGAGGCTGACACAGCGACAGCAAAGGCAGAGGAGCTGGGCTATGAAGTAAAAGCCGCTTCCCATGATGACGACCCGACGAAACAGACAGAGCTGTTTGACAATGCGATCGCTGATAAGGCAGCAGCAATTATTTGTGACAACGCAGGTGCAGATGCGACGGTAGAAGCTGTACGAAAAGCAAGAGAAGCGGGAATTCCGACTTTCTTAATCGACCGTGAGATCAACGAAGAAGGCGTGGCAATTTCCCAGATCGTAGCAAACAACTATCAAGGCGCAAAAGCCATTGCCGAGAAATGGGTAGAGGCAATGGGTGAAAAAGGAAAATACGCGGAACTGTTGGGGAAAGAGTCTGACACCAACGCTGGCGTTCGTTCTTCTGCATTCCATGAAGTGATTGACCAGTATCCGGACCTGGAAATGGTAGCTCAGCAGACTGCAAACTGGGAAAAGACAGAGGCATATGAGAAGATGGAAGCAATCATCCAGGCAAATCCAGATCTTGACGGTGTCATCTGTGGTAACGATACTATGTTAGAGGGTGTATGTGCGGCTTTGGCAGCTCATGACATGACCCTTCCGGTTATCGGTGTGGATGGCTCTGACGAAGCGGCAGCTCTGATTAAATCTGGACAGGCTACCGGTACCGCTCTTCAGCAGTTCGCACTGATTGCGGAGATGGCAGTAGAGCAGGCAGATCAGTACCTGAAAGAAGGAACCACAGGACAGGAAGAAAAACAGCTTGTGGACTGTATCGCAATTACAGCAGACAACGTAGATAATCTGCAGACATTCGTTTATACCGAAAAATAAACAGAGAATTTTGTACATTGACCGGGAAGCGTCGCTGACGCTTCCCAATCTATAAGATACTCTTTATTGAGCTAAGTATTAAATCAAAACCGAAAGAAATGTCTCCTAATTTCTAAGAGATATACAAATATATTGACTGGAGGAAACCTCTATGAAGAAGCAAATCGTAGCACTGGGCCTGGCAGTGGCACTCGCCGCTTCAGCGACGTTTACCGGGTGCGGGATCGTGAAAGTAGTAAAAATCGGAGAAGAAGGAAAATATACCGGAGAAGTGGAATTTAATGCCGGAGACGACGTGGCGGCGATCTGGGAGTCGTCTGCGCTGCCGGAGTTGAATGAAAAAGCCATGGATTTGAAAGAATTCCTGACACAGTCCAACGGGGATTTCACTGCCTTGGCCGAGGAACATGGCAAGTATTCCATGGGAACTTCCGGAGAGCTGAGCTATGTAGTGAAGGGAACCGGAACCGTCGAGGAAGTCAATACAGAATCCCAGGCCGGATATATGAAGATAAAACTGGATGACTATAACGGAACCGAGGAAGTAAAGATTCAAATCGGGCCGGTGTACAGAGGCTCTTCCATTCGTGATTCTTTAAGCTTCCTGAAGTTCGGAGATTACACAAACCAGGAAGACTGGGCGGCTGTTTCTCAGAGCATCAACCAGGTTGTCGCCGAGACCGTAGTGGAGCCGGCGGATCCAAGCTCTCTGGAAGGCAAAAGCGTATCCTTTGTGGGAGCCTTCACGGTATCCACCGGAAGTACAGAAGTATTGATTACCCCAGTTGTTCTGGAAGCAAACTAAAGTAGGGATGCAGCGAAAAAGGAGAGAAGAACTATGGGTGAGATGTATAAATGCAGAGACGATGTATTTCTCCATGCAGAAAAGATAAGTAAGATCTATCCCGGTACCAAAGCATTAGATCAGGTATCTTTTGATCTTTTAAAGGGAAAGGTAAACGTGCTGATCGGTGAGAACGGTGCCGGAAAATCCACACTGATGAAAATGATAGCTGGAATCGAGCAGCCCAATGAAGGCAAGATGTACATCGGAGACCAGGAGGTCTACTTCAAGAATACGACAGAGGCCAGGAAGCATGGGATTGGTATCATACACCAGGAGCTGAGCTTGTTTCCAAATCTGAATGTATATCAGAATATTTACATGAACAAAGAAAAGACCAAGGGAAAGATGGTCTTGGACGATAAAAAACACATGGAAGGTGCCAAGAAAGTACTGGAGAGACTAGAGCACCCGTTGGACCTTCACACGAAGGTGGGAGAGTTGCGTGTTGGCCAGCAGCAGATGATCGAGATTGCCAGAAATCTGGTGGAGGATGATCTGAAGGTGCTGATTATGGATGAACCGACATCCTCTCTAAGCCAGCAGGAGGTGCAGGTGCTCTTTAAGATTATGAGAGAGTTGACCGCGTCAGGGATCTCCATTGTCTACATCTCCCACAGACTGGAAGAAATCATGGAGATCGGAGACCATGTGACGATCTTGAGAGATGGAAAATATGTGGCGGATGCCGATGTAAAAGATATCGACGTGCCGTGGATTGTACATCAGATGACCGGCGGAGAAAAATCTTATCCCAAGAGGGACCGGGAGGTCGACTGGAGCAAGGTGGAAAACGTGCTGGAAGTGAAGAATCTCTGTCTTCCCAAAGCAGGTGGCGGCTATTTGGTAGATCATCTGAATTTCGAGCTGAAAAAAGGCGAGGTGCTTGGAATTTATGGATTGATGGGGGCAGGCAGAAGCGAGGTTTTTGAGTGTATCATGGGGCTTCACCCGGAGCACACCGGTGATATTTATCTGGAAGGGAAAAAGCTGAAGATTAAATCCGTTTCCCAGCAGATCGACAATGGCTTCGCGCTGATTCCCGAGGACAGACAGGCACAGGGGCTGGTTCAGACTCTGGATATTGAGAAGAACTGTTCTCTTTCGGCAATGAAACGGTATAAAAAAGGAATTTTCCTCGACCACAAGAAGGAAGGCCAGAAGGTGGACGAGCAGATTTCTGACATACATATCAAGGTTGCGGACAAAAAGCTTCCGATTTTATCCTTGTCAGGCGGTAATCAGCAGAAGGTGGTTATCGGAAAAGGTCTCTTGACAGAGCCTAAGATTCTTCTGATGGACGAACCCAGCCGTGGAATTGATATCGGCGCGAAGACGGAGGTATTCGATATCATCAATCAATACGCAGAAAAAGGACTGTCAATTATCGTCATTTCTTCTGAGCTGCAGGAGATTGTGGCGATAGCGGACAGGGTCATCGTATTGTCAAACGGTCTGAAGACCGGAGAATTCTATGGCAGTGAGATCCAGCAGGATACACTGGTACTGGCATCCTACAAGGGCCATCACCAAAAAGAGGAAAGGGAGAATTAATCATGGCAGCGAAAACAAAATCAGGGAATAATCAACTGGCGATGACCCTCTTAAAGGGCAGAACCTTCATCGTGTTAATTGTATTATTGATCTTTTTCAGTGTGGCAGCAGATAACTTCTTGACTGCAAACGCACTTTTGACTGTTGCGAAGCACGTGGCACTGTACGGTATTCTCGCAATTGGTATGACCTATGTCATCATCACCGGCGGCATCGACCTGTCTGTAGGTTCTGTCGTTGGTCTGGCCGGCATGATCGCGGGTGGTCTGATTCAGCAGGGGCTGACCTTGAAAATGTTCGGCGTGACACTGTATTTCAGTGTTCCTATGGTTGTTATCATTACAGCAATCATCGGAGCACTTCTGGGAGCGATCAACGGTATCGTCATCACGAAATTTAAAGTTGCTCCGTTTATCGCGACTCTGGGTACGATGTATATCTGGAGAGGTTTTGCAAACTTGAGATCGGACGGTGCGACGTTTTCGGAGCTGGCCGGAAAAGAAGGACTTGGGAATACCGGATTTGAATTTTTCGGACGAAATCTGGGCGGAACCGGAATTCCGGTAGGTGTTATCATTCTAGCGATTATTGCAGTGATTGCAGGCATTTTGTTAAAGAAAACTCCGTTTGGATGGCATGTATTGTCTGTGGGCGGTAATGAGAAGGCGGCAGGCCTGTCCGGTATCAAGGTAGACAGAGTGAAGATCTGGGTATATACCTTCTCAGGCTTCTGTTCCGCGATCGTAGGTATCATCGCGACCTCTCAGTTGGTATCCGCGCATCCAGCAACCGGAGATACCTGGGAGATGAACGCTATCGCAGCGGCAGTACTTGGCGGAACCTCCATGGCAGGCGGTGTGGGCAACATCGGCGGTACCGTAGTCGGTGCTTTCGTGATTGGTGTCATCAATGATGGTATGACCATGTGTGGTGTCACAGAGTTCTGGCAGAAAGTTATCCGTGGACTCGTGATTATTTTGGCAGTTATCATTGACCAGGTACAGAGAAATATGCAGGCAAAGATGGCTTTGCAGGCACGCAACGAGAACAAGTAAGAGGATTTCGTATGAAAAAAAGAGGAATTATCAACGCGCAGCTGTCCGGGCTGATTGCAGGACTGGGACATAAGGATACCTTCATGATTGCGGATGGCGGAATGCCAATTCCCAAAGGGGTGACGATTGTGGACCTGGCTCTTTGCGGGGGAGTTCCCACTTTTCAGCAGGTGATGGACGCAGTGTTAGAGGAGGTAGAGGTGGAGTTTTACACTCTGGCAGAAGAGATCACAGAGAATAATCCGAAACTCCTCTGCTATATTCGGGAGAAACTTCAAGGGGTGGATAGCGAGATGGTCAGTCACGTACAGCTCAAAGAGATGTCAAAAGATTTAAAGTTCGCCATCCGTACTGGGGAGTTCACACCGTATCCAAATATGATACTCAGGGCGGGTGTTGCATTCTAGTTGCGGCAGGAACTATAATAGAAACAAAAAATCGAAAGGAATTATACTATGAAAGTCTTAAATTTTGGCTCACTGAATCTGGATTATGTATATTCCGTCGACCATATGGTGACGCCGGGGGAAACTCTGGCGTCTTATGGTATGAACGTATTCTGCGGGGGAAAGGGACTGAATCAGTCTATCGCGTTGGCGAAGGCAGGAGTGGAGGTATACCATGCCGGTTTGATCGGGGAGGAAGGAGAGATCCTATTGAAAACCTGTCAGGAGGGCGGTGTAGATTCCAGGTATATCCGGAAGACCACGGAGAAATCCGGTCACACCATCATACAGGTGGATAAGGATGGACAGAACTGTATTCTGCTGTACGGAGGAGCGAATCAGAGCATAACCAGAGAGTATGTGGACGAGGTGCTGTCTCATTTTGAGAAAGGGGATATTCTGCTTTTGCAAAATGAGATCAATCTGCTGGACTATATCATCAACCAGGCCTATGAAAAGGGAATGATGATTATTCTGAATCCTTCGCCTTATAATGAGAAGCTTGACAGCTGCGATTTCAAAAAAATTTCCATGCTTCTTCTCAACGAGGTGGAAGGAGCACAGGTGACAGGAGAGAAGGATGAGAAAAAGATTTTGGTCCGTTTAAAGGAGCTGTACCCGGATATGCAGGTGGTACTGACCCTGGGAAAAGACGGTTCTGTATATCAGTACAAAGATCAGGTATATCGTCAGGGAATCTTCTCAGTACAGGCAGTAGATACGACGGCGGCGGGAGACACCTTCACCGGATATTTTATCTCCTCTATCTTGGAGGGAATGCCCGTGGATGAAGGGCTTAAACTGGCAGCGAAGGCGTCTGCAATCGCGGTATCCAGGGAAGGAGCGACCGCTTCGATTCCCGTAAAAGCGGAGGTAGAAAGTGTGGACTGGTAGGGGCCCCGTCTTTGCCAAGAATAGCATAAGGAGTGAAAAGTAAGTATGTCACAGAGATATATCATCAGCGTAGATCAGAGCACCCAGGGGACGAAGGCGCTTCTGTTCGATGAGAGTGGGAGTCTGATAAAGAGGGCGGATAAGTCTCACCGTCAAATTGTCAATGAGAAAGGATGGGTTTCCCATGATCCCATGGAGATTTATGAGAACACCATCACCGTGGTGAAAAATCTGATGGAAGAGTCAGGAATTGACCCGGCTCAGGTGGTCTGCGCGGGAATCAGCAATCAAAGAGAGACTTCTCTGGCCTGGGACAAAGTCACCGGAGAACCTCTAGGACAGGCAATTGTCTGGCAGTGTGCTAGGGCGACCAAGCTCTGCGAGCGTGTGGAAAAGAACGGAAATGCTGAGAGAATCCGTCAGGCTACGGGGATTCCGCTGTCTCCCTATTTTCCAGCGTCGAAGATTGCCTGGATTCTGGAAAATGTGGATGGAGCGGCCGAAAAGGCACAGAAAGGGCAGATTTGCCATGGAACTGTGGATAGCTGGCTGATTTATAAGCTGACAGGTGGAAAATCCTACAAGACGGACTATTCCAATGCCTCCCGCACGCAACTGTTCAACATCTTTGAGCTGAGATGGGATGAGGAAGTATGCAGGATGTTTGGGATTGACCCTGCCAACATGGCGCAGGTATGCGACTCGGATTCTGATTTTGGAGAGACGGACTTTGAGGGAACGCTGCCGCATCCGGTGCCCATTCACGGGGTGCTGGGAGACTCCCATGGTTCTCTGTTCGGGCAGGGCTGCCTGCACTCAGGAATGACGAAGTCCACCTACGGAACCGGTTCCTCGATCATGATGAATATCGGTGAGACTCCGGTGCTGAGCAGCCATGGGGTTGTGACTTCCCTGGCCTGGAAGATCGGCGGAAAGGTGAACTATGTGCTGGAAGGCAATCTCAATTATACAGGTGCGGTCATCACCTGGTTGAAAGATGATTTGAAGCTGATACAGTCCCCGGCGGAGACGGAGGATTTGGCGAGGAAGGCGGTTTCTGACGATTCCTTGTATCTGGTTCCAGCGTTTTCGGGACTGGGCGCTCCTTATTGGGACAGTCATGCGGCAGCCTCTATTGTGGGTATGACCAGGACGACTGGGAAAGCCGAACTGGTTCGGGCAGGAGTGGAATGTATCGCCTACCAGATCACCGATATTGTTCGGGCCATGAGCGAGGACGCTGGCGTCAAGGTGGGAGAACTGCGGGTGGATGGAGGCCCCACAAGGAATTCCTATCTGATGCAGTTTCAAAGTGATATCGCCGATGCGGGGGTACAGGTTCCGGATTCAGAGGAACTGTCCGGCATTGGCCCCGCTTATGCGGCAGGGCTGGCTCTGGGCGTATGGGGACAGGAAATTTTCTGTAAATTGAAACGCACGAAGTATGAGCCTCAGATGGAAAAGGAAGTCAGAGAGAGAAAGTACCAGGGCTGGAAAAAGGCCGTGAGAACTGTGCTGACGAAATAGGAATGACAAAAAGAGACAAGAAAGCTGTCAAAATGACACTTCTTGTCTTTTCTTTTTCCGCTTTATTGCGGAAAAAACTTAGTTGTCAGAAAACAACAAAATAGGTTATTGTAAACTCAACGGTTGGTTACAAATTTGATGCATCGAATACCGACAAAAGCAAAGGATATTTGTGAGAAAACGGTGTGGGAGAAGGTGTTGCAATGGAGAAAAAATTAACGGTCCGGGAGAGTTTCCGTCTCGGAAAAGGTTGGTATTTGATGATTTTTGCGATCTTGGCAATGATGGTGACGAATGCGGGTGTAAACGACGGGTTAAATGTGGCGCTACCAGAGATTGCAGCAGGAGCGGGTTTGGATTATGAATTGTGTCTGAGTATGGGGACCGTGGCAGGTTTTGTGGGCGTAATTATGATGTTTGTCATTGCGAAATTCCGTGACCGGTTTGGCGGAAGAAAAGTCAGCGCGGTGCTGTTTATCATTTTTGGACTGACATTTTATTTTTTGTTTTTACGGGCGGAGAATATTGTAATGTACGCTGTCAGCCAGTGTATCATGGTAAGCTGCGGGCAGGGCTGTTTTTATCTGTGCACAGGCCCTATGCAGTCCGACTGGTTTCCCAAAAAACGCGGTGTGGTAAATGGAATCAGCACCATCGGAGCGAATATCGGCACGGCAGTACTGGCTCCGCTTATGACAGTGCTTTTGACGATGGCGCAGTATAAGACGAGTTTATCGGTGTTTGCGGTGGCCGCGGTGCTGCTGGGCGTGTTTGCGTGGGTATTTCTACGGGATACTCCCCAGGAGGCGGGTGTTTATCCGGACAATGTGACGAAGGAAGTATACGAAAAAGAGTACCGGAAGATCGCCGGACAGGCTGCCTATGTCAGCAACTGGACGGTTCCCAAGATGCTCAAATGTAAAGAGGTGTGGCTGACGGCCATGGTGCCTGGATTTATCACCTTGGGGCTTTTGGGAGTCATTACCCAGTTCGTACAGCGCAACATCTCTCTTGGGCTGTCCGGGAAAGTGGCCATCGGTGCCATGACGGCGGCAGGGCTGATAGGAATCTTAGGCAGCTATACGATTGGTTATCTGGACACGAAGATCGGAACCAAAAGAGCTTGTATGATCTACTGCGGAATTTTTGCTCTTGGAATCTTCTTTAACCTGCTGGCCGCTTTTTGGCTGCCATTTGTCTATCTTTCGATTTTTATTGTAGGATTCTCCCTTGGAGGCAGCACGAATATGTCCTTATCTTTTCCGGCTTCTGTCTTTGGAGTGCTGGATTATCCGAAGGTTAACGGTGTGATTTTCCCTATCAATTACTGTATCGGATGCCTTAACTTTTTGGTGAATGCGGTGGTTATGAAAATCACTGGAAGTCTGACAGGGGCTTATATTGTGTATATGTGCTTATTTCTGGTAAACATCCTGATTGTGGCGAGGACAGAAGAAGGAAAATGGGACAAATTAAAACATCCGGAATTGATGGAAAAATGATAATAAAATGATATCTTCCTGTGGAAGGAGCGGGCATGTGTATGCCGGCTCCTTCCACGTTTTTGGGTAGCTTGCTTTTGCGTTTATGTGCGATAAGCGAAGTCTGCAAAGAAATTCAACAGTTCTTCTTTCGTCTTTAGGAACTTTGCATCCTCGTAATTACGGGAGCTGTAATAGAGCTCATTCAGCAGCTTGAATACCAGGGTGCTGTCGCCGGGACAGACTGCGGCGAGGATGACGGTACGGATTTTGTAAGAGTTCCATTTGATACGGTGCTCCAAAGTAGCCACAGAGAGACAGGTTTTCTTGCTGGGCACAAGGGAAGATAAAAATGCTACGCCAGGCTGAAAGGCAAAGGGCAGGATGGCCTCTCTTCTTAAGAGGTCTTCCACATAGTCCAGTTCCACGTAGCCTGCATCCAGAAAATCGCGGGACAGCAGTTCAATGATGGAGACACGGCTGTCTGTCAGGATTGCCTCATGCCAGAAAGCCTCCTGCAAAAGTTGAAACAAAGAAGGCAGCTTTTGGCCGTAAAGCCGGTTGATGTGTATCTGGAAAATATGTTTTTCCAAGTTCATCTGATCTGTCTTCGTAAAAAACGGAGAGATCAGCAGGGTCTTGCAGTGAGGGTCACATGTCAGGGTTTTATTTGCAGTTGTAATGATAAGATCCGTTTTGGAAAAGTCATAGGTGTCCTTGCTGTACACCGGAAGCAGAGCAGTCAGTTCCAGATAATCATGAAAGGCACTCAGAAGTTTTTGCTTTAAATGCCAGGACGCAGGCATATTCAAGTGAGCCATGATTACAGTTTTCAGTTTTGGATACGTGCGGTTTGCGGCTTCCAGTGCTCCGGAGATACAAAAAGCCAGGTACATCAGTTCTGTCTCATCCCAGTAGTCTCCGGTATAGGACAGGGCCAGAGGCTGAATTAAGATAGCGATTTCGTATTCAATGAGCAGATTGGAACGAACGATATCTGTGTGAGTCTGAATGGTATTTAAGTAATGGAGCGGCATGGATAAATAGCGCAGATACTGTAGGAGGGTAATATAAAAATCTTCATTGTCCGAAAAACTCAACTGAAATTTTTCTCGGATCAACGCCAGGTAATCGTTGGCAAAAGCGATAGTCTCCGGCGCGAAGTAAAGCTCTAAAGTGCCAAAGCTTAAGGCGGAGGAATCCAAAAGCCGGGCACAGGAAAGATGCAGATAAATTTCCTGGCGTTCGGAATCAGGGAATATGCAGCCTAATTTTTTTTCGAGAGATTCCAGCAGATCGTCCGCGGCATGAACACAGGCCGGGTCCAGAGGCAGTGGTTCTTTTCTGCTTTCCAGAAAATGGCCGTCATTCATACGGCAGCAGGCGATGGCAATCGCCAGATTCAGTACGATCATGTTGATATCTTCCAGTACGATACCGTATTTTCTCAGATAAAACTGGCTTTCCAGCATAATTAAGTCCACCAGCTCTTCGTCCAGATATTGATACTGATAGAAAGCGTTTCCCCTGGCATTGTAGTTCCAGTTTTCTGAGAATAAAGTATTTAAGATAATTCGTCTCTTTCGTTCGTTGTCTTCAAAGAAAATGTGGTTTTTGCTTCTACAGTAGTTGATATGGGGATAGGGAAGCACATATTTTTTTCGCAGGGCGGCCAGGTCATGCTCCAAAGTGGTACGGCTGATAAACATTTCATCTTCCAGTGTATAGAGGTTAATGGGTTCTTCAGCCAGGCAAAGACAAAAGGCCATATGTCGTGTTCGGTCGTCACGGGTAAGAAACGTGTTGCTGACCTGATTTAGTTCTTTTAACAGCTTTTTGTCTTCCACCTTTAGCAGATAGCCCAGACTGCGCTTGGAGATAATGGAAATTCCTGTGCCCTGCAGATTTTCATTGATTTCCGCTACATCGCTGCGGATAGTGCGGGCGGAAACCTGTAGATGATTGGCCAGCTCTGTGCCTGTCACATAGCTGTGCTGGTCTTGGATGTAATGCAGCAGTTTGCGTTGCCGCAGAGAAAGATGGATATCTACCATAAGAACCTCCTTAAAAATTTCCTCATGGTGGAGGAGATTATTATATATTTAAGTCTATCATAAAAAGTAAGTACCGGAAAAGTCAAGAAAAATCGGATTTTATTTCCGCTTTAAAAAGGAAAAAATGCGATTGCTGGATGGAAGAGAGATGTCATACAATAAGCTCAGAAAACGAAAAGAGACCAGGAGGAATTAAGACAATGAAATATGAGAGAATCCGCAAAATTGTGTTAGAGGCTATTTTAGATGCAGTAGATCAGGGACTGATTAAAGGAACCTCCGGCAATATCGCACTGAGGGATGAGAAAGATGATGTCGTTGCAATTACACCTAGTGGTATTCCCTATAAAGGTATGCAGTTAGAGGATATTGCCATTGTTGACTTAAATGGGAAATGGCTGGACGGAAGATATAAACCTTCCTCAGAGGTTCCCATGCATACAGCGGTCATGCGTGCCCGTCCGGATGTGAAGGCAACCGTGCATACGCATGGAATGTTTGCGACGATCATGGCGATGGGAAATGAAGAGTTGGAGGCGATTACGCCGCCTCAGTGTGAATTTGTTCCGGTTCGTAAGGTTCCTTTTACCATGCCGGGCAGTGACGATGTTGCAGACAAGGTGGTGGAAGCTCTGGGTAAAGATGGAAGAAGCGTTCTGATTAAAAATCATGGCATGTTCTGCTGTGGAAAAGATATGAAAGCAGCGATGTCTGCGACGGTGTATACAGAAGAAATGGCTACCACCGCATTCTATGCGAAGGTACTTGGCACCTATGAGCCCATGCCAAAAGAAGGCGTGGCGGCGATGAAAGCGCTGATTGCGGCGGACAAAGCGGTTTGATCTCAGCAGAGAAATGGCAGTAAGGCTATGAACAAGCAGCAAGACGGACTGTAAATGTCCGTTTTGACTGATAGGAAGGGGACGGCGAAATGGCGAAAGAATTTTACGCAAGCAGTGATGTGGTATTTGGAAAAGACGCAGTACATAAGCTTTCGGAAATCTTGAAAGCTTACAAAGCCAAAAGCGTGATGGTGGTATATGGTTCCAGCGTGAAGCGGGTTGGTATTGCTCAAAAGGTTCTAAACGAAGTGGAGAAAGCGCAGGTAAAGATCACGGTTTTTGAGGGCGTGATTCCCAATCCCACCAACGAGGTGGTGGAAGAGGCGGCTGAAATAGCGCGCAGGGAAAACGTCGATGTATTTGTGGCTGTGGGAGGCGGAAGCTGTATTGACTTGACTAAGGCAGTGAATATTTTGATGACAAATGAAGGGCCTATTGGACGGTACGGCGGCATTGGACTGGTAAAAACCCCGGTTCTTCCGCTGATAGCGATTCCTACCACGGCAGGGACTTCCAGTGAGATCACCAACGTGGTGGCGCTGACGGATACAAAAGCTGTCTGCAAGTATGTGATTATTGACAACAAAATCACAGCGAACAAGGTGATTGCAGACCCGGAATTTACAAAGAGTACGCCGCCCTCTGTGACTGCGGCTACGGGAATGGACGCAATCACACACGCGGTGGAGAGCTATATTTCCAATATGGCGACGCCGTTGACAGAGTACCATTCTTTAAAGAGTTTGCAGATTTTTCATAAAAATCTGCCTTTGGCGGTAAAGGATGGTTCTGATATGGCGGCCAGAGAGCAGATGATGCTAGGATGTATTATCGTAGGCTTTGGTTTTTCCAATGCCAATTTGGGACTGGTGCACGGGATTGCTCATACGTTAAGCGCGCATTTTCATCTCGCGCATGGTATGGCAAACGCGGCAGTACTTCCCTATGTTATGGAATATAATGCAGAGAGCTGCCCGGAAAAAATGGTAGAGCTGGCCAGAGCGATTGAGCTGTCGGTGACGGGAAATCTGGAAGAGGATAAATATCTGCTTTCGAGGGAACTTTTAAGGTTGACGAAAGAGCTGCAGATCAAGACGCTGTCGCAGCAGGGGATTGAGGAGAAGGATTTCGAGATGCTGGCGGACGATGTGTTAAAAGAGCCAGTGCTGAATTTTAATCCAAGACAGGGAATTACCAAAGAAGACATACTGTCAATTTTGAAAAAAGCGTTCTGAGACCTTCCTCAGTAAAAAGAGGAATTGGGAGAAGGGAGGATAAAATGGAGATCAAAAAGAAGTGTAGATATGGGGAAAAATTTCCGCACCTGTTTTCACCTATCCGAATTGGGAATATAAGAATGAAAAATCGTATCATCTGCGCGCCTACCAGCCCCAGTATGATTGATTTAAACGGCCATTTTACACCGGAGATGATCGCGTATCTGGAGGAGAAGGCAAAAGGTGGAGCAGGAGTGGTGACCTACGGGGAAGCCATTGTGCATTCAGCCACAGGAAAATCTCACAATAAGCAACTGCAGCTGGATGCTTTTGGTGTGCGTCAGGGTATGACGGAGGCAGCTAGGGCCATCCACAATGCAGGTGCTTATGCGAATATACAGCTTTCTCATGGGGGCATGTACGGTGGCCTGGCCAGTGTGGGTGGCGATGTGGACACCTGTAAGGTGGCCTACGGGCCCAGCCATATGCAGATGCCGGCCGGAGAGGTACAGGAGATGCCAAGAGAGTTAATTTATGAAATTATAGAATCCTACAAAAAAGCGGCAAAGCTCTGCAAAGAGACAGGATTTGACATGGTGCAGGTACATGCGGCCCATGGATGGCTGTTCTCGCAGTTTTTGTCTCCGGTCTGGAACCGGCGTACCGATGAATTCGGCGGTTCCTTTGAGAATCGCGCCAGATTCTTTTTGCTGGCTCTGGACGCGGTCCGGGAAGGCGTCGGACCTCATTTCCCCATCGAAGCCAGAATTTCTGGTGATGATTTTTCGGAGATCGGCCTGAATTTGGAAGACTGCACCAGACTGGCCAAGATGATTGACGGCAGAGTAGATCTGATTAATGTCTCCTGCGGAAATCATGAGGATCCCGCGATGTTCTGCCGAACCCATCCCTCCGCTTTTTTCCCGAGGGGAGTGAATGTGTATCTGGCGGCGGAAATTAAGAGGCATGTGAAAACTCCAGTAGCCTGTGTGGGTTCCCTGAATGACCCTGCGCAGATGGAAGAAATTCTTGCGTCCGGACAGGCGGATGTAGTGGAGCTGGGGCGCGCAAGCCTGGCGGATCCGTATCTGCCGGATAAAGCGGCCTATGGCTGTGAGGAGGATATCACGCCATGCCTGAGATGTTATGAATGCTTTGGAGCTACTGGTGAACTGGAGATGGTAAAATGCGCGGTGAATCCAGTTATGGGCGAACAGCTGGCGGATAGATTTGCAAAGTCTGCACCGAAGCAGAGGAAAAAAGTACTGGTGGCAGGAGGCGGGCCGGCAGGGATGGAAGCCGCCATTACGGCGGCTAAGAGAGGACACGATGTGACCTTAGTGGAGAAGACAGACCGGCTTGGAGGGAATCTGCATCCGGCGGGGGCTGCCTATTTCAAAGAGGATATCCGTAAGCTGATTACTGTGCTGGAAAACCGGGTAAAAGAAGCGGGCGTAAAGGTGGAATTTCATACGGAGGTGACTCCGGAATACGTGAAAGCATTTGCGCCGGACGCCCTGTTTGTGGCCATTGGTTCCAGAGAACTGCGTCCGCCCATCAAAGGGCTGGATGGCGAGCATGTGGTTATGGCTGTTGACGCGGAGCTGCATCCGGAGAAACTGGGACAGAAGCTTATTATTCTCGGCGGAGGCCTGGTGGGTGCGGAAGGTGCGGTAGGCTTTGCCCATGAAGGAAAAGAGTGCGTCATTGTGGAGATGAAGCCGGAGATTGCCATGGAAGTAAATTCTTTTTACCGGGGCGGGTTGATGCCGCAGGTTGAAAAGGCGGCAGTCTGTCATGTGAATACAAAGGTAAAAGAAGTGTTGCCGGAAGGCGTGCTCTGTAAAAGAGACGGGAAAGAGTTTGTGATCGCTGGCGATACGGTAGTTTGTGCGTTGGGATTTGCTTCTCCTTATGACAAGGTGGATGCCCTGGCAGACTTGGTGGACGAATACCATATCATCGGGGATTGCCGGAAGGTAGGAAAAATTTATGACGCTGTAAATAACGGTTATTATTCTGCGCTTCTGGTGTAGGCTTAGAAAAGAAAGGGGACGGATAACTATGAAAAAGCAGATGGTACTATGTACAAAGCTTCCGGAAAAAAGGATGGAAGAGATCAAGGAATTTTGTGATATTACCATTGCCGGGGAATTAAAGCATGGAAAAGGCAATGTGACAGAAGAGATGACAAAAGAAGAGTGTACGGGCTTTGAGATTGTGGTGCTGGGTGATGAGTATGCCGGAGCAGACACGATCCAGACCTGGGCAGAGGCCGGGATGAAATTTATCGGGGCAGCGAAGGGAACTCCGGTTACTGTGGACAATGAAGCGGTCAAAGCCGCGGGATTAAGGCTTTCCTACACACCCGGCAGAAACCGGGTCGCAGTGGCAGAATTTAACATGGGACTTATGATTGCGGCGGCCAGACATCTGACCTTGAGCGCTACGGGGTTGCTGAAAGGAGAGCATACAGGACCGGCTAAGGAAAATATTTACGATGTGCCGGACGTCAAGAACGTCACGTTTGGGCCGCTGGATGAAAAGCATCCTTTTACAGATTATGGAATCGGCTTTGAACTGTATGGAAAGAAGCTGGGAGTCGCAGGCTATGGAGCGATTGGCCGGGAGGTGGCCGTTCGGGCGAAGGCATTCGGTATGGAGATTCTGGCCTATGACCCTTATATGCCGGCAGAAAAGATCGAAGCAGACGGCGCGAAAGCAGTGGATTTGGATACGATGTTAAGGGAGTGCGATATGTTAAGCATTCACCTGCCGGTGCTGGAATCCACGAAGGGAATGGTAAACAAGGAATGGTTTTCTAAGATGAAACCTACGGCCTATGTAATTAACACCGCGCGGGCGGCAGTGATTGATCAGAAGGATTTTATTGAAGCTCTGCGAAATAAAGCGATAGCGGGAGCAGCCGTAGATGTGTACTGGGAGGAACCGGTTCCGGCAAACCATCCGCTGCTGTCCATGCGCAATGTGGTCTGCACCCCTCATATGGCGGGACTTACTACAGATGTGGATAACTGGTCAGGTGAGATGATGGCTCAGGAAGTTTTGGCCTATGTGAAAGGCGAAGAAAGAAAGTATATCTGGAACCGATGACAATTACCGGATGTATGGGCTTTTGATGTATTCGGCGACGGATACGGCAAAAGCTCATACACCAGAAGAAGGGGGACGAAAAATGTCACAGGGAAAAAGCAAAAAAGTAATAGCGGCCGGTCTGCTGGTGATGTCCTTGACCATGGCCTGCAACAGCGCGTTGGCGCCTATCTTGGCAGAAGTAGGGAAATTCTTCCCAGATGCAAGTGATTCTGCGATTCAGATTGTTCTGACACTGATTAATCTAGTTACTTTGCCAGCAATGATTTTGGAGCCGTTTTTGGAATCTAAAATTACCAAGAGAGATATTGCAATGATCGGAACTTTTTTGATGCTGGCGGGTGCGCTGCTTCCGCAGGTATTGAGCTCACAGCTTTGGATGCTGTATTTGTCTAGCATTATCATCGGCGTGGGCCTGTCTTTTGTAGTAGTTACCAGTTCGTCGCTGATTTCGGATTATTTTACTGGCTTGGAAAAATCCAGGATTATGGGTTTTCAGTCCATTTTTGTAAGCATCGGTGGCACGATCATCGCGAAAGGTTCCGGTCTTTTGACAGCAATGGCAGGCTGGAAGAGAGGATATCTGGTCTTCTTAATTGCGCTGCCGATTATTCTTATCATTCTATTGACGGTTCCCAAGGGAGAAACCACTCCAAGGGTGGAAAAAGGAAAAGGAAGCGCAATTTCCGGCAGTATGGTTTATTTTGGCATTCTGTGCCTGATTACCGGGATTTTTGTCGCAACCTTCAACACAAACATTGCCATGTATCTGGACCGCAAGGGAATCGGTGATGCCAGCACGGCGGGTACCGTGGCTGCGATTATGCAGGTAGTGGGTATCCTGGGCGGCCTGGTACTGGGAACGACGGTGAAAATTTTCAAGCGTTTTACCATTGGCGCGGCGATTCTCTTAATGGCGGCGGGTACTGCCATGGTTGGATTTTCCACCAGCTATCTGGTGATTTGTGTCGGAGCGGTCATTGTAGGATTTGGTTTCGCCATCCGAAATCCGGGAGCGGTTACCTTTGCGGCCAATATGGTGCATCCGGCGCAGGCATCGCTGGCGATCGCAATTGTATCGGCAACCTATAACGTCGGCAACTTTATTTCCGCGTATGTGGTCAATGCCATGGCCAGCATTCTGGGCGATGATATCGCCAACCGTTTTCTGGTATCTGCAGCGGCTTTGGTTGTGATCGGTCTAGTGGCATGTATAAAAGCACCGACAACGGATGCACAGGCTCTGGATTCTCAGGGAGAATAGATCTTTCCCTATCGAATTTATGAAAAGCTGCCAGGACGATAAATACAGCATGCCGGTCAGAACACAGTACAACGTTTTGGGGATTTGACAAAAAAAATGTTGTGTAATATAATACATTTAACAAGACAGCCAGTAAGGGAGGATAAGGCTCCCTGCCCTGGTGAATATAATGCTAAGGATTTAGCCGCCTATTCTTTTCTAGAGAGCAGGGCGGCTATTTCTTATGGGTGTATGTAAGGATTGTTACGATTAAACTGGCAGTTGTCAGAATTATCATAAGTATCTCATAATCACTCATAAGCATCCCCTCCTGTCAAGACTCAGGACGGAGAACCATAGCCGTTCTACTGGCTGTCCAGGTAAATCTATTGTTGAGCAAGTATTGCATCTACGATTTGATTTATAAAGATGGGCTGACATTTCTTCTTTTTTAAAGGTGGGAAAACGCTATAAAGACTATTAGAGCCATAGAACATAAACTGTACAGCACAGATTATAGAGGCCAGAAAATTTTATTAGTGTGACTGTAGAATAAAATCTGCAATATGTCAATATAGAAAATAGGAGTTTTCGAAAACAAGGTCACTATTTACTCATATAGTATGTAGCTATCGGTGAAAATTTCCTACTGCTATCCATCGTGGTACCGCAGTTAGCTGATAGCAAAAAAGAATAGCAGTTCAGCTTCCTAACTGAACTGCTTCTATAAAAAATTAATCCCAAGGATGCAGAACCACTTTGATGGCCTCTCCGGTTTTTGTGAGCTGAATTCCCTCATTGATTTTATTCAGCGGAAGAATGTGGGTGATGAACTTTTCGGTTGGAAAGCTAGGAGAGATCGCCAGCTGGTAAGCTCTCTGGGACTGGCTGTAGGAGGCACCGAAATGGCCTTTAATCCAGATGTTGTTGTAATGAATCAGGTTGCAGTCCAGCTCGGTCATGGAGCCCTTTGGCACGCCGCCGAAGAAGACGACCAGTCCGCCTTTTTTTACCATATGAATGCTTTGGGTCTGGGTAGTGTTGGCGGGGGTGGCTGAGATTACCTTATCCGCACCTTTTTGGTTTGTCAGCCGCAGAACGGCTTGAATAGGATCTTCTTTTGAACTGTTCACTGTGACGTCCACGCCGAAGTTTTTGGCCATTTCCAGGCGCCTGTCGTTTAAGTCCAGCATGATGACACGCTGAGCGCCTCTATGTTTTGCGAGCTGTGCCATGAAACATCCGATGGGGCCGGCACCAATGATGACCAGGGTGTCAGGATAGCCCACGTTCACATTTTCCAGGCAGGCGAACACGGAAGTCAGCGGTTCGCCGAGGCTGGCAGCTTCGAAGGAGACATTCACAGGAATTTTGTAGATGCCGCCCCGGCGGATTTTCTCACCGGATACCGCTACGAACTGAGCGAAACCGCCGGTTCCAGCCAGGTGTGCTACTTCTGTGTTAGAGCAGTTTTCACTGTGGCCGCTGATACATTCCTCGCATTCCATACAGTAAGTACCGGGGAACAAAAAGAGCCGTTCACCAACCTGATATTTACTTTCCTTAGGCCCGGTTTCATCCACGATTCCCACAATCTCATGCCCGTAAATAAAAGGATAATTGCCTTTTCTGGAATCGCTGGTCAGGTTGCGGATGTCAGAACCGCAAAGTCCCACGGCCATAATTTTTAAGATCAGACCATCCACTGGGCAGGTAGGCTTTTCCACCATTTCCACGCGGATGTCGTTTGGTCCGTACATCAATGCTGCTTTCATTTCCATAGTAAAAACTCCTTTCGGTTTTTTTGATTTTCTGTCTATGGACTCAGTATAGGTTTCGATGCGGACAAATTCAAATTTAAAATTGCCGTTATATAACGGAAGTAATAATTTTTCCGCTTGCATAAGGAAAATACTGTTTTGAGTTAAACAGAGGATTTTGTTAAGCTTGGTGTAAGGAGAAAAATGTGTAGATAAGAGCACGAAAAATGGAGGAAAATAAGCATGGGAAGAGTGGAAAACTACCTGTTGGGGATGGATTGCGGAACAACGAACATAAAGGCAGTTATTATGGCAGAGGATGGGACGGTTGCTGCGGAGGCTGCCAGGCCCAGCCGTTTTTTAAATCCGGGACCGGATATGCAGGAACAGGATGCTAAGGAATGGTGGGCCAATACGGTGGAAATTTTCCGCCAGATAACGGAACAGGCGGGTGAGGATGTAGTGAAACGTATCCGTGGAATTTCCATCAGTTCCCATACAGTCACGCTACTGCCGGTGGACGTACAGGGAAGACCGCTTCGCAATGCGATTACTTATCAGGATGGGCGCTCTGCCAATGAGCTGCACTATATTGTAGATAAAATTGGATTTGAACGTTTCGTACAGATTGTAGGCGGCCAGCCCTCCGTGGCTTTTATGCCTAATAAAATCTTGTGGTTTAAGAAAAACGAACCGGAGCTGTTTTGCAAGACAAAGGCTTTTTTGCAGGCCAGTTCTTTTATTAATTACAAGCTTACGGGGAACATGACGACGGATATCGACCAGGCATCCCGGACACAGTGTCTGGATATCAGCACAATGGAATGGTCAAAAGAGATCGGGGATGTGATTGGAGTAAACCTGGATGACTATCTGCCCAAGCCTCGGCTGGTAGATGAGATTATTGGCTTTGTCACGGATGAGGCGGCAAAGGAAACTGGTTTGATTGCGGGGATTCCAGTGGTGGCAGGCTGTAGTGATGCCATGGCGGCCATGTATGCTACAGGTATGAGCCGCTTAGGGGAAGCAGGGGAGTCTTCCGGGACGACTTCTTTGGTATTCGTGGGAAGCGATATCAAAAGCGCTCCGGATCTTCCGGTGGTGACGAAGCCCTGCGCCATCAGCGGGATGCCCTGGGTATATGACGCGCCGATTCAGACCAGCGGGGCAGCGCTGAAATGGTTTATAGAGACAATGGCGGCAGAAGAACGGCAGTACGCGAAAGAGCATGATAAAAATATCTATACTTACCTAAACGAGCTGGCTTTGGAGTCAAAGCCGGGTGCCGGCGGTGTGTTCTTTTTCCCATATCTGCTGGGCGAGAGAGCGCCTCTGTGGAATGAATATGCCAGAGGGATGTTCATCGGCATGGGAATGGAAATGAAGCGGGCGGACTTGGTACGGTCGGTATTTGAAGGTACTGCCTATGCCCTGCGCCATGTGATAGAGACAGTGAAGGAGTCAGGGGCGAAAGCGAAGGTGCTGCGGATCTGTGGCGGAGGGGCAAAGAGCCGTACTTGGTCACAGATTAAAGCGTCTATGCTGAAAATGCCTGTGTATTTGCTGGATGAAAAGTCCGGCGACGTACCAGTGGGCGATGTGTTTATCGTGGGAAATAAGGTCGGAGTATTTCCAAATTTGACAAAAGCAGTAGAGCAGATTGTCAAGGTAAATGAGATCATACAGCCTGTGGACGAGTGGGTACAGGCGTATGATAAGTTATATCCTTATTATGTGGAGATGTATCAGCATTTGGATGGAGATTTAAGGAGACTCAAAAATATGTTGGACTGCATGGGGAAATAGGAGAAACCACGCTGCCGTGCTTAGCACCCAGCGTGGTTTGTTTTGTCATAGGAAAGACCGTGTCACGCTAGTGTGTGAAAGCTCTTTCCTATGACAGAAACTCTTTGCGAAGGATGTACACCGCAGTAAGGTAGTGCACTGCAAAGTGAGCTGCACCCCTCAAAGATTGGGGAAATGGGGAGTTGAAGTGGGCTTGCCCACTTTGCTCATAAGTCATTGATGGTATCCACGATCACCAGGTTACGGATGCGTCTTGTGGGTCCAAGAATGGAGAGCAGTACGGACAGTAAAACGACCGAGAGGATCACAAGCAGCGCAAAGACAGGCAGAGTCCAGGCATCGCCCCAGCGGAAGGAGACCAGCCGCTGAAAGAGAAAACGGTTCAGCGGGAGTCCGGCTGCGCAGCCGGCGAGAATTCCACAGAATCCGTAGGTCATAGCCTCGGCCGCTACCATTTTTGTGAGCTGCCGGCTGCTCATTCCGATTGCACGCATGGAGCCATACTGCTGGATTCTGGAGGTGACGCTCAGGGCAATGCTGTTGACGATGTTGAAGACAGAGATCAAAGCGATCACCACCAAGAAACCGTAGATGAACAGTGCGCAGGAGTAGAAAGCTCCAGTGGTCTCCTGATTGCTCAATCTGAGGTCGGAAAAGGAAACGCCTTCTGGGAGCAGAGTGCGAAGCTCTTGGACATCTTCGTCTGAGGCTTCTTTTTTTAGCTGAACATCTATGACAGAGTAGCCGTTCTTTCCCGTCAGCTCCAGGAACAGCGGTTCTGAACAGATTATGGTCGGTGTCCCGTCCATGGAGTGAAACGGGTAGGAAGACACCACTCCGTCCACAGAGAACTCTTTTGAGGAGTCTGCATTCACAGAAAACGTGCTGTGAAGCGTCAGCGGATTATCCTGGGAATAGACCGTGAAGATCAAGGATCTTTCCACCTTGGGTTGTTTCGTTTCTCCTTCCAGCAGGGCGTCTTTGGCCCATTGAAGCTGATGTTCTTCATAGGAGACCAGATTGACAGCAAGGTCTTTTCCCTTTGTTCTGACTGTCAGGTTTGAAGAAATACTCCGTCCATAAACTCGTTTGACAGCCGGATGTTCTGCTATCTGACTAGCTAGATTTTTTGAGATGGTGAGACTGCTGTCGTCGCTGGAAATGGTCAGATCCGGGGCATAGGGTTTTAATGGGTTAAAGGCATGGTTTAAGAAACTGACGGCGGGACTGAAAGCTAGGAACAGGATGATACTGAACGCAAAGGAACCAGCCATCAAAATCAAGTTCTTTTTGCTCCCTGCCGCATGGTGGATGCCAAGGGCGATTTCCACAGAAAAAAGCCGGGTGCTCGCAGATTTGTTAGAAGGCTGGGCGAAGGCGTGAGTATTGCCACTGACGGCGGTCAAAGGGGACACCCTCGAGGCCTTCTTTGCGGGGGAAATCGCGGCCAGCAGGACCGTTATCAGCCCAATGGACAGACCGAGAATGAGGCTGGCCCAGCTGACACTGAAGGCAGGCATCTGCAAAAAGAGGCCGGGGCTTAGGAATCTGAGCATAGCGCACAGTCCCCAGGTCACGAGGATGCTTGCCGTAAGGCCTAGAAAAACTGCGGTTTTGCACCAGCAGAGCGCTTCCCGTATGACAAAACGCCGGATTTGTTTTGATGTCGCGCCCAGACAACGCATCAGGCCAAAGAATTCAATTCTCTGGGAGATATTGCTGTTCAGGCTGCTGGTGATCATCAAAATGCCGGCGACCATCACCAGGAAGGCGAGAACGGCGGCAGTCAGATATAACTGAAGCATATAAGAGTCGTTGCTTTGGAACATCATAGCCAGAAGCTTCGTATTTTGTGTGATCTGTTTCTCGTAGAGGCCAAACTGTGTCTGAATTTCAGAAATTTCTTTTTGAATGTTGCAGTAAGGGGTGAACTGGACATAGTAGACACTGTCGGAGGCCAGGGTGTCTTCTGAAAAAAACTTCTGGTAGCCGGAGGTGTTGAAAAAAAGGCCGAAGGCGTCATGCTTTGTCAGCATGGAAGTATTTTTTGTAAAGCCGCAGACCGTGAGAGTCAAGACGCGGTCAGGAGTTTTCAAAGACAAGGTGTCACCGATTTGTATGCCCAGCTGGTCTTTCAGGCTTTCTGTGGCTATGACTTCGTTGTCCTTGACCGGATAGGTTCCTTGGGTTGTCTTGGCCACGGGAAAAAGCTCAAGGAAGGATTTGTCAAAACCGCACAGAACGGTCTGCGTGCCGGAAACGGTGTACCCCATGTCGAGGCCGTAGTTTGTCACTCCGTACCAGGAGATCTCTTGAATTTTGGGGCGTGCGGACAGAAGCTGACCTTCCTCCTCCGTGAGTCCTGCGAAGCACGCATGCCACTTTCCATCAGACTGTATGGCCTGGTTTTTTTCCGTTCGAATCTGCATGTCAGCCATGCTGAAGATGACCGTGACGAGAAAAACTGCCAGAAAGATGCAGGCCCGGGTCATACGGCTCTGTCTTCGATGTACCTTTTCCGAAATAGGAATCAAATCAAGATAATGTTTCATTTTCAAGCCTCCCCAGATCTCTCAGAATACCGTCAGTGACATTCAGAACATGGTCCGCGCCGGCGGCTAGGTTTGCGTTGTGGGTAATCATCAGGACGGTCTGTTGGTAACGGCGGGAAGCCTCTAAGAGCAGCTCCATTACATCCTGGCTATTTTTGGAGTCCAGGTTTCCCGTGGGCTCGTCTGCCAATATCAAGGCGGGCCTTGTGATAAGGGCCCGGCCGATAGCCACCCGCTGCTGCTGGCCGCCGGATAGCTGACTGGGAAGATGGTGCCGGCGGTCGAGGAGTCCAAGCAGGCGAAGAATCTCATTTACCTGTTCTTTGTCAGGTTTTTGATGGTCTAAAAGCAGGGGAAAGATGATATTCTGTTCCACATTTAACTCGGAGATCAGGTGAAAGGACTGAAAGATAAATCCGATGTTCTGTCGCCGGTAGATCGTTCTTTTGGTTTCATCCATGGAGAAGAGATCTTCTTTGTCCAGGTATATTTTGCCGGAAGTGGGAACGTCCAGTCCGCCAATACAGTTTAGCAGAGTACTTTTTCCTGAGCCGGATTCTCCGACAACGGCTGCGAATTCCCCCTTTTGCAGAGTGAAAGACACATTTTGCAGGGCTTTGATCTGGATGGCCCCTGTGTGATAGGTCTTGCAGAGTTTTTCTACTCTCAGTATTTCCATAGTTTTGCGCTTCCTTTCTTGAATCGTTGTTCTGAACTAAGAGTAACACGTTCCGCTTACATTCCGGTGAATTTGAGCTTACGGTTTTGTAAGGAAGGACATTGTGAAGGTGGTTCCTTCCCCGGGATGGCTCTGGACGGAGAGAATTCCGCTCTGGCCTTCCACGATTGCCTTGGCCAATGGAAGCCCCAGACCGATGCCCTGGCTGTGGCTAGGAGTCTGGCTGCGGTAAAAACGCTTAAATATGTGATGGATGTCTTCAGGGGGAATTCCGCAGCCGTCGTCTGACACAAGAATTCTGGTTGTGAGAGAGGTATTCTGCCAGGTGATTCGTATCGTGCTACCTGAAGAAGTGTGTTCCAGAGCATTTTTAACCAGGTTTGCGAGAGCCTCTTTTGTCCACAGAGAATCGCACAGCAGATAGGCGTCTGAGGGGCCTTCCATCAGAAGCTTTTTATTTTCTGAAGCGGCTTGGGTCCGAAATTCCTCTGTGGCCTGCGCAGCCAGAGAGGAAATGTTACAGGGCTTGCTCTCAAAGGAAATGCTGTCTGCGTCCAGGCGGGCGATTTTCAGGAGTGTCTGGATGAAATTTTCTATTCTGGACAGGGAACGCAACGCTTTCTCAGAAAATTTTCGTACGGTGCCGGGATTCTCTGTCTCATTTTGCAGAATCTCTAGGTACATGCTGAGGGCGGATAGTGGCGTCTTCAGCTGATGGGAGATGTCGGAGATGGTCTGTTTGAGAAATTCTTGGGATTTATGTTCCGCTTCGTTTTGAGAATAGAGGGCCATGGCCAACTGGTCAGCCCGGGTGAACATCCGATAGAGGGCGCCCGGCTGGTTTCGGGGAAGCCGGACGCTGAAGTCTCCGGCAGCGAATTTGGAGAGGATATCTGCCGCCTGGGTATAGAGCCGTTCCCTCCTAGAAAGATGGAAAAAGGAGACGGCCAGCAGGATGGCAGTCAGCAGCATAGCGCAGACACCAAAGGTCAGGAACCAGGCAGAGCTCTTATCTGTGGAGGCAGTAAGCCAGATGGGAGTGTCCTTAGAGTGTCCAATTTTGGTGAGAAAGCTCAGACCGCTTTTCGTTACTTCGGTGTTTTTAAAGGCAGTAGCTAGAGCAGTTAGAGGCACTCCCTGTTCTGTCAAAGAAGAGGCAATGGCAGCCTCCCGCTGTGCAATGGCTTCCCCTAGCAGCTGCGTCTGTACCCAGCCGCCCAGAAATGCGAGGAAAACTAGAATGGCAGAAAACACTGCCAGAAATAAAAAGTAACCGCGGGTCTGCCGTTCGTTCAGGGGATTCATGATTCTGCCTCCTTCCATTGATATCCGAATCCTCGGACTGTTATCAGGTGTTCCGGATGAGAGGGGTCCTGTTCTAATTTTTCCCTGAGCCGTCGGATGTAGACAGACAGAGTATTGTCGTCGATAAAGCTGCCGTTGCCGTCCCACAAAACATCCAAAATTGTGCTGCGGGCAAGAATTCTCCCAGAATTTTTAACTAGGAGACACAGCAGGCGATACTCTGCTCCGGTGAGCTCTAGGGGGACTCCATTCAATGTAGTTTTGCTGGCAAGAAGATCAATGGTCAGAGGACCTGAGAGCAGCAAATCGGGGTTGGAATGGGAAAAATGAGAACTTCTTCTCAATAGGGCACGGATGCGGGAACACAGCTCTCCGATTCGGAAAGGCTTGGTGATGTAGTCGTCGCCTCCGCTGTCCAGGCCGCGGATGATGCTGGTCTCTTCGTCGGCAGCCGTCAGAAAGATAATCGGTGTCAGGTTGCCTGTTTTTCTGAGCTCCTCGCAGATTTCAAAGCCTGTACCGTCAGGTAGAGATACGTCCAGCAGCAGGAGCTCATATGGCTTTGGCAGGGAGCAGCCGGCAGTATTTTTCTGGTCTGCCAGCAGCCGCCTCGCACTGTGCACCGTCCGCGCGACATCCAGTTCAAATTGGTTTTTCTTGAGAGTATAGGTTAAGCCTTCGATCAAATCTTCATCGTCTTCTAAAAGGAATAGTCGGTTCAAGTGAAATCCCCTCCTGTAGTTATCTGATATTATAAAAGTTTAGGGTGCCCTTCGTGTATAGGGGCACTGTCTTATTATAGCACAGAATCTTTGTTTTTCTTCCAGGCTTACAGAAATGTAAGGTGTTAAGGAAGAGAAAATAGTGCAAGAATCGAGAAATTCTGTTCCTATATTAGAAATACTTTATTTGAGATAATGGTTTTAGAAAAAGGAACCGAATCAGAAGTTGATAAAGAAAAGGAGGGGCAACATGGAGAAAAAACGGAAAAAATTACATTTTTCTGTAAAGGTGCTTATTGGATTGGGTTTGGGAATTGTAATCGGTATTATTCTTCAGCCGTATGCGGATTTTGCTTCCACGTTTATACAACCATTTGGAACGCTGTATTTGAATGCAGTGAAGATGCTGATTGTGCCATTGGTTTTTTGCTCTTTGGTGATGGGAGCTTGTGGTCTGGGAGATGTAAAAAAATTCGGCAGGATTGGCTTGAAGACCATGGGAATTTATCTTTTGACTACGTTTTTTGCAGCATCTATCGGTGTGATTTTAGGTAATTTGACGGATGTGGGAACAGGACTTGATCTGAAGACAGATGTCGCGGTTGAAGCTGTGGAGACACCTAATTTCGTGGAGACATTGACGAATATAATCCCGTCTAATCCTATTCAGGCTATGGCAAATGGAGACATGCTCCAGATCATTGTATTTGCTCTATTCGTAGGGGCAGGAATTGTTATAGTAGGGAAAAAGGCAGAGCCCGTAAAGGGGTTTATTGATGGTTTTTCAGACATCATGTATAAAATCACAGATATCGTTATGAGTTTTACTCCGTATGCGGTGTTTGCCTTGATTACCCCGGTGATTGCGTCTAACGGAAAAGAAGTTCTGCTCCCGCTTTTGAGCTTTGTATTGGTGGTGTATGCTGGGCTGGTTCTACATTTGATTTTGATCTATGGCATGGGAATCCGGTTTGGCGTAGGTATGAATCCACTGGAATTTATGAAAAAAAGCTGGGAGGCAATTATCATTTCTTTTTCTACCTGTAGCAGTTCAGCGACTCTTCCTGCCACCATGCAGTGTGGAAAAAGGTTGGGTATTCCGCTTCCGATTCGCAGCTTTACTCTTCCACTAGGGGCTACGGTGAATATGGATGGCGGAGCGATTTACCAGGGCGTGACAGCGATTTTTGTGGCGAATTTATTTGGAGTGGATTTATCGCTCACAGAGGAAATTCTGATTATTGCCACAGCAGTTTTAGCTTCTGTCGGAACTGCAGGGGTGGCTGGAGCAAGCATTATTATGGTAAGTGTGGTTTTGACTTCCGTAGGGCTTCCTATGGAAGGCGTAGCGATTGTGGCCGGTGTAGATAAATTGATTGATATGCCCAGAACTTCTGTGAATATTATTGGAGATTTGATGTGCTCCGCCATTGTGGCAAGAAGTGAAGGGGAGCTGGATGCGAAGAAGACAATGCTTGAAGAAAGCGTCTGATATTAACATTTTATAAGGAGGAGTGTACCTATGTACATGGATGGAAGTTTTGAACTCATTCGAGAATTTGACCCGGAGATCGCACAGATGACTGTGGAGGAAGAAACGAGGCAGATGAACACGCTGTGTCTGATCGCCTCAGAAAATTATGCGTCTCCAATGACACTTGGGATGGAGGGTACTGTTTGGGCAAATAAAAATGCGGAAGGCTACCCTGGACGGCGCTTTGCCGGAGGCTGCGAACTGGCAGACCGGGTGGAGAGGTTGGCAGTAAAACGGTGCAAGGAACTTTTTGGCTGTGAGTACGCGAATGTCCAGTCGATGAGCTCCACTCTCTCCAATGTGGCAGTTTTGCGTGCACTTTTAAAGCCGGGAGATATGATATTGTCCATGGAGTTAAATCAGGGAGGACATTTGAGTCACGGAGCAAAATTCCACTACAGTGGGAAGAGCTATCAGGTGATTCAGTATGGGCTGAATCCCAAAACAGAGGTGATAGATATGGAACAGGTGGAGAGGCTGGCAAAGGAACACAGACCAAAACTGATTATCTGTGGGACCTCTTCTTATCCTCTAAAGGTGGACTACAAGAGATTCGGAGAGATTGCCAGAGAGGTCGGTGCCTATCTGATGGCGGACATTGCTCATCCTGTGGGTTTGATTGCGGCGGGAGTTATCCCATCTCCGATTCCCTATGCGGATGTGGTGACCACCTCCACGCATAAGACTTTTCGGGGGCCGAGAGGCTGCGGAATCATCATGTGCAAAGAAGGGCTGGGAAAGAGGATAGATCAGCAAATTTTTCCAGGAATGCAAGGGGCGCCAAAGATGGACATGATTGCGTCTAGGGCGGTGCTGTTTAAAGAGTGTATGACGCCTGAATACAGAGCCTATCAGCAGCAGGTGGCGAAGAATGCCGAGGCGCTTGCAGATGAACTGAAAAAGTGCGGGCTGCGTCTGGTGGCTGGCGGTACGCAGACCCATCTGGTGTTGGTGGATGTGCGAGGGTTGATTTCTACGGGGCGGCAGGCAGAGGAAGTGCTGGAATCTGTGGGAATTGTGGTAAACAAGAATATGATTCCTTATGACCCTCAGCCGGCGAACCTGGCCAGCGGTATCCGAATCGGCAGTCCGGCACTGACGACTCGAGGGTTTAAAGAAGAGGATATCCGGGAGACTGCTAGACTTCTGGCAGAGACGCTGAAACACTGTGACAATCGGGAAAAATTACAGGAGATCTCCGCAAAAGTGAGGGAGAAAGCTATGAGGTATCCGATGTTTGCAAAAGAGTGGATTTCGGCCTAAAGTTTGGAGAATAGTGCAAAAATTAGAAGATTTTGTTCCTAGATATTCGAATTTGGGTTTGCTATAATGACCAAGTGTAATTCGTTATTTTAGAAGCAAAACGGACTGCCGCATAGGCAGTTCGTTTTGTAATATATACGAGAAAATGTGTAACTATTCAGCCATGCGGCTGATAAGAGCAAAACTCCGGAGCAAGTTTACTTGCAGAGGAGTTTTGCTCTTATCAGGCGTATGGCGTAGCCATAAGCGAGGATTTAGCCGCATATGCGGCGATATAAGCTGTTATGGCTGAATAGTTACGAAAATGTACAGAAAAAGATGAGTATTTGTAGGCAGTACAGAAGAAAAGCCAGGACAGTCAGGAGGCAGGTATGGGGAAAATTCAGAAGTTGGACTGGGGAGTGATTGAGTGGATTTATGAGCCGGAACAGGGGTCGTCAGATCACCTGAAGGTGGGAATCAGTGTGATGTATCCGAAGGCGTTTCAGCCGCGTCATATTCATTACGGAGACGAGCAGTTTATGTACATCATAAGTGGTCATGGGTGGCAGAAAATCGGGGAAGAAAAATGTTCGATAGAACCTGGGAAATATTTTCATATCTCTGCGGGAATGGACCATGAGACATTTAACACAGGTACGGAACCTATCGTGAAACTGTTGATTTCTCTGCCTGCGGTGTTCATGCCTCCGAAGGTAGCGCCAGATACCAGAGAGAAAACTCGAAAGATGGAGAGTATTGACAAAAAGGAGTTTTTAAAGGAGACGGTCAAAGAACTACTGCGCCATAATTTAAAACCCTTGAGGGTGCCGTTGTCTATTTTTGATGAGAACCATAACCCGGTCTATACGAACCAGAAATTTCCGCAGTACTGCAAAAAATGCTGCCAGATTGAAGAGAAGCTGGAAAATTGTGAGGTATACCGCCATCTGCCCACCTTTATGCCTCCTTATTGGGAAGGAGCTTCCGCCTATGTCTGTCGACATGGGCTGTCTTTGTATGTGCTGCCCATTGTGTATGAGCAGGAATTATTGGGTTTTATCAAGACGGGACATATCCGCACCAGCTTAGGCAGGGGGGAGGAGGACAGATTGCTGTTCAATGTTCCGGAGAGTACGGCCAACGGAATGGTGAATATGATTCATAATATCGCGGAGTCTATTTGCAGTCACTACCAGTACTGCCGGATGCAGGTGAAATTAAGTGAGAATGCCAGAGTACTGTCAGACAAAACCAGAGAGGAATACAGACTGCAGGGCAGGTTAAAGACCACTTGTGATAAGATACTGAATCTGCAAATCAATCAGCATTTTTTGTTCAATACCCTGAACACGATTGCAGGTATGGCTGTCAAAGAGAATGCTCTGAACACTTATCAGGCAGTGGGGGACTTGGCACAGTTGTTTCGCTATACATTGAGGGAAAACAGTCCTTTTGTGGCGTTAGCAGATGAGATCAGTTATGTGCGCAATTATACGAATCTTCAAAAGCTGAGGTTCAAAGATCAGTTGGAGGTAGTCTATGAAATTCCGCAGGAGCTGATGGAGTCTCAGGAAGTTCCATTTAATTTTTTGCAGCCCATTGTGGAGAACTGTTTTAAACATGGTTTTTTGGACCGTACCAGAAAGATGAAAATTGAAATCCGGGCCTACAGCGAGGCAGGACAGTGTTTGATTCAGGTAAAAGACAATGGCTGCGGAATCCCAAAGGAAACCATGAAACTTTTGAGGGACAAGATCGAGCGGGGCAATGAACCCCATGGAACCTCAATGGTTGTCCGTAAGCTTCAGTCAGTCTATGGAAATTCTTTCTGGTATGATGTGAAGTCTAAGGCAGGGGAAGGCACCGAAGTGAGCATACGGATCATAGCATCAGGAGGGGAGAGTAGATGAAACGGGTACTGTTGGTAGACGATGAGCAGGCCTCCAGCGAGATCATACGTTTTCTGATTCATAAAAACAGATTCCCGCTGGAGATTATCGGTGAGGCTCGTAACGGAAAAGATGCGGTGAGAAAGATTAAGAGATGGATGCCGGATCTTGTGTTTCTGGATATTGAGATGCCGGGGCTGAACGGTTTGGAAGTGATGGAAAAGATCAATGAGGAGGTAAACCATAAAATTGATTTTATTATCATCACAGCGTTTGACACTTTTACCTATGCTCAGCAGGCACTTCGTCTGGGAGCCAAGGATTTTTTGCTGAAACCAGTCATGTATGAGCAATTTTGTGAGACGATGAAAAGAGTCGTAGGCTACGGATACTGTGACAATCCCTTTTTTAATCAGTTGATGGAATATATTGACGAACACTATATGGAGGAGCTTAACTGTGCGGACTGTGCCAGGAAGTTTCATATGAGCCAGAGCAATATAGCCAGACTCTGTAAAAAATATTTAAACATGAGTTTTACGGAATTCTATAATGATGTGAGAGTGAGAAAGGCAAAAGAGATGCTGGAAGAGGGAGTGCCGATCAAGGACGCTGCGGCCAGTGTAGGATACCGCAATCTGAATTATTTTTACAGAATCTTCAAAAAAAAGTATCAGGTTCCTCCGAAGGAATATATTCAAAGAAAATTCAAGAAGGATTGATCTGTGGAATAAAGTGAGAGATTAGTTAATAGTTCCAAAGCAGGTCAGATGGGATAATAAAGGCATGAAAAGCATACTTTGAATCCCTAGTGGAAGGATAAAATAGAGTGAGTATTCAAGAAGGGATTTAGAAGAGAAATCTTTTAAATTCCTTTTTGTTCTGTTATAGGAAAGACATTGTCACGCTAATGTATGAAAAACCTTCCCTATAACAGAAACACTCCGCTAAGGATGCGCACGCCGCAATAAGGTAGGGCACGCAAAGCGGTGTTGCGGCGACGCGCGAAGTAAGTTGCGCCCCTCAAAGATTGAGGGAATGAGGGAGTTGAAGTAGGGGTGTCCACTTTGATTTAGAAAAGGAGAAGACTATGAAAAAAGTGTATATTCTGGCAACTGGAGGCACCATATCGGCCGCCGGGTGCGAGGGGAAGACAACGGGGTATCACGATGGAAAATTTGAGCTGAAGGATTTGTTGGCACGTGTGAAAGGGGCGGAAAAGCTTGCGAAGCTGGAAGGAGAGCAGGTATTGAATATTTCCAGTGATGATATCACTTGGGGAGACTGGCTGTCACTGGCAGGAAAGATAGAGAAGCTTTCTCTGAGATCGGATATGGATGGTTTTGTGGTGACTCATGGCACGAACACTCTCGAAGAGACGGCTTATTTTTTAAATTTGGTGCTAAAAACGGAGAAACCGGTAGTGCTGACTGGGTCCATGAGGCCGGCCACTGCCAACAGTGCAGACGGACCACAGAACTTGTATGAGGCGATTGCTTTGGCAGCCAGCGAAGAAGCAAAGGGCAAGGGGGTATTGGCAGCTTTCTCAGATTTGATTTTAAGTGCGGACAGAATACAGAAGGTGAACTGCTTCCGTACAGATGCGTTTTCGGGCAGGGATTTCGGCTGTATCGGATATATGCAGGATTCGGTACCGAAATTTTTACAGTATCCTGTGGAAAATCACACGACACATACGAGGTTTACCACAGAGGCATTAAAGAGGATCCCGCGAGTAGAGATTGCCTATTTCAGCGCGGACGCAGACCCTGAGATCTTGGAATTCTATGGAAAGACGGCGGAGGGGCTGGTGATCGCAGGCGCAGGCAGCGGATTATTCTCGAAGCCTTGGAAAGAAAAGATTCGGGGGATAGCGAGGGAAATTCCTGTGGTGCGCTCGTCACGGGTGGGGAACGGAATGGTGAGCCAAGACCACTGTGATGAGGAGCTGGGAACGATACCAGGCGGGACTCTTACGCCGGTAAAGGCCAGAATTTTGCTGACGCTTGCTCTGGCTATGGGGGCAGGACAGGGTGAAATTGGGGAAATATTTAAACAGTATTAGACTTATATGTCAGAACGAAGGAGGAGACGTATGGAGAAGAAATTGGAATTTTATGGGGGAGAATGGGTTTCTTTGTCACCGATTATTATTTTTATCGGTTTGATTTTTGTCACTACTTTTTGGTGGGGGTCCACATCGGATGGAGCGCTCTGGATTCCCATTTTTTTAGGGGTGGTGATCCCATTTTTTCTGGCCAAAAATAAAAAGGAATACAGCAGCGCAGTGATTTCTGGGATGGCCAGCAAGGATACCGCCTTTCCCATTGCTACCTGGATTTTTGCAGGCGTCTTTTCTAGAATTTTAAGAGAATCTGGATTTTCCGCAGGTCTGGCAGGTCTGGCGGGGTCCTTTGGAGTTGGCCCTGTGTTGTTTACCGTCATTTCATTTCTGGCAGCAACCCTGTTTTCCTCGGCGACAGGTACGGGATTTGGCACGATTGCAGCCTGTATGGGCGTTTTATATCCCACCGGTGTAGAGTTGGGCGTGGAGCCTGCATTTTTAGCTGGGGCAATTCTGGGTGGAGCAGCCTTTGGGGACAATCTGGCGCCAGTGTCTGATTCTACCATTGCTTCCGCTACGGCCATGAAGGTGGATGTGCCGAAATGTGTGCGCAGCCGTCTGAAATATTCTCTGCCGGCAGCGGGAATCACCCTCGTGCTTACCGTCATAGTGGGGAACCTTTTAGACCAGTCCACGAATATGAAAGAAACACTGTCCTATGACCCAAAGACTCTTCTGATGATTGTTCCGGTGATGATTACCATGTACATTGCAGTGCGTACAGGTGATTTGATTTTGGCTACTACGGCTGGTTCTCTTTTAGCCGGCGCCACAGCAGTAGTCTTTGGTCTGATGGACTTTATTCAGATTGATCAGGCAGATGCAGTGCGGCCAGCTCTGTTTGCAGTCAGCGGGGAAGGGATGGACCGTGTGGTAAATGGTGTGGTTTTTGACGGACTGTCCAGTATGACGCAGATGATTGTGCTGGTGCTGCTTTTGTTCAGCGCTATCCATATTATGAAGATGGGGTATGGCGATATTAAGATTTTGGAGTCTCTGAGCTTTATGACCAAGACAGCCAGAGGTTCTGAGACGGTAATTTCTTTTATGATTATCATCTTATCTTCCATCATGGGACTGAACGCACCGGCCATTTTGACTGTCGGACCGTCTTTTGCCAGACCTCTCGCGAAGAAGCAGGGAATCAGCCCTTACCGAATGGCAAATCTTATGGACGCCCAGTCCTGTACCTGGTGCTACAGTTTGCCGTGGACCTGTACGATGATGTATATTTTGAGTTTTACCATTGGGACAGAGGCACCGCTTAGCGGTATTCAGATTACTCCGTACTGTTTCTTTACTTTTGCGATGACTGCCGTGATGTTCGCCACGATTTTCTTAGGAATCGGGAGAAGAGATTTTATGGATTCGGAGGCATAGTTTATCTATGAAGCAGAGTGAAAAAAAGACTGTGGGAATCATAGGCGGAATGGGTCCTCTGGCCACCTGTGATCTGATGGAAAAGATTATCCGGCTGACGAAGGCTAGGACCGATCAGGAAAACCTGCATCTTGTGGTAGACTGCAACACGGACATTCCAGATCGAACTGCGGCGATCCTAGAGCATGGGGCTTCACCGGTTCCGCAGCTTGTGCGAAGCGGTATCAAGCTGCAGGGGATGGGAGCGGATGTACTGGTCATGTCCTGTAATACGGCACATTATTTCTACGACAGCATTGTTCCGTATTTTGACATACCTTTGCTTCATATGATTCGAGAGACCGCCAAGCACTTAAAAGCGCAGGAAATCCAGAAGGCGGGGCTGCTGGCCACCAGCGGTACTTTGAACTGCGGGGTATACCGGGAAGCTATGAAACGGGAGGGCATCGAGCTTCTCACACCGGATGGGGAAGACCAGGAGGCCGTCATGGGGATGATCTATCAGGGAGTCAAAGCAGGCAGAACAGATCTAGACACAAGACGATTTGAGAGAGCGATGGAAAAGCTGCTGGAAAGAGGAGCGGAAGTACTGATATTGGGGTGTACGGAACTGCCGGTGGCGGTGAGTCGTTACGGATGGGATTATCCCGTGGCAGACCCCACTCAGATTTTAGCGGAGTCAGTGGTACACTATTGCGTTGAGATTGCAGAAATTTTATAAAAAGGATGGCACAGCTTGAACAGATGAAGGCTGTGCCTTCTTTTTTGTGTAATGGGGAAGACCTTGTCACGCTGATGCGAAAAGTTCTTTCCCATCACACTAACATTCCTCTAAGGATGCGCATGCCGCACCACTTTTTTCGGTAATATTTATGAAATTTTGGGTATTGACAATAAAAAAGAAATTCATATAATAAATACTGTTAGATACCGAACAATTAAGGAGAATCAAGATGGAAGAGAAAAAAGAGTGGTCAGAGGAGGATATTGGAAAACTGATTAACATTGTCTCTCACCAGCTCAGGCGACAGATGTGCTTTTTTGAAGATGAGGATGGGTTGACAAATATGCAGAAGCATGTTCTGCATTATATTCTGTTGGAGTCGCTTCACCGTGAAATTTATCAGAAGGATTTGGAGAGAGAATTCCAAATCCGCAGGTCCACGGCGACGGGAACCTTGCAGCTTCTGGAAAGAAACGGGTTCATCCGTAGAGAAAGCGTGCAGCAGGACGCCAGACTCAAAAAAATAGTGCCCACAGGTAAGGCGCAGAATTTAAGGGAAAGAATCCTGGAAAATATAGCTAGAATGGAGGCACTGCTGAAGAAGGGAATTTCCAGGGAGGATCTGGCAGTTTGTGTGAAAGTACTAAGTCAAATGTCCGAAAATTTGTTGGGTAAAGAAAAAAGAAAGGGGTATAGGCATGAATAGAAAATTGCTCCAGTCTGTCCGGGAATACAAAAAAGAGTCCATTCTCGCACCGATTTTGGTAGCTCTCGAAGTGCTGATGGAAGTATTAATCCCACTTATGATGGCCAAGATCATTGACGTCGGGATGGTTCAGGGCGACATGGGATATATTGTCAAAGTAGGGCTGATGCTGGTAGTTATGGCCATGCTGGCGTTATTTTTCGGCGCGAAGGCCGGTCAGCTTGCGGCTGTGGCGGCAGCTGGCTATGCGAAAAATCTTAGACACGATATTTTCTACAAGATACAGGATTTTTCCTTTGGAAATATCGATCATTTTTCTACGTCGAGTCTGGTCACAAGACTGACGACAGATATCACGAACGTGCAGATGGCGTATATGTTTACGATTCGTCTGCTAGCTAGAGCGCCAATCATGATTGTACTTTCTCTTGTGATGACAGTGACGATCAATAAAGAAATTGCATTGTTGCTGCTGATTACGATTCCTGTGTTGGGCGGGCTTTTGATCTATATTGCGAAGAAGGCTCATCCGCATTTCATAGAGGTTTTTAACCAGTATGATGTTTTAAACAATACAGTGCAGGAGAATGTCAACGCTGCCCGTGTGGTAAAAGCCTATGTGAGAGATGACTTTGAAAATCAGAAGTTTGGGAAAATTTCTACGAAGGTCTTTCAGCTGTTCACGAAAGCAGAAAAAATTGTGGCGTTTAACTCCCCTGTTATGCAGTTTACCATGTACGCGGTTGTGCTGATTATGGTATATTTGGGCGGAAAGAGCATTATCTTTGGTTCCATGCAGACGGGAGAATTGACTAGCGTGATTGTGTATGCGCTTCAGATTCTCATGTCTTTGATGATTGTATCTTTTGTGTTTGTGATGATTATGATTGCAGAAGCGTCCACGGAGCGTATTCAGGAGGTATTTGACGAAGTGCCAGAGATGGAAGACGAAGAGAATGCAGTGGATACAGTGGTAAGCGGGGACATTGACTTTGAGCATGTGGATTTCAGCTACAGCGGAAAAGATGGAAATCTCTCGTTAAAAGATGTGAACCTGCATATAAAGAGTGGCCAGATTGTGGGTATTATCGGTGGTACAGGAAGTGCGAAGTCTACGCTAGTACAATTGATTCCCAGACTGTATGATGTGACAAAAGGAAGCGTGAAGGTCGGCGGAATTGACGTGCGCAGATATAATCTGAAGGCGCTGCGCGATCAGGTTTCTATGGTACTTCAAAAAAATGTGCTGTTTACGGGCAGTATCTATGATAATATCCGCTGGGGAGACGAGAAGGCCAGCAACGAAGAAGTCCAAAGAGTGTGCCGGCTTGCGCAGGCGGACGGCTTTATTCAGGAATTTCCAGCAAAGTATAATTCTATGATTGTGGAAGGCGGAAATAATGTTTCAGGAGGTCAGAAACAGAGACTATGCATTGCTCGGGCTTTGCTGAAAAAACCAAAGATTTTAATTTTGGATGACTCTACCAGCGCGGTAGATACGAAGACGGATGCGTTGATTCGTCAGGCTTTCCGAGAAGAGATTCCTGACACTACGAAGATTATCATTGCCCAACGAATTTCTTCTGTGGAGGATGCGGATGTGATTATCGTCATGGAAAACGGTGAGATCAATGGTATCGGTACTTCCGAAGAACTGCTAAGAAGCAATAAGATTTATCAGGAAGTATATGAGTCACAGGTGAAAGGAGGCGCTGAGAATGAGTGAGCAAAAAGGAGCTTCCATGAACAGGAATACAATTAAGACTGCGAAACGACTGTTGGGGTACGTGACTAGCACTTACAAGGTTCAGTTTGTCTTGGTTTTGATCTGTATTTTGATCAGCTCCATCGCGACGATCTCTGTTTCTTTGTCGCTGAGATATCTGCTGGATGATTTTATCATTCCACTGATTGGACAGGAGAGCCCAAATTTCTCAGAACTGTACACAGCCCTCGGTATACTGGGATGTATCTTTTTGCTGGGAGTATTGGCGACATTTCTGTATACGCGTCTGATGGTGGTAATTGGCCAGGGCGTACTGAAGCGGGTCCGTGACGAGATGTTTGAACATATGCAGACTCTGCCTATCCGGTATTTTGACCAGAATACCAATGGTTCCATCATGAGTTTGTACACGAATGACACCGATACGCTGAGACAGATGATCAGTCAGTCGATTCCTCAGGTGTTGATGTCATCTTTTACGATTGTGGTCACTTTTATCGCCATGCTGGTTTTGAGTCCAGCATTGACTTTGTTGGCGGTAGTTATGATTGGTATTATGTTTCTGGTATCCAGAAAAATTGGTGGAAACAGTGGAAAATATTTTATCCGGCAGCAGCTGGACCTGGCAAAGATTACAGGCTTTGTGGAGGAAAGGATGAATGGGCAGCGGGTCATCAAAGTATTCAATCATGAGCAAATCTCCAAAGAAGAGTTCGATGAGTTGAATGAGAGTCTGTTCGTCAGTGCATCTAGAGCTCATACGTTTGCCAGTATGATGGGGCCGATCATCGGGAATATTGGAAATCTCCAATTCGTGCTGACTGCGATTCTCGGAGGGTTTCTCTCGATTATGGGAATCGGAAATATTACCTTGGGTGTTATGGCTTCTTATCTGCAGTTTACAAAGAGTTTTACCCAGCCCTTTATGCAGGTGGCTCAGCAGTTTAACGCCATCATCATGGCACTGGCAGGAGCGGAGCGTATTTTCAATATGATGGATGAGGAATCGGAAAAGGATGAGGGGTATGTCACGCTAGTGAATGCCAAGAAGAATCCGGACGGCACGATTACAGAGACCCAGGAACGAACTGGTATGTGGGCGTGGAAACATCCCCACCAGGCGGATGGCACTGTGACCTATACGGAGTTAAAGGGAGACGTAAGATTTTTCGACATGACCTTCGGCTACGATGAAGATCACATGGTTCTTCACGATCTGTCACTGTACGCGAAGCCTGGACAGAAACTGGCTTTTGTGGGCTCCACAGGAGCAGGAAAGACTACAATCACGAACCTAATCAACCGTTTCTACGATGTGCAGGACGGAAAAATCCGGTACGATGGAATTAATATCAATAAGATTAAGAAAGCAGATCTTCGCCGGTCTTTGGGAATCGTGCTTCAAGATACGCATTTGTTTACCGGCACGATTATGGAGAATATCCGATACGGAAAGCTGGACGCCACGGAGGAGGAAGTCTATCGGGCGGCAAAACTGGCGCATGCGGATCAGTTTATTCAGATGCTTCCCAAAGGATATCACACATATCTAAGTGGAGACGGGGAAGAGCTTTCCCAGGGACAGCGTCAGCTTTTGGCGATTGCCAGAGCAGCGATTGCGGATCCTCCGGTGCTGATACTGGATGAGGCTACCTCAAGCATTGATACCAGAACGGAGAGTATTGTTCAGCAGGGGATGGATAATCTGATGAAAGGGCGAACAGTATTTGTGATTGCTCATCGGTTGTCCACGATACGAAACAGTGACGCGATCATGGTACTGGAACATGGAAGAATTATAGAACGAGGGGACCATGAGGAGCTTCTTGCCATGAAGGGTACCTATTACCAGCTATACACTGGAAAATTGGAGCTTTCTTGATAAATGGAGAACTATAAGAAAGAGGCAGGAAAAAGCGGGAAGCTTTTTCTTGTCTCTTTCTGCGCGATAAGCTTGGCCAGCAGCAGCTGTACTCACGGACATTTGCCAGGCAACCGAATCCAATTTTGGCGTTTCCACAAAAGTTATTGAACGAGCGGGTTTTAGAAATGCGCTAAAAAAGAGTTTCTGCTCAATGGATACAAAGACGCGTCTCTGAGAACGCCTACAAAAAACGCCGTGACTAGCACAGGTTCTATTTACACTCGTTTTGGTGACAAGCAAGGTCTGTTCAAAGCGATTGTGGAGCCAGTAGTACAGGAGATGCGACACAGGTTTATCCAGGTACAGGAAGATTTTCATAAGATGGACGAAGAACAGCAGATGGCCGATATGAAAAGCTACAGCGCCGAGGGTATGAGGGGAATCGTGATTTTTATGTATGAACATTTTAATGAGTTCTACCTTTTGCTGGATGCTTCCTATGGTACAGAATTTCAAAACTTTGTGGACGAGATGGTGGACATCGAAGTGAGCTACACTTACAAATATATGGAGACCATCGGCTGTGAGAGTGTAAAAAGCGGGTTAGTGACTGAAGATTTTATTCATATTGTGACTACTGCTTATTTCAACGGTGTGTTTGAGATCATTCGCCATCAGTTGGATAAAGATGCCGCACTGCGCTATGTGGATATGCTGGGAAAATATCACATAGCCGGTTTTGATACCATTTTTTCACCTATGAAAGATTGAACCTGTAAACTGACGATACGTTGAAAAGAGAAGGCGCGTCTGACATCTCACAGGCAGATAGCAACCATTTTTTTTGTAATGTGGATTAGGCTAAACTAATATCAAGGAGGGATTTGTATGTAGTTAAAGAACCCATTGCTTCGTCTTTGGGAACTGGGAGAGAAAGAGCATGGTGGTTTGATTCAGCAAAAAGGAATCTATGCAGGCTTTGTGTTGGGCAGGAAAGAGGCGATTAGCTGGAAGATGAAAGCGAATCAGTAAAGGGCTTGAATTTAGAAAAATGGAATGCTACACTAAGGGTATGTTAGGAGGAAGTAACATGGAACTTTTAGAGGCAATTATGCTGAGGCATTCTGTGAGGGCTTATGAAGACAAAAAGATAGAAGGTCCGGTGAGAGAGAAGCTACAGCAAAAGATCGAGGAATGCAATCGGGAAAGTGGACTTCATATGCAGCTTGTCTTGGATGAACCAAAGGCGTTTGACAGTTTTTTAGCCCACTATGGTAAATTTTCAGGTGTAAAAAATTATGTAGCTGTGGTGGGAAAAAAGTCAGAGGATTTAGATGAAACCTGCGGCTACTATGGAGAAAAATTGGTGCTGTACGCGCAGACTTTAGGTCTGAATACCTGTTGGGTAGGGCTGACCTATAGTAAGGTAAAGGATGCTTTTGTCCTAGAAGACGGAGAGAAGCTGTACTGTGTAATTTCTATTGGCTACGGAACGACTCAGGGAATTCCCCATAAGTCGAAACCCTTTGAGAAAGTGACGAAGACGGGACGGGATATTCCAGACTGGTTTCGCGAAGGTGTGAAAGCGGCGCTGCTTGCTCCCACTGCGGTGAATCAACAGAAATTTACCTTTATTTTGGAAGATAAAAAAGTGACTGCAAAGCCGGGGATGGGCTTTTACAGCAAGATGGATTTGGGAATTGTAAAATACCATTTTGAGATAGGGGCAGGAACTGATAATTTTATCTGGAAATGATAGAAAAATCAGACTGTCGCGGTGATCTTCAAAGAAAAACCTTGGGCGATAGAAACTGCGTAGCAGCTAATCCGAGCTGTTATGGCTGAATAGTTACAATTCGTTCAAGGTTTTTAAGTACCCTCTTGACAACCCATACCCCTATGGGTACAATGTGTATATACCCATAGGGGTATATGAGAGGAGGATTCATCTTGGAAAAATTAGAGGAACTTTTGGAATGGGGCGGGACAAAGCGTGACGTCACTTTATTAGTGATTTCCGGTCTTGCTCTTGTGATGAGTATTTTTGATTTTACGCCGTTTCCGTTTGATGCGGCCTGGATCGCGATTATCTTGTGTGGTGTGCCTATTATCCTTGAAGCGATTATCGGTCTGGTAACTGCCTTTGATATCAAAGCTGACGTGCTCGTATCCATTGCGTTGATTGCCTCCGTGGTGATTGGGGAGGATTTCGCTGCTGGGGAAGTAGCGTTTATCATGCAGTTGGGTGGATTGCTGGAGGATTTGACAGTGGCAAAAGCCAGAGCAGGAATTGAGAGATTGGTACATCTAACACCTCGGACGGCCAGAAGAGTTTTGAATTCCAAGGAGGAAATGATTCCCGCTCAGGAAGTACAGGTGGGAGATATCATACGAGTACTGCCAGGGGAGACAATTCCGGTGGACGGAGTGATTCAGTCTGGGCAGACATCCATCAATCAGGCGGTTATGACTGGTGAGTCACTGCCAGTGGACAAAGGGGTAGGAGACGAGGTCTGTAGTGGTACAGTCAATCAGTTTGGAACTTTCGATATGAGAGCTACGAAGGTGGGTGAGGACAGCTCTATACAGCGGATGATTCGGCTGGTGCAGTCTGCTGACGCAGGAAAGGCGAAAATCGTAGGAATTGCAGACCGATGGGCTACCTGGATTGTAGTGATCGCGCTGACAGCGGCAGCCCTTACTTGGCTAATCAGCGGTGAAATTATACGGGCAGTGACCATCCTGGTTGTTTTTTGTCCGTGTGCGCTGGTACTGGCTACGCCCACAGCCATCATGGCGGCCATTGGGAACGCCACGAAGCACGGGTTTTTGGTGAGAGAGGGGGATGCCCTGGAAAGACTGGCGGCTGTATCTAAGATCACTTTTGACAAGACAGGAACCTTGACTTATGGAACGCCCCGAGTCACAGCAGTGAGGAGTCTTACGGAAGAGTTTTCTGAGGAGATCATCTATGCTTATGCCGCAGGCGCGGAGTTGAGATCAGAGCATCCTCTGGGGAAAGCGATTGTGCGTTGTTATCGGGATTCTCAGAAGAAAAAGCTGCCGAAGATGGAGGAATTTCAGATGCTGCCGGGCAGAGGTGTACAGGCGGTCGTGGAAGGCAGAGAGATTTTAGCCGGAAACAGAGAACTTTTTGAAGAGAGAAAAATTCCAGTGTCCGAGCAGGTGCTCTGTGAAGTGCAGAGCTATCTGAAAGAAGGTTGTACGGTGATCTATCTAGGAGTGGAAGCGCGTTTGGCTGGATTTCTGGCGTTGGCAGATACTCTGAGAGAGGACGCGTGCGCCACCATCGACGAGGTGAAACAGGCGAAAGTGACTCCGGTGCTGCTGACGGGAGACCATGAGAATGCTGCCCATCATATCGCCGGACAGCTGCATATCGACGAGGTACATGCGAACTGTTTACCGGAGGATAAGCTGAACTGGATTGATTCCTACCAGCGGGCCAAGAAACAGGTCTGCATGATCGGTGATGGAATCAATGACGCGCCTGCTCTGAAGAAGGCTTACGTGGGCATTGCTATGGGCGGAGTCGGCAGTGACATCGCAGTGGATGCAGCGGATATCGCACTGGTCAATGATGAGATCAGGGAGCTTCCCCACCTGATTTGCCTGGCAAAGCGAATGATGGTCACGATCAAGTGCAATCTGACGTTTTCCATGATGCTGAACTTTGTCGCGATTGTGCTAGCGATCACGGGAATTCTGAATCCCGTCGTGGGGGCCTTGGTACATAACGCAGGTTCGGTCCTTGTTATTATAAATTCGGCATTCTTACTGAAATGGAGGAAAAAATAAGAGATGCCCGGTAGGTTTTCACCTGCCGGGCGTTTTAGTGGTTTTATTTGCTATGTTATATATTGAAGTACAAAAGCTCTCTTTAACAGTAGAACTTTTCCGCGGCTTGAACCAGATACCAAGTGTCTTTCACGCCGGCAGTCTCATAGGGTGAGTGCATGGCCAGCTGCGGAAGACCAATATCCACGGTGTTCAGGGCTACCTTGGTATTGGAAATATTGCCCAGAGTGGAGCCACCGAGGATATCAGAACGGTTGGTAAAGGTCTGGTATGGAACTCCGGCCTCCTGGCACAGGGCTTTGAACATAGCTGCGGAGACACCGTCTGTGCAGTATTTTTGGTTGGCGTTGAACTTGATTACGATTCCCTCGTTGAGGTAAGGACGGTTGACTGGGTCTGCCATATCCGTGTGATTTGGATGGATGGCATGAGCATTGTCCGCAGAGATCATGAAGCTCTTCGCCAGATTTACCAGATAGTCCTCGTAGGTGAGGCCAAGAGAGGCGTTGATTCTCATCAAAGTATCGTACAGGAAGGTAGATGCCGCTCCCTGTTTGGTGCCACTTCCGACTTCTTCATTGTCCAGTACACAGTAGATGGAAATGTGTTGTTTTTTCTGGCCTTTTAAAAAGCCCTGGAGGGATGAGAAAGCGCATTGAAGGTCATCCAGCCTTCCGCTGGAGAGGAACTCCTCTGAAGCTCCCCAGATGGTACCAGGCTGGCGGTTGTACAAGAACAGATCATGGCCGAGAATTTCCTCTTTTTTTACACCGGCGGCCTTAGCGACGGTCTCCATGAAGGTATCCTTGGCTGTGATATCTCCGTATATGGGGAGCATGTCTTTCTGGGCATTATATTTGTAACCGTCGTTCACCTCGCGGTTCATATGGATGGCAAGATTCGGAATCATGACCAGATCACGGTCGATGTTCACCAGACGAGTGACGAAATTTTCTCCTTCTTTTACAATGACGCGGCCTGCAATAGAGAGAGGACGGTCAAACCAGGGGGCACACAACATTCCCCCGTAGCGTTCCACATTCAATTTGACGTACTTATTTTCCACTGCCATCTCAGGGTTTTCCTTTATTTTGAAAGTAGGAGAATCACTGTGGCTGGCCATAATGCGGTAGCCGGTATCTGTGTGTTCAGGAATTGTAAAGGCGATCACAGAGGATGCGTTGCGGGTTACAAAGTAAGAATGACTTTTTTGCAATTCCCATTTTTCCTCTTCATGAAGTTCTGTGCAGCCGCAGGTCAACAGAGCTTCTCTGATTTGTGCGATTGCGTGAAAACAGCTAGGACTTTTTCTGAGAAAAGCCAACAGTTCTTCTGAAGTTTTTTTATACATGATAATACCTCCTGATAAATAAGGCCGCCATCTTGTGATGGCAGCCATGGTTACTGTTCAAACATTTCATTTAACAGACGAGCGATAAAAGTTCTGGGCAAAATCACAGGAAGACCGCAAGCCTGTTGAATATCCTTTTTCATCTGACAGCCGTATCCCATACAGTCTAAGAGAACACAGGACAAGTTCTGACCATTTAGGGCTTGCGCGCGTTCTCCCATCAGGTGAGCTTCCTGGTAAGGAGAGGCAATCACAGGGACAAAGGGGATTTGGCTTTCATGGAACCATTCTTTTACCTGGGCAATCTGAGCACGATCAGGGACAAACAGACCAATAGACTGGCCGAGAGTTAATTTTTGGACCAGAGAATGGATGATGGACTGAGGTAGTATCAGAAGCTTTCTGTGAATCAGTTTTGGAAATCTTCCGGTACACAGCAATACTGTGGCATCCACTCCGTCTTGTTCTGCACGTGCAATACAGTCTTGAACCAGCGGAATTACTGCTTTTTCGGACATAGTTACCTGACGTCCATCCCGCATTCGAGAGACCAGAACAGCTCCCTCACCGCTCGGAGCGAATCTTTCACAGGCTTCTTCGTAGGAATATGGGTCTAGAGCACCATATTCACTCAGCTCAATATTTGAAGCAAGCATCGGACGAATATCATCTGTAATATCAGTTCTGGGCGCTTGTCCGATGGTAACAGCACCAATTTTTATCTTACCCATAGTTTTCCCCTGTTATTTGTCCATATTTCCGAAAGTTTGAAATCTCTTCAAATCTCCGTAGAGTTTCAACAGATATTGATATTCCTCCTCATCGTAGAAGGAACACTGGCCTTCTCCGAATACTTTGGCCACCTCAATGGCGAAACGAGCCGCGGATTCTACATCCAAAGGATGGCTGGCGCCGGTGGCACATCCTGCTACGGGCTGCTCTGTTGTGATAGCGACTCCGACAACGGGAGAACTGGTGGCAGTCGCAGGCTGTAGGATGCTGTTCAAATGGTATACGTTATTTCCATACGGAGTGATATCCTGCTGTGCAAGCGGGAAAACTGCTGGGAGCTTTCCGGTGACTCTAGTCATGATATCCAAAAGATCAGCACTAGTTTTCAGAATATAACCTTCCTTTACTGTGGGAGAGATGGCGAAGCCATTTACATTGATGACCTTGTTACCTTTTGTGGTGTCGATGGCCAGGATGGCATCCATTCTCTCGTCCACATCTTTGGAATTACAGGTGGCCATATCAATTGGTGAATTCATAAAAGGAACAGGTTTGTGGTCCTGGGTGGGAGCGTCCGGGCAGATGTGGGTGGAAATGATGACATCGCCTTTTAAAATGTCTCCGTTGGCGTGCATTTCAGACAGCTTTAAACCGGCGGCCACTGCGGCCAGAGCTCCATCGCCATCAGAGACAAAACCAGTCAGAGACGGGCGGGCGCCAATACCTCCGAGTCTACCGATAATTCCCAGTGTGGGAGCGGAACCACCATTCGTTTTTCCTTCAGAACCCGCAATCAGAATTTTGATGCAATCGGTGTCGCCGAGTTCTCCTGTGACAGTCTTCACAGAGACTTCCGTAGCTCCTCTTTGTTTTAAAAGCTCAGTGATTTCTTTTCCGTTTGCCTGAGGCTTATCCATTAATTCAAAGATTTCTAAGATTTGTTTTAATACCATATTCTCCTCCTTTGACAGTGCGGGAATCGCCTTCTGTCATTAACGTATAGATTAAGTATAGAAATCAAATAATAATTTGGTGAAATTACTATTTAATATCAACCTAAGTTTACAATAGTGCGGAAAAAAGTCAATATATTTTTGGATTATAAGGGAGAGAAATTTAACATTTTTTTGTGAATGCTTTGTCGATTTAAACAGAAAGACTTGATTTTTGAAAGCATTACATGTATAATTTTATTAGAAATTCGCACAATTTTTCTTAAGAAATGAAGAAAAAGGGCGGATTGAATGAAAAATATTCAGGAGGAAGTTGTATGAAAAGGAGACTAATTGCTTTGCTTTTAGCTGGAGCTATGGTAGCTACAGCACTGGTTGGATGTGGAAGCAAGAGCGATGACTCTGCCTCGGAAGACCAGAGTTCGGCTTCGACCGAGGAGTCAGCAGGAGAAACCACGAAGATCGTGAACAAAGAGGCTACCATTGAGGTACCGGACGAAGTCACAAAGGGTGGAGAACTGAAGATCGCTCTCACCTCTTCTCCCAAAAACCTAGATCCAGTAAAGTACACAGGAACCTACGAGTCTCAGATTATCTATCAGGTCTGTGACACAGTAGTAACCTATGACAAAGAACTGGAAGAGATTCTCCCATCGCTGGCTACGGATTGGACGATCAGTGACGATGGAATGGAGTATACCTTCACGATTCGTGACGACGTGTATTTTCAGCCGGGAGAATATCAGGACGGAAGATTGATGACTGCGGAGGATGTAGCTTATAGTATGAACCGTTCCGCGCAGGAGTCAGCGATGAACCGTTTGGATATGTTAGATCATGCGGAGGCCATTGATGCTACTCACGTAAAGGCGACTTTGAAGGCGCCGAGCGCCGTGTTCCTGACCGCTCTGACAAATTCAGGAAATGCGATTGTGCCGAAAGAAGAAGTAGAGGGATGGGGAGACGAATTCGGAAACCATCTGGTTGGAACTGGCCCTTATGCGATGGAAAAATTCGAGCTGGATCAGCAGACAGTGCTGAAAAAGAATGATAAATATTTCTTGGGAGAGCCAAACCTGGACACTGTAGTGTTTAAGGTAATTACAGATCCGAACCAGGAAGTAAATGCCCTAAGAACAGGGGACATTGACATTGCGACACAGCTGACCGGAGAGACTGTAAAATTGGTGGCAGAGGATGAGACAGTAAATCTTCTTCAGAAACCGGGAATTCAGATTAGCTATGCTTATTTTAACATGAAAGAAGGTCCTACAGCGGATCCGAAGGTGAGAGAAGCCCTGATTAAGGCAGTTGATTATTCCGAGCTGGCATCGGGAGTGTTCCAGTACGGCGAGGGCGAGGAAGCTTGTCTGCCGCTGCCGAAGGTTTCCTGGGGATATGATGAAGCTGTAGAAGCTGATGTTCCATCTTACGATCCAGAAGGAGCAAAGGCACTTTTGGAAGAAGCAGGATATGGAGATGGATTTACTCTGGAGATGTACATCACCAACGAAACTTTCCGCCAGAAAGCAGCGACAATTCTTCAGTCTTATTGGCAGCAGATCGGTGTGACGCTGAATATCAATACCGTAGAGTGGGGTACTTTCAGTGAGACCTGTTCTACAGGAAAGGCCGACGTGTTTGCGATGGCGTGGTCCTGGTATCCAGACCCATATTTCTTCTTTGACAAGATGTTTGCGACATCTGCAATCGGAACTCTGGGCAATGGACAGTGCTATAGCAATGAGGAAGTAGATCAGCTCCTGGCAGATGCCTTGGTTGAGACAGATCAGGAGAAGCGTGCAGAGATCTATAAGAAGGCTCTGAAGCTGATCACAGATGATGATCCTGGTATCTTCTATGGAAATCCAATGGAGTGCTTGGGAATCAATCCTAAGGTTCAGGATTTCCATCAGCGTTCTGATGGTACTATCCATCTGTTTACTGAAGAAGAGAATGTCTGGGTGGTTCAGTAGTAATAATTGAAAAGACGGCCTAATAACAATGGCTGATGAATCAAAATATCGTCAGAAAGGCGGACGTAGTTTGCTACGTCTGCCTTTCAGATGTTAGAGTATGTGAGGCAAGTCCTGCATTACTGGAATCCTGAGATTCCGAAAATAAGGAAATGGTGGTGAAAAAACCGTGTTAAAAACTATTTTGAAAAGAATCTTGCAAAGCATTCCCACCTTGTTGATTGTTATAACGTTCACTTTTATTCTAACACGAATGATTCCTGGTAATCCAGCGCTCACAATGTTGGGACCGCAGGCGCCGAAGGAATCTGTTGAGCAGCTGGAAGAAGAGCTGGGCTTGAACAAAAGCAAGGGAGAACAGTATGTTATTTATTTGAAACAGATTTTGAAAGGAGATTTCGGCCGATCTTATTCTTATAATAAGACAGTGGTAGAACTGATTAAAGAGAGGATTCCGAATACCTTAGTGATCACACTGACCAGTCTTTTGATTGCGTTGGTTCTCGGTATGATCGTTGGTATTGTGTCAGCGGTGAAACAGTATTCCATTTTGGATTACATATTTATGGTACTAGCTCTGATTGGAGTCTCGATGCCTATTTTCTGGCTGGGTTTGATGCTGGTGCTGGTATTCAGCGTAAATTTAGGATGGCTTCCTGCAATGGGAATGGGAAGCATGGCTAATGGCGTCTGGGATGTAATCAGTCATATGATTCTGCCGTGTTTCTGTCTCTCCACAATTCCGATGGCAACATTTGCCAGAATTACCCGTTCTAGTATGCTGGAAGTAGTGAACAATGATGCGGTAAAAGCTCTGCGCGCAAGAGGTTTGAGAGAGGGCGTTGTAATTTGGAAACACGCGTTAAAGAATGCACTTCCTCCTATTGTCACTGTGTTGGGATTACAGTTGGCCTCCGCCTTCACCGGAGCGATTTTGACAGAGAGTATCTTCTCATGGCCAGGTATGGGTACCCTGATCGTGAGTGCCATAGATAACCGAGATTATGCCTTGATACAGGGAGTGGTTTTGTTTACTGCGGTTGTGTTTGTCGTAATCAACCTGATCGTAGACATTGTCTATACGATTATTAATCCGAAAGTAAGTTATGAGAGTGGGAAAGGAGGGAATTAAATGGCAGGCAAGAAAAATATGACAGCGAATACAGCCGTTCTCGGAGCTGAGGCCCATTCACAGTTAATCAAAAGAGAACGTAAGGCGAACAACGTCTGGAACAAGCTGAGAAGAAATAAGACTGCGATGATTGGTCTTGTCATAGTGGTATTTATGATTATCATTGCCATTTTTGCCCCTCTGATCGCGACTCACGATCCCAACGCAATTAAGCCGTCAGAAACTTATTTGGGATTGGGCGAGAACGGGCATATTTTTGGCACAGATGAATTTGGACGGGATTTATTTTCACGAGTAGTTTACGGAGCTAGAATCTCACTGATTGCAGCTATAGGAGGTACGATTGTAGGTGCAATTATTGGTATCATTTTAGGACTGATCGCCGGTTATCTGGGCGGTGCGGCAGATGCAGTCATCATGCGTCTCATGGATGGAATGCTGGCATTTCCTTTTGTGCTGCTGGCCATTATCTTGATGACAATTCTAGGTTCCGGTCTACAAAATGTAATTTTGGCAATTGGGATTGGAAACGTTCCAAGTTTTGCACGAGTCGTTCGAGGACAGGTACATATTGTCAAGAACGAAGAGTACTGCAATGCGGGAAGAGTAATAGGTGTGTCCAATGTGAGGATGCTGCTGCGTCATATCCTTCCGAATACGATTTCTCCGATTATTGTATATGCGACCTTAAATGTGGCGGGTGCGATTATTTCAGAGGCAACTTTGAGTTTCCTAGGCCTAGGAATTTCTCAGCCTACGGCTTCCTGGGGAAACATCCTGCGTGCGGGAAAAGACTGTCTGAATACAGCGCCGCATATTGCGACTATTTCAGGTATTTTCATCCTTGTGACAGTGCTTGGATTCAATCTTCTCGGAGATGGTGTCCGTGACGTGCTAGACCCGAAAATGAAAAAATAGAAGAAAAGTGAGGACGAAAATATGAGCGAAAATTTGCTTACGGTAAAAGATTTAAAGACGTATTTTTTCACAGCTAGCGGGGTCTCAAAAGCAGTTGACGGTGTCAGCTTTACCTTAAAAAAAGGTGAGACTATGGGCATCGTAGGTGAGTCTGGATCTGGAAAAAGTGTGACCGCCTCATCGATTATTCGTCTTCTTCCTCCGAAGATTGGAAAGATTGTGGGAGGACAGATAGACTTCGAGGGAAAGGATATTATTCAGCTGAATAAAAGAGATCTTTTAAACTTCCGTGGAAAAGACATAGCGGTCATTTTTCAGGACCCCATGACGTCTTTAGATCCAGTGTTTAAAATTGGAAATCAGATGGTGGAGATGATCTGTGCTCATCAAGATATGTCAAAAGCAGATGCCAGGAAAGTGGCAATCGAGGCATTGAAGAAGGTGGGAATTCCGCAGCCGGAAAAACGTATGGAATCCTATCCTTATGAGCTGTCCGGAGGTATGTGTCAGCGTGTTATCATTGCGATGGCAGTCTGCTGTAAACCTAAGATGATCATTGCGGATGAGCCGACGACAGCACTGGATGTAACGGTGCAAGCTCAGGTGCTGGAACTCCTTCAGGAGCTTCAGGATGAGATGGATACTTCTATTTTGTTGATTACACATAATCTGGGAGTTGTGTGGAAAATGTGCGACACGGTTATGGTGTTGTACGCAGGAAAGACTGTAGAGTATGCAGATACGAAAACGCTGTATGCAAAACCTCTGCATCCTTATACCTGGGGATTGCTGGATTCTATTCCAAAACTCAGCGATAAGGTAAAAGGAGAGCTAAAAGCGATACCGGGTGTTCCGCCGGATCTACGTCTGACTGGGAAGTGCTGCAATTTTTATAATCGTTGTCCCTATGCCCAGGAAATCTGCGGGAAGGAAGTTCCGGAGCTCAAAGAGTTGGAGCCAGGACATTTTGTGGCTTGTCATAGACAAAACGGAGAGCAGAATTTGGTGAGAGGAGAGGTGAACCCAAATGAGTGAAAAGAAAGTAATGCTGAAAGTCAGAAATCTCACCAAGGAATTTAAAATTCGAGGCAAGAAGCTGGGGGAAAAACCTCAGATTCTCCATGCCTTGACAGGCGTTTCGGTAGACATTTATGAGGGAGAGACTCTGGGAGTGATCGGGGAGTCCGGCTGTGGAAAGTCTACGTTTGGAAAATGTCTCGTGCAACTGCACAAAGCGACGGCAGGTACTGTGGAATACGAGGGAAAAAACATTTTCGATTTGAAAAACGAAGAGCTGAAAAAGTTGAAAAGCGATATTCAGATGGTTTTTCAGGACCCATTTTCATCTCTGGATCCGAGAATGACAGCGGGGAAACTGGTGGAAGAACCCATGATTGTTCACAAAATTATCGCGGATAAAAAGGCCAGGAGCCAAAAAGCCTTGGAGCTTCTTCAGACCGTCGGTCTGGATGTACAGCATGTGCACCGCTATCCCCATGAGTTTTCAGGAGGTCAGCGGCAGCGTATCAATATTGCGAGGGCACTTTCTCTGACTCCCAAGCTGATTGTCTGTGATGAGCCGGTGTCTGCTTTGGATGTGTCGATTCAGGCGCAGGTACTGAATCTTTTTAACCGTCTGCAGGAAGAGTACCATTTGACCTATGTGTTTATTTCCCATGATTTGAGCGTGATTAAGCATATCAGTGACAGGATCGCGATTATGTATCTGGGACGTATTGTAGAACTCTGTGACGCGGACAGCATCTATGAGAATCCGCTTCACCCCTATACAAAGGCGCTTCTCTCAGCAATTCCCCAGGAATCTCCGTTTGAGAAAAAAGAGAGAATTGTGCTGACGGGTGAGATTCCCAGTCCGATCGGAGATCAGATAGGATGTCCGTTGGCAAAGCGGTGTCCGAATTGTACAGAACGCTGTATGAAGGATATTCCAAAACTAAAAGAAGTGTCGAAGGGACACCAGGTAGCGTGCTTCCTGTATGAAAACAATTAGAGAGGAGAAGACAGGTAATGAGTTGTACAACTAGAAATGAAGTGCTAGAACTGGCGAAAAGTAAACTGGATGACCTCGTTCAGCTTACTTCCGATTTGATTAAGATTCCTAGCGAGAATCCCATCGGGACGCAAAGAGATGTGGTGGATTTTGTGAAAAAATATCTCTCTGAGGCAGGTATTGCTTGTGAAGAAGTAGGCTGTAACCCGGAGCATCCTTGTGTTGTGGCAAAAATCGGCAAGGAAGAGGGGTTCAGTGTGATCTTGAATGGTCATGTGGATGTAGTTCCGGCTGGAGATCGCAATCAGTGGGATTTTGACCCGTTTTCCGGAGAGATTACGGACAAATGCATCCTGGGAAGAGGAACTTCTGACATGAAGGCAGGAGTGGCAGGAATTCTGTTTGCGATGAAGACTCTAGTAGAAGCAGGTGTCGAATTAAACGGAAATATCCGTTTGCATATCGTATCTGATGAAGAAAGCGGCGGGGAGTATGGAACCCAGTGGTTGTGTGCGAATGGCTATGCGGAGAATGCGGACGCCTGCCTGGTTGCGGAGCCTACGTCTCACAAGACTATTGAGATCGGCCAGAAGGGTAAGATCGACTTGATTCTGAAGTCCTACGGAAAATCTGCTCACGGAAGCCTTGCAGGATATAGAGGAGAGAATGCGATCCTAAAACTGGGTAAGGTTCTGGAACATGTAGATATGCTGCGGGAGATTGAAGGAAAATATGGTGAGAATCAGAAGCAGGCATTAATCAACTCTAAAATTATTGCAGGAGAGAAAAACGGAGCGGGCACAGGGGATGTGATCGATCATGTATCCGCCAATGTGGGAATCATCAAAGGGGGAACCAGACCGAATATGGTTCCGGATTACTGTGAGGCGATTGTAGATCTGCGTCTTCCTATCGGTGTGACGATTGAAGAGGTGGAAGAGCGCATCAAAGCGATGATTGCCAAGAGTGGCGTAGAAGGCGTTGAGTATGAACTGGGCTGCCAGATGCTCGGAAACTATACAGAGATTGATGCGCCAATCGTGGAGGCAATCAAAAAATATGCAGAAGAGCTATGGCAGGAAGAGGTTCTCCCTGCTTATCAGTGGGCGTCCAGTGATGCCAGGGATTACCGACAGAAAGGTATTCCAACGATTCAGTTTGGACCGTCGAACACGGTGGGAATTCACTCTTATAACGAGACGGTGGACATTGAGGATGTTCAGAAAGCAGGCTTGATTTATATTCTTTCTCTGTGTGACTTGATGGGAATTGATTGAAGAGTTTGACGAATTAAGAAATATTGCACATTTGTCGGTGCTGAATAGCAGATGACGAGGTGGAGAGAACCATTGAGAACATTGCATCAGTGCACAGATGCGAAAGGCAGCTTTGGAGACGAAGATCTGAAGCTGCCTTTTTTCTGTTATAGGAAAGAGACATCTATATTTAACTGGTCAAAGTGTGAAAAAGTAATTACTTGACATTAATTGGAATTCTCACTATCATAACATTATAAATACACAGAATTAGACAAAAGAAGACTTAGGGAGGTTTTTCAGATTTGAGAGGTATGTATAGATGAGACATATGTGTAATGGGTGGAAGAGTCATGGGGTGGAAAAGAAAAAAGTCAGAGGGAGTGCAGGTGATGAAAGGGGGGAAAAGAATGGGCAATTTAATGGATATTGGGAAAATACCATCTCTGAAAAGGCTGGTTTATGACAATTTGAAAGAGAGAATTATAAGTGGAGAATTAAAGCCGGGAACTAGGTTGAGAGAAGAGGATTTGTCTGTGGAAATGAATATCAGCCGGGCGCCGATACGTGAAGCTTTTAATATGTTGGAAAGGGACGGCTTTACGGTAATTGTTCCAAGAAAAGGAGCGGTTGTGGCGGAGGCGACAGAGGAAGAACGGGATTATATCTGGGAGATGCGCGCAATTTTGGAGCCATATGCCGCAGTAAAATCCATGTCGTTGATTTCTGACGAGAAAATTGCAAAGCTAGAAAATGATTTAAAAAAAGTCTTGGAAAATCCAGATGATCTTAAATTGTACATGGATTCAGATATAGAACTACATGAAATGCTCTTCCAGAATCTGGAAAATCATTTTATGAAAGATACGCTGGAGAATATGAGAGCGCATTCTTTGAGAATGCGTTGGGCTGTGGAAAACAGACATCCTGGAATACGCTCGGATATCGAGTTTGAGTCGACGAAAGAACATTTACAGATTTTGGACGCTTTAAAACGAAAGGACGAAAAAGCTGTCTATCAGACGGTTTATGACCATCTGATAAATAGCAGGGAACGAATTTTTCCCTCTGCAGGTCAAAATTTAAAGAAGGAATGACAGAGAATAAATTAGATCAAGTGGTAATCAGTCGATTTAAGAGAAATAAAACAATTAAAAAATGTGTGTGAGAGATTAAGAAGGAATCTTTTACACACGTTTTTTATGTTATAGAAAAGACTTTGTCACGCTGAAACGTGAAAGCCTTTTCCTATAACATAAACGCTCCGCTAAGGATGCGCACGCCGCAAGAAGGTAGTGCACCGCAAGGCGGTGTTGCGGCGGCGCGCAAAGTGGGACTGCGCCCCTCAAAGATTGAGGGGATGGGAAAATGAGAGTTTGAGACGTTAAAGCATAAAAAATTATTAACGAAAATATTTTTTAAATTTCGGTCAAAACTCACAAAGATAAAAGACAAATGCAGAAATGAATTGACATTATAAAATACATTGCATATAATCAAGACATAATATTTGAATTTTCTGAAATAAATAGGTTTCTTTTTAAATCTTATCGTAAAGATATGATTATTTTTTAAGTATACATTGTCTACAATAAACAATAGATAAAAATCAAAGAACAAAACTGAGAAGATTATAAAAAGAAAGGAGATCATGGATGGAACAAATCGTCAGAGACTTTTTGGAGATGGTGAAGATTGGTGCGGCTTCTGGTGATGAACGGAAAATAGCTGATTATATGAAGTCTCATTTGGAAGCGCTGGGTTGTGAGGTCTTTGAAGATGATGCCGGGGCAAAGGTAGGAGGCAACGCCGGGAATGTTTTTGCGTATTTTCCAGGAGAAATTGAGGGGTGTTTGCTACTATCAGCTCATATGGACCGGGTAAGCAATGGATACGAGATTAGACCGTCCATTGTGGATGGAGAGATTGTCTCAGATGGAACCACAATTTTGGCAGCGGATGACGTGTCGGGACTCGCAGTAATTCTGGATGCAGTTCGCAGAATAAAAGCAGGGGGTAAAAGGCATGTTACATTGGAGATTGTTCTTTCGATTTGTGAAGAAAACGGAATTTTGGGAGCAAGGCTGATGGATTTGTCACGTCTGAGATCACAGATGGGCTACATCATGGATACGACTGGGCCTCTGGGACAGTTAGATATAAAAAGGCCATATAAGGCAATGATTGATGTTGAGGTATTGGGAAAGAGAGCTCATGGTGGCAGTCCTGAGAAAGGCATCAATGCGATTGCTGCTACTTGCCAGATGCTGACAGGGATTCGAGAAGGAAGATTGGATTTTGAGAGCACCTCAAATATAGGAGTTATTCATGGCGGGCCTAAGGAACCAGGTACTGTCTGTGACAGAGTTTTAGTTCGATGTGAGGCCAGGAGTGTGCAGCAGGAGAAGCTGATGAACTACCTGAGATATTTCGAGAATTACTGTAGAGAGCACATCAAGGGCACCGGAGCAGAACTTAGGTTCCAGTATGAGATTCAGCATGGAAACGTCTGCTTTTGTGAAGATGATGAGGTCGTGAAGCTGGCAGCCGAAGAGTTAAAACAAATGGGGGTTGAACCGCAGTTATCTCTGACTATGGAAGGCTGTGATGGAAATATATTCTGTGCGCATGGAATTCCGTGTATCAGTGTGGGAATGGGGAATTCCAATGCTCATGCATTGAATGAAAAAGTCAATGTAGAACAGTTGATTCAGTCCGGAGAGCTGACGGAACGTTTGATTTTGTCATATAGTCAAAAGAGAGAATTGAGAGAAATGTAGGAGCATTATGGGGATGATTGGAGGGATGAAGCAATGTTAAGTGTAAAGAATATATCTATGCACTTTGGAGGTCTGGTAGCGTTAAACAATGTGAATATGACTGTCAAGGAAGGAGAGATTCGCGGACTGATTGGACCTAATGGTTCTGGAAAGACCACTCTGATCAACGTCATTACAGGGTTTTATGCGCCTACGAAGGGGACTGTAGAGATGGGAGAGAATGTGATATCTGGTCGGACGCCAAATCAGGTGGCAAAAGCAGGATTGTGTCGGACCTTTCAAAACATCAATCTTTTCTCTGAGATGACTGCTTTGGAAAATGTAGTCACGGCTGCCTGTATTCACCAAAAGATTAACCTGAGTTCAGCAATTTTCCAGACGAAGGCGTTGAAGCGGCAAGAAAGCCATGTGTATGACAGAGCAAGGGAATTGTTGAAATTCGTGGGACTGGATGGAAAAGAGAACACAATGGCGACGAATCTTCCCTATGGACAACAGAGGCTTTTGGAGATTGCGAGAGCATTGGCGACAGAGCCCAAACTACTTTTGTTGGATGAGCCTGTGGCTGGGATGAATGAACAGGAAAGTGCTGAGGCGGCTGAGCTGGTCCAGAAATTGAGAGAAAATGGAAAGACGATTTTATTAATCGAACACCATATGCGTTTTGTAATGTCGTTGTGTGATAGTCTGACCGTCTTAAATTCCGGTGCTGTAATCGCAGAAGGGGTGCCGGAGGAAATTCAGAATAATGAAGATGTCATCAATATTTATCTGGGAAAACGGGGTGGAAAATAATGTTCCTAAAAATTGAGAATCTTAGCTGTCATTACGGTGTTATTCAGGCTTTGCACAATGTGTCCATTGAAATAGAGAAAAAAGGAATCTATGCGATTATTGGAGCGAACGGAGCAGGGAAGTCTTCTTTAATCAGCAACAGCCAAATGAAACGAGGAGGAGACAAAATGTTAAGTAAAATTGTGAGCAACATCACCCCTTCAGCTACCTGTGAGCTGGAGGGAACCGTCGCTGATCTCAGGCACAAAGGCGTGGACATCATAGGGATGAACGCTGGGGAACCGGATTTTCAGACACCGGAAAATATCCAGCGTGCGTGCGAAGCTGCTATGGCAGAGGGAAAAACGAAATATGTCAATGTGCCGGGAATCATAGAAGTGAGAGAGGCGATTGCAAAGAAGCTTCGGAGAGATAATGGAGTACATTATGAGCCAGATCAGATCTGTGTATCAACCGGAGCGAAACAAGCTTTGAACAATGCAGTATTGGCGGTGACAAATCCAGGGGATGAGGTCATTATTCCGATACCAGGCTGGGTCAGCTACGTGGAAATTGTAAAGCTGGTGGGAGGGGTTCCAGTCTGTGTGGAATGCAGACCGGATTATCAGCTAGATTTGGAAAAAATCGAAAAGGCAATCACCCCAAGAACAGCAGCAATTTTAATCAACACGCCAAATAATCCGACAGGAGCCGTGTACTCGAGGAAAAGTCTTGAAAAGTTAGCTGAACTGGCAGCGGAGCATGATTTTTATATTATCTCTGATGAGGTGTACGAAAAACTGATTTATGGAGACACAAAACATGAGTGTGTGGCTTCATTTTCAGAGACAGCCTATGAGCACACGATTCTGATCAATGGAATGTCAAAGGCATACTGCATGACCGGGTGGAGAATCGGCTATACGGCGGCACCGAAGGAAATCGCACAGGGAATCAATGCTATCCAGGGACATACCACCTCGAACAGCACCACTTTTGTGCAGTGGGCGGCAGTGGAGGCTTTGGAGAACAATGATGAGACGATCAAAGCCATGGTAAAAGAGTTTTCGAAGAGAAAAGACTATGCCTATGGGCGTTTGGTAAGAATGGAAGGGATAAAATGCAACAATGTGGATGGAGCGTTTTATCTGCTGCCGGATATCAGCTACTATTTCGGCAAGAGATATGGAGAACAGCAGATCAGAGATTCTTTTGATTTCTGCAATTATATTCTCAATGAGGCTCATGTGGCGATTGTGCCGGGAGCGGCATTTTATGCACCAAATACTGTACGGATAGCCTATACGAATTCTATGGATAAAATTGTAGAAGGTATGAATCGGATAGAAACTGCGTTGAGAAAGTTAAAATAATTTTTTAATATATTTTGTCTACAATAGACAAAAAGAGAGGAGAAAAACTATGCCAATTACAACTGCATCACGAAACAGGGTGATGACGGGGGTCCATTTTATGCTGGGCAATTACGCCTTGGTAGAAGGAGCGATCAGCGCCGGCTGTGATTTTTTCGGCGGTTATCCCATCACCCCGGCGAACGAAATTTCGGAGAGAATGTCACAAAGGCTGCCGCAGGTAGGCGGAAAATTTGTTCAGGGAGAGGACGAACTGTGTTCGATCTACGCCTGTGCCGGAGCGTCCCTGGCAGGTGGAAAAGTCATGACGGCAACGGCGAGTGCAGGTTACAACTATATGCAGGAGGGACTGGGCTATTGTTACGCGATTGAGGCACCGGTGGTGGTAGCAGACGTACAGCGTTGTAGAGGTGAAAATTATGCCAGTCAAGCCGATGTCTATCAGATGAGATATGGGGCCAGCGGCGATTATGAGGCGATTGTCGTGTGTCCATCGTCAGTTCAGGAGCTTTACGATTATACGATCTGGGCATTTAATCTGGCGGAGGAATACCGCAATCCGGTAATTATTATGTCTGAGACGACGATCGCACTGATGAGAGAACGTCTGGATATACCGAAGGCAGAGGACATTTCTATTTTTAACAGGAAGTACACGACGAAGTCACCAGAAGAATATCTACCATTTGCGGCGCCGGAAAATGGATGTCCTGAGATGGCTCCTCTGGGAGAAGGATACCACACGATCTATTCACTGAACCCTCACGATGAGAGAGGTGATATCGAGTGGGACCCGGTTGTCTTTGATAAGTTATACAAAAGAGTCTGCGGAAAAATCACAGAGAATAAGGACAAAATCTGTAGGACAGAGAGCTATATGATGGAGGATGCCCAGTATGCGATTGTTACTTATGGAAGTGAGGTAAGACCTTCCATGGAGGCAGCACAGATGGCCAGAGAGTGCGGAATTAAGATGGGAGTCTTAAAGCTCTGCAACGTATGGCCTGTGCCGGAGAAAGCGATCCATGAAGTAGCCGGGAACGTATCTAAGATTTTTGCAGTGGAGATGAATATGGGAAAATACGTGCGTGAAATCGAACGCGCAGCGTCTGGAAAATGCCAGGTACTCCCCGTGACAAAGAACTTAGGTCTGGTACATACAGGGCTGGAGATTCTAGAAGAGATTAAAAAGGGGGTAAAGTAAAATGAGTGTACAGAAAGAAAATCCCAGAAGAAGGTTTTTAAGACCGGAGAAACTGCCTCATTTTTTCTGTTCAGGCTGTGGTTGCGGGCAGGTTTTAAATTACTATACCCAGGCACTAGAGGAGTTGAATATGGACCCTGAATATATGGTCCATATCGGTGGAGTTGGTTGTACGGCACGTATTCCGGTTTATTTAAAGACAGATATGTTTCACGGTGTCCATGGGAGGACTTTGGGCTGGGCGACTGGAGTTAAGATGATGCGGCCAGATGTTCCGGTGGTGATCTTTGCAGGTGATGGAGATGTGTCTTCCATAGGAGGGAATCATCTGATTCATGCGGCAAGAAGAAACCTAGACGTTACAGTGGTTATGGTGAATAATCTGAACTTTGCAATGACTGGAGGACAGGTAGCTCCCACGACCCCGGAAGACAGCAGGACAATGACCACTCCGTATGGAAGTGCGGAACCTAGATTTGATGTCTGCGAACTGGTAAAAGCAGCAGGTGCCACCCATGTGGAGCGCTGGACGACAGCTCAGCCTGCACAGTGCAAAAAGGCCATGGAGCGGGCGCTTACCCATAAAGGGTTTTCACTGATTGAGATTGTCTCTCAGTGCCCGACGCATTTTGGAAGGTATGCCTTGAAGACCGGCGACCCCAACGCTGTTCTGGAATGGATTAAGGGTTACACCTACACAGATGCGCAGGCAAAGAAGATGTCTCCAGAGGAACTGGAAGGTAAGCTCCGCTGCGGCCAGTATATCTGCGTGGAGAAACCTGTCTATGCGGGAACAACCAATATGATGTGAGGAGGAAAAGGCATGTTAGCATATCCACAGAAAATCAGCCTGTGCGGCTTTGGCGGTCAGGGAATCATTCTTTCTGCGGTCATTTTAGGGACGACAGCTGTGACAAAAGGAGATCTTTACGCAGTTCAGACGCAATCTTATGGTTCTGAGGCCAGAGGAGGACAATGCCAGGCAGAATTGATTATTGACAAGGAACCGATTAATTCTCCCATCGCGGAGACAAAAAATCTGCTCGTAGCGCTGTTTCAGACCGCTTACGAGAAATATATTGAGACCTTAGATGAGGAAGGGTATCTAGTCATTGACCCCCAACTGGTGACGAAGATTACCCGTCCCATTAGACATACCTTCGAACTTCCCGCCACCCAAATCGCGGTGGACTTAGGAAACCGAATGGCTGCCAATATGGTGGTCTTAGGTTTCCTAAGTGAAGCGTTAGGAATTATCAAAAGGGAAGATCTTTTGGAAGTGGTAAAAGAAAATGTGGCAGAGCGCTTTGTGGAATTGAATTTCAAAGCGGTGGATGCCGGGATCGCTTATGCCAAGGAACACAATTTGTATGCTGACAAGTAAAAGCTGAAAAAGGAGAGGACTATGGATTTATTTGAGTATGAAGGAAAGCAGCTGATGAGGCAGTTTGAGATTCCGGTTCCCGAAAGCTGTCTGATTACCGATTCAGAAGCGACGCCGCCGATGCCTTATCCTTTTGTGCTGAAAGCCCAAGTGATGACAGGGGGCAGAGGAAAAGCCGGGGGAGTAAAGGTTTGTGCAGATGAGAGGGAGTTTGAAATCCATAAGAAGAATATTCTGAATATGGAGATCAAAAACCATCGTGTACATGGCCTTTTGGCGGAGCAAATGGTGAAGGCGAAAAGAGAATTGTACCTTTCGATCACCCTGCAAGGGGTATCAAAACCAACTCTAATAGCCAGCAGGATGGGAGGAATGGACATTGAACAGATATCAAGAGAAACCCCGGATGAAATTGTAAAGATGGAGATTGACCCATTTACCGGACTGAAAGGATATCAAAAAAAGTATCTGGCGAAGAGGCTGGAGATTGAGGATAAGCAGGACTTTTATCAATTTATCGGAAAAGTGGAGCGTGCGTTTTTTGACACAGGGGCCAAACTGGTAGAAATCAATCCACTGGGCGTGGTGGATGGCAGACTGATGGCTATGGATTCCAAATTTTCTCTAGACGACCATGTTAAGAAAATGCAAGGGACTGTAGAGCAATTGGAGAAGGACCGGGAGAAACTCTATAGGTATCAGGCACCGGAAAAAGAAATGACGACAATTACTTATGTCCCATTAGACGGAGACATCGGATTGATTTCAGACGGAGCAGGTACCGGCATGCTGACCTTAGACCTGCTGAATGATGAAGGACTTCATGTGGCGTCGTTCTGTGAATTGGGAGGGATGACGACGGAAGAGGTCATGTACCGTGCGATGGATTTGACTTTGACTGGACATCCACAGATCAAAGGGGTGCTGATTGTCTTGATCGGAGGCTTTAACCGGATGGACAACATGGCTCTCGGAATTACAAAGTATGTCAAAGAGCATCAGGTAAAGATTCCTATCTATACCAGAATGTGCGGAACCATGGAAGAAGTAGGATTAAAAACTATGGAAGCTGCGGGAATGAGTACATACAACGTATTGACAGAGACTGTAAAAGATCTGGCTAAGACAGTGAAGGAGGGATGAGCCATGGCAATTTTAATAGGGAAAGAGACCAAGGTTTTGGTTCAGGCCATCACTGGAAAGTCCGGTTCTTTGCAGACGAAGGTGATGCTGGATGCGGGAACGAAGATTGTGGCAGGTGTGACTCCAGGAAAAGGCGGTCAGGAAGTCCATGGAGTTCCTGTCTACGACTATATCAGTGAGGCGAAAAAGGAACATGATTTTGATACAGTAATCAGCTTTGTGCCGCCGGCGGCAGCAAAGGACTCCTGTTTTGAGGCCATTGACGCAGGGATTCGTCTGTTGGTTCTGACCACTGAGGAAATTGCGCTTCAGGATGTGGTGGAGATTATCGCGTACGCGAAAGCACATGGGACGACTCTGGTAGGACCGGGGTGCGCAGGAGTGATCGCCCCGGGAACTTGCAAGGTGGGAGCTCATCCAGTTCGCTTCTTCTGTCCTGGCCAGGTGGGGGTTGTCTCAAAGAGTGGAGCCTTATCCTATGAGATCGGAAAGACGCTGACAGACAATGGAATCGGGCAGTCTGGTGTTGTGGCAATCGGTGGAGGGCCTATCTGGGGATTTACCCAAAGAGATGCCATTGAATTGTATGAAGAAGACCCGGATACGAAAGTGATTGTATTGTTGGGGGAGATCGGAGGAGGTTCCGAGGAGGAAGCAGCTGCATATATCAAAGCGCATGTGACAAAACCGGTGGTGTCCTTGATTGTCGGCAGAAATGCACCTCAAGGAAAGAGCCTTGGACATGCAGGTGCAATTGTCAGCGGCAATGTGGGAACGGCGAAAACGAAAATAGAAGCTTTGCAAGACGCGGGGGTACACGTGGTAAAAAATCCCGTGGAGATGGTAAAGGTGATTCGAGCATTGCTTTCATGATGCAAGAGCTGCTGTAAAAGGCGGCTCGCCAGAAAAGTAGAAAGGATGAAAATTATGGCAGTATATATCGATCAGGAATTGTGCAAAAGCTGCAAGATCTGCATCAATACCTGTCCTAAAAATGTGTATGCGATCACACATAAGGTGAATAAGAAAGGATATAACTACGTGGAGGCTGTGCGGGAAGCAGATTGTATTGCCTGTCATAAGTGTGAGATATCCTGTCCGGATTTTGTTATTCATATCGAAAAATAGGAAAGGAGCTCGACAAGATGAATAAGACCATCGGCATTGTCGGAGGAATGGGACCTTTGGCGACCTGTGATTTGTATCAGAAAATTATTCAGGTGACCCAGGCGGATAAAGACCAGGAACATGTCCGGGTCTGCATAGATGGGAATACACGGATTCCAGACCGGACAGCAGCAATCCTGCACAAAGGGAGGGACCCTCTTCCGCAGATGATAAAAAGCGCTGTACGTCTGGAAGGAATGGGGGCCGATGTCTTGATTATGCCCTGCAACACAGCTCACTATTTTTATAAGAAACTTTTGCCCTTTGTGGACATTCCTTTTTTAAATATGTTGGAAGAGACTGCGGACGCAGCAGTGAAAATGGGTATCACAAAGGCAGGGCTTCTGGCTACAGACGGTACGGTGAAATCAGGGGTGTACGAGAAAGCATTTCAAGAACGGGGAATTTCTTTGGAGCTGCCTGCGAAAGAGGAACAGGAATCGGTGATGGAACTGATCTATGATGGTGTCAAAGCAGGTAACTATAGCCTTGATACTAAAAAATTTGAGAGGGCAATGGATAAGCTTCTGCAAAGAGGGGCACAGGTCTTAGTTCTGGGATGTACGGAACTTCCAGTGGCGTTCCAGAGATGGAAGTTCACCCAGCCAGCACTGGACCCCACGCTGGTTTTGGCGTCCAGAGCGGTACAGTTTGTAGGGGTAAAGGTGAAAGAGCAGATGAGGTTTTAGAGAATGACATAGAGGTTATGGGAAAGACTGGGAGGGAAAGACGGAATGAGATAGCCCATTGAGAATAGGTATTTGGATTGGAGAAAACAATATGGAGAAAAAAGATAATGCGCTAAAGGCGTTGAGAATTACCAGAGTATTTCGCTGTATTGGACCGGCTATTATTATAGCAGCCAGTATTATTGGCCCCGGGACAGTGACGACAGCTTCCAGTACCGGGGCAGAGTATGGATATGCCTTGTTGTGGTGTTCTGTGATCAGTGCCATACTGGCCTACATCTTAAATGAACCTGGTTTGAGATGGACGTTGAAAACACGCACGACTATGCTAGAAGGAATACGAGGAATGAATCCCGTTCTGGCAAAGGTTACTTTTGTGGCACTGTTTGTTGGAGCATTGGCTTATCAGACGGGAAATTACTTAGGGGCAGCTATGGCGATTAATTTATTAATCCCAGCGCTATCCATACAAGGAGCTCTTGTGATATTGGCAGTCTTCTCAGTGATTATTGCTTTTGTAGGAAAATATAAGGTGTTAGAAAATGTGAACACTGGATTGGTTGCCTTGATGATGTTTGCATTTTTGATTACGATGGTTGCATCGAGACCAAGTATTTCCGGTATTGCCCAAGGATTAGTCCCACATATACCAGACGGTGGAAAATTATTAGTGTTGGGATTGATTGGGACAACAGTCTGTCCAGATATTCCTTTTGCAATGTCCAGTCTTGCAAAGAAAAAATGGGTTGGCGGGGTAAAAGATTTGAAAGCGGCTCATAATGATTTGAAATTTAATATGGTGGCGACGGGAGTTATCACCTGCGCCGTTACAATTTGTGCGGCGACCAATTTATTTCCAAGAGGAATTACTGTGTCGTCGGCGGCAGATATGGCGCAGGCGCTGACACCAGTTTTGGGAACCTATGCCTTTGTGTTATTTGCTTTGGGGCTTTGGGCGGCAGGATTTTCATCGGCAGTTTACATGACTTCCTGTATTCCTCCTATGATGCAGGAGGCATTTGGATTTGAAGATAATCCTAAAAGTCTTTCCAGCAGGATATGTATTTTAATTATTGCAGCTTTTCCAATTATCGTTACGTTCGCAATGGGAGGTACTGTGCCTACTGTTATTATCGTAGCAGCTCAGGTATTAAATACATTTATTTTACCTTTGAGCGTCGTCTTAATTGCTATCTTGGCGAACAGAAGAAAGATATTGGGGGAATGTGCGAGTTCTTTCCGACAGAATGTTGCCATGGCCGTCGTTGCAATTGTGGTAATTTTACTTACTTATACATCAATTCCTACGATTATTGGACTTTTTTGAAAATAAATCGTGTGTTGTTTTAACAGATAGAACTATTTTATGAGGTAGTCATTTTGATTGCTTCTGCTAATGATAAGGAGAGGATTATATGGACAAAAGGTTTACTTATCCGTCGTTTTCGGGAATTGCGACATTTCTTCGTTCTCCGTACATATTGCCGGAGGAAGCTTCGGCGGGAGAATACGTGGTAGTCGGGGCGCCGTATGATACCACGCTGGGTTCCAGACCAGGCGCTAGATACGCGCCGAATGCGATTCGGCAGGAGTCAGGCCACTTTTTGTATCATCTGACGGCCATTGATGGAGAAGTTATAGATGTTGTGACGAAGAAACGTATGAAATCAAATATGATTGGTGTAGTGAAAGATGCAGGCGATTTGAGGGTGTATCCTTCTAATGTTGCAAAGACTACGGAGAGCATAGCAGAAGGAATCTGCCAGATAGTATCAGCTATGGCTTTTCCTGTCACTTTAGGCGGAGATCATTACATTACTTATCCAGTAATGAAGGGATTTGAAAGAGGAATGCAGTCACGTCTTGGCCGTAAAGCGAAGATTGGATACATCCATGTAGATTCCCATTTGGATGCTTATAACGAGAATGATACCTGGGGAAAATATTACCATGGTTCACCGGCAAGGCGGATTAGTGAGTTGGAAAGTGTCGATGTAAAAAACATGGTATGGGTTGGGATCAATGGGACTACAGGACTAGAAGCCTACAACTATGTTATTGGCAATGGAGGCACGATTATTACCACAGAAGATATTAAACGGGAGGGTGTTCCAGCTGTGATACAAAGAGCAGCTGAAATTGCGGGGAAAGATTGCGACACCATTTATGTGACGATTGACATTGATGTTGTGGACCAAGCATACGCCTGTGGCACTGGATCTTTTATCTATGGCGGTATTACTGCATGTGAGTTGTTGCAGATTGCGTCAGAACTGTCTAAGTATAATGTTGGTGGAATTGATGTGGTAGAGGTAGCACCGAATTTAGATTTGACTCAGAATACGTCAAGATTGGCAGCAACTACGCTTATTAATTTTTTAAAGCCTAAGATTTTTGAATTCGTGTAAACGATTTTGTTAGATGTGAGTTTTATTAGGTAACTATTGTATACGTAAAAATTGAAATGGGCCCATGAAATTTTAAACATAGAGTGATACTCGAAATGATTAGAATACCCTGAGAGCATGACTGTTTTATGTTAGGCAGTAATTTAAGCATTTACAGGAAACGGGGATTTAAGTAGAGGAGGCAGATTATGTCTGAAGGAAAACTGACTTTGAAAGATTATATTAAAGCGATGGGACCAGGGGCAATTATGTCGGCTGCAATTATTGGTCCAGGAACAGTAACGACAGCTTCGCAGCAGGGCGCGCTGTATGGATTTACGTCCCTGTGGATTCTGCTTGTTGCCTGTGTGATTGCCTATTTTTTTCAGGAACCGGCAATGCGTATCTCTATTGGATGCAAAGAATCGGTAATGGTTGGAGTTCGTGAACATTTAAGTCCGGGCGTAGCTAAGTTTCTTTGGATAGTCATCTTTGTTGGAAGTATTGCTTTCCAAGCAGGTAACTTGAGCGGCGCATCTATGGCATTAGAGTATTTTGTGCCTGGTACGTCTAATCTCATGTGGGCAGTAGTTATGTCACTGTTGGCGTTTATTATAGTCATGCTTAATCGTTATAAAGTTATTGAGAATGTCAATCAAGTTTTAATATTGATGATGGTTTTTGCATTTGTATTGACTGCTTTTACATCAGGGCCAGATATTGGAGATTTAGTCACGGAAGGATTTTCTTTTAAAATTCCAGGAGGTAATGCAGTACTGGCAGTCTCTTTGTTGGCTACGACTGTGACTCCGAACTTAGTATTGGGGTATTCAGCATTTCTGCGTAAAAAATATGCGGATTCGCAGACACCAGCGAGAGATATTAAGCTGGCAAAGGCAGACTTGGGTTTGAACATGTTTGTAACATTTCTGATCACAGGTTCTATTATTGTCTGCTCGGCTACAGTCATTCATCCTACTGGAAAAGAGATAACTTCGGCAGCAGATATGGCTACTCAGTTAGTACCATTATTGGGACGATTTGCAGGAATTTTATTTTCTATTGGTCTGTGGGCAGCCGCGATTTCTTCAGTATTATATCATGTGTCTATTCATAATACTCTGTTTCCAACAGCCTTCCATGTGGACGAAGACCCGAAGGCGAAACATAATTTGGCTGTGGTAGCAGCAGTAGTGTTGATTCCAGTAATTTTGATCGCTTTTTTAGGACAGTCGCCAGTACAGTTGATTATTGCGGCACAAGCCTTAAATGGTATTGCACTTCCTATGGTGTGTGTGATTTGTTGGATTTTGTGTAATAAAAAGGACTTACTTGGTACATATGCTAATAATTTGAGACAAAATATTGTGATGGGATGTGTGACAGTTTTGACAACAATATTTGCATTGAATGCTCTAATTAGTGTTGGAAAAAGTATTCTTGCGATGTTCTAAAGGAGAAATTTAAAATTACATATAAGAACAGAGAGGTATTTAAAGATGAAGGAAAGATTGCTGGAGAGCGTAAAAAACAATGAAGGTCAAATGATTCAGTTGTTAGCGGATTTAGTGAAAATACCGAGTGTCAGCGGTAATGAAAAAGAGTTAGCAAAATTCATAGATCAATACTGTAAAAATTTAGGATTTGAGAGTGAAATTGACAGGCATGGAAACGTTTTAGCTCTGGTGAAAGGAAAAAGACCAGGGAAGAGAATTGCTTTTAATAGTCATTTGGACACGGTACCAGTGGGAGATGGCTGGAGCAGAGATCCCTTCTGTGCAGAAATTGAGGATGGAAAATTATATGGGAGGGGGAGCACAGACTGTAAAGCAGCCATTGCGGCGTCTATTATTGCCGCAAAGTCGATGATAGACGCAGGCATTGATTTTGCCGGAGAAATTGCCTTGATGTATCCGGTGGATGAGGAAGTGCAGGACATCAGCCGCAAGGGTACCCTGAAAATGCTTCAGGATGGATTTAAAGCAGATATGTGCATCAATGGGGAAGATACGGATTTGAAGGTTTGTCTGGTTTGTGAAGGAATGCTGGAAATAAAAATTACTACTTACGGTGTGGGAGCTCATGGAGCAACTCCATTTAAAGGAGTAAATGCAATTGGCAGCATGTGTAAAATATATCAAGAGCTGCAAAAGATCGTGCCAGGAGTAAACAAATATGCGGGCAGCGGTTCCATTAATCCAGGTGTTATCAGTGGCGGTGAGCGGTCTAGCGTTGTACCGGACCGCTGTGAGATGAAAGTTTCCAGATTTACAGTTCCGGGAGAGACCGGGGCACAGTTCTTGCAACAGGTAAATGAGATTATAGAGAAATTAAAAGCAGAGGATGAAACATTCCAAGCTACAGCAGAGCTTACCTATGATTCAAACCCATCTATCGTGGATGAGGAGGCAGAGATTGTCAAAGCAGTGATAAAAGCTCATGAAGCGACAGGAAGAAATTGTCCGTTATGTGGAACACCACAACATGATGATGCTGATTTTCTGACCAACTACAGTCATATTCCGACAGTAATATATGGACCGGGGACTGGCCTTCTGGCTCATATGCCGAATGAATATGTACTGCTGGATGAAGTAAAAGAAGCTTGTGAAATTTATGCGTTGACTTGTCTGGAAGTGCTGAAATAGAAAGGGCGAAAAGATATGTTAATTGGAGGATTTTATCACATAGATATGGAGCTGATAAAAAGCGAGCCTCAGAGTAAAATGTTCCCGTTACGCTGTGATCGGAATCAAAACTATGATCGTAAGGTATATACGAATAATGGGCGAACTGCGACAGTATATGCTTTACAAAACGGAATAAAGTTAGAGAAAGGTGCTATTATTTTAGTTCCAGACTATTTGTGTATCTCTGTGTTAAACTCCCTGGAAGTAACGGAAGCAGAATTTCGGTTTTATCATATCAATAGGGATTTAACGATTGATTTGGAAGATCTAAAAGAGAAATTGGATGAAAAAGTCAAAGTTTTGTATGTGATTCATTATTTTGGGATGCCTCAGCCGAGAAAAGTAGTTGAATTCATTCAAAAAACAAAGATGGAATTTGATTTATGGATTATAGAAGATCTCACTCAAACGTTATACACAATGGAAGATGGTAGAATTGGCTTTGGGGATTATCTAGTTGCCAGTACGAGAAAATGGTTGCCTGTCACGGATGGAGGTCTGCTGGCGGTTAGAAATGGCGTGCCGTTGGAAAAAAAGACATTGGAAGAGGGATATGATGAAGCAGTTTATCGACAGCTCTTAATTTCCCTGGCCAGAGATCAGGTGGAGAAGGACAAGGATGCAGATATTGCAGCTTATATAAAATTGGAAAAAGAGGCAAATGCAGCACGGTATTTGGACTTTACCCCGAGGAAGATGACAGAAGCGACGAGAAGAATTCTCTTTCAATATGATCACCTTAAGTCAATTCAAAAACGGCGGGAAAATTATCACGCTTTATATGAAGGCTTGAAAGGAATAGAGGAAGTTGAGCTGCCAGTTGCACAGATTGATCAAAAAGGGAACTATGTACCATTTGGATTTGTGGTTCTGGTTGAAAACAGAGATGAATTTTATTGGTATCTGGCAGAGAGAGGAATTATAGGTGAAATCCAATGGATTTTACCCACGGAGTACTATCGTCCTGGTGAGGCGGCACAGTATCTGTCCGATCACAATCTGATGTTGTCTTGCGACCAGAGGTATGGGAAGGAACAGATGCAGTATGTCATAGATACGATAAAAAATTATTTCAGGAGGTAACGTGTATGGGAAAAGAGATTTTGGAAGGCTGCAAAATATTACTGCACACATGTGGGGCGGTGAAGGAGAATGAGAAGGTACTGGTGGTAACAGATGAGACTAGCAGACAGATTGGAGAGGCGATGTATCAGTGTGCGGTTGAATATACGGATGCCACTTTAATATGTACAAAAGATCGTACTACCCATGGGGAAGCTCCGACAGATTGTGTGGCGGCGGCTATGGCCCAGGCAGATGTGATATTTTCAGCGACGACTTTCTCATTGTACAACACAGACGCGAGAATCAAAGCCTGTGAAAAAGGAGCCCGTTTTATAAACATGGCGGACTATAGTTTGGATATGCTGAAAAAAGGGTGCTTATTTACAGATTGGGAGGAAATCCGCAAACTTGTAGACCGCACAGCGAAGAAAATTGTAGGAAAAGAACTGAGGATTACAACGCCTGCCGGTACAGACTTCTGGACATCCATTGAAGGCCGGCATGCGGATGTTGGATACGGCACGTCGATTCATAAAGGGGAGGCGTCTTCCCCACCAGATGCTGAGTGTGCAGTCGGGCCAGTGGAAGATACTGCAAGAGGGGTTCTAGTGATTGATGGAAGCATCCCTCTGCCGGGACTTGGAATTATCAAAGAACCGATCCGAATTGAAGTTGAGGACGGGTATCTCCGAAAAATTGAGGGCGGAGAGGAAGCGGACATCTTGAGAAAATCTTTGGAAGCTTTTCAGGATCCCAGGGTATATCTAGCGGCGGAAGTCGGCTTCGGATTGAACCCTGCTGCATCCTTGAGCGGGAGAATGCTGGAAGACGAGGGTGTATTTGGAACTATGCACATTGGTATTGGGAATAATCTGTCCTACGGAGGAAACTGCAATACACCGATACACATTGACTTGATTATGAAGAAACCTACTTGCATTGTGGATAGCCACTATGTGTATAAGGATGGGGTTCTGTGTGAATGATTTCTAAGCAGGGCGTGAATCAGTGGATTTTGCAGATGGCTGAATGGAGGAAGAGGGAATTGTGGGAATGGCTCACGATTCCCTTTTGGAGGTTAGAAAAGTATGGAGTTTAAAACATTTTGTAAAAACAGTCATACTACCTATTGTGAATTTAAGCCAGAACACGAATTGTTTCACAAATTCTATGAGATTATCAATCAGCAGCAAGAGATGATACTATCAATTTCAGAAGTCTTTTTAGGAGACATAGGAAGGCTGATAAGCAATAATTTTTTGGAGCAGGATTGGATATTTGGAAAAAACCATGCAGATAGACTTACGAGAAATATGGTAAGAGACGTGAAGGCTTGTTTAGGCAACGTCACAGTGTCGGAATTGGCCGGCAGAATGGAGTACAGTCGGCATTATATTAATGAAGTATTTCGAAGAGATATAGGAATGTCGCTTAACAAATACATGCAGTTAATATAGAAAAGAAAGCTGATATGTCCCATTTTTACAATACGAAAATCTGAATGAGTAATAAGTATGTGGACTATAAACTGGGCACACAAAAAAACGGACGCGAAGAAATCAGAAATATCTAAAAGGAAAAAATATCTTATTGTAACAGCGGCCGCTTTTCTGATCGGTGGTTACGACGGTTTTTATGGGCCTGATACAGGTACGTTCCTGCTTCTTACTTATACCGGGCTGGCGAGGATGGATGTGAGAACTGCATCAGGAAAAGTGAGTTTGTTTTGTGATAGCAATGCCCCAGTCTTAACTGCTGGGGAGTTTTTATGTGATATATTTAAGATGTCAGAGAAAAGCTTTTGGCATGTTTTTTTTTATGTATTAGCGAAAGAGGACATATGGAAAATGGAAAAATCCAGAGTAGGAAACGGAGAAACTGTATGCTATAATAAAACTACCCTCGTTTGCTGAGGGGATTGATTGTGTTATAGGGAATACATTATCACAGTGAAACGTGAATGTTTTTCCTATAACACAAATACTCCGTAGGATCGCACTGCGGCGGAGACGAAAATGTTACTGACGCAACCCGCCGCAGGCGGAGAATCCTGCGGGGCAGGATTTTTTTTATAGTTAGGGGATTTCAAGATGAAGAAAGTGAAAATTACAGTATTGAAGACGACTTTGGACAAGGAGCTGGCAGCAGAGTATGGAGTGGAGGGATTAACTGCCTGTCCGATGATGAGAGAGGGTCAGGTATTTTTCGCGGACTACGCGAAACCAGAAGGTCTGTGTGACGAGGCATGGAAGGCGATCTATCAGTATGTGTTTGCCTTGGCACATGGCGCGGGAAACGAGTTGTTTTATTATGGAGACTGGATTCGCAAGCCGGGGGTTGCGATCTGTAGCTGCAACGATGGACTTCGCCCAGTGATCTTTAAGTTGGAGGCAACGCAAGAGGAAGCTCAGATAAACGATGAACCTGTTTCTACTAGATAACGTAGAAAAGGTGATAATTAAAATATAAAAGAAAGCAGAGGACTGAAAAATGAAAATAGCAGTGACTTATGACAATGGAAATGTATTTCAGCATTTTGGAAGAACGGAGTTTTTTAAAGTCTATGAGGTGGAAGACAGCAAAGTGGTATCCAGTGAAGTGATTGCCTCTAATGGCGTCGGACATGGTGCGTTGGCAGGGCTTTTGTCGGGGCAGTCTGTGGACGTGCTGATCTGTGGAGGCATCGGAGGAGGGGCCCAGGCTGCACTCCAGGAAGCAGGTGTTGAGCTATGCGCTGGAGCTTCAGGAGATACAGACAAGGCCGTGGAAGCTTATCTGAGGGGAGAGCTGGTGTCTACCGGGGCAAACTGTGACCATCACCATGAAGAAGGTCATAGCTGCGGCCACCATGGAGAGGGGCATTCCTGTTCAGATAGCTGCGGAGGCGGCTGTGGCTCTGGAACTGCTCTGACTGGACGCAACGTAGGAAAAACGTGCCGTACCCACTATAGAGGGACATTCAATGACGGGACGCAGTTTGATTCCTCCTATGACAGGGGAGAGCCACTGGAGTTCGTCTGCGGCGCAGGCCAGATGATTAGAGGCTTTGACGCGGCCGTAGCGGATATGGAAGTGGGACAGACTGTGAACGTGCATTTAATGCCGGAGGAGGCTTATGGGATGCCAGACCCCAATGCCGTCTTTACCGTTGAGATTGCGAATCTTCCGGGAGCGGAGAAGCTAGAAGTTGGTCAGCAGGCCTATCTGTCCAATCAAAATGGCCAGCCCTTCCCCGTCAAGGTGACAGCAAAAGATGCGTCGACGATCACCTTTGACGCTAACCATGAGATGGCGGGCAAAGAATTGAATTTTCAGATTGAATTGGTTGAGGTGAAATAAGGAGCTGATGGTATTGCAGTCCCCTGAACAGGAATGGAGGGGGCGTATTAGGCAAAGTTCGGAGGAAGGCAGAGAATGGCACTGTACGCGTTAGGAGATCTTCATCTGGGGTTTCAAGTGAGGAAGCCGATGGAGGTTTTTGGAAAAGTATGGAAACACCATGAACGTAAAATAGAAAAATACGTAAGCCAGATCGTGTCTCCGGAGGACACTCTTGTGCTGACCGGGGACCATTCATGGGGCAGAAAGCTGGAAGAATGCAGGGAAGATTTGGATTTCATTGAGAGACTGCCCGGGCGAAAAATTCTGCTGCGTGGCAATCATGATATGTTCTGGGATGCCAAGAAGACGAAGAGTCTGAACGAAAAGTTCGACGGGCGGCTGTTTTTTCTTCAGAATAATTTTGTAGCCTATCAAGATTATGCACTGGTGGGAACGAAAGGCTTTACATTTGAGGGGCCGTTTTATTTGGATGGCCGGGGAAATATAACCGGCTGGGATCTCAGGCAGGAAGAGCAGGCGAAAAAACTCGTTTCCAGGGAGATGATGCGTCTTCGGGAATCTTTTTGGCAAGCCAAAGAAGCAGGATACCGGAAGTTCGTCATGTTTTTGCACTACCCTCCCACCAATATATTGGAAGAAACCTCACCTTTTACAGAGATCGCGAGGGAATATGGTGCCTCTGCCGTTGTGTATTCCCATTGTCATGGGGAGCAGCGGTTTGCCGACAGTATCCGCGGGGAATTTCAGGGAGTCCGCTATATACTGGTATCGGGGGATTTTCTGAATTTTCACCCGGCGCTTATTTTACCGTGAAAAAGAGCTCCTCAGACTGGCAGCAGTACGGTGACGATGAATTCTTGATCGGTGTAACTGATCTTGACGGTACCCTTGCAGCGCCGAACCATGTCCTGAACGTTTTGAAGTCCGTAACCGTGGGAAACTGCATCTGGTTTGCCGGTAAGGAATTTGCCGTTTTTTTGGACAATCTCATTGCATTTGGAGTTTCGAATTTCACAGCTGAGAAATCCGTTTACACAGCGGGCTTTTAGCTGGATACGGCGCTGGGAGGAGTATGGAATCTGTTCACAGGCTTCGATGGAATTATCCAGTGTGTTGGCAAATAAGGAACACAAAACCACAGGGTCTAAGCCACCGAGTTGTTCGATGTCTGTCTGAATCTGACAGTTAATTTGTCTTTGGCAGGCCAGAAGGTATTTGGCATTCAGGACTGCGTTTAATGTGGGATTTTTACAGAAAAGGCGAAGATTGGCGGAGAATTCTCCAGACAGGCTCTTTAGATATTCTCTGGCGTCTTCGTCTTTTTGTTCTTTCAGTAGGAGGCTTAGGACATTCAGATGGTTTTTCATGTCGTGGCGCAGCTTGCGAATTTGTTCCTGGTTGTTTTCTAGTTCTTCATAGTAGACCTGTTGATATTTGAGTGCCTGGATTTCCATCTGTGCTCTCAGATTTTTTGAGAGCAGCGCGCCGAGTCGGCAGATGCCTAGGCTGGTGATGATGCAGGCTATACAGGCAGGATAGGTCTGGTAGGAGGTAAACATATCTCCGTGGTAGATTGTTGTGAGAATGCCTGTAAAAGAGGACAGGCATACAATATCCAGAATCACCCACATCCGGCGGGTGAAATTCTGAGGGATTTGCCGAAGCCATTCGGCGGTAAAGCGATACAGGAGATACCAAAAAGGAATCCGCAGCGCGACCATCGACATCGAGAGCAGATTCTCGGACAGAGGAGTCATGTTTTCCTGAAACAGGTGCAGCCAGATTGTGAAGCCCAAATCTTCCGTGAGATAGTTGATAGATACCATGATTGGATAAAAGATCAGGACGGCGGAAAATCTGACAGCTAAATCACCGGTACAGCAGGCTAGGATCATAAGCAGAAAGCCAGCCAGGCAGATCAAACATCCAGTGAGCTCCCTAGGATAAATGATCGCGTTGGCGATTCCGATCAAAATAAACAGAGCCAAAAATCTGGCCCAGCGGGAAGGGCGAAATTCCAGCAGCTGGCTCAGCAAAAGATAAAGGCAATAGGAGTAGAGTACCATAATCAGAAAGCCAGCGGCAGTAAAGAAAAGCATTGGTATTTTCCTCCTTAATTTAAGAGATATCTGGCGTAGGCGACGGATAACTCCTGTCTACAGGAACGGCTGACAGGGAGAACGTCCTGACCGAGAATTGCGTAAGTTTTCTCGATCGCCTTCAGATAGCGTAGATTGATGAGGTAACGGTTGTGGATGCGAACAAAACAGTTCGGCAGATGGGTTTCGACCTCGTTTAGTTTTCCGTAGAAAGTCACGGTATCTGTGTTGGTGACTACGTGGACAGAATGTTTTTCACTGAACAGGTAACGGATTGTACGAAAGGGAAGGCGGATGCCTCCGGTGCGCTGCTCCACGTAGAGCCCTGTATCGTCAGAGAGTTCCAATTCCTTTAGGGCGGAGTGCAGAACTTCCAGAATTTTCTCTTTTTTATAAGGTTTTAAAATATAGTTTAAGGCTTTTACCTCGTAGCCTTGAAATACAAAATCCGTGTATGAGGTGACGAATATGATGACGGCGGAGGGATTTTGTGCCCGTATCAGGCGGGCAGCATCCATTCCGTTTAATTTATCCATTTCAATATCCAGAAAAAAGATCTGTCGGTCTTTAGACGCGCAGAGATCTTTTATCATGTCTTCCGCACAGCAGAATTCCTTTGACTTGTAGGAGATTCCAGATAAATCCAGCTCAGTCTCCAGTGTTTTTCTGAGATCTTTTCGAAAGACGGTTTCATCGTCACAAATAATCAGTTCCAACATGTCTTTATGGGCCTTTCTTAAATTACTGAGAAACTATTCAGCCATGCGACTGATAAGAGCAAAAATCCGGAGCAAGCTTACTTGCAGAGGAGTTTTGCTCTTATCAGGTATATGACGCTTAGCCATAAGCGAGGATTTAGCCGCATATGCGGCAATATAAGCTGTGTAGCAGCTAATCCGAGCTGTTATGGCTGAATAGTTACATTTTAACACATTCCCCCGTAATTGTAATTATTTATTTTGTTATAGGAAAGACCTTGTCACGCTGAATCGTAAAAGGTCTTTCCTATAACATAAACGCTCCGTTAAGGATGCGCAGGCCGCAATAAGGAATTTCACAGTAAAGCGTTGTTGCGGCGGCGCACCAAGTGGGAGCATCCAAACTTGCAAAAAACTCTACAAAACTTGCATACCGGTGAGATTGGAAGAACGGAAAACTTTTTATAAAATAAACTTAATTGAAAGGCAGGACAGCAAGTTTACGGATTGTAGCCGCGTATCTGTTTGTCCGCCTAGGGTAAGAAGGGAGAAAAAAAGATGCTGAGAGTGAATCATCTATATAAAAGCTATCAGACTGGAACTGTCACTTACGAAGTGCTGAAGGATGTGAGTTTTGAGGTGAAAAGAGGGGAGTTCGTGGCAGTGATGGGGCCGTCAGGGAGCGGCAAGACCACTCTTTTAAATTGTATTTCTTGTTTTATTCCCCATGACAAAGGGGAGATTTTGTTGGACGGCAAGGATTTGTCTAAATTAAAGGAGCGACAAATTGCGAAGGTGAGAAACGAGAAACTGGGATTTGTGTTTCAGGATTTCATGCTTTTGGACGGGCTGACCGTTTTTGAGAACGTGTGTATTCCCAAAGTGATTCGTGAGGAACCCTACAGAAAGATGGAGGAAAAAGCCAAAGAGCTTTTAGCCATGTTTGGAATTGAACAGATCAAAGATAAATATCCTGCTGAAATCTCAGGCGGACAGAAACAGCGGACGGCGGTGGCGAGGGCGCTGATGAATGAGCCGCTTTTGATTCTGGCGGATGAACCCACCGGAAATCTGGACAGCCGTTCTAGTGAGGCGGTGATCAAAGCATTTTTGGAGGCAAAGAGAAAACTTGGGGCGACCACGTTTATGGTGACCCATGACAGCTTTTCCGCTAGCTATTGTGACCGGGTGATTGTGATGAAGGATGGGAAGGTCTTTCAGGAGCTGGTGAATTCAGGGGAGCCGAGAGTGTTTATGGAAGAGCTGCTGGAAGTTTTAGGCAGAATGAATGGTGGTGATCAGGCATGACTTTGACAAAGGTATGGAAGAAATTACGTGAAAGAAACTGGGAACAGTACCGTCAGTTTTATTTCTGTGTCGGCTTCGCTGTGATGCTGGTAAGCTCCTATCTGCTAATGCTGAACAGCCCTCTGGTGCAGAAGACTCTCCCAGACGGAGGAGACTCTAGAAAACAGGTCTATATGATGCTGTGTCTAGCCATGGTTGGCTGTATGATTTTCGTGGTCTATGCCGCGAACCTGTTTCTGCGCTATAAGAGCAGGGAAATTGGCGTTTTCCTGGCATTGGGCACAGACAAGGGAAAGCTATCTAAAGCTTTGTTTGCTGAACTGGGAAAATGTACCTTGGTTGTCTCTGTGGTGGGACTGGCAGCAGGAGGAGTGGTTTCCTTTCTCGTCGGAAAGCTGTTTGAGGCGATTGCAAAAGGTGCGGCGGTCAGTTTCTTTGTGTTTACCGGCACGGGATGGCTGTACGGGATTTTGTACACGGCGGTGCTTTTTGGAGTCATCATGATTTTGACTGCGCGTTTTCTAAAGCGGAGTAATATCATGGATATCCTGAACGAACACAGAAAACAGGAACCCTTGAAAAGACAAGTCTCCTTTAGCTATTTGCTGACAGGAATCGTGCTTACGGTTCTGGGAGTGGTCATTGGCTTTGTCGTGCCGAATGTGATTGCGTCTGTGTTTCATCACTGGCTGGGCGGGTGGACGAACTTTTTTTACATTCTGACTTTGTGGGGGCTGTACCGGATTATGGTTTACTCAGTCTCCTGTCATAAGAAAGGTAGAAATCCTCAGAAATACTATAAGCATCTGGTCAGCTACGGTCTTTTAAAATTTCAGGGCGCTTCCATTGTTCGCAATATGCTGGTGATTACACTTTTGCTGCTGGGGGGAATGTTTGCGGTTTTTTATACACCCTCCCAGATGAATTCTATGAATGCGAGCTTGGATGCCTATGAGGCTATGTATTCCTACTGTTACACGGAAGACGCGGAGGAACTTTCCAAAAACGAGGTCTTTGCGCTGGCGGCAGATTATGGTGTCCAGATTTCAAATTACCGTGAGGCGGAATTTTTACAGGTGTTGGGAAGCGGCGTAGATCGGGACCATATGGATGAGAGCGGAAATCTACTGGAACAGTATGAGAAAAAACATGCGGTGTATGAATGTATAAGTGCCAGCCAGTATGAACAGATGACGGGACAGAAGGCTTCGGTGGAAGACGGAACCTATTACATGATACAGTCAGAGGATGCCTACGAAAATGTTTTTAACCGATTCGACGATATGGACCAGATCTATTTGGAACGAGAGGATAGCTATCTGCCTATGGAGTACCAGGGAAATGTTATTTATCAGTCTTTGTTAAATGGGGATTGGGGCTTTGATATTAATGCCAGATTTGTGGTCAGTGATGGAGATTATAAAAAAATCGCAGCTCATACAATGACTTACCCTAGGGTAAAGCAGGTACTGTTTGACAGTGACAAGCCTGAGAAGGCGGTGGAATTCAACAACGAATTGTATAAAATTTTTGCCCAGAGAATGTCAGATTCCATGAAGGTAGGAAGCAACTACGATGCATATAAGGCAAAGACCAGTGAACCGGACAGCATGTATGCCATGGAGGCAATCTATGATGCGGATAATCCTGTCAAGGAGAGTGATTGGCAGTATGAGCCGACTTTGTTAGTGCTGAAGGAGAAAAACGGTCTGATGACTTATGCGGTTTATCTGCTGATTTTTCTCTATGTGTCTGTGATCTGCCTGGCCGCAGTGGTGGTGGTAGCTTATGCTAGAAGCCAGAGTGTGGGGCTTTCCAGCAGACAGGTGTTTGAAGATTTGGAAAAACTGGGAGCTGACCATGGATATCTGAGAAGAATTCTGCGAAGCCAGATTCAGAAGGTATACTTTTTGCCGACTCTGGTGGGTGGCCTGGGGATTTTAGCCTTTGAGATTTTAATGTGTCAGATCAATGATGGCAGGCTCACGAAGCAGGAGCTTAAGATGCTTCCAGTCCTGGCAGTGATTACTTTGATTATGATGGCGTTTCAGTATCTGATGTATCGGGCTTCTCTGCACAAGGTCCAAAAGGAGCTGAGTCTTCTTTAGAGGGACGGCTTGTATGGGAGAAAAAATCAGAGGAAAAGAGGAATATTTCATTTTACCAGAAAATGTTTTAGGTATTTTGCTTTCCTTTGGAAAGTTCAGAGACGAGGGGGAGTTTGATCTTGTGGGGCTTTTGCCATGTGGATATCTGGAATATATCACGAAGGTTGTGAATGCTAACCGTCATCTGAGAGCTTTTGCCTATCCTGATATGGGAGAGGGGGAGCTCTCGAAATGGAAAATATGCAGGATTCTGGAGAGACAGTTAAGAGAATTGAGCTGTGAGGATGGGAGATGCTTTGATGTTGTAAAGATAAGAAAATTTGGCGCCGGACGTTTCCGTCTGTATGTAAAATACGGTCCAGCAGTCCACCGCGAGTAAGGATTGAGCGCTATATTCTTTCCTTGTGCCGGTGTCAGTCAAGTGTTATGATTGGGGAGAAGAGTCAGGACTTAGGAGGCAGAGGATGGAAAGAGGATTTGAGAGGGCATGAGGAGAAGAATTTGTGTGATACTGGCGGTGGCGATTCTGGCTGTTGGGGCGGGAACAGGATACCATCAGTATCAGATAAGAGAAGAAGCACGAATACAAAAAGAAGAAGCGAGGAAGCGGGAGGAAGAGTTACAACATCAGAGAAAGCAAAGGACAAAGGAGGCGCAGGCGGTCTTGGACCGGCTGCGTCAAGCCAGTTCAGACGAACGGCTGTGCGAGGATATGCAGAGCGTATGGACGGCGGCGAATCTGGCAATTTTAGAGATTCAAGAGTTTCAGGAGAAATACCGGGAAGACGAAGAAGAGCTTATAGCCGACGCGAATGGGATTCTAAAAGAGGCGAAGGAGAGGGCAGATTCTCTGCTTAGGATGCGTAACATAGAAGAGAAAATCCAGGTTCTCTATGATAGAAAGAATGGTACAGTAGCTATGGATACGGGAAAGAACAGTCAGATTTTTCGGAAAGTGCAGCAGGAGCTTTGGAAGATACCCAAGGATTATCCCAAAAAGAGGGCAGAGTATGACCAGGTGATTGAACGGATTTCCAAGGAGTGGAATTATGTCAATGATGACTGGAATTATGAGACTGGTACTTTGAAAATATCGGTGGAACCGGTGGAGACAGACTATACGCATTACTGGATATGCCATGTACAGACCTTCAGCACAGACCAGCTCTGTTCTGCTCTGTGTGGCGGAACCTATGGAAATCCCAGGAGAACAGTTTCTCAGGAGTTGGCAGACCACAATGGAGTACTGGGAATCAATGGAAGCGGTTTTTCTTACAGCAGTGGGATTCCGGCACCTGGGAAAAGTATGATTAAAGACCGAACGGTCTATGAGGATGTCTACTCCAATGGAAATATTATGTGTGTGACCGGAGAAGGAGGAATGTTCACGGCTCCCGCCGGGATGACAGTTCAGGAGATGTTACAAAGAGACGTGAAGGATACCTATTGCTTTGGTCCTACCTTAGTGGAAAATGGGGAAGCTTTTGAGATCTCTGAACAGTTTCAGCAGACCTACCGGTATCAGAGGACTGCTGTTGGGATGATCAGCCCGGGAGATTATTATCTCGTGATTGTGGACGGAAAAGGAGTGGGCGGCTCCCAGGGAATGACTTATGAAGAGTTACAGCAGGTTTTTTTGGATCTGGACTGTGAATACGCCTATAACCTGGACGGTGGTGGTTCCACGACCTTGGTCTTCAAGGGAAGAGTCATCAATTCCCTTACAGATGGGAAAGAGAGACCCTGCGGGGATATTCTGTATTTTATTGATGTGGGAGATGGGGCGGAAGGAGACGAGATTGTGATTCATGAGGATGAGGCGATGATACGGCCTCCCAAAAGAAATTCGTGAGAAGCGCATCTGACCTTATAAAATAGTACAAAACTGGATATTTTTATAATATCAGATTGTGCTATAATGAGTGAAAACTCAGGTTCCGCACGCGGAGGGCTTGAAGGGAGGAAAAAAGATGCAGGAGACTTTGAAACGGACACCAGAGAAAAAAGTGACATCACAGGTATATTTTTTGACGGTCACAGCTGTGCTCACAGCGTTGACCTATATTTTTACGGCGTTTATCAATGTGCGCCTTCCCATAGCGGCCAACGGAGGACTGGTTCATTTGGGAAATGTACCATTGTTTTTGGCAGCGATGATCTGTGGACGAAAGACTGGGATGATTGCCGGCGGCATAGGAATGGGGCTGTTTGATCTGATGTCGGGCTGGACGATGTGGGCACCATTTACTCTGGTCATTGTAGGTGTTATGGGTTACGTGATGGGAGCCATGACGGAGAGACACCGCACTTTTCGTTGGAGAGCTTTGGCAATTCTCGTGGTCTGTGTGATTAAGATTGTGGGATATTACTTGGCCGAAGTACTTTTGTACGGCAATTGGGCGGCACCACTTTCCTCGATTCCCGGGAACTTCGTGCAGATTGCGGTGGCGGCTGTGTTGGTTCTTCCAATTGTAGGAAGGTTGGACTTGATTGTAAAAAAACTGATGTGAGGAGGAAGTTAGATGTACAAGATTATGACACCTGGGCCGACGCAGGTGAGAGAAAGTGTGAGAAAAGCAAGAAGTCTGGAATGTCCCAACTCTGATTTGGACCCAGCATTTTTTGACTATTATAAGCAAACCTGTGAGTTGATCAGCAGTCTTTTGCATACCAGCGAGGAGACACTGATTTTAAGCGGAGAAGGAATTTTAGGATTAGAGGCGGCCTGCGCATCCATGACGGAGCCGGGGGATCGGGTATTGGTGCTGGACAATGGAATCTATGGAAAGGGATTCGCGGATTTCGTGAGTATGTACGGCGGTATTCCGGTGCTCTATACTAGAGATTATCTTGAGACTCTGGATGTAAAAGAACTGGAAGAATATCTGGAGAAGGATCATGACTTTAAATATGCGACAGTGGTGCATTGTGATACTCCCAGCGGTATGCTGAACGATATTCGAAGTATCTGTCCTCTTCTGAAAAAATATGGAATTTTGACCGTAGTGGACTCTGTGGCTGGGATGTTCGGCAATGAAGTCTATGCCGAAGAAAGTCAGGTGGACATTCTCTGTGGTGGTTCACAAAAAGCAGTTTCCGCGCCTCCTGGACTTACCTTTGTGACTGTCAGTGAGGATGCGAAAAAGGCTATGGCAGAAAGAAAGACTCCGGTCGCATCTTTTTACGCAAATCTGCGAATCTTCGAAGGGTATTATGAGAAACAGTGGTTCCCGTATACGATGCCATCCAGTGACATTTATGGCCTGCACCAAGCAATGGAAGATATTCGGAATGATAAAGATCTCTACAGACGTCATGAGAGAATTGGAAAGGCTGTGAGGAAGGCATTGAGAGAGTCTGGCCTGGGGCTGCATTTGAAAAGCGGCTACTCCAATACGGTCTCGGTGTTTGACGTGCCAAAGGACGTGACGGCATCACAGATTTTGAATAAGGTGCTGGAGGATTCGGGTATCCTGCTTGCAGGTTCTTTCGATGTTTTGGAGGGAAAAGTGATTCGAATCGGACATATGGGGGCCAATGCCACCTATGAAAATGTCAAGGAGACCATGGAAGCTCTGGACTGTGCGATGAGAGGCCTTCAGGTTCCTTTGAGTGCGTCCTTGGCGGAGGTATTTGAAAGAGAATACGCTTCTAAATGAGAGTGAAAAGGAATAGATTGTCTAAATAAAGTTATCTTGTCTGTTCTAATTTATAAAACTTTTACATAGTATCTCTTGAAAAAGAGATGCAAATCCCGTATAACTGAGAGTAGATGCAGGGGAGTGCATCAAAAATCGAATGGGAATAAGGAGGATTGAGTATGGAACAAAATTTGGACAATAAATATATCACATTCACAATAGGAAAGCAAAAAAGGATTGCGCTGATCGCTCACGACGGAAAGAAATCTGAGCTGATTGAGTGGTGTGCCCAGCACAAGGAAATTCTTCAGAGGCATTTTCTATGTGGGACGGGGACGACAGCTAGACTGATCAGTGAGCATACTGGACTTCCAGTCAAAGGGTATAACAGTGGTCCTCTGGGCGGTGACCAACAGATTGGAGCTAAGATCGTGGAGGGCGGCATCGACTTCGTTATCTTTTTTTCAGACCCATTAGAGGCACAGCCCCATGACCCGGATGTGAAGGCTCTGCTTCGCATCGCCCAGGTCTATGACATTCCCATAGCCAACAACAAGGCTACAGCGGACTTCATGGTCACTTCGAAGTTCATGGATGAGGAATATCAGCACAACGTGCTGAATTTCAAACAAAATATCGCCAATCGGGTGGAAGCAATGAAGTAAAAACCCGGGAATTTATAAAGGCTGCCAAGCTGTTTCCGTCAGGGACAGCGCGGCAGCCTTTGCCTTTACAAGTAAGAAACAGATATAGTATCATGAAAGCAAAGATCAGCGGAAATATTGTCTGCCGAAGGGTTTCGGCGGCAAAGGGTCAATGGAAAGAGGTTATGATTATGAAAAAAGCTTACAGACGAATTTTTACGATTGTGCTGGACTCTTTCGGCGTGGGGGCGATGGAGGATTCCCCGCAGTTCGGAGATGTGGGTGTGGATACTCTGGGGCATATCTCTGAGTCGGTGGAGGAGTTTAAGATTCCGAATCTGCAAAAGCTGGGACTCGCAAATCTGCATCCAATCCGACAGGTAAAGAGTGTGGAAAAGCCCTTGGGGTACTATGGAAAGCTCAGAGAGGCCAGTAGAGGAAAAGACACTATGACTGGACACTGGGAGATGATGGGGCTTTGGACAAAGAAGGCATTTCGAACCTTTACAGAGCATGGATTTCCGCCGGAACTGATTCAGGAGCTTTCTAGAAGGACGGGAAGGGTAATTATTGGAAATAAAAGCGCAAGCGGTACTCAAATCATCGAAGAGCTGGGGGAAGAGGAGATCGCTACGGGACATCTGATCGTCTACACTTCTGCGGATTCTGTGATGCAGATCTGCGGAAATGAGGAGACGATGGGTCTGGAAAACCTGTATCGTTACTGTGAGATTGCCAGAGAGCTGACTATGAAAGATGAGTGGAAGGTAGGCAGAGTGATTGCCAGACCTTATGTGGGAAAGAAAAAAGGAGAGTTTAGACGGACGGCGAACCGCCATGACTATGCTTTGAAGCCATTTGGAAAGACGGTCTTGGATACTTTGAAGGAGGCGGGATATGATGTGATTTCTGTGGGAAAGATCTACGATATTTTCAGCGGTGAGGGAATTACAGAATTCCAGAAATCCCAATCCTCAGTTCAGGGAATGGATCAGACCATTGAACTTGCAGGGAGAGATTTTCACGGCCTGTGTTTTGTAAATCTGGTGGATTTTGATGTGCTCTGGGGGCACCGAAGAGACCCTGTGGGCTACGCCCGGGAGTTGGAACGTTTTGACGTGAAATTAGGGGAGCTGATGCAGGTTTTGAGAGAAGATGACCTTCTGATTCTGACCGCAGACCACGGCAATGACCCCACTTATTCTGGTACAGATCATACCCGTGAGAAGGTGCCGTTTTTAGCCTGGTCTCCTTCCATGAGAGGGGGAGAAAAGCTGGCGGAGAGTGAGAATTTCGCGGTGATAGGAGCGACGATAGCAGAGAATTTTCAGGTGGAAATGCCTGAGGGTACCATTGGAACTTCAATTCTAAATAAGCTGAAATGAGAGGGAAGACACATGGAGAAAAGAGAAATTTTAAAAAGATTGGACCACACTTTGCTGAAACAGACTGCGACCTGGGAACAGATACGAAAGCTTTGTGACGAAGGGTTAAAATATCAGACGGCTTCTGTGTGTATTCCGCCTTGTTTTGTAAGACGGGCAAAGGAGTATGTGGGGGACCATCTGGCAATCTGTACGGTGATCGGTTTTCCAAATGGGAATACCACGACGCAGGCAAAGGAAGCGGAGGCCAAGGAAGTTCTGGAAGCTGGTGCGGATGAGATTGATATGGTGATCAACGTGGGAATGGTAAAGGAAGGAGACTATGGGGCGGTTCAGCAGGAGATTGAGACACTTCGCAAAATCAGTCAGGGAAAAGTTTTGAAGGTGATTATCGAGACCTGTCTGCTGACAGAGGAGGAGAAAATGAAACTCTGCCAGGTGGTGACAGAATCAGGAGCGGATTATATCAAAACTTCCACTGGATTTGCAGGTGGAGGTGCGACATTTGAAGACGTGGCTTTATTAAGGCGTTGTGTGGGAGCAAATATCAAGGTGAAAGCTGCCGGTGGAATCTCTAGTGTGGACGATGCGCAGGAGTTTCTTCGTCTAGGGGCGGACCGTCTGGGAACCAGCCGATTGATTCATTTGTTAGAAGAATAGGAAGAAGAAAAGTGCGAGAGGAGGATAGAGATGAAAGAATTCTGGATTGTACAGGGAATGTATCTATTACGTCTGCTATTGGCAGCATTTTGTGGGATTTTCATCGGCTATGAACGGGACAATCGAATGAAAATGGCAGGAATTCGAACTCACTCCATCGTTGCTCTCGCGGCAGCTTTGATGATGGTGGTGTCTAAATATGGATTTTCGGATGTTCTCGCAAGAAATGTGAATTTAGACCCTTCCCGTGTGGGAGCGAGTGTGATTACGGCTGTCAGTTTTCTAGGTGCCGGTGTAATTTTTACCAGAAAACAGAATGTGAAAGGGCTGACGACAGCGGCAGGGCTGTGGGCCACGGTGGGAATCGGTCTGGCCGTGGGTGCCGGTATGTATGTGGCGGGAATCGTAACCACTGTATTGGTGATTTTGTTGCAGCTTCTCTCTCACAAAAATGTTCCGTTTGCCAAGTCTGCCTCTGTGGAGGAGATTGTCATCCGAATCGGCCAGGAACAGGATTTGACCAGATTTCTGGACAGAGTCTTTCAGGCGAAAAAAATAGAGATTGTCTCTGTGCATGTGACACGGGAGAGTGAAGGCTGCTTGAGGGTTAAGTTAGCAGTTTCGTTTCCGAAAGAGTATCGGTTGGAAGATTTGTTTAGGCTGATGCAGGAGGAACCGGAAATAGAATCCATTGATATTTAAAGAAAAAGCCCTGCCGTTTCCGGTGAAGGAAAGACGGTAGGGCTTTTGTCTTGTGTTATAAAATTGTACTTTGGTGCGCAAAGTGAGCTGTGCCCTCAAAAATTGAGGGGATTGGGGAGTTGAAGCTGGCTGTGGGATCGCGGCAGCTAGATGAGATGATTTAAATATTCTTCATACTCTTTCCTGAGCTTGTCTGTGAGTGCGTGCTCGGACAGAGGCGTTTGGTTCCACACTGAGACTGGCATGATTCCTAGAAGGGAATTGGTCAGGAAGATCTCTTCATAATCGAAAACCTGTTCCGGTCGGATGACGGTCTGCGTCACGGGATAGTGTCGGAGTATATAATCGCGAAGAATACCGTTTAGGAGTCCGCATTCAGTCTGCGGAGTGAAAAGTTTTTCTTTTTTGACAAAGAAAAGATTTGTGGTTGCCCCTTCACAGATCTGCCCTTGGGTATTCAGAAAAATAGGTTCGTCAAAGGCCTCTCGGTGTGCTCTGCGTTTTTCGAGAATATTATCTCCATAATTGAGAGTTTTGTGGTATGTAAGAGGAGAAGTCTCATTTCTGAGCACGGGGCTTAGCTGGACATGAAATCCTCTCTGATACTGGTCTTCTGTGTAAGTGTTTTCTCGGCAGGAGAAAAGCAGATTTCTCTCTGAGACAGAGATCTTTAAAACACCTTTCGGGTAAGGACAGCGGGCAGCTTCCTGTGAAAGCCGATTGGCAGTTAAAAGTTCTCCAACTTGTGGGTTTTCGATATGCAGTTTGTCGAGAGAGTGGAACAGACGTTTTAAGTGTTCCTCTGGAAAGACCGGACGTTGGTTTTTTAAGGCAATTGTCTCGAAGATACCTAATCCGAAGGAGTATCCGTCGTCTAAATTTAGTGTATACACGTGAAAGTCCCCCTTACCGGTCTGACAGCGCTTCCAGCACTGCCTTGGCTTTTTGAAGTGTTTCCTCGTACTCAAATTCCAGGTCAGACTCGCAGGTGATGCCGCCACCGACACCTAGATAGTAGGTACCATTTTTGTGAAGGGCTGTACGGATGACAATATTCAGGTCGCAGGAGCCGTCCAAGGACAGATAGCCGATGGAGCCTGTATAGAGGTTTCGGCGGTCATTTTCCAGTTCATCAATGATTTCCATAGCGCGGATTTTAGGGGCTCCAGTGATGGAACCTCCGGGAAAAGCTGCTCGAATTAAATCCATAAGTCCAAGGTTGGGACGTAGTTTTCCCACAATCGTAGACACCAGATGAAAGACTGTGGCATATGCCTCCACGGCAAAGTGCTCCGTGACTTTGACACTGCCGGGTTCGCAGACGTGGTTAAGGTCGTTACGTTCTAGATCTACGATCATCAAAAGCTCACTGTGATCTTTAGAAGAGTTTTCCAGCTCTCTGCGTAATGCCTGGTCTTCTTCCGGTGTACTTCCTCTTTTGCGTGTGCCTTTTATCGGACGTGTTTCTACGAGACCATCTCGGACTTGGAGAAAGCGCTCCGGGGAGGAGCACACGATCTGAAAATCTCCATAGTTAAGATAAGCGCCGAAGGGTGAGGGGTTGTAGGAGCGCAAGTACCGGAAAGCTTCATAAGGAGAGAGAGAGCTTTGAACTTGAAGCTGCTGTGTCATGTTGGCGATATAGATATCGCCCTCTGTGATGTAAGAGATCATTCGGTCGACAGCTCTTTTGTACTCCTCCTTTTGAAAATTCGGATGGTAGGGAGCCACATGGGAATGGCGGCCGCAGCTCGGCATCTCGGGGCAGTTTTGAATCTGAGATACGATCTGCGAGATGGAAGTCTCCGCTTTTTTCTGTTCTCCGTGGGCGGTAATCCAAAGCTTTTTTTCCAGAGTGTCTTCAATCAGATAATTGTCAAAAAAAGTAAACTGAGCTTCTGGCATCTGAATCTTTTTGGGATGACGGCTGGAAATCTGTTCAAATTTCCGGCCATAGTCATAGGTCAGATAGCCGACGGCTCCGGCAATCAAAGGAAGAGAAGTGGGATTCTTTTCCCTATGTTCTCTTAGGTAACGTTCCATCACGGTCTCAAAGCTTTCCTGGCAGGGGAGACCGTTGCAGTAGCAGATGCCGTCCTCTTCTTTGACAGTCAGGTAAGGATTCAGGCAGATGATAGAGTAACGGCCTAGTTCATTTTGCAGGGAAGAGTCCAGAAAAATGGCCTGTGGATTTTGGGCATACAGTTGAAACAGATCAGAAGTCTTCTTATAAAACGGCAGTTCTTGTACCAAAGTTTTCACGGGCATTCCTCCATTCTTCGCACAGGGTGATAAAATTATTTAACAGTTCGTGACCGTATTCCGTCAATACAGCTTCCGGGTGAAACTGCACTCCGTATACAGGAAGAGAGCGATGGCTAAGTGCCATAATTGCTCCGTCGTCGCTTTTGGCGTCTACCTCCAGGCAGTCAGGGAGTGATTCTGGACTGACGACCAGAGAGTGATATCGCGTGACTTGAAACTGCTTCGGCAGCTTTTGAAACAGCCTTTTTTGGCTGGTCTGGATAGGGGTGACTTTGCCGTGCATGGGGCGTTTCCCCTTTACGACTTGAGCTTTCCAGGCATAGCCGATGATCTGATGTCCGAGGCAGACTCCCAGAATCGGCACCAGACCGGCCATCTGTTCCAGAACCTCTAGGCACTGCCCACAGTCTCTAGGACTTTTGGGGCCAGGAGATAAAATGATTCCGTCCAGCTCACCTTGGAGGCAGAGACGTTTCAGGGAGAGGATATCCACGTTGTCATTTCTGATTAAGGAGACTTTCTGCCCTAATTCTTCTAGATAGACAGCCAGGTTGTGGACAAATGAATCGTAGTTGTCAATCATAACATACATAACGTTTTCCTTTCTTGGGTAAATAGAATAAAAAAGCCGAAAAAATATCACGGTCATCGCAGACCACAGATATTTTTCCGGCAGTATTCCGCTTTAAAAAGACGGGCACACCTGAATTCACATAGTTTTGATTTTTTGAATTTTGAGTAACAGTGGCGTCAATCACGATAAGCACGTAGTGCAGTTTTACGAATGACGTTGGCTGAACAGTTACAATTTTTAATAGAATTTTCTCGATCAGTGTACCACAATTCTTTCATTTCGTCTATAATAAATGTTAAAAAAGCAGTAGAAATCCGTACTCTCGGGACCTTTTGATGTTATATAAAAGACTTTGTCACGCTAATAAAGTAGTGAGTGCCCCCTCAAAGATTGAGGGGATGGAGAGTTGAAGTGGGCTTGCCCACTTTGTTATGATGCTATGACCGGACTTCTGAATGTGTATCAGAGAATACAGGAGGAATTAAGATGCGACATGAGAAAATAAAGATTCAGATACAGGGCAGTGCGTATTATGGATGGCTTTATACTTATCTTTGGGACAATTCCAGAGAACTCTACGACGGCAGGAAGAGACCGATCGTCCTGCTCTGCCCGGGAGGAGGCTATGAGATGACTTCCGACAGGGAGGCGGAAGCGATGGCTTTGAAATTCATGACTATGGGCTGTCATGCGGCGGTGTTGCGGTACAGCGTGGCTCCTGCCAGGTACCCGGAAGCTTTACTTCAATTGGCTGAGGCTGTCAGGCTAGTTCGAAAAAAGGCACGTGAGTGGTATATCATGGAGGACGCAGTGGTGGTTCAGGGTTCCTCGGCGGGAGGACACCTTGCAGCCTGTCTCGGAGTGTTCTGGAAAAAAGATTTTCTGCTGGAAAGGTTAGCCTGCGGCAGCGAAGAGATACGGCCGAATCGCTTGATTTTAAGCTATCCTGTGATCTCAGCAGGAGAGTATATCCATGAAGGGAGCTTTCGAAATTTGCTGGGAGAAGATTGGGAACAAAGAAAAGACTTTTTCTCTTTAGAAGAGCAGATCAGTAAAGATACGCCGCCATCTTTTTTATGGCACACCGCTTCGGATGCGTCAGTGCCAGCAGAGAATTCGCTTTTATTTTTGAGTGGACTGCGCAGATATAAAATTCCAGTGGAGTTTCATCTTTATGAGGCAGGAGCGCATGGAATGGGGACCGCAGGGCCTTTGAGCATGGATGCCCATGGTGGTGGGGTACAAAAGGAATGCGAAAATTGGATGGAGCTGGCGTGTAATTGGCTGCACAGACAGTGGGAATTTTGATGGTTAATTGAATCATTTTGTTGTATAATGGAGGCAGTGAAATCGCTGTCTAAGAGGATAGCGGCGAAAGGAAACTTTGGAGAATAAAGAAATATGATACGGCATTATAGTTTGAACGAGCAGGGGAAGAGAGCTTATCAGGAGGATTCTGTGGGGGTTTTCTGCGAGGGGGACCACGGTCTGTTCGCAGTGGCGGATGGATTGGGAGGCCATGGGATGGGGACCCAAGCGTCACAGTGTGCGGTCCGCTGCGCATTGGAACAATACCACATCGGCTGTGAACCGAAGGAGTATTTTCAGAGAGTTTTTTCTGAGGGGAACCGCAGACTGATACAGATTCAAGACGAAGCCAGAACACCAGGGGTGGCGAAGACTACTCTGGTATGCGCATTTATAAAGCAGGATAGACTTTTTGGGGCGCACATAGGAGATAGCAGGATGTATATTTTCCGGCAGAACAGGATCGTCTATCAGACTTTAGATCACAGCGTGCCTCAGATGCTAGTGGCCAGTGGGGAAATCCGACCGGAAGAGATTCGCGGCCATTCCGACCGGAACAGGCTTTTGAGAGTGTTGGGAGACAGGGACAGAAGTGTGAAGTATCAGGAATCTCCTCCTTGGGACTGGATGCCGGGAGATAAGATTTTGCTCTGTACAGATGGCTTTTGGGAATATGTAAAGGAGCCGGAGATGGAGAGAGACTTAGAAAACTCAGAGGGACCAAGGGAATGGCTGCTGAGAATGAAAAAGCGGGTGCGGCGGCGAGGCTTTTTTGAAAAACAGGATAATTACTCTGCCATAGGAATTTGGGCAGATGGAACTGCGAGTACAGCTAAGTGTTAGGGAATGACAGACGCAAGTATACCTGAATTACAAGTCTTAGAGATGGCAGTGGTATAATGACAGAGAGTGCATAAAGAGAGGAAGGAGGAGACAGAGGTGAAACTTAGAAAATGTGTGAATGGGCATTTTTATGATGAGGAGAATTATGACAGGTGTCCATATTGTGAGCAGATAGATGGGCACAAAAATGAGGTTCCCTGTGCAGAAGAAAAGACTATGGGGTTTTATTCCATGGAACAAAGGGGACAAATTTTAGAAAGTGAGGAGAGAACTCCGGCTTATTCTCCCCAGTATGACTGTGAGGAGCAGTCGGGACAGCCAAGGAGAGAGGAAGCGGATTTCTGGATGTCGCAGAATGAATATGGACAGGAGAGCGAGTCTGAGGACTATGACCGGGAGTCGCCGGAACTGAAGACATCGCCAGAGTATGGCTATAGGCAGAGTAGCCAGGGGTATTGCCCAGAGTATCAGAATCCGTATGGAGGCTATGCTGACAGGTATAATCCAATGCCGCCTCAGGGGGATTTTGGAGGGCAGCCTCAGCGATGGGGGACGGAAACTCCAGACGAGGACAACAGAACGGTCGGTTACTATTCCAGAAGGTTAGGCACAGAGCCTGTGGTGGGATGGCTGGTCTGCGTGGAAGGAACTTGCAAGGGAGAAAGCTTTTCGCTTAAAACAGGTAGAAATTTTGTAGGGCGTGGCCCAGATATGGATATCGTACTGCGTGATGATCGTGGAGTGTCTAGGAAGCGTCATGCGATCATTGTCTATGAACCAAGGGAGAACATTTTTATTGCTCAGACCGGGGATTCCAGGGAATTATTCTATGTCAATGACGAGGTGGTTTTAGACCATATTGCATTGCAGTCCTATGATGTCTTGTCTATCGGAAATACGAAGCTTTTGTTTATTGCTTTGTGTGGGGAGAAATTTAAGTGGGATACGTTTGAAAAATAAGAGAAGAGGGGGAAGGCTATGATTCAGGAGCGAAGTCTGTGGAAATTGATTCTTCTGTCTGTGGTGACTTGTGGAATTTATTCCATCTATTTTTGGTATCAGTTTGACAGGGATGTAAATCTTATCTGTGAGGGCGACGGTGAGCAGCCTATGAGTTATCTGTTGGTTGTGGTTCTCTCAGTTTTGACTTGCAGTATTTTCCTCTGGTATTGGTTTTACAAACAGGCAAACCGGTTGCAGGCGAATGCCAGACGCTACGGGATGGAGATTCAGGAAAACGGGACGACCGTAATTCTGTGGTTTTTGATCGGCGGATGGTTTTTCTTTGTGGGTATCTTCGTTGGCTACCATATTTTGATTAAAAATATCAATCGTCTGGCAGAGGCGTACAATCATGATGTACAGCCAAAGGAAGAGGTTGATTTTTACAGCAGGCCTTCAGATTATAGGAGAATGGAGGACGAGAGGTACGGTGACGAGCAGATGCAAAGGTCTGATGCCCGTTATCCGGAGGAAGTGTTCGACATTGGATATGAGAAGAGGTCTGAGAGAACGGAGAGTTTTCAGACGGTGAATCAAATGGCACCGGAAGAAGAGATAAGAGAAGAATTCCAGGGGGAAGAAGAAAAAGGGTATCTGTATGGTGTGACTGGAGAGTATGCGGGAGTGAAGCTCTCCATCGACGATGGAAAGTCTGTGATTATCGGGCGAAATCCCCAAGAGTGCAATCTGATTGTAAAGGGAAGACAGGTCAGCAGAAAACATTGCAGCGTGACTTATGCCCCAGATCAGGACAGGTATCTGTTTGTGGATTACTCTTCAAACGGCACGTATCTGTCAGAGGACGACAGCCGTTTGCCCTCCTATCGGGAGCTAGTGCTAAGACCGGGCACCACGGTCTATTTAGGAACGAGAGAGATTAGCTTCTGTCTTGGGGGATTAGGAGAAAAAGAAGGAAAGGATAAGCAGAGATGACGGATTTGGAGAAACTGTGTCCAGGGTGCATGAGAATTGTGGAAGATTTCGAAAAACCCTGTCCTTATTGTGGATTTGACAAAAGGGAATATGAGAAGACCAGAAGCTATAGGACTCTGCCTCCTGGTACGATTTTAGCGGGGAAATACTTTCTGGGTAAGGTGATCGGAGAAGGTGGATTTGGGATTACCTATCTGGCCTGGGAGATGAATCTGGAAGTTCCGGTGGCGGTGAAGGAATACTTTCCTTCAGGTCTGGCCACACGGGATACCCAGTTGACTGGGGGAAAGAGCAAGACGGTTAGTGTGATGGCAGGAGATCAGGGCCATTATTACCAGTCAGGTTTGAGAAGCTTTGAGCAGGAGGCCAGGAACCTGGCGAAGTTTCAGAATCTGCCCGGAGTGGTGTCAGTCAAGGATTTATTTTTTGAGAATCAGACGGCTTATCTGGCTATGGAGTACATTCCGGGGATCACAATGAAGCAGTACCTGCGTTCTAAGGGAAATCGCCTGGATGAGAGGACGGTACTGCGGTTGATGAGACCGGTCTTAGAATCGTTGGATAAGGTACATAGGAGCGGAATCATACACCGGGATATCAGCCCAGATAATATATTGATTACGGCAGACCAAAAAGTGACTTTGATCGACTTTGGGGCAGCCAGAATGGCTTCCGGAAATGACGGAAAGAGCATGACAATACTCCTAAAGCACGGATATGCTCCTGTGGAACAGTATCAGTCAAAAGGGAGACAGGGGCCTTGGACGGATGTATACGCGATCTGTGCCACCATGTACCGGATGATTTCGGGGAAAGTTCCGGAAGAAGCTGTAGACCGCATTGAGAATGACCGTGTGAAACCGCTGACTATGCTGGCCAGGGAGGAAAATTTTCAGGTGTCCCGGCGAGTGTCCGACGTGATTCAAAAAGGTCTGTCGGTCAGTGCTTCACATCGTTATCAAAATGTGAGAAGTCTGATTCAGGAGTTGTATGAGGAACCGCAGACAGTCCAGCCTCCCGTGGGAGGAGGAACGAGGGTAGTGCCACCAAAACCTCTGAAATCGGAACCGAAGAACTATATAGGGATTATCCTGGCTGTGCTTGCGGGATTATTTGCTGTGATTTTGATTTTAGGAGCTGTATTGCTGCTGAAGGGCAAAGAGAAATCCGACGATTCACAAAACGTAGAGGTATCAGAGACTTCGACAGAAGCTTCCCCGGAGGCTGTCACACCGGTGACAGCGAAGTTGGTGGATATCAGCCAGGTGGATTTCACGGAGTACAAGCAGGTGCGGGTGGCTTCGGCAGAGGCAAGCTCTGTGATTCAGCAAGATAATGGTGCTGTGAACACTCCCATGATGATGTTTGATGAAAATATTGAGACGAACTGGCAGGAAGGAGTCGATGGTCCCGGCTTAGGCGAGTGGGTGGACGCGAAGTTCAGCCAGGAGAGCGGGATTAAGTATTTGACGTTTAAACTGGGCAACTGGAAGACCAGCCGCTATTATTACGGCAACAACAAACCCAGCAAGATGACCATAACTGTTGGAGAATTCAGCCAGCAGATAGAATTTCCAGATGAATGGACAGAGTTTTGTCTGGAATTCAGTCGTCCCTGTCAGGCTGATGGTATTTACATGACCATAGATGAGGTATATCCTGGTACCGACTGGGACGACACTTGTATTACGGACATGAGAGTATTTGCAGAGGAGTAAGAGATGAATCAGAAGAAAACGAATATATTGGCGGTGCTTTTTCTGTCAGTTTTAGTCCTAATCCTGGCGGGGCTGCTGATTTTTTCAGGGATTAAGTATCATAAAATGTCTGATAGACTGAAGGCCAGCCAAGAAGAGCTGGAGAAAGTGCAGCAGTTGGCGGAGCAGAGAGAGGAGGCTGCTTCTCAGGAAGAAGATACCACGGCAGAGACCGAGGAAGAGCAGGGGATTTTAGAAGATCAGCAGGAAGAAGTTTCAAAAGAAAAAAAGATATACGCGACAGTGATGGACATTCCTGCGGGAAAAAAGATCAACCAAGCTTCTGTGAATATGGAAAACCTAGGGCAGTATTTCATGTCCAGTGAAATTTCGGACGATGTCTATGAGAGAATTAATGGAAAATCGTACCGGGAAAATCCTGATATTGGCATCGAAGATTTAAGATATCTGAAAGTGCTTCATTATAATTATGATCATCAGATTCAAGTGGGGGAGATGATCGTCAATGTCCAGTTGGCAGAGGAGGTCTGCAATATTTTCCGCGAACTGTTCGAAAATGAATATGAGATTTATTCCATGTATCTAGTGGACAATTTTTGGACGGGAGACGGAGACAGTTCGGATTATGCTTCTATTGATGTGAATAATACCTCTTGTTTTAACTATCGGGAGCAGACGGGCGGAGGAGCTTTGTCCAATCATGCGTATGGTTGTGCTATTGATTTGAATCCCATGGAAAATCCTTATGTAGTTTATGACGGAGATACACCGGTAGAGTGGGCACATTCCAATGCCGATCCTTATATTGACAGAAACAGTGGTGCAGAGCATGTGATTACCCATGACGATGTTTGTTACCAGATTTTTGCCAAGTATGGCTACAGCTGGGGCGGAGATTGGAGCAATCCAAAAGATTTTCAGCATTTTGAAAAAAGGCTGTACGGCTGAGAAGCGGACTTTTAAAGATTTTAAATAGGAGGGTTTTGCAGTGAAGGCGGTAATTTACGAGGAAAAGGGAAAACTGTCGCTGGGGGAACGTCCAGTGCCGCGGATTTTGGAGAAGACTGACGCGATTGTGAGAGTGACCTTAGCGTCCATCTGTACCAGTGACCTGCATATCAAGCATGGAGCTGTGCTGAAGGCTAAGCCCGGAGTGGTCGTGGGGCACGAGATGGTTGGAGTGGTCGAGAGCGTCGGGGACGGTGTGAAGAAATTCCGGCCAGGGGACCGTGTGACTGTCAATGTGGAGACCTTTTGCGGGGAGTGTTTTTTCTGCAAGAGGGGCTATGTGAACAATTGTACCAATGAAAACGGAGGCTGGGCCCTGGGATGCAGAATTGACGGAGGACAGGCGGAGTATGTGCGGGTGCCTATGGCAGACCAGGGATTAAACCACATTCCGGAAGAGCTGGAGGACAGACAGGTATTGTTTGTGGGGGACATTCTCTCCACAGGATACTGGGCCGCGAAGCTTGGAGAGATCAAGCAGGAGGACACGGTGGTAGTCCTGGGAGCAGGCCCCACGGGAATGTGCGCCATGATGTGCGCGAAGCTGTACAATCCCAGACATATTGTAGCAGTGGATTTGGACGAAGAAAGGCTAAAGCTGGCAAAGCAGGAGGGCTGGGCAGATGTGACGGTTCAGCCTGAAAAAGAAGATCTTTTTCAGATTGCAGCGGACTTGACAGATGGAAGGGGAGCAGATGTAGTCCTGGAAGTCGCCGGAGGCCAGGACACCTTTCAAACTGCCTGGCAGGTGGCCAGACCCAATGGAATCGTCTGTGTCATTGCTGTGTACGGAGAGGCGAAGAGTCTTCCCTTCCCTGAAATGTATGGAAAAAATCTGACGTTCAAGACGGGAGGCGTGGATGCCTGTGACTGTGAGAGAATTATTGAGTTAATCGCGGAGGGAAAATTGGATACCACGAAGCTGATTACCCATGAGGTGACCCTGGAGAATGTGATGGAGGGCTACCGCATCTTTGAAAATAAAGAGGATGGAGTTATCAAGGTAGCCGTGAGACCGTAAAAATGCTCCGCTATGGATGCGCACGCCGCAATAAAATAGTACACCGCTTTGTGGTGTTGCGGCGGCGCGAAGAGTGGGACGCGCCCTTCAAGATGGAGGGGATGGGGAGCGGAAGCGGGCCTGCCCTCTTTCTTCTATTCGGGCTGCTCCTATCAAGCTAGAGGAAGCTAGTCTTCCGTCAAATCCACGTAGACCGGCTCATGCCCCAGGGCGGGGATTAGTTTCTCTGTCAGATCTTTCGTGGAGATTTTCAGACTGGAAGTATTGATGCAGGGATGAAAGCCAAAAAACTCTTCTCTCAGAACATCCCGGTCGATGAGGAGCTTGACTTTTTTCTCCGGGTCAAACATGAGTCCCATGATGGTGACAGAGCCGGGAGTCAGATTCAGCAGATCCTGCATGTAATCCGGCGAGGCAAAGGAGAGGCGGGCAGTGTGTATCTGAGCGGATAACTGCTTCGTCTTAAATACTTTGTCTCCCGGCATCAGAAGCAGATAAAAGTCTGTCTTCTGCCGGTTGCACAAAAAAAGATTTTTACAGATATGAATCCCCAAAAGCACGTCGGCGTTATGACAGTCCTCCACGGACATTGCGGCAGGATGGTCCAGCCCCGTGTAGGGGATTTTGTATTTTTCCAATAAGTCATAGCAGAGCAGCTCTTTTTCCAGACGTTCCTCAGGGGCTGGCCTGGATGTAAATAATTCAGCAGTCGTCTCGTGTGTTGAGTCCATGATTTTCCTCCGATTTTTTAAAATATTTTATCGTATAGTGCCGCCGCAGTGCGCGAAACAAACCGCAGCTCTCAGGATTGAGAGGCAAGGTTATATTGAGCTCTGAGTAAAGCGATTTCTTTGCTGTGGCCCTCTAAGTCCGTGGGCGTCTCCAGAATAAAAGGAAGACCGTCCAAAACGGGATGATTGATGAGTGTGACAGCTGTGTCCAATCCCAGGAATCCCTCTCCGATCAAGGCATGGCGGTCCTTGTGACTTCCGATAGGATTTTGGCTATCGTTTAGGTGAAAGGCCATGAGGCGGTCTAAACCGATGATTTGATCGAATTCTTTCAGAACATTGTCTAGGTTTTCTTTCAGGTCGTATCCAGCGTCGGATAGATGACAGGAGTCAAAGCAGATGCCGACCTTATCCTGGCATTGTATCTGATCTAAGATCAAGCGGAGTTCTTCGAAGGTTTTTCCAACCTCTGTTCCTTTTCCCGCCATGGTTTCCAACAGAACGATGGTGTGTTGTTCGGGAGTGAGAACCTGATTCAGCAGTTTTGCGATTTTTTTGGCCGCTTTTTCGGGGCCTTGTTTTAGGTGGCTGCCGGGATGAAAATTATAGTAATTGCCAGGCAGGTATTCCATGATTTTCAAATCCTCCTGAAAAATCTGGAGAGCCAGCTCACAGACTTCCGGTCTGGTGGAACAGGGGTTTAAGGTATAGGGAGCATGGGCGACAATAGGGGCGAAGCTGTGCTCTCTTAAAAAATCTGACAATCCAGTCAAATCCTCCTCGTTCAGCGGCTTTGATTGAAAGCCTCTGGGGTTTCGGGTGAAGAATTGAAAGGTATTCGCGTTGATTTTCAGCGCATCCTTTCCCATGTTCAGATAACCTTTGGCAGAGGAAAGATGAGTTCCGATGTTTAGCATAGACAGAAATCCTTTCTTTGAAAGATATTCCTATCATACAATGAATCTCGGCGGCTGTCAAAGACAGTATGGGGGATTGGGGCTTGATGGATTGGTTTTGTCAGAGTACAATAAAAAACGTATATTTCATGAAAATCGAATTTGAAATCGGAAAGTGACAGAGGAAGGCAGTGAAAGAATGGGACATTTGACAACGAAGGATGCTTACAAAAGTCTGGAAGAGAGAATTAATTGGTTTACACAAGGCGCTCCTGCTTCAGAGACTTTATATAAGATTCTGCAGGTACTTTATACAGAAGAGGAGGCCAAGTGGGTGGCGTTGCTCCCTGTCAGACCGTTTACCATCAAGCGTGCGGCGAGAGTCTGGGGAACGACGGAGGCAAAAGCGGAAAAGGTACTAGACCATCTTTGTGAGAAGGCTCTTTTGGTGGATTCTGAATACCATGGAATACGGAAATTCGTCATGCCGCCGCCAATGGCAGGGTTTATCGAGTTTGCGCTGATGAGGACGAGGGGAGATATTGACCAGAAATATTTGGGGGAGCTCTATTATCAATACATGAATGTGGAGGAAGATTTCGTAAAAGATTTGTTTTTTGCCACAGAGACTCGGCTCGGAAGAGTCTATGTCCAGGAACCGGTGCTGACCAATGATAAGACCAATCACATTCTAGACTACGAGAGAGCGAGTCATATCATTGAGGAGGCGGAGTATATTGGGCTGGGACTGTGCTATTGCCGTCATAAGATGTACCATGCGGGGCATCCCTGTGAGATTGATGCGCCCTGGGATGTGTGCCTGACTTTTGGAAATGTAGCCCGCTCTCTGGCAGAAAACGGCGGCTATGCCCGCCTGATTGACAAAGCGGAGGCTATGGACGCTTTGGAACGTTCTTATGAGAGCAATCTGGTTCAAATTGGGGAGAATGTGAGGGAGAACCCAGCGTTTATCTGCAATTGCTGCGGGTGCTGCTGCGAGGCTTTGCAGGCTGCCAGAAAGTTCTCTCCCATGCAGCCGGTGGCCACGACCAATTATATTCCGAAGATCAGCCTGGATAAGTGTGTGGGGTGCGGAAAATGCGCGAAAGTCTGTCCAATTCTTGCCATCGAAATGGCAGGGGATTCCAAAAAGAAAAAGGCAGAGGTAGACACGGAGATTTGTTTAGGCTGTGGAGTCTGTGCGCGAAACTGTCTGGTCAAGGCAATTGAGATGGAACGCCGTCCGGTACAGGTGATTACCCCAGTAAACAGCACGCATCGGTTCGTACTCCAGGCTATCGAGAAAGGCACTTTACAGAATTTAGTCTTTGACAATCAGGCTTTTGCCAATCACAGGGCTATGGCGGCAGTGTTCGGCACAATTTTGAAACTGCCGCCGATGAAACAGGCGCTGGCCAGCAAACAGTTTAAGTCTGTGTATCTGGACAGATTGCTGTCTTTGCACAAAAAAAGATGATTGCTTGTTACAGTTCAAGCCTCCAATATTCTGCGAGGCGTTTTTACTCTTTTTGTACAAAAATCCTGAGACATACTTGCACCAAACTGTTGTTTGCAGCAGTTTGTGTGCATCGCGAAGCATGTTACTGCTCACGAACCGCGAGTGAGTGAATAGTAATGACTGTTTGATGGAGCAGGCGGTTTTGACGGATACCCTCTTTTCAATTTTGAGAAAAGAGGGTATACTATATGGCAGACGTAGAAGGAGAAAAAAAGAAATATCTTTTGGCGTCGTACAGAAAAACCAGAAAAAGGATGTAGAGATGAAAATACGAAGATTAGCGGCAGTCTGGACCTCTAAGCTTGCAGGATATGTCTGTAAAAAGATGGGAAAACAGGGAGTGACCTGGGCGGGGAAGATCGCGCTGAAGATCTATCCCAATATTTTGAGGGAACTGGCAGGGGAAGTCAGAGAAGGAATTTTTGCGGTTTGCGGGACGAATGGAAAGACGACGACAAATAATCTGTTGTGTTCTGTGTTGGAGGCGAACGGGCAGAAGGTAGTCTGCAATCATACCGGCTCTAATATGTTAAACGGTGTGGTGGCTGCTTTTGTGTTAAAGGCGAAGCTCAATGGACATTTGGATGCGGACTATGCCTGTATCGAGATTGATGAGGCATCAACAGTCCGGGTGTTTCCATATTTTAAACCGGATTATATGATTCTTACCAATTTGTTCCGGGACCAATTGGACAGATACGGGGAGATTGACATTACGATGAAACTTCTGGCTCGGGCCATGGAGATGGCTCCGCGGATGGAGCTTCTGGTGAACGGAGATGATTCTTTGTCTGCCTATCTGGCAATGGAGGGAAAGAATAGTTATAAGACTTATGGAATCAGTGAGAAAGTTTTGGAAGAAGATGCTCAGGAGATCAGAGAAGGGCGTTTTTGTAAGCGATGCGGCGCGAAGATGGAGTATGATTTCTATCATTACAGTCAACTGGGACTTTATCACTGTCCTCAGTGTGGGTTTTCACGTCCAGTGCCGGATTATGATGGAAGAAATGTGGATATGGCCGAGGGGTTAGCTTTTGATGTGGGAGATTTTCATATAAAAGCGAATTACCGTGGATTTTATAATATTTACAATATTTTGGCAGTTTATGGAGCGGTAGACATGGCAGGAATCTCTCGGGAGAATTTCAATGAGGTCTTGGGAGATTATAAGCCGCAGTTTGGAAGAAATGAGTTGTTCCAAATCCAAGATACCAAGGTGATGCTGAATCTGGCCAAGAATCCGGCTGGATTTAATCAGAACATCGGTGCGGTCATGGCCGATAAAACTCCAAAAGATATTATTATTTTGATTAATGACAATGCTCAGGATGGAACGGATGTCTCTTGGTTGTGGGATGTGGATTTTGACCGTTTAAGAGATGCTCAGGCCGCCTCCATAACCGTATCCGGAATCCGCTGCTACGATATGAGGTTGAGATTGAAGTATGTGGAGATTGAGTCACGGGCCGAACCGGATGTGGAGAAAGCGATTTTGAGCAAGCTCAAAGAAGGGACGGGGAATTTGTATCTGTTGGTGAACTATACAGGACTTTATACCACCCATAATATCTTAAAGAAGATGGAGGAAAAAGCGTGATGAAGCTGACAATCGGACATCTTTACCCGGATTTGCTGAATTTGTATGGAGACCGTGGAAATATTCAGTGTCTGATGAAACGGTGTCAATGGAGAGGAATCGAGGCGGAAACCATTGTCTTTGAATTGGGGGATGCCATTGACTTTTCAAATCTGGATATTGTGCTCTTAGGAGGAGGCTCTGACAGAGAACAGATGTTGGTGAATGATGAGTTAAAAAAGATTCAGCCAGATTTTAAGGCGTATGTGGAAGACTATGGTGTGGTCATTGCGATCTGTGGAGGATACCAGCTTTTGGGAAAATATTATAAGACGGAGCAGGGAACGGTCACAGGTCTTGATCTGGTAGATCTGTACACGGAGCAGGAAAGCCCGCGTCTGATTGACAATATTGTGCTGAAAAGCGATCTGTTTGATATGCCGGTGGTGGGATTTGAAAATCATGGAGGCCGGACCTACATCAATGACAATCAGCCTTTCGGCAAGGTATTGTATGGTGCCGGAAATGACGGCATCTCAGGCTGCGAGGGGGTTGTGTACAAAAATGTCATTGGTACTTATCTGCACGGACCGCTTCTGCCTAAGAACCCGCAAGTTACAGATTATCTGATCGCGAAGGCTTTGGAGAGGAAATATGAAAAGGAAATTGTGCTAGAGCCGTTGGAAGACGAGGAAGAAAGGGAAGCCAATCGCTATATTTGCCAGAGATTTGTAAAAGAATCCTAACTATTCAGCCATAACGGCTCGGATTAGCTGCTGCGCAGCTTATATCGCCGCATATGCGGCTAAATCCTCGCTTATGGCTAAGCGCCATATGCCTGATAAGAATAAAACTCCTCTGCAAGCAAGCTTGCTCCGGATTTTTGTTCTTATCAGCCGCATGACTGAATAGTTACAAAAAATTTAGAAAATAGTCCTTGATATTTTCAGGAAAAGCTGGTATGATAAAAAAAGATCAAACTTAACCAAAAAAGTAAAGAATAAAGCGCTTTTCTAAGCGTTATAGAATTTATATGAAGAAAGGAGAACTAGCAATGAAAAAATATGTTTGTGGTCCATGTGGATATGAGTACGATCCAGAAGTAGGTGATCCGGATAACGGAATCGCACCAGGAACCGCTTTTGAAGATCTTCCAGATGATTGGGTATGTCCGATCTGTGGAGTTGGAAAAGACGAGTTCGAAGAAGAGTAAGACGGGTTGTTTTATCTTTCGAGCTAAGGCAGGAAGATAATGGATGACCGTACTGCAAAAAGAGTAGTGAGTGGGCACTGTATGAGAGACAAACTGTACAGTGTCCTATTTTTATTTCATAAGAAACAGTGTTCCTATGAAATAAAAAACGATCCATCTGGATCACAGGGCGGCGGAGTGGAAGATGGCGCTTTGTGCCCGCCGCAGGCGGAGAATCCTGCAAGCAGGATTCTTTTTTATGTTAGAGGAATTTCACTGCAAAACAGTGTTGCGGATTATACACTTGCGACTTTTGGAGCAGCGTGGTAAGATGAAAGAAAAATAAAGGACTAGGAGGGAAGATCTATGGCAAAATCCTGTAATCAGAAGTTGAAGATTTTATATTTGCTGGAACTTTTAAGAGAGCGAAGCCAGGATGAGCAGATGGTTTCCATGCAGGAGATCATAGATTTCCTGGAAGAAAAGGGAATCCAGGCAGAGAGAAAGAGTATCTATGATGACATGGACGCTCTACGTTATTACGGATTGGATATCCGCTATAACCGAAAGAGGCCAGGGGGTTATTACCTAGTCACCGAGAGACAACCGGAAAATGCGGCTAAGCCGAAGGTGCAGGAGCCAGAACATGATCAGACTGATACAGACAAGGAAAATAGAAAACGCCTGAAGCTTTTGTGTGAGAGATCTGTGCAGTCTTTCGTGGAGCAGCAGTTGGGAAGAGTAGTAAATGTAAAAGAGAAAGATGAGAACTATGTGATTTTGACGGTAGAGCAAAGTGTAGATGCTCGTTTTTTTGGTTGGCTTGTTTCCATGGAAAAGAAAGTGAAATTAATAAAGCCGAAGAAAGTAACAGGAGCCTTTCGGGATTATCTAAAAGGAATTGTAAAAGAGTACAAAGAATAGCTTAGGCTGATAGGAGGATTGAAAGAATGAGACAAAGAGCGTTGGCATTTATGCTTGCTATGCTTGTTGCGGTAACAGGCACTGCCTGCGCGGGAACTGATAAGACTCAGGAAGAGGAGAAGACCGCTGAGGCAGATACAGAAGAGGTTCCTGAGGAGAGCGAAGAAAAAAATGAAGTAGTGATTGGAGTCTGTACGCCCAAGCAGCCGACGGATACCTGGTCAGGAGATGTCGGAAATTTAAAAGCAGGACTGGAGGAAGAAGGCTGGACCGTCAAGGTGAAAGAAGCCGGGGACGGGGCGGAGCAGGCGGCTCAGATTCAAGAACTGGCGGACCAGGAGGTTTCAGCGCTGATATTGGCGCCGGTGGAGCCAGAGGCGGTTTCTGAGGCTCTTGCCGATTATGAAGAGAAAGAGATTCCAGTAATCAGTTACAGCAGGCTTGTGCCGAACACAGATGCTGTGAATTATTATGTGGGTTTTGACAGTGAAGCTGCCGGCCAGGAGACCGGAAAGTATATTGAAAGTGCAAAAGATTTGGAGAATGCAAAAGATGCAGGAAAGATCTATACAATTGAGTTTCTGCTGGGAGATTCTGAGGATTTGGATACTCAGTTTTTTTATGAAGGATTGATGGAAGTGCTGAAGCCATATTTTGAAGAAGGTGTTCTTCAGAGTAAATCGGGAAGAACAGAATTTATGGATTTGTGTTTGAATTCGTACCAAGCGCAGGATTCTAAGGCAAAAACATCAGAGATTCTCAGCCAGTTTTATGGAGAAAAAGCGTTGGATATTGTATGTGTGGAGACAGATCAGATGGTAGACGGAGTTGAGGAAGCTTTGGTTGAGAGTTCCTATGCATTACATAGCTCAGAACATCCCTGGCCTGTATTGACTGGTCAAGATGCAAGTGAGAGTGCGATTCGGAGGGTCTTATCCGGACAACAGGGGATCACTGTTTCTAGAGAGTATGAACTGTTGGATGAGAGCTGTGTTGATATTTTAAAGGATAAATTGTCGGGCGAGAAAGTGAAAGTAAATACATCCAGGAAATATGACAATGGTAGCAGAATTGTTCCTGCTCAGCTGTCAGATGTACAGCTTATTGACCTGGATAATTACAAAATACTTATGGATATGGGAATTTACACAGAAGAAGAATTGGAAGGAATGAAAACTGTAGAAAAATAAGAAAAACTGTCAGAAAATAGGAAATTTTTGAGATCCCTCATGTGGACATGGATGTCTGTGTGGGGGATTTTACGTGATAAGTTTGGTAAGCGTCTGCTGCGCTCATGTAGATAGATATTTCCGCGGACAGCGAGCAGCAGTGCTGCAAGCTGGGTATGGTATCGCGGCGGATAGGGAAAGGAAAATTTCTCCTATCCAATTGTTGTAAGAAATTTCATTGGTACGGGTGATTTTACTGAATATTTTGACAAAAATAATGAAAATGGTTTCAACCTGTGGTATCATAGAAATAAGTGTATCAAGCTGTCTGATTTTTTGGCAGCTTTGGATGCCAGGAAGATGCTGAGAGTACATCATAAAGGAAAGGCGGGATGAACTTGAGAATTGCTACGGACATAGGGGGAACTTTTACAGATTTGGTGGCTGTAGATGAAAAAGGAAAGACGATTTTGGGGAAGAGTCACACGACTCCTCCGAATTTTGAGGAGGGTGTGATTGAGGTGATCAAAAAGAGTGGAATTACGCCCAAAGAAATCACAGATTTTATTCATGGTACAACCACGATTATCAATGCTCTGACGGAGAGAAAGGGTGCAAAGACTGGACTGATTACCACGAAGGGATTTCGTGATGTTTTGGAGCTGGCCAGATGTAACCGGCCAGATCTTTTTAATATGGTGTTTGCAAAGCCACGGCCATTTATTCCTAGATATCTGCGCCGGGAAGTGGCAGAGAGGATTGCTTATGATGGAAAAATAGTGATTCCATTGGAAGAAACAGATATTGAGAAGGCGGTAGAGTATTTTAAGGAAGAAGGGGTCGAAGCAGTAGCTGTCTGTTTTATCAATTCTTATGCCAATGATGTTCACGAGCGCAGGACAGTGGAGAAGGTCAAAGAATTGTGGCCGGAAATCTTTGTCACTTCTTCTATCGAAGTGACAAAGGAATGGAGAGAGTATGAGCGGACATCGACGGTTGCGCTGAACTCCTATGTAATGCCTGTCGCCTCTGCTTATGTGAATAATCTGGAAGGGAGACTTTGTGAGATCGGTTGTGATGCGAAGAAGTATATTATGCAGTCTAATGGTGGCACGACGACTTTTGAGCAGGCGAAGCAGACTCCTATTAACATGGTAGAGTCTGGCCCGGTGGCCGGGGTGTATGGAGCCGCGATTCTGGGAAAAGCAGTGGGAGAAGAAAATATCATTGCCTTTGACGTGGGCGGTACCACAGCCAAGTGTTCCTTAATCGATCAAGGGGAAGTGAAAGTGACCACTGAATACCGGATTGAGAGAACGGAGAGATATGCAGGATATCCGATTATGGCCCCGGTCGTGGATATCGTGGAGATTGGAAATGGTGGCGGTTCCATTGCATGGATTGATGAAGCAGGTTCATTAAAGGTGGGGCCGCAGTCAGCGGGAGCTCTGCCGGGACCTGTGGCCTATGGAAAGGGTGGAGAGGAGCCGACGACGACGGATGCCTGCTTGCTGACAGGAAGACTCTCACCAAAGAATTTTGACAATCAGGTAGACATGGAGCATGTGGCGAAGGTGATTCAGCAGAAAGTGGGAGAGCACTTTCAGATGAATGCTGAGGATGCGGCGATGAGTATTCTGAGAGTGGCGGAGTCTAATATGTTCAATGCACTGAAATTGATTTCCGTGCGTCGAGGGTATGACCCGCGGGATTTTACCATGGTGGCTTTCGGCGGCGGAGGCCCCATGCACTGTGCTTATCTGGCAAAAGAGCTGAATGTGAGAAAAGTGATCGTGCCTGTGGCAGCTCCGGTATTTTCTGCTTGGGGAATGCTGATGACCGATGTTCGGCATGATTACATACAGACGAATATTCGCAGAATGAATGAGGTGAGCGCTCAGGAGCTGAACCGGATGTGGGATTCTTTGATCGTCCAGGCAGATGAACAGTTTCAAAGAGAGGGTGTGGCGAAAGATCACGTCGTCTACCATTTTATTGCTGACATGCGCTACATGGGACAGGAGCATACGGTGAAGGTCAATGTTCCGCCTCTTCCTTGGACACAGGAAAGTAAGGAGGAGATCATCCGCTGTTTCCATGAGACTCACGAGCATTTTTATACCTATAAATTATTGGAGACTCCCACAGAGATTGTGAACCTTCATCTGGTGGCTTATGGACGGCTGGACAAACCGGAGCTTGCAAAAATTGCGCCTCAGATGGATTCCTTGGAGAACGCGTTTTTGGAAAAACGGTCGGTATATTTCACCGAGGATGGCTGGATGGAGACTCCAGTCTATTCCAGGGAGAAATTGGGCAGCGGCGTGGTTTTCGATGGCCCAGTGATTATCGAGGAAGCAGCGGCTTCTACCGTTGTGGCGAAAGGCCAGAGACTGACGGTGGATATCTATGGAAATCTGGTGATTGAGACGGAGGTGCAGGAATGAAAGAGAAAATAAAGATTAATCCGGTCACATTGGATATTGTAAAGGATTCTCTGATCGCGGTCAGCAATGAGGTTTTCTATGCGTTTGCTAGAACCTCCATGAGCCCGATTATCTATGAGACACTGGACTATGCCAGTGGCATCACCGACGTGCATGGAAAACTGCTGACACAAGGAAATGGAGCGTGTGCGTTTATCGGGCTGATTGCTCCGATGATTCAGGAAATTGTGGATAAGTATGGACTGGAAAATATGAAATCCGGGGATGTCTATATCATCAACGATCCCTATATGGGGGGCGGAACTCATCTGTCTGATATCGGGATGGTGATGCCAGTGTTCTATGGGGATGAAGTGATCGCTTTTGTGGGAAACAAGGCCCACTGGTCAGATATTGGCGGGATGGCTGCCGGTTCTTTTACCACGGATTCCACGGAGGTATTTCAGGAAGGCCTGCGTTTCTCCGGGGTGAAGCTCTTGGAAGGCGGAGAAATCTGTCAGCCATTGGTGGACATGATGATGTCAAATGTTCGCTATCCAGAAACTGCTCAGGGAGACATGTGGGGGCAGATCGCTTCACTGAGAACTGGCTTTAAGCGGATTTGTGAGCTCTGTGACAAATATGGCGTGGAAGTGGTTAAGGGCTCTATGGAACGTTTACTGGAACAGGGTTCTTTGATTTCCTACAAACGCTTGAGAGAACTTCCAAGGGGAACTTGGGAGATGGAAGAATATATGGATGATGATGGCCATGGGAATCCAGTGAAATTGAAAGTGAAAGTGACGATCAAAGAGGATGAATTCATCGCGGATTTTACGGGAAGTAGTCCTCAGGTCATCAGTCCAATCAATACGGGTTATAGTTCTCTGTGTGCTGGTGTGAGAGTGATCTATATGTCGATTCTGGGGCCGGAGATGGCAGTCAACGACGGAGTCTTTGATCCTATGAGGGTGATTGCACAGGACGGTTCTGTACTGTCTTGTCATGCACCTGCACCCACGTCCTGTTATTTTGAGAGTATGATTTATTCTGTAGATGTGGTTTGGAAAGCGCTAGCACCGGTATTTCCGGAGGCTCTGGGGGCAGGGCATATGCTCTCCGTGTGTTCGGTAGTGCTGGCGGGGACAAAGCAGGGAAACGGAGAGCCTTTCCTGATTGTGGAACCCACCGGAGGCGGTTGGGGTGCCAGCCAGGGAAAAGATGGTGAAGTAGGCCAGTTCTGTGTCGGGGATGGCGAGACTTACAACGTACCCGTGGAGATGGCCGAGAATCGATACGGAATCATGGTGGATGAGTACAGTCTACATACAGATGGAAAGGGAGCCGGACAGTTCCGCGGCGGCAGCGGTGCGGTCCGCACTTACCGGGCGATGACGGACGGGCAGCTCTTCACAGCTTCCTTTGGGCGAAATAAGTTTCCAGCCTGGGGTACCGGAGGGGGAAAGGACGGTTCCTACAATTACTTTGAATTCCACAGAAAAGATGGTTCCGTGGAGGGCCCCATGGGGATTGTTGCCAGAAAGCTGTTGAATACAGGGGATGCTGTGCGTATGGTCACTTGTACCGGAGGGGGATATGGAGATCCCCTGAAGCGGGAGCCGGAAAAAGTAGCTTGGGATGTGAAAAATGAATATATCAGTCTGAGACAGGCCGAGGAGGAGTATGGAGTAATCGTAGACCCTGTAACTTTTACGGTGAAGGGGTTAACAGAAAAGAGAGAAAAATGAACTTGTTAAATCGGTTGTACTTTTAGCATACCCGTATAGATGAGATATATGAGAATAGTAGTACGGAAGGAAGACACTTGAAGTAGAGTATCTTCCTTCTATACTGTGCGATAAGCCCGGCAAGCGGTAGTCAGGCATACACGAGCAGGTCTTTGCTTTGCTGAGAACTTTCTGTGTAAATGGTGTTTGGTATACTTTACAAATGATAGGCTGATAAGTAGTTAAGAGAATAAAGCAAGTATAAGGAGAAAAAGGAATGGGAGAATTGGAAACGAAACATCTATCTATGGTAGACATATTGCTTGAAACTCATATTGGGCTGGAACGTCAAGGTCCTGGAAGTTCTGAAGCAGTTGAACAAGCTCTAGGATTTCTAAAGCCATTAAATCAATTCTCAAAGATTGCAGATTTAGGATGCGGGACAGGAGGACAAACTTTGCTTTTAGCAAAGTATTTATCTGGTACGATCATTGGTCTGGATATGTTTTCTGATTTTATAGATAAATTGAATGAAAATGCTAGAAAGATGAAGTTAGATAATCGAGTAACAGGTATCATAGGTTCTATGGAGAAGCTGCCATTTCAAACAAAGTCTTTGGACTTAATCTGGTCAGAAGGTGCAATTGATAATATAGGTTTTAAAGAGGGACTTTCTCATTGGCACGGATTTCTTAAAAAGGGAGGCTTTATTGCGGTAACTTGTCCGTCTTGGCTTACAGAGGAAAGGCCGAATGTTGTAGAACGATTCTGGAATGATGCAGGAAGTCAATTGGAGACTATTAGTGATAATATAAAAATCATGCAAAAATGTGGTTATCAGTTTGTAGCATCTTTTGCTTTGCCACAAAAATGTTGGACAGAAAACTATTTTATTCCCCGTGAAAAGGCAATTAACAAACTTTTAGAAAAATATGCAGGGAATAAAATCATGATGGAGTACGCTGAACAGAATCGATATGAAACAGAACTTTATTCCAAGTATAGTCAGCATTATGGATATGTATTTTATATTGGAAAAGTTATTTAAATTTCAATTTGTATAGGAGACAAGATGTGATATCTAAAAGTATGGTGTCAAATTATGAAAAAATGAAAGATAGTATGGCAGGTAAATTTTTACAGTATGATCAGGAAGAAATCATTCAAAAGTTTTTGCTGGAGCATGACAGTAAATATATCTATATTCAGTTTGTGGGAAGAAGATATCGTATAAATCGCTTAACAGGAGCAATCAGCTGGTCCAAAGATCATTTTCAAACAGAAGAAAAAGCTGGGTATAATGAGGCTATGACAATATATGATGTTCTTTGCTACTCAAAAAAGAACTGCCATCTTGCAAATGAATGGGTAAATATAAATAGTTTAACCACTGTTCAAGGCGGCACATTAAAAAAAGAAAATGATTTTTTTCAAAGTCTTGGAAAACATGATAATTGGAAAACCAAAGTTCTGGCACAAGCGTGTGAGGCTCTCCATGGAAAAGACTTAAAAAAGAGTGATGTGGCCTATGAATTTGATTTATTTCCTTTTCTATCATTGATTCTGAGATATTGGGAAGCCGATGAAGATTTCCCTGCTACTATGCAAATTTGGACAGACAAAAATATCCTTGATTATATGCATTATGAAACGTTAATGTTTGCGGTTACACATATTATTGAGCGTATTAAAGATGAATATGAATTGATATATCAGAATTTCAATTTCACAGAATTGAGATAAGCTGTACTGACATAGATGCGCACGCCGCAATAAGGTGATTTACCCGCATAGCGGTGTTGCGGCGGCGCATAAGGTGGGGGATACCCTCAAGAAAAATGTCTCAGAGATTCTTCTGTGAGATGTTTGTCGTAATGCTGATGCAGCAATTTTTGTACAAGGAAGACATCGTTTTTGCGTACAGCATCTAAAATGTGTTGATGTTCCTGGAGATTCAACTGCCGGTTTTCCAGTTTTGCGTGATGATTCATTGTGACAGATAGGTATAGCAGGCTGGATAGACGGTCGAAAATTTCCAGAAGTTTATGGTTTTCACAGGCCAGAAGAAATCCTTTGTCAAAATTGATGGAAGCTGTGATAAAGCCATTGATGTCTCCTTCCTCGAAAACTGCTTGTTGTATATTCAGTTGGTTCTCCAGAATATTACAGAGATAGGAATTCTTTTTATCTTCCAGGCAGAGCTGGTAAGCGCCTAGTAGTTGCACCAGAATTGTTCGGTTGAGATCGCGGTAACTCTCCTGGGTAAAACCGATGACTCGAACTTTGTTGTTTAGACTGGCGACGACTAGTCCCTCTGCCTCTAACAGTGAAAGTGCTTCCCGCAGTGGAGTGTTGCTGGTTCCTAGCTCTTTAGAGAGCTGTACTAGATTCAGAGGGGTGTCCATAGGATATTCTAAGTTGAGAATCCTGTCTTTTATGATTTGGTAAATTTGTTCTTTCATACTTTGTTTTCTAATTTGAGCCATAGTGTTCCTCTTTATTGTTGATTCTATAGTTAGACGATGGGTTACATGTATTTTTTACATTATTAGGGAGGGCTCATCTATGTTGAAAAATAGAAGGCTTTTCCTATAATACAAACACTCCACTAAAGACGTGCACGCCACAATAAAATATCTCGCTGCACAGTAGTACTGCGATAGCGTGCAAAATGAGCTGGGTACCTCAAGACTGTGTGGATAGTGAGCTGAAAGAAGATTGCTCACTTTATTCTATTATAAGTGAAATTTAGTAAATTGTAAAAATAAATTTTTTTGACAAACTTATAAAAATCTCTTATAATAAAGAAAATGGATGAAAAGAGGAAGGATTATGAGAGAGTACGAAGTGATCTGGGAGATATTTAATAAGTGTCCGAATAATCAAATGCGAGATGTTTTTGTGGATGAGATTGTTATAGATGACCCGGAAAAATTTATTCAGGATAAGTTCAAAGGAAAAGAGGTATCCTATGAGAAGACTGTGCTAGAGGATGGTACGATTATTTTTGATATTGTTACCTCTCAAATTAAACAGAGATATTCCTTTACAGAGATATAAGAGATTGTTATAATAGAAGAAGTGCGAAAAAAATTTTTGCTGGAGGACAGTTAACAGGCAGGACACGAAGGAGGTAACTATGGGCACAGAAGAAAAAGAGGGGATTCACACTCACGTACTCCCGGATGGTGCGGTGATTTCACATGCGCATTCGCACGAACACGGTCATGGACATACCCATAGTCATGCGCATACAAAGGCGGTCTTAAATCGTCTGTCCAGAGCAATAGGCCACATGGAATCTATCAAACGGATGGTGGAGAGCGGTAGAGACTGTAGTGAAGTCTTGATTCAGCTCTCAGCGGTGAAAGCTGCCATTAACAATACAGGCAAAATTATCCTTCAGGATCACATTGAGCATTGTATTGTAGATGCTGTGGAACATGGAGACCAGGAGGCACTAAAAGAACTGGAAAAGGCAATTGACCGTTTTATAAAATAAAGGAACAGGAGAGATATTATGGCAAAGGAATGCAACAGTACATCATGTACAAAGGAAGACTGTGCCGGATGTTCACAGGCAAAAAAGCCTCAGAGCTTTCAGGTTGCAGCCAATGAATTTTCACAAGTAAAGAAAGTCATCGGAGTCATCAGCGGAAAAGGAGGCGTGGGAAAATCTTTTGTGACGGCGTCTCTGGCGAATATGATGGCTGCGAAGGGGTATCAAGTGGGCATTATGGATGCGGACATTACAGGTCCTTCGATTCCCAAAATGTATGGAATCAAGGGTACTGCGAAGGCGAGTGATGACGGAATTTATCCTATGATGGCACAAAATGGAATTAAGGTAATGTCTATTAATTTATTGCTTCCGACAGAAGAGACCCCGGTAATCTGGAGAGGTCCTGTGCTTGCAAATACAGTGAAGCAGTTTTGGACAGATGTAATTTGGGGAGATTTGGATTATCTCTTTGTGGATATGCCGCCGGGGACGGGGGATGTGCCGCTGACAGCGTTCCAGTCTCTGCCTATTGACGGTGTTGTGATCGTATCCTCCCCTCAAGATCTCGTGCGAATGATTGTCAAAAAGGCATATAATATGGCAGATATGATGCATGTTCCGGTTCTGGGGTTGGTGGAGAACTACAGCTACGTGAAGTGTCCGGACTGTGGGAAAGAGATTAAAATCTTTGGAGAGAGCCATATCGAGGAGATTGCTCAGGAGATTCAAGTGCCAATTTTAGGGAAGATGCCGATTGACATGGAACTGGCGAGAAAAGCGGACTGTGGAGCTTTCCATGAGATTCAGAATCTATATATTGAAAAAGCATATGAAGTAATGCCTAAATAAGGGCGACAGAAATTCAGCCACATGTAAGAGAATCTTTGATTCTTCCAGACATGTGGCTGAATTTTCATAAAAAAAGTGTTTGGTCTGTCAAAAAAGATATATTATATTTTGTATGCAGAATACAGAACAAATATTCTTGTGTAAAATTTACAATGATGAACTACTACTTTTTTCTTGTGTTATGTAAATTTAATTCAAAAAAATGAAGGCGAACGAGAGTATTTTAGTTGAGTGTACGAAATATGTAAACAATTTTTGAATCCCCTTGACAAATTGGAAAATCTGGGTAAAATAGCGGTAAACAAATTAATTAACAAGCGCACAGCGATGTGTTAGCTCCAATGAAAATTGGTAATTAAGGAGGAATCTGTTATGATGGAGCGTCAGATTAAATTATCAAGAGAAGATGTGCTAGATTTTGTAAATGCAGCAAGTAAATGTGACTGTGATATTGACATCTCTTACAACAGGGTAATCATCGATGCAAAGTCAATTCTCGGTATATTGAGTATGGATTTGAATCGTGTGCTCACAGTAAAATGTCATGGAGAAGATGGACAGTTTATGCAGAGCATCCAAAAATATGCAGTTGCATAATTGAGTAGAGTAAAGATCATCATACAAGAAAAGTTCCCCCTGTCGGAAGTCAATTTTGGCAGGGGGAGCTTTTTGTTATGTACGAGGAATTTCACCGCATAGCGGTGTTGCTGCGGCACGCAAAGTGGAACTGTGCCTTTCAAGACTAAGGAGACAGAGAGTTTAACTTTTACAATTTATTTACCTGATTACTGTGAATGGAGTGAAGAAGTAACTTAAAAGTGATATAATAGGTGAAAAAGCTGCGATGGAAGAGAAATTACTGCGGTCAGACCGGGAGGAGATAGGATGGAGAGACCTTGTATTCGGATTTCTGTGAGAAATCTGGTAGAGTTTATTTTAAGGAGCGGAGATCTGGACAACCGCAGGAGCAAAATGGCGGACAAGGAAGCCATGCTGATGGGAGGAAAAATTCACCGAAAGATACAAAAGAAGATGGAGAGCGCTTACCAGGCGGAAGTATCTTTGAGACATGAAACGATCTACGAGGAATTTTCGATTCAGGTGGAGGGAAGGGCTGACGGCATATCAAGAGCGCAGGACGTGGTGTTGGTGGATGAGATCAAAGGAGTTTACCGGGACCTTGCGCGTCTGGAAAGTCCTGTGGAAGTGCACGAGGCGCAGGCGAAATGCTATGCGTATTTTTATGCCTATGACCATCAGCAGAAGGCCATGCAGGTACAACTTACCTACTGTAATATGGAGACAGAAGATATCAAGAGGTTTTGTAAAACTTATACTTTTGAGGAATTGGAGCTTTGGTATCAAAAGCTGGTGGATGAGTATTATCGGTGGGTGCGCTTTCAATTTCAGTGGAGGAAGCGCAGGGATCAATCCATGGAGGGAGTGGAATTTCCCTTTGAGTATCGGCGTGGTCAGAAGGAAATCGTGGCGGGGGTGTACCATGTCATTCAGAAGAAAAAGCAGCTGTTTCTCCAAGCTCCCACAGGAGTGGGAAAGACGATGTCCACGGTTTATCCGTCAGTCCGGGCTGTCGGTGCGGGGCTGGCTGAGAAAATTTTCTATTTGACGGCGAAGACAATCACACGTACCGTGGCACAGGAAGCCTTTTTGCTGCTGCAGGAAAAGGGGGTAGAGTTTAAGGTTGCGACGATTACTGCCAAGGAAAAACTCTGCCTGTGCGATGAGATGGAATGCAATCCTCAGGAATGTCCCTATGCTCGGGGGCATTTTGACCGGATTAATGAGGCTGTCTATGAATTATGGACCACGAAAAATCACTACACCAGGGACATTTTACAGGAACACGCGAGAAAATGGCAGGTATGTCCTTTTGAAATGTGCTTAGACTTATCCGTCTGGACAGACGGAGTGATCTGTGACTATAACTATGTGTTTGACCCTAATGTATATCTGAAACGTTTTTTTGCCGAGGGCACAAAGGGAGATTATATTTTTCTGATTGATGAAGCTCATAACCTGGTGGACAGAGGTAGACAGATGTACAGTGCTGCTCTATATAAGGAAGAAGTTCTAAAAATACGAAAAAGCTTAAAGCCTTATGGCGGAAAAGTGATTCGTGAACTGAATCGTCTGAATCAGTTTTTGCTGGAGCTAAAAAGAGAATGTGAAAGCTATGAGGTTTTGGAGAGTATAGGAAATTTACCTGTATTATTGATGAAGGTGATGGGAGAACTAGAAAGCTTTTTGGAGGAGCCTCCGCAGCCAGAGGTGGGAAAAGAAGCTCTGGAATTCTATTTCACAGTTCGGGATTTCCTAAATATCTGTGATCTGCTGGATGAAAATTATAAGATTTATGTCCAAAACCTGGAAGATGGAGGGTTTCAGTTGAGGCTGTTCTGTGTCAATCCAGCTAAAAATCTGGAAAATTGTCTGGAAAAAGGAAGCTGTGCAGTGTTTTTCTCAGCGACCTTGTTGCCTCTGCGTTATTATCGCCGTGTGTTTAGTACCCATGAGGATGACTATGCGATCTGCGCAGCGTCCCCATTTTCGCAGGAGAGAAGATGTCTTCTGGTGGGGGCAGATGTGAGCAGCAAGTATACGAGAAGAGGGTATGGAGAGTATCGGAGGATTGCGGAATATATCGCAAGGGCTGTGAATACTCACCCAGGAAATTATATGGTGTTTTTTCCCTCACATCGCCTTTTGAGGGATGTGTATGAGATTTATGAGCAGGAATTTTCCATGCCCCATGTGCACAGTTTATGTCAGTCTTCGGTGATGAGCGAGCAAGAGAGAGAGAGTTTTCTTTCTGAGTTTCAAAGCGGGCGGGGAACCCTGGTTGGCTTTTGTGTCATGGGTGGAATTTTTTCAGAGGGAATTGATCTTTTGGGAGATAGACTGATTGGCGCATTGATTGTGGGAACGGGAATTCCACAGGTGGGAACAGAAAATGAGATTTTGAAGGCGTTTTACGATGAGCGGGGAGAAAATGGTTTTGACTATGCTTATCGTTATCCAGGCATGAATAAAGTGCTTCAGGCAGCAGGAAGAGTCATACGGACACAGAAGGATAGGGGAATTATTTTGCTGTTGGATGAGAGATTTTGCCAGAGGGAAAATCTGAGTCTATTTCCTGAGGAGTGGAGTAATTATCAAGTTAGTAAGATCACCAGCGTGGAAAAACAATTGAAAAAATTTTGGGCAGGGGAGGCAAGTGAGTGAACAGGAATGATTAGACAGGGAAAATGGGAGATTCTGTAAGTTATTCTTGACTAAAATGGTATAAATTGATATAATTTTATCAGACCGTGGCAGTATGGGGATTCTGCCGACGGCAAGCTGCCTGGAACGGAAGATCAGGAGCTTGAGTATCAGGAAAGTACATCAAACGTTTAAAGGAGGATTTCTAAAAATGAATCAGTGTTACGGATGTTCAACATGTAAGAGCGCAGACAAGCCGTTAGAGGGATACATAGCATCTCTTCCGATGGAGACTTCCCATCATAGAGTGGAAAGCCAGAGCACGAAATGCGGATTTGGACTTCAGGGGGTCTGTTGCCGACTGTGTTCTAATGGTCCTTGCCGAATTACGCCGAAGGCTCCGAGAGGAATCTGCGGTGCTACAGCGGACGTGATTGTCACCAGAAATTTCCTGCGCGCAGTGGCGGCAGGTTCAGGCTGTTATATTCACATTGTGGAAAATACTGCGCTGAATGTTCTAAAGACTGCTCAGGCAAAAGGTGAGATCAAAGGAGAAAAGGCTCTAGAGCATTTAGCTGAGAAACTGGGTGTCACCGGCAAAGATAAATACGAAAAAGCTGAAAAAGTTGCGAAAGCGGTTTTGGAGGACTTATATAAACCAGAATATGAAAAGATGGCATTGGTGGAAAAGTTGGCTTACGCTCCGCGTTTCCAGAGATGGCAGGAGTTGGGAATTCTCCCAGGAGGAGCAAAGGGAGAGGTCTTCCATGGCGTTGTGAAATGTTCCACGAATCTGAATTCTGACCCAGTAGACATGTTGACTGATTGCCTGAAGCTGGGAATTTCCACGGGACTTTACGGCTTGACTCTTACGAACCTGTTGAACGATGTGCTGCTGGGAGAGCCTGAACTTCGCATGGCTCCGGTGGGCCTGCGTGTGGTGGACCCGGACTACATCAACATTATGATTACCGGGCATCAGCACACAATTTTTGTGGATTTGCAGGAAAAACTGAGAAGCCCGGAGGCTGTTGCAAAGGCACAGGCGGCCGGCGCGAAAGGCTTTAAGCTGGTGGGCTGTACCTGTGTGGGACAGGATCTACAGCTTCGCGGAGCTCACTATGCGGATATCTTTGAAGGGCATGCAGGAAACAACTATACCAGCGAGGCAGTTTTGGCCACCGGAGGCATCGACGCGGTGCTGTCTGAGTTTAACTGTACTCTGCCTGGCATTGAGCCGATCTGCGAGGAATTGATGATTAAGCAGATCTGTCTAGACGATGTAGCGAAGAAGGCAAATGCCGAGATGAAGCCGTTTGTATTTGAGAAGAGAGAAGAGCAGAGTCAGGAGATCATTGACGAGATCATTGAGGCATATAAAGCCAGAAGAGGCAAGGTGCAGATGAATCTGTTCCCGGAGCATGGAAATGACGACACGCTGACTGGAGTCAGTGAAGGTTCTCTGAAAGAGTTCTTGGGTGGGAACTGGAAGCCATTGATTGATCTGATCGTGGCTGGTGAGATCAAGGGAATTGCCGGTGTGGTAGGATGCTCGAATCTGACCGCAGGCGGACATGATGTGCTCTCTGTGGAGCTGACGAAGGAGCTGATTGCAAAGGATATCTTGGTGCTGACCGCAGGCTGTTCTTCAGGAGGAATTGAGAACTGTGGGCTGATGGAACCGGAAGCTGCGAAACTGGCCGGACCGAAGCTGCGTGCAGTCTGTGAGAAACTGAACATTCCGCCGGTACTGAATTTTGGTCCCTGTCTGGCAATCGGACGTCTGGAGATTGTGGCTACGGAGTTGGCAGAGGCGATTGGCGTGGATATGCCGCAGTTGCCATTGGTGTTGTCCGCAGCTCAGTGGCTGGAAGAGCAGGCATTGGCAGACGGATGCTTTGGCCTTGCGCTGGGACTGCCACTGCACCTGGGACTGCCGCCGTTTGTGACAGGTAGCAAGCTGGTGACGAAGGTACTGACAGAAGATATGAAGCAGCTCACAGGCGGACAGGTGATTATCAATGGAGATGCCAAGGAATCCGCGGATATCCTGGAGAAGATCATCTTAGAAAAACGTCAGGGACTGAATATATAAGGAGGCGTCTATGAAGAGGATTATCATTGACGCCGAGAAATGCGATGGGTGTAAAAGCTGTAGCTTAGCCTGTATGCAGGCCCATCGCAAGGATGAGGGCGATATCTATACGCTGGATTTAGGGGATATCAAGAATGAGTCCAGGAATTATATTTATAAGCAGAAAAATGGAGGCTATACACCGATCTTCTGCCGGCACTGCGACGAGCCGGAATGTGTGCTTTCCTGCATGAGCGGAGCACTCTTTAAGGATCCGCAGGATGGACATGTATACTATGACTCGGAAAAATGTGGTTCCTGTTTCATGTGTGTGATGAACTGTCCGTATGGAGTTTTAAAGCCGGATGAGGCCACCAGGAGTGTTGTAATCAAATGTGATTTCTGCAAAGACCAGGGCGGTGAGCCAAGCTGCGTAAAGGCCTGTCCCAAAGAGGCAATCTGGGTAGAGGAGGTGCAGCCATGAAGCATGTGATTGTGGGAATTGGCGCTGCCGGCATGACAGCGGCGAGAACTTTAAGAGAACTAAGACCGGAGGATGAGATCGTGATGCTCTCTGTGGATGAGAAGCCTCATTCCCGGTGTATGCTGCACAAATATCTCAGCCATGAGAGGGATGCTGAAAGTCTTAATTTTGTTCCCAAGGACTTTTTTGAGAAAAACCGGATATGGCAGATTCCAGGTTATCGGATGAACGGGCTGGACACCGGAAAGAAAAAGGTCTATTATGGAGATGGAATGGCGTGTGATTATGATAAACTGTTGATTGCCACAGGTGCAGAGAGCTTTATTCCTCCAGTGGGAGCTCTGCGCACAGCGCCAAATGTTTTTGGGCTTCGTCATTTGCAGGATGCACAGGGCATTGATGAGTGTGCAAAGAAGGCCCAGAACGTGGTGATTATTGGTTCCGGGCTGGTTGGCTTAGATGCAGCTAGTGGTCTGTTAGAACAAGGAAAACGGGTTATCATCGTGGAGATGGCTGAGAGAATCCTGCCGATTCAGTTGGACGAAAAAGGTGCCTGCGAGTATCAGAGACGCTTCGAAGCGGCGGGATGTCAGTTCCGTTTGGGACGAAAAGGCGTGGATACGGTGTGCAATGACAGCGGTGAGGTGGTCCAGGTGGTGCTGGACGACGGAGAAAAGCTGGATTGCGATTTGGTGATTGTAGCGGCAGGAGTCCGCAGTGCCGTGGCGGGGTTAGAGGACAGCGGTCTGGACATAGACCGTGGAATTAAGGTCAATGGTTATATGCAGACCAGTGCTCCGGAGGTCTATGCGGCCGGAGATGTCACTGGTTTGTCCGGAATATGGCCCAATGCGATGAAGCAGGGTAAGATCGCTGCTCAGAATATGGCTCTTGGAAATCAGTATATGTATGTGGACCGCTTTGCGGCGAAGAATACGATTAATTTTTTTGGTTTGGTGTCCCTGTGTGTAGGAGCACTGAATCCAGAAGAAGGAGATCTTGTAGTTCTAAGGGAAAGTCACGAAAATTACGAGAGAGCGATTATTCGGAATCACCGCCTTGTAGGCTTTTTAGCTCAGGGAGATATCTCCCATGCAGGAATTTACCAATATTTGATTAAGAACGAAGTTGATATCCAAGAGTTTGAAGCTCAGATCTTTGATGTGAACTTTGGGAATTTTTTTGGAATCAAGGAAAACGGAGAATACATTTGGAGTGTATAAAGGCTGGCTTAAGATTGGCCTTTTAGCGGCGGGCCTGTGCCTTACGACCGAGGTACAGGCGGCCGGCTTTCTATCGAAGACCGAGCAGGCGGTGCAGATGCTGTCTGACAGTCTGACAGGTGAAAAGAACCGGCAAAGCCCTCTATACGAAGTTCTGGGAGAAGGAAGATACCGGATTGGCAGGCAGACTTATGAGCTTGATCAAAATGGAAAGCTTCTGGAAATAAAAGAGTACTCAGAAAAAGAGAAGTCAGAGGATAAAGACGGCGCCAAAAAAGGTACAGAAGAAAACGAGAGTGGGCGAACGGTAGTCCGCAAAAAGAGACAATTAAAGACACAGAAAGAAACGACGGGCCTTGGTGTACTGAAGACAGTACTGGAAGGCTCTATTTTCAGTTATTCGGGGAAATGGGAAATCTATGTCAAAGATCTAAAAAATGACACAGAGCTGGAAATAGGTGATTCTCCCGCTTCCTCTGCGAGCCTGATTAAGACTTTTGTGATGGCCGCGGTCTATGACCAGATTGAGGCTGGAAATTTAAAGGAGAGCAGGGAGCTGAACCATCTGCTGGAACTGATGATTACGGTCAGCGACAATGAAGCTTACAATGAGTTGATGCGCCGTCTAGGCGGCGGGGACTTTATCACAGGATGCCAGAGGGTGAATCAGTATCTGGAGCGGGAGGGGTACGAAAATACAGAGGTGCATCATACTTTGCACCCTTCCTCTTCGGCCAGCCTAGGTGACGGCGGGAGCAATCTGACCAGTGTGAAGGACTGCGGAAAACTTTTGGAGCGCATTTATTATGGGGACTGTGTCAGCGAGACAGCGTCGGTGAAGATGCTGAAATGGCTGTGCAGGCAGCAGACGGACTGGAAAATTCCCGCAGGGATACCTAAGGGAATCCAGATAGCGAACAAGACGGGAGAGACAGACACCTGCCAGCATGATATCGCAATCGTCTATGCCCCTTCTACCACCTATCTTCTATGTGTGATGAGCTGTGAACTTTTGTCTGAGAATGAAGGGATCAGCAGAATTCAGCAGCTGTCTGCTCAGGTCTATGAATATTTTCTGGAAGATTAAACGGTGCAATCAGGAATGAAAATATTCCAGAAATTTTTGTGCCGCGGGCGCGAGCAGCTCCTGACGTGTCAGCAGAAGCTGGCGCGGAGGGAGCTTTTCTTGTAGGCTTAAACAGAAAAGATCTCTCATTTCCGTGAGCATATAATCTGGTACAAAGGCGATGCCAAGGCCGATACGGGCTAAATCTATCAGAAGGTCATTGCTGCTTAGCTCCACCTCTGGAATCAGCTTTAACCGGCGGTTGGAAAAAAGGCTGTAGAGATACTCACTGGTGGTACTTCGGCTCAGCATCAAAATTGGATAGTCCATCAGTTCTTGAAAAGTTAACGCGCGTTCCTGTAGCGGAAAGGCAGAGGGATTTGCCACAAATACATCCTGGAATTGAAAGATGGGAAAGGCAGGGTAGGCAGGAGACAGATGGGAGTTCGGGGAATTTGTCACAATGAAATCTACCTGTCCGTCTCGGAGCAATTGCGCACAGCCGATGGAAGTCTGGTTGGTGACACGGATGCGCACGTCGGGATGTTCTTTGTGAAACCTCTGGAGGTAGGGAATCAGAAAATACCTGCAAATGGTATCACTGGCTCCGATGCGCAGCTGGCCTTGCAGGGTGGTATTTTCACTCAGGAGAGTTTCTCCTTTTTGAATCAGATGAATCGCCGGTTCGATATGAGACAACAGCATTTCGCCCTCGGCAGTCAGTAAGACCCGCTTGGTGTTTCGGATGAACAGAGTGCGGCCCAGTTTTTTTTCTAGAGTCTTGATGGATTGACTGACAGCAGATTGGGAAATGTATAGTTGTTTGGAGGCTTCTGAAAAACTCAAAGAAGAAGCCACATAATAAAAAACCTTATAAAGTTCTAGACTGATGTCCATAATTTTCTCCATTATTAGTGGTTCTAATAAATAATATTAGATATATTAATTTTACTAATGATATTACCTATGATACTATGGAATTATCTAGTTGACAAGTATATTGTATAGCGGAAGGTTACAAAAAAGTAATTATTCAGCCATAATAGCTCGGATTAGCTGCTGCGCAGCTTATATCGCCGCATATGCGGCGAAATCCTCGCTTATGGCTAAGCGCCATATGCCTGATAAGAGCAAAATTCTTCTGTGAGCAAGCTTGCTCCGGTTTTTGTTCTTAGCAGTCGCATGGCGGAATAGTTGCTACAAAAAAGAAAGCGAGGATACCTAATGAGTAACGTAAGACGTGTCTACGTGGAAAAAAAGCCTGCTTTTGCAGTGCAGGCCAGGGAGCTGAAGCATGAGATCAGTAGCTATTTGGGGATTCAGACGGTTACAAATGTGAGAGTGCTGATTCGCTATGATGTGGAGAATATCTCAGACGAAAGTTTTGAGAAAGCCTGCCAAACTGTGTTTGCAGAGCCGCCTGTAGATGAGCTTTACAGAGAGGATTTTGAGGCAAAGCAGGGAGCGAGAATTTTTTCTGTGGAATATTTGCCAGGACAGTTTGACCAGAGAGCAGACTCAGCAGTACAGTGCGTACAGTTTTTAAGAGAGGATGAGGAGCCGATCATTCGCTCTGCGACCACCTATGTGATCGAGGGAGAGATCAGTGAGGATGAGTATGAGGCGATTAAAAACCACTGTATCAACCCGGTAGATTCCAGAGAGACCAGCTTGGATAAGCCGCAGACTTTGGTGACAGAGTTTGAGGACCCCCAAGATGTGAAAATTTTCCATGGATTTAAGGATATGGAAGAAGCAGATCTAAAAGAGCTTTATGACTCTTTGGGATTGGCGATGACTTTTAAGGATTTCCAGCACATTCAGAACTATTTTTGCAATGAGGAAAAGAGGGACCCATCTGTGACAGAGATTCGGGTGTTGGATACTTACTGGTCTGATCATTGCCGTCATACGACTTTTTCCACCGAGCTGAAAGAGGTGACTTTTGGCGAGGGAGACTATCGTGAGCCGTTGGTGAAGACATACGAGGATTATCTGAATACTCATAGAGAGATGTACCAGGGTAGAGACGATAAATTTGTGTGTCTAATGGATTTGGCTCTGATGGCGATGCGTAAATTAAAAGCGGAAGGCAAGTTGGAAGACCAGGAGGAATCCGAAGAGATCAATGCGTGCAGTATTGTAGTTCCGGTGGACGTGGACGGAGTAGAAGAAGAGTGGCTCATTAATTTTAAAAATGAGACCCACAACCATCCTACGGAGATCGAACCCTTTGGAGGGGCCGCTACTTGTCTGGGAGGAGCAATCCGTGACCCGCTTTCAGGACGTACCTATGTGTACCAGGCTATGCGTGTGACAGGGGCAGCAGATCCGACGGTATCTGTAAAGGAGACCATGAAGGGAAAACTGCCTCAGAAGAAACTGGTAAGAGGTGCGGCCCATGGTTACAGCTCTTATGGAAATCAGATCGGCCTGGCTACCGGTTATGTGAAGGAGATTTATCATCCGGATTATGTGGCGAAGAGGATGGAGATCGGCGCTGTTATGGGAGCGGCTCCCAGACGTGCAGTCATCCGGGAGACTTCTGATCCGGGAGATATCATTATTCTGCTGGGAGGACGTACTGGACGAGATGGAATCGGCGGTGCCACTGGTTCTTCTAAGGTGCACACGGAAGCTTCGATCGAGGTATGTGGCGCTGAGGTGCAGAAGGGAAATGCTCCGACTGAGCGCAAGATTCAGAGGATGTTCCGTCGAGAAGAAGTCAGCAGACTGATTAAAAAATGCAATGATTTTGGCGCAGGTGGCGTGTCTGTGGCTATCGGTGAATTGGCGCCGGGCCTGAAGGTAAATCTGGATAAGGTTCCAAAGAAATATGCGGGGCTGGACGGAACAGAGATCGCGATCTCAGAGTCCCAGGAGAGAATGGCTGTGGTTGTGGACCCCAAAGATGTGAAGGAATTTTTAAAATATGCGAATGAGGAGAATCTGGAAGCCATTGAGGTGGCAGTGGTTACAAAGGAACCGCGTTTGGTGTTGGAATGGAGAGAGAAAGAGATTGTCAATATTTCCCGTGCTTTTTTGGATACCAACGGCGCACACCAGGAGACTACGGTTGCTGTGGATATCCCAAACCAAGAGGGTAGTTTGTTTGTGAGAAAAGAAATCGGGGATGAGAAAGAGAAATGGCTGGAAACTCTGGCCGACTTGAACACCTGTTCCCAAAAAGGGCTGGTGGAAATGTTCGACGGTTCCATCGGTGCAGGGTCTGTCTTTATGCCATACGGCGGACAGTATCAGGCCACAGAGACCCAGACCATGGTAGCAAAAGTGCCAGTGCTGAAAGGAAATACCAACACAGTGACTATGATGAGTTATGGATTCGACCCATATCTGTCTAGTTGGAGTCCGTATCACGGCGCGGCCTATGCGGTGACAGAATCCGTAGCCAGAATCGTGGCGTCCGGCGGTGATTATAAGAAGATTCGCTTTACCTTCCAGGAGTATTTCCGCAGAATGACGGAGGAGCCGTCCCGCTGGAGCCAGCCGTTTGCTGCGTTGTTGGGAGCTTATGCGGCGCAGATGGGCTTTGGGCTGCCTTCTATTGGCGGAAAGGACAGTATGTCAGGTACCTTTAATGACATTGATGTTCCGCCTACTCTGGTTTCTTTTGCCGTGGATGTGGCAAAATTGCAGGATGTGATTACACCTGAGCTGAAAAAGGCTGGAAATAAACTGGTTTGGCTTCATGTGCCGAGAGCGGAGTATGAGCTACCGGATTATAAGGCTTTGATGGAACAGTATGAGAAACTGCATCAGGATATTCAAGCGGGCCGTGTGGTATCCGCCTATGCGGTAGACCGCCAAGGAATCGCTGCGGCAGTCAGCAAGATGGCCTTTGGAAACCGAAAAGGTGTGAAGATTGAGCACAATGTGGATAAGAGAGATCTGTTTGTGCCAGGCTTTGGGGATATCATCTGTGAGGTGGCTGACGGCAAAGTGGGCGAGCTGGCAATCACTTATACGGTGATCGGAGAGGTTCTGGAAGAGCAGGAATTTACTCACGGTGATGTGAGAATCTCTTTGGACGAGGCATTGGTTTCCTGGAAGGGCACCCTGGAGAAAGTGTTTGCTACTCATTCCGGTGCGCAGCCGCAGCAGGAACGTGAGGCTGTGAAAGCCGCTGCTGACGGAAATGGAGAAGTAAAGGACGGACTGTATCACGCAAAGAAGGTCTATGTGTGCAAAAATAAAGTTGCAAAACCGAGGGTCTTCATACCAGTATTTCCAGGGACGAACTGCGAGTATGACAGCACCAGGGCTTTTGAACGGGCAGGCGCCGAGGTAGATGTAAAAGTGTTTAAGAACCTCACGGCTGAGGACATTCGGGATTCCGTGGAGATTTTTGAGAAAGCCATCGGACAGGCACAGATGATTATGTTCCCGGGCGGATTTTCAGCGGGAGACGAGCCGGATGGTTCCGCGAAATTCTTTGCGACGGCTTTCCAGAACGCAAAGATGAAGGAAGCTGTTATGAGACTGCTCAATGAGAGGGACGGCTTGGCGTTGGGAATCTGCAACGGTTTCCAGGCTCTGATTAAGCTTGGACTTGTACCCTGCGGTGAGATTGTTGGACAGACGGAAAATTCTCCGACTCTGACCTTTAATACTATTGGACGCCACATTTCTAAAATGGTGTACACAAAAGTGGTTTCCAACAAATCGCCATGGCTAGCACAGGCTGAGCTGGGCAAGGTGTACTGTAATCCGGCGTCCCACGGAGAAGGGCGTTTTGTGGCCAGTGATGAGTGGCTTCAAAAACTTTTCGCTAACGGCCAGGTGGCTACTCAGTATGTGACTCCGGAAGGAGAACTGAGAGTGAATGACGAGGAGTGGAATGTCAATGGTTCATACTGTGCGATTGAAGGTATCACAAGCCCGGACGGAAGGGTGCTGGGCAAGATGGCGCACAGCGAGCGCAGGGACCGTGGAGTCGCGATGAATATCTACGGAGAGCAGGACATTCGTATTTTTGAGTCGGGTGTGCAGTATTTTAAATAATAGACATATTAAGAGAAAACTGTCTAAAGTGTCAGAAAACGTTGGTTATTTTGTACGGTTTCGATAGGTTGCTACCAATTTTGAGAATATAGTAGTATATTAAATTTAAACCTAGGTGAACTTAAAAATGTCTTGTCAGTTCTCTCATATCCGCAGTTCTTGCGATGTCTGTTCAGATGGAAACTGTATATAAGGCATAACAGAAAAGAGCTTTCACATGCAAAAAGTGAAAGCTCTTTTTTGTGTGCATCGCGAAGTGTGTTACTGCTCACAAACCGCAAGCGAGTGAACAGTAACTGGACGGAAGAATTAGAGGGTGATTTTCAGACAATTTCCTTTCTTTTTTATTCTTTAGAAGGCATAATATCATTGTTATAATTATCTGTTTTAAAACTTGATATGTAGAAATGATTATGGCATTACTTCAGGAAAAATCATATACGATTGACGATATTTACGCATTGTCAGATGGAACGAGAGCTGAATTGATTGACGGGGATTTAAAGATTAAAATCGAATAGCTGTTGCGCGTTATCAAAGGAGTGAAAGAGTCCTGGCAAGGGCTCTTTTGCTTTGCAAAAAATGAAAGTAATTTCGAGGGTTTTACAGCTGAGGTGGTGACATAGGTGCGGAGCCCATAGGTAATCACTAGAGTGATTACATTTCGTTTTCGTGAAAAAATAAAAATCCTGAAACCCCAGTAAAATCAAGGATTTCAGGACCTAAACGAAGTAGCGAGAGGGGGAGTCGAACCCTCGACACTACGGGTATGAACCGTATGCTCTAGCCAACTGAGCTATCTCGCCATATTCTTAAGTATATGGGACCTATAGGGCTCGAACCTATGACCCTCTGCTTGTAAGGCAGATGCTCTCCCAGCTGAGCTAAGATCCCATATTTCTGTCTCAGGTACTACATTTTTTGTTTGTTTCCCGTCGACTGCTCTGCTATTATATACTGAAAAGGAAGACTTTGTCAACACCTTTTTTATATTTTTTTTGAAAAAGTAACAGTTCAGTCAGCACCATTCGTAAAACCGCACTGCATGCTACTCGTGGTTGCCGCCACCGTTTTACTTATGGAAAGGTGCTCAACTCAAACAGATACTCGTTCGTAAAAACATACAAGTATGTTTTATGCTTCTCGTACACTGTATGGCTGAATTGTTACGAAAAATTGCAAAAGTTTGTATCTGCACTCATGAAACGCTGCCAGCCCGTTTTTCTTGATTTTTCAATGGATTCATGTATAATAAATACTGAGACATTTTTTCTATTTAGATCATTGAGTATCAGGAGGAGATAAGTATATGCGAGTCGATACGGACGATTTTGCCCGACCGTGTAGCTGCGGTAGAGAACATCACATAGAAGTAAAGGAAATCATTATAGAGGCGGGAGCAGTTGAAAAGCTGGAAGTTATGTTGGATGATGGTATGCTGCGAGAGTACATTTCACCGGTAATCATCTGTGATACCAACACGTTTGCAGCCACTGAAGAGATTATGGAAAACATCTATGACCGCTGTGAGGTGATTATTCTGGATGCGGAGGGACTGCAGGCAGATCAGAGAGCCGTGGAGGTAGCCTTCCAGAATATGGATGATGAGATGGATTTGATTCTGGCGGTTGGAACTGGAACTATCCATGACATCAGCAGATATATTGCTCATGAATATGGAATTCCTTTTATTTCAGTACCCACTGCAGCAAGTATGGACGGATTCGTCAGCTCCGTGGCGACGATGACTTGGAATGGATTAAAAAAGACAATTCCGTCTGTGGCACCGCTGTGTGTCATAGCGGACACAGATATATTTTCAAAGGCCCCAAAAAGGTTAAATGCGTCTGGAGCGGCGAATATTCTGGGAAAGTACATCAGTTTGGCCGATTGGAGAATCGCAAATCTGGTGGCGGGTGAATATTTGTGTGAGAGAGCGTATGAGATGGAAGAGCAGGCGCTTCGTCTTGTGAAGTCCTGTATTAGGGGGATTCCCAGTGAGGATGAAGACGACTGCGAGAATTTGATGAAAGCGTTGATTATTTCAGGGCTGGCAATGCAGATTGTCGGCAGTTCAAGACCAGCGTCTGGTGCGGAACATCATATGTCCCATCTTTGGAAGATGGAAGTGATCAATGGTCATTTGGATGCGTATCATGGAGAGAAAGTTGGTGTGGGTCTACTGCTGTGCATTGATAAGTATAACCAGATAGCAAGGGCCATTCGCAGGGGGGCTTGTCATATTGTAAAATATGAAGGAATAGAGAACGTTTTGTTAAAACGGATTTTTCAGGAGAGCGGTAAACTAGAAGGGATTCTAGAAGAAAATACGCCGGATCCGCTGATTGCTGTTGTTCCGGAACATCTGGAAAAATGTCTCCCTATGATTGCGTCGATTATAGAGGAACTGCCGGATAAGGATGAATTGCGCAGACTGATGGAAAAAGGCGGCTGTATGACCACGGTGGAAGAACTGGGATTGTCGAGAAAAATTATACGCAAGACGATGCAGATTTCTCCTTATATGAGAAATCGTTTGACGCTGATGCGTTTTTTGAAGATGATGGAGATTGACTAGCGGATTTGGTGGCAGGAAAGCAAAAGTGAATATCAGAGAGAGGAAGAGGTATATGCGTGTAGGAATAGGGTACGATGTGCATAAGTTTGTTGCGGGCAGAAAGTTGATTCTTGGAGGAGTGGATATTCCGTATCAATTAGGGCTTTTGGGACACTCAGACGCGGATGTGCTAGTTCACGCTGTGATGGATGCACTACTGGGAGCAGCAGCTCTAGGGGACATCGGACAACATTTCCCTGACACGGATCCACAATATGAAGGGATATCCAGCATAGAGCTTCTCAAAAAAGTGAAGGAGCTTTTGGAGAGTCATGGTTATGTGGTAGGAAACATAGACGCGATTATTGTGGCTCAGCAGCCTAAGATGGCTTTGCATATTCCTAAGATGAGAGAGAACATCGCGAATGCTCTGGGGATTTTGATAGATCGTGTGAGTGTAAAAGCTACCACAGAGGAAAAGCTGGGGTTTACGGGCACACTGGAGGGAATTTCCTCTCATGCGATCTGTCTTTTAGAGAATTCCAGCCTATGATATCAATATAGATATATAAGAGATGCTTGCCAAGATAATATCGTACAGGAAAGGAATCGAGAAGATGAAAATCTATAACACATTGTCCAAGAGAAAGGAAGAATTTATTCCTCTGGAAGAGGGAAGGGTTAAGATGTATGTCTGCGGGCCCACTGTTTATAATTTAATTCACATTGGAAATGCCCGTCCAATGATCGTGTTTGATACCGCACGTCGTTATATGGAATATAAAGGTTATAAAGTGAATTTCGTGTCTAATTTTACGGATGTGGATGACAAAATAATCGCGAAAGCAAATGAGGAAGGTGTGACGGCCGATGAAATTTCAAAGAGGTATATTGAAGAGTGTAAAAAGGACATGGAAGGCATGAACGTAAGACCGGCTACCACTCATCCTCTGGCGACAGAAGAAATTGAAGGTATGGTAGAGATGATACAGACGCTGATTGACAAAGGATTTGCCTATCCTGTGGCGGATGGTACCGTTTATTTTCGAGTTAAAAAGTTTAAAGAATACGGAAAACTCTCTCATAAGAATTTGGATGATCTCCAGTCTGGTTTTCGTGCTCTTCAGGTGTCTGGCGAGGAGCAGAAAGAAGATCCTCTGGATTTTGTTCTGTGGAAGCCTAGAAAAGAGGGAGAGCCGGCATGGCCGTCTCCTTGGTGTGAGGGTCGTCCAGGGTGGCATATCGAGTGTTCAGTTATGTCCAAAAAGTACCTGGGAGAAGAGATTGATATCCATGCGGGTGGAGAGGATCTGATTTTCCCGCACCATGAGAATGAGATTGCTCAGAGCGAGTGCTGCAATGGAAAAGTCTTTGCGAGATACTGGATGCACAATGGCTTTTTAAACATTGATAATAAAAAGATGTCCAAATCTCTCGGTAATTTCTTTACAGTCAGAGAGATCGCAGAACAGTATGATCTTCAGGTTCTGAGATTTTTCATGCTGAATGCTCACTACAGAAGTCCTCTGAATTTTAGTCGTGATTTGATGGAGGCATCTAAGAACTCTCTAGAAAGAATTCTAAACGGAGCAGAGAGATTAAGATTTTTGGCTGACGGTGCGAAGAAAATTGAGATAAGCCCTCAGGAGCAGGAAAGTTTGAATGAAGCGAAGAAAATTTATGTCAGCAAGTTCGAGGAAGCCATGGACGACGATTTTAATACGGCGGATGCCTTGGCGGCAGTGTTTGAGTTGGTAAAATTTGCAAACACTCAGATTAATGAGGAGAGTTCCAAGGGATATGTGGTGGAAGTCTACGCTATCCTGAAGCAGCTGTGCGATGTACTTGGATTGATTATCGAGAAAGAAAAAGAGGTTTTGGACGAGGATATCGAGAGGCTGATTGCAGAACGCCAGGCTGCCAGAAAGATGAAGAACTTTGCGAAGGCCGACGAAATCAGAGATCAGTTGACAAATATGGGGATTATCCTGGAGGACACCAGAGAAGGAGTGAAATGGAAGAGGGCTTAAAGTATTTGACAGACCTCTTTGCTCTGCCAAAGCAGGACCTGCGTACCTATTCTCCGTTGACGCTGGCTTATATCGGTGATGGCGCCTATGAAATCATAGTGCGGACTTTGTTGGTGAAGCAGGGAAATTGTCCGGTGAATCGTTTGCACAAAAAAGCAAGCCAACTGGTGAAAGCAGGGACGCAGTCGGCGATTATCCAAAAACTGGAGCCGATGTTGACGGAAGAAGAATATCGAATCTATAAGCGTGGACGGAATGCTCATTCCCCTACGATGGCGAAACATGCTTCTATGACAGATTACCGCAGAGCGACAGGGTTTGAGGCGTTGATTGGATACCTGTATCTGAAAGAAGAATGGAAGCGAATGTTGCAGTTGATCCGGGAAGGAATCTCGGATCAGCTGAAGAATTAGACGGAGAAAATTATGAGTGAACAGATAGAAGGAAGAAATGCGGTGCTGGAAGCGTTTCGTTCCGGCAAATGTGTGGATAAGTTGTTTGTGCTAGATGGTTGTCATGACGGCCCGGTCAATTCCATAATGAGAGAGGCGCGTAAGAAGGATACACTCGTTCAGTATGTTTCTAAAGAAAGATTAAATCAGCTATCACAGACGGGCACGCATCAGGGAGTAATCGCGGTGGTGGCAGCTTACGAATATTCCACGGTGGAGGACATTCTTCAAAAAGCAAAAGATAAGGGAGAAGATCCTTTTATTTTACTGCTGGATGGCATAGAAGATCCCCACAATTTAGGCGCGATTATACGTACTGCAAATCTAGCAGGGGCCCATGGAGTGATTATACCGAGAAGGCGAGCGGTAGGTTTGACTGCAACGGTGGCTAGAACCTCGGCAGGTGCACTGAATTATACACCGGTAGCAAAGGTTGCCAATTTGACAAAGACCATGGAAGTTTTAAAAAAGGAAGGTATGTGGTTTGTCTGTGCCGATATGGACGGTCAAAAGATGTACCAGCTGAATTTGAGAGGACCGATAGGAGTAGTGATCGGAAACGAGGGAGAGGGAGTCAGCCGATTGGTGAAAGAAAAATGTGATTTTGTGGCTTCCATTCCAATGAAAGGAGATATAGATTCTCTGAATGCATCCGTGGCAGCAGGAGTGCTTTCCTATGAAGTCGTCAGACAAAGAATGATGAAATAGGAGACACAGGTATGGACGGCTATGCTGAATTTTCTGATGAGGAATTGATTGAGAAACTGAGAGACGGACAGGAGGATGTCGCGGATTATCTGATGGAGAAATATAAAGAGCTGGTTCGTCAGAAAGCCAGAGCGATGTATCTGATTGGAGGAGAGACAGATGATCTAATTCAAGAGGGAATGATAGGGCTTTTTAAAGCTGTCAGAGATTATCAGCCGGATAAGGCAGCGTCTTTTCAGACTTTTGCCAGGCTTTGTATTGATCGGCAGCTTTATAAGGCGATATCCGGCTCAAACCGTCAAAAACATCAACCGTTGAATACTTATGTATCATTGAGTCAGGAGACAGAAGGTGAACGACAGTTGAGATCTCTATGGGAACAGAACCCGGAAGCCATCGTGATCGCGAGGGAAAATGTGGAAGATCTGGAGAAAAGGATTGAGGAGTGTCTGAGCTCATTCGAGAATCAAGTATTGGAGTGCTATCTGCGGGGAAAAGACTATGAGCAGATTGCCGCTGAACTGGGACGGCCCAAGAAATCAATAGATAATGCTTTGCACAGAATACGAGGAAAAGTAAAAATATGTATGGGCACGACAAACAATAAAAAAGAGTATTGATGCTAATCTAAGATTGCGTCAATACTCTTTTGAACTTCATAATATAAAATAGAGCAAATTCCCTGAGAAAATCTGCTCCATTTCGTTGAAAGCTGCCTAGCGGATTTGAACCGCCGACCTCCGCCTTACCAAGGCGACGCTCTACCAGCTGAGCCAAGGCAGCAAGAATATTTGATACAAATGAGATATGAGAAAAAATTGGTACTCTCTGTTAGAGAGTACCACAGAGCTGCCTAGCGGATTTGAACCGCCGACCTCCGCCTTACCAAGGCGACGCTCTACCAACTGAGCCAAGGCAGCATGAATGTCTCACCGGAAAGAATTCTATCAAAGAAGGGGAAAATTGTCAACTGTTTTTTGCAAAAAATGAAAAAAAGGAGGTTACAGTTCAGGCTCCAATATCCCGCGAGGTGTTTTTGACATTTTGTACAAAAATCACGAGACATACTCGCGCCAAACTGCTGTTTACAGCAATTTGTGTGCATCTCGAAGCGTGTTACTGATCACAAACCGCAGGTGAGTGAACAATAACAAAAGGAGAGCCAGTATCCGGAGATACTGGCATATGAAAAAGAAAAGTTTAATGAAAAGGTTTATTTTTTATAGTTTTATATTACGATAGGAATGTGAGTATTTTGTGTTGAATTTTTAAAAGAATTGTGAACATTTTTTGGATTTTTCATGTTATAGGAAAGACAGTCTTTTATTAGACGGGTATTTATGATATGATTACAAATTAAGAAAAGGTCGAGGAGGCAAGATATGGAGAACGAAACAGTATCCAAAAATTTTATTGAACAGATTATAGACAAAGATCTGGAAGAGGGGGTCTACGACACCGTACACACTCGCTTTCCGCCGGAACCCAATGGTTATCTGCACATTGGACATGCGAAATCCATTCTCTTGAATTACGGTCTGGCTCAGAAGTATCACGGGAAGTTTAATATGCGTTTTGATGACACAAATCCCACCAAGGAGAAAGTGGAATTTGTGGAATCTATAAAGGAAGACATAGAATGGCTGGGGGCAGACTGGGAGGACCGCCTCTATTTTGCATCTGATTATTTTGAACAGATGTATGAGGGGGCTGTTAAATTAATCGAAAAAGGAAAAGCCTATGTGGACGATTTGAGCGCTGAGCAAATTCGTGAGTATAGGGGAACCTTGAAAGAACCAGGTAAAGAGAGTCCATACAGAAACCGCAGCGTGGAGGAAAATTTGAGTCTGTTTCAAGCTATGAAAGAAGGCAGATATGCAGATGGAGAAAAAGTGCTCAGGGCGAAAATTGATATGGCTTCTCCGAATATGAATATGAGGGATCCGGTGATCTATCGTGTTGCCCATATGGAGCATCACAACACAGGAGACAAGTGGTGCATCTATCCAATGTATGATTTTGCACATCCTATTGAAGATGCCATCGAAGGTATCACCCATTCTATTTGTACCTTAGAGTTTGAAGATCACCGCCCGCTCTACGATTGGGTTGTGCATGAGCTGGAATATCCTCAGCCGCCGAAACAGATCGAATTTGCGAAGCTTTATCTGACAAATGTTGTTACAGGCAAACGGTATATCAAGAAGCTTGTGGAAGAAGGAATTGTGGATGGTTGGGACGACCCTCGTCTGGTATCCATTGCGGCCCTGCGAAGAAGAGGCTTCACACCGGAATCTATAAAAATGTTTGTAGATTTGTGTGGGGTGTCAAAGGCGAACAGCTCTGTGGACTATGCAATGCTGGAATATTGTATCCGGGAAGATCTGAAAATGAAACGGTCACGTATGATGGCGGTTTTGGACCCAATTAAATTGGTGATTGATAACTATCCGGAAGATCAGATAGAGTATCTGGATGTGGAGAACAATCTGGAAAATGAGTCGCTGGGACACAGAAAAGTAGCGTTTGGCAGAGAGCTGTATATAGAGAGGGAGGATTTCATGGAAAATCCGCCAAAGAAATATTTCAGACTTTTCCCAGGAAACGAAGTACGCTTAATGCATGCTTATTTTGTGAAATGCGAAAGTTTTGTCAAGGATGAGGATGGAAACGTTACGGAGGTTCACTGCACTTACGACCCTGAGACAAAATGCGGAACTGGATTTACGGGACGAAAGGTCAAGGGCACGATTCACTGGGTATCGGCTAAAGAGGCTAAAGAGGCCAAAGTGCGCTTGTATGAAAATATTATCGATGAGGAAAAAGGAGTGTACAATGAGGATGGCTCTTTGAATCTCAATCCAAATTCGCTGAAGGAGGTTACAGCGTATGTGGAGCCAGAGCTAATGAAGGCAAAAGCTTATGAAAGTTTTCAGTTCGTGAGAAATGGATATTTCTGTGCGGATGCGAAAGATTCCAAGGAAGGAGAGCCGGTATTTAACAGGATTGTCTCGTTGAAGAGTTCTTTCCGTCTTCCGAAGGCATAATTGAATTTTAAAGAAGTGCTATAAGTTTAGGACAGTGTGTTCTTGAAAGAATCCCTTCTGAGTGATTGCGTGAGACAATTGCTCCAGAAGGGGTTTTGAGTTATCGGAAAGCGCCTACCCACATTATTGATGGAAAATGTGAAAAATTGCCGCAAGGCTTTCAGCGGATTGGAAAGAAAAAAGTTATTAAGCTGAATTTTGTTGAATTGAAGAGAAAAGAAAGATATAATAGAGGTACTATTTACATAGAAAAAATATGTCTATAGTAGCATAGATATTGGATGTCTGGGTGCTGCTTTCCTGATGTGGAGGATGAGGAAAAAGCACACAGCCTAGGGGACCGATGTCTGTGCAGGCAGAAAAACTGCGAGGGTTAAAAAATTAAGGATAACAGGAGGATTCAAAATGAAAAAACTTGTGGTTGCGAAAAAAGATGCGTGTATGGCGTGTAAGGAGTGCGAGATTGCGTGTTCAGAGGCTTTTTATAAAGAGTTTGATGACACAAAATCCTGCATTCAGATCGGTGTGAAAAAGGATGGAGAGACACCAAAGCCTATGGTATGTGTACAGTGCGGAAAATGTGCAGAGGCATGTCCAGAAGGTGCGATTACACAGAATGCCAAGGGAGTTTATATGATTAACAAAAAGAAATGTGTTGGCTGCGGAAAATGTGTGGAAGCCTGTCCGTTCGGATTGGTGGTTAAGGCTGATGATAAAGAGTACGCAAGTAAATGTATTGCATGTGGAATTTGTGTAAAAGCCTGTCCGATGGAAGTACTGGAGATCAAAGAGGCATAGATAAAAAAACATGGATTTTGAACGTTTTTCAAAGGTTGTACAATGATAGCGGGGCAGTTTTTTAGACTGCCTCGCTGTTTTATAGAAAAAACTTTGCTATGCTAAAACGCGAAAGTTCTTTCCTATGACATAAACGCTCCGCGTGGATCGCACTACGGCGAAATGGAAGATAGTGCTTTGCGCCTTGCCGCAGGCGGAGAATCCTGCAAGCAGGATTCTTTTCTAGAACTTCAAGATCAGGGGAGAGTATCTGTCTTATTTTCCTTTTCGGAAGGAGAGTCCGTTTCTTTGTTCAGCATTTCTTCAGCTTGCGCGAACTCTTTATCGATTTCTTCCATATAAGGGTCTTCTTCGAACTGCACTTCCTTTACTTTTTCAGCAGTATCCTTTGCGATTTCTTTTACTTTTTGAGCGGTATCTTTTGCGATCTCCTTCATTTCACCGGCGGCTTCAGCCGCAATTTTGATGTATTGTTTTGGAGCGGAATCTTTTTCTTCTGTCTCAGGAACCTCTTCCCAAAGATCCTCTTCCTCTTCAAATAGGTCTTCAAAATCTGACGCGAAATCGCGGCCTTTTTCTTCTTTGGATTTTTGCGCGTAATAGACAGCAGCGCCAGCGGCGGCGCCGACAACAGCCAGACTCAAAATTTTACCAAGCTTTGACATGGTAACAGTCTCCTTTCTGATAAAAAATGTCAGTCATTTGTTTAGACATACTATATCTAACATTGTAATACTTTTGTATGAAAAAGAAAAGGGGGATTTTTGGAGAAGAACAACTGCTATAAACTGTAACAAATGTCTTGCAGGGAGAGGGCATAGCGGCTATAATAATACGTGCGAAAAAGCATGAATCCTGTAGACTTATAGATTATGGAACAAATACAATTTAAAAGTGGAGAGTGCCATGAGACAGATTATTTTAGCTTCTTCTTCTCCGAGAAGGCGGGAATTACTAGAGAAAGCGGGAGTGCATTTTCAAGTGATGCCGAGCCAAGAGGAAGAACATATAGAGAAGAAAGAACCGGCTCAGATCGTAGAGAATTTATCCTGGCAAAAAGCGGCCAGTGTGGCGTCGAAGACAGGCCAGGACGTGATCGTGATCGGCTCAGATACTTTGGTGGCCTATGAGGGCAGAGTCCTGGGAAAGCCCAGGGATGAAGAAGAGGCAGTGGAGACATTGAAGCTGCTTCAGGGCAATACTCATCAGGTGTATACGGGAGTCACGGTGATTGTTCGTGACAAGGAAGAGGAAATCACAAAGACTTTTTCCAGGAGAACGGATGTAACCTTTTATCCGGTAGATGAGAAGGAAATTCGTGCCTATGTAGCTACGGGAGATCCCATGGACAAGGCTGGAAGCTATGACATACGCGGAGATTTTTCCGTCTATATCAAAGAAATCTATGGAGACTACAACAATGTGGTCGGCCTGCCAGTGAGTATGTTGTTTTGGGAGATGAAGCAGTTAGGGATAGATTTGCGGGGCGAGAAGTGATGTTTAAAGCATACATTTTTGATTTAGATGGTACTTTAGCAGACACCGTGGAGTCCATTGCCTATGTGGCGAATACTGTGCTGGGAGAATTTGGCTACCGGCCTCTGCCGACGGAGAAATTTTACAATTACTGTGGCGAGGGTGGCAGAAAGTTGATGGAGCGTTGTCTAAGGGACTGCAAGGACGATCAGCTGGCGCATTTGGACGAGGGGGAGCGCAGATATACCGAGGTGTTTGCCCAAAATCCTTTGTACCGTGTAGTTCCTTATGAGGGGATGATAGAGACTTTGGATGCGCTGAAGCGAAGGGACATCCGTCTGGCGGTCTGCACGAATAAACCGCATCAAGCGGCAGTGGAGACGGTGGAAGGGATTTTCGGCCGAGGCTATTTTGACGGTATTCAAGGGCAGTGCGATTCTGTGCGCAGAAAACCGGCTCCAGACGGCCCACTGGCTATGGCGAGACTTTTTGGAGTGTCTCCTGAGGAATGCGTCTATGTGGGGGACACTTGGACAGATATGCAGACTGGAAAGGCAGCTGGAATGTATACTGTGGGAGTACTGTGGGGGTTTCGAACCCGGAAGGAATTGGAAGAAAATCATGCAGACAGGATTATCTCCCATCCGAAAGAACTGCTGAATATTTTGTGAAGGAGTTTGAGATGATTAAGTTGGTGGCCAGTGATTTGGATGGAACTTTGCTCAGAAATGGTGCTCAGCGGTTTCAGCCAGAATTATTTGATTTGATTCACAGATTGAAGGAGTTGGGTGTATTTTTTGTGGCAGCCAGCGGAAGACAATTTCCGATTATGCAGCGGATGTTTGCTCCTGTGAAAGAGGAAATCGGCTATGTATGTGAAAATGGAGCTTTGACCTATACCGATGGCGAGTTCCTATACAAAGACACACTGTCGGACACATTGGCAAAGGAAATCATTCAGGAAATATGGGAGAAAGAGGGGGCCGAGATGACGATGTCAGGGGTGCGCACGTACTATGTACGTCCGAAGACGGAGGAATTTCGCAGCTTAATCCGTGATTTTTTGAAGATTACCTACAAAGAGGTGGAAGATTTTGATCAGATTCCGGAAGCTTTGATGAAGGTGGCTGTCTATGAAAGAAATGGGATAAACAACAGCTATCAGTATTGGAGAGAGCGCTTTTCGGATCGCTGCATTGTGGTTACTTCGGGGTTTGACTGGATGGATTTTGTGCCATTTGGGACAAATAAGGCAAAAGGAATCCAGTTGCTTCAAAAAAGATGGAATATAAAACCAGAGGAATGTATGGCTTTTGGTGATGAATATAATGATATAGAAATGCTCCAGGCGGTGGAACACAGCTATGCAATGGACACTGCGCGGGAAGGGGTAAAAAAAGTAAGCCGTTATATTACCTCCAATGTAGAGGAAGAATTGAAAAAACTAATTCAGGAAATTGAAAAGGAGAAAGAAAATGTATGAGTATACGGAAGAATGTCTGGAGACATTTTTGAGAAATCAAGGACAGTTATTTGATGAGCCAGTTGCCGAGACTTTAGAAGGTGCGGAAGCATTTTTGGAGGAGTGTATGGCCGTGGTTGTGAATTCTTTGGACGAAGTACGGCAATACTTGGAAGAGAGCGGCGCAGATGTAGAGGGGATGTCTGATCAGGATTTGGAAGAGGCCAGTGAAGTATTTCCGCTGCCAGATGGCAGTTATTTGGTCGTGGAAGGCTGAGGCAGCGCTTAGGAAATTGAGATATAAGAAAGGGCGACAGTGGCGGTAAGAAATGAAGATAGGCCAAGTTGTAGAAGAGCAGAGAGAATTTTTTAGGACAGGGAAAACTCTGTCCTATACGTTTAGGGATGAACAACTGCAAAGATTGTATGCGGCTGTCTCGACTAGGGAAAAAAAGATTTTGGAGGCTTTGCATAAAGACCTTCACAAATCAGACCAGGAAGCGTATATGACAGAGATCGGTCTGGTGCTGGCAGAGATTACGCATATGAGAAAAAATTTGAAAAATTGGATGAAGGTAAGGATAGAAGAGGCACCAGTTTCCCAGTTTCCTGGAAAGACTTATCAAATTAAAGAACCCTATGGAGTGGTGTTGGTGATGGCGCCCTGGAATTATCCCTTTTTGTTGGCGATGCAGCCATTGGTCGGAGCGATTGCGGCTGGAAACTGCTGTGTGGTGAAGCCAGCGGCAGCCTCAGAGGCAACTTCCACTGTAATTGGAGAATTGCTGAGTGAAACTTTTGCGCGGCAGTATGTGGCCGTAGTCAGTGGTGGTGAAGAAAACAGAGAAGAGCTTTTGAATCAGAAATTCGATTATATCTTTTTTACTGGGGGAATGAAAGCAGGGCGGCAGGTTATGAAACGGGCAGCCGAGAATTTGACACCTGTGACCTTAGAACTGGGAGGGAAAAGTCCCTGCATCATTGAAGAGTCCGCAGATTTGTCTCTGGCGGCAAAGAGAATTGTGTTTGGAAAGTTTGTCAATAGCGGGCAGACTTGTGTGGCACCGGATTATCTATTGGTACAAAAAACCGTGAAGAGAGAATTTTTGAGACAAGTGCGAAAATGGATTAAAAAGACCTGGGGAGAAAAACCGTTGGAGCACCCTGATTATCCCAAAATGATTGATGAGAAACAGTATGAGCGTGTAATGGGACTATTGTTAGGAGAGAGTATTTTAGTGGGCGGATACGGAAGAAAAAAGACGCTTCAGATCGCTCCCACACTGTTAGATGGAGTGACCTGGGCTTCGCCGATTATGCAGGATGAAATTTTTGGGCCCATTCTTCCGGTTCTGGAATTTTCTTCTATGGAGGAAGTGATTCACACTCTGCAGGAAAAGGATAAGCCACTGGCTCTGTATCTTTTTACAAAAAATGACAAAGCAAAGCGCAAAATTTTAAAAAGACTGTCTTATGGAGGCGGGTGTATTAATGATACTTTGGTGCATCTGTCTGTACCGAAACTGCCTTTTGGAGGTGTCGGTGGAAGTGGAATTGGAAATTATCATGGTCGGGCCAGTTTTGAGACTTTTACACACACGAAGGGTATTTTGGAAAAAGAAAATTGGCTGGACATACCAGTTCGTTACCTTCCGTCCAAATATTGGAAAGAATGGGTTATGCGAAAAATTTTAAAATGAGAAAAATACCCTGGCGTATGGTATGTGGTTTGGGGATGCATTGACATCCGAAAGTCTGCATGAAAAGCCAGGGTTTTTCCATGACAGGATACTTTTATGTAATAGGAAAGACCTTGTTACGCTGATGCGTGAAAGTTCTTTCTTATTGCATAAACGGTTCACTGTGGATGCCGCCGCAGGCGGCTGTGCTCGGCGCGCAAAGTGGGACTGCACCCCTCAGGAGTGAGGGGATAGAGGAGTTTGAAGTGGGCTTGCCCACTTTGTTCTTGCACAAAGTTGTATTGACTGATACGAAAATAGATCGAAATTTACAGGAGAGAGGGAGCCAGGGATAATGAAGATTACAGAAGACAAAAATGAGAGTGGTAAAATTAGCATGACCTTTATAGATTGTTTACTTGTTTCTAGGGAAAAAGTATAGTAAAATAAAGGTAATATTAGAGGGGATTTAGCCTTTTGAGGGGCATTCGTTAAAGTGTCAGAAAGGAGAGGAAGATTATGAAGAGATGGATGGCAATGTGTCTGGCGATTATCATGGTACTCACGATGCTGCCGGGAACGGTCTTTGCAGCAGTAGAGTCGGATTCCGGAAAGTTAGAGGGTACTCTGACGATCAAAGGAACCCTAAAAGAAGGGGAAAAATTATCAGCGGATTTGACAAAGGTCAAACCGACAGGTTTTACAACGGACCAGGTCAAATATGAGTGGTTTCGAGTGGGAGCAGACGGAAAGAATATGTCTGTAGGAACAGAGACAACGTACACGTTAAAGACAGAAGATGTGGGCTGTAGTCTTCAGCTTACTCTGACAGGCAAAGAAGGAGCCACGGTGACTGGTACTATTAGTTCCAGCAAAGTGGGGCCTGTGGCGGCGAAGGAAGGTTCCGCTCCTACTGCTGCTACAACGCCAACAGTTTCAGTGGTACCGGAGACGCCGACACCGTCTTCCGTACAAGAGAACAACAGTATAGAGAATGACTCAGGAGTTTCTGCTGTTCCGACGCAAGGGCCTGTAGTGACGCAGAGCTCAACTCCCGCACCGGTTCAGCAGCCGTCTGTGGCACCGGTAAACGAGCCTTCCGAGATACCTACACAAACACCGGTACCAGATACTAATCATGGCTCGACGGGTGGTTCAGAAAACAGTCTGCCGACGATAAATGATCCGATCATTGTCCAGGACAACAACGGGATAAAAGCAGAGATCACTACGGAGGCTTTGCCGGCGGGAAAGGTAGGAGAGCCATATCATGCGAACATTGAGGCCAGCGGGAATGTGGTTGGCTGGGAACTAGAGAATAGAGTGTTGCCGAAAGGAATTGTATGGGATGAGAACACGGGGACTTTCACAGGGACACCGGAGGTAGCAGGAACTACGCCGGGAATCATGGTGAAAGCTACTTTTGAAGACGGAAGTACAGATTCAAAGACCTTTGAAATAAAGATCGAAGAGACTGATAAGACACAAGATCAGCCAGGTCCTGATACTGGTGATCAGGATGGCACGGATACCCCTTCCGGGCCGTCCGAGGATGATACGCAGACCGTAGAACTCAGCACAGATCCTGAGACCGTGGATTTTGGGACTCTGTACACAGGATATGAAGATGCGAAGCTTAGTTTTTCTCTTATTAACAGTGGAACCAAGAAAGCGGAGAAACTGACATACACGCTGAGTGGAGATATGAAGGATGTCCTTGTGGTGGAGGAAATTTCCAGCGTGGAGAGCGGTGGGAATGTACCGGTTACAGTGACTTTGAAATCCGGTCTGGCGGAGAAAGAAAAAGCATACAGTTCTACGTTGACAATTAAGGATGAAGACACGGGAACCGAGGTGGAAGTTAAGATTTCCGCGAAAGTAGAAAAGCGTATTTATAAACTGAAAATTTCCAACAAGGAACTCAATTTTGGAAGCTATACGGTAGGCTATACGAATATCTCCAGCCAGGAGATTAAACTCTCGAATACAGGAAACGCCGATTTGACAGTGAAAATCCCAAGCGGTGAAAGTTTCGATGTGGATGGAGATGTGGAGGCGGTTCTGAAAGAGGGCGACAGCGCCACTTATCAGATCAAACCAAAATCTGGCCTGGGAGCGGGAGAATACAGTGAGGAGCTGACGTTTACGACAGATGAAGGGGCGAAAGCTTCTGTGACGGCAAAGGTGACGGTGAAAGAAAAAGAGAATTATTCCTTCGATGTATATTGGAGCCAGGACAATGGAGAGTTTAAAGGGGACTTTGGGTATGCACCTCTGGGATATAATGATGAAAATGGTTTTGCTCCCCATTCACGCAACCTGGTGATTCGGAATACTGGAAATAAAGAACTGAATTTTAAACAGCCGGTGTCTAATTCAGGGGATAAATCCGTCTATGATATCACCAAACTGGATGAAGCCACAATGACGAACGTACAGCCGGGTGAGGAGATTAAAGTTGCGGTAAGGCCAAAGTCGGGACTGACAGCGGATGTCTACGATGAGGACATTGTGATTGACGCGACCAACGACAAGAAAGATCCAGTAGTAAAACATGTGACATTCACTGTTGTGAAAAGTGGGATTAGCATTTATCAGGGAGTCAGTGCGAATCAAGGAACAATCAAAGCTAAAAATGGTGTGGAGAAGAGCCAGAGTGGCTTGGGAATCCCAGGAACTGTGAAGATTAAAACCACTTCCGGAAGCAGGGATGCCACGGTAAAATGGAATATAAAGGACTGTGATTACAATCCTGATTTGAAAGAAGAGCAAAGCTTCACAGTATGGGGTGAAGTCGTGCTTCCGTCGGATGTAATCAATCCGGCCTTTGTGTCGAGAGTCACATCTATTGGAGTGCGCGTGCTGGCCTATGATGCGAAAAAAGCTAATAAGTCAGAAAATAAGATCTACGGTATTGCTCAGGGAGATGTGTTCCAGGCAGGAAAGACCATTAGTTTCAGTGCCGAGGGCAGTGGAATGAACAGAAAAGAAAGCCCTGAAAAAGGAGATGTGCGCTATGAGCCGACTTACTGGAAGGTGACGGATACCAACGCAAAGTGGTCTGCGGAAGACGGCTGGAACAAGGCGCCATACTCAGCATCTTTTGTGATTGGAAATTCTGGTTCCTATAAATTGAAAGTAACCTTTACAAAAGAGACCTATGACGGAGAAAAATGGGTTGGCAATGAGAAGGACAGTGATGGAACGGATGTGAAGTCGGTATCTTTCCGAGTGAAGGGAAATGCGAATACGACTTCAGACAAGAAAAATACAGTCACAAAAGTAAAGAATGCGGTAAAAACAGGAGACGAAACGAATATTGTACCAATGATTCTTTTGGCCGTTGCGGGAGTTCTGGTGATCGGAGGAGCCGGTATCGTGCTGAGAAACCGTCACAAAAAAGATCAGAGAGGGAAATAATTGAACTAATTGAGACGGATGGTCAGTGATGACTGGATAAAATAGGAACAGAGTATGAAGTTTCATACTCTGTTCTTTGCATTTGAAGAAGATTACTTATCTCTTTAGGACTGCGAGGATAATAAAAAGGAGTCCACCTATCCAGGAGAGATCTCTTGGACATCGGCGGCTGATTTTTCGTCCCAGTGTAAGTCCCAAGTAAGTAAAAATTTCACCCATCAGAAAAGACATCGTGATGGTAAGAGGAATCGATATCTTTAAAAATGCGGCCATTGTACCTGCAATCAGACTGTCTATAGACATTGCTAGGGAAAAAAAGATAACTTCTTTCCAGGCCAGCGATTGGTCTTGATCTTTATCTGCTTCCATGGGATCACCATAAATGTGAATGATAAATCTTAGATGTGAAAATGTAAAGTGAATATTTTTGTGGAGGCTTTTATGGCGCCGGATATATTGGCGGATACTGGAATCTAAGAGTTTGAGGCATCCGAGAGTAAGCAGACTGAAAAAACAGATTTCTTTTGTAAAGGTCTCAGGAATCCAACTGTCTAAAATGCTTCCAAAGAGCAGAGAGAGGCCGAGACAGAGGCTACAGATACCGTTGATAACGGCTATTTTGTTCCATGAAAGGCGAATTTGATTGGTGCCATAGGCTGCACTGGCCACAAAGGTATCCAAGCAAAGTGCGGATACCAGAAGAAAAATGTTGAGAATCATAGTAACAGGCCTTTTGGTAACTATCTATAGATCAGATACTGAGCATTGAGCTGATGTTGGATTGTACAGCTTACTGCATGGTCGAGATAGTTACTTTTTTTCTATTGTATTCAAAAGAGAAGAGTTTTGAGAAGATTAGAGATATATTTTCTACTGAGTATACATATATTTGCAGAGAGAACTTTATATGGAGCACAGGAAAATCATGGCAGTAGCGTATTACATTTTTATGTTTGTGCTGGGATTTGTACTGTTGATATGTGGAAGTAGCTTATTTGTAGACAGCGCGGTTTCTCTTGCAAATAAACTGCATTTACCGGAAGTACTGATTGGAGCAACGATCGTAAGTATCGGTACGACTCTGCCGGAATCTTTGTTTTCTACAATGGCTTCTGTACATGGCTTACCGGACATGGCACTGGGAAATGCATTGGGTTCGATACTCTGTAATACGGGATTTATTGCCGGATTTATGCTAATGTTAAGACCGATTCATCTGGAAAAGAAGGCGCTGGGAAATATCATGTCTGGGGCCTTTTTTTTAGGGGCGGCTTTTGTAGTATATTTGACTGGCGGGATGACAGTGGGAGGGCTTTCACGTGTTTCCGGTATCATTTTGTTGTTGATGTGTCTATTGTATATAGGAAGTACAGTGAGAAATGCAGTGATACAAGAGGAACAGGAACGGACGGCACAATCAGAAGAGAGGCAGTCCTTTGGGGCTAGCGATGTTCTTCGCATTGTCCTAGAGGCAGTTGTGCTATACATAGGGGCCAGTTTCCTAGTGGAATTTGGTCCTAAATTAGCACGTTCTTTTGGAGTACCGGAGGTGATTATCTCTTTAACTTTTGTTGCTTTGGGAACTTCCCTTCCTGAATTCGTGACTTCTCTGGTGGCTCTGAAGAAAAAACATTCTGCCCTCTCGTTGGGAAATATCATTGGGGCGGATATTTTAAACTTTGTACTTGTGGGTGGGCTGTCGGCTGTGATTTGCCCGATTCCCTATTTAGACAGTGTTATGGGAATGGAACTGCCTTTTATATTTTTTCTGCTTTTTGTATTATGCTTTCCATCCATTGTCCGACAAAAAGCAGGAAGAATTCAGGGCTGTTTGCTGTTGGGAGGGTATGTGATTTACTTGATTTTAACGATATCTTAAAAAAGGGGTATCCCAAAAACCATTTTCTGATTTTTGAGATACCCCTCTATGATAAATAGATTTGTGAAATTAAGCATTTATGTCTGTGAGCATCATCATGATTTCATTGCTGCGGTTGACAAAGCGAGTCATTTCTTCAGGAGATAACTGCTTGTGGCTCAGCATGGCCAGATCGTAGAGTTGTTCACAGATAATCGGAACTTTTTGGGAATCCTGGTGTTCTACTACAAACTGTACCAGAGGATGGTTCGCATTGAGTACGAGAGTCTCGTCACCGCCAAACATGTTCGGGTCCATCCCATACATATTGTACATTTTCATCATTTCCTGCATACGGCGGCTGTCCTCGGACAGGGTCATCATTGCAGACAAGTTCTCATTTTTTAGTTTTTCTACTTTTACTTCCAGCTTTTCTTTGTTCAGGTTTTTGCGGAAAAGCTCGGTCAAGGATTTTGCCAATTCTTCGTCGGTCTCGGCATCCTCCTTTAGACTGTCTGTCACGTCGGCATCAATTCTCTGGAAACGGATTTCCTGGTTGAGCTGCTCCAGATGGGAGATAAAAGCAGTATCAATGTTGTGGCGAAGAATTACTGCATCCATCCCCTGTTCTTTGAACAGATTGATGTACTGGCTTTGCTGCACAGGGTCTGTGACGTAGTAGAGAATCGTTTTCTTTGGTTCTTTCTCAGAATCCTCCTCTTTATTTTCTTTATCCTGCTCTTCGGTTGTTGTCTCTTCAGTGATGGATTCATCGGTCTCTTTCTTATTTTTCTCGATGCAGTCTTTTAAGGTCAGATATTGGTCATCTAGATTCTTAAAGAGAATATAGTCCATCATCTTTTCAGAAAACTTTTGATCTTTGATACAGCCGAATTTGATGAAAGGACTGATGTCATCCCAGTATTTTTCATAGGATTCCCGGTCTGTTTTGCACATTCCTGTCAATTTGTCAGCTACTTTTTTCGTGATATACTCCGAGATTTTCTGGACAAAGCCATCGTTTTGAAGCGCGCTTCTGGATACATTCAGAGGAAGATCTGGACAATCAATCACACCTTTTAAAAGCATCAGGAATTCAGGGATAACTTCCTTGATGTTGTCTGCGATAAAGACCTGATTATTGTATAGTTTGATCGTTCCCTCGATGGAATCGTACTCGGTGTTAATTTTAGGAAAATAGAGAATTCCCTTCAGATTAAACGGATAATCCATGTTTAAGTGAATCCAGAACAAAGGTTCTTTGTAGTCTAAGAAGACTTTGCGGTAAAAGCTGCGATAATCTTCATCGTCGCATTCATTGGGATGTTTGGTCCACAGTGGATGAGTGTCGCTTAGAGAGACTGGACGCTTATTTATTTTGACCTTATCCTTGGCAGGAGATACTTCTACAATCTCTTTCTCGCCATTTTCATTTTCTTTTTCTTCTGTCTTTGCCTCTTCGTGAATACGCTCTACGATCACATCGTCGTCCCTTAAATCAGACTCTTCTATGGTCTCATACTCCTGTTCAGCGTTGGCCTTGGACAGATAGATGTTCACAGGCATGAAAGAACAGTATTTTTCCAGTACTTCTCGCATGCGATACTCGTTGGAGAATTCTAAGCTGTCCTCATTCAAAAAGAGCGTGATTTCAGTACCGACGGTGTTCTTATTTCCGTCCTGAATATCATACTCAGTACCGCCGTCGCAAGTCCAATGGACAGCGGTGGAGCCTTCCTTGTAAGAAAGCGTGTCGATGTGGACTTCATCAGCTACCATAAATGCGGAATAAAAACCAAGACCAAAATGGCCAATCATTTGATCGTCAGTAGTTTTGTCTTTGTATTTTTCTAGGAATTCTGTAGCTCCTGAGAAGGCAATCTGGGTAATATATTCCTCAACTTCATCGGCGGTCATGCCGAGTCCAGTGTCTATGAATTTCAGTGTCTTTTCTTCGGGATTGACAATTACATTGATCTGTGCTTTGTAGTCGTCGGGGAAACTGTATTCTCCCATAACTTCCAGTTTTTTTAGCTTTGTGATGGCGTCACAGCCGTTTGATACCATTTCACGTACGAAAATATCATGATCGGAATATAGCCATTTTTTTATAATGGGGAAGATATTTTCACTATTGATTGATAAACTACCATGCTTTGCAGCCATTTTATTCACTCTCCTTTGATTTTCAATTTAAAATGTTCGTAACTATTCAGCTATAATAGCTTGGATTAGCTGCTACGCAGTTTATATCGCGACACATGCGGCTAAATCTTCACTTATGGCTAAGTGTCATATGCCTGATAAGAGCAAAATTCCTCTGTAAGCAAGCTTACTCCGGATTTTTGTTCTTATCAGTTGCATGGCTGAATAGTTACAAATATTCTGTCTTTGTCGATAGCAGCATTTGACAATTTTGCTGCCTTATAAAAAATATAGTAATACGGGGGGAGTGAAAAGTCAAGGGAAAATTAGCACTCATATAAAATGAGTGCTAATAATAATTCGGCTTCAGTTTCTAATGTTTCGCGAGGGTTTGTACATCGCGAATTGTGTTACTGCTCACGAATTGCAAGTGAGTGGGCAGTAATCTAATCATCGGCTCTGTAATCCTTTTTTGTTGTGCTAGAACTTAGAAGCACAGCAGTTTAAAGTTGTTCGTAAGAGATATTGTGCTTTTTAAAATAATGGATAAGCATTTTATCCCAGATCGTATCAAAAGTCTTATCCATGGTAAAAATACGGTAAGAGGTTCCAGTGGTGGCAGTTAACTGAGAGCCGTTGAACAGGAAATTCAGATAAAGTCCAGATATGTCTTCTGGGGCAAGGGAGATGCCGCTGTCTGAGAGCATACGATTGGTATTTTCTCGGGAGAGCTGGAATACAATTTTAAAGTGAAGAGGTGTGTGCTTTCCGCGAATGATAGACAGACAGAATGGTTTGACCTCACGCCAAAGTGAGTGAGTACGTTTTGTCTTATCTAGGATCTCCAAAGCAGAAGAGTCTAAGAAATCACGGTGTAAACTCCCATCTATTAGGAAGGTATTGTAGGTAGTGATAGACACCTCCACCACCCAAAAAGGGTCGAAGAGATCACTCTTTAGTAGCCGATTCATAAAGTCTTTTAAATCTGTAATCTGTAAAGCAATCATGCAGATTCTCCTTTTAAAGTGAAGTAACAGTTCAGTCATACAGTGTACGGAAAACATAAAACATATGTGTATGTTTTTGCAAGCGGATATCTGTATAAGGCGAGCGCCTTTCAATGAGTAAAACAATGGCGTTAGCCACGATAAGCACGCAGTGCGGATTTACGAATGACGCTGGTTGAACTGTTACAAAGTGAATGTGAAAAAAGGCTTTTCTTCTTTATTATAGAACAGAATACAAAAAAAGAATAGAGTTTTTACCAAAAACTCTTTTCAAAGCAGGAAGGTTATGGTAGTATATATGTGGTATTAAAAACTACATATTATGGGAATGAGGACGATTATGAGCAGTTATAAGATAATAATAGATAGTTGTGGGGAATTGTTAGACGATTGGAAGGGAGATTCCAGATATGAATCGGTTCCCTTGATTCTCACAGTGGGTGGGGAAGATATTGTGGATGATGAAACTTTTGAGCAGAAATCTTTTTTGGCAAAAGTTGCAGCCTGTCCAGAATGTCCAAAGTCCTCTTGCCCTTCGCCAGAAAAATATATGCAGGCATTCGAGTGTGAGGCGGAACATGTCTATGCGGTCACACTCTCAGCAGAGCTCAGTGGTTCTTACAATAGTGCTCTGTTGGGGAGAAAATTGTCTTTGGAAGAATATCCGGAGAAGAAGATCTATGTATTTAATTCCCGTTCAGCTTCTGTGGGGGAGACTTTAATTGCATTGAAGATTACGGAGTGCGAGGAGTCCGGAATGTCTTTTGAGGAGACAGTAGCAGAGGTTGAGAGCTATATTGATTCCCAGAATACCTTTTTTGTCCTAGAAAACCTAGAGACACTCCGCAAAAACGGAAGACTCAGCAAAGTAAAAGCTTTAGTTGCTTCTGCTTTAAAAATCAAACCTGTCATGGGGGCGACGAAAGAGGGAACAATTTGTCAGCTAGACCAGGCAAGAGGAATCAATAAAGCTTTGGTTAAAATGGTTGACTATGTGGTGGAGAAGACAAAGGATAGTGGAAATAAAATACTGGCAATTTCTCATTGCAACTGTCCAAAAAGGGCGGAGATTTTAAAGGAAGCGATCTTAGAGAGAATGGAACTGAGGGATATCTTAGTGTTGAATACCGCAGGGGTCAGTAGTATGTACGCCAATGACGGTGGAGTGATTGTGGTAGTTTGATTTCGCTTGTGACTTTTCTTTTTGGGAAGAATATGATAAACTAATGCTGAAAACTTTGCGGAACAAAGGAGATGTGGCATGAGTCAAAAGAAAGTTGATGCATATAAACAAAAGAAAGCGAACCGTGACAAAATTATAAAGAAAGAAAAGAGGATTCTTTTTCTGGAGAAAGCAGCAGGAGTGATGATTTGTCTGGCTGTGGTGGTATGGTTGGGATATTCTGTGTATGGGAAGGTAACTCAGCAGGAGGAGACTAAGACTACAGAGACAGTGATGGATGCCAGTGCGGTGGACGAGTATACCAATGAACTGGCAGAAGAAATCACAGATCCACAGAACACACCGGAAGCAGAAAATGAGATAGATGAGGCTGCGTCAGACGGTACCGTTCAAGAAAAGTGAGGTAAGTATCCGTAAAAGTACGTTTGACAACGTAAAAAAACCCCCAGACAGAAATTCTCTGTCTGGGGGTTTTCGTCACTCAGAATATCTACAATAATCTCTCTGTGACTGAGGACCCTGCCGGGCATATTTTGTTAGGTTTTATAATTTGGTGACATTTGCTGCTTGCATGCCACGTGCCCCTTCTGTCAGATCATAGGATACAGACTGTCCTTCTTCTAAAGACTTGAATCCTTCTCCGTTGATTGCAGAGAAATGTACAAATACATCTGCACCGTCTTCTCCAGTAATGAAACCATAACCTTTTTCGGCATTGAACCATTTCACAGTTCCTTTGTTCATAATGTTACCTCCATAAAAAAATAAAAATTGTAACTGTTCAGCTTACATCGCTGCAATGATTTGACAAAGAAGCCACAAAATCTGATAATCACAGGTGCCAACTGCAGTAAAACTCCGTGTGACTCCGAAAAATGTAGAACTGAATTGTTACAGGTTAAAGAAGTTACTGGTGAAATAAAAAATCACCAGTTTCTAGGAAATATATTGTTGTAATATACTTTCTAAAAACTCGTGATAGTCTTTACATCCAATATCTTCTATACTGAATCTAATTATAGAGGTATTTTGTCCAAAAGTCAAGGTAAAAAACTCTTTATTAAAAAGAATTTTTCGTGTATAGTATTGATTATAGGACTTATCATAAATATTAAGACCATATTAGTGTACAGATATAAAGTGAGTCATGCTACACAGTATATAGAAAGGATGGGTACAAAGGATGATCTTAATTCAGAATGGAAGGATTTTAGATCCAGCGACGGGTACGGACATGGTGGGAGACTTGCTGATAGAAGATGGAAAGATTTCGAAAGTTGGCAAGGAAATAGAGGAACAGTCGGCTCGCGTTGTAGATGCGAAGGGGTGTTATGTTATGCCTGGGTTAATTGACCTTCACGTGCATCTTAGAGATCCGGGGCAGGAGTACAAGGAGGATATTCGCTCCGGTTCCAGTGCGGCGGCCAGAGGAGGTTTTACGACGATTGTTGCAATGCCAAATACGAAACCAGTGATAGACCGGGCGGACCGAGTGGATTATGTGAGAAATAAATCAGAACAAATTGCGCCGATACACGTTCTTCAGGCAGGGGCGATCACCAAAGGCCAGGAGGGTGAGGAACTGGCAGATATTGAAGGGATGATTGCGGCAGGTGCTCCGGCTTTGTCGGAGGATGGCAAATCCGTGATGAATGCGCAATTGTATAAGCAGGCGATGTTGATTGCGGCTAAACATGACATTCCGGTGTTGGCACATTGCGAAGATAAAAGCCTCACAAATGGGGGGTGTATGAATGAAGATGAACGTTCTGAAGAATTGGGACTTCCAGGAATCTGCAATGCCTCTGAGGATGTGATTGCTGCCAGAGATATCATTCTTGCCAATGATACAGGAGTGAAGCTGCATCTTTGCCACTGTTCCACGAAGGCTACTGTGGTGATGATGAAAAAGGCAAAGGAAGAGGGATTTCGGGTGACAGCAGAGGTGTGTCCTCACCATTTCACTCTCAGCTCCGAAGATATTCCTGGAGATGATCCGAATTATAAAATGGCGCCTCCTCTTCGAAGGAGAGAAGATGTGGAGGCCTTAAGACAGGGTCTAAAAGAAGATATCATGGATGTGATCAGCACAGACCACGCGCCTCACAGCCAGGCAGACAAGACTGGTTCCATGCGCACAGCAGCCTTTGGGATTGTAGGGCTAGAGACGAGTGTAGCTCTTACGATCACAGAACTTGTAAAGACTGGAATTTTGACGCCGATGCAGATGGCAGAGAAAATGAGTTATAACCCTGCGAAAGTGCTTGGAATTGACCGGGGAACTCTCAGAGAAGGAGCGGCAGCCGATGTGGTTGTCATTGACCCGGATGCTCAGTACACGATCAATAAAAACAAATTTGCTTCCAAAGGCAGAAATACTCCTTTTCATGGAAGGAAAGTCTATGGAGAGGTACAGATGACAATCTGTGACGGAGAGATTGTGTACGAAAAAAGACAGAACATCTGAGTGTGGTGAAAAATACAAAGGAACATAAAGAACCGGAGGAGAGAAATTTATGATTAACAAACTGATTGATAAGATTCAAAAGACTCATGCGCCGATTGTGGTGGGGTTAGATCCCATGATGGACTATATTCCAAAACAGATTCAAGAGAAAGCGTTTCAGGAGTATGGAGAGACTTTAGAAGGAGCAGCGGAGGCTATTTGGCAATATAATAAAGGAATCGTGGATGCGACCTACGATTTGATTCCTGCTGTGAAACCACAGATTGCCATGTATGAACAGTTTGGAATTGAAGGCTTAAAAGTATATAAGAAAACGCTGGATTACTGTCAGGAGAAAGGCTTGGTGGTGATTGGGGACATTAAAAGGGGTGATATCGGTTCCACCTCTGCCGCCTACGCAGTGGGTCATCTGGGAAAAGTAAAAGTAGGGAGCAGAAGCTATGCGGGATTTAATGAGGACTTTGCCACAGTAAATCCTTATCTGGGCTCTGACGGGGTAAAGCCATTTATTGAAGTCTGCAAGGAGGAGAAAAAAGGGCTGTTTATTCTGGTCAAGACTTCTAATCCTTCCAGTGGGGAGTTTCAGGACCAGCTAGTAAATGGCCGGCCGCTCTATGAATTAGTGGGTGAAAAAGTAGCTCAGTGGGGCGAAGAGTATATGGGTGAACAGTATAGTTATATCGGAGCAGTGGTGGGAGCCACCTATCCGGAGATGGGAAAAGTTCTCAGAAAATTGATGCCAAAGACTTTTATCTTGGTGCCAGGATATGGCGCTCAAGGAGGAAAAGGTGCAGATTTGGTGCATTTCTTTAATGAAGATGGGCTTGGAGCGATCGTGAATTCTTCCAGAGGAATCATTGCAGCTTATAAGCAGGAAAAATATGCATCGTTCGGTGAGGAAAATTATGCAGATGCTTCTCGCCAGGCTGCACTCGATATGATCGCTGACATTAATGGGGCGTTGCAAAATCGCTAAAAGCCGGCCAGGAGAGAAAAATATGAGTACAAAGAAGATGGAGACTTGCAAAATTGTGAGTCAGGAAAAGATTGGAAATGGTATTTACAGCATGTGGCTTCAGACAGAGGAGATTGCAGGCCTGGCATCTGCAGGCCAGTTTGTGTCTGTGTACAGCAGGGACGGCAGTAGGTTGCTGCCGCGTCCGATCAGTATCTGTGAGATTGATAAGGAGAGAGGATGCTTGCGCTTGGTTTACCGGGTGGCAGGTAAGGGAACTTTGGAGTTTTCGCGTCTCCATGCTGGGATTTCTCTGAAGGTGATGGGGCCGTTGGGGAATGGCTTTCCGCTGGAAGAAGCGAGAGGAAGGCGCGTGCTTTTGATTGGAGGAGGAATTGGGATTCCTCCAATGCTGGAGACTGCAAAGCAGCTAGAGGCAGAAAAGATACTTGTGATGGGGTACAAAGACGAACTGTTTTTGGAAGAAGACCTGCGCGGACAGGGAAAGCTATATGTGGCGACTGAGGACGGGAGTGCAGGAACTAGAGGAAACGTGTTGGACGCTATCCGGGAGCACGAGTTGAAGGCGGAGATTATTTTTGCCTGTGGGCCATCTCCGATGCTGAAGGCGCTCAAAGAGTATGCTGCCCAGGAGAAAATTGTCTGTTGGATATCTATGGAGGAGAGGATGGCCTGTGGAATTGGGGCCTGTCTGGGGTGCGTCTGCCAATCTAAAGATATTGACAGTCATTCTCATGTGCACAATAAACGAGTGTGCAAAGATGGACCAGTATTTTTGAGTACGGAGGTGGAACTGTGACAGATACAAGGATTAGGATAGCCGGTGTGGAACTGAAAAATCCAGTTATGACAGCTTCCGGTACCTTTGGCTCCGGGGAAGAGTACAGTGAGTTCGTGGATTTGAATCAGTTGGGAGCTGTGGTTACGAAGGGAGTAGCTGACGTGCCGTGGCCGGGAAATCCCACTCCGAGAATCGCGGAAGTCTATGGCGGAATGCTCAATGCCATTGGATTGCAAAACCCAGGAATAGAAGTATTTTGCGAGAGGGATATTCCATTTTTAAGAAAATATGATACTAAAATTGTGGTCAATGTCTGTGGACATGCGCCGGAAGAGTACCTTAGAGTAGTGGAAAGACTGGCGGAAGAAAAGATTGACCTGATGGAGATCAATATTTCCTGTCCGAATGTAAATGCTAATTTTCTGGCATTTGGCCAGGAGCCGGCCTGTGTGGAACAGTTGACGGCACAGATCAAAAAAATTGCCCGTCAGCCGATCATCATGAAGCTTACGCCCAATGTGACAGATATCACAGAAGTGGCTAGGGCGGCAGAGGCCGGCGGCGCGGATGCAGTGTCTTTGATTAACACACTGACTGGAATGAAAATTGATGTTCAGCGCAGAACGTTTGCTCTGGCGAACAAGACTGGCGGGATGTCGGGGCCTGCGGTGAAACCGGTGGCAGTGAGGATGGTTTATCAGGTGGCGCAGGCAGTCGAAATTCCGATTATTGGAATGGGAGGAATCGTTACAGCTGAGGACGCTTTGGAATTTATATTGGCTGGAGCGAGTGCAGTATCTGTAGGAACTGCTAATTTCTTTCGGCCTGAGGCGACTTTGGAAGTGGTTCGGGGCATTGAAGAGTACATGGAAAAAAATGGAGTGAAACATATTCAGGAACTGATCGGAGCGGTCAGGTAGAGAACGGGTTCTGTAGAGAGGCAAAGGTGCTCTCCTTGCAATAGTTTATTGCATAGGGAGCGCCTTTGATTATATAGATTTCTAGAATAAGAGGCTAGAGGAAAGTATCCGTGTGGATTCCTCAATTGAAAATCTATGAAACTTATGGTAAAATTGTAAAAAATTTAGTGATATTTCTGGAGCATTCGGCGGGCAGCAAAGATATGTTTCGCTGGAAATGGCTGTGGAAAGAGAATAAGGGCGTAAATTAGTCCATAAATTATGGAGGTCTTAAGAGATATGGAACAGTATAAGCAGGAATTTATTGAATTTATGATCGATTGTAATGTTTTGAAGTTTGGAGATTTTGTGACGAAAAGCGGCAGAAAAACTCCTTTTTTTGTGAACACCGGTTTTTATCGGACGGGTGCTCAGCTTCGCAAATTAGGAGAATACTATGCAAGAGCGATTAAGGGAAAATTTGGCCTGGATTTTGATGTTTTGTTTGGACCAGCTTACAAAGGGATTCCACTGAGCGTGGCGGCTTCCATGGCAATCAGCGAACACTATGGAAAGGATATCCGTTATTGTAGCAACCGCAAAGAAGTAAAGGACCACGGAGATAAGGGGATTTTGCTGGGAAGTCCCATTGAAGACGGAGATAGAGTGGTAATTATTGAGGATGTGACGACTGCGGGCACTTCTATTCAGGAGACTTTGCCTATTATCAAGGCGCAGGGGCAAGTGACTCCGGTTGGACTGGTCGTGTCTGTAGACCGCATGGAACGAGGACAGGGAACTAAGAGTGCTCTGGCAGAGATTGAAGAGAAGTATGGGCTGAAGACGACGGCCATTGTCACCATGGCTGAGGTGGTAGAACATCTTTACAACAGAGAATACAAAGGAAAAATTATCATTGATGATGTATTAAAGGCAGCCATTGACGCATATTACGAGCAGTACGGCGTAAAATAGTCAAAGGAGGATTTTACCATGAATGAAAAAATTTATAAGACTATGTCTCATGCGGGCATCAGCAGTTTGGCTCTTGGAATTGTGACGCTGACTGTGGGGCTGGTATCTGGTATTTTAATGATTATTAATGGTGCGAAGCTAATGAAAAGAAAATTTGAGATAACGATATAGATAAGCTGCGCGCTTCCGTAAAGCTGGGGTGAAGACTTTCGGGAGTGCGTGTTTTAAAGTGAGTGCTGGGGTGGCGATGGAAGACATTCTTTTGGGGGAAATCCAAGGGCGAAGGAGTGCTTGTGAAAAAAATAACTAAAATCTGGGTACGGAGGGTGGGAGTGGCGCTCTTCGTGATATATGTGCTTTTGCTGGTATACTTTCTCTTTTTTTCAGAGGAATATGGGAGAGTGGCAGCAGCAGAGCGAGAATATCAGTATAATTTAATTCCCTTTGTGGAGATTCGAAGATTTTGGATTTATCGGGAACAGCTTGGGGCTTTTGCGGTATTTACGAATTTGTTCGGCAATATCATAGGTTTCATTCCATTCGGGGTACTGGTGCCGGTCATTTTTCAGGAATTTCGGGACGGAGGACTAATTGTACTATCAGGATTTGGATTGAGTTTACTGGTGGAGACCATTCAGTTGGTGACAAAGGTAGGCTCTTTCGACGTCGATGATATGATGCTGAACACATTGGGAGCATTTTTGGGTTACGTAATTTTTAAGATATGCGATAAGATGAGGAGAAAATATTATGGCAAAGAGGTATAGATATGCGTTTGCGCAGAGGAAGCCCGCAAAAAAAGGCATTTTTGCTGCTGCTTTGGCAGGGGTGTCTGTGGGGCTGTTTTTGCTTGCCGTTTTGATCTCGTTTTTTTGTGAAGGAGAGACGGTCTTAGCAGTAGGCGCTTTGATTGGAGGAATCAGTATTTTTGCCATTTTTCTGTCTGGATATGGGTTTATTCAGGGATTGCAGAGTTTCTCGGAGGAGAACAGGAGTCATACAGTCAGCATGGTGAGTGCAATTGCCAACGGAATCATCACTGTGGGCTGGCTGGCTCTATTTTTGATTGGAGTGTGAGAAAATGAATCGCTTTGAACAGCAGATGAAATTCATTTTGGAGATTGACAAAGTGAAGAATGTATTTCGGCAGACTTATCTGGCGGATGGAAACCGAAAAGAAAATGACGCAGAACATTCTTGGCATATGGCTATTATGGCATTTCTGCTAAAAGAGTATGCCCAGGAAGAGGTTGACATCATGAGAGTGGTTTTGATGGTCTTGATTCATGATTTGGTGGAGATCGACGCCGGGGATACTTATGCATATGACCTGGATGGGCTTCAGACGAAACGTGAGCGGGAAGTGAAAGCGGCGGAGCGTATATTTGGACTGTTGCCGAAGGACCAGGAGGAACAATTTCGGGAGCTCTGGGATGAATTTGAAGCCTATGAGTCGGCGGAAGCAAAATATGCCCATATGTTGGACAATTTTCAGCCGCTGATGCTAAATGACGCGTTAGATGGGAAGAGTTGGAAAGAACATAAGGTAAAGAAAAGCCAGATTTACAGCAGAAATGCCAAAACGATGGAGGGCTCCGAAAAGATTTGGGAATATATGAAGGATTTAGTGCAGAAAAATATAGATAGAGGAAATATACAAGATGAATGAAGAGGTGATTACAGATTGGAAGAAATGTTAAGAGAGCGTTTTCAGTTATCCCGTGATCGAATTGAGGAAGTTCGGACAGAGGAGAGAATTCAAGAGCCGTATCGAGATTATTTCCAAAAAAGTGCAGAGTTTTTAAAGATGGCTGCGGAACAATTGGAAATAAAAACGCAGGAGCATTCTCTAGAAGAATGGAAGAAGATTAATGGGAGACTCTATGAAGAGCTGTTTCCGGAACATTATGGACAATCTTACGCAAATCCAGCTTTTGCGGTGGAGAAGCTAGGAACTTATGGGCAGGTTTTAAGTTCTGTGTACGCGGAATTGCGGGGAGCTATCGTGTATGCCTATGAGGAAAAAATCTGGGATTTGACTGTTTGCCAGGAATTGTTTCTTGAGATTTATACGGCTTTTTGTGACACAGAGTTACCGAAGCCTGAGGCGGTACGGCAGATCTGGTATTGGTATGTGAGTGATTATTGCCAGGAGTTTTTAGAAGAGCGGATTTTGGAAAATGTTGATCCTTCCAGAGATTTTGCCGTCCGTGTGATCATGGACAGTGATTTAGAGGATTTGAGATATCTGTACCGGTACGGGGAGTATATCACAGAAAATGAACTGGGTGTGGCCCGTTTTTTGAATACGTTTTCCCAGGAAGAAATTGATAAGATGGCTCGTACCTATACAGAGGGGTATCGGATGGCGTTTGTGAACACGGGAAAGGATTTATCCGTGAAGAAGACGGTAAATATTCGTTATCCTCTGGGATTTGAGAGAATGGTACGTTCAGCGGTACAGCAATTTCAGGAGATGGGTTTGAAGCCTACGGTATACCGGTATGCGACTCATTTAATACAGCTTACTGCTCACAGAAATGGATTTTCAGGCGGAAATGCCAATCCGCAGTTTGAGTACGATCACAGGGAAGATGCAGCGTTGTTTTTAGACCATGATTTCGTACAGAGAAAGCTGCGGGCAATGCAGAACATCTATGAAAACCATCGAGAGCTGGCAGCTGGGCATGCAGGGCCAGCGGTGATTGAAGTATTTGGAGAGATGCCATTTTCCCCTAAAAATAGTGAAGGCGCTTGCTGTCTCAGCGAGGAACAAAGAAAGTTAAAAGTTTCCATGGACAATGAGAGTGCTCAGATCACAAATCGGTATATCAAGGGGGAGGAGCGAAGCTTTACAATCATCGCTTATCCGGTACCGCAGATTGGGGAACAGTTTCAGGAAATTTTCAAGGAGACGGTAAAGATCAATAATTTGGACTCCAAGCAGTACAGCTGTATACAGCAGACGATCATCGACACGCTGGATTCCTGTGAGTGGGTGGAGGTCAAGGGAAAGGGAGAGAACGAGACCGATCTTCTCATTCATCTGCACACGTTGCAGGAACCAGAGAGACAGACGAATTTTGAGAACTGTGTGGCCGACTGCAATATACCTGTTGGGGAGGTCTTCACTTCTCCGGTTCTGGCGGGCACAGGAGGAGTTTTGCATGTCAGTCAGGTTTATCTGAATGGGCTGCTGTTTAAGGATTTAAAATTAGTGTTTGATTGCGGACAGGTGATCGACTATGACTGCAAGAATTTTGAGTCAGAGGAAGAAAACCGCAGGTACATTGAAGATAACATATTGCATCACCACAGAAAAATTCCCATGGGAGAGTTTGCGATCGGCACGAACACGACTGCCTATGCTGTGGCGAAAAAATATGGAATTCACGATAAACTGCCGATCTTGATTGCGGAAAAGATGGGTCCGCATTTCGCGGTGGGAGATACCTGTTATACCTGGGCGGAAGATATTCCGGTTTATAACCCGGATGGAAAAGAAATCATTGCCCGGGACAATGAGATCTCAGCTTTGCGAAAAGAGGATTTAAGCATGGCCTATTATAATTGTCACACAGATATCACGATTCCTTATGAAGAACTGCAAAGTATTCGGGTGATTGACGAGGATGGAGAAATGGTCTCCATCATAGAGGATGGTCGCTTTGTGCTCCCAGGAACCCAGGAGCTGAACCGGCCATTAGAAGACATTCGTTGATAGAGGAAAGGCGGGAAAACCTGATTTCTGCGTTGACAGGAATGGGGAATCTTAGTAAAATTGTGGGAGACTGATATCAATAGAACTATGAATTCACATAAAGGAGAGGAAACCATGGCAAAAGTAGGTATTGTGATGGGCAGCGATTCGGATATGCCCGTAATGAGTAAGGCGGCAGATATTCTGGAACAATTGGGAATTGAGTTTGAGATGAAAATTATCTCTGCTCACAGAGAACCGGACGTATTTTTTGAGTACGCAAAGACCGCGGAAGAAAAAGGATTCAAAGTGATTATCGCAGGAGCAGGTATGGCGGCACATCTTCCAGGTATGTGCGCGGCAATCTTTCCGATGCCGGTGATTGGTATTCCTATGCACACCACCTCATTGGGAGGCAGAGATTCTTTATACTCCATTGTACAGATGCCATCGGGAATTCCAGTGGCAACAGTGGCTATCAACGGTGGTGCAAATGCGGGACTTTTGGCGGCAAAAATACTGGCAACTTCTGATCCAGAACTTTTAGATAGACTGAAAGAGTATTCTGCGACCTTGAAAGACCAGGTTGTAGCGAAAGATGAGAAACTACAAGAAGTGGGATATAAGAACTATACCAAATAATTGACAGGTGAAAATACGGAGGAAATTATGGATTATAAGAAGGCGGGCGTAGATATAGAAGCTGGTTATAAATCAGTGGAGCTTATGAAAGAGCATATTGCTAAGACGATGAGACCGGAGGTTTTGACAAATATCGGAGGATTTTCAGGTGCTTTTTCCATGGGGAAATTTAAAGATATGGAAAAACCTACTTTGGTGTCTGGTACGGATGGAGTAGGAACGAAACTAAAGCTGGCTTTTCTGATGGACCAGCATGATACGGTGGGGATTGACTGTGTGGCGATGTGTGTAAATGATATTGCCTGTGCGGGAGGAGAGCCATTGTTTTTCTTGGACTACATTGCCTGCGGAAAAAACTACCCGGAGAAAATCGCCCAGATTGTAAAAGGTGTCGCGACAGGCTGTGAGCAGTCTGATGCGGCTTTGATTGGTGGCGAGACCGCAGAGATGCCCGGTTTTTATCCGGAAGATGAATATGATTTGGCAGGTTTTGCGGTAGGAATTGTCGATGAGAAAGATCTGATTACAGGAAAAGACCTGAAAGAAGGGGATGTGTTAATCGGTATGGCTTCTTCCGGTGTTCATAGTAATGGATTTTCTCTGGTCCGCAAAGTTTTTGAGATGACGAAAGAGTCGTTGGATACTTATTACGACGAACTGGGGAGCACTCTTGGAGAGGCACTGATCGCACCGACGAAGATCTATGTGAAAGCTCTGAGATGTATTAAGGAGTCTGGTGTCCGTGTCAGAGCGTGTAGCCATATCACTGGCGGCGGTTTCTATGAAAATGTACCTCGTATGTTAGGAGAAGGGACCAGAGCGGTAATTAAAAAAGACAGTTATCCGATTCCTCCGATCTTTAAGCTACTGGCAAAGACAGGCCAGATTGAGGAAAAGATGATGTACAATACTTATAATATGGGACTGGGGATGATTGTGGCTGTGGATGCCAAGGATGTGGACAAGACGCTGGAGGCTATTCGAAAAGCCGGTGAACAGCCCTATATTGTAGGAGAAATTGAAGCTGGAGAAAAGGGAGTGACCTTATGTTGAAACTTGCAGTTTTAGTTTCAGGCGGAGGGACCAATCTTCAGGCGATCATAGATGCGATTGAAAAAAAAGAGATTACCAATGCTAAGATACAAGCGGTGATCAGCAATAATCGAAATGCCTATGCCTTGGAAAGGGCTAAGAGATATGGTATTGCTGGCCAATGCATTTCACCGAAGGATTTTCCGAACCGGGAGACTTTTTATGAAGAGCTTTTGAAGGCTTTGAAAGAGTGTAAAGCAGACTTAGTGGTTTTGGCAGGATATTTGGTGGCAATTCCACCCTGTGTGGTGGAGGCGTTTCCGAACCGTATTATCAATATACACCCGTCTTTGATTCCCTCTTTTTGCGGGGTTGGTTATTATGGGTTGAGAGTACACGAAGGAGCTTTGCAGCGTGGAGTCAAAGTGACGGGGGCCACGGTTCATTTTGTGGATGCCGGTACGGATACTGGGCCGATTATTCTACAAAAATCGGTGGAAGTTTTGCAGGGGGATACACCAGAGACGCTTCAGCGAAGAGTGATGGAGCAGGCAGAATGGGTAATTCTGCCCCAGGCGATTGATCTGATCGCAAATGGAAAAGTGACAGTTCATGACGGAAAAGCTGTGATTTCCCAGTGATTATTGGGAAAACGGTGTTCTAGGAGGAGAAAAATACAGATGAAAGTGTTGATTGTAGGAAGCGGCGGAAGAGAACACGCGATCGCATACAGTGTAGCAAAGAGTCCGAAGGTGGATAAGATTTACTGTGCTCCGGGAAATGCGGGGATTGGGACGGTTGCGGAGTGTGTGCCCATTGGCCCGATGGAGTTTGAGAAACTGGCACAGTTTGCTCAGGAAGAGCAGATGGATTTGACGATTGTGGGAATGGATGACCCTCTGGTGGGCGGAATTGTGGATGTATTTGAGGAAAAAGGTCTGCGTGTGTTTGGGCCGAGAAAGAATGCTGCAATTTTGGAAGGCTCAAAGGCATTCTCAAAGGATTTGATGAAAAAGTATCAGATTCCCACGGCTGCTTATGAGAATTTTGAGGACCCCCAAAAGGCGTTGGAGTACTTGGAGAAGGCGAAATTCCCCATTGTTCTGAAAGCGGATGGACTGGCTCTGGGAAAAGGAGTTCTGATCTGCAATAGCTTGGAAGAGGCAAAAGACGGCGTAAAAGAGATCATGTTGGACAAGAAGTTCGGCACTGCCGGCAACACCTTGGTCGTTGAAGAGTTTATGACTGGTCGGGAAGTCTCAGTATTATCTTATGTGGATGGAACTACGATTAAGACGATGACATCGGCGCAGGACCATAAACGTGCCAAGGATGGCGATCAGGGATTGAATACTGGCGGAATGGGAACGTTTTCACCCAGCCCGTTTTATACGAAGGAGATTGACGAGTACTGCCAGAAGCATATTTATCAGCCTACTGTGGATGCGATGAGAGCAGAGGGAAGACCGTTTACGGGAATTATCTTTTTTGGTCTGATGTTGACAGAGCAAGGCCCAAAAGTATTAGAATACAACGCCCGTTTTGGAGATCCTGAGGCTCAGGTAGTGCTGCCGAGAATGAAAAATGATATCGTAGAAGTCATGGAGGCCTGTATCGACGGCAAGCTGGATGAGATTGAGTTGCAGTTTGAGGACAATGCAGCAGTCTGCGTCGTATTGGCATCGGAGGGCTATCCGGTGAAATATGAGAAGGGGATTCCGATTACTGGCTTTGAAAATTTCCAGGGCAAAGATGGATATTACTGCTTCCACGCGGGAACAAAGCTGGAAGATGGACAGATTGTGACAAATGGAGGTCGTGTTCTGGGAATCACTGCGAAAGGAGCCAATCTGAAGGAGGCCAGAAAAAACGCTTATGAGGCCACGGAATGGATATCTTTTGCAAATAAATATATGCGACACGATATCGGAAAAGCGATTGATGAGGCATAAAGTTTAGAGCAAGGCTGGATAGTGTTTCCACGGAAATGCGCGTTGCGCGATGAAGTGGAAATACTATTCAGCCTTTCCCATAACAGAAACGCTCCGTCTCTTTTACTTGACTTTTTAGGGCGATTCGTTTATTATGATAATAATAAAACAAACACAGGGGTGCTGATGAGAATCGGCTGAGAAAAAGCGAGAAGTTTTTAACCCTAGAACCTGTATCTGGATAATGCCAGCGTAGGGAGTCATGAAAGGATTTTGTTATCATACCCTCTTGGATTATTCCAGGAGGATTTTTTTATAGGAGGTGTCTCTGGAATCTCCTATATGATCTTTCCTCTGGGATGTCCTGTACGACGAAAGGCACTCAAAGTTACAGGAACCATGACAAGGAGGAAGAGGTATGTATACGACACAGATGGATGCAGCAAAACGGGGAATTATCACAGAGGAAATGAAGGCAGTCGCGGCAGAAGAACAGATTAGTACGGAGGCGCTGCGGGACTTGGTGGCGAAAGGACAGGTGGTGATTCCAGCCAACAAGAATCACAAATGTCTGAAACCCCATGGGATTGGCAGAGCTTTAAAGACAAAGATCAATGTGAATCTGGGAACTTCCAAAGATTGTCTAGATCTAGATTTGGAGATGTCCAAAGTGATGGAAGCGGTGAAAATGGGAGCCGAGGCAATTATGGATTTGAGTTCTTTCGGGGATACACAGGTGTTTCGCCGCAAACTGACAGCAGAGTGCCCTGCAGTCCTAGGAACGGTGCCAATCTATGACGCTGTGGTCTATTACAATAAGGCATTGAAAGCGATTACTTCCCGCCAGTGGATTGACATTGTCAAAATGCACGCAGAGGACGGTGTGGATTTTATGACGATACACTGCGGAATCAATAAAGCTACTGCGGAGCGTTTTAAAAAGGCAAAACGTCACACAAATATTGTATCCAGAGGCGGTTCTATCATTTTTGCTTGGATGGAGCTGACCGGAAATGAAAATCCATTTTATGAATATTACGATGAGATCTTGGACATCTGCCAGCAGTACGATGTCACTTTGAGCCTGGGAGATGCATGTCGTCCAGGAAGCATTGCAGACGCAGGGGACATTCCACAGATCGAAGAGCTGGTGACTTTGGGAGAACTGACGATGAGGGCCTGGGAGAAAAATGTGCAGATCATGATTGAAGGCCCAGGACATATGCCTTTGAATCAGATTCGGGCTAACATGGAGATTGAGCAGACCATCTGTAAGGGAGCTCCTTTTTACGTGTTGGGACCTCTGGTGACGGATGTAGCGCCAGGCTATGACCATATCACCGCAGCGATCGGCGGAGCGATTGCGGCTACTTACGGTGCTTCATTTTTGTGCTATGTAACTCCAGCAGAGCATTTGAGACTTCCAAATCTGGAAGATGTGAAAGAAGGAATCATTGCCTCCAAAATCGCCGCCCATGCTGCGGATGTGGCAAAAGGTCTTCCAGGGGCCAGTGACTGGGACTACGAGATGAGTGAGGCCAGGAGAAATCTGGATTGGGACAGACAGTTCGAATTGGCGATTGATGAGGAAAAAGCCAGACGTTATCGTGCGGAATCCACTCCTGAGAGAGAGGATACCTGTACCATGTGTGGAAAGATGTGCGCGGTGAGAAATATTAATAAAATACTTCGCGGGGAAAATGTGGATATTATGGACTAGACAATAAAAGTATATTGTGGGAGTTGTCGATATTGAAAGGAAAGGATTGCTTCAGGCAGTCCTTTTCTGTATTATAAGGAGGCTTTTGGAAAGAAGTATATTAAGGAGTATCAGTCAGGTGCTTTGTCAGATGGTTTATTGACAAGAACAGAAGAAAGACGGTACAATGTACAAATCGAGGCTTACCTTCCAATACTGGGAGGTGTTATAGAATGATAGGAGCAGTTAGAAAGGATAAAAAAATGACGAGAGAAAGTATCATTAAAAATTTACAGACTGCAGATTGCTTTTACGTACCCTTCTCTGTGAGTACAAGAATGCCTTATGTGATGTGTGATCCGATAGATTTTGACGATCAGATACTTGTCTTTGAGAGAGAGGAAGATCTAAAAGCGTATGTCAAAGCGCAGGTGGAGCAAAAAAATCTGATGCAGGCCACGAGGGTGGAGAAGTCCATGTACAATAGATTTTATGGGAATCTCTATGGAATCGGTGTCAACGCGATCCTGTACAAAAAAGGAGATGAGGAACGAAAAATTGAGCTGAAAGATGTGGCAGTCCAGGCAGATTTTTCAAAGATTCCTGAGGAGAAGAAGCCGCTTTTGAATCCTACTTTGCAGTTGTCAGGAATATATTTTATGCAGGCGTGGCGTAGAAATCTACCGCCAGAGGAGAAAGGGGATATCCGATCTTTGGAGGAAGAATTGGTGGCAAACATCATACGGTCTAAGTTTCTTCTGGCTGTGGATATAAAAGGAGAAGGCGAGGAGAGGAAATTCAATGTTCCTTTTGTCAAGAATAAAGTAGGAGACATCTATCAGCCGTGTTTTTCAGATGTGATGGAGTTTCAGAAGTTTGCCGCAGAAAGAAAACTGGGATTCCTAAAAGTAGATTTTCAAAAAATGCCTGGTCTTTTGGCAAAACAGGCAAAAGGGTATGTGCTGAATCCGGCAGGAATCAATTTGATGCTTCAGCGAGAACAGCTAAACCGGATGGCAAAACTGAAATGACCGTGTGTCGTTGTAGACGAAATAGACGGAGAAAATGCACCTAATTTGTCTAAATTAATATCAAAAAATCTTGATTTTCTGGTCTTCTTGTGCTACTATGCATATAACAAAAGTTACGAGAGAGAAGGAATGCGAGAATGCTGATAGAAATAGATTTTAATAGTGATGAAGCAATCTATATGCAGCTGACCAATCAGATCATCATGGGGATTGCCACATCCAGGCTAAGAGAAGGGGACCCTTTGCCTTCTGTCCGGCAGCTAGCCGATACCATTGGCATTAATATGCATACGGTGAACAAAGCATATTCTGTGCTGAGGCAAGAGGGGTTTGTGACCATTGACCGTAGAAGAGGCGCAGTGGTGAACATCGACGTGGATAAGATAAAGGCACTTCAGGAAATGAAAGCGAATTTGACGGTTCTTTTAGCGAGAGGATGCTGTAAGAATATCACAAGGGAGGAAGTTCATCAGCTGATTGATGAAATTTTTGAAGAGTATTCGTGACAATGCTAACTAGAGGAGAGGACAATGCGAAAAAATTTTGAGATTTATACAGAACAAGCTAAGGCAGCTCTGAAATATTCAACACATGTGGCGAGGGATTTGAACAATAATTATGTTGGCACGGAACACATCTTGATGGCGTTGTGCAAGGTGAAAAATTCTACGGCACAGATGATTTTAGAAGAGTTTGGAGTAGAGACAGAAAAGCTTCAGGAGTTAATCAGTAAATTGATTGCACCGCCTTCTAACGTGTGTACCGATTTGGAACCAGATTACACCCCCAGATCGAAAAGGCTGATGCAGAATAGTGAAGATGAGGCAAATGCGGTGCAGGCGCAGAAGGTGGGAACAGAGCATCTGCTGATCGCAATGCTGAAGGATACGGAATGTGTAGCGACTCGTCTGCTGTATACGATGGGCGTGAATATTCAGAAAATGTTTCTTGCGGTTTTGGCGGCGACGGGGATGGATAAACAATATACGCAGGAAGAACTTCAGAATGGCAAATTTATGAAACCGAGGGAAAATGCCGCAGTGGCTACTCCGACGCTAGATCAGTACAGCAGAGACCTCACGGAACAGGCAGCCAGCGGGAAATTGGACCCTGTGGTGGGAAGAGAAGAAGAGATTGCAAGATTAGTACAGATTTTGAGTCGGCGGACGAAAAACAATCCTTGTCTGGTGGGAGAACCAGGTGTGGGGAAGACGGCCATCGTGGAAGGGTTGGCCCAGAGAATTGTCTGGGGGTTAGTGCCAGAGTCCATGAAGGACAAACGACTGGTGGTTTTGGATTTGTCCAGTATGGTGGCCGGTACGAAGTACCGAGGTGAATTTGAAGAGCGCATAAAAAATGTGGTAAAAGAAGTCACAGAGCACAGAGGAATTCTTCTGTTTATTGATGAATTGCACACGATCATTGGGGCTGGAGGAGCAGAAGGGGCACTGGATGCTTCTAATATCTTAAAGCCTTCTTTGTCTAGAGGGGAAATCCAACTGATTGGCGCGACTACGATAGAAGAGTACAGAAAACACATTGAAAAGGACGCTGCGTTGGAACGCAGATTCCAGCCGGTGACAGTGGAGGAGCCTTCAGAGACTGAGACTGTGGAGATCTTAAAAGGACTGCGGCCTTATTATGAAAATCACCATGGAGTTGTGATTGAGGACTCTGCGGTGGAGGCCGCGGTGAAGATGGCGGTACGCTATATCAATGATCGGTTCCTTCCGGATAAGGCGATTGACATCATTGACGAGGCGTCGTCGAAAGTGCAGCTCGCGGGGTATCAGGCTCCGGAGAGATTGGTTGCGCTGGAAAAAGAAGTGCAGCATCTGACGTTAGAGAAAGAAGCGGCTTTAAAGCGCGGGGATTTAGAAAAAGCAAAAGAAGTGCAGCAGCTTCAGGAGAGAAAACGTCAGACGATCAGTGAAGAGAAAGAGCGGGCAAACCGTCGTGGAAAACGAAAGAAGTTAGTTGTAACGGAGGACTCTGTGGCGGATATTGTCTCAGGCTGGACAAAGATACCAGTAAAAAAACTAGCTGAGAAGGAATCCCGGAGGTTAGTTAGATTAGAAAAAGAGCTTCACAGACGGGTGATTGGTCAGGAGGAAGCCGTCACAGCAGTGGCACAGGCAGTGAAAAGGGGACGCGTGGGATTGAAAGACCCCGCTCGTCCAATAGGTTCCTTCCTGTTTTTAGGACCCACAGGAGTGGGAAAAACGGAACTTTCAAAGGCTTTGGCGGAAGCCGTATTTGGCACGGAACAGGCGATGATACGAGTGGATATGTCGGAATATATGGAAAAGCATAGCGTGTCTAAATTGATTGGTTCACCGCCAGGATATGTGGGATATGATGAGGGAGGGCAGCTCTCGGAGAAAGTAAGACGCAACCCGTACAGTGTGATTTTGTTTGACGAGATCGAAAAGGCCCATCCAGATGTCTTTAATATTTTATTGCAGGTGCTGGATGATGGACACATCACAGATGCCCAGGGTAGAAAAATAGACTTTAAGCAGACGATTATTATCATGACTTCCAATGCGGGAGCTCAGGTAATCGTAGAGCCGAAAAAATTAGGCTTTGGGGCACAGGAAGATGAGAAGCAAGACTATGAGAGAATGAAATCTTCCGTGATGGATGAAGTGCGCAGGATGTTTAAGCCGGAGTTTTTAAACCGCATCGATGAAATCATCGTGTTCCATTCACTAAATAAAGAGCATATTAAGAAAATTGTAAGTATCCTTTTGAAAAACTTGGAAAAGAGATGCAAAGATACAATGGGAATCACTTTGAAGGTGAGCAATACTGTAAAAGAGCATTTGGCAGAGGCTGGATTTGACAGTAAATATGGCGCAAGGCCTTTGCGCCGTGCGATTCAGACAAAGATAGAGGATGCTATGGCTAATGAGATTTTGGAGGGCCGGATTCAGCAAGGTGATACGGTACATGTGCGTATGGTGAAAAAAGAAGTTTGTTTTGTGGTGGAAGAACAGAAGGAAGAAGAATGAGACAGAAAATACGCAAGCATCTTATTTTCAAAGGAAGAGTCCAAGGAGTCGGCTTTCGATTTGTAGCTAGACATTCTGCTGAGGCCATCGGACTTACTGGCTGGGTGAGAAATTGCTGGGACGGCAGTGTTGAGGCAGAGGTTCAAGGGACCTCGGAAGAAATAGGGCTGTTTTTGAAAAAGATATATGAGGCACGTTATATCCAGATTGAGGACTTAGAGGCAAAGCAGCTGCCCTTGAAAGAGGAACGAGGTTTTCAAGTACTTCACGGGTAACAGTTCAGCCTGACACTGTCCCGCGAGGCGTCACGCTGCATTTGCAGTGGGATCCCGAGGACAGCAGGCGCCAGACTGAGAGAATCGCAGTCTGTGTGCATACATTTGTGACAGTGAAGCCAAAAGGCTGAACGGTTATCTTCACAGTTGAATTATGCAGAGAAACTATGGAAAAAGAGTAAGTTTTATTATATAATAAACTTAATAAACACCCGCGTTGAATGCGCAGAAAGTTTGTAACGGTTCAGCCATGTAAGCTCAGATTCGCAGCTGCCGTATATGCGCCGGAATTTTCGCTTATAGCTGAATAGTTATAAAAGGTTCTCAAAAAGTCAAATGGACGCTTGAAGAGCCGGTGAAATCACATGAGATAGAGTCTTAGGGAGGACAATAAAAATGTCAGTAGTGAAGGAATTGATACGAACAGAGGAAAATGGAACCATCAGCTTTGGAAATTATGAGTTGAGTGTGAAATCCAAGGTTTCAGATTACGAGCACCGGGGAGATATGTATAAGGTGAAGACATTTTCTGAGATCACCAAGCTGGAGCGAAATGGAATGTTTGTATACGAATCGGTTCCGGGAACCACAGTTTTTGACTTGACACAGGAAAATGGAGGCATGCAGTTCGCTGTAGAGAGCAATGAAGATGCACAGATTACAGTGGAGCTGGAAGCAGATGCGGAATATGAGATTTACCTGGATGGAAAAAGCATTGGAAAGATGAAGACCAATCTGGGAGGAAAGCTTTCTTTCAGCATTGAATTGGAGAATGCTCTGCAGGTGGCTGTGAAAATTGTAAAATTATAAAAATCATAGAGAAAGAGGCTGCCAATAATTGCAGCCTCTTTTGTAGTGGGAGAAAAAGATGGCTAAAACAAGAAAAACCGTATATTTTTGCCAGAATTGTGGCTATGAATCAGCGAAATGGATGGGACAGTGTCCAGGCTGCAATGAATGGAATACTTTTGTGGAGGAGACAGTTTCACCGTTGTCGGCGGGAAAGAATGGAAAGAGGAGTCAAGGCTTGGCGAAGCCCAAGGGACTTAGTGAGATAGATTTGTCAGAGGACGAAAGAAAGAGTAGCGGCATGGGAGAGCTAGACCGCGTTTTGGGAGGCGGAATTGTCCAGGGGTCTTTGGTCTTGGTTGGAGGAGACCCTGGAATAGGAAAATCCACTCTGTTGTTACAGATGTGCCGTAATCTGGCGGGAAAGGAGACAGAAGTACTATATATCTCGGGAGAGGAATCTTTAAGACAGATCAAAATGCGTGCAATGAGGATTGGAACTTTTACAGATTCCCTAAAATTATTGTGTGAAACAAATCTAACCGTAATCCGTGAACTGATCGAGAAGAAAACACCTAAAGTGGCGATTATAGATTCTATTCAGACAATGTATGATGAGGATATTTCCTCGGCGCCAGGGAGTGTGTCACAGGTCCGAGAGTCCACGAGCGTGTTGATGCAGCTGGCAAAGGGGCTAGGTGTGACAATCTTTATCGTGGGCCATGTGACAAAAGAAGGAAATGTAGCAGGTCCAAGAGTTCTGGAACACATGGTAGATACTGTGCTCTATTTTGAAGGAGACCGCCATGCATCTTACCGGATTCTGCGTGCAGTGAAGAATCGTTTTGGTTCTACCAATGAAATTGGAGTGTTCGAGATGAGAAATGAAGGGTTGGGAGAGGTGAAAAATCCATCTCAGTTTTTGCTGGATGGGAAACCGCAAGGAGCTTCTGGCTCTGTGGTCGCGTGTTCTATGGAAGGAACTAGGCCGATTTTGATCGAGGTTCAGGCACTGGTATGTCAAAGTAATTTTGGAATTCCCAGGAGAACGGCGGCAGGAACCGATTTTAACAGGGTCAATCTATTGATGGCAGTGCTGGAAAAACGGGCGGGGTTGCATCTTTCCACTTGTGACGCCTATGTAAATATCGCTGGAGGCATTAAGATGAATGAGCCTGCAATCGACCTGGGAATTTGTCTTGCCATCGCATCTAGTAGTCGTGATGTAGTGGTGGATGACAGGCTTCTGGCATTTGGAGAGGTTGGACTGAGTGGAGAAGTCCGTGCAGTGAGCATGGCAGAGCAAAGGGTGGCTGAGGCGAAAAAACTGGGATTTGATAGGGTGATTCTGCCTAAAGTGTGTCAAAAGTCGGTGGAAAAAATCCAGGGGATTCAGAAGCTCTACGTGGAAACTGTGAGAGAGGCAATACAGTGTGTGTGCGAAAAAGTGTAACAGTTTTGCCATATAAGCTCGGATTCGCAGCTGCTTTTCTGCGTGATAAGTCCGGTAAGTGGGTACCGTACTTGCGCAGACAGGTCTGCGGTCTGTGTTAGGCGCGTGCTGTCAGTGTGTAGCGTCATTTGTCGAAAAGGAAAAACAAACGAAAAACAACTTGACAGAGTCAAGAAGATGAGATAGAATAAACAAGCTGTTTGTTACACATATAAAATTTCAACTATTCCAAAAAATAGATGAAATTAGAAAAATGATATTATTTCAGAAAAATATAAAAAACAGCTTGACAATCTCTGAAAGAGATGGTAATATGACAAAGTTCTCAGAAATGAGACAAAGCCATGTCGAAGAAATTCAAAAAAACTTGAAAAAGTTCTTGACAGGAGGGGAAAGACATGGTAGTATAACAAAGCTGCTTCAAGCGAGGCGCCAGGAACTGACAAAAAAGTTTAAAAAAGTTAAAAAAGTTCTTGACAAACAGAAAGCGGTTTGGTAAGATAATCAAGCTGACTCGCGAGAGGGAAGCAAAGAACCTTGATAACTGAACAGTAAAACACATAGAACTCGAAAATTCTTTACATTCAAGAACGGTTTGAACGAACCAAAAGCAGTAATGAGGAATTAGGATAGCCAAGGGTTATCCTGAGACATCAAACACTAATTCAGAGAGTTTGATCCTGGCTCAGGATGAACGCTGGCGGCGTGCTTAACACATGCAAGTCGAACGAAGCGATAGAGAACGGAGATTTCGGTTGAAGTTTTCTATTGACTGAGTGGCGGACGGGTGAGTAACGCGTGGGTAACCTGCCCTATACAGGGGGATAACAGTTAGAAATGACTGCTAATACCGCATAAGCGCACAGCTTCGCATGAAGCGGTGTGAAAAACTGAGGTGGTATAGGATGGACCCGCGTTGGATTAGCTAGTTGGTGAGGTAACGGCCCACCAAGGCGACGATCCATAGCCGGCCTGAGAGGGTGAACGGCCACATTGGGACTGAGACACGGCCCAAACTCCTACGGGAGGCAGCAGTGGGGAATATTGCACAATGGGGGAAACCCTGATGCAGCGACGCCGCGTGAAGGAAGAAGTATCTCGGTATGTAAACTTCTATCAGCAGGGAAGAAAGTGACGGTACCTGACTAAGAAGCCCCGGCTAATTACGTGCCAGCAGCCGCGGTAATACGTAAGGGGCAAGCGTTATCCGGATTTACTGGGTGTAAAGGGAGCGTAGACGGTTTGGCAAGTCTGATGTGAAAGGCATGGGCTCAACCTGTGGACTGCATTGGAAACTGTCAGACTTGAGTGCCGGAGAGGCAAGCGGAATTCCTAGTGTAGCGGTGAAATGCGTAGATATTAGGAGGAACACCAGTGGCGAAGGCGGCCTGCTGGACGGTAACTGACGTTGAGGCTCGAAAGCGTGGGGAGCAAACAGGATTAGATACCCTGGTAGTCCACGCTGTAAACGATGAATACTAGGTGTCGGGTGGCAAAGCCATTCGGTGCCGCAGCAAACGCAATAAGTATTCCACCTGGGGAGTACGTTCGCAAGAATGAAACTCAAAGGAATTGACGGGGACCCGCACAAGCGGTGGAGCATGTGGTTTAATTCGAAGCAACGCGAAGAACCTTACCAAATCTTGACATCCCTCTGACCGGGAAGTAATGTTCCCTTTTCTTCGGAACAGAGGAGACAGGTGGTGCATGGTTGTCGTCAGCTCGTGTCGTGAGATGTTGGGTTAAGTCCCGCAACGAGCGCAACCCTTATTCTTAGTAGCCAGCAGGTAGAGCTGGGCACTCTAGGGAGACTGCCAGGGATAACCTGGAGGAAGGTGGGGATGACGTCAAATCATCATGCCCCTTATGATTTGGGCTACACACGTGCTACAATGGCGTAAACAAAGGGAAGCGAAGGGGTGACCTGGAGCAAATCTCAAAAATAACGTCTCAGTTCGGATTGTAGTCTGCAACTCGACTACATGAAGCTGGAATCGCTAGTAATCGCGAATCAGAATGTCGCGGTGAATACGTTCCCGGGTCTTGTACACACCGCCCGTCACACCATGGGAGTCAGTAACGCCCGAAGTCAGTGACCCAACCGAAAGGAGGGAGCTGCCGAAGGTGGGACTGATAACTGGGGTGAAGTCGTAACAAGGTAGCCGTATCGGAAGGTGCGGCTGGATCACCTCCTTTCTAAGGAAAAGAGAAGGAGTAGAGGAGACATGTGTTTTACTGTTGAGGTATTAAGGGAGGAGGAAGTTCTTGCGCACAGGGGTGCGAAGAACAGCTTTCGTACTAAGTTCGGTGCGGAGCGCCTCACTAAGTACTCAATGCTTCTGGCGGCGATGCGTTTGGGGGAGACACCCGTACCCATCCCGAACACGACGGTTAAGACCCAGACGGCCGAGGGTACTGCACTGGAGACGGTGTGGGAGAGTAGGTGGCTGCCAGATTAAAAGAAAATAACAGTGGAAAGCTGTTGAGATAAAACGGCATGGTCGGAACCATGCAACCTACATCAGCAGGGAAATGCTGTTCCAATAACTGGTTTTACCAGTGATGAAAGCAGAGAAGAGATTGTCTGTTTTCATGGCTGATAAAACATCAGTCAGGATTGTACCTTGAAAATTGCATACATGAGAAATAAATCCTTGAAAAACGCCGTGTTGCCTGGTAGGGACGCATTCAATGGTGCACTTACTTAGGTAACGCGCAAGATAGGAAGACATCGATGATAAGTTATCATCAAGAGGAAAGAAGGCCAAGCTGTTAACGCTATAACAGCAGATGGTCAAGCAAAAAGAGCGCAGGGCGGATGCCTTGGCACTAAGAGCCGAAGAAGGACGTGATAAGCTGCGAAAAGCCGCGGGGAGGAGCAAATATCCCTTGATCCGCGGATGTCCGAATGGGGAAACCCGGCAGAGAAGACCTCTGTCATCCATACATGAATCCATAGTGTATGGAAGGGAACCCGGGGAACTGAAACATCTAAGTACCCGGAGGAAAAGAAAGAAAACTCGATTCCCAAAGTAGCGGCGAGCGAAATGGGAGGAGCCTAAACCAGTGTGCGTGCACACTGGGGTTACGGACTGCATTTAAGATTCTCTAAGGTTAGAAGAACGGTTTTGGGAAAGCCGGCCAGAGAGGGTGAAAGCCCCGTACACGAAAACCGAAGAGACTGAGCAGGATCCAGAGTACCGCGAGACACGTGGAACCTTGCGGGAAATCAGGGGGACCACCCCCTAAGGCTAAATACTACTTAGTGACCGATAGCGGATAGTACTGTGAAGGAAAGGTGAAAAGAACCCCGGGAGGGGAGTGAAAGAGAACCTGAAACCCTGTGTTTACAAGCTGTGGAACACCCTTATGTGGTGAACCGCGTACTTTTTGTAGAACGGTCCGGCGAGTTACGCTTACTGGCAAGGTTAAGGACTTAAAGGTCTGGAGCCGTAGGGAAACCAAGTCTTAATAGGGCCAAAGTCAGTAAGAGTAGACCCGAAACCGGGTGATCTATCCATGTCCAGGCTGAAGTTGCCGTAAAAGGCAATGGAGGGCCGAACCCACATCCGTTGAAAAGGGTGGGGATGAGGTGTGGATAGGGGAGAAATTCCAATCGAACCCGGAGATAGCTGGTTCTCCTCGAAATAGCTTTAGGGCTAGCCTCGATTTAGATTTGCGGAGGTAGAGCACTGAATTTCCTAGGGGGCGTCAAAGCTTACCGAAGAATATCAAACTCCGAATGCCGTGTAATTGATGATCGGGAGTCAGACTGCACGAGATAAGTTGGGCAGTCAAAAGGGAAAGAGCCCAGACCTCCAGCTAAGGTCCCAAAGTGCGTGTTAAGTGGAAAAGGATGTGGGATTTCGAAGACAACTAGGATGTTGGCTTAGAAGCAGCCATACATTCAAAGAGTGCGTAATAGCTCACTAGTCGAGAGGTCCTGCGCCGAAAATGTCCGGGGCTAAAACACGACACCGAAGCTGAGGAATCGAAAGATTGGTAGAGGAGCATTGCATGTGGGACGAAGCAGTACCGGAAGGAGCTGTGGACTGCATGGAAGAGAGAATGCCGGAATGAGTAGCGAGAATAAGGTGAGAATCCTTATGGCCGAATATCCAAGGTTTCCAGAGTAAAGCTGATCTGCTCTGGGTAAGTCGGGGCCTAAGGCGAGGACGAAAGTCGTAGTCGATGGACAGCAGGTGGAGATTCCTGCACTGCTGTGTAACAGAACTGTGGGGACATATGTGGTGAGTGCGAGCCGGGAATGGGAAGCCCGGTGCAAGCGAGGTACCAGTCACGTAGGCAAATCCGCGTGGCAATGGGAAGACGTGATGCGGAGCGAAAGTTAGTAGCGAAGAGCGTAAGCCATGTGTCAAGAAAAGCCGCTATTGTTTATACAGTACCCGTACCGGAAACCGACACAGGTGGATGAGGAGAGAATCCTAAGGCCGACGGAAGAAGCATTGTCAAGGAACTCGGCAAAATGACCCCGTAACTTCGGGAGAAGGGGTGCCACAGAAGATGTGGCCGCAGAGAATAGGCTCAAGCAACTGTTTAGCAAAAACACAGGTCTATGCAAAACCGAAAGGTGAGGTATATGGGCTGACGCCTGCCCGGTGCTGGAAGGTTAAGAGGAGGAGTCAGGAAACGAAGCTCTGAATTGAAGCCCCAGTAAACGGCGGCCGTAACTATAACGGTCCTAAGGTAGCGAAATTCCTTGTCGGGTAAGTTCCGACCCGCACGAAAGGCGTAATGATTTGAGCGCTGTCTCGACAATGCATCCGGTGAAATTGAAGTACCAGTGAAGATGCTGGTTACCTGCGCCAGGACGGAAAGACCCCATGGAGCTTTACTCCAGCTTGATACTGGGATTCGGTATTGCATGTACAGGATAGGTGGGAGACGAAGAAGTGAGGACGCCAGTTTTCACGGAGTCGGCGTTGGGATACCACCCTTGCGGTATTGGGTTTCTAACCAGCAGCCGTGACCCGGCTGGGGGACAATGTCAGGTGGGGAGTTTGACTGGGGCGGTCGCCTCCGAAAGGGTATCGGAGGCGCTCAAAGGTTCCCTCAGAATGGACGGAAACCATTCGAAGAGTGCAAAGGCAGAAGGGAGCTTGACTGCGACACCGACGGGTGGAGCAGGTACGAAAGTAGGACTTAGTGATCCGGTGGTATTAAGTGGGAATGCCATCGCTCAACGGATAAAAGCTACCCTGGGGATAACAGGCTTATCACTCCCAAGAGTTCACATCGACGGAGTGGTTTGGCACCTCGATGTCGGCTCATCGCATCCTGGGGCTGTAGTAGGTCCCAAGGGTTGGGCTGTTCGCCCATTAAAGCGGTACGCGAGCTGGGTTCAGAACGTCGTGAGACAGTTCGGTCCCTATCCGGCGTGGGCGTAGGATATTTGAGAGGAGCTGTCCTTAGTACGAGAGGACCGGGATGGACTGGCCGCTGGTGTATCTGTTGTTCTACCAAGAGCATGGCAGAGTAGCCAAGCCGGGAAGGGATAAACGCTGAAGGCATCTAAGCGTGAAGCCCCCCTCGAGATGAGATATCCCATTCTTAGGAAGTAAGACCCCTTGAAGACGACGAGGTAGATAGGGCAGAGGTGGAAGTGCGGTAACGTATGGAGCTGACTGCTACTAATCGGTCGAGGGCTTGACCAATAGCCAGGAGAGGAAGAGAAGGCTTCTGGCAGCCAGATTTCCAAGGAATCATGTATGCAGTTTTGAAGGTGCAATGCCTTTTAGATAAGTGACTGTATGGTCACTTTATTTTTTAAGATGCAGTCGATTTGGATTGACAAATGGAATGCAGTGTGGTATAAATAATATGTTGCATCTATAGGGGATTGGTCAAATGGTATGACAGGAGTCTCCAAAACTCTTAGCGGGAGTTCGATTCTCTCATCCCCTGTTATTTAAAAGCCTGGAAAACCGCGTAAAATCAACGTTTTTTAGGTTTTTATTTTTTGGAAAAAGGCAAAAGGTATCAGAACACATATTCGATAAAATTATATACGAGGAGGAAATCCTGAACATATGACATCGCAAAGGAATTTTGCGGTGATTTTTTGCATTATAGGAGGATTTTCTATGGTTGAACGATATACGAGATATTTTACAGTAAACGATGTGATGAAAGAGTTTCTAATTTATGGAGCAGAATTGACAAGAATGGGGTATCAAATACTTCCAGCGGTGCAAACCGTACGATCTAACACCGTAGATTTTTCCGAAAGTTTATCGAGATAATTGAAGGGACATAAACGATTGAATATGAATTTCTTTGTGGACGATGAAAAATTTGAACGTTTGTATTCAGCACCAGATAGATATGTAGAACATCTTAAATGTTTTGAATCAATTTGTGGATATCCAAGGTGCTCATCCATTTCTGCTTCCATCATTTCTTTGATGGTTCCACCCAGAAGATCCTTCAGAGCATCCCGAATATCTTCGGCTGTCTGAATATCGTATTCTTCCAGGAGTTGATGGATAATGTTACGTTTTCCTTCTGTCATTTGTACCCGATGTATAGGTTTCTTTTGTTTTGCCATAATAAAAGGCCCTCCTATGAATTAGATTTTATCATAGAAGAACCTCTCAGTTACATATTTACAGAAAAAGTTTCACACCGCCTTTTTATGATATTTTTGAAATATATACAATAAACAAAAATATAGCTACAAGTCCCCATATAATTCCAGAAAATAGAGCAAGTTTTTCTTTTTGGTGAAGCCATTTATACATGTTCTGCCCGCAAAAAATGAAACAATATACGGAAAAAACATCTTGAATTGGTTGGTTATAAAAAGCTTTTATACAGATTAAAACAAGACAAATAACAGCCCCTGCAATTGTTCCATAACCGCTTTCTAGAAATATCTCTAATCCCATTTCATCCATTTGATTGGTTTTTCGCCTTTGTACTTTTTTCAGAGCTTTTTCTTTATTCATCGCTATACCTCCCATCATGATAATGGAGTAGTCAACAAGGACTACAAGTTAATAATTATAAAGTTTCATCCAGTGAATAATTACTTGAAGCACACAGCTCACTTTGCACGCTGAGCACAGCCGCCTGCCGCAGCTACCTCTCGTAAGTGCGCATCCTTAGCGGAGCGTTAATGAGGGCTTCCCACCGGAAAAACTTTTTACAATGTTCGCACACGAATAATAGGATTAAGACAATTCTACATTAATCATAACTGTATAGCAATTCTAATTTAAAAGAAAATGGGGAAGATTATGCAGTGGAAGATGTTTTCTACTATTATACGAGGAGATCAAGAGTAGCTTAATAGTCAGGGGAGAAGTAAAGCACGAGCCGGGAGTTTCCCAGGCTGGATCAAAGCCTGAACTATTTTGAGATAACAAATATCAGAGCGAATCATGATCTGATGCAATTGGTCTGCGGAGAGCTCTCAGAACCAGAAGGGAAATAGCTGAATACAGGAAAAGCGCGGGACAGTCGGAAGGCTGTCCTTTTAAATTACCCGGATTGAGGAGTATTTTTATGCTGCTTATAAAATCAGGCCAAACAGTAAAGATAAGAGTAAAAAGCCAGAATTATGATGTGTCAATAAAAGTCCACTTTTTATAAAATCAGTCACATTGTTTTGACTTGAAATAAAAGTATAATAAAATTAAATTCAAGCTTGAACAAAAATATGAAAATAAAGGAGAAAAGAAGAATGAAAAAAAGAATAGTATCGTGTTTATTGATTGCGGTTATGGCGATTTCCATGTGTGCATGCAGCACAGAAAGCAAGTTGGTTGAGAATGAAAAGGCAGAGACAAAAAAAGATGATGACCAGGTGAAGGTAGGAATTTTGCTGAATCAGGCGTCTACTCAGGTAATCAGTGATATGGGTAATGCAATGCTAGACAAAGCGGATGAGTTAGGAATAGATGCAACTTTGATGTACTATGAAATGGACGTACAGGAAATGATTACCGGGATAGAAAATTATATGGCCAGTGATGTGGATGCATTGATCGTACATCCTATGAATGCGAATGATGGAGCTGAGGCAATGCAGAAAGCTTATGATGCTGGAATTCAGGTACTGGTTTTTGATACGGAACCAAACTGTGACTATTCCAACTGCTTCATGGCGTCGAATGAAGAATTGGGATATAAGATTGGAGAACAGGCTGCAAACTGGGCAAAAGAGAATCTGGTCAGCAAAGGAATGACACCGGTTATTGGACTGGTAAATGAACCTTCCTCAGAATTCTTGACAGAACGGGAGACAGGAATCCGCAATGCCTTAGAAGAGCTTCTGCCGGAAGGTGAGATTGTCATAACTGGCGCTGGTACCACTGCTTTGGCAGGGCAGGAGGCAGGCGAAAATTTCTTGCAGGCATATCCAGACATGAATATGGTAGTCTCTATTAACGATGATACGATGCATGGAGTGTATGAAGCTTTTGCACAGGCAGGACTTACGACTTCTGAAAACATCGGCTTATTTTCCTGTGATGGAACCCAAAAGTCAAAAGAATACGTAGCAGAGGGTGGTATTTTTAAATGTGTTGTAGATTTAGAGTTAAATAAGGTCGGAGAGAACATGGTTGAGTGTGCGCAGAAAGATGTTCTTGGAGAAGACTCTGATTATGAGAAAATCAATTATTTTCCAATGAATCCAGTGACGATCGAAAATGTGGAGGAAGTGCTGAAGTAAAGCAGAGAAGAGGGAACAGTGTATATGGATAAAAAGAGCGAAGTGAGTTTGTCAGTACGCCATATCATAAAAACATATCCAGGGGTTGTCGCTTTGAAGGATATTTCCGTCGATTTTTATGCAGGAGAAGTCCACGGACTGATGGGAGAAAATGGAGCAGGAAAATCTACTCTGATGAAAGCAATTTCAGGGGTGATAGAACCAGATGAAGGGATATTTTATATTGGAAGTGATGAGTTTCGAAAAATTACCCCGCATCAAGCGCAAGAGAAAGGACTTCGGATTATCCATCAGGAACTAAATCTCATTCCTACGTTGTCCGTAACAGAGAACATTTTTATGGGGAGATTTATGGGAAATGGATGGACAGTAAAGTTTTCAGAAATGAAGAAGAGGACCTGGGAACTTTTTCAAGAAATTGGGATAAAGATCGATCCGGATGCGTTAGTGGAAAATCTGACAGTTGCTCAGATGCAGTTGGTAGAAATTGCTAAGGCAGTGAGCCAGGATGTAAAGATTTTGATTATGGATGAGCCAACTGCACCATTGACGCAAGTGGAAGTGGAGCTTTTGTTTCGGTTAATAAGGAAATTGAAGGAAAAAGGAGTAACTATTATTTACATTTCCCATAGAATCAGCGAAATCTTTGAGTTGACAGACCGTATTACGATCATGCGGGATGGAGAAAAAGTAATGACGGAATACACAAAAAATCTGGATAGAGAGACCTTGATTAATCTGATGGTGGGGAGAACTTTGAAAGAAACTTATCCGGAACGCACGAAAAAACCTCAGGAGGAGATTTTGAGGGTAGAGCATCTGTATGGAAATGGGCTGGAAGACATTAATTTTACACTGCGAAAGGGTGAGATTTTAGGCTTGGCAGGACTGGTGGGCGCAGGGCGTACGGAGCTTGTCAGATTGATTTTTGGAGCCGATCCGGTTGTAAAAGGAAAGATCTATATGGAAGGGAAGGAAATTCGGATTTCCAGCCCAAAAGAAGCAGTAAAACATGGGATTGTTTTAATTCCAGAAGACCGGAAGCGGCAAGGTGTGGTATTGGAGCTTTCGATTAAAGAAAATTTGACATTGCCTAACTATAAAAAAATATCACGCAGAACGTTGATTAATAAAAATGAAGAGAAGAAATTAGTGAAACGGCAAGTAGAACAGCTTCGAATAAAAACGCCTTCGGAAGATCAGTTGGTAAAAAATCTAAGCGGCGGAAATCAGCAAAAAGTAGTTGTGGGGAAATGGCTGGCAGGAAAATCAAAAATATTAATCTTTGATGAACCGACACGAGGAATTGACGTTGGAGCAAAACAAGAAATCTATTTTTTGATGAATCAACTCACAGAGCAAGGAATTAGCATCCTTATGGTTTCCTCCGAAATGGAAGAGCTTATGGGAATGTCCGACCGGATATTAGTTCTCAGAGAAGGAAAAATTTCCGGCAGCTTTGACAAAAGTGAAGAGCCCTTTACACAGGAGAGCATTATGAAGTATGCGTCTATTGAATGAGGAGGAAAACGGGAGTGGATGTGTTAAAGAAAATTCTAAATAAATTTACGGTGTTAATTCTCTTAGCCGTCGTAGTCATATATTTCGCTGTTTCAGCGCCGGGTTTTATGACCATCAACAATGGAATGAGTTTGTTAAGGCAGATTGCTGTGCTGGGAATTTTATCTACAGGATTTGCTATGGTTATGATTGCCGGAGGCTTGGATCTTTCTATTAGTTCTCAGCTGTTTTTGGTCAGCTGTGCCACAGCACTCATGATTGTAAACGGCGTTCCCTGTGTGGCAGCCTGCATCATAGGCGTTTTGATTGCAGTTGCGATCTCTGCATTCAATGGAATGGCGATTGTACTAACGGGAATGCCCGCGATGATTTGTACGCTGGCTATGCAGCAGGTATTGCAGGGTGTAGTTTATATCTTTACCGGTGCTTCTCCCATTTACGGCTTGCCTGAAGGGATGAAAATTATCGGACAGGGATATATTGCAGGTATTGTGCCAGTGCCTATTATCATTATGATTGTAATTTTCTTGATCGGTGCTTTCATTTTGAACCGTACTTACCTTGGCCGGTATTTTTATGCAGTTGGTTCTAATGAAGAAGCTACTAGACTTTCAGGGCTATCTTCCAAAAAAATTATGATTCTTTCTTATGTGGTAAACGGTTTGTTTGTGGGCTTGGCGTCTATTGTCCTGATGTCGAGAATTGCCTCTGGTCAGCCGGCTGCTGGAGAAGGATATGAGATGGATGTCATCACTGCCTGTGTAGTTGGCGGAATTGCCTTCTCAGGAGGCAAAGGAAAGATGCTGGGGGTTGTACAAGGCGTCCTAGTCATGGGAGTGCTGAGCAATGGCCTGGGTGTAAAGGGTGTGGACTCTTATACACAGCTGTTGTGTAAGGGATTGGTACTGCTGGTGGTTGTAAGCATTGACTGTCTGCGTGAAAAGAGAGAAAAGAGTCGTAAAATGGTGATTACACACGAAAAAGAGAAGGCGAACTAGGTGGTGGAAGGATGAAAGTTTTGGTTATTGACCGTTATCCAGACTTAGCGGAAGAATTTCAGGCTATGTGTGCGGAATCGGATTTGGAAGCTTTAAGAGATTTGAAGATTGAGTATGCAAAGGATACCAATGTATATCGGATGAATACATTTGAAGAATATGTACAAAGAATGGAAAAAGAAGGCCCGGAATGGATGGAACCGGATCAAGAGGTTCTGGATAAGATTCAAGACGCGGACATCTTGCTGATTCAATGGGGAGCTGTCAGTTCCGCAGTGATCGAGATGGGAAAAAAATTAAAGTTCATCGCGACGATAAGGAGTGGCTGTGAGAATATTAACGTAGACTATGCTAAAAAAAGAGGAATTCAGGTGTCGTTTGCACCGTCCAGGTTAGCAGAAGTGGTCGCAGATATGACTGTTGCGTTGACTTTATCAGAATGCCGTGGAATTGTGAGAAGAAACCTGATCGCGAATCATGGTAAATGGACAGAAGAGAAGTACAACGACGCTTCCCATGCCGCTATCAGCAATTTGGTGATCGGGATTGTGGGATATGGTGGGATTGCCAGAACCGTAGCCAGAAGATTTTGTGCAGGCTTTGGCTCTAAAGTGATTGCATATGAGCCGATCACTTCGCCCGAGATCTTGAAAGAAGACGGCGTGGAGCAGGTGGAATTGGACGAATTGTTGCGGCAGGCGGATGTAGTTACTATGCACGCGCGGGTGTGTAAGGAAACCATACATATGATTGGAGAAAGAGAGTTTTCCTTGATGAAGCCCAACGCTATTTTTATTAATACAGCAAGGGCGGCCTTGGTGGACGAAAAGGCATTGATTCAGGCGTTGCAGACAGGAAAGATTCGAGGAGCAGGGCTGGATGTCTATGAAAAAGAACCGCTTCCGTTGGACTCACCGCTGCTTTCCATGGACAATGTTACCTTAATGCCGCATTCTGCAGGAATTACCAATGATATTTTGAAGAACAGTCTGAAAATTATCAAGACAGAATTTGAGCGGTTTTTAAAGCGAGAACCTTTGAAATTTACTATATAAGCTCGCGGACAGCGTCTGGCAAGCTTGCTTGCCGAGACGCACAGACATTGGACGAGGCAATAGGTATGCGCCAGAGTGCGAATGCCTGTCAGGATTGCGGAAGTGCGAGGCACGGAGCAATTCGTAACTTATATTTTATGGAGGTGTCGCCGACAGGCAGCATGAGGGTTTACTGTGTAAGAGGAGATTCAGCGATGGAGAAAAATCAACATTTGAATAAATTTATACGTATGTGCGTGGATGGATGGAGCCTTGGATGGCATGAATACCATGGAGGAAATCTGACCTATCGTATCGAGCGGGAAGAATTGGCAGGGCTGGAATTAAATGGAGAACGGGAATGGGTTTCTCTGAAAAAGCCGATGGAAAATTTAGCAGGCGATTGCTTTTTGGTGACGGGAAGCGGAAAGACCATGAGAAATGCGGAACTAGAGCCAAAGGATGCGTTAGGAATCATTGAACTGGATGAAAAAGGACAGGCATATCGTATCGTTTGGGGGCTGGAACATGGAGGAAAACCTACGAGCGAGCTCCCAGCTCACCTGATGTGTCAGTCCGTGAAAAAAGAAGTGACGGGAGGAACATACCGTTTTGTATATCACGCTCATCCAGCCAATATCATTGCACTGTCATTTGTGCTTCCTTTGCAGGATGAGGCGTTTACCAGAGAGCTTTGGGAGATGGAACCAGAGTGCGCGATGACATTTCCGGCAGGGATTGGGGTACTGCCTTGGATGGTTCCCGGGACAGTGGAAATCGCAAAACTGACGTGTGAGAAAATGAAAACCTATGATGCGGTGCTTTGGGCGCAGCATGGTTTATTTGTGACAGGAGATACTTTTGAGGATACGTTTGGGTTGATGCACACGATTGAAAAAAGCGCGGAAATTCTGGTAAAGGTCCGTTCTATGGCAGCAGAGAAACTTCAAGTGCCCAGCGTACAGAATTTCCGGGATATGGCAGAAGCTTTTCAGCTGAAGCTTCCTGAGAAATTCTTGTTTGAGAAATGAAAAGAAGAGGAAGGGCTGTAAACACTGTTATTGATTACATGAGAGGTTTATGGATATGAAGAAAATAATAAACAGGCCAGAGGACGTAGTTTTGGAAATGTGCAGCGGGATCGCTCATGCAAACCCAGATGTAGTATGGAACCCTAAATATAAGATTATCAGGAAAAAGAGCTTAAATCCTGGAAAAGTGACCTTAATCAGCGGCGGAGGAAGCGGACATGAGCCTGCTCATGCCGGTTATGTGGGAAAGGGAATGCTGGATGCTGCGATATGCGGAGATGTATTTGCGTCTCCTTCTCAGGTTCAAGTGTATCAGGGACTGCGGGAAACCGCAGGGGAAAAAGGGACATTACTGATTGTGAAAAACTACAGCGGTGATCTTATGAATTTTTCCAATGCGGCTGCCATGGCAAAGGAAGAAGGAATTTCCGTAGAAATGGTAAAGGTGGAAGATGATATAGCTGTCATGGACAGCTTGTATACCGTTGGGCGAAGAGGCGTGGCAGGCACTGTCTTTGTGCATAAAATCGCAGGAGCGGCGGCAGAAAAGGGAAGGGACCTTAGTCAAGTATGTGCAGCAGCGCAGAAAGCCGCAGACAATGTGCGGACAATCGGATTTGCCTATAGTTCCTGTACAGTGCCCGCGGCAGGAACGCCTACATTTGAGCTCGGAGATACACAGATGGAATATGGCGTCGGTATTCACGGGGAACCAGGACGAAGCCGGGAGAATATGCAGACAGCCGATGAGATGGCCCATCGGATGGTTACGCAGCTTTTGGAAGATCTGTCTCTGGAAAAAGGGGAAGAGGTCGCATTGCTGGTAAATGGATTTGGAGCTACGCCCCTTCAAGAGCTGTATTTGATGAATTATTCTGTGAATCGTGAGCTAGACAAAAGAGGAATTCCAGTATATCGAGAATTTGTCGGAAATTATATGACGAGTATTGACATGGAAGGATGCTCCATCTCTTTGCTGAAGCTGGATGAGGAATTAAAAGAGCTTTTAGATTTTCCAAGTACGGCGCCTTATTTTCGAGTGGATGGACCTGTGGAAAAAGCAGTGTTTATGCCTCTTCTAAAGAAGGCTGAAAAGATAGAAGGAGAAATGAGATGTGAAGAGAGTTGGAGAGTGATCTCAAAAGAAGGCATGACTGTGGAAAATATAGCGGCAATGGTATATCAGATGTGTCAATGTATTTTGAAAAATGAGAAAGCCTTTTGCAAACTGGATTCCTATGCAGGGGACGGCGATTTTGGGATGAGTATCGCGAAGGGATTTCGAGAGGTAAAAAGAGAATGGGAAATGCTGCTTGAAGAGAAATTCAGCACAGTTCAAGAATTTCTTTTGGCTTGCTCTATGATTATCATGGAAAACTGCGGGGGAGCGTCAGGGCCTGTCTGGGGTTCCGCTTTTCGGGCAGCCGCTTTGGCAGCAGGAGAAAAAAAGGTGCTTGATTTGGATGACTTTGCGGCAATAGTGGAAAACGCCGTGGCGGGAATTCAAAAGACGGGCGAACGTTCTTTTGGAAGAGGCGCAGTACTTGGAGACAAGACTTTGATTGACGCATTGATTCCATGCTCATTGGCTTTGAGAGCTGCGGCAGATCAGAAATTGCTTTGGAAAGCGGCGCTAAAGGAAGGAGCCAAGAAAGCAAAGGAGGGCGCTGAGAAGACCAAAGAAATGGTAGCTCGAATGGGAAGGGCAGGAACGGTTGGAGAAAGAAGCTTAGGATATCCGGACGCGGGAGCTTATGCTTTAGGGGTGATTTTTGAGGAAATAGCTTCTTTCATGCGGGAAGAAGCTTGAGAATTTGAGAAGGATTGGTGGAACAATGAAAAAGTATTTGCTGGGTGTGGATCTTGGGACTACAAATGTGAAAGCTATGTTGTTTTCGGAAGATGGAAATTGTGCTGCAAAAGGAGAGGCTGGAAATTATCGAACGATCTCAGAACACTTTAACTGGGCAGAACAAGATCCGAATGTTTGGTGGCAGGATACTGTATTTTCCATAGGAAAAGTTACGAGTCAGATTTCCTGGACGGACAGTGAGATTGCGGCGATTTGTGTGAGCTCACAGGGGATGGCGATGCTTCCTTTGGATGAGCAGGGGAATCCCCTATGCCGGGCGCATATTTGGATGGACAGAAGAGCCGCCGAAGAAACCGCCTGGTTGGAAAAAGTTTATGGAAGAGAAAGAATCAAACGGGAATTTGGCGCCTATGCAGACCCCTATTATCAAATTATGAATTTAATTTGGTATCGAAATCATTGTCCGAAACTGTATGAAAGGACCCGGCATATTGTAAAAGCCAATACTTATCTGAATTACAAGCTTACCGGCCAGTTAGCGATTGATGAAGGGCAGGCAGAGATGACCCTGTGCTATGATTTGAAAAAACGCTGCTGGTCCGAGGAGCTGGAAAAAGTAATTGAAATTCCGTTGAGAGATTGGATGCCGCCAGTGAAGAGGGCGGATGAAATTCTTGGAACAGTGACGAAAGAAGCCGCTCAAATGACTGGCCTGCGGGAAGGAACCCCTGTGTTGGTGGGAGGCGTAGACTCTGCGGCCGCGTTGCTGGAATTAGGAATTTATCACCAAGGAGAGGCGGCGGAAATTACAGGAACTTCCAGCAACAATTTTTTTGCCGGCAAAAAACCGCCATCAGAGAAATCCAAGCTTTTGTCTTTTTCTCCTATCGTCAGTACCAAGGAGGTTCCTTGCTTGCTGTTTGGGCCTACGAATTCCTCAGGAGATACCGTTCGATGGTTTCGGGAATCTATGGGAGAAGAGACAGAACGCCAAAAGATGCAGGCTGCGGGAAGGAAAAACATATACGAAATGTATGAAGAAATGGTACGTTCTTCGAGACCCGGCAGCGGCGGCGTCTTCTTTTATCCATATCTTATGGGAGAACGGGCACCATTGTGGGACAGCGCGGTAAAAGGCATGTATCTGGGCTTGACAGCTCTGACGACCAGAGCTGATATGCTGCGGGCGGTCTATGAGGGAAATGCATATGTGCTGAAAGAAATTTGTGAGGAGGCCAAAAGGGAAGGCGCCAAGCTGTCTTGTATGAAAATTGCAGGCGGATGTGCAAACAGCCGTGAATGGCTGCGCATAAAGGCTTCTGTCTTGGACATGCCGGTACATGTCTCGGCATCTTTGAGCGGAGCACCAAAAGGAGACGCCATGTTAGCTGGATATGCAGCAGGCATCTATCGCAGTATGGAAGAGGCATACGAAATTATGAAGTCCCCGGAGCAGGTGATCGAGCCGATTTCGGAATGGAGTAAAATATATAGAGAGCTTTATCCGCTCTTTCTGACCATGAGAGATCACTTGCTGGAGGACTATCAGGAGCTCGAGTATAAGATGCAAAAGCTATTTTAAAAAAGGTTTGTTTTGTAATAGGAAAGACCTTGTCACGCTGATGCGTGAAAGCTCTTTCCTATCACATAAACGCTCCGCTGTGGATGCGCACGCTGCAATGGGAGATTTCACCACAAAGCGGTACTGCGGCGGCGCGCAAAGTGAGCTGCGCCCCTCAAAGATTGAGGGGATGGGGCATCTGAGATGGGCTTGCACACTTTGTTCCATAAAGGTAATTTTTTACTTTATCTTCAAATGTCTTTGAATCTTCTTTGTGGAAGATACGGTAGTCGTCAGTATTCTTAATAGCCAGGAGAGTGTCAGCAAAATATAGGCAGTTCCACAGATTTGTGGAAAGTAAAACCAAAGCGGCGCCCTCCTGGTTGATCTGAGAAATATTTTGATAAAGGTCTGAACGGTTTGAATAGGTCGTATTAAAGTCTGATAAAAGCAGCAAAGAAGGATTTTTCAATTTCCATTTCATGAGAAGAAAGAGAAATAAATCTTCTGCATTTTCAATAGGGTGGCCTTTCATTTCACGGATAGAAGAATTCACACAGTAATTCCATAGTTTTCGGTCGATCACGCCGAAGGTATTGATTTTATTCAAGATTGAGAGGGTAAGATTATCGCCAAGTGACAAGTCTGGGAAAAAATATTTCATCATATTCGAAAGATCAATAGGAGCTAAGCCATTTTGAATGGCTGAGGTGTAATTCGTACATGTTTTCCCACCCAAGCAGTAAGGGAATTTTTTTACAAAAAAATTGTATAAATTTGCAATATGGGAACCGTAGAAATCAAAAATACAGAGACATTCCTGGCGGTGAAGTGTCAGTGGTTTTAATCCATGAAGGAAGGAGGACCAGTCCAGATTCATTAGCGTACCGGATTGCTGACAGGATTTTTTGCGAATGAAAAGCTCCGGAGTTTTTCCGAGAATCAAGGCGGATAAACGGTCAGCATGGTAGTTTTCATGTGAAAGAATGTTTGTGATACCGTCATCGGATACAACAAAGATTCTGTCTGCATTTTGCGTGACCAGAGAAGGACTTTTCGAGAAAACCAAAAAGGTGATTTCTCTGTCTCTCAGTTGACGGATTAATGTGAGGAACTGCTGGAATTCCGCATAAGTATAAGACTCTACGAAGTCATCTAAAAAAATAATTTTTGCAGAGCTGATATAAGCTTTCAGTATGAGAAGCAGGTGCTGCTGGGCTTTGGTCAATTCAGAGACAGGAGTATGGATGGATATGGAAAGTTTAAATTCCTTTAGCAAATCTTCCGCTGCGATCTTGGCATATTTGGGAATGTAAAAAAGATTCGGAAAAGAACTTCTCCGAATCGCAAATATATTGTCCGAGATCGAGAGAGAAGAGATAAGATGACTGTATTTAGAAATGGTGTAAAAGTATTTCAGGGGTTTTCCTTTTGAAAGGAGCTGAGGGGGCTGGCTTTTGAAAAATAAGGTACCCTTTAAAAGACGTCTTTTATAGTTTTCCTGTAATTTGTCTACATCGAGAAAGGAAGGGGAGCATACGGCAATTAATTCTCTTTTGTAGATAGATAAATTAATAGAGGACTGAAAATTTTGCTGTTCAAAACGAAAGTTATCAATTTGTAGTAAGTGTTCTTTCATAATCGTGTGTCCTTTTAGTTTTTGGCAGTTTAGGCAATGTAATCTGTACTTCGGTACCGAGATTTTGAGTACTGAATATGTGTAAATGATATTTTGTTCCATAGAGAAGACAGATGCGATTGTTGATGTTGTTTAACGCGATATTTAAATGCTTTTTCTGTAGCTCTGCACTCTCAAAGTAGTTGTTCTCAAAATTATAGTTAATCTGATCTAATATTTCTTTTTTTATTCCAATGCCATTATCTCGAACATGGATTAGGACGGTGGAATCGGTTTCTTCAATTTGTACGTCGATTTTTCCGCCTTTTTCGTAATGCTCAATGCCATGAATGATGGAATTTTCGACGATGGGCTGAAGAGTGAGTTTTGGAATTTGATACTGTTCTAGATTTTTAAGCTCCGTGACAACATGGTATTGAATACGATCTCCAAAACGAAACATTTGAATTTTCATATAAGAATTCAGGTTTTGGAGCTCATCCTGTATGGATACGATATTCCCCTTACGTGAAATACTATATCGGAAAAAAGCAGATAAAGTTTCAATCATGTCTGCGACGAAATAAGCACCGTCACAGTAAGCACGTCCCCGAATAGAATCTAAGGTGTTATAAAAAAAATGAGTGTTAATCTGCTTGGACAGATAATCAATGTTTCGGTCAGAAAGGGTATTTTCAATAGAGCAGGCTTTTTCATAGGAGCGGTCCAAAAAACAATTGATTGCTTTGGAATCGTGATCTTTACATGGAAGCCGCTGCTCAGTCAGGATTCTCTGTTCTTGAAAGAAGATGTGAAGATGGTAAAGTGGAAACAGAATCCACGGGATTGACGCTAAGACAGCAGATAAAGTCAGGACAGAACAGAAAATCCGTAGGATTGTGTTTGGAATCATCAGGATAACAATAAAATTTAAACAAAAAAAAGTTAAAATGTAAAGAAAACGTTTGTAAAAGGGAAGGCTTTTGCGGATTATTTTCTGCATGGCTGCAAGGATTCCTTTCGCTGGATTACTGTAAAATTTGAGTTTACGAATAAGGCATTGAGCAAAATGATTTTAAAAGTTTTCTGACCGCGCTGTCGAAACAGGTTTGATACCGGTGTATTTCTTAATTTGTGTAAAGCTTTCGAAATTTTGAA